>JAXLSX010000002.1:0-463287 GCA_046330285.1 Solirubrobacterales bacterium | reverse complement strand
GGGACGGCGGCGACACCGGCCGGCAGGCCGGAATCGTCCGGGGGACGGCCTGATGGTCGAGCCGTTCCGCGACATCGATCCGGCGCGCGTCGCAGCCAATCTCGGCGAGGTCCGCTCCGCGGTGCCGGCGGGAACCGAGATCCTCGTCGCCTGCAAGTACGTCCCCTGTGAGGAGATGGGCGCGCTCGCCGATGCCGGCGTCGAGCTCGTGGGCGAGAACAGGCTCGGCGACCTCGAGGAGAAGCGGGACCGCTGGGGCGACGCGTTCACCTGGGACTTCATCGGCAACCTCCAGAGCCGCAAGGTCAAGGACGTGCTGCCGCTCGTCCGGCTGATCCACTCGGTCCACTCCGCGAGCGTGCTCAAGGAGCTCGGCAAGCACGGCGACGAGAGCACCGAGGTCCTGATCCAGGTCAACGTGGCCCGCGAGGAGGGCAAGGGCGGGGTGGACCCCGATGCGCTCGGCGCCGTCATCGCCGAGTGCCCGGTCCGGGTGGTCGGCCTCTCGACGATGCCTCCCTTCACCGACGATCCCGAGGAGTCGCGCCCGCACTTCGCCGCGCTCGCCGAGCTCGCCGGCGCGCACGGGCTCGAGCGGCTGTCGATGGGGACGAGCCAGGACTGGCGCGTCGCCGTCGAGGAGGGCGCGACGACGATCCGGATCGGAAGCACGCTCTTCACCTGATCCCCGTGGCGCCTGCAAGCGGCATGGCACGGAATTGGAGGGCTTTTCCCGGGCGCGCGGTCGCGTCATACTCCGCGCAGGACTTCGCCCCGGCTGGGCGAAGAGAGCGCGACAATGGCCGTACGCGATACATGGAACAGAGCCCTCGTCTACTTCGGCCTCGCCGAGGACCACGACTACCGCTACGAGGACGAGTACGACCCCTACGAGCCTGACACGGTCTCCGAAGAGGCCGTTCCGGCTCCGCGCCGCCGTCGCGAGCCTCCGCCGCCGCCCTCGAACGTGCGCCGCCTGCGCCGCGACGAGCCCGCAGCGGACGAGATCGACGACATCTTCGCCGACGATGCCGCGCCGCGCCGCCGCCGCAACCTGCGGCCGGTCGCCGAGAGCGGGGCCGACGTCCAGGTCCATTTCGTGACGCCGCGCAACTTCAACGACGCGCAGGAGGTCGCCGACCGGTTCAAGCAGAGCGTGCCGGTCATCCTCAACCTCCAGTCGACCAGCTCCGACCTGTCGAAGCGGCTGATCGACTTCAGCTCCGGCCTCACCTACGCGCTCGACGGCGGCATGCAGAAGATCGCCGACAAGACGTTCATGCTGACGCCGGCCAACGTCGAGGTATCCGCCGAAGAGAAGGCGCGCCTCGTCGAGAAGGGTTTCTTCAACCAGTCCTGATCTAGTCTTGGGACCGATGAACGTCGGTTTCGCGGGATCGGGAAACATGGCCGCCGCGGTGGCCCGGGGGTGGGCGCGCGCTTCGCTGCGACCGGCGGCGATGTTCTTCACCGACTCCGGGTCGGGGCGGGCGCAGGCGCTCGCCGACGAGGTCGGGGGCGAGCGGCTCGACTCGGTCGAGGACATGGCCGATCGCGCCGACATCGTCGTGCTCGCCGTCAAGCCCGCGGCGCTCGATGCCGTCGCCCCGCGGATTGCCGGACGGGCCGGGGGAGTCATCTCGGTCCTCGGAGCGACGCCGCTCTCGCGTCTCGAGCCGGCGCTGGCGCCGACGCCGGTCCTGCGGACGATGCCGAACCTCGCCGTCGAGATCGGCCATGGGGTGATCTGCCACACGCCGCTCTCGCCGGAGGCCCGGAGTGGGGTCCTCGGCGAGGCGTTGGCGCTGCTCGGATCGCTCGGCAGCGTCTTCGAGATCCGCGAGGACGAGCTCGACCCGGCAACCGCCGTGATGGGCTGCGCCCCCGCCTACATCGCGCTGGCCGTCGAGGCGCTGATCGAGGCCGGTGTCGAGGCCGGGCTCGACGAGGAGTTGAGCGCGCGGCTCGTCAGCGAAGCGGCCGCGGGAACGGGCAGACACCTGCTGACCCACGCGGCGGGACCGATGCAGAAGGCGATCGCTTCACCCGGCGGAAGCACCGAGGCCGGGCTCGACGAGCTCGCGAGCCGCGACGTCCACGACGCCTTCAAGGCCGCGGTCGACGCATCGCTGGAGCGGATGGCGGGAGCACGATGATCGCGGCCGCGATCGAGATCGACCGCAACGACGTCGCCCAGTACGTCGACTCGATCTTCCTCGTTCTGATCATCCTCGTGATCGCCGCGGTCGCGATCTCCTGGTACCAGAACATCCGCGGCTCGATTCCCTACAACCGCCCGCTCCGGGCGGTGACCGGTTTCGTCGAGGAGACGACGTCGCCGGTGTTGAACGGGCTTCGCCGCGTCGTCCCGCCCCTCGGTGCGGGCGGGATGTCGATCGACCTGAGCCCGATGATCTGCCTGCTGCTGCTGTTCGTGCTGCGCTCGGTAGTCGTCGGGCTGATCAACGGGTGAATCGCGGCCCGGGATACGGCCGTGCCGCGCTCGTCGCGGTCGTGGCCCTCGCGCTCGATCAGCTGACGAAGGCGATCGTCCGCGGCGACATCCAACCGGGCGAGCGAATCGACTTCCTGCCCGGCGTCGACCTCGTCCGGGTGGCCAATCGTGGGATCGCCTTCGGGCTGCTCGACGATGCCGGCTCGCTCGTACTGGTACTCGCGGCGGTCGCCTTCGCCTGCCTGCTCGGCGTCTTCCTGGCGGCGTCGGGGCGCCGCGGACTCTGGCTCCCGATCGGCCTGCTGGCCGGTGGCGCGATCGGGAACCTGATCGACCGGATCCACGAGGGCGCGGTCACCGACTTCGTCGACATCGGTCCCTGGCCGGCATTCAACCTCGCCGACGTCGAGATCACCCTCGGGGTCGTGATCCTCGTCTGGATGTACGCGTTCGGTGCCGAGCCCGAGCCGGAAGCAGCCGAGGCCGCGGACGCGAACTCCCCGGGAACCGGCACGGAGCCCGGGTGAGCGGAGACACGGCAGCCGGCGGCGAGCGGGCGCTCGTCGCCTGGAGTGACGAGCATCTCGCCGTCATCGACAAGCCCGCGGGACTGCTCGTCCACCGGGCGCCCGGCAACCCCGAGCAGTCGCTGGTCGAGGAGCTCGGCGAGTTGCTCGGAGGCGGCGACGATCCGGCCCGTCCGGGAATCGTCCACCGTCTCGATCGCGACACCTCGGGCCTGCTCGTCGTCGCCCGGACCGCCGATGCGCACCGGGCGCTGAGCGCGATGATCGCCGAGCGCTCGGTGAAGCGGCAGTACCTGGCGCTGGTCGAGGGCTGCCCTTCGTCGCGGACCGGGACGATCGACGCGCCGCTCGGCCGCGACCACCGGGCCCCGGAGCGCGTCGTCGTCGGCGGCAGGCGCCCGCGCGAGGCAGTCACCCACTTCGAGGTGGTCGAGCGACTCCCGCGCGAGGCTCTGCTCGAAGTCCGGCTGGAGACGGGCCGGACCCACCAGATCCGCGCTCATCTGCAGGCGATCGGCAATCCCGTGGTCGGCGACCCGCAATACGGGTCGGGGCGACGCTACGGGCTCGATCGCCAGTTCCTGCATTCGGCCCTGCTCGCCTTCGAGCACCCGTTCGGCGGCGGCCCGATGGAGTTCCGCAGCGAGCTGCCCGCCGATCTCGCGGCTGCGCTCGATGCCGCTCGCAAGCGTTGAGCGCCGGCGACGGCGCTTGATCTAGACTCGCGTGCCCAATCAAGCGGTCGCCTGGGCGATCGCGGGCCCTGCCCGGCACCAGCCGGGTCCCCGCGTAGCCCGACCGGCCGGAATCTAAAGACCACAAAGGGAATTCAATGACCGACTCCAATGCCGACACCGGCATCAAGCAGCTGCTTGAAGCGGGCGTCCACTTCGGGCACCAGACCCGGCGCTGGGATCCGGCGATGCGCCGTTACATCCACGGCGAGCGCGACGGGATCCACATCATCGACCTGCTCCAGACGGAGGAGCTGCTCACGAAGGCTCGCGACTTCTGTTCCGACGTCGCCGGCCGCGGCGGCAAGATCCTCTTCGTCGGCACGAAGAAGCAGGCTCGCGACACGATCGAGGAATGGGCCGAGAAGACGGGCATGCCGTCCGTCAGCCGGCGCTGGCTCGGTGGGCTGCTGACCAACTTCGGGACGATCTCGAAGCGGATCAAGCGCCTCCACGAGCTCACCGACCTCGAGGCCAACGGCCAGCTCGCGCTGCTGCCGACCAAGGAGCGGATGGCTCGCGAGGCCGAGCTGCGGAAGCTCGAGTTCAACCTCGGCGGCGTCCGCGACATGCAGCGCCCGCCGGACGCGATCTTCGTGATCGACCTCAACGCCGAGGAGATCGCCGTCAACGAAGCGACCCGGCTCGGAATCCCGATCGTCGCCCTCGTCGACACGAACTGCAACCCGCGGCCGGTCGAGTACGTGATTCCCGGCAACGACGATGCGATCCGCTCCTGCGAGCTGATCGTCAGCACGCTCGGCGAGGCGATCCTGTCGTCCGCCACCGCCTTCCAGCAGGCCGAGGAGGCCCGCCGCAAGCGCGAGGAGGAAGAGCGGAAGAAGCGCGAGGAGGAGCAGCGGAAGAAGCGCGAGGAGGAAGAGGCACGCAAGGCCGCCGAGGCCGCGGCAAAGGCAGAGGCCGAGGCCGCCGCCAAGCAGCAGGCCCCCGCCGAGGAGGCGAAGCCGGAGCAGGCCGCCGAGCCCAAGGCGGAACAGCCGAAGGCCGAGAAGCCTGCGCCGAAGGCCGAAGAGGCCGCGCCCAAGGCCGAGCAGCCGGCCGAAGCGGCTCCAGCCGAGGAGAAGCAGGAGGCCGCCGCCGAAGAGGCTCCGGCTGAGGAAGCTGCACCGGAGGCCGAGGAGGCCGCCCCCGCAGCCGAGGAGTCCGAGGCCGCCGCGAGCGGCGCGAGCGAAGGCGGTGACAAGTGAGCCCCGACATCAAGGCCGCAGACGTCAAGGCGCTGCGTGAGCGCACCGGCGCCGCGATGATGGACTGCAAGTCGGCGCTGACCGAGGCCGACGGCGACATGGACAAGGCGATCGAGCTGCTCCGGGTCAAGGGGCAGGCCTCGGCCGCCAAGCGCTCCGGCCGCAGCACCAGCGAGGGGATCGTCACCTCCTACGTCCATGCGACCGGCAAGATCGGTGCGCTGGTCGAGATCCAGTGCGAGACCGACTTCGTCGCCCGTAACGACGATTTCAAGGCGTTCGCCGCCGACGTCGCGCTGCACATCGCGGCAGCGGCGCCGCGCTACGTGTCGGCCGACGAGGTCCCCGCCGAGGAGGAGGCCTCCGAGCGCGCCGTCTTCGAGCAGAAGGCCGCCGAGGAGGGCAAGCCCGAGAACGTCCGCGAGCGGATCGTCGAGGGTCAGCTCGCCAAGTGGCGCAAGGAGATCGCACTGCTCGAGCAGGTCCACGTGAACGCGGACAAGCACGACGGCAAGACGATCGACCAGCTCCGCGAAGAAGCTGCCGCGAAGACCGGCGAGAACATCCGGATCGCGCGTTTCGCGCGCTTCGAGGTCGGGGCGGAGTAGCCGCTCCGGCGCCGGCGACGATGGGCTCCAGGGAAGGAAGCGACCGGGTCTTCGACCGGATCATGCTGAAGCTGTCGGGTGAGGCCCTGATGGGCGACCTCGACTACGGCACCGACAGCGACCGGGTCAAGCGGATCGCCGACCAGGTCACCCATGTCCGCACCTCCGGCGTCGAGATCGCGGTGGTCGTCGGCGCCGGCAACATCTACCGGGGCCTCCAGGGCGCGGCGGCCGGCATGGACCGAGCGACCGCCGACTATATGGGGATGCTGGCGACGGTTCTCAACGCACTGACCCTGCAGGACGCTCTCGAGAAGCAGGGCACCGACACCCGGGTGATGTCGGCGATCGAGGTCAGCGAGGTGGCGGAGCCGTACATCCGGCGCCGGGCGATGCGCCACCTCGAGAAGGGCCGGGTCGTGATCTTCGCCGCGGGCACCGGCAACCCGTTCTTCACCACCGACACCGCGGCGTCTCTGCGGGCGCTCGAGATCCACGCCGAGGCGATCCTGATGGCCAAGCACGGCGTCGAGGGCGTCTTCGACGCCGATCCGGCCGAGGTTCCTGACGCGAAGTTCCTGCCGTCGATCACCCACCGCGAGGCGATCGAGCGCGGCCTCAAGGTGATGGATTCGACGGCGCTGTCGCTGTGCATGGACAACGACCTCCCGATCCACGTCTTCAACATGGCGGACGAATCGAACATAGATAGGATCGTTCGCGGAGAGCGGGTCGGCACCGTCGTGTCGTCGGAGCGAGAGGAGCAAGGGTCTTGAACGAGCTGATCGACGAACTGCTGGCCGACGCCGGCGAGCGGATGAACAAGTCCGTGGAGTCGACCCGAAACGAGCTCGCAACGGTGCGGACCGGTCGCGCGTCGCCGCACCTGCTCGACCGGATCATCGTCGACTACTACGGCGCCGAGACGCCGATCAACCAGCTCTCCAACGTCGCCGCGGCGGACGCCCGCCTGTTGACCGTCACCCCGTACGACAAGAGTGCGCTGTCCGCGATCGAGAAGGCGATCAACGAGTCCGACGTCGGCCTGACGCCGAACAACGACGGCAACGTCATCCGCCTGCAGATCCCGGAGATGACCGAGGAGCGCCGCCGCGAGATGGTCAAGGTCATCCACGGAGTCGCCGAGGAGGGCCGCGTCGCGATCCGCAACGTGCGCCGCGACATCATGAGCGACATGCGGGAGATGAAGAAGGAGGGCGACGTCGGCGAGGACGAGGAGCACCGCGCCGAGGCCGAGCTCCAGAAGCTCACCGACAAGGCAACCGGCGAGATCGACGCGCTCGTCAAGGGCAAGGAAGAGGAGATCCTGACCGTCTAGATGAGCGCTTCGGAGGCTTCCGGCGCCGCCGGCGCAACCCGCGTCGCGATCATCATGGACGGCAATGGGCGTTGGGCCACCGAACGGGGACTGCCGGTCCTCGAGGGACATCGGCGCGGCGCCAAGACGATGAAGCAGACGGTGAAGGACGCCGTCGCCCTCGGCATCCGCGAGCTCACCGTTTACGCGTTCTCGACCGAGAACTGGTCGCGGCCGAGCGACGAGGTCGCGGGACTGATGCAGATGTTCGCGGAGCTGATCGTCTCCGAGACGCCTGAGCTCGATGAGGAGGGCGTGCGGATGCGCTTCGTCGGCAGTCGCCGCGGCGTCTCGGACTCGCTGCTCGAGCAGATGGACTGGGCCGAGGGACAGACGGCGGCCAACACCAGGCTGACCCTCTTCGTCGCCTTCAACTACGGCGGCCGGGCGGAGATCCTGGACGCCGCCGAGCGCTACGAGGGGGGCGGGGAGGAGGCATTCGCGAAGCTGCTGTACGCGCCGGAGATGAGCGATCCCGAGCTCGTCATCCGGACCAGCGGCGAGAAGCGCCTCTCGAACTTCCTGCTCTGGCAGAGCGCCTATTCCGAGTTTCTCTTCAGCGACGTCCTCTGGCCCGACTTCGACCGCGGGGAGCTCAAGGCGGCGCTGCGTGAGTACGCGTCGCGGCAGCGGCGCTTCGGGGCGAGGGAGTAGGGCCGGGCCACACCCCGAGTGCGTGGTTGACATATCGAACCGATCTATTACGATATATCGCGTTAGTACGTAAGCGATATGAACGAAAGGTTCGAATACATGTACTCACGCAAGCACTTCGCCGGTCCGCATCACCGCGGACCGCGACACCATCACCATCACCGCGGCGGCATGCCCCCGTGGCGCGGCCGGGGCGGGCCCCGCGCGCGCCGGGGCGACGTCCGGGCCGCGGTCCTGGCCCTGCTCGCCGATCGGCCGATGCACGGCTACGAGATGATCAAGGAGATCGAGGAGCGGAGCGGGGGCTACTGGAAGCCCAGCGCCGGCTCGATCTACCCGACGCTCCAGTTGCTCGAGGAGCAGGGCCTGATCAGCGGCGAGGACGTCGCCGGTAAGCGGCTCTTCACCCTCACCGACGAGGGCAGGGCCGCGGTCGACGAGCGGGCCGAGGAGGCGGAGCCGGCTCCCTGGGAGCAGGTTCGCTCGGGTGCCCCGCCGGAGTCGGTCCAGCTCGGCAGGTCGCTGAAGCAACTCGCGGCGGCTGCCTCGCAGGCATTCCAGACCGCCGACGAGGGTCAGCGGGTCCGCATCCGCGAGCTCCTCGACGAGACGCGGCGCGGGATCTACGCGATCCTCGCCGAGGACGACAAGACCGCCTGAGCGAGCCCGGTTCGTTGCAGGGGGCGACGGCGCTGAGCCGTTGCTCCCTGCGCCGCGAGTAGGCTCGCTGGAATGGACTTTCCCCCTCGACCAGGATCGTCGCGGCCGCGGCGGGAGAGTTCGGCGGAGACCTCGCCGTTCGCGCTCGACCCGGAGCCCGCGGAGGCGGGGGAGACGGGCGAGCAGAACGCGGTCGCCGAGCCCGGCCCCGAACCGGAGCCGGAGCCGGAATCGCGGCCCCAGGGCCGCACCCCGCGCCGCCGTCGGGGGGGTCGCAGGTCGGAGACGATGGCGCGCGTCCTCTGGGCCATCCCGTGGATCATCTTCGCGGTCTTCATCGTCGCCGTCGGGGGCCCGGTCTTCGCGGTCGCGATGGTCGGACTCGCCTGGAGCTCGCAGGTCGAGTTCTTCCGGATGACGGCGCGCTCGCGCCCGTTCGAGGCGGCCGCCTTCATCGGGGCGCTCGGCATGGTCGCGGCCGCCTACGTCGGCTCCTCGTTCCAGATCCTCCTCGCGCTCGTCGCCACGGTTCCGGTCATGCTCGTCTTCGCGCTCGCCCGGCCGTCGCTCAGGAACGTCACCTGGTCGATGGCGGTGACGATGCTCGCGATCGTCTGGATCGGGCTCCCGTTCGCCCACGCAGTCCTGCTTCGCGAGCTGCCGCTCCACGGCGGCGCCCTCCTCGTCGACGTCCTCGTCGCCACCTTCTTCACCGACACGTTCGCCTACCTCGGCGGCCGGATGTTCGGCCAGCGCCCCCTGGCGCCCCAGGTCTCGCCGAACAAGACGATCGAGGGCCTGCTCATCGGCATCGTCGGCGGCGTCCTCGGCTTCTGGCTCGCCGGCCTCTACCAGGACTGGCTGACCGGGCCCCAGGCGCTCCTCTTCGGCTTCTGCATCGCAATCCTCGCGCCCCTCGGCGACCTCTTCGAGTCGGCCGTCAAGCGCGACCTCGACGTCAAGGACACCGGCCGCATGCTCGGCCCCCACGGCGGCCTCCTCGACCGGCTGGATGCCGTGCTGTTCACGATCGTCGCCGGGTATTACCTGGCGCTGGCGATCGTCTACTAGGCGGGCGGTCGGGTTCGGCTCGCGCCGGGGCGCCTTGCGTTGGGTGGGAGTTGGTTTGGCATTGAGGGGACCGGGTGGAAGTCACTCGGGTGCTCAATGGCGAATAGGTGACCACTGTGGTCACTGAAACGCCATTCGTCGGCTGAGTCGGGGGACGACCTGCACGTGGCTGACCACTGTGGTCAGTTTCGTGCGGTTGGGTGGCTGAGTCAGGCGACGAATGGCGAGTTGCCCCCGCCAGGGCGTGGTTTCGCGCCATTGAGTGGCTCAGTCAGCCGCTCAATGGCGAATTCGGTCCCTCCCAGGGACGCAATTCGCCATTGACCCTCGGGGTGAGCCTTCCGCCCCTCCAGCCACCTCCCCTCACCGCCAAACCCACTCCCACCTAACGCATAGCGACCCGGCGCAAGCCGAAAGCCCCCAAAGCCCCCTTGCCACGCTCCGTACACTCGATCCGATGCCGGAGAACGACGACACCTACACGCTCTACGCCCGCGGGATGGAGCTGCTCGAGAACGGCGATTTCGCCGCTGCCACCGTGCCGCTGGGCAAGGTCGCATCGCGCGAGCCGGGGAAGTCGTCGGTCCGCGAGGCCCTGGGCCGGGCGCTGTTCCGCTCCCGTCGCTTCGCCGAGGCCGCGACGGAGTTCGAGGCTGTCGTCGAGCAGTACCCGACGAACGATTTCGCGCAGTTCTGCCTCGGCCGGGCGCTCGACCTGAGCGGGCGCTCCGAGGACGCCCGCCGCCACTTCGCGATCGCCGCGAACCTGCGTCCCGACCGCGAGGACTACCGGATCTACCGCCAGCGCCTGCGCGCCTCCTGAGGAGTGCGGGCGCTCGTCCAGCGGGTCTCGTCGGCGTCCGTGCGCGTCGATGACCGGACGACGGGTGCGATCGGCCCCGGCCTGCTCGTCCTCCTCGGCGTCGCGCCCGGGGACGGGGAGGAGGAGGCGCGCAGGATCGCCCGCAAGGTCGGCGCGCTGCGCGTCTTCGACGATGCCGACGGCCGGATGTCGGAGCCTCTCGGCGACCGCGGGATCCTCTGCGTGAGCCAGTTCACGCTCTATGGGGACGTCCGCAAGGGCAACCGCCCGAGCTTCACCGGTGCCGCGCCGCCGGAGGTCGCGGAGCCGCTCTACGAGCTGGTCTGCGAGCTCCTGGGCGCCGAGCGGGGCGAGTTCGGGGCGGCGATGGAGGTCGAGCTGGTCAACGACGGCCCGGTGACCCTGATGGTCGAGGTCTGAGCCGGCCGTAGGCTCGCAGGCACCGGAAATCGCGCTTGATCGGCGATTCGCGGTGGCTATACTCGGCGAACACCTTTTGTCCGCATACGAATCCGTTGCGAGAGGTGGGCCTGCGGCCCGCCTTTTTTTCGGCCTCGATCGGACCGGGTGGTGGCGAAAGACCGAAGGAAACAGACCGATGCAGCCCAGCGAAACCGAGATTGCAGACAAGATCGCCGAGCTCGATCCCGAGATCGAGCTGATCGCCGTCGAGGCGCCCGCGCGCGAGACCCTGCGGCTGTTCATCGACCATCCCGACGGCGTCGGCCTCGAGCTCTGCGAGCGGGTCACGATGCAGGTCCGCGATCTGCTGGAGGACTACGCCCTCGAGGTCTCCTCGCCCGGACTCGACCGCCCCCTGGTCAAGCCCGAGCACTTCGCCCGTTTCGTCGGCCATGAGGCCCGGATCCGTACGTCGGAGCCGATCGACGGACGCAGGAACTTCACCGGACGCCTGACCGCCGCGGATGCGGAGGCGGTGGGCATCGAGTCCGAGGGGGAAACGATCGAGATCCCGTTCGATCTCATCAACCGCTCGAACCTTGTCCCAGAGCTGTCGGAGGTGCAGTCGTGAGCCGCGAGATCGTCGATGCCATCAAGGTCCTCGAGCAGGAGAAGGGGCTCGATTCCGAGACGCTGATGGCGGCGCTCGAGGACGCGCTCCTGTCGGCCTACAAGAAGCAGCCGGGTGCCGCCAAGTACGCCCGCGTCGACCTCGATCGCGAAACCGCCGATTTCCGCGTCTTCGAGCTGATCCTCCCGGCCGAGCTCGAGGAGAAGCTGCTCGCCGAGGTCGCCGAGGAGCAGGAGCCCGAGATCGACCCCCAGACCGGCCAGCTCAAGGAGCCGGAGGACCCCGAGCTCGATCCCGAGCTGCTCGCGCCCTACGAGGACCAGATCGAGTCCCACGACGTCACGCCCGACAACTTCGGCCGGATCGCCGCCCAGACCGCCAAGCAGGTGGTCCTCCAGCGCATCCGCGAGGCCGAGCGGATGATGATGTTCGAGGAGTTCCAGGACCGCGTCGGCGAGCTGATCACCGGGATCATCCAGCAGTCCGACAACCGCTACACGCTGGTCCAGCTCCGCGATCGCGTCGAGGCCCTGCTGCCCCGCTCCGAGCAGATCTACAGCGAGCGCTACGACCACGGCATGCGGATCAAGGCCGTGATCACCGAGGTCAACGCCGACGGCAAGGGCCCGAGCGTCGTCGTGTCCCGCAAGGATCCGGAGCTGATCAAGAAGCTGTTCGCCCTCGAGGTGCCGGAGATCGCCGACGAGCTCGTCGAGGTCGTCGGGGTCGCCCGCGAGCCCGGCTTCCGTTCGAAGATCGCGGTCGTTTCGCACGCCGACGGCGTCGATCCGGTCGGCGCCTGCGTCGGCCCCCGAGGCTCGCGCGTCCGGATGGTCGTCTCCGAGCTCCGCGGCGAGAAGATCGACATCATTCCCTACAACGAGGAGCCCGCCCGCTTCGTCGCGAAGGCGCTCTCGCCCGCTCGCGTCCGCGAGGTCCTCGTCGACGACGAGGAGCGGCAGGCGACCGTGATCGTCCCCGACGACCAGCTGTCGCTGGCGATCGGCCGCGAGGGCCAGAACGCACGCCTCGCCGCGAAGCTGACCGGCTGGCGCGTCGACATCGTCGGCGAGAGCGAGTTCGCCGAGCAGGGTGACGACGAGGAGGGCTTCGAGGGCGAGGAAGAGGCCTTCGACGGCCGCTGCTCCGCCGTGCTCTCCGCCGGCCGCCGCTGCCCGAACGCCGCCCTGCCGAACTCGCGCTACTGCGGGCTCCCGACCCACCAGGCCCTGGCGCGGTTCTCGACCAACCAGGTCACCGTGCTCACGCCGCTGAGCGAGGACGAGGTCGCGCTGCTGGCTCAGGCCGACGCCCCCGACGGCGAGATCGGGCCGATAATCGCCCGCGCCGAGGAGGAGTTCGCGGAGGAGGAAGCCGCCGAGGAGGCCGTCGAGGAAGTGGTCGACGAGGCCATCGCCGAGGTCGCCCTCGAGGATGCGGTCGCAGCCGTCGCCGCCGAGGAGGACCCCGAGGCCGCCGCCGCTGAGGAGGCCGCCGAGGAGGAGGCGGCCGATGCCGCCGCCGTCGCGGAGGCAGCGATCGAGGAGACCGCAGCCGAGGCCGCCGAAGAGGTCGCCGCCGAGGTCGTCGCCGACGCCGAGGCAGCGGAGGTCGCCGAGGAGGTGGCCGAAGAGGTCGTCGCCGAGGCGGCTGCCGAGGAGGCCGCGGAGGAAGAGGTCGTCGAGGAGGCCGAGGAACTGACCGCGGAAGCGGTCGAGGCCGAGGAGCCGACTGAGGGAACGGAGGCTTAGCGGGAGCAGATGGCGAAGCAGCGCGTTCACGAGATTGCAAAGGCCCTGGGGCTCGAGAGCTCCAAGGTCATCGATGCCCTGAAGGCGTCCAACGTCGAGGTCAAGACGGCCTCGTCGAGCGTCGACCAGGCAACCGCGCTGAAGGCGCTGGCGGCCGCCGGCGCGCTGCCGAAGAAGAAGCCCGCTCCCGCCGGTGCGAAGCCCGCTGCGGCGTCGAAGGCACCCACGCGGAAGGCTCCCGGCCAGCCCGTCAAGCGCCCTCCCGCCGGTCCCGCCGGCGATGGGGGCGGCAAGAAGCGCCGCCGCGTCGTCATCGACTCCCAGGCCGCCCGTCGCGACCACATGTCGCAGGGCCCGCCGCAGCGCCCGCCGCGCCGCCGCGGCCGCCGGCGCCGTCCCGCCTTCGACGAGTCCCCCGAGCTGAAGACGCTCAGCACCGACGAGCCCGAGATCCTCAGCGTCAACTCAGGCGCCACCGTCCGTGAGGTCTCCGAGACCCTCGGCGTCAGCAGCGCCGAGATCATCAAGAAGCTGATGCAGCAGGGCGAGATGGCGACCCTGACCCAGACGCTGACCGACGAGACCGTCGAGCTGCTCGCCGAGGAGTTCGAGCAGAAGGTCGAGATCGTCCACGCCGGCGAAGAGGTCGACGAGGAGCCCGCCTTCGAGGACGCCGAAGCCGATCTCGTGCTGCGGCCGCCGGTCGTCACCGTGATGGGTCACGTCGACCACGGCAAGACGTCGCTGCTCGATGCGATCCGGACCACCGAGGTCGCCGCCGGCGAGGCCGGAGGCATCACCCAGCACATCGGCGCCTACCAGGTGCACCAGGAGGGGCGGACGATCACGTTCCTCGATACCCCGGGCCATCAGGCGTTCACCGCCATGCGCGCCCGCGGAGCGAAGGTGACCGACGTTGCGATCGTCGTCGTCGCCGCCGACGACGGCGTCATGCCGCAGACGGTCGAGGCGATCGACCACGCGAAGGCCGCCGACGTCCCGGTGATGATCGCCGTCAACAAGATCGACAAGGAGGGCGCGACGCCCGACAAGGTCCGCGGCGAGCTCGCGAACCTCGGCCTGCAGCCGGAGGACTGGGGCGGCGAGACCGTCTACTGCGACGTCTCCGCGAAGACCCACGAGGGCCTCGACAACCTGCTTCACATGATCCTGCTCGTGACCGAGCTGGAGGACCTGAAGGCCAACCCGGACGCAGAGGCTTCCGGAACCGTGATCGAGTCGCACCTGGACCCCGGTCGCGGCGCCGTCGTGACGATCCTCGTCCAGCGCGGGACCCTCCGGGTCGGCGACTCGATGGTCGCCGGCTCCCAGTGGGGACGGGTCCGGGCCATGCACGACTTCAACGGCAACCGCATCAAGGAGGCGGGGCCCGGCGATCCGGTCGAGGTCCTCGGCTTCGACGGCGTCGGCGAGGCCGGCGAGCGGGCGCTCGTCGTTGAGAACGACCGCCGCGCCCGTCAGCTCGCGGGCGAACGCGCGATCCGGCTCAAGACCGAGGCCCAGGCCCGCCGCAACGCTCGCCGGATCACCCTCGAGGACGTCTTCGCCAAGGCCAAGCAGGGCGAGATCAAGCAGATCAACCTTCTCGTCAAGGCGGACGTGTCCGGCTCGCTCGAGGCGCTCCAGGACGAGATCGCCAAGCTGCCGCAGGACGAGGTCGCCGTCGACGTCGTCCACGCCGCCGCCGGCGGGATCAACGAGTCCGACGTGATGCTCGCCGCCGCCTCCGACGCGATCGTGATCGGCTTCAACGTCCGCCCGCTCGCCGACGCCAAGCGCGCCGCCGCCAGCGAGGGCGTCGAGATCCGCACCTACTCGGTCATCTACAAGATCACCGAGGAGCTCCGTGCCGCAATGGAGGGGATGCTCGAGCCGGACCAGGTCGAGCGCTCGCTCGGAGAGGCCGAGATCCTCGAGCTCTTCAAGGCGTCGAAGATCGGCACGATCGCCGGCTCCCGCGTCACCGAGGGACGGATCACCCGCGATGCCCAGGCACGCCTCGTCCGCGACGGCACGGTCATCTGGACCGGGCGCGTCGCCTCGCTGCGGCGCTTCAAGGACGACGTCCGCGAGGTCGAGGAAGGCCAGGAGTGCGGCATCACCCTCGACGGCTTCCAGGACGTCAAGGTGGGAGACGTACTCGAGGTATTCGAGACGACGCAGGTGGAGAAGACCCTCGGCTAGCGGGGTCGGCTGCCTCCTCCGTTCCGAGCTCGCCTCCCGGCTATAGTCGGCGCCGATGGCCGTTTCGCGGATGCGACGCGTCGACGGGGTCCTGCGCGAGGTGATCGGAGCGACTATCGGGGGTGAGTTGCAAGACCCTCGGATTGGATTCGTGACCGTGACAGCAGTACAGACCAGCCCCGACCTCAGGACCGCGCAGGTTCACGTCAGCGTGCTCGGCAGCGACGAGGAGAAGGCGGCCACGATGGATGCCCTCCGCGCCTCACACGGGGTCATCCAGAAGGCGATCGCCGCTCAGACGCGCATGAAGCGCACCCCGACGCTGACATTCGTCTACGACGACTCGGTCGAGCGGGCGGACCGGATCACGAGGATGCTGGACGAGTGAGCGCCGTCAACGGGAACGCCGCGGCCGTCGAGGCCGCAACGGAGCAGATCGTCGCCGAGCTGAAGGCCGCCGACCGGTTCCTCATCACGACGCACGAGGGCCCCGACGGTGATGCGCTCGGCTCGACGCTCGCCCTCCACGAGGCGCTGACACAGCTGGGTAAGGACTCGGTCATGTTCCTCGCCGAGAAGGAGTTCCCGCTTCCCCTCGAGTACCGCTTCCTCCCGCTCCAGGAGGTCTTCCACGAGGCCCCCGCCGACCTCTCCGACCGGATCGTGATCTTCCTCGACTGCGGCAACATCGACCGGATGCCGATCCAGTGGCTGCGCGACGGCAAGCGGATGCTCAACGTCGACCATCACCACGACAACACCCGTTTCGGCGAGGTCAACCTGGTCGACGTCGACGCCTCCTCGACCGCCGAGATCGTCTTCGACATCTGCCGGCGCCTCGGGGTCGACATCACCGAGTCGATCGCGCAAGCGCTCTACGTCGGCCTGATCACCGACACCGGCCAGTTCATGTACGAGAACACCGATGCCCGGACACACCGCGTCGCCGCCGAGCTGATCGAGTCCGGGGTCGACGTCAACGGCACCTTCCGGCGCCTCTACGAGCGGGTGCCGGAGGCAAAGCTGAAGCTGATCGCCCGCGCCCTCGGCCGGATCGACCGGCGGCTCGACGGGGCGCTCTCGACGACCTACCTCTCCGCCGACGACTACGAGGCGACCGGCGCCGACGAGACGCTGACCGAGGGGATCATCGACTTCGTCCGCGGGATCGAGGGCACCTCGGTCGCCGCGGTCGTACGCGACAAGCCGGACAGCCACAGCGCCGCCCGCAAGGTCAGCCTGCGCTCGACCGACGGTTCCGTCGACGTCTCGGTGATCGCCCGGAAGATGGGCGGCGGCGGGCACCGGCGGGCGGCCGGCTTCTCGACCGACCGGAGCTACGACGAGCTCGTCGAGTTCCTCAGCGACGAGACTCGCGCCGGGCTTGGCTGATCCGGCCCCGCCGAACGGCTTCATCTGCAGCGACAAGCCGGCCGGCGTCACCTCGCACGACGTCGTCGCCCGCTACCGGCGCGAACTCGGAGCCAAGACCGGGCACGCCGGGACGCTCGATCCGTTCGCGACGGGCCTACTGATCGTCCTCCTCGGGTCGGCGACGCGCCTGCAGCGCTACGTCCTCTCGCTGCCGAAGACCTACGTCGCGACGGCACGGCTCGGCTGGCGCTCGACGACGGGGGATCCCGACGGCGAGCTGACCGAGACGGGGCGGATTCCCGAGCGCCTCGAGCTGCCGACCGGCACGATCGAGCAGACCGTGCCGATGACGTCGGCCGTCCGCGTCGATGGCGAGCGGCTCTATGCAAAGGCCCATCGCGGCGAGGAGGTCGAGCGCCCGACCCGGGAGGTCGAGGTCCACCGGGCGGATCTGACCGGCACGGGGGAGGGGACCGCCACCTTCGAGATCGAGTGCTCGTCCGGCACCTACGTGCGGACATTGATCGAGACGCTCGGCGACGCCTACTGCGCCGAGTTGCGGCGGACTGCGATCGGGAACCTGACCCTGCCGGCCGCGGGCACGGAGGACACGATCCGCCCGCCCGGCGAGCTCGTGGCGCATCTGCCGGCGGTCGGCCTCGACCCCGACGACGTCAAGCGGGTCCGCAACGGCATCCGGATCCCGGAGCCGGCGGGAACCCCGCCGGAAGGGCCGTTCCGCGTCCTCGGGGACGGTGAGCTCGTGGCGGTGGCCCGCTCCCAGGCGGGGCTCCTGCGAACCGAGGTCGTCCTTCCCGTGATTGAGTAGGGACCGGCCCCCGGCGATGCAGATCAAGGTCACACAGCTCCCCGACGCGCAGCCGCGCGACCGCACGGTCGCGATCGGCAGCTTCGACGGCGTCCATGTCGGCCACCGCAAGGTGATCGACGGCGCCGACACGGTCCTCACCTTCGAGCCGCACCCGCTGTCGGTCATCCGCCCCGAGGCGGCGCCGAAGCTGATCATGCCGTTCCCGGTCAAGCGGGACGTGATCGAGGGCCTCGGGGTGGAGGAGCTCGTGGTGATCCCGTTCGACCGCGAGTTCCAGAGCATCGCGCCGGAGGAGTTCTGCGAGCGGGTCCTGATCGAACGGCTCGGAGCTCGCGACGTCCGGGTCGGCGAGAACTTCCGCTTCGGCGCCAAGGCCAAGGGCACCCCGGAGATGCTCGCCGCCCGCGACGAGTTCGACACCACGGTCGTGCCGCTGGTCGAGGTCGGCTCCGAGACCGTCTCCTCGACGAGGATCCGGGCCCTGATCGCCGCCGGCGACGTCGAGACCGCTCATCGCTGCCTCGGCTCTCCGTTCATGTTCGAGGGCGAGGTCGTCTCCGGCGACCGCCGCGGCCGGACGCTCGGGTTCCCGACGGCCAACATCGTTCCCGACGAGCGCTACGTCCATCCCGGTTACGGGATCTACGCCGCCTTCGCCAACGGGCTCCCGGCCGCCGTCAACGTCGGGGTCCGGCCGACGTTTGAGAGCGGCCGCGGCGTCCTGATCGAGACCCACATCATCGATCACGACGAGGACCTCTACGGCCGCCCGCTCCGGGTCGCGTTCGTCAAGCGGCTGCGCGGCGAGAAGCGGTTCGACGGCGTCGACGAGCTCGTCAGCCAGATGCAGCGCGACGTCGAGGAGGCGCGCGAGGTCTGTGCTACCTTCTCGCGTCCCTGAGGCGCCCTGCGATCCCCGATGCGCCTACGTATGCTTGAAAGAGACCCATGTCGCTGACCAAGGAACAGAAGGCTGAGCTCGTCGGAAAGTACGGCCGCGACGGCGCCGACACCGGATCCACCGAGGTCCAGGTCGCGCTGCTCACGGAGCGCATCAACGAGCTCACCGAGCACCTCCGCACGCACAGCAAGGACCACCACTCGCGTCGTGGCCTGCTGATGCTCGTCGGCCGCCGCCGGCGCCTGCTGCGGTACCTCGAGCGCACCGACCTCGAGCGTTACCGCTCGCTGGTCGCCGAGCTCGGCCTCCGTCGCTGAGCCTGGGCCCGGCCCGCCGATGATCGAGCCCGGCACCCGAGCGCCCGGCTTCAGCCTCGCCGACCACGACGGCAACCCCGTCTCGCTCGACGACTTCGCCGGGCGGCGGCTGGTCCTCGCCTTCTACCCGCTCGATTTCAGCGCCGTCTGCACCGACCAGCTCTCCATCTACCAGGAGGTCCTGGGGGAGATCGAGGCCCGGAATGCGTCGCTCGCCGGAATCAGCGTCGACTCGGCCGCCTGCCACGCGGCCTTCCGCGAGAAGCTCGGGCTGACGTTCCCGCTGCTCGCCGACTTCCATCCCAAGGGCGAGGTCTGTTCCGCCTACGGCGCCTATCTCGAGGATTGGGGACATTCGAACCGCTCGCTCGTGCTGATCGAGCCCGACGGGACCGTCGGCTGGTCCTACGCGACGCCGACGCCGCTCGAGATCCCCGGCGCGAACCTGATCTTCGACGCCCTCGACGGGGACTGACCTCGGCGATGGCCGGGACCTCCTCGATGGGGAGCGCCGCGGTCCCGCCGCTCGAGCCCGACGACCACGTCCGCGGCGACGGCCCGCTCGCCGTCCTCTACCTCGACCTCGCGTGTCCGCGCTGCGCCGGGAGCTGGCCGCGGATAACCGAGCTGCCGGTGCGGATCTGCGTCCGTCACTTCCCGGTCGCCAGCAAGCGCCCGCGATCCCCGGCGCTGCACCATGCGGCCGAGGCCGTCGCAGCCCAGTCGGAGGTGGCCTTCTGGAGCTTCTGGGACTCGCTGCTCGCCGATCGCTCCCATGTCGACGATCCCCACCTCTGGGAACGGGTGAGCGGCCTCGGGCTCGATCTCGACCGCTTCCAGCGCGATCGCCGGAGCGACGAGACGGCGGCGCGGGTCGACCGCGACTTCCGCAGCGGGATCCGGGCGGGCGCCACCGGCACGCCGGCGGGCTTCGCCGACGGCGTCCAGCTCGACTCCGACATCGAGGGTGCCCTCGAGGCGATCGCCGCCCACGGCCATGGCGCGCCGAGCGGCACCGATACGCCGCATCTGTAACCTCTCGCCGGAAAATCAATCCGAAACTGTGTGGGTCGTCACCTCGCGGGTCCCATTTCTCCCGCGCCGATTACGGAAGCGACGACCTCGGAAGGAAAAACGAATACATGACTATGTTCGACGTTAAGAGCGTCTCGGTCGAGATCGGCGGAGCGGAGATCTCGTTCGAAACCGGCAAGCTCGCCCGACAGGCGAGCGGCGCGGTCGTCGTCCGCAGCGGGGACACGATGGTCCTCTGCACCGCGACGATGGGCAACCTGCGCGATGTTGACTTTCTCCCGCTCACCGTTGACGTGGAGGAGCGGCACTACGCCGTCGGCCGGATCCCCGGCTCCTACTTCCGGCGCGAGGCTCGCGCCGGCGAGAAGGCCACGCTGACCGCCCGGATGATCGACCGCCCGCTGCGGCCGCTCTTCCCGAAGGGCTGGCACTACGAGACGCAGCTCGTCTCGACGCCGCTCTCGGTCGACCACGTCCACCCGTACGACATCCTCGCGATGAACGGCGCCTCCGCCGCGCTGGCGATCTCCCCGGTCCCGGTGGCCGAGTACGTCGGCGCCGTCCGCGTCGGCAAGCTCGAGGGCGACTTCGTCGTCAACCCGCCCGAGGAGGAGCACGACAACCTCGAGATGGACCTGATCGTCTCCGGCTCCAAGGACGCGATCCTGATGGTCGAGTGCGGTGCCGACAACGTCACCGAGGCCGAGGTCCTGGACGCCCTCGACATCGCTCACGCCGAGATCAAGAAGCTCGTCGGCGCGATGGAGGAGCTCGCCGCCAAGGCCGGCAAGGAGAAGATCTCGGTCGAGGCCCCCGTCCTCGACGAGTCCCTCGTCGAGCAGATCCGCGGCAGCCACGCCAACGCGATCGACGAGGCCACCAGCGTTCCCGAGAAGCTCGCTCGCCAGGAGGCGATCGAGGCGATCAAGGACGCCGTCCTCGCCCAGTACGCGCCCGACACCGGCGACGAGGAGGCTGACGCCGCCCGTCGCGACGAGGTCTCGCGGGCCTTCGGCTCGATCGAGAAGACGACGATCCGTCGTCGCATCGCGATCGACAAGAAGCGCCCCGACGGTCGCGCCCAGGACGAGATCCGGCCGATCGAGACCGAGGTCGACATCTCCCCGCGCGTGCACGGCTCGGCGCTGTTCACCCGCGGTGAGACGCAGATCCTCTCCAACGTGGCGCTCGGCACCACGCGGATGGACATGCGACTCGACAACCTCGGGCTGCAGGAGACCAAGACGTTCTTCCACCACTACAACTTCCCGCCCTACTCGGTCGGGGAGGCTGGGTTCATGCGCGGCCCGAAGCGTCGCGACATCGGCCACGGTGCGCTCGCCGAGCGCGCTCTCGCGCCGACGATCCCGAGCGTGGAGGACTTCCCGTACGTGACCCGGGTCGTGTCCGAGACGCTGGAGTCGAACGGCTCCTCGTCGATGGGCTCGGTCTGCGCCTCCTCGATGGCCCTGCAGGCCGCGGGCGTTCCGGTCTCCGCACCGGTCGCCGGCGTCGCCATGGGTCTGATCAAGGAGGACGACCACGTGATCGTCCTGACCGACATCGCCGGCGTCGAGGATCACCTCGGCGACATGGACTTCAAGGTCGCCGGCACCGAGGAGGGCATCAACGCCCTCCAGATGGACATCAAGATCACCGGTGTCACCTTCGACATCCTGCGCGAGGCGCTGGAGCAGGCCCGTCAGGGCAGGCTCTTCATCCTCGGCAAGATGGCCGAGTCGATCGAGGGTCCCCGCGATCAGCTGAGCCCGACCGCTCCCCGGATCGAGTCGATCAAGATCGACCCGGAGAAGATCGGTGCGGTCATCGGCAAGGGCGGCGAGACCATCCGCGGCCTGTCGGAGGAGTTCGAGGCGCAGATCGACGTCGAGGACGACGGCACGATTCGCGTCTACGCGGCCAACGGCGAGCTCGTCGAGGCCTGCATCAAGCAGATCGAGGCGATGACCCGCGAGGCCGAGGTCGGCGACACGTTCAAGGGCAAGGTCGTCAAGACCACGACCTTCGGCGCGTTCGTCGAGCTGGTCAAGGGCACTGACGGCCTCCTGCACATCTCGGCCGTCAAGCCGGGTGAGCGGGTCGAGACCGTCGAGGACGTCCTCTCCCAGGGCGACGAGCTCGACGTCACCGTGGTCGAGGTCGACCGCGAGCGCGGCCGGATCGGCCTGCGTCGCTCCGACGACCCGGCGATCGCCGGCAAGTCGAAGGAGGAGCTCGCAGCCGTCGGCAGCGGCGATCGCGGCCCCCGTCGCGGTGGCGGCGGTGACCGTGGTGGACGCGGCGGACGTGACCGCGGCGGCCGTGGCGGCGAGCGCCGTGGCGGTGGCGACCGCGAGCGGCGTCGCCGCGACTAGGAGCTCCCGCGTGGACCTTCCCGAAGGCGTCGAGCTGACCGAGCTGGACGGCGGCCTCAAGGTCGTCACCGAGGCCGTCCCCTCGGTCCGCTCCGTCGCCCTCGGGCTCTGGGTCCGCACCGGATCGCGTGACGAGACGCCGGCTCAGGCCGGCGTCTCGCATTTCCTCGAGCACCTGCTGTTCAAGGGAACCGCGCGGTATTCGGCGATCGAGATCTCCGAGTACTTCGACGGCCTCGGGGCGGCCACGAACGCCGCCACGAGCAAGGAGACGACGCACCTCTACTCGCGCTTCCTCGACGAGCACACGGAGAAGGCGCTCGACCTGCTCGCCGAGATGTTCCTGAAGCCGACGTTCCCGGACATCGACTCCGAGCGCCAGGTCGTGATCGAGGAGATCGCGATGTACGAGGACGAGCCGTCGGACCGCGTCCACGACGTCCTCGCCGACGCCATCTACGGCGACACGCCGCTCGGGCGCCGGATCCTCGGCACCGCGGACGTGATCGGCTCGATCCCGATCCCCGACATCTCCGCCTACCACCAGGCCCGGTACGTGAGCTCGAACATCGTCGTTTCCGCGAGCGGCAACCTCGAGCACGACCGCATCGTTGAGCTCGTCGGCGAGCACATGCAGCCCGCCCACGGCGAGGTCGCACGCTCCAACGGCGGGCCGGCCGCCGCCGAGGGCAGGCTCAGCTTCTACCCGAAGGAGACCGAGCAGTACCACATCTGCTTCGGCGCGCCCGGGATCAGCCGCAGCGACGAGCGCCGCTTCGTCCTCAACGTCATGGACACGATCCTCGGCGGCTCGAGCTCGTCGCGGCTCTTCCGCGAGGTCCGCGAGAAGCGCGGTCTCGCCTATTCCGTCGGGTCCTATTCGTCGCAGTTCGCCGACCGCGGCACGGTCGCGATGTACGTCGGGACGCGCGAGGACAACGTCGCCGAGGCGTGCGACGTGATCGCCACCGAGCTCGAGTCGCTTCGGTCGACCCCGGTCGGCGCCGACGAGCTCGCCCGCGCCAAGGAGCACGTCAAGGGCAGGACCGTCCTCGTCCTCGAGTCGACCTCGGCACGGATGAGCCGAAACGCGGGCGCCGTCCTCTTCGGACTGCCGCTCTACGACCTCGACGAGATCATCGCCAAGATCGACGCGGTCACGATCGACGACGTCGCCGAGCTCGCCGCCGAGCTCTACGCGCCGGAGCGGATATCGGCTGCCTGCATCGGCGCCGACGAGGGCTGCTTCCGCACCGCGGTCGCCCCGGTCAGCGCCGCACTGACCGCTTAGCCACCGGGCTCAGCGGAAGCGGGCGACGGCGAAGTCGGAGCCGTCCGGCCCGGCTCCGAGACCAGCCGCGTAGATCCGCGACTGCGAATCCACGGAGACGTCACGGATGCCGTCGCCGCCGAGATCGGTGCTGAGCGCGCCGCCGCGGGCGAGGGAGCGATCCGGCTTGCCGCCGGGGGTGACGCGGGCGAGGGCCCAGAGATCCCGGTCGCCGCTCCTGACCGTGCCGCCGGCGACCGCTCTTCCCCCCGGATCGACGGCGATCGAAGCCGCCTCGGCGTCGCGCGGGCCGAAGCCGATCACGCTCAGTCCGCCGTCCCCGAAGGAGCGGTCACGACGGCCACCGTTGCTGAGGCGGGAGATCGCCATGTCGTCGTCGCGACCGCCGTCGCAGGCACAGGTCGCCGCGGCGAGGACGCTGGAGCCGTCGAGGGCGATGTCCGCCAGGTCCGCGTCGCCGCCGCCCATCGGGCGCGCGATCCCGTCCTTCCCATAGCCGCGATCGAGCTCGCCGGCCCTGGTCATCCGGCGGACGGCGGGGCCCGGGGTGCCCGACCGTCGCGGCGCCTGCCCGCCGAGCAGCAACCGATCGCGCCCGTCGATTGCGAGCGACGTATATGAGTCGCTGAACGGCTTGCCGAATCGGACCATTCCGCCGCCGCCGAAGGAATCGTCGAGCTCCCCGCTCGGCAGCAGCCTGATGACGATCGGCCGGAACCCGCGGTTACTGCTCGCCGCCGCCAGGACGACCACCCGCCCCTCGGCGTCGAAGGCGACGTCGCCGAGGGCGCACAGGGTTCCGGGGTGGAGCACGACGAGGCCGTCTTCGCCGAACCCGGGATCGGGCGTGCCGTCGGCCATGAGCCGTGCGATGCCGATGCTCGAAGTGGTGCCGTCGAAGGTCGTGATGGTGCCCGCCCCGACAATCCCGCCGTCATCGGCGACGGCGATCGCCTCGGCGTCCTGGTTGACGAAGCCGAAGTCGGCCAGAGTTCGCCCATCGCCCGAGAAGGACGGGTCGGGTGAGCCGGTCCCCGTGTAGCGGGCGAACGCGAAGCCCGCCTCGTGGGGGCGTTCGGGATCGCCGAGCTCGCCGAATCCCGCTGCGACGACGCCTCCGGATGGAGAGATCGCGATCGCGTCGGCTGCGTCCTCACCGCCCGTGAAGTCGGTCATGACGAGGCCGGATCCGCCGAAGCCCGGGTCGGGAGCGACGGCTGCGCCGGCGGGAGCTGCGATCCCCGCCGCGAGGGCGAGCGCCCCGACGACGGCCGCGACGCGACGCGTCCGGCAGCGGTCGCGGTTCGTCGTATGCTGCCGACGCATGCCCGACCCGATCCTAGTCGCAGTCGCCGGTGCCGCGGGCCGGATGGGGGCGACGGTCTGCGACGCGGTCGAAGCCGCCGAGGGCCTCGAGCTCGCCGGCAGGGCGGACCCGTCGCTCGGGACGGAGATCGGCGAGTTCCTCGATGCCGCCGATGTCGTCGTCGACTTCACGATCCCCGACCAGGCGCTGCCCAATGCCCACAAATGCCTGCACGCGGGCGTCAGCGTGGTGATCGGGACCACCGGGTTCGACCTCGAGAAGCTGCGCAAGTGCGCCGCCGATCACTGGAACGGGGGAGAGGGGGGTCGCGCGTTCGTCGCGCCGAACTTCGCGATCGGTGCCGTCCTGATGATGGAGGTGGGCCAGCGGATCGCCCAGTTCATGCCGGAGGCCGAGATCATCGAGCTGCACCATGACCGCAAGCTCGACAGGCCCTCCGGGACGGCCGCCCGCACGGCGGAGCTGCTCACCGGAGCTGGAGCCAACGTCCATGAGCCGATCCACTCGGTGCGGCTCCCCGGGCTCGTCGCCCACCAGGAGGTGATCTTCGGCGGCGAGGGCCAGACGCTCTCGATCCGCCACGACTCGATCGACCGGAGCTCCTTCATGCCCGGCGTCGTCCTCGCATGCCGGCGCGTCGGCACCCTGCCCGAGCCGCTGACGGTCGGGCTCGAAGCCATACTCTAGGCCCGCCCCCGAGTCCCCGACGAAGGAAGACGATCTTGAGCGACGACCTCGCACGTATGGATGCCACCGCCCAGGCGGAGCTGGTCAGCTCCGGTCAGGCCAGCCCGGCCGAGCTGATCGACGCCGCGATCGCGCGCGCCGAGCAGGTCAACCCGGAGATCAACGCGGTGATCCACGACCTCTCCGAGTCGGCGCGCGAGGAGGCCGCAGGCGAACTGGCCGACGGGCCGTTCAAGGGCGTCCCGTTCCTGCTCAAGGACCTCGGCGCGGCGAACGCGGGTCAGCCGCTCCACCTCGGCATGAACGTGCTGAAGGAGGCCAACTTCCACTCGCCGCTCGACACGACCCTCGCGCAGCGCTTCAAGGCCGCGGGCCTCGTGACGATCGGCAAGACCAACACCCCCGAGCTCGGCATCGTCGCGACGACCGAGCCGAAGGCCTACGGGGCAACGAAGAACCCCTGGGACACGACCCGCACGCCGGGTGGCTCGAGCGGCGGCTCGGGGGCGGCGGTGGCGGCGGGCATCGTCCCGATGGCGCACGCCAATGACGGCGGCGGCTCGATCCGGATCCCTGCTTCGAACAACGGCCTCGTCGGGCTGAAGCCGTCGCGGCAGCGGACCAGCGAGGGCCCGCTGATCGGCGACGTCATGTCCGGCGTGACCGTCGAGCTCTGCGTCTCGCGCTCGGTCCGAGACACCGCCCGGCTGCTCGAGGCGGTCCACGGCGCTGCACCCGGCGATCCCTACGTTGCCCCGGCGCCGCTGCGCCCCTACACCGACGAGCTCCAGGACGAGTCCGGCGGCCTCCGGATCGGGCTCCTCGACAGCTCGCCGATCGATGGCGTCGAGGTCGCGGCGGACTGCGTCGAGGCCGCCGACAAGGCGGCCAAGCTCGCCGAATCGCTCGGCCACTCGGTCGAACGGGTCACGATCGGGGACATCCTGATGGTCGGCGAGGGCGCTCCCGGCCTCGAGGACAGCTTCCTGACGCGCTGGGCGGCTGGTCAGGCGGCGACGCTGACGCAGCTCGGGATGCTGCTCGGGCGGGCCATCACCGAGGACGACGTCGAGAAGCTGACGTGGGACATGGCGGCGATCGGCCACGAACGGAGCGGAGCGCGCTACCTGCTCGACGTCGGCCTCCACCAGGCGCTCTCGCGGATGGTCGCCGGCTGGTTCGAGTCGGGCTACGACCTGCTGCTGACGCCGACGATGGCGGAGGTCGCACCGAAGCTGGGCGAGATCGACACCTCTCTTCCCGATCTCGCGGCCTACCACCGCTGCCTGCCCTCGGGCGCGTTCACGGCGCTGTTCAACCTGACCGGCCAGCCCGGCATCAACGTGCCGCTGCACTGGACCGACGACGGTGTCCCCGTCGGCAGCCAGTTCGCGGCGCCGCTCGGCCGCGAAGACCTGCTGATCCGGATCGCGGCCCAGCTCGAGAAGGCCGCTCCCTGGGCGGACCGGACGCCGCCGGTGTTCGCAGCGGCGGGCTAACCTCAGTCCATGACTAGATTCAGCGGTGTCCTCACCGCAATGGCGACGCCGTTCGACGGCGACGGCGAGGTCGACCACCGCGCGGCCGCGAAGCTCGCAACGTACCTGCTCGAGAACGGCTCCGACGGGCTCGTCGTCGCCGGCACGACCGGTGAGGCGGCGACCCTGACCGACGAGGAGCAGATCGACCTGCTCCGCTCCGTGCGCGCGGAGGTCGGGCCCGACGCCTTCCTGATCTGCGGCAGCGGCACCAACGACACCCGGCACTCGGTCGGTCTCACCCGGGCGGCCGATGAGGCCGGCGCCGACGCGATGCTGGTCGTAACGCCCTACTACAACAAGCCGAACGCGGCCGGGATCAAGGCTCACGTCGCCGCGATCGCCGCCTGCACGGAGAAGCCGATCGTGATCTACAACATCCCCTCGCGGACGGTCGTGAACATGCCGCCCGAGCTGCTCGCCGAGCTCGCCGAGATCGATGACGTCGCCGCCCTCAAGCAGGCGAACGACGCCGAGCTGGGCCCGATCGAGGGACTCGACGTCCTCGCCGGCAACGACAACGACTTCCTTCGCGCCCTCGAGTTGGGGGGGACCGGCGGGATCACCGTCGCCTCCCACATCGTCGGACCGCAGATGGCGGCCGTCTACGAGCGCTTCCGGGCGGGCGAGCCGGAAGCGGCGCGCGAGATCGACGAGGGCTTGGCGCCGATCTACGAGGCCCTGGGCGTCACCACCAACCCGATGCCGCTGAAGGGCGCGCTGCAGATGCTCGGAATCTGCTCGGAGCGCATGCGACTGCCGATGGTCCCGCTCGACGAGGGTCAGCGCGAGGTCGTCCGGTCGGCACTCGAGGCGGCCGGACTCGAGGTCGTGGCGTGAGCGGCCGGCTGAAGATCCTGCCGCTCGGCGGCCTCGGCGAGATCGGCAAGAACATGACCGTCATCGAGTACGACGGCCGGATCGTGGTCGTCGACACGGGGCTGATGTTCCCGACGGCCGAGATGCTCGGCATCGACCTCGTCCTGCCCGACTTCTCCTACCTCCGCGACCGGCTCGACGACATCGAGGCGATCGTCCTCACCCACGGTCACGAGGACCACGTCGGAGCCCTTCCCTACGTCCTCCGCGAGATCGGGATCCCACCCGCCATCTACGGCGGCCGGCTCACGGTCGGGATGGTCCGCTCGAAGCTCGAGGAGCACAAGCTCAAGGAGGTCCCGCTGCGGGACCTGCCCCCGGGCGAACGGGTCAGCGCCGGGCCGTTCGAGATCGAGATGGTCCACATGTCGCACTCGATCCCAGACGCCTGCGCCGTCGCGGTGACGAGCCCGGTGGGGACCGTCCTGATCACCGGCGACTACAAGTTCGACCAGACCCCCGTCGACGGCAGGCCCGCCGACTTCGCCCGGCTCGCGCGGCTCGGGGACGAGGGCCTGCTCTGTCTCTGCGGCGATTCGACGAACGCCGACCGCCCGGGCGTCGCGATGTCGGAGGCCAGCGTCGGACCGGCGTTGCTCGAGACCTTCTCGCGCTGCGACGGGCGGATCATCGTCACCTGCTTCGCCTCGAACGTCCATCGCGTCCAGCAGGTCGTCGACGCCGCCGACGCACTCGGGCGCAAGGTCGCGCTCGTGGGCCGCTCGATGCGGAAGAACTTCAACATCGCCTCGAACCTCGGGATCGCCAACGCGCCCGAGGGCCTGCTGATCCAGCCGCGCGAGATCGAGGACTACCCGGACGAGGAGGTGATCGCGATCTCGACCGGCAGCCAGGGGGAGCCGCTCTCGGCGCTGCGGCGGATGGCGCACGGCGAGCATCGCGACGTCCAGCTCCATTCCGGCGACACGGTCGTCTTCTCGGCGACTCCGGTACCCGGCAACGAGCGCTCCGTCAACGAGACGGTCGACCGGATCTTCGAGATCGGCGCTCGCGTGATCACGGCCGCCGACGCGCCGATCCACGCCTCCGGCCACGGGTACCAGGAGGACATGAAGCTGATGCTCAACCTGACCCGGCCGCGCTACGTCATGCCGATGCACGGAGACTTCAAGCGGATCCGGCTGCACGCCCAGCTGGCCGAGTCGGTCGGAATTGAGAGCGACCGCATCTTCCGCACCCGCAACGGCGTCCCACTCGAGATCGACGACAAGGGTGCCCGCCTCGGCGACGACATCGGCGCCGGCATGATCTTCGTCGACGGTCTCGAGCTCGGCGAGCCCGACGACGCGGCCCTCCGCGACCGACGCACGCTCTCGGCCGACGGCCTCGTGATCGTGGTCGCAACCGTCTCGCTCGAGGACGGCGAGGTGGCGGCCGACCCCGAGATCACCTTCCGCGGCGTCCCGATGGGCGCCGGCGACGATGCCGACCGCCTCATCGACGAGATCGCCGACGTCGTCGAGGACAAGCTCGAGGACGCCCTCGAGGGCCACGTCCGCGAGCCCGCCCTGATCCGCCAGGACGTCCACGACGCGGTGGCCAAGTTCGTCTACAAGCGCCTGAAGCGGCGCCCGATGGTCCTGCCGGTCGTAATCGAGGTCTAGGGCCTCGCCGGCTGCTGCAGGCGGCTGGCTGAACGGCGCACTCGGGGTGGCAGGGCGACGAGTTTGGCTGGGGAGGGGGTCGGTTACGCCGGTTTCGTTACTCGGCCGCTTGATCCGCTGCCTGAAGTGACCTTATGGGTGCCATGGCGCCGGTTTCGTTAGTTCACCGCCGGAAACGGCCCAATGGGTGACGAAACCGGTGCTCCGGCCCGCCCGGTGGCAGCAAACGAACCTCACAGGTCCCACTCCTGCCATCCACCGATCCTCGCGCCCGCCGGGAGCCGTCCACCCAGATCCCCATTCCCCAGCTGAACCAACTCGCACCCTGCGTGCGGGCCCCGGCGCCAGCCGATCCGCCAAAAGATGAGCCCGCCGGATCAGGGAGGGAGATCCGGCGGGCTTGCAATTGGCTCAGGCTGGCCAATCAGGTGCCGCTGCGGTCGATTTTGGGGGAGGACCGGAGCGGCTGTTGTCTCGTCCGCGGGGAATACTGCGGCCCGGGCTTAAAGACGCACTCAAGCGAGGTAAAGAGTTCGCTCAAACTTCTGCGGGGGCCTCTGCGGCCCGCGGGCTGAGCGGCAGGCGGATCTCGAAGCGGGCCCCGCCGTCCTCGCCGTTGACCGCGCGGACCGTGCCGCCATGGGCGACGGCGACGGCGCGGACGATCGAGAGGCCGAGTCCGGTTCCGGTTCCGTTGCGGGAGCTGCGGTCGGCCGGGCCCTCGCCCCGGACGAACCGCTCGAAGACCTGGGACTCCTTGCCCGGCGGCAGGCCGGGTCCGTCGTCGCGGACGGTGAGCAGCGCCTGGCCGCCGTCCTCGGCGAGCTCGACGCGGACGGTCGTACCCGTCGGTGTGTGCCGGATCGAGTTCTCGAGCAGGTTGAGGATCATCCGGTGGAGCTCGTCCGGGTTGCCGGTGACCGGTGCGGCGTGGTCGAGCTGAGCTTCGAACGCATGGCCATCGGAGACGGGGGAGACCTCCTCCAGCGCCTCGGCGGCGACCATCGCGAGATCGCAGTCCACCCGGGCCCCGGCGCGGCCGGCGTCGGCCCGCGCAAGCAGGAGGAGGTCGCCGACGAGGCGGTTCATCCGCTTCGAGCTGCGCAGCGCGGACGCCACGGCCGCGGCGTCGTCGTCCGCGTCCGGGTCGGTCTCGAGCGATTGCTCGAGGAGCTCGAGGTTCGCGAGGATGCTCGTCAGCGGCGTCCGGAGCTCGTGGGACGCGTCGGCGACGAACTCCCGCTGCCGCTTCATCGCGGCCTCGGTCTCCGACCGGGAGGCGTCGAGCTCGCGCAGCATCTGATCCAGCGTCCGCGCGAGCTCGGCGACCTCGTCGTCGCTCTTGGGCTCCGGGATCCGCCGCGAGGTGTCGCGGGTCGCCGCGATGTCGCTCGCGGCCGCCGTCAGCGCCGCGATCGGCCGCATCGCCCGGTTGGCGACCGCCATCCCGGCCGCGCCGGCGAGCAGCGTCCCGATCGCGACGCCACCGGCGAGGAACAGCCAGAGCCGGCCGATCGTCTCGTCGATGGCGGACTCGGGCCGCGCGTACTGGACGTAGTAGGTGCCGGGCACGAGCCCCTGGTTGGCGAAGATCTGCGCCGTCGCGACCTGCAGCGCCCCCGACGCGACGACGCGAGAGGTGTCGGGGGGCGGGAAGGCGGGGGTGGAGGAGCCCACGAGAACGGTGCCCGAGCCATTGACGATCTGAATCCTCGCGTCGGTTGCGAGAGCCGATTGTTCGATCCCCGTGGCGCTGGGCTGGCCGCCGGCATTGAACTCGATGCTGTTCGCGAGCTGGGCCGCCACGCCCTGAAGCTCGTTCTCGAAGTCGGTGTGAAGCCTGTCGGTGACCATTCGCCCGACGACGAGGGCGAAGCCAATCAGGATGATCGCCGTCAGCGCCGCCGAGACGATCGCGATCCGGATCCGGACCGGGAGCCTGCGGGAGCGGGCGTAGAGGCTCTTGAGACCCTGCAGCGGGTTCATCGGCTCACGTTCTGACCACGTAGCCGGCACCCCGCTTGGTGTGCAGGATCCGTTCCTCTCCTCCCTCCTCGAGCTTGCGCCTGAGGTTGCTGATGAACACGTCGATCGTGTTCGTCATCGAGGTAGGGTCGTAGCCCCAGACCTCCTCGAGCAGGCGCTCGCGCGAGATCACGAGACGCTCGTTCCGCATCAGGAACTCGAGCAGCTCGAACTCGCGGTTGGTCAGATCGACGACGCGCTCCCCGCGCGTCACCTCTCTGGTCCCCGGATTCAGAACCAGGTCGCCCACGGTCAGCGACGCCGTTCCGCGGGGCGGGCGGCGGCGCAGCAGCGCCCGGAGCCGGGCGAGCAGCTCAGCCCGTTCGAACGGCTTGACGAGATAGTCGTCGGCGCCGGCATCGAGGCCCTCGACCCGGTCGCCGGTGTCGGTGCGCGCCGTCAGGATCAGGATCGGGACGTCGCCGGCGGCCCGCAGCTTCCGGCAGACCTCAACGCCGTCGAGCTTCGGCAGCCCGAGGTCGAGGATTACCAGGTCGGGGACGAACTCCGCGGCCATCGCGAGGGCCTCCTCGCCGTCGCCGGCGGTCCGGACCTCGTGGCCTTCTTGGCGCAGCGACCGGCGAAGGACGTCGGCGATGTCCTCGTCGTCCTCGACGACGAGAACGCGGCCCATGAGGTTGTCGGCGTCGCTCACGCGCCCGATTCTAAAGACCGGCGTGGGCGGCCCCGCCGGGTCCGGGCGAATCACGCAATCGCACATCCGGGGCGGGGGAGGGCCGGAAGCCACCGCGCGGCGCAGGGGACGGGGCGGAGGCGTCGAAGGGGGTCGCCAGATGTCAAAGAAGCGATCCCTGCGACCGAAGGCGCGCAGCACCAAGGCCTCTGCCAAGCGAGGCAAGAAGCCGGTTGCGCGCAAAACCCCTGCCGCGCCGCGCGAGCTCGAGCAGCATCACCTCGACCTGATCGGCCTCGGGCTGCTCGCGGCGGCCCTCTACCTCGGCTTCGTGCTCTACGCCGGCTGGAACGGCGGACTCGGCGGATCCGGCCTCGAGGTCGCCCTGACCTGGACCGGCGGGGCAGTCGCGTACGCGGTCCCGATGCTCCTCGCGGGCTGCGGCCTCGCGCTGGTGATGAGGCCGCTGCTCAGCGTCTCCGGAACGATCAACGCCGGCGCGATCCTCCTCGTTGCGGGACTGCTGCTCGCCTTCGCGGCCGGAACCGCCGGGCTCGGCCCCGACCAGCCCGCTCGCACCGACGTCTTCGTCCCCGACTTCTTCACTGCTCACGGCGGGGTCCTCGGCGAGGCCCTGTACTGGGCTTCGACGACCCTGTTCCAGACGGTCGGCGCCCACATCATCGCCGTGCTGATGATCCTCAGCGGGATCCTGCTGCTCAGCGGCCGCCCGCTCGTCGGCCTGATCGGCTCCGGCGCCGAGGCGGCAGGCCGGGCAGGCCACGCCACCGGCGAGATGGCGCGCTCGGTCCGCGCCCGCCGCGACCGCTCCGGTCAGAACGTGGGTGACGGCTGGACGACCGAGCACTACCCCGAGGACGACGAGATCGTCGTCGGCGCGATGACGGTCCCGCTCGGCAACGAGGACGAGACCGACGAGTTCGACATCGACGCCGAGGGCGACGCGCCCGAGGACACCGAAGACGCAGAGGCGCCCGGCGACTACGACTTCGACGACGACGGCTACGTCGAGGGCGAGGATGAGCCCGAGCCCGAGCCGGTGGTCGCCCCGGCTGCAGCTGAGGCCGACGCCGCCGCGGAGGAGATCGAGATCAAGCGGACGCCGCAGGGCGCCAAGCGCGGCGGCATAACCGAGTCCGAGGAGATCGACTACCGCAATCCCCCTGCGAAGCTGCTGCGCCGCGGCAGTGAAGCCGGCGATCGCGGTCCCGACCGCCGCGAGATGGAGAAGACCGCACGGGCCCTGCTCGAGGTCCTCAGCCACTTCAAGATCGAGGCGAAGCTGATCGGCACCGTCACGGGGCCGCACGTCAGCCGTTACGAGCTCCAGCTCGCGCCGGGAACGAAGGTCGGCAAGATCTCCCAGCTCAAGGACGACCTCGCCTACGCGCTCGCCTCGACCGACATCCGCATCCTCGCGCCGATTCCGGGTAAGAAGGCCGTCGGGGTCGAGGTGCCGAACTCGCGCCGGAAGATGGTCCGCCTCGGCGACATCTACCAGGGCCGCCCCGACGGGGCCTCGCCGCTGCTCTCCTGGCTCGGCAAGGACATCTCCGGACAGGCGGTGTCGATGGACCTGGCGAAGATGCCGCACGTACTCGTCGCCGGTACGACCGGCTCGGGCAAGTCGGGATCCGTCAACGCGATCCTGACCTCGATGCTCCTGCACGCCTCGCCGAACGAGCTCCGCCTCGTCCTCGTCGACCCGAAGCAGGTCGAGCTCAACCACTACGACTCCGTTCCGCACCTGCTGACGCCGGTCGTGACCAACGCGCGGGTCGCCTCGAACGTGCTCGAGAACCTCGTCGCCGAGATGGAGGAGCGCTACACGGTCATGGGCAAGGCCCGCGGCCGCAACCTCGAGGAGCTCAACAAGATCCGCGTCAAGGCCGGCGAGGCGCCGCTCCCACACATCCTCTGCGTGATCGACGAGCTCGCCGACCTGATGATGGTCGCGCCCGGCGAGGTCGAGGACTCGATCATCCGCCTGGCGCAGAAGTCGCGAGCCGTCGGCATCCACCTGCTGCTCGCGACGCAGCGGCCCTCGACCGACGTCATCACCGGCACGATCAAGGTCAACATCCCGGCCCGGATCGGGTTCGCCGTCGCCTCCCAGGTCGACTCGCGGGTCATCCTCGACCAGGGCGGTGCCGAGTCGCTGCTCGGCCAGGGCGACATGTTGTTCCGGCCGGTCGGCTCCTCGAAGCTGCAGCGGGTCCAGGGTGCGTTCGTCACTGAGGAGGAGATCGCGCGCGTCGTCTCCTTCTGGTCGAAGCAGGGCGAACCGAACTTCGACGTCGACCTGATCGCCGAGAAGCCGCCCGTCGACGTCGACGGAGACGGCGGCGGCGAGTTCTCGCCCGACGAGGACGACCTCCTCGAGGACGCGATCCGGATCTGCGTCGAGACCGAGACCGCGTCCGTGTCGATGATCCAGCGCCGGCTCCGGGTCGGCTACACCCGTGCCGGGCGTCTGATCGACATGCTCGAGCGCCGCGGCGTCATCTCCGGCTACGAGGGCTCGAAGCCGCGCCAGGTCCTGATCGGCCATGCCGACATCCCGCGCATCCTCGCCGGGGGCGGGGAGGCCGGAGGCGGACCGGCCACCGAGGGCGCCGGGCTAGAGACCGTCCAGGGCTGATCATTCAGCCCGCTGCGGGCACACTGTCCCGGGTCCCGCACCTCGCAATACTGGGCGGCCGATGAGCCGTTACGACCAGCAGCAGGCACCTGGCATCGGCGCGACGTTGAAGGACGCGCGGCGGCGCCTCGGCATGGACATCAAGGAGGCCGAGGACCGGACGAAGATCCGGACCCGTTACCTCCGCGCCCTCGAGGCCGAGGATTGGGAGGTCCTGCCGGCGCCGGCATACGTCCGCGGCTTCCTCCGGACCTACGGGCAGATCCTCGGACTCGACGGTGAGGCCCTCGCCGATCGCTACCGCCGCAGCTTCGAGGAGCCCGCGAGCGCAGCCCCGCCCGAACCGGTCATCCGCAACCGCCGGGCGAACGGGAGCCGCCGTGCTCCGGGGTCGCGGCCGCCGTCGCGCAGCGGACCGATCGTCGCGATCGGGGCCGGGGTCGTCATCCTGCTGATCGTGCTCGCGATCATCGGCCTCACATCCGGCGGTGACGACGAGAGCCCGTCCGGTCAGAAGCCCGCGGGGAAGGGCAAGGCGAAGGCCTCCAAGCAGGTCTCGAAGCCGGACAAGTCCTCGTCGAAGCCGATCGACTTCAGCATCGAGCCGCTGGCCTCGACGCGGATCTGTCTCGTCGGCGGCGGCGAGGCCCTGATCGACTCCCAGGTCCTCGCGGTCGGCGCGACCGAACAGTTCACAGGCGAGAAGAGCTACCGGCTCGACCTGATCGGCGGTGGCTCGGTGAAGGTCGACGCCGGCGGCGACGAAGAGAAGCTCGAGCCGGGCGACGACGCCACCTACGAGGCCGACGCGGACGGGATCCGCGAGGTCACCTACGCGGGGCCGGACTGCCCATGAGCGTCCGCGCGGGCATCGTCGTGACCGGCACCGAGGTGCTGACCGGACGGGTCACCGACCGCAACGGGCCGTGGGTCTCGGAGCGGTTGGGCGAGCTGGGCTGCGAGGTCGCGGAGATCGTCTGCGTCGGCGACCGCCCCGAGGACCTGCGGGGTGCCCTCGAGCACCTGCGCGGCGCCGGCCTCGACCTGATCGTCACCACCGGCGGGCTCGGTCCCACCGCCGACGACCTGACCGCCGAGATCGTCGCCGCCTTCGCCGGGCGGGAGATGGTCCTCGACGAGGCCATGGAGAAGCGGATCTCGGAGATCGTGGCCGGATTCGCGCGCCGCATGAAGTTCGATCCGGAGGGGCTCCGGGACGGGACGCGCAAGCAGGCGATGGTCCCCGAGGGCGCCATCGCCCTCGATCCCGCCGGCACCGCTCCCGGCCTCGTCGTCGAAGCGCAGGGGCCCGTGGTCATCGTCCTCCCGGGACCGCCGCGGGAGCTGCAGGCGATGTGGCCGGCCGCAACGTCAGCGGGCCCCGTCGCCGACGTCCTCTCCCGGGCCGACAGCTACGAGACCGAGACGATGAAGATGTTCGGCATCCCCGAGTCGACGCTGGCGAAGACGCTGCGGGAGATCGAGCGCGACATCGACCTCAGCCCCCTGGAGATCACGACCTGCCTCCGCCGCGGGTCGGAGCTCGAGATCGACGTGCGCTTCCGCGACTCCGACGTCGGGCTCCGCGACTCGCTGTTCGTCGCCCTGCGGGAGCGCCACGGGCCCTTCATCTACACCGAGCGCGGCGAGAGCATCGACTCGATCGTGGCCGGGCTCCTCGCCGGTAGCTCGATCGCCCTCGGCGAATCGTGCACCGGCGGCCTCCTGGCGGCAAGGCTGACCGACCTTCCCGGCGCATCGGCCTACTTCAAGGGCGGCGTCGTCGCCTACTCCGACAGCGCCAAGACCGATCTCCTCGGCGTTCCCGCGGAGCTGGTCGCGAACCACGGCGCCGTCTCACCCGAGGTCGCGGCCGCCATGGCGACCGGCGCCATGGAGCGGTTCGGCGCCGCGCTCGGGGTCGGGATCACCGGCGTCGCCGGCCCCGGCGGCGGGACCGAGGAGAAGCCGGTCGGCTACGTCTGCATCTGCGTCGCCGATGCCGACGGCAACGTGCTCGCCCGGGATCCGAAGCTTCCGGGGAGCCGCGACGACGTCCGCGACCGCTCGGCCAGCGTCGCGATGCACATGATCAGACGACTGCTGATCGACGAGGACCTGCCGCTCTAGGCGCCCTGGCCGCTCTAGGCGGCGGGTTCGGCGTAGAGAGCCAGCATCGGCTCCAGCAGTGCCTCCGGCGCCTCCTCGGGCAGCCAGTGACCGGCGTCGGGCACGACCTCCATCCGCATCCTCGGCGCGTTCGCCTCGGCGCCGCCCTGCTGATCGGGCCTGATCACGGGATCGGCGACCCCGACGAACTGGATGCACGGTTGGGGGAGGAAGCGGTCGGCGAACGCCCCCGAGGCGATCTCGCGCAGTTCCTTCGTCAGGAAGCTCCGGTAGAGCGCGACGCAGGCGGCGGCGCGATCGGGTTCGGCCCACTGGGAGACGAACGATTCGAGCTCCTCCTCGCTCCAGGTCCGGTCCGGGTCGACCGCGCTCGCCCGGAAGACCGTCCTGGTGAAGGCCGGTACCCGGCGGACGACCTGGCCGCCGACCACGGGCGAAGCGATCAGGACCATGTAGGCGAGGCGGCGGGCGAGCTTCAGCGCCGCGCCGATCCCGTGCTCCCGCTGGACCCACGGATGGCCGATCCCGGCGGCGGCGAAGTGCGAGAAGCGCTCGGGGGCCTGGATGCAGAGGAGAAAGCCCGTGAACCCGCCCCAGTCGTGGCCGGCGAGCCGGACGCGCTCGAGCCCGAGGACGTCGAGAAGTGCGAGGACGTCCGCCGCGAGCTCAGCCTTCAGGTACTTGCCCCGAGGCGCATCCGTCCAGCCGAAGCCGCGGAGATCGGGGCAGATGACCCGGTAGTGCTCGCTGAGCGGCCCGATCAGACGCCGCCAGGCGTACCAGTGCTGCGGCCAGCCGTGGAGGAGCACGAGCGGCTCGGCGTCGGGCGATCCGGCGACGGCGACGTGCATCCGCAGGCCGCCGACGTCGTGGAACTCGTGCTCGACGCCGTCGAGGCCGGGGATCGGGCGCGGATGCCCGTCGTTGCTCGCTCCCATCGCGGGGATCGTCTCAGGTCGTGCGAATCCACGGGTTCGTCACGGACCCGGGCGGAAGCGGCGCACCCGGACTCCCATTCGCGCGGGTCAGTCCACTAGCGTCGCGCCGGTGACGACGGTTGCGGCGGAGCGAGGCGAGGAAAGCCCGGAGGAGGAACGGATCCGGGCATTCATCGCGCTCGATCCTCCGCCGCCGACGGTCGACGCGATCGCCGGTTGGCAGGGCTCGGCACTCGGCCCCGAGTTGCGTCCGCTCGACCGGGTGGGCCTTCACATCACGCTCGCGTACCTCGGCGATCGCACGCCGGGCGAGATCGAAGCTTCCAAGGGCGCGTTGCGGGCGGCGACGGCGGGGTCCGGCCCCGTCACGGTCCACCTCGAGCCGGTCCCGATCGGGTTGCCTCCGCGGCGCCCGCGGGTCGTCGCGCTGACCGCCGCGAGCGCCGCCGCGGTGGCGTTGCAGGAGGCCCTCGCCGGCGAGCTGGCCGCGGCCTGCGTCAAGTTCGAAGAGAGGCGTCCATACCGCCCGCACCTCAGCGTCGCCCGGATCCGCGGGCACCCGTCGCGACGGCGCGCCGAGGACGCCGTCGCCGGGCTCGCGCCCTTCGGCGGGACGGGAGGACATACGTTCGATGCCGTCCGGGTGGCGCTCTACCGTTCTGAACTCCGATCCCAGGGTCCGCGCTACAGCCCCCTGGCGGATGTCGAATTGCCGCGTGGAGCGGCGGATGAGGTGGTTTGAAAAATGGCAGCAGGAAACAAGCCGACGCCGATCGAGGCCGGTTCGAAGGACGCCAAGGCGAAGGACGCGGCCCTGAAGGCGGCCGTCGGCCAGATCGAGCGCGAGTTCGGCGCCGGTGCGGTGATGAAGCTCGGCAGCAAGACCGTGATGGACGTCGAGGCGATCCCGACTGGGGCGCTCTCGCTCGACCTCGCGCTCGGCGTCGGCGGCGTCCCGAAGGGGCGGATCGTCGAGATCTTCGGCCCGGAGTCGTCCGGTAAGACGACGCTGATCTACCACATCATCGCCCAGTGCCAGGCCCGCGGCGGCGTCTGCGCGTTCGTCGACGCCGAGCACGCGATCGACCCCGTCTACGCGCGGCGCATCGGGGTCGACACCGACGAGTTGCTGATCTCCCAGCCCGACTACGGCGAGCAGGCGCTCGAGATCGTCGACGTCCTGACCCGCTCGGGCGCGGTCGACCTAGTCGCCGTCGACTCGGTCGCGGCGCTGACGCCGCGGGTCGAGCTCGAGGGTCAGATGGGCGAGGTCCAGGTCGGACTGCAGGCCCGGCTGATGTCGCAGGCGCTGCGCAAGCTCGCCGGCAACCTCAACCGCGCGAAGACCGTCTGCCTGTTCACGAACCAGATCCGCGAGAAGATCGGCGTCAGCTTCGGCAGCCCGGAGACGCAGCCGGGCGGACGGGCGCTGAAGTTCTACTCGTCCCAGCGTCTCGACCTGCGACGGATCGAGACCCTCAAGGAGGGCACGGAGGCCGTCGGCAACCGGGTCCGGGTCAAGGTCGTCAAGAACAAGGTCGCCGCGCCGTTCAAGCAGGCCGAGTTCGACGTCGAGTACGGCGTCGGTATCTCGAACGAGAGCTGCCTGCTCGACCTCGGCGTCGAGCACGACATCGTCACCAAGTCCGGTTCGTTCTTCTCCTACGGCGAGACCCGCCTCGGGCAGGGACGGAACAACTCGAAGGCGTTCCTCTCCGAGAACCCGGAGATGGCCGACGAGATCGAGGGCAAGATCTACGAGGCCCGCGGCGTCGAGCGTGCCGATCGCCCCGAGCGCGCCCCGGCCCCGGCGACGCCGGCTGCCGAGGAGGAGAGCTCCGAGGCCGCCTGAGCGGCCCGGAGCGCCACCGGTGAGCGCCAGCCAGGACCGGCGCCTGCAGGACGTCCTGGGCAAGGCTCTCGGGGCGCTGCGGCGCCGGGAGCGGACGTCGAGGGAGCTCCACAGCTGGCTGCGCGGGCGCGGCTGCGACGAGGACCTGGCCGAGGAGGTGATCGCCGAGCTGATCGAGCTCGGCGAGCTCGATGACGAGCGCTTCGCCTTCGCCTACGCCGCCGACAAGCGGGAGCTGTCCGGCTGGGGGGCCCACAGGATCGCCGCGGCGCTGACCGACCGCGGGATCGGCGCCGGGTTGGCCGAGCGCGCGGCCGCCGAACCCCGCGAGCAGGAGCTCGAGCGTGCCGTCGCGCTGGTGGCCGCCAAGGGCGAGGACCTCGCCGACGAGCGCGGCCGGGCGCGGGCGCTGTCGCATCTGACCCGCCGCGGCTACGAGTACGAGCTCGCCTACGACGCCGTGCGCCGCGCCGGCGAAGGCGGCTCGCGAGCCGCCTGATCCGGTCGTCCCACCCCGACGCATTACCATCGTCGGGGAGATGGAGAGGCGGAGTCGCAGAAAGTTCGGGGATCGGGAACGTCCGGCAAATCCGGCGATTTCGGCCGCCCAACCCGTCGCTGCGGTCGATTCTGAGCCCGAGTCCGGCGATGGCGACGGTGACGATCTGCGCGCCCGGCGCGACGAGATCGCACGGCTGCAGGAACGCGCTCTCCACGACGCCGAGGCGGCGCGGCTGAAGCTGGCCGACATCGAGCGCCGCGAGCGGGCCCTCGCCGACCGCGAGCGCAACCTCGAAGGCCAGGCGGAGGAGCTGAAGCGCCAGAAGCAGGTCCAGCGCAAGGAGCTCGAGCGCCTGACCGGCCTGACGGTCGCCCAGGCGAAGCAGATGCTGATCGCCGACGTCGAACACGACGCCAGGCGCCAGGCCGGGCGTGTGCTGCTCCAGATCGAGGAGGAGACGAAGCGGGACGCGGACCGGCGCGCGCGGAACATCCTCTCGATCGCGATGGGCCGCCTCGCGGGCTCGCACGCGAGCGAGACGACGACCCGGTTGATCGAGCTGCCGAGCGAGGAGATGAAGGGACGGATCATCGGCCGCGAGGGCCGCAACATCCGCGCGATCGAGTCGCTGACCGGCGTCGACCTGATCATCGACGAGACCCCGAACGCCGTGGTCGTCTCGAGCTTCGACGGAGTCCGGCGCGAGATCGCCCGGATCATGCTCGAGCGGTTGATCGCCGACGGGCGCATTCAACCGGCGACGATCGAGGAGGCTTACGAGAAGTCGAAGTCCGAGGTCGAGGCGACGATGGTCGCCGAGGGCGAGCGCGCGGAGCTCGAGGCGGGCGTCCACGGGATCGATCCCGAGCTGCTCGAGGTGCTCGGCCGCCTCCGCTTCCGGACCTCCTACGGCCAGAACGTCCTCGATCACCTGGTCGAGTCGGCCAAGATCGCAGGGCTGATCGCCGCCGAACTGGGCGTCTCGGTCGAGACGGCGCGGCGGGCGACCCTGTTGCACGACCTCGGCAAGGCCGTCAGCCACGAGGTAGAGGGCTCCCACGCCCAGGTCGGCGCCTCGATGGCCCGTCGCAAGGGCGAGAGCGAGGCGGTGGCCCACGCGATCGAGGCCCATCACAACGAGGTCGCCCCGAAGACCGTCGAAGCGGTGATCGTGCAGATCGCCGACGCCGTCTCCGGCGCTCGTCCCGGGGCCAGGGGAGAGGCGCTCGAGCACTACGTGACGCGCCTGCGGGACCTCGAGGAGGTCGCCGGTCGCCATCCGGGCGTGGAGAAGGTCTACGCCGTCCGCGCCGGCCGCGAGGTCCGTCTCGTGGTCGATCCGGGCGTCGTCGACGACGAGGAGGCGGCCGTGATCGCCCGCCGCGCCGCCAAGGCCGTCGAGAAGGAACTCGACTACCCGGGCCGGATCAAGATCACCGTGGTTCGCGAGAGCCGTTCGACGGCCTTCGCGGAGTAGCGCCGCGACGTTCCTCGTCGAGCCCGATCGATAGGATCGCGCCCTGCATGGACGAAACCCTCTTCTACATAGCCGGCGGCGCCCTGATCGTGGTCGCCCTGATCATCTCCTTCATCGGGATGCGGAGCGACAAGTTCCCGTCCGGAAACGCGCTGATCGCCGGCATGGTCATCACCTTCCTGCTCGTGGCCGCCACCGCGGTCGGCGCGGTCGAGCTGTCCAAGCACGAGGACAAGCAGGGCGGCGAGCTCGAGGCGGCCAACGCCGAAGCCGACGTCCAGCAGGCCTCCACGACCGACACCGCTCAGCAGGAGGGCGCCGCGCCCGAGGACACGCCTTCCGGCAAGCCGTCGGGCGGTGCGGCCCCGAGCGGAGGCGCCGATGCGGCTCTGGTCGAGGAGGGCAAGCAGGCCTTCATCTCGACCGGCTGCGGGAGCTGCCACACGATCTCCGAGCTCGGCGCCGACGCGCAGGGCACGATCGGTCCCAACCTCGACACCGTGCTCGCCGGCAAGGACGACGCCTTCATCGAGACGTCGATCGTCGATCCGAGCGCCGAGGTCGAGAAGGGCTTCCCGGACGGCACGATGCCCTCCAACTACGGCGATCAGCTGACGCCCGACCAGCTCAAGGCGCTGGTCGCCTTCCTCTCGCAGACGGCCGGCAACTGATCCGGGCGCGGCGCCCGGCGCCGCTACCCTGACCGCCATGGAGACGACCCGAGAAGGCGCCGCCAAGCGCTTCCACGTCACCACCTTCGGGTGTCAGATGAACGAGCACGACTCCGAGCGGATGCGGGGGATGCTCTCTTCCCTCGGCTACTCGGAGGCGCCGAGCCGGGAGCAGGCCGACCTGATCCTCTTCAACACCTGCTCGATCCGCGAGAACGCCGACAGCCGCTTCATCGCGCACCTGGGCGAGGCGAAGCGCCTCAAAGGCGAGCAGCCGGACGTCGTCGTCGGGGTCGGCGGGTGCTGGGCGCAGTCGGTCAAGGACGAGGTCTTCGAGCGGTTTCCCTTCGTCGACGTGGCCTTCGGCCCCGGTCAGATCCACAAGCTCGCCGAGTTCCTGACCTCCGACTCGCTCACCGCCCAGGGCTACTTCGAGTTCGAGGATTTCGCCGGCCACCTTCCCTCGCAGCGGACCCGGCCCTTCCAGGCCTGGCTGCAGATCTCCCAGGGCTGCAACTGCGTCTGCTCCTACTGCATCGTCCCGTCGACCAGGGGGCGCGAGTCGAGCCGTCCCGGGAGCGAGCTGCTGACCGAGGTCAGGGCACTGGCAGCCGACGGCGTTCGCGAAGTGACGCTCCTCGGCCAGAACGTGAACAGCTATGGCCGCGACCTCCGAGGAGATGACCGGATGACGTTCGCCGAGCTCCTGCGTGAGGTCGATGCGGTCGAGGGCATCGAGCGGATCCGCTACACGAGCCCGCATCCGAAGGACATGAAGGAGGACGTGATCCTCGCCCATGCCGAATGCGCGGCCGTCTGCGAGCACATCCACCTGCCGCTGCAGTCGGGTTCGAGCCGGATCCTCAAGGCCATGCGCCGCACCTACAACCGCGAGCGCTATCTCGATCGGGTCGCGCTGATCCGCGAGCACGTTCCCGATGTCGCCCTGACGACCGACATCATCGTCGGCTTCCCGGGCGAGACCGACGCCGACTTCGAGGCGACGCTCGAGATCGTCGAGGAGGTCGGATACGACGGCGCCTTCACGTTCGTCTTCAGCCCGCGGCGGGGAACGGCGGCGGCCGAGCTCGACGGCAGGATCTCGCACCCGGTCAAGAAGGAGCGGATGGAGCGTCTCGTCGAGGCGGTCCAGCGCCGTGCCAGGGAACGCTCGGGGAGGTTCGTCGGCAGGACGATCGACGTCCTCGTCGAGGGCCCGAGCCGGACCGACCCGACCCGCCTGCGCGGCCGCAGCCGCCACAACAAGGCCGTGAACTTCGAGGGGACCGCCGAGCCGGGGGAGATCGTCGAGGTCGAGGTGACCTCGGCCACCTCGCAGACCCTGCTCGGCAGCGAGGTCCTGCTCTCCCGCGCCGGCTGAGCGCCGTGGCGGACGTCGTCGCGATCTTCGGCCCGACCGGCGTCGGCAAGACGGCGGTCGCCATCGAGCTCGCAACCCTGATGCGGGAGCGGGGCGAGAACCCGGTCGCGGTCTCCTGCGATGCGATCCAGGTCTACCGCGGCCTCGAGGTGCTCAGCGGCGCCGCCGACGCCGCCGAACGCGAACGCCTCGAGCATCGGCTCGCCGGGATCGCCGATGTCAGCGAGGAGTTCAGCGCCGGGCGCTTCGCCGACTTGGCCCGCACCGAGATCGACGAGCTGCTCAGCGCCGGCCGGACGCCCATCGTCGTCGGCGGGACCGGCCTCTACATGCGGGCGGCGCTGGCGGAGCTCGACCTGCAGCCGCCGGTCCCCGCCGAGGTTCGCGCCCTCGTCGAGGCGCAGATCGCGGAGCTCGGGCCGGCGGCGATGCATGCAGAGCTCGATCCCGACGTCGGCGAGCGGATCCATCCGAACGACCGCAAGCGGGTCGCGAGGGCGCTCGAGCTCCAGCGCGTCGGCCTCGATCCGCCCGAGCGCGGGCGCGAGCTCTGGACGGCGGATCTGCGTCATCCGACCGCCCTGATCGGGATCGTCCTCGATCGCGACGAGCTCTCCGACCGGATCGATCGCCGGGTCGACGCGATGATCGCCGCCGGTGCCGCCGAGGAGGCCCGCGCGGCCACAGCCGCAGGTGCCTCGCGGACGGCACGGTCCGCGCTCGGCTTCGACGAGCTGATCGCCGGCGACGCGGGCGCCGTCAAGGCCTCACACCGGCGCTACGCCCGCCGGCAGGTGACCTGGATGCGGAAGATGGAGGGCGTCGAGACGATCGATCGGACCGGGATGAGCGACGCTGACGTCGCGCGGGCGGCCCTGGCGATCGTCGACCGGAACTAGGAGGAGGAGCCGTTCGGCGAGCCGCCGTTCGGCAGCAGCGTGTCGCGGTCGGTCATCACGTGGTCGATGAGCCCGTAGTCGCGCGCCTCCTCCGCGGAGAAGAACCGGTCGCGCTCCATGTCGTCGTGGATCTGCTCGACGGTCTGGCCCGTGTGCTCGGAGTAGATCTCCTCGAGCCGGCGCCGCAACGCGAGGGTCTCGCGGGCATGGATCTCGATGTCGGTCGACTGACCCTCGAATCCGCCGCTCGGCTGGTGGTTGAGGATCCGCGAGTTCGGCAGGGCCATCCGCTTGCCCTTCGTGCCGCCGGCGAGGATCAGCGAGCCCATCGACATCGCGACGCCGAAGCAGATCGTCTGGACGTCGCAGTGGACGAACTGCATCGTGTCGTAGATCGCCAGGCCGGAGTAGACGATCCCGCCCGGCGAGTTGATGTAGAGCGAGATGTCCTTGTCGGGATCCTCCGACTCGAGGTGCAGCAACTGGGCGACGATCAGGTTCGAGACCTGGTCGTCGATCGGGGTCCCGAGGACGACGATCCGCTCCGAGAGCAGACGCGAGTAGATGTCGAACGAGCGCTCCCCGCGCGAGGACTGCTCGACCACCATCGGGACCATCGGCATGTGCTGAACCTCCTGTGTGTCGGACGGACTTGACCGCGCAGGCTAGCGGGACGACCACACGGGCTCCGGTGACCGCCCGTTTTCGCCCCGCCGCTGCCGCCATACTTGCGCCGATGCGATTCGCGAAGTGGCAGGCCCTCGGCAACGACTACATCGTGCTCGAGGCCGACGACGTGCCGTTCGAGCTGACGCCGGAACGGATCGCGGCGATCTGCGCGCCTCACTTCGGCATGCACTCCGACGGCATCCTGCTGTTGTCCCGTCCCACCGACGCCGGGGCTCACGTCGCCGATCTGCGGATCTTCAACCCCGATGGTTCCGAGGCCGAGCTCTCCGGCAACGGCGTCCGTGAAGCTGTCCTCCACCTCCGCTCCGCCGGCTGGACCGACCGCGACACCTTCTCGATCATGACGGCCGCCGGAGAGGTCACGCCGACCCTGACCGGGCCGGGTTCCGCCCGGGTCGCCATGGGGCGGGCGGCAACGGTTTCGCCCGACTATCCGGGTGGCGCGGCCGACGGCGTCGGCACGATCGACGTCGGCGGGATCGAGCGCGAGTTCCAGCACGTCTCGATGGGCAACCCGCAGTGCGCGATCGAGGTCCGCGAGGGCCTCGAGGAGCTCGACCTGCCCGCGATCGGTCCCTCGATCGAGGGTGCGGCGGTCTTCCCGAACCGGACCAACGTGAGCTTCTGGTCGGCCGAGGGTTCGCGGGTGCGGGCGCGGATCTTCGAGCGGGGCGTGGGGGAGACCCTGTCCTCGGGAACGGGCGCGACCGGCGCCGCCGTCGCCGCGCACCTGCGTGGGGCGCCGAGCCCGCTCACGGTCGTCCTCGACGGGGGCGAGCTCCTCGTCGAGATCGGGGACGAGCTCGAGATCGACCTGACGGGAACGGCGGAGCCCGTCTTCGAGGGAACCTTCGCTGCCGGGTTCCTCGACCGCCTCGCCGGGCTCTAGGCCGCCGCGTCGAGTGGTCCGAACCCGACTCCGGTGAGCTCCTCGGAGACCTCCCAGAGTCGCTGGGCCGCATCGGGATCGGCGGCGCGTCCGGTTCGGCCGACGAGTGCGGGGTGCGCGCCGCGAATCTCCTGGAAGCCGTCGGGGCCGTAGAAGTCGTCGCCGGCGACGCCCGGTGCGGTGGCGGCGTAGAGCGCCGGGATCGCCCCCGAGGCGTCGCTCTGGGCGAAGACGAGGTTTCCCGCCCACATCGCCGGTTTCAGGAGCGCGCCGACCGTGCCCAGGCCGATCCCCGCCGTCTGCAGGTTCGTCGCCGCGTAGCCGGGATGCGCCGCCGCGGCGACCAGGTTCGTCCCGGCCGCTTCGGCCCGCCGGGCGAGTTCGAGTGTGAACAGGAGGTTGGCGAGCTTCGACTGGCCGTAGGCGGGCCAGCGCGAGTAACCGTGTTCGGAGTTGAGATCGTCGAAGTTCATCTTCCCGATCCGGTGCGCGGTGCTGCTGAGGTTGACGACCCGCGGAGAGTCGGCCGCCAGGAGCCGCTCGATCAGCCGGCCGGTCAGCGCGAAGTGCCCGAGGTGGTTGGTGCCGAACTGGAGCTCGAAACCGTCGGCGGTCTCGCGGCGGGGCGGTGCCATGACGCCGGCGTTGTTGACCAGCAGATCGAGTGGCTCCGGACGCGCGGTCACCGACTCCGCCGCGGTCGCGATCGAGCCGAGATCGCCAAGGTCGAGCTGGATCAGTTCGAGATCGGCGCCGGGGACCTCGGAGCGGATCTTCTCCATCGCCCGCTCCGCCCGCTCACGGCTGCGGCACCCCATCAGCACCGTTGCGCCCGCCCGCGCGAGCTCCTTCGCGACCTGGAGGCCGAGACCGCTGTTGGCGCCGGTCACCATCGCCGTCTTCCCGGTCTGATCGGGAATGTCGCTGATCGTCCAGCCTGCCGTCGTGGTGGTCATCGGGTCTCCTGCCGTTTCGGGTCGCGGGCACGCAAGCCTAGATAGCCTGATGGCCCACCGAACCCCGACGGACCGCCGATCGAAAGGACTGCCGCCACCTTGGCCCTGACCGACCCCTCCAAGCGCCTCGAAGCGATTCCGCCCTACATGTTCGCGGAGCTCGAGCGCAAGGTCGCCGACAAGCGGGACGCCGGCATCGACGTCATCTCCCTCGGCATCGGCGACCCCGACATGCCGACCTACGACCACGTCGTCGCGGCGATGCAGGCCGCCGTCGCGGAGAACGGGAACCAGAAGTACCCGTCGAATCGCGGCCGCGCGGAGTTCCGCGAGGCGTTCGCCGCCTTCTACGGGCGCCGGTTCGGAGTCGAGATCGACCCCGAGAGCGAGGTGATCCCCGCGATCGGCGCAAAGGAGTGCATCTACAACCTCTGCTTCGCCTTCCTCGATCCGGGTGACGTCGCGCTCGCCTCCGATCCCGGGTATCCGGTCTACACGGGCGGCCCGGTCCTCGCCGGGGCCGACGTCGAGGTGCTGCCGCTCGTGCCCGAGCTCGGGTTCGCCCCCGACCTCGAGGCCATCGACCCCGACGCGCTCCGCCGCGCCCGGCTGCTGTTCCTCAACTACCCGAACAACCCCACCGGCGCGATCGCCCCCGAGGGTCTCTTCGAGCGGGTCGTCGAGCTCGCGCGCGAACACGAGATCCTCGTCGTCCACGACAACGCCTACTCGGAGACCACCTACGACGGCTACGTCGCTCCGAGCTTCCTGCAGACGCCGGGGGCGAAGGAGGTCGGCGTCGAGGTCTTCAGCCTGTCGAAGGGCTACAACATGACCGGCTGGCGCTGTGCCGCGATCGTCGGCAACGCCGACGCGATCCAGACCTACTGGCGGCTGAAGACCAACGTCGACTCGGGCCTGTTCGAGGCCGTCCAGCTCGCCGGCGCCGCCGCTCTCGATGGCCCGTCCGAGCCGCTCGCCGAGATGAACGCGATCTACACTCGGCGCCGCGACCTCGTCGTCGACGCACTCGGGGAGATCGGCGTCGAGGTCTCCTCGCCGAAGGGCACGATCTACGTCTGGGCCCCGGTCCCCGAGGGCCACACGTCGACGTCCTTCTGCGAGCACGTCCTCGAGCAGGCGGCCGTCGTGATCTCGCCCGGATCGATGTACGGCCCCAGCGGCGAGGGCTTCTTCCGGATCTCGCTGACGACGCCGGACGAGCGGCTGACCGAAGCGGTCGAGCGGATGCGCGAGCACCTGAGCTGACCATGCAGTCGTCGCCGGTCAAATACGTCCGCAGCGAGGACGGCCGGTACATCGCCTACAGGACGATGGGCAGCGGTCAGCAGGACTACATGATCGTCCTGCCGAGCCTCGGCACGATCGAGATGCTCAGCGTGCCGCCGGCGAAGCGGCTGATGCGCGGCTACACGGACCACTCGCGGCTGATCTCCTTCGATCGCCGCGGCGCCGGGCTCTCCGACCCGGTCGAGGTCCCCGCGACGCTGGAGGAGCAGATGGCGGACGTGAATGCCGTCCTCGACGCCTGCAGCAGCAACCGCGTCGTCCTCGAGGCGCAGGCGGAGGCGGCGATGATGGCCGTCGTCTACGCGGCGACCCATCCCGAGCGCGTCAGCCACCTGATCCTCATGCATCCGATGGCGAGGACGACGGCTGCGCCCGGCTACGACTGGGGCTGGCCCGACGAGGAGACCCGCAACCGCGACTTCGTGACGCCGATGCTCGCTCGCTGGGGCACCGGCGAGAACGGCCTCAACGCGTCGCCGATCATGGCCGCGAACGACCCGTCGTTCAAGGACTGGTGGGGGAGGTGGGAGCGGCTCTCCTCGTCGCCGGGGACGATGGAGAAGCGGATGCGGCTGATCGCTCAGATGGACGTCCGCGAGATCCTCCCCCGGGTTCAGGCTCCGACCCTGATCCTCGACCGCCCCGAGGCCCTCGCCATGGATTCACGCCATGCGCGCTACTTCGCCGAGCACATCCCCGATGCCGACCTCCTCGAACTGCCGGGACGAGACGCGATCTCGTTCGGTGACGGGTTCGAGGAGTACCTGGAGGCGATCGAGCGGTTCGTCACCGGCACGGTGGTCAACCGGCGGCAGGAGCGGGCGCTGGCCACGGTCCTGTTCACCGACATCTGCCGGTCGACGGAGATCGCCGCGGAACGGGGCGACAGCGACTGGCGGAATCTCCTGGAGAACCACGACCGGCTGACCCGCGAGCTCGTCGGCGCCTACGGCGGCGTCGCGGTGAAGAGCACCGGCGACGGGTTCCTCGCGACCTTCGACGGTCCTGCGCGCGCAGTTCGCTGCGCCGCCGAGCTCGGCGAGCGCGTCGAGGGCCTCGGGATCCAGCTCCGGGCCGGTCTCCACACCGGCGAGATCGAGATGATCGGCGCCGACGTCGGCGGCATGGCGGTCCACATCGGCGCCCGGATCGGCGCCCTCGGCGGGCCCGGGGAGGTGCTGGCCTCCTCGACGGTCAAGGATCTCGTCGTCGGTTCGGGGATCGAGTTCGCGGACCGCGGCTCCCACTCCCTCAAGGGCGTGCCGGGAGAGTGGAAGCTGTTCGCGGTCGACTCGGTCTGAGCGCCGCGGCGACGATCAGTCGCTGATGAAGTAGAAGGGGTTGGGGAGCTTGTAGGCCTTGTCGGCGTGGCCGCCCTTGAGGTCGCTGTCCTGGTCGCCGACGTTGAGCACGATCCGATAGCCGTCGTCCTCGATCGCGGCTCGCGCCGCGGACTTGTAGGCCAGCGTCCCGGATGCGTCAGCGGGCTTGAGTACGAGCTCCTTCCAGCCCGAATAGCCGGCCGAGGTCAGGTTCGACTCGGTCCGCTCGCGGACGACGTCGAGATCGGGCCTGCCGGTGATGAAGAAGACGGCGACCTTCGACTGGCGGGCGTCGTCGAAGAGCTCGAGGGTCGGGTCGATCGCGGGCGAGGTGGCCGCGAACAGGCTCGACGTCAGCGCCGCTGTGGCGCCGGTGAAGTTCGTGGCGACGAGGGCGGTGTAGTTCGAGAGCGAGGTCTCATCGATGTCGAGGACCAGCGCCAGCTTCGGCTTGCGGCACTTCGCAACCCCCTGGCTCCTGCACTTCTGCTGCGCCTTGCGGCGGATCTTCGCGACCCGCCGGTCGAGATAGGCCGTCGCCTTGTCACCGACCTTCTCGAGGTCCGACTCGTAGTGGCCGGAGTCGTGGTACTGCTTGAGCGGAGCGACGACGTCGCCGGCGCCGACGGTCCCGTGCATACCGACGCGGGGCAGCCCCACGCCGGTCGGGCGGATCGTCGCGATCTTCGTCTCGCCACCGCCGCCGGAGCCGCCGGCGAGGGCGAATCCGGTGCCGATCAGACCGACCGCGATCAACGCGAGGAGGGCGTACTCGATCGTTCTTCTTCTCATCGGGCCTCTCCTCGGGTCGAAACGGGTGGGGTGACGGAACGGGAGACCCTATCCGGATCGACCGCCCTACTCCTACACTTGCCCCGTGAGCTCAGGGGGCGACACGAAGACGACCAGGGAGCGCCGCGGAGCCGGCGGCGGCGTCCGCAACCCGCGGGCGCGACAGCGCGCGGTCGCGATCGGAGTCGTTCGGGGCACGCCCGGAGAGGACGCCGAGCTCGACGAGCTCAGCGAACTGCTGAGGACGGCCGGGGTGGCGACCGAGAGCCGGATGGTCCAGCAGCGCGCCGAGCCCGATCCCGACCGCTACTTCGGCCGCGGCAAGCTCGAGGAGCTCAAGGCAGAGATCAAGCGGGTTGGCGCCAACCTGGTCGCCTGTGACGACGAGCTTGCGCCACGGCAGGAGCGGAACCTCGAGGGGGCGCTGGAGGTCCCCGTCATCGACCGCACCGCGGTGATCCTCGACATCTTCGCCGACCACGCCCACAGCTCCGCCGGCAAGCTCCAGGTCGAGCTCGCGCAGCTCGAGTACAACCTCGCCCGGATGCGAGGCCTCTGGACCCACCTCGAGCGCCTCGGCGCCGGGCGCATGGACGGCGGCATCGGCACCAGGGGTCCGGGTGAGTCCCAGATCGAAACCGATCGCCGTCTGGCGCGCGACCGGATCTCGGCGCTCCGTCGTGAGCTCCGCCACGTCGAGCGCAGCCGCGAGACGATGCGCGCCGAGCGCGAGCGTTCGGCGATCCCGACGGTCGCGCTCGCCGGTTACACGAACGCCGGCAAGTCGACGTTGCTGAACGCGATCACCGGCGCCGGGGTCGGCGTCGGCGATCGTCTGTTCCACACGCTCGACCCGACCACCCGCTCGTTCGAGCACGATGGCCGCCGCTACCTGCTCACCGACACGGTCGGGTTCATCCGCAAGCTTCCCCATCAGCTCGTCGACGCGTTCAAGGCGACGCTCGAGGAGACGACGCTCGCGGACCTGATCGTCCACGTGGTCGACGGATCCGAGCCGCCGGCGTCGCGGGCGGCGGCCATGCGCGCAGTCGACTCGGTGCTGGAGGAGATCGGAGCGGGGGAGACACCCAGGATCCTCGCCTACAACAAGATCGACCTGCTCGACGATGAGCAGCGTCGCGACCTCCTCGTCGGCCAGCGCGACGTGACCGGCGTCTCGGCGGCGACCGGCGAGGGCGTCGATGAGCTTCTCGACGCGATCGAGGCCGCATTCGCCCGCACCCTCGAACCCGTCGAGCTGCTGATCCCGTACGAGGAGGGAGCCCTCCTCAACGAGCTCCACGAGGTCGCCGGCCAGGTCGAGCGCCAGGACCGTGAGGACGGCGTGCTCGTCCGCGCTCGCGTGCCACGCAAGCTGGCGCATCGCTTCAGCGCCTACTCGGTCGGCGGCAGGTCGGCGGCCTAGCCGGTGGATCTCAAGGTTCGCCTGCTCGAGCCGGGGGCGATGCTGCCGACCCGGGCCAACGACGGTGACGCCGGCCTGGATCTCCGCGCCGCCGAGCCGGCACTCCTCGGACCGGGGGAGCGGGCCTCGATCGGGACCGGCATCGCGGTCGAGATCCCCGATGGGCACGCCGGCCTGGTGCTGCCGCGCTCCGGCCTCGCCCTGCGACATGGGATTTCGATGGTCAACGCGCCCGGGCTGATCGATTCCGGCTACCGGGGCGAGCTCCGGGTCCTGCTCCTCAACACCGATCGCGAGGCCGAGTTCGAGATCGAGCCCGGGGCTCGGATCGCGCAGCTCCTGATCACGCCGTTCGCGGCCCTCGAGCCGATCGAGGCCGTCGAGCTCTCGGCGAGCGAGCGCGGCGAGGGAGGCTTCGGCTCCAGCGGCGTCGGCTAGCCGCGCTCGGCCGCCCGTTCGGCGTCGGCGTGTGCGGCGTCCTCGAGCCGGTCGTCAAGTGGCTCCAGTTCGGGTCGCGTGCCCTCTCGATGTTCCACGGCACGGGCGATCAGCTCGTCCGCGAGCCAGGCGTTCTTCGGCAGCAGCGGGCCGTGGAGGTATGTACCGATCAGGTTGCCGCGGACGATTCCCTCGAGCCCGTCGCCGCCGTTGTTGCCGTGCCCGTGCAGGACCCGCCCCAGAGGCTCGCCGCCGGCGTCGATGTAGGTCCGGCCGCCGTGGTTCTCGAAACCGGCCAGCACCCGTGGACCGGATCCGAGATCGACCTCGATCGAGACGTTTCCGATCAACCGCGGTCCGGGCTCGCGAACCGTGTGGAGAGCCGCGATCCCGAGCCCCTCGATCCGTTCCTCGCCGAGCTCGTAGAAGGAGCCGAGGAGCTGGTAGCCGCCGCAGACTGCGAGGCCCGCGACTCCATCGGCGATCGCGGTCTCGATCGCCTCGCGCTTCGTCGCGACGAGGTCCGCGGCGACCATCCGCTGGTCGCGATCCTGGCCGCCTCCGATGTAGATCAGATCGTGGGCCGCGGGATCGAATTGCTCGCCGATCCCAGCAGCGGCGTATGAGAACCCGATGCCGCGCCACTCGCAGCGATGTTGCAGGAAGAGCACGTTGCCGCGGTCGGCGTAGATGTTCATCTGGTCCGGGTAGAGGGCGAGCAGCCGCATCTCAGCCATCGCGGGCCTCCATGTGGACGACCACCGAGTCCTCGTACTCCTCCGTGCTCGGCAGGCGCTCGGCCCCGACGACCCAGAGGCCGGCGGCGTCCGCTTCGGCGTCGAGCTCGGCGAGCGTGAAGCGGTCGAGGGCGATCGTGTGCCGGTCCTCGGTCAGGGTGCCGTCCGGGGCTACGAGCTGGCGCAGCCTGACCATCTCGACGCCGTCGGGTGCGATCCGGACCTCGATCGGCAGGCTCGAATGGACCCAGTCGTCGACCTCGCGGACGTCGGGGACCGGCTCCGGGGTGCCGCTGCCGAGCGGTAGGGGCTCCTCGAGCACGACGGCGGAGAACCTGCCGCCTGGCGCCAGGTGGGCGGCGATCGCCCGCATCGCGGCGATCCGGCCCTCGGGGCCACCGACGATGTGCAGGAGTTGCATCGGCGCGGCGATCAGCGGAAAGCCCCGCCCAAGGGACAGGGAGCGGACGTCGGCGCAGACCGTCTCGACCTCCTTGCCGCGGGCACGGGCGCGAGCAGCCAGAGCCTCGAGCAGGACCGGATCGGTGTCGACGGCGATGACGTCGTGGCCGGCTGCCGCCAGTGGGACCGCGACCCGCCCGGTTCCGGCGCCGAGGTCGACGAAGCCGCCGGGCCGCTCGGCGGCGAGGCGAAGCCAGAGCTCGAGATCCGCCGCGAAGGCACCGTTCTCGGCGTCGTGCCAGGCGACCGGGTCGCCGCCGACCGGGACCGCTGAAGGGCTGCGCACCGGAGCGCTCATCGCCAGAACTCCGAGACGAGGCCGCGCCGGGAGAGGAGGGTCCTGAGCTCGATCAGCGCCGTGTAGGTCGGCAGCGCGAAGAGCCTGCCGGCCGAGTCGTCCAGCGCCCGGTCGAGCGAGGTGCCGATGCCCTCGGTGACGACGATCCGGTCGGTCGGCCAGCCCGCGTACTTGAGCCGGAGCGCCATATCGGAGGCGCGCGTGCCGGTGCAGTGGACGCGGCGAACGGACTCGGCGAGGATCTCGAAGTCGGCATCCCAGATCCAGGAGACGTCGCGCCCGTCCGCGATCCGGTCGTTCAGGGCCGCCCAGAGGTCGAGACCCTCGCCGCTCCGCTCCGCTTCGAGCCCGAGCGTCCTCAGCACCTCGTTGGCGCCGGCCGGGTTCTTGATCAGGAGGATCGAAAGGGAGCGATCGCCGACGGGAATCGTCTCGACGCGGCCGAACGCAGCCCGGACCGAGTGGAGTCCCTCGCGGATCCGGTCCCCCGGTACCCCGAGCCGTCCCGCCGCCGCAACCGCCGCGAGTGCGTTGTAGACGTTGTAGAGGCCGGGAAGCGGCAGCTCGACGTCGAGGTCTCCCTCGGGGGTGCGGACGCGGAAGCTGGAGCCGCTGATCCCGTGCAGCTCGATACCGGTCGCGTAGACGTCGGGCGCCGGGCGGTCGGCGCCGCAGTTCGGGCAGGTGTAGTGACCGAGATGCCCGACGAATGCGCGCTCGTAGGAGTAGGGAGAGCCGCAGCGTCGGCAGTGCTTGGCGTCGAAGGCGTGCTGGAGCTCGGGAACCGCCTGGCTGGGGTCCTCGATCCCGAAGAAGGTGACTCCGTCGCGGCGGCGGAGCTCACGATCGCGGCCGAGGTCGGCGATCAGGGGATCGTCGGCGTTGAGGACGAGGCCGGTCCGGCCTTCGCGGTCGGCGATCACCTCGGCCCATTCGTCGGCGAGTCGCTCGAGCTCGCCGTAGCGGTCGAGCTGGTCGCGGAAGAGATTGCCGAGCACGAGCAGCGTCGGGTCGAGCTCATCGACCACCCGCGGCAGCCAGGCCTCGTCGACCTCGAAGAGGCCCTCGTCGCCGCGGCCCTCGATCAGCGCCGTCGCGACACCCCAGGCCATGTTCGAGCCGGCCCGGTTGTGGACTGGGTCGCGGCCCGCGGCATGCAGGGCGGACGCGAGCATCCCGGCCGTCGTCGTCTTCCCGTTCGTCGCGCTGAGGATCGTCCGCGGGCCGGTCAGCCGCGCCCCGAGACGGCTGATTGCGTCGGGGGCGGTGCGGAGCAGGACGCGTCCGGGAAGCGTGGTGCCGCCGCCGCGGCCGCTCCTCCGGCTGAGGGAACCGATGGCCCGGGCCGTCGCCACCTTGGCGGCGAACAGGCCGCTGCCGCGCGAGGTGCTCACGAGGCGGGCGGGGCGATCAGTTCCAGCGCTCCCTCGAGCAGGCTCACCCGCATCGGCAGGTCGGTCAGCTCGTCGCCGTCGGCGTAGACGGCGAACGGCCGGTCGGCCGCCACCTCAACCACCCGGCCGCGCAGCGTGGTTACGTCCTCGCGTTCGATGTGGGTGCCCTTGAAGACCTGCGGCAACCCGCTCAGGAAGCGCCGCTTGGGCACGTCGCCGGTGATGACGACGTCGAGCAGTCCGTCGTCGAGTACGGCCTGCGGCGCCACGAACATCCCACCGCCGTAGGCCTGGGAGTTGGCGACGACGGCCGAGTAGCCGGTGACGACGGTCTCGGCACCATCGACGGTGACGGTGAAGCGCGCCGGTTTCCACTGCCAGAGCGCCTTCAACGCGGCGTAGGCGTAGACCAGCGCGCCGCTGACGACCTTCGTCTCGTTCGCGATCCGGTTGGCGTCGCTGTCGAATCCGCAGCTCGCGATGCAGAGGAACCGCTCCCCGTTCGCCTCGCCGACGTCGATCCGGCGCCGGTCGCCGGCCGCGAGGACGCCCACGGCCTCGACCGGATCGGTCGGGATGCCGACGACGCGGGCGAGATCGTTGCCGCGGCCCCCCGGCACGATTCCGAGCGGCGTCCCGGACCCGGCCAGGACCCCACCGACCTTGCCGATCAGCCCGTCGCCGCTGACGACGACCGGGATCTCGCCACGGCGGGCGGCCAACTCGGCCTCGCGACAGCCGTGGTCGATCCCGGTGGTCATCACGACCTGGTGATGCATGCCGCGGCGGTCGAGCTCGGCGCGGATCTCCGGCAGGCGCTTCATCGCCCGGCCCGAGCCCGCCGAGGGGTTGACGAGCAGGCAGTAGACGGATCCGGCGGGCTCGGACACGGCTCAGTCCCCCTTCCGGGCGACGTAGTAGGAGCCGCGGCCAATCCGGCCCGACTTGATGGTCGTCATGCCGTGCTTGTCGAACCCGCGCTCGAGGACCGAGTCAGGCGTGTAGAACGGCGTCCGCTCGCCGGAGCTCGCCGCGACTATCGCGTGGCCACCGTGGCGGAGGACGCGGGCGATCTCGGAGAAGAAGGGCGGCATGTTGAGGAGGGTGACGAGATCGAAGTCGCCGTCGCCGTAGGGCAGCGCGCTCGAGTCTGCGACCTGGAAGGCCACCCGGCCCTCAGGGTCGAGCCCGACCTTGGCCTTGGCGCGACGGATCATCTCCTCGGAGACGTCGACCCCGCGGACCGAGGCGTAGGGGAACTCGCGGGCGACGAACAGCGCCGCGACGCCGGTGCCGGTGCCGATGTCGAGCGCCCGCTCCGGGCGCCGGTCGATCTTCGTCACCGCGACCGCGAGTGGTGCGAGGTGGTCCGCCCCCGGAGCGCCCGTGCGCTCGTCCCATTCCATCGCGAGATCGTCGAAGTAGGTGGTCATCGGGCGCTTCAGAACCGGCCAGAGCCACGGCGCGCGAGCGACCGTCGCGTTGAGGGCGCGCCCGATCAGCTTGACGCGCGTCGGCGGTCCGGCATCGGTGTCGGCTTCGCTCTCCGGGGGAAGTGCCACGGTGCCATGATCGCAACCCGTTAGGCTGCCGCGCGTGCCGAAACGGATCCCGCTCCTGTTGGCCCTGCTGATCGCCGCGACGGCGCTCCTCGCCGCGTGCGGGAGCGGCGACGACACCGGCAGCACCGAGGCGGACTCCACCTCCGGCGGCAGCCCCTGCGAGAGCGTCGATCCGCCGCCCCCGAAGAAGAACGCCGATCTGCCCGGCCCGAAGGCCGATGCGCCGACCGCGGCGGGCGTCACCTTCGACACGAGCTGCGGCAGCTTCACGGTCACGTTCGACGATCGGTCGCCGAAGACGGCCGCTTCCTTCCAGTACCTGGCGGAGGAGGGCTTCTACGACGACACCGTCTTCCACCGGGTCGTTCCAGGCTTCGTGATCCAGGGCGGCGACCCGCTCGGCTCCGACGTCGCGAAGGCCGGCACCGGGGGGCCCGGCTATCACGTCGACGAGAAGCCGCCGTCGGATCTCTCCTACACGAAGGGGATCGTCGCGATGGCGAAGAGCCAAGTCGAGCCCCCGGGCCGGTCCGGCAGCCAGTTCTACGTCGTCACCGGCGCCGACGCCGGGCTCCCGCCCGACTACGCCCTCGTCGGCAAGGTGACCGAGGGGATGGACACAGTCGAGGCGATCGACGCCCTCGGGACCCCCGGGGCCGACGGGCCGCCGACGCAGACGGTCGTCGTCAACACCGCTACACCGGAGGGCTGAGATGGCGAAGCCGAAAGAGGGCGAGCAGGCTCCCGACTTCACGCTGCCCTGGACGGGTGAGGGCGATTTCGCCTTGGCCGACCGCCGCGGCCGCTGGGTCGTGCTGGCCTTCTACCCCGGCGACTTCACGCCCACCTGCACCAAGCAGTTCTGTAATTACCGTGACGGCCGCGAGCAGATCGACGACCTCGACGCCGACGTCGTCGGGATCTCCCCGCAGGACGTCGACTCCCACGAGAGCTTCATCGCCGAGCACGGGCTCACCGTTCCGCTCGCCGCCGATGTCGACAAGTCGGTTGCGAAGGCCTACGGCGTGCTCGCGCCGGGTGGGGGGTTCGTCCGCAGGGCGATCTTCGTTATCGATCCCGAGGGCGTGATCCGCTACCGCAAGGTGGCGCTCGTCGGCCTCGGCTTCGAGGATGCCGACGACCTCAGCTCGGCGCTCGACACGGCCCGCGCTGCGGCTTGACAGCGGACGGCTTCGAGGCCACCAGCGACGGGGTCGTCCTGCGGGGCGCCCGCGAGGGCTCCGGATCGCCGGTCGTCCTCGCCCACGGCCTGACCGCGCATCGCGATCTCGTGATCCACGGCTCGCGCGCACTGGCCCGGGCCGGCCACGACGTGATCCGCTACGACGCCCGCGGGCATGGGCAGAGCGATGCGGGGCCGACAGGGAGTTATGTATACGAGGAGCTGGCCGACGACCTCGACGCCGTAATCGCAGCCACGGCTGCCGAGCGGCCGGTCCTGGCGGGCCATTCGATGGGCGCCCACACGATCGCGGCGCTGGCGCTACGTGATCCGTCGCGGTGGGCCGGGCTCGTGCTGATCGGGCCGGCGAGCGTCGGCGTGCCGCTCGGCGACGATTCGCTGACCAACTGGGACCGGCTGGCGGACGGGCTCGAGAGTGGGGGGGTCGACGGGTTCATCGACGCCTATGAGGTCGGGATGGACCCGGAATGGCACGACACGCTCGTACGGATCGCCCGCGACCGGCTCGGCCGCCATCGCGACCTCGGCGCGGTCGCCGAGGCCGTGCGAGAGGTGCCGCGCTCGGTCCCGTTCGCGGGAATCGCAGAGCTCGAGGGACTCGACGTGCCGGCGCTCGTGGTCGCCAGCAACGACGAGGCGGACCCGGGCCATCCGCACGCGGTCGCGGCCGCCTGGGCGGACGTCCTGCCGAACGCGCAGCTGATCTCCGAGGGGGAGGGGGAGAGCCCGCTCGCCTGGCAGGGCGGCCGGCTCTCGCGCGAGATCGCGGCCTTCATCGACGGCCTCGGCTGAGCCCGGGGGCGCCGCTGCATATGCTTTCCGGCGAATGAGCGATGACTTCGGGACACCGATCCACTACACCGCCGTCCAGCGCGGCACCGCGGTCTACGACAGCGCCGGCGTGAAGGTCGGCGAGGTGCGGCGGGTCGAGGACAACTACGCCGAGCACATCCTCGACGGGTTCGAGATCGTCGACCTCGAGGGGACGACGCGGTTCGTCGACGCGCCCGAGGTCGCCCGGACCTTCGAGCGCGCGGTGACGCTCTCGATCACGGCCGCGGAGCTCCCGGAGAAGGCGCACCAGGTCAATCGAGGCATCGGCGGAATCGGCGGCGGCACCGGCTCCGGGGGCGGCAACGCCGGCTCCGGGGGCCTGTTCGGGCGGATCTTCGGCCGCTGAGCGTCAGTCGCCGCCGGCGCCGTCCCAGTCCTCGTACTTGATCCTGGCGATCTCCCTGACGTCGCCGATCGTGCTCCACTGACGACGACCGAGCCGTGCCAGCGGCCGCAGGCGTTCGATCTCGGGATGTCCGTCGACCAGCACCTCCTCGTCGATGCTGATCAGGACGACGCGGCCGAAGACGACGACCGAGCTCCCGAAGTCCTGCGTTCCCTGGAGCGTGCACTCGAGTGCGACGGGCGACTCGGCCACCCGTGGTGCGGCGACCTTGATTCCGGGCTCGCGGCGCAGGCCCACTTCCTCGAACTCGTCGAGGTCGGGCGGAAAGTCGGTGGCGGTGGCGTTGATCGCCTCGAACAGGGGCTCCGGCGCGAGGTTGACCGTGAACTCGCCGGTCGCGACGGCGTTGGCGAGGGAGTCCTTGCGACCGATCGACGTGAACTGGACGATCGCCGGGTCCGCGCAGGCGACCGTGAAGAACGAGTGCGGCGCGAGGTTGTCGACGCCTTCGGCGGAGCGGGTCGAGACCCAGGCGATCGGACGCGGGACGACGACCGAGTTCAGGAGCCGGTAGAGCCCGCCCGGGTGGGTCTCGGGGTCGAAGTCGACGCGCGCCACCGATCCATCAAACAACAAAAAGAGGGGCCGGCTCGAGCCGGCCCCTCTGGCAGTCGGATGCTGTCCGGACTCAGACCGCCGTCTGGCCCGCCGGCAGCGAGCCGCCGCCGCCGAGGTCGAAGAACAGCGTGCTGGCGACGAGCGCCGAGACCGGCATGAACAGCGCCAGGACGATGATCCCGACGATGATCGCGCCGGCGACGCCGCCGATGGCCGCGCCGATGATGCCGGCGATGATGAACGCCACGATCATGATCAGGAAGACGCATACGAGGACGCCGAAGACGGTCCACGCCTGGCCGCGAACGAGCTCGTAGCTGCGGCCGAAGGCCTCGATCGGCCCGCAGTCCTCGGCGACGATCGACGGGGCGCCGACGGCCCAGATGGTCATCAGGATCAGGCCGGGGATGATCAGCAGGATGAACCCGATGCCGATCGCGATCCCGGAGAGGATGCTCCAGAGGATCAGGGGGCCGATCGCGGGCGCAGCCGCTGAGAACAGCTCCCCGACCGACATGTCGCGGCGGCCGTCACGGACGTCCTGGACGAGCCTGACGACGAAACCTGTATAGAGCGCCGTGCCGATCAGCTGGACGATCCAGGCGAGGAACTGCATGAACGCGCCGCCGGCGTCGTTCAGCAGGCCGACGATGATCCCGAAGACGATCGCCACGCCGAGGCTGGTGGCCACAAGGACACCCAGGTTCGACGAGTAGATACCGAAGGCATCGCTGAGGACCTTTCCGACCTCGATCTGCCGCGGGCCTCCCGCGGGCTGAGGGGCAGGGGCGGGGGGTGGTGTTGCTGCTTCCATGCGGCTGAACCTACCCTGAAAGCAGGTGCCGTGCAAGGCTCGCAAGCCGCATGGCAGCGCGGTTTCGCGGGCCGCGTTAGATTGCCCGCATGCCGAGCAGGGGCGAAGTGCGAATTCGGGGATTGAGCGGAGCGATCCGCGGGTAAATGAGCCCTCCGATGGGTGATTCCAAGTCGCGATTCCCGAGTCGGCGCTTGGCCGTCGTCACCTGCATGGACTGCAGGATCAACCCTCTGGTCACGGCGGGACTGCAGGAGGGCGAGGCGCACATCATCCGCAACGCCGGGGCCGTCGTCACCGCTGACGTCCGCCGCTCGCTCGCGCTCTCGCAGCGCGCGCTCCGGACCGACGAGGTCTGGATCGTCATGCACACCGATTGCGGTGTCCTCGGGCTCGACGATCGCGCCTTCCTCGACGGGATCGAGCAGGACACCGGCATCAGGCCGGAATGGGAGCCGGGCGGCTTCGAGTCCCTCGAATCCGGGATTCGCGAGGGAATTCGCCGAGTCGAGGACGATCCGGCGCTGAACACCGAGAACGTCCGAGGCTTCATCCTCGACGTCGAATCCGGCGAGATGAACGAGGTCGCACCGGGGTGACCGACTCGGGGTCGCCGCGGACACCCGATCCGCCCGATCTCCCGGACGATCTCGCCACCGTGGAGCGGCCGGATTCCGGCGGCCTCACCGAAGCGGAGCTCACCGCAGCCGACCTGACCGATCTCGACCTGCGGGGAGCGGCGTTCGAGGCCTGCCGTCTGATCGGCGCGAGCGCGACCGGATCCGAGCTCGGCGACTCGCGCTGGACCGACGCGGAATTGAGCGGCTGCAACCTCGCCAACGCCCGGCTCCGGGGCGGCCGCCTGCGCCGGGCGAGCCTCACGGAGTGCCGGCTGACGGGACTGTCGCTGGCGGAGGGCATCCTCGACGACGTCACCGTGAGCGGCTCGCAGGCCGACTACGTCGATTTCGGCGGCGCCCGGCTCGACCGGGTCGCGTTCCGGGACTGTGACCTGAGCGGGTCGATCTGGGCGAACGCCAGGCTCCGCGACGTCGCGTTCGAGGGCTGCAACCTCCGCGAGGCAGACCTCCGCGAGGCGCGGTTCGAGACGGTCTCGCTGCGCGGCTGCCGGATCGACGGCATACGCGGCGCCGAGAGCCTTCGCGGAGTCACGATGGGCCTCGATGACGTCATCTCCGGAGCGGCTGTGTTCGCTGCCGCATGCGGCGTCCGGATCGCCGGCGAAGGGTAGATCCGCGGTGTTCGGCCTGGATCTCCCCGTTTAATTGCACATTCAACGCACGATAATCGACGTTATGTAGACCTCATGCTCGGAGGCCTGGATACAGGCCCAGGGACCCGTGAGACCGCAACATCGGCTCACCGGCGGGGTTTCTGCCCCTGATGCGCCGGGAAACGGCGTTTACGGCCGCAGCGGCTGCGAGTGTGAGGACTTTAAGAGGGCTTTGTGAGCGATCTGTATAAGAAGCTGAGGATGCCCGCCGTCTCCAGGGGGAAAATCGCGTTCGTCGCGCTGCTCGGCGTGGCTCTGATCACCGTGCTGGCGATCTTCGGCTCGACCCGCGGTCGCGCGGCTCGTGACGTCGTCGTCGACCGGCCCGATGTCGCCATCGTCGGGCCGAACGCCAAGGGCGCTCCCGTCGGCGACGTCTCCGGCAAGCGGCCCAACATCCTCCTGATCATCACCGACGACCAGGAGAAGTCGTCGATGCGCGCGATGCCGAAGACGCTGCGCCTGTTCAAGCGCGAGGGCGTCGACTTCAACCACGGCTACGTGACGACGCCGCTCTGCTGCCCGGCCCGAGCGACCATGTACTCGGGCCTGTACGCCCACAACCACGGGATCATCACCAACAACCCGACCGATCAGTTCGGGGACACCTACCTGTGGGAGAACACCTTCCCGGCGGTCCTCCAGAGCTCGGGCTACTACACCGGCCAGTTCGGCAAGTACCTGAACAACTGGAACAAGAACGACGAGGGCGACGCCGGCTTCGACGTCTTCCGCGACGACTACAACGGGATCGAGCACAACCGCAAGGAGCGCAGCAAGGCCGACATGCTGACCGCGCGCCGCGGTGCCCGCTTCGTCAAGGACCGCGAGGCGAACGACTCCCAGCCGTGGATGATGACCCTCTCGCTGCGCTCCCCGCACACGCCGCTCGTGCCCGAGAAGAAGTACCTGAAGACGCACGTACCGAAGTTCAAACCGCCGATCTCGTTCAACGAGACCGACCTCTCGGACAAGCCGAAATACCTCCGCGAGAAGCGGCACGACAAGTCGCTGGGTTACATAACAAAGCGCTACCAGCGCTACGAGCAAACCCTGCTCTCCGCCGACGCCGGCATCGCCAAGGTCTTCCGGACCCTCGACTCGACCGGTGAGAACCGCGACACCCTCGCGATCTTCGTCTCCGACAACGGCTTCCTGTTCGGCGCCCACGGCGTCCTCGGCAAGGTCTTCCCCTACCAGGAGGCCACGAACGTCCCGATGTACATGCGCTGGCCGGCCGAGCTCGGCAAGCGCCCGCGGCTCGACTCACGGCTGGTCGCCAACGTCGACTTCGCGCCGACGTTCTACGACGTCGCCGGAGTCGCACCCGGCTACAAGGTCGACGGCAAGTCGCTGTTCGATCCCGAGAACGACCGCGACTACATGCTCACCGAGGCCGTCAAGTGGAAGGCCCTTCAGGACGAGGACGGCTCGCTGATCGAGACCCGCAACGAGGACGGCGGCAAGCCCTTCGTCGAGTTCTACAACTGGAACGTCGACCCCGGCGAGATGGACGGCGAGCCGCGCCTGACCAACTCGACGCAGAAGAAGCGCTTCCGCGAGATGAGCGCCGTGCTCGACCGGGTCAAGGACTGCAGCGGCACCGACTGCCCGTAACGCTTGAGCGCCCGCGCTCCCTAGTTGAGCGAGGGATCCTCCGGCATCCGCGCGACCAGGGCGTACTCCCCGCCCTTCCGCTCGAGGACGTCGCTCCAGAGCGTCGCCGGGTCGTCCGGGAACAGCTCGGGCGGGATCGGCGGCTCGACGAACCAGGCCTCCTCCTCGAGCTCGGATTCGAGCTGGCCGGGACCCCAGCCGGAGAAGCCGGCGTAGACGCGTCCGCGCCGGACCGCTTCGGGCAGATCCTCGAGATCGGTGTTCGCCGAGACCAGGCCGACGTCGGCGACGACGATCCACGCGGCCTTGTCGGGATCGGTGAACTCGCCGAGGACGACGAGCGACTCCGGCTGGACCGGGCCGCCGACGAAGACGGGCTCGGCGACCGCGATCGACGCCAATTCCGGCAGCACCTCCTCGACCTCCGCGTCGGCGGGCCGGTTGAGGACGATCCCCATCGCCCCCTCCTCACCGTGCTCGGTGATCAGGACGACCGAGCGGACGAAGTTCGGGTCCTGGAGCGCCGGTGAGGCGACGAGCAGCTTGCCGCGAAGCGATTCCACGCGCTCAGGCTAGCGCGAGCCGACATCGCCTCCATCCGCACCCGCCCTAGCGGCCAGCGCGCCTCTCTAAGCTTCCCGCCGATGGTTCACGACGTCACCGAGGCGACCTTCCAGAAGGACGTGCTCGACCGCTCCCACGAGGTGCCGGTCGTCGTCGACTTCTGGGCCGAGTGGTGCGGCCCGTGCCGGCAGCTCAGCCCGGCGCTCGAGTCGGAGGCGGGCAAGCGCGCCGACGGGGTCGATCTGGCGAAGATCGACGTCGACACCAACCAGGAGCTCGCCACGAGGTTCGGCGTCCAGGGCATCCCCGCCGTCAAGGCGTTCATCGACGGTGAGGTCAACGGCGAGTTCACGGGCGCGATCCCGCCGGCGCAGGTCAAGGCATTCTTCGACGCGCTCGTTCCCTCCGAGGCCGACGTGCTCGCCGGCTCCGACGACGAGGCATCGCTGCGGCGAGCTCTCGAGATCGACCCCATGCAGCGGGAGGCCGCCATCAAGCTCGGGCGACTCCTCGCCGCCGCGGACGACGCCGACGGCGCGCGCGAGGTGCTCGCGTCGTTCGCCGACGACTTCGAAGCCTCGGCGATCGTGGCGCGAATCGAGCTCGGTGCAGACGATCCCGCCGCCGACGCGGGCACCGCCTGGGACGAGGGCGACCACGAGCGCGCGCTCGAGTTGCTGCAGGAGGAGATCGCCGCGACCGACGACCCAGAGCGGGTCGACCTCCTCCGCCGGATCATGGTCGGGATCTTCACCGAGCTCGGGCCCACCAGCGAGCTCGCACGCGATCACCGCCGCCGGCTCGCGCTGGCGATCACCTGAGCCAACCCGATGCCGGAGATCGGTGGAGTCGGCCTGCTGACCGCCCTGTTCGCGGGCATGGTCTCCTTCTTCTCGCCCTGCGTCCTGCCGCTCGTGCCCGGCTATCTCTCCGCCGTGACCGGGATCTCGGCCGCCGACCTCGACAAGGCCAGCTGGCGCACCGTCGTCCCCCCGGCGCTGGTCTTCATCGCCAGCTTCTCGACCATCTTCATCCTCCTCGGGCTGACCGCCGTCGGGTTGACCCAGACGCTGCGGCAGAACCAGGACACGCTCGACAAGATCGCCGGCGTCCTGATCATCGCCATGGGCGTCCTCTTCGTCGCCCAGCTCTTCATCGTCAAGCTCAACCGCGAGTGGCGAGTCGAGTCATTGATCGAGCGCGCCGGCAGCGGCGGCCCGCTGATCGCCGGCGCCGCGTTCGCGATCGCCTGGACCCCCTGCATCGGCCCGACCCTCGCGGCGATCCTCGCCCTCGCCGGATCGACGGGATCGGTCCTCCAGGGCGGCCTCATGCTCGCGGTCTACTCACTCGGCCTGGCGATCCCCTTCCTCCTGACCGCAATCGCCTTCGCCCGCATGACCACGGCCTTCAGCTTCATCAAACGGCACTACGCAGCGATCATGGCCATCGGCGGCGTAGTCCTGATCGCCATGGGCATCCTCGTCTTCACCGGCGAGCTGACCCGCCTCAACCTCGAGGCCCAACAGGCGCTGGACGACATGGGAATCAACTTCTTCAACGAAGTCTGAGATCACCGGGCGTGTTTCGCGTTCCCATGGAACGCCATTCACGCCCACTGGCAGCAAACGAACCTCACAGGTTCATTTCCTGCCATCCACCGGCTCTCGCGCCCACCGGGAGCCGTCCACCCACGTCCCCCTTCCCCAGCCGAACCAACCCTCACCCCGCCGGACAGGTCCCGGCGTGAGCCGAATCAGTCGTTGCGTTCCCGGCCCGGCCCCACCGGCACCGGGACCTCGACGGGCTCCCCCACCTCGACCGGCGTTCCGATCGCCTCGGTCTCCTCCAGTCCCGCGCCGTCGAGGTCGCGGGAGCAGACGATCCGGAAGCGGCCGGTGCCGATCTCGGCGTCGGCGACGATCGGGAGCCCGCGGATCTCCTCCCAGCCGAGGCGCTCGACCTCGAACGGGTTCATCCGCACCTCCGCCGCCGGGAACGGGCAGCTGGAGTTGTGCTGATCGATCGCCTTCGAGATCGCCTCGAGGTTCTTCGCCTCCGCACCCACGCCTGGAAGGTAGCAGCGAGGACCGGGCATTCGCAGGCCTCGCGAACCTACGCATGACGCCCACTTCCTGGATTACGCTGCCCCCGTGCGCAAGACCCTGATCGCCATCGCCGCCTCGCTCGCGCTCGCCTCTGCCGTCGCCCCCGCGACCGCCACGGCCTCGGGCGTCTCGAAGGTCACGATCTCCAAGGTCGCGCCCTACTGGCACGGGATGGTCATGTCCACGAGGTTCGGCGGCACCCGCAGCTGCGAACAGAAGCGCCTCGTCAAGGTCTTCAAGCAGCGGGACGGCAAGGATCTGCTGATCGGCAAGGACACGAGCAGCAAGAAGGGTCACTGGCTCGTTCCCGGCGAGGCCACCAAGGGCTCTTACTACGCGATCCTGCCCGCGCGACCCGCCGGGAAGAAGCCGGCCTGCCTCGAAGACCACTCGTCGGTCGTCGACGTCGGCTGACCATCGGCGCCGGGGGCGGTTTCGTCCCCCTCGGCGGTTAGCATCGGCGCATGCCGAGCGAACGCTTGTACGGTGACCCCTCCGAGTGGGATCACGCCGTGGCGCACCTCGACATGGACGCCTTCTACGTCTCCGTGGAACTGCTCGAGCGGCCGGATCTGCGCGGAATGCCGGTGATCGTCGGCCCGCGCGATCCCGATTCGCGCGGAGTCGTGATGACGGCGTCGTACGAGGCCCGCCGGTTCGGCGTCCATTCGGCGCTGCCGATGGCGGTGGCGCGGCGGCGCTGTCCACAGGCGGTGATCCTCCCGCGGAACATGGACCGCTACCGCGACGCCTCGCGCAAGGTCATGGCGGTGCTGCACCGCTACTCAGACCTGGTCGAGGTGGTCGGCATGGACGAGGCCTACGTCGATCTCACCGACTCCCCCGCCCCGAAGACGCGTGCCCGTCAGATCAAGCGCGACGTCCTCGCTGAGACCGGCCTGACCTGCTCGATCGGCATCGGTCCGAACCGCCTGATCGCGAAGATCGCCTCCGATCTCGACAAGCCCGACGGCCTCTGCGTCCTCGCCCGCGATCGGTTCCTCGAGGTCGTCGGCGACAAGCCGGCGCGGATCATCCCCGGCGTCGGCCCGAAGACCGAGGAGCGCCTCGACGCGCTCGAGATCAAGACGGTCTCCGACCTCGCGCGGGTACCGGAGAACAGCCTCTCGGCCGTCGTCGGCCCCAACCACGCGCGCTCGCTCGGACGCCGCGCCTGCGGGTTCGGGAGCTCCGAGGTCGCGGTCGAGCGCGAACGCAAGTCGGAGAGCCGCGAGCGGACCTTCTCGACCGACCAGACCGACCCGACCCTGATGCGCGGGGAAGTCGCGGCGATGGGCCGCACCGTCGCCGAGCACCTCGGCAAGCAGGGCATCAGCGGCCGCACCGTCACCCTGAAGATCCGGCTGGCGCCGTTCCGGACCTTCACCCGCTCGCGGACGCTGCCGGAGCCGACCGCGGACCCGGAGGTCGTCGTGGGTGCCGCCCAGGCCCTCTTCGACGCCTTCGAGCGGGACGCGCCCGTGCGTCTGCTCGGCGTCGGCGTCTCCAACCTCAGCCGCGAGGGAGAACGAAAGAGCCCCGCCCCCACTGATGGCGAAGCGCCGGCGGGGACGGGGCCCGTGCAACTCGCTCTCGGCTGAGCGCCGGGAGCGGAGGCGGCTCAGCGGTCGACGAGGATCGTCCCGATGCCGCCCATTCCGAGCTTGTTCTTGACGGCCTCGGTCAGGTCGAACTCGCGACCCGCGACGTAGGGACCGCGGTCGATGACCTTGGCCTTCACCTGGCGCCCGTGGTAGCGGATCGTCAGCTTCGTGCCGCACGGCATCGTCTTGTGCGCGACGCCCATCGTCGTCGGCGTCAGCGTGCCGCCGCAGGCGACGCCGTTGCCGTAGAGGCCCGGGCCGTACCAGGAGGCCTCGGCGGAGCGGAAGACCGTGACCTTGCCGGCCTTCGTCTTGCTGCCCTTCGCCACCAGGTTGCCGGCGGCGCGGACCTTGACCCGGCTGTGACCGGCTCCCCGCGGCTTCCACTTCGTCACGAAGCGGCCCTTGCGGTCGGTGCGAGTCCGGAGCTTGTCGCCGCCGACCTTGACGGTGACCTTGCGCCGGGTTCCGGCCGGCGCGACGCGGCCCTTGATCGACACCTTCTCGCCGACCTTGGCCCGCTTCTCGACGCGTGCGCGAGTGACGGAGCGGACCGTGACCTTGTGGGCGCGGGTCGTGCGCCCGTCGCTGATCGCGCGGATCCTGCCGCTGCGCTCGATCTTCACCCGCTCCTTGAAGCGCCCGGCCTTGCCGGCGCGGGTGGCGCGGGCGTCGTGCCAGTACTTCGAACCGAGCGCCCGGAACTGGATCCGGACCGGCTTCGTCGCCGGTTCCGGCTCAACCCCGATCCCCGAGGAGGTCGGGGTCGCGGGCTGGAACCGGCCGCGAACCGTCACCTTCTCGTTCGGGTGGACGGTCCTGTCGCTCGTCGACAGGCTCGCGGTGCCGGGCTTCGCCTGCTCGGCGCCGGCGGCCGGCCCGACCGCGGCAATCAGGAGTGCGGCTGCGGGCAGCGCCATGAAGGCTGCGACCCGTCCCCGCCATCTGCGGAAACTCGTCATCTTCGATCCTCGCTTTCGCCGCCGACGGGGTTAGCTGTCGGGCTCGCCTCGGCCCGGGTTCGTCCCGGGTCTCGGGCTACCGGCCGATCACGGCCGGATTCGCCCCCGCCGGCTCAACGTCCGGCTGTGGGTCCCCCGCTCCGCCCGTTGGCGCGGGCCGGATTGAGCGGTCTCGTTCGCTGTTGATCTATCTGGTCCGGCGGCAAGGTAGGGAGCGCCGGAGAGAGCTTGTGTGGTTCCGATCACAGTCTTTACAGAGGTGAGAGGATGTGTGCATGAGCTCCGACCGATTGACCGGCCTCGACACGTCCTTCCTGCACCTCGAGCGCGACGGCGCCCACATGCACGTCGCCGGCACGATGATCTTCGACGGGCCGGCCCCCGACTTCGAGGAGTTCAAGGATCACCTCCGCGCGCGGCTGCACCTCGTTCCCCGGTTTCGCCAGAAGCTCCGCTTCGTCCCGTTCGGACAGGGTCGGCCGGTCTGGGTCGACGACCCCCATCTCAACCTCGACTACCACGTGCGTCACACGGCCCTCCCCGCTCCCGGCGACGAGGAGCAGTTGCGGACGTTCGCGGCGCGGGTCTTCTCCCAGGGCCTGGACCGCTCGAAGCCCCTCTGGGAGATGTGGGTTGTCGACGGCCTCTCCGACGACCGCTTCGCGATCGTCAGCAAGAGCCATCACTGCCTCGTCGACGGGGTCTCCGGGGTTGACATAACCACGGTGCTCTTCGACGCCGAGGCGGAGCCCGCCCCGGCTGACGATCCGCCCGCCTGGGTGCCCCGCCCCGAGCCGAGCTCGCTGCAGCTCCTGAGCTCGGCGATGACCGAGCGGGTGACCGTGCCCGGCGAGGTCTTGCGCGGAGCGCGAGCCCTGATCCGGCGGCCGATGAAGGCCCTCGGGGCGGTCCGCGGCGCGATCGGCGCCACTGGCTCGATCGCGGGCAAGGGGCTCTCCGCGCCCGACTCGCCGCTCAACGTCGAGATTGGCCCGCACCGCCGCTTCGCCTGGGTCCGCGCGGACCTCAGCGACCTGCGGCGGATCAAGGATGTCTACGGCGGCACCGTCAACGACGTCGTCCTCACGGTCGTCTCCGGCGCCCTCGGGCGGCATCTCCGCTCGCTCGGCCACGACACCGACGAGCTCGAGCTGAAGGCGATGGTCCCGGTGAGCATCCGGACGGTCGAACAGCACGGCGACCTCGGCAACCAGGTCACCGCGATGATGGCCCCGCTCCCGGTCTGGTGCGAGGACCCGATCGAGCGCCTCGGCCTCGTCCGCCGTGCGATGGGCAACCTGAAGCAGTCGAAGCAGGCGGTCGGCGCCAACCTGCTGGCCGAGATGACCGACTTCGCCCCGCCGACGATCGTCTCCCAGGCCGCCCGGCTGCAGTCCCGGCAGCGGTTCTTCAACCTCGTCGTGACCAACGTGCCGGGCCCGCAGTTCCCGCTCTACGTCCTCGGCCGGCGGCTCCGCGACATGTTCCCGATGGTCCCGCTGGCGCAGCGCCAGGCGGTCTGCGTCGGGATCATGAGCTACGACGGCGGGATCAACTTCGGCCTGATCGGCGACTACGAGGCGATGCCGACCCTCGGCGCCCTCGCGGCGGACCTCAACGACGAGCTCGAGAACCTCGCGGCGCTGGCGCCGAAGGTAACCGGCAACGGCTCGGCTCCGACCGAGCCGGCCCGCACGACCGCCGGCTCCTGACCCTCAGGCCCCTTCCGGGTCCTGCTTCGAGCCCCGCATCCGCAGGCCGAGCAGCGGATAGACGGCCGTCGAGAGGACGGCGGCGCCGACGAGCGCAGCCGACGTGGTCGCCTTCATGTGTCCCTCGGCGACCGCGATCGTCGTGATCGCGACGACGAGCGGTAGCTCGGTCGAGCTGAAGAATGCGAGCGCGGCACGGTCGCGGAGGTCGAGCACCTTGCGGTAGAGCAGCATCGCCGGGACGCCGCGGACGACCAGGAAGAGGATGAAGAACGTCGGCACGAGTGCGGCGCGCGCCGGATCGTCGACGAGCGCGCTCATGTCGAAGTTGACGCCGCTGACCACGAAGAAGAACGGGATCAGGAAGCCGTAGCCGACCGCGCTCAGCTTCGACTCGAAGATCGTCACCTCGCGGCCCTTCAGGGCGAGCCGGGTGATGACGCCGGCCACGAACCCGCCGAGGAGCAGGTCGAGGCCCAGATCCGAGGCCAGGTATGCGAGTGCGAATACGAGCAGCACCGAGACGCGAACCGGGAGCTGCGAGCTCGTCTCCATGGCCCCCTCGATCTTCTCCCAGCCGACCCCGACGAAGCGAACCGCGAAGACGGCGGCGAAGACGGCGACCGCGATGAAGAGCATCAGGACCGCCCCGCTCGTCAGCGGCGTGTCGGTCGAGAACAGGAACGTGATCAGGAGGATCGGGCCGAACTCCCCGACCGCGCCGGCGGCGAGCAGGTAGGTCCCGAACTTCGTCTTCAGCTCGCCGGCGTCGTCGAGGATCGGGATCAGGGTGCCGATCGCCGTCGTCGCGAGCGCCGAGCCCGTGAAGAGCAGCGAGAGGACGACCCCGGAGAGCGCAAGGATGCCGCCGAGTGAGTAGGCGAGGGCCAGCGAGATCACCCAGCCGACGGCCGCCAGCTTCAACGGCGCCCCGCGGATCCGCTCGAAGTCGATCTCGTAGCCGGCGAAGAAGAAGAGCATGCCGAGCCCGAGGTTCGAGAAGAACATGACGAACTGGTCGGACTGGGCGAGGCCGAGGACGTCGGGGCCGATCAGGATTCCGAACAGCAGCTCGAGGACGACGACCGGGACGAACACCCAGCGGCCGCCGAACGTGACGAGGGTCGCCGCCAGCGCCGCGGTGGCTCCGATCGCGAGAAAGGACGCTGTATCGACGTCGACCACGCTCAGCTCCCCCGGACGCCCGCAGCCGGACGCAGCCGATCGGTTTCATGCACTCCCACGAGGGCTGAAACCTAGCCTGGATCGGTCCCCTAACCTCGCTTCGGTGAGCCGGCCCGCAACCAGCCTCGCCGCCGCCTGCGCGATCGCGGTCCTCGCGGCGCTCTCCTTCGCGCTCCTGACCGGGTCCTCGGCGGCCGCCCCGGCCGGCCCGCATGCGACCACCGCGACACCCCGCGCAGGGAACGTTCCGAAGCCGAAGCTCGACTGGGATCCGATCCCCTACGGCAAGGATCGCAAGCGGCAGATGGCCAACTACTCGCATCGCCATTACGGGAAGCGGACCTGGCGGCTGAAGAAGCCGAAGGTGATCGTCCTCCACTACACGGTCACGTCGACCTACGGCCCGGTCCACAACGCCTTCGCCTCCAACGCGCCCTCGCTCGGCGAGAAGCCCGGGGTCTGCTCGCAGTTCGTCGTCGACAAGGACGGGACGATCCACCAGCTGACGCGGCTCTACGTCCGCTGCAGGCACACGGTCGGGCTCAACCACACCGCAATCGGCATCGAGATGGTTCAGGAGGCGCGATCGAGCAAGCACGGTGCCGACCGCGAGATCCTCGACCGCAAGAAGCAGATCCGCGCCGCGACGAAGCTGACGGCCTGGCTCAAGCAGCGATACCGGATCGGGATGAAGGACGTGATCGGCCACTCGATGGCCAACGGCTCCCCCCACTTCAAGGACCTCGAGGGCTGGAAGAACGACCACGTCGACTGGCTCAAGGGCGACGTCCGCAAGTACCGCAAGCTCGTCACCAAGGTCATCCACAAGCACCGATGAGCGACGCAACCCGGAAGCGGGCTCAGCACGGCCTGCCGGACGCGTTCCAGCTGACCGAGCCGCGTCAGGACTTCGGAGTCGTCCTGCTCGCGATCATCGCGGCGATGATCTTCCAGCTCGCCGCGCCCGCCGGCGATCTCAGCAGGTTCATCGCGATCGTCCTCCAGAGCACGGTGATCGTCCTCGCGCTTCGCGCCGCGGGCTTCCACCGCCACATCGTCCACCTCGCCGCGGGAATCCTCGGAGTCCTCTCGCTGCTCGTCGGCGTCGCGCTGTTCGGGATCGAGGACATCGCTCCGACCGCACCGCGGATCCTCACCTTGGTCCTCGTGCTGTTGACCCCGGCGGCGATCGTGGCCGGCGTCATCCGCGAGCTCCGCGAGGACAAGCGCGTGACCGTTCAGACGGTGTTCTGCGGGCTCTCGCTGTACCTCCTGCTCGGACTCGCGTTCGCGGTCCTCTACGGGGCCGTGGAGGACGTCAGCAACCAGTCCTTCTTCGCCCACCACGAGCCGGGGACCACCAACGACTTCCTCTACTTCAGCCTGGCGACGCTGACGACCGTCGGCTACGGCGACTTCACGGCCGCGTCCGACCTCGGCCGCGCGATGTCGGTCACCGAGGCCCTGATCGGTCAGATCTACCTCGTCACGGTGCTCGCGGTCATCGTCACCAACGTTCGCCGCCGCCCCTCCTGAGCCGCCCGCTCGTCCATCTGCGAAGATCGCTCGGGCGATGACGGAGGAGAGCGTCACCCGGTTCGCGACCTGCCCGCTCTGCGAGGCGACGTGCGGGCTCGCGCTCGAGATCGACGGCGATCAGGTCGTCAAGGTGCGCGGGGACACCGACGACGTCTTCAGCCACGGTTTCATCTGCCCGAAGGGCGCGAGCATCGGCGAGCTCCACGCCGATCCTGACCGGATCTCGACGCCCCTCGTCCGTCGCGACGGCGAGCTCGTCGAGGCGAGCTGGGACGAGGCGTTCGAGGCGATCGCCGCCAAGCTCGAGCCGATTCGCGCCGACGGCGACCGCAACGCCACCGGCATCTACCTCGGCAACCCGAACGCCCATACCCTCGACGGCCTGATCTTCCTGCGGGCGCTGATCAAGGGGATGGGGACCCGCAACATCTTCAGCGCGACGAGCGTCGATCAGCTCCCCAAGCAGATCGCCTGCGCGTCGATGTTCGGCACCGGCCTGACGCTGCCGATCCCGGACGTCGACCACACCGATCACATGCTGATCCTCGGCGCTAACCCGCTCGCCTCGAACGGCTCGCTGATGACCGCCCCGGACATGCGCGGCAAGCTTCGCGCGATCCGCGAGCGCGGCGGCAAGGTCGTCGTCGTCGATCCCCGGCGGACCCGGACCGCCGAGGTCGCCGACGAGCACCATCCGATCCGGCCGGGCCGCGACGCCCACTTCCTCGCGGCGCTGGTCCATACGATCGTCACCGAGGACCTCGCCGACCCGGGCGAGCTGGCGACCCACGTCGCCGGCCTCGATGAGGTCGGGGAGGCGGTTGCCGGGTTCTCGCCCGAGGCCGTCGCGGCGACCTGCGGCATCGCGGCGGAGGACACGCGCCGGATCGCCCGCGAGCTGTCAGCGGCGCCGACCGCCGCCGTCTACGCCCGGATCGGGACGACGACGCAGGAGTTCGGGACGCTCGCGAGCTGGCTCGTCGACGTCCTCAACGTCCTCACCGGCAACCTCGATCGCCGTGGCGGCGTCATGTTCCCGCTTGCGGCCGCGGGCCAGACCAATGCCAATGGAGCCGCCGGCGGCGGCCGCGGGTTCGAGATGGGGCGCTGGAGCACCCGTGTGCGCGGACTGCCGGAGGCCTTCGGTGAGGTACCGGTCTCGTGCCTGGCGGAGGAGATCACCACGCCGGGAGAGGGCCGGATTCGCGCCCTGGTGACGGTCGCCGGCAACCCGCTGGTGTCGACGCCGAACGTGAACCGCCTCGGCGCGGCCTTCGACGAGCTCGAACTCCTGGTGTCGATCGACTGCTACCTGAACGAGACGACCTCGCGCGCGGACGTCGTCCTCCCCGTGCTCTCGCCCCTGGAGCGGTCGCACTACGACCTCGCCTTCTACCAGCTGTCGGTGCGCAACATCGCCAACTTCACACCGCCCGTGTTTCCGCCGCGCGACGGCATCGAGCCCGAGTGGCGGTCGATGCTGCGGCTCGCGGGGGTCTTCGCCGGCGCCGGGACCGACGTCGACGTCGACGCCTTCGACGACATGGTCGCGCTCGAGGTCGCCCGCCGCGAGACCGTCACCGAGGGCTCACCGGCCGAGGGCATGGATCCCGCCGAGGTCGTCGCCGCGCTCGGCGAACGCCGAGGCCCCGAGCGCGTCCTCGACCTGATGCTTCGCTGCGGTCCCTACGGAGCCGGCATCGCGGACCGGCCCGGCCGCGGCAACGGCGTCGCGCTCTCACTCGACGAGCTCGAGGCGAACCCGCACGGGATCGACCTCGGGCCGCTCGGGCCGCGCCTGCCGGACGTCCTCCGGACCGCCAGCGGCAAGGTCGAGCTCTGCCCGCCGGCGATCGTCGCGGACCTCGAGCGGCTCACGGCCGCGATCGACCGTGACGGAGACGATCTCGTGCTGATCGGCCGTCGCGACCTGCGATCCAACAACTCCTGGATGCACAACGTCCCCCACCTCGTCCGCGGCAAGGATCGCTGCACCATGCACGTGAACCCCGCGGACGCCGAGCGTCTCGGCCTCGACGCCGACGGCGTCGCCGCCGTCACCTCGCGGGCGGGAAGCGTGATCGTCCCGGTCGAGGTCACCGACGCGATCATGGAGGGCGTCGTCTCGATCCCGCATGGATGGGGCCACGACGTCGAGGGTGCGCGGATGTCCGTCGCCGCCGACAACGCCGGCGTCAACTCCAACTTCCTCGCCGATGACGAGCTCGTCGACGCCCTCTCGGGGAACGCCGTCCTCAACGGCATCCCGGTCGCCGTCGCCCCGGCCTGAGCCGGTCGGCGACGGCGCCCCGGGCGCCGCTCAGCCGGCCAGCTTGACGCGGTAGCTCGAGTTATCGGCCGTGTACTTGAGCTTGCCCCGGCTGCGCTTGGCGCTGCCGTCGACGTTGGCCACGACCGCGGTGATCCTGGAGTAGACGGCCGGGGTGTCCAGCGTCACCGTGCCCTTGCCGCCCTTCTTCAGGTAGGTCGTCTCGGTCGTGACTGGGCCGACGCCGCCGACGCGTCCGACCAGCGAGATCGAGCTCTTGGTGCCCTTCTCGGCCTTGACCGACAAGGTGACCGAGGGAGCGACCGCCGGGTTGACGTCGTAGAGGCGGTAGGACGTGTTGTCGAGCTTCGTCTTCACCGTGTTGCCACCGAGGTTCCCGGCGCGCTTCATGTCCGGGTATTCGGAGTAGTCCGGGAAGGCGGTGTTCGTCCTCCACTCGGCCGTGGCGGCGAAGAAGTCTCCGAGCTCCGGCGAGAAGCCCGGGCCACCGGCGTTCTTGATCGACTTCTCGTAGGAGGCGACCGCGAAGCTCTTCTGCTTCGGCGAGACCTCCCACGTGTTGCGAATCACGTCGTTGCCGTACTTCGCGCTGAGCCAGTGGTTCCAGACGGCCTCGGCGTAGATCTTGATCGAGGAGCCCGTCATCGGCCGCGAGGACCTCTTGGCGAAGGTGGGCAGGTAGTTCAGGTAGTCGTTGATCGCCGGGTAGACCTTGTCCTCCATCCAGGTGGCGGTGTCCTCGAACAGCCAGACGTTCTCGAAGACGTCGTAGTTGAACTGGAGGATGTGGTTGTACTCGTGGGCGACCGTGACCCGCATCGAGTCGAGCGGGCCGGTCGGGAAGCCGACGTAGTCGTTGTCGAGCACGAGGTACGCGTAGCGCTTCTGGCCGCGCTGACCGCCGTCCGGCGCTGCGTAGCCGTAGAGGCGCTTGCCGAGGTTGGTCACGTAGACGTCGGTCTGACCGTCGAAGCCCCTGCCCTTACGGCCTCCGAGCCTGCCGTCCGACTTCGGGCTGCGCCAGCCGAGGTTGTCGTTCTCGACGGTGCGGCTGAGGTCCACCGATTCGCCGATCGCGCCAAGGAAGGCACCGTTGACGGGCGCGTTCTTCGCGTTGTCGGTCCAGTGGATGCAGAAGTGCGCGTCGCAGACCGGCGAGGCCGCCGCCTCCTTGCCGAAGTAGGCGCGGTCGTTCTTGTCGGTCGGCCGCGACAGCAGGCTCTGCGCCCGGCGCCGGTCGGCGCCGCTCAGCGCGGGCAGGGCGACGGCGAGGTCACGGAGGGCGAGGGTCGCGTCGCGCGAGCCCGCAGCGGGGCCGGAAGCGGCGCTCATCGGCTCGCGGAAGACGTCGAGAGCACGCTCGAGCGCCTGCTTCGCGGCGGCGGAGGACACGTCGCCGGCGGAGGCGTCGGCGTGCGCGGCTGCTGCGGGGAGCAGGAGCGCGGCGAAGAGCGAGAAGACGAGGGCGAGACGACGCAAGTTGGGGTTCCTTCCGTAATTGGGCCGGAGCACGGTAGCAGCGGCTTCGGCCTATGAACACCGCTTCTCCCCCGATGGAGCGGTGCCGCAGGATAATCCGTCTGTGCACGGAGAAACCACATCGCTGCGGCTCGCTCTCGCGCAGGTCAACCCGAAGGTCGGAGACGTCGACGGCAACGCCGCGCTCGCGGCCGAGTGGATCGGACGAGCCCGCGACGCCGGCGCCGACGTAGTCGTCCTGCCGGAGCTCGTGATCAGCGGCTATCCGCCCGAGGACCTGCTGCTCAAGCCCCATTTCCTCGCGGCGTGCGAGGAGGCCGTCGAGGCACTCGCCGCGCAGGTGACGGGGATCGTGGCGATGCTCGGCTGCCCGGTCCGCGATGCCGCCCTCCACAACGGCCTGGTGGTCGTCGCCGACGGTGGGATCGCGGCCCGCTACCGGAAGGTGCACCTCCCCAACTACGGAGTCTTCGACGAACGCCGATGGTTCGACCCGGGACCGGTCGGCGAGCTCGTGTCGATCGACGGCGCCCTCGTCGGTCTGACGGTGTGCGAGGACATCTGGCTGCCGGGACCGCCGAGCTCGGAGGAGGGCGCGGCCGGCGCCCGCCTCGTCGTCAACGCCTCCGCGTCTCCCTACCACCGCTTCAAGGGCACCGAGCGCGAGGAGATGGTCTCCGAGCGCGCCCGTGAGTCAGGCGCGGCGATCGCGCTCTGCAACATGGTCGGCGGCCAGGACGAGCTCGTCTTCGACGGCCACAGCTTCGTCGTCGACGCCGAGGGCCGGACAATCGCGAGGGCGGCGCAGTTCGAGGAGGAGCTCCTGCTCTGCGACCTCGAGCTGCCGGTGGCCGGTCCGGCGCCCGAAGCGGCGGTTCCGGTCACGGCCAGCCTGACTACCTCAGGGGATGAGCCTGAGCCCGCGCCTCCCAGGCTCGCGGCGGTCAAGGATCCCGCCGACGAGGTCTACTCGGCGCTGGTGACGGGGCTCGGCGATTACGCGCGCAAGAACGGGTTCCGCAGGGCCATCCTCGGCCTCTCCGGTGGGATCGACTCCGCACTCGTCGCGCTGATCGCCGCCGACGCACTCGGCGGCGAGAACCTGACCTGCGTGGTCATGCCCTCCCCCCACTCCAGCACCGAGACGCAGGCCGACGCCCGCGCGATCGGCGCGAACCTCGGCTCGGCGACGATCGACCTGCCGATCGAAGGCGTCATGCGTGCCTACGACGAGCTGCTCGCGCCGCACTTCGCCGGCACCGAGCCGGGGATCGCCGAGGAGAACCTGCAGGCGCGGATCCGCGGCAACCTCGTGATGGCCCTGTCGAACAAGTTCGGCTGGCTTCCGCTCAGCACCGGCAACAAGTCGGAGATGTCGGTCGGCTACGCGACGCTCTACGGCGACATGGCCGGCGGCTTCGCGGTCCTCAAGGACGTTCCGAAGCTGCTCGTCTACGAGCTCGTCGAACACCGCGTCGCCGGCTCCGAGAGCGAGCTCATCCCGCGAGCCGTGATCGACCGCCCGCCGTCCGCCGAGCTCCGCCCGGATCAGAAGGACACGGACTCCCTTCCCCCCTACGACGTGCTCGACCCCGCCCTCGCCGTCTACATCGAGGGCGACGGCAGCCGTGCCGACCTCGTCGAGGCCGGCCTCTCCCCCGCCGATGCCGCCCGGGTCGCCGGACTGGTCGACCGGGCCGAGTACAAGCGCCGCCAGGCGCCCCCCGGGGTCAAGATCACCACCAAGGCGTTCGGCCGCGACCGGCGCCTGCCGATAACGAACGGCTTCGACGAGTAACCGACGTCAGCGGGCGTCGCGGACGGCGATGATCAGCCGCGAAGTGGCGCAGAGGCGGTCCTCGTCGTCGCGCATGGCGACGTCCCAGACCCAGCTCGTGCTGCCGCGATGGAGCGCTTCGGCGCGAGCGTGGACCGTGCCGGAGCGGACCGCGCGCATGAAGACCGACTCGTTGGCCTGTCCCATCGCCAACTTGGGCGCCACCGCGTCGTAGGTGGCCCGGGAGCAGACGGTCTCGGCGAGTGCCGCGAAGGCGCCGCCATGCACGATCCCGAACGGCTGCTTGACGCCGTCGTGGACGTCCATCCGCAGCGTCGCGATGGACTCGCCGTCGAATTCGTAGCCCTCGAAGCCGAGAACCTCGACCATCGAGCCCGACGTCAGGGGTCCGGGTTCCGCCATCGCGCCAGCCTATTGGCTGCGCGGGGGGACCGGGTTGCGCCGCCGGTGGGGCCGGTTGCATAGGCTTCCGCGAATGGGACTGCAAGGGGATCAACGCGCGCTGCTCCAACTCCTGGTCGAGCGCGGACAGAGCTATGAGGACATCGCCGGCCTGCTCGGGGGCACCCCCGACGAGGTCAGGGAGCGAGCCCGTGGCGCCCTGACCGAGATCGGCGGCGCCGATCCCGACGCCGAGGTGGGCCTCACCGACTTCCTGCTGGGCCAGGCGGACCCGATCGGCCGCGCCGACGCGATCCGCCACCTGCAGAGCGATCCCGAGACGCTCGACCTCGCCCGGAAGATCCAGACGGGGATCGCCGTGATCGCTCCCGAGGCCGAGCAGCCGAGCCTTCCCGAACCTCGGACGAAGCGCCGCAAGGCAGCCCTCCCCGATCCCTCCTCCTCCGCGCCCGCCGCACCCCCGGCGTCGAGTGAGCCTGCCGATCCCGAAGCGGCCGCAGCCGACCGTCGCCGTAACGCGATCGTTGCCGGCATCGCCGCAATCGGCGTGATCATCGTCTTCGCGGTGCTTGCGATCGCCGGTGTCTTCGGAGGCGGCGACGATTCCGGCTCGTCGGAGTCCACCGACACCACATCGACGGCGGCGGAGAGCAACATCACCACGGTTCCGCTGAAGCCCGTGGGCGGCAGCGGCGTCGCCGGCAACGCCGTCTTCGGCCTCGTCTCCAACGAGCAGCTCTACGTCGACGTCGACGTCCAGGGCCTCGACCCGAACCTAGAGACCGGCAAGTCCTACCTGCTCTGGCTGATGGTCGGAGACAGCGCCGGCTATCCGATCGACCGCCTCGAGGCCGACGCCAACGGCGGCTTCTCGGGCCGGCTCTCCGTCCCGACCCCGATCGCGGTCGCGGTCGGCAACCAGGCCCAGTCGGTGCGCGTCTCCTCGACCTCGGTCACCGATCTCCAGGCCGAGATCAAGAAGGCGACGAAGCAGAAGGTCCCGATCCTCCCGTTCACCGGCGACGAACTGGCATCAGGAGACATCCCCCTGGTCCAGAACGGCGGCGGGAAGCAGTCCGGGAAGCCCTCCGGCGGCTGAAAGGCGGCGCAGCGTCCTCGGCAGCCCGAAGGGATGCCGTTATTGAGGCGCCGCCGCAGTTCGCCGACGATCCGGCGGAAGCGGACGCGAAGCGGAGCATTCCGCCGGGGTTATATGAGTTTTCCGGGGTTCATGATCCCGGCAGGGTCCAGCCGCTCCTTGACCGCGCGCAGCGCGTCGATCCCGAGCTCGCCGATCTCCGAGCGCATGTAAGGCGCGTGGTCGCGGCCGACCGCGTGGTGGTGGGTGATCGTCCCGCCCGCTCCGACGATCGCATCGCAGGCCGCGGACTTGAGGCCGCGCCACTGCTCGATCTCGGTGCCCGGCCGGGCTGGGGTCAGGAACGTGAAGTAGAGGCTGGCCCCGTCGCGGTAGACGTGGGAGACGTGACACATGACGATCCCGCGGGCACCGCCGGTGCTCATCTCGTTTGCGAGCGCTGTCCGGACGGCGGCGTAGAGGTCGTCGATCCGGCCGTAGACGTGCGATGTCTCGAGCGTCTCGACGAGGATGCCGCGGTCGATCAGCAGGTCGCGGAGGTGCGGACCCTCGTAGCGCCCGTGCTCCCAGGACCGGCCCGGCGAACCGCCAAGCGGAACGGCGCCGCCGCTGCGAAGAACCCGTCTCGAGATCTCCCGGCGGCGCTCGGCGTCCTCGCGCTCACCCTCCCAGCCGACGATCAGCATGCAACCGTCGCTCCGGCCGCGCAGCCGCAGATAGGTCTCGAGCCCGCGGCGCCCGGCTCCCTCCAGTCCCGACATCGCCAGCGACACCCGCGTCTCGTCCCGGTCCGAGAGCCGGACGACGTCCGGCAGGGCCCCCGACTGGGCGAGGCTGCGGGCGATCTCGATGCCGTCCGGAAACGACGGGGCGAACCAGCCCTCGTAGAGCTTGCGCTCGGGCAGCGGCCGCACCCTGACGGCGACGTCGGTGATCACGCCCAACGTCCCCTCGGACCCGAGCACGAGCTCGCGCAGCGACGGCCCGGCGGCGGTGTGTGGAGTTTCGAGGGTCCGGATCGACCCGGTCGGGGCGGTGAGCTCGATCGCGGTCGCAACCGCGTCGAAGCGGCCGTAGCCGCTCGATGCCTGCCCGGCTGAGCGCGTCGCCGCGTAGCCGCCGATCGTCGCGTAGCGATACGACTGCGGGAAGTGGCCGAGCGTGAACCCCTCCGAGTTGAGCGCCGCCTCGGCCTCGGGGCCGCGCAGGCCCGGGCCGAGGTGCGCGGTCATCGACACCGGGTCCACGACCGCGTTGCGCAGCGCCGTCAGGTCGAGCGCGACAAGACGGTCGAAGCGCCCTCGATCGGGCTCGACGCCGCCGACCACGCTCGTACCGCCCCCGAATGGGACGACCGCGACGCCGGCGGCGGCGCAGGCCGCGAGCACGGCGGCGACGTGCTCGGCGTCCGGTGGCGCGAGGACGGCATCGGGCGCCGCCTCGACGACTCCGCTCCGCATCCGGATCAGGTCGGGATAGCCCTTGCCGCCGGAATGCCGGATCCGGTCCTCGTTCTCGGTGCTGACCGCGTCCTCGCCGCCGGCCGCGGCGATCACGGAGTCGGGAACCGGCGAGCCGGGCTCGATCCGCACCGACTCGAGCGGCACCGGCGGAAGCGGCTCGCCGCCGCCGAGCTCCTCGCGGAGCATCGCTTCGGCCGCCGGGCCGAGCTCGCCGGTCGCGTGGACCTCGCCCCAGCGGTCGTAAGCGGCGTCACGGCGGAGCATCTCGCGGGTGGGAGTCATCGGCCGCCACCAGCCGCCGGCACGAGCGCGCGCTCGATCCCGTCGAGTGCCTGCTTGAGCGTACGCCCGGTCGCGCGTCTCATCATCACCGAGCCTAACCGGGACATCCCACGCAGACGTCGCCGGGCCTCGAGACGGACCGCGCACCCGCCGGCGGCCTCGTCGAGGCGGACCTCGAGCTCAGCGCTCCTGAGGAACCCTTCGAAGGGCGTGCCCTCGAGCTGCTGCTCCCATACGAGCCGCTCACCCGATGTCGCGGCCGTGCAACGGAAGTCGGCGCGCACGGTCCTCCCCTTGCTCGTCGTCATCACCTGCGTGAAGCGGCCGCGCCGCGCGCCGGCGCCACCCTCCACGTCCTCGACCCGAGTCGTCTCCGGCCACCAGCGCGGCAGGTTGTGCGGGTCGGCGACGAGCGACCAGACCGTGTCCGAGCTCGCGCCGATGACGCGGCTGCGAGCGACCGTCGGCATCGGGGCTCAGCCGCGCAGGCGCCTGAGATCGCGGACGAGCAGCAGGTGCTTGAGCTGCGTGCAGGTGGCAGCGAGGCCCTCGAGGCTCTCGATCGCCTCCTTGCGCCGGGCGGGGCTCCGCGAGCGCAGTGAGGGCGCCATCAGCTGTTCGAGCAGTGCCGCCTCACGATCCGCCGAGGTCCGGAAGACCCTGAGGTTGCGACCCCCGACGCCGAAGCGGGAGAGCTCGGTCGCCGCGCGGACGATCTCGACGTCGGTCTCGTCGAAGAGCTTCGATCCGTTGCGCTGCCGCGGCTGGACGATCCCGTAGTCCTCGAGCTCACGCAGCAACTCCGGCGACGCGCCGGTCTGCTCGATGACCTCCTCGTGGCCCACCCACTCGTCGGGCTCCTCGAGGGTCATCGCCCGGCGGCTGGCGCCGGCCCGGGTACCGCGGTCGCGCTCGCCCCCGATCTTCCCCGCGGCGAGCTCCTGGCGAATCACGCGCAGCGGCAGGAACTCGTCGCGCTGCATCCTCAGGATCGCTCGGAGCTGTTCGACGTCGGCCTGGCTGTACAGGCGGTAGCCACCGCGCGTCCGTCGCGGCGAGAGCAGCTTCTGGTCCTCGAGGTAGCGGATCTTCGAGATCGAGATGTCGTCGAACTCCTGGCCGAGAACCTTGCAGACGGCGCCGATCGTCAGCGCCTTGCGCGGGCGCGAGTCACGCGTCTCGCCGGTCCGTGCAGCCGGCTTGGTCGCCGATTCCATCGTCAGCGCTCCAGGTAGCCGAGCTTGAACTTGCCGATCTGGATCTCGTCGCCGTCCTCGAGGAGGTGCGACTCGATCCGGTGGCGGTTGACGTAGGTCCCGTTCAGGGAGCCGAGGTCGTCGATGTAGAGCCCGTCGCGCCGGCGCACGAGCAGTGCGTGGTTGCGGGAAACGGTCACGTCGTCGAGGAAGATCGGCGCGTCGGGCGTGCGGCCGATGCTCATCCGGTCCTGGTCGACCGGGAAGCTCTCACCCGAGCGCCCGCCGCCGGAGCGGATCACGAGGGCGGCGCCCTCCTCCTCGACCATCTGGTCGAGGTCGATCGGCTGGAAGTCGCCGGTCTCGGCGATCTTGTACGTCAGCGTCGACGGCTCGTCGGCGCCCTCGGGGCGGCCGAGGTAGGCACCGCACTTCTGGCAGTAGTTCGCGCCCTCGTCGTTGACGAAGCCGCATTCGGGGCAGTGCAGGGCCATCGGGGCCTAGACCCCCTGGTCGCCGCTGACCCGTCCGGCGAGGATGTCCGTCAGCTTCTCGACGTCGGCGCCGCTGATCAGCGCGTCGCCGGACTCGCGGTTGGTCCGCAGTCGGTTGACGAGCTCGGCGCGGAGGATGTCGATCTTGCCGTGCAGCATGCGCCGCCGGTAGGACACCTCCTGCTCCTCGCGGGTGAGCTCGTCGATCATCTCCTTCAGCTCCTCGTCGCTCATCGCGCCGATGTCGGGGAAGGTCTCGTCCATCACTCACCCAAACTTTCGTAGACGTCGCAGGGAAGCCGGAATCGCCCGGCAGAAGCGATTATAGGCGGGACACCCGAAGGGTCAATCAGAACTTGAAGGTTGAACGGCGGGCTGCACGCCGGACCCCGCGTTCGACGCTTCCACCTCCCGCCGGTGCCGGTTGGCGGCGCGGACGTAGAGGATCGTCGCCACGATCGAGAGGGCGACCCCGACGCAGAACCCGATCTCGATGATCGCCCAGTCGACGACCATCGACCAGAAGATCCCGCCCATGATCAGGAACACGGCGATCCGCCCGACCCAGGTGATCTCGAGGTCGGCACCGTGTCTGAGGCCGTAGCGGGCGAGGATCAGCGTCGCGACCTCCCGAATCGCGAGCAGGGCGATCGCCGGCCGCGGCAATAGCTCGAAGTGCCAGCAGACGGCGGCGCCGGAGAGGATCGTCAGGCGGTCGACGACCGGATCGAGGAGCGCTCCGAGGCGGCTGTACTGCCCGGTCGCCCGAGCGACGAAGCCGTCGACGAGGTCGCCGAGCGCGATCGCGAGGAAGATCACCGACGCGAGCGCGTCGCGTCCGTCACCCGAGTTGAAGGCGATCACCAGGAACACGGGGATCGCGGCAAGGCGGACGTAGCCGATCAGGTTCGGCAGCGTGAACGGCCGCAGGGGCTGCCCGGCGCGGGTCTGGGGCGGCTCCGGGCCGGAGCGGTCGATGCCGAACAGGCGCCGGCGCGAGAGGGAACGACGCTTCCCCTCGGGGGCCACCGGCTCAGCTCAGCCCTTCGAGGATCGCGCGGACGCGGGCGGGCGCCCCCTCGAGCGCGATCCGCTCCTCCTCCCCGGCGGCCCGTGTCTTCGCCTCGACGATCCCCTCCGCAAGCCCGCGCTTGCCGACCGTGATCCGCAGCGGGCAGCCGACCAGCTCGGCGTCGGTCAGCTTCTCGCCGGTCCCGGCTCCGGGGCGATCGTCCAGCAGCGTGTCGATCCCCGCCGCGGTCAGGGCGTCGTAGAGACCCTCGGCCGTCTCGGCGACCTCGTCACCGCCCTTGCCGAGCGCGCAGACGTGCACCTGCCAGGGAGCGATCGAGGGCGGCCAGCAGATGCCGAGATCGTCGGCCCGCTGCTCGACGGCCGCGGCGACGATCCGGGCAGGCCCGATCCCGTAGCTGCCCATGAAGATCGGCCGCTCGACGCCGTCGGGGTCGAGATAGGTCGCACCGAGCGGCTCCGAGTACCGCGTCCCGAGCTTGAAGATGTTGCCGATCTCGATCGCGGTCTCGATCTCGATCCGCTCGCCGCCGGGGGTCAGGTCCCCCGCCTCGACCGTGCGGACGTCGCAGGGCTCGAACCCGAAGTCGCGCCCGGGCTCGACTCCGATCAGGTGCGCGTCGGCGCGGTTGGCGCCGGTCACGAGGCCGGCGCCGGAGATCGCCTCGTCCATCAGGATCCGGACGTCGGCACCGATCGGCCCGACGAAACCGACGGGCCCGATCGACTGCTCGATCTCCTCGGGGCGCGCTTGCCGGACGCCCTGGCCGAGGTGGTTGGCGAGCTTGATCTCGTTCAGGCGGTGATCGCCGCGGACGAGGACGAGGAGCATCTCGCCGCCGTCGGTGACGACCGGCATCGCCTTGATGAGGGCGCCGGTCGCCACGCCGAGGGCGTTGGCGACCTCCTCGACCGTCGTCAGGCCGGGCGTCGGTGCCTCGCGCGGCGAGTCGAGCGGCGGCGGCAGCTCCACGGTCTGGGCGACGGCGCTGGCGACCTCGATGTTGGCGGCGTAGCCGGGGGCGATCGCGACCTCGTTCTCGCCGGCCGCACACGGCGCCATGTACTCGTGGGCGCCGGAGCCGCCCATCATCCCGACGTCGGACTCGACCGCGTACCAGCGCAGCCCGCAGCGGTCGAAGATCCGACCGTAGGCGCCGGCCTGGAGGTCGTAGCTCCGGTCGAGGCCCTCGGCATCTCGGTCGAACGAGTAGGCGTCCTTCATCGTGAATTCGCGGGTCCGGAGGATCCCGGCGCGGGGCCGCGGCTCGTCGCGCTCCTTCGTCTGCAGGTGGTAGAGCATCAGCGGCAGGTCGCGGTAGGAGCGGATGTCCCGGGCGACGTGAGTGGTCACCGATTCCTCGTGCGTCATCGCGAGGACCATCTCGGCGTCCTTGCGGTCACAGAGCTTGAACAGCTCGTCGATCTCGTAGCGGCCCGTCTTCTTCCACGCGTCGGCCGGCTGCAGGACCGGCATCAGCATCTCGTGGGCACCGATCCCGTCCATCTCCTCGCGCATGACGGCCTCGACCTTCTTGACCGAGCGATAGCCGGCGGGCATCCAGGTCCAGATGCCGGCGCCGAGCTGGCGGACGAGCCCGGCGCGGACCATCAGCTTGTGGGAGAGCGCCTCGGCGTCGGCGGGGGCGTCCTTGAGCGTCGGCAGGAGGTAGTTGGAGAGTCGGGTCATCGTTCCGTTCGAGGTGTCAGGGTCGGAGGTGCGGCGGCCGCTACCAGGCGTCGATCTCGTACGTCAGCCAGGTGGACTTCTCCGCTCCGATGCCATCGTAGAGGCGCTGGGCGGTGTGGTTGTCGACCGCCGTCTCCCAGACGAGTTTCGAGGCGGCGCGCTTGCGGCAGAGGCCGCGGCAGTGCTCGATCAGTGCCTGGCCGACGCCGCGCCCCCGGGCTTCGGGGACGACGAAGAGGTCGTTGAGGACGCCGACGCGCGACGCGTAGAGGGTCTGCCACGTCCAGTAAACCGTCGCGAAGCCCAGCGGCTCGCCCTCCTCGCCGCGGGCGAGGGCCTGCTCGCCCTCGGTCGGATCGTCGATCAGCGCCCGGGAGAGGGCGACGAGGCGATCGTCGCGGGGATCGACCTCGTAGAAGTCGCAGTAGGCGCGAAGCATCGGCATCAGCACCGGCAGATCGACCACGTCGACCCGGCTGATCGTCACGCTGTTGTCGCGTTCGCTCGCTCCCACGAGCGACACTCTATGCGCGAGTGAAGCGGCGGCCCGCTGTGGGGCTGGCGTCTTCGCCGAGCTCGACTCGCTTGGCGCCGGGTGCCCCGGAGCCGGGTGCCGTGATGTCCTCGCCGCTCTCGGCCGCGGCCTTCTCCATCGCCGCGAGCTTCTCCGGGGTCAGATCCCCGGCGTTCTCCTCTTCGATCTTCTGCAGCCAGGCGGCGCCGGCAGCGGCCTCGGAGTCGTCGACCTCGATCGTGCCACCACGGCCGAGCGACTTGTCGATCTCCTCGAAGAGCGTGTCGACGAGCTGCTCCTGCGGGATTTTCCGCAGCGGCTTGCCGTGGGCGAAGATCAGGCCTTCGTCCTTGGCTCCGGTGATCCCGAAGTCGGCGTGCGACGCCTCACCGATGCCGTTGACCGCACAGCCGAGGACAGCGACCTCGATCGGCTCGGAGTAGGCCTCGAGGCGCTGCTCGATCTCGGCGACGACCGTGTCCATGTCGAACTGGAGGCGGCCGCAGGTCGGGCAGGCGATCAGGACCGGCCCGCGCTCGCGGAGCTGCAGTGCCTTGAGGATCTCCCAGGCGACCTTCACCTCCTCCTCGGCGTGGAAGGTCGAGAGACTGATCCGGATCGTGTCGCCGACGCCGTCGGCGAGCAGGGTCCCGAGGCCGACGGAGGACTTCAGCGCGCCGGACCACTTCGTGCCGGCCTCGGTGATGCCGAGGTGAATCGGGTACGGGATCTTCTCGGCGAGGAGCCTGTTCGCGGCGATCGTGTTCGGCACGTTCGTCGACTTGATCGAGACTTTGAAGTCGGTGAAGTCGAGGCCCTCCATGAGTTCGACGAACTCGACCGCGGCGGTGACCAGCGCTTCGACCGGCGCGGTCCGCTCGAGCTCGTGCAGGTGCTTGGGCAGCGACCCGGAGTTGACGCCGATCCGCATCGGCACGTTGCGCTCCGTCGCCCTGACCGCGACCTCGGCCACCTTCTCGCGACCGCCGATGTTGCCCGGGTTGAGCCGGATGCAGTGGGCGCCGGCGTCGATCGCCTTCAGCGCCAGCGTGTGGTTGAAGTGGATGTCGGCGATCACCGGGATCGGCGACTCGGCGACGATCGTCTTCAGCGCGTCGGCGTCCTTCTCCCGGGGCACGGCGACGCGAACGAGGTCCGCACCCGCCTCGGCGACGGTCCGGATCTGCTCCATCGTGGCGGCGAGGTTGGCGGTCTCGGTCTTCGTCATCGTCTGGACCGCGACCGGAGCCCCTCCCCCGATCGGCACCCCACCGACGAATATCTGGCGCTTGGAAGCCATGGCTACAGGCTAGCGACGGCGGCTCGCGCGTCGCCGGCCGTGGGGTGTGATGGGTGGCGGCTAGCGGACGTGGGGCAGCTGCAGGAGCTGGCCGCCGAAGGTCGTCACGAACAGGCTTCCCTTCGGGAACCTGCCCTGGCCGCGGCCGAAGGCGACGGCGCTGGGCCCGCTCGGGAAGGGCGGTCCGTCGTAGAGGACGCAGCCCTCGTCGGGGCCGCTGATCCGCCAGACGTCGCCGCTGCCGTTCGCGGCGGCGTAGAGCGTGCCGTCGGCGTCGCGGGTGAGGCCGTCGAGGAAGCCGCCCGCCTCGTCCGGCGCCGTGAACCAGGGCTGCGCACCGGTCGGGTCGTCGAGCGCGATCTTGGCGATCGTCGGGATCGGGGTGAAGGTCTGATTGACGAAGAGGTTGCGCTTGGCGCTGTCGACGACCATGCCGTTCGAGCTGTCGAGAGGCGCCCAGCCGAGCTCGACGTCACCCTTCAGGATCCGGTCGACCCCGGTGCCGAAGTCGGTCGAGGCGAAGATCTGCCCGCCGGGGCCGCGGGTGACGCCGTTGGCCATCTGCAGGCCGTGGATGAAGACGTGGTGCTCGCCCGTCTTCGGGTCGACCTCGATCAGGCCGGCCTGCGGGTCCGCCTCGCCGTCGGATGCCTGCGCGATCGTGTCGCCGTAGCCGACCAGGACGTTGCCGTTGCGGCGGAAGACGATGCCCCCGGGCCCGTCGATCCCGTCGAGGACGGTCTTCGGCTTGGCGCCCTTGCGGGCGATCATCATCAGCTTGCCCTGGCCGGAGCGCGTGTAGAAGAGGCGACCCTTCGAGTCGAAGGCGATCGATTCGAAGGCGCCAGTGGAGGAGTCGACGACGCGCGGTTGCGGCTGCGTCGGGCAATCTTCGAGGGCGCTCGCGCCCGTGGCGAGGCCGAGCGCGCCGAGCGCGGTTGCGGCGAATGCGGCGGCGAATCTGGCGGGTATCCCTCTCATCGGCGCGAGTATTCCACTATTCGCGAACCTCGGAGCCGCCTTGCTCCCACTCGCGGGCGAGGATCGCGTAGATCAGCTCGCTCTGCCACTCGCCCTTGAACCACTCGTTCTCGACGAAGCGGGCCTCGCAACGCATCCCGAGACGCTCGGCCACGGTCGCGGAGGCCACGTTCCTCGCCTCGAGCCGCGCGATCACGCGGTGAAAGCCGAGATCGTCGAACGCGAGCCCGAGCAACGCCCGGCATGCCTCGACGGCGTAGCCCTTCCCCTGCGCGGAGGGAACGAGCAGATAGCCGATCTCGGCGACCGAGTGCTCGGCGCTCTCGTACATCAGCACGAAGTCGCCGACCATCTCCCCCGTCTCCTTGACGACCACAGCCGTCCCGAGCCCGGGCCCCTCCTCATCCATCGTCGTACAGGCCATCTTCCGTTCGAGGACCGCGGCCGTCTCCTCACGGGTCCGCGGGCCCCACGGGATCCAGCGGACTAGGTCGGCATCGCCGTGGAGGCGCGCGAGGACGTCGAGGTCGCCCGGCTCGAACGGGCGCAGCAGCAGTCGCTCGGTCTCGATCGGGAGCGGTGAGGCGGCGGGCGCGTCCATGCACGGCGACCGTACAGACCGCGGGGACGGCTCTCTATCCTGAGCCGCGCCATGGCCGCTCCGCCCACCGAATACATCTTCACGATGTACAAGGTCTCCCGCACGCACCCTCCGAACAAGAAGGTGCTCGAGGACATCTCGCTCAGCTTCTATCCGGGGGCCAGGATCGGCGTGCTCGGCTACAACGGCGCCGGCAAGTCGTCGTTGCTGCGGATCATGGCCGGCACCGACGACGGCTACCGCGGCGAGGCCGCGCTGCACCCGAATGCAACCGTCGGGATGCTCGAGCAGGAGCCGCAGCTCGATCCCGACAAGGACGTCCGCGGCAACGTCGAAGACGGGGTCCGCGAGCTGCGCGACCTCCTCGACCGCTTCAACGAGCTCTCGATGAACTACTCGGACGAGACGGCATCGGAGTTCGCGAAGCTCCAGGACCGGATCGACGCCGCCGACGCCTGGAACCTCGACAAGATGCTCGACACGGCGATGGACGCGCTGCGGCTGCCTCCACCCGACGCCGACGTCACCCAGCTCTCGGGCGGCGAACGGCGCCGGGTCGCCCTCTGCCGACTGCTCCTGAGCGCTCCCGACCTGCTGCTGCTCGACGAGCCGACCAACCACCTCGACGCCGAGTCCGTCGCCTGGCTCGAGAAGCACCTCGAGGACTACAAGGGCACGATCGTGGCCGTCACCCACGACCGCTACTTCCTCGACAACGTCGCCGGCTGGATCCTCGAACTCGACCGCGGGCGCGGGATCCCCTTCAAGGGCAACTACTCCGCCTGGCTCGAGCAGAAGCAGGAGCGGCTCGCCCACGAGGAGCGCAAGGACGTCGCCCGCCAGCGGACGATCGCCTCCGAGCTCGAGTGGGTGCGAGAGAACCCGAAGGGCCGCCGGAAGAAGTCCAAGGCCCGCCTCGCCCGCTACGAGGAGATGCTGGCGGAGCAGCAGTCGGTCAAGCGCGACAACGTCCAGATCCAGATCCCGGCGGGACCGCGCCTCGGCGACGTCGTGATCGAGGCCGAGGGCCTGCGCAAGGGCTTCGGCGACCGGCTCCTGATCGAGGATCTCTCCTTCTCGCTCCCGCGTGCCGGAATCGTCGGGGTGATCGGCGCTAACGGCGCCGGCAAGACGACCCTGTTCCGGATGATCGTCGGCGAGGAGCAGCCCGACGGCGGCGAGCTCCGGGTCGGCGAGAGCGTCGACCTCGCCTACGTCGATCAGTCCCGCGACGCCCTCAACGGCGAGAAGACCGTCTGGGAGGAGATCTCCGACGGACTCGACGAGATCGACGTCGGCAACATGCGGATGAACTCCCGCGCCTACGCCAGCGGCTTCAACTTCAAGGGATCCGACCAGCAGCGCAAGGTCGGGACACTCTCCGGTGGCGAGCGCAACCGGCTCCACCTCGCGAAGCTCCTGAAGAGCGGCGGCAACGTCCTCCTGCTAGACGAGCCGACCAACGACCTCGACGTCGACACGCTGCGCGCGCTCGAGGAGGCGCTGCTCGAGTTCGCCGGCTGCGCCGTCGTGATCTCGCACGATCGCTGGTTCCTCGACCGCGTGGCGACTCACGTCCTCGCCTTCGAGGGCGATTCGCAGGTGAGCTGGTTCGAGGGCAACTTCGAGGCATACGAGGAGCACCGCCACGCCGAGCTCGGCGCCGAGGCGGACCGCCCCCACCGGATCACCTACAAGAAGCTCGTCCGCGACTAGACGGCCGGCGGCGGCCCGCCCGGCCCGGCGATCGCCTCGACGGCCTCGTCGACCGAGTCGGTGATGACGATCGCGTCGGCGAACGGAGGCTCGGCCGCTTCGGCGAAGCGCTCGACGACCGCGGCGATCCCGTTCGAGCGAAACCAGTCGGATCCGAGGAAGACCATCGGAGCCCGCTCCTCGGGCGGCGAGTAGGCGTTGACAGCGAGGTCCTGGAAGATCTCCTGAACGGTGCCGGCACCACCCGGCGAGAAGAGGATTCCGGCCGCCGCGACCCGGAGCAGCCCGTCCTCGCGGATCGAGTTTGCGAAGTACTTGGCGATGTGGGAGGCGAAGCGACCAACGGGTTCGTGTCCGTAGAGCCAGGTCGGGATCGCGAGGCTGACGCCGCCCGTCCGATCACCGTCCGAATACGCGGCGTGGACCTCCTCCGCGCGCTCCTCGTAGTCAGCATGCTCGACGCTGGGCGCGAGGGAGAGCACCTCCACGGCGCGGTCGATCGACCCGAGGTCCCGGCTGCGAGTCAGGTAGGCGCCGAGGTTGCCCGCCTCCATGATCCCCGGGCCGCCACCGGTCGCGACCATCAGCCCGGCCGCGGTCAGCCGGTAGCCGATCTCCGCCACCTCGCGGTAGCGCGGATCGTCACGGCGGACCCGGTGGCCGCCCATGATCCCGGCGACGCGGCGCGGGCGCTCGTCCTCCGGCAGCACGAGGTCCCAGATGGCGTCGGTCATCGCAGTGTCGTGAAGGCGCTGGGCGACCGCCTCGACCGGGAGGTCAGGATCGGGGTCGCCGGTGCGGCTCCGAGCGTTCTCGAAATAGTCGTGGACCGCGGCATCGAGTCCGGTCGCGACGAGATCCTCGTAGCTGTAGAGCCGTGGCGGATAGATCCGGTAGGGACGGTCGCCCTCACCGAGCTCCGGGACGACGATCGCCCCGCCCCGCTGGAGCGTGAGCGCCACCTCGGCATCGGGGATCCGGCAGCCGAGGAAGAAGGCCCCGGCAACCGCGACGGACGACCAGTCGGCGTCGACCTCGGCGAGGTCCACTCCCTGGACGACGGTCCCACCGAGGCCGGCGCCCGACTCGATCCGGATTGCGAGCTCCGCGGAGGTGTCGATCTCGACGGTGCGCTTCATCCAACTACGTCGAATCGGACCGAACGGGCGGCGGGATCGGCGGCGAGAAGCGTGACCTCGACCTCGGTACCGGGCGCCGGGCATTCACCGTCGACGGGCGCGCGGACCGCCGGATCGGCCAGCTGGACGGTGCCCTCGTCGATCACGACCCCCCTGAACCGCTCCCCCTCCCGGCCGGCGAGGATCAGCGCCTCGACCAGATCGACGACGCCGCGCTCGACCGCGTTCGCGCGACGATCGCCCTCCCGCATCGCCTCCGGCAGCGCCTCGAGGCCCTCGCGGACCCATGACGGCGGCTCGGCACCTGCCGCAGCCGCGAGACAGCACTCCGAGACCCAGCGGTCCTGGAGCCGCCGCAGCGGCGCCGTCGCGTGCGCGTACGAGGCCGCGATCGAGAAGTGAGTTTGGTGCTCGGGGGGCGCTCCGGCGAAGGGCTCGTAGCCGGCGCCGCGGCCGATTCCGGCTGCCTCCTGCAGGAGCGCGGCCTGCTTCGGTTCGTCCGGATCGAGCGAGCGGATGAACTCGCCGTAGGGGACGTCTCTCCCCCACTCCGCGCCGAGGGCGCGCGCCTGGAGCCGGAAGCGCTCGAGCGCCCGCTCGTCCGGGGGCGGCTGGACCCTGAGGATCCCGTACCCGGCGTCGAGCATCAGCTGCGCCGCCGCCATCCCGGTCAGGAGCGAGATCTGGGCGTTGTGGTCCTCCGCCGGAAGCGGCACCCGATAGGCGATGGTCCAGCCACCCGTGCCGTCTTCGACGACCTCCTGCTCGGGCAGGCGCAGGCTGACGCCGCCCCGCTCGCGCTCGAGCCTCGCTCGCAGGCTGCCGACCTCGGCCAGTAGCCCGGCGACGTCGGCGGGAATGTCGGCGTAGGAGTGCTGAGCGACGCTGCGGACCTCGGCCCGGACGCATTCGATCGCGGCCAGCTCGCCCGTGCCGTCGAGGTCGAGGGTCCAGAGGACGGCCGGGCGCCACTCACCGGCGAGCAGGCTGCCGCCGCCCTCCGACAGCGCCGGCGGATAGAGCGGTGCCTTCGCGGCCGGGGCGTAGACGGTGACGCCGCGAGCGTGTGCCTCGGAGTCCAGGGGCGAGCCCGCGGTGACGAGCGCGCCGACGTCGGCGATCGCGTAGCTGACGCGGAAGCCCTCGCCCTGCCGCTCGATGTGGAGCGCCTGGTCGAGATCGCGCGAGCCCGGCGGGTCGACGGTCACGAACGGCAACTCGGATCGCTCGCGCCCGTCCTCGGCCCGGGCGCTCTCGGCTGCCGCGATCAGCTCCGGCGGGAAGGACTCGGGAACGCCGGTCTCCCGCAGGATCGCGGCGACCCCGGACCCCAGGTCCGGGCGGGTGAGATCGAAGCGGCGCCTCGGCAAGCGAAGGCGCTACTTCGCGTAGAGCTTCTCGATCTCGGCGTCGTACTTGTCGGCGATCGGCCGGCGCTTGAGCTTCATCGTCGGGGTCAGCTCGTCGCCGCCCGGCATCCACTCCTCCGGCAGCAGCTTGAACTTCTTGATCTGCTCGACCCGCGACATCTTCGCGTTGGCCGCCTCGACGGCCTCCTGGACCGCCGCCAGCACCTTCTCGTTCTCGACGAGTGCGGCGATGTCCTCTTCCTCGATGCCCTGCTTCGCGGCCCAGGCCGGTGCGTACTCGGGATCGAGGACGATCAGCGCCACGTTGTAGGGCCGGGCGTCGCCGACCGCGACCGCCTGGCCGATCAGCGGGCTCGCCGCCTTCAGGTTCGACTCGATCGACGCCGGCGACATGTTCTTGCCGGCGGCGTTGATGATCAGCTCCTTCTTGCGGTCGACGATCTTCAGGTACCCGTCCTCGTCGATCTCGCCGATGTCGCCGGTGGAGAGCCAGCCCTCGTCGTCGATCGTCTCCGCGGTCTTCTCCGGGAGGTTCCGGTAGCCGGACATGATCAGGCTTCCCTTGACCTGGACCTCGCCGTCCTCGGCGAGCCGGACCTCGACGCCGGGCATCGGCGGGCCGACGGTCCCGAGCTTGACCTTGCCGGGCGGGTTCACGGTCGCGGCACCGCAGGTCTCCGACATCCCCCAGAGCTCCGCAACGGGAACGCCGATGGCGTGGAAGAACTCGAGGACCTCGACCGGCGTCGGCGCGGCGCCGACGTTGACGGCGGCGATCTGGTCGAGCCCGAGGTGAGCCCGGAGGCCGCCGAACATCTGCTCCTCCATCTGCTGAGCGGCGGCGGCGATCTCGGCGGGCACCTCCTCGCCGGCCTGCTCGGCGCGGACCTTGGCGATTGCGGCCTCGAGGCCCTTCTGGGCGGGCTCGCGCTGCTCGTCGGGGAGGCTGGCCAGCATCGTCTCCAGCCCGGCCTTGAGCTTCTCCCAGACGCGCGGGACGGCGAAGAACCAGGTCGGGCGGACCTGCGGCAGGAACTCGATGATCTGCCGAGGGTCCGGGCAGACGGTCACGGTTCCGCCCTTGGTCAGCGGCAGGTAGTAGTGCGCGCCACGCTCGGCGATGTGGGCGGCGGGCAGCCAGGAGATGATCTGGCCGCCCTCCTCCGGGAAGTCGATGAGGTCGTCGACGCCGGAGACGAGGCCGAGCAGGTTCCGGTGGGTCAGTTCGACGCCCTTCGGCGGGCCGGTGGTGCCCGACGTGTAGATCAGCGTCAGCGTGTCGTCGAGCTCGACTCCGGCTGCGGATGCGGCGTCGTCGAAGTCGGGATCGACGGCGATCAGCTCGTCGAAGCTCATCGTGCCGCCCTCGCCGTCGAGGACGATGATGTGCTCGACGTCCGTTCCAGCCTTCTCGAAGGTCTCGAGGTAGGACTTCTCGACGATCGCCACCTTGGCGCCGGCGTCGCCGACCACATAGGCGATCTGCTCCGGCGAGGCGGTCTGGTAGATCGAGAGCAGGACGCCGCCGAGGGTGACGACGCCGAGGTCGATCGGGAAGAACTCGAGGCGGTTGTTGAGCATCAGCGCGACCGTGTCGCCCTTGCCCACCCCGATCAGGCGAGGCCGCCGGCTACGGCGCGTGCCTGCTCGCGCAGTTCGTTCCAGGTGACAGGAGCGCTCGCCGTCGACGACTGCGGTCCCGTCCCCGAGCCGCTCCACCGTCTCCAGGAACGCAGCCGGGAAGCTCGTGGACGCAGGTCTGACTCCAGGCCCACCTGTCGTGTAACGCTCAGCCGCCGTCGCTTCCATCCTCAGTGCCCTCCAGGTTCTCGGGGTACGGCGAAAACTACCGCAACGCAGCGGTTATGCCGGAGGGGTGCGGCTCAGCGGACGCTGAAGCCGTCGCCGGTCAGCCTGCTGATGTCGTTTTCGAGCCCGATCACGAAGGCCAGATCAGGACGAGGGCGAATCCGACGATTCCGGACCGCTCCATGATCCGCAGCGGAACGGGCTTGCCGCGGAGCTCGACGCCCAGGAAGATGTGGCCGCCGTCGAGCGGCAGGAACGAGCAGGTTGATCAGGCCGAGCGAGAGGCTGATGACCGCGAGGACACCGATCGCCTGGCGTGTCGAATTCGAAGCTCTGCCGGGTGACCTCGGTGGCGCCGACGACGCCCGAGAGCTGATCGCGGACCTCGGGCTCGAAGATGTGGAGAAGACCGTCGCCGTCTGCGACGTCACGTACCAGAGGCGGTCGAAGGCGAAGCTGGCCGCCCCTGGCCTGGCGGGACGGTCTCGCGCATCTGCTCGTAGCCGAATCCGACGGCCATCCGCGGCTCGACCGCGGGCTGGCCGGGCACGGCCTCCGGTGCGTCGTAGACCGGCTTGATCCGACGAACTGCGGCTCGCCGTCGCGCACGATCTTCAGGGGTCGAAGCGGTCGGGCCTTCGCAACTGCTGTCGGTCGGTTCCCCCTCGCACTTGTGGGTGGCGACCTGGTCGCGGACGGTCTCGGCGAGCTTCTCCGGAGGTAGGCCGGCGACCCGATCCTGGTTGTCGACGGCGACGATCTCGTCGCCGGTCTGGAGCACCTCGGCCGCGGGCAGATCGGAGCTGACGGTGCCGACCGTGTTGGTCGGGCCGATGTCGAGCCCGAACTCGACTGCGAGGACGAAGAAGAGGATGAGCGCGAGGGCGATGTTGACAACGGCCCCGCGGCGATCACCACGATCCGCTTCCCAGAGGGCTGGCGGTAGTAGGCGCGCTCGACGACCTCGGGAGGGATGTCCTCCTCGGGGTTCATCCCGGTGATCTTCACGAAGGCTGCCGAGCGGGATCGCGCCGATTCCGTATTCCGTCTCCGCGGCGGATCGACACGACCTTCGGCGGAAAGAACAGGAAGAAGCGCTCGACCCGCATGCCGACGGCCTTGGCGGCGGTGAAGTGGCCCGCCTCGTGGAGCACCAGGCCGAGCAGCGCGAAACCGGCGATCGCGAGGAACCAGCTCACCCGGCGGCTCCGTTCGGCGTCGTCGCGAGCGCGTTCAGCTCCTCGGCCGCTCGCCGGCGCGCTCGGCGTCGCACTCGAACAGATCGGCGAAGTGGGCAGGCGCCGGGGCCGGCGTCGAATCGAGGACCCGCTCGACGATCTCGGGGATTCCGGTGAAGCCGATCTCGCCGGCGAGGAAGGCGCCGACGGCCACCTCGTTGGCGGCGTTGAGGACGCAGGGCGCCATCCCCCCTGCGGCGCCGGCCTCGCGGGCGAGCCGCAGGCAGGGAAAGGCCTCGGTGTCGGGCTCCTCGAACGTGAGCGCGCCGATCGCGGCGAGGTCGAGGGGCTCGACGGGCAGGTCGATCCGGTCGGGGCCGTGCAGGGCGTAGGCGATCGGCACGCGCATGTCGGGATGGCCGAGATGCGCGAGCATCGCCCCGTCGACCAAGGTGATCAGCGAGTGGATCAGCGACTGCGGGTGGACGACGACGTCGATCCGCTCGTAGGGGACACCGAACAGGTGGTGTGCCTCGATCAGCTCGAGGCCCTTGTTCATCAAGGTCGCCGAGTCGATCGTGATCTTCCCGCCCATCTCCCAGGTGGGATGGGCCAGGGCCTCCTCGCGGCTGACGCCGTCGAGGTCCGTCCGGCCGCGGAACGGGCCGCCGGAAGCGGTGAGGACGAGCCGCTCGACCACGCCGGGCGGCTCGGAGCCGATCAGCTGGTGCAGCGCGGAGTGTTCAGAGTCGACCGGCAGGATCCTGGCGCCGGAAGCCTCCGCGAGCGCCATGACGAGCTCGCCGCCGACGACGAGGCTCTCCTTGTTGGCGAGCGCCAGCTCGATGCCCTCGCTGAGCGCCGCGATCGTCGGACCGAGGCCGGCGGAACCGACGATCGCATTGAGGACGACGTCGGGCTCGGTCCTGGCGATCAGGTCGCGGATGCCGTCCTCGCCCGCGAGGACGGTGCCGTTCCAGCCGGAGTCACGAGCGGCGGCCGCGGCGGCTCCGTCGGCGAGCGCGATCGCGCCCGCTCCGCAGGCCTCGGCCTGCTCGACGAGGCGCTCCCAGCTCGAGCCCGCCGAGAGCCCGGCGATCCGGAGCTCGGGCGAGCGGTCGATCACGTCGATGGCCTGCTCGCCGATCGAGCCCGTCGAGCCGAGGATGAGGACGTCCTTCACGGCAGGAAGTGTAGGAATGCGAGGGGACCGGCCCGCGGGCAACCGCTCAGGCGAGCTTTGCGACGCGGTCGAGGATCGTGTCGGCGACCTCGCGCTTGCTGCCTCGCGGGAGCCGCTCATCGCCGGCGCTCGAGACGACAGTGACCTCGTTTTCTCCGCTTTCGAAGCCGATCGTGGCGTCGGAGACGTCGTTGACGACGATCGCGTCGATTCCCTTGCGCTCGAGCTTGCCGCGGGCGCGCTGAACGAACTCGCCCCCGTGCTCGGCTGCGAAGCCGACGAGGACCTGGCCGTCGCGGCGCTCGGAGGCGAGCCCGGCGAGGACGTCGGCGGTCGGCTCGAGCGCGAGGCTCAGCTCGGAGCCCTGCTCGCGCACCAGCTTCCCCTCGTTCGGTGCCGCCGGGCGGAAGTCGGCGACCGCGGCCGCCATCAGGAGGATGTCCGCATCGGCGAAGGCGGCGCGCGTGGCGGCCTCGAGCTCGGCGGCGCTGCTGACGTCGATCCGTTCGACCCCGGCGGCCGGCAGCGCGACGTTCGCGGCGACGAGGGTCACGTCGGCGCCGCGGCGGGCTGCGGCCTCGGCGAGCGCGATTCCCATTCGGCCGCTCGAGCGATTGCCGATGAAGCGGACCGGGTCGATCGCCTCGCGGGTGCCGCCCGCGGTGACGAGGACGCGCTTGCCGGCGAGATCAGCGCCCGCGGCAAGGGAGGCGTCGATCGCGGCGAGGATCTCGGCCGGTTCCGGCATCCGGCCGGGGCCGTGCTCGCCACGCGACGCCAGGGCGCCCTCGCCGGGCTCGAGCACCTCCACCCCGCGCTCGCGCAGGAGTGCGACGTTGGCCCGGGTGGCCTCGGCGGCCCACATGCGGCCGTTCATCGCCGGGGCGACGATCCGCGGCGCGGTGCAGGCGAGGAAAGACGTCGTCAGGAATGAGTCGCAGATGCCGGCGGCGAGCTTGGCGATCGTGTTGGCCGACGCCGGGGCGATTACGAAGGCGTCCGCGGCCTCGACGACGGCGAGATGGGAGATCGGGTCATGCGCCGGCATCTCCTCCCCCGGGTAGGTCCCTCGCAGCGGGTCGCGGCTGAACTCGTCGGTCAGGACCGGGGCACCGGTGATGCCCTCGAAGGTGGCGGCGCCGACGAATCGGCTCGCGGCATCGGTCATCGTCACCCGGACACCGTGGCCGGCCAGCGTCGCCAGGCGCGCGAGCTCGACCGCCTTGTAGGCGGCGATTCCGCCACTGACGCCGATCAGGATTCTTGCCACGGCCGCCTCCGGGATGTGACGCGCCCGCAGAGCCGGGCGCGAGAACAGCAGCTAGTGCCGGTACTCGTAGTTGATCTTGCCGGCGGCGAGCTCCTCGAGCGAGATCGTGAGGTAGTTGTCGCTGTCGGCCTCGACCATCGGCGGCGTGTGCTCCTCGTAGGTGCCCTCGCCGAGCGCGCGGTAGTAGCTGTTCAGCTGCCGGGCCCGCTTCGCGGCGACGACGACCGCCGTGTAGTGCGAGTCGGTCTTCTCCATCAGTTTGTCTACTCGAGGCTTGATCATCGCCGGGCAGTGTAGGGCAAGCGGTGGAAGCCGTTAGGGGCCTGCGAATGCGTGCGCAGGGACGTTGGCAGACGTTCCACCCCGCCCAGCGGTTGTTTTGGCGGGGGAAGGGGGCCCGAGGCGGCGATTCTCCGTTGACCCACGGTCAAAGCGACATTTCGGACGACATACGTCCGAAACGTGCCACTCGCCCGTTCCAGCGCTCGAATCCAACGTTTCGGCGCCCACACCGCCGTTTCGTTGCATTCGATCGCAGGGTCCCCTCCGATCCCCCCTCCCCAGCCGAACCCCCGCCCAAGCCTCGTGCGACGACGAGGCGACAGCGAACTAGCCCCCCAACTCCCCCGCACGATCGACGCCAACTCCGCGGCAGCCCGGTCGACCTCGTCGTTGACGACGGTGTGCCCGAACTCGTCGCGGGCGGCGAGCTCCTCCTCGGCGACGGCGAGGCGGGCCTCGATGGTTTCGGGGTCGTCGGTGCCGCGGCCCTCGAGGCGGCGGCGGAGGTCGGCGGGGTCCGGCGGCGCGATGAAGATCTGGACGGCCTCGGGCATCGTGCCGCGCACCTGGCGGGCGCCCTGGAGCTCGATCTCGAGGACGACCGGGGCGCCGCGGGCGTTGCGCTCCTCGACCTCTGTGCGCAGGGTGCCGTAGCGGTTGCCGCTGTAGGTGGCGTGCTCGAGGAAGTCGCCCTCGTCGACCCGCCGGTCGAATTCCTCGCGATCGAGGAAGTGGTAGTCGACGCCGTTCACCTCGCCGGCCCGCTCGCGGCGGGTGGTCGCCGAGGTCGAGAGCTCGAGCTCGGGAACGAGATCGCGGAGGGCGCGAATCAGCGTCCCCTTGCCGACGCCGGAGGGCCCGGTGATGACGAATACAGCCGACACGACGGCCGATTCTTACCGGCTTGGCGGCGGCTCAGCGGCGCCGCAGGAGCGCGACGAGCTCGGAGCGCTGGCGGACCGAGAGCCCGCCGATCGTCTTCGAGGGCGAGACCCGGCACTGGTTGAGAATCCGGTTGACCTTGACGCGGCCGTACTTCGGGACGGCGAGCATCATGTCGAAGACCTTGGCGGTCTCCAGGTACTCGGGCGGATCGAGCAGCAGGCCCTCGATCTGGACCTTGCCGGCCTTGAGATCGCGCTTGAGCTGGGCCCGCCGGGTCCGGATCTCGTTCGCCGCCTCGAGTGCCCTCATGCGCTGGTCGTGGCTGCGCGCGGGGACGGATGTCGAGGTCGAGGAGGCGGGGGCCATCGGCGCGGCGATCATATACACGGCTCGGCCACGCGCAAGGCGAAAACGGGCGAATTGGTGTGAATTCGGCTCAAGCTCAAGTCGAGGTCGAGACCGAACGTGGCGGGCGCCACAGGAAGATCGCGGAAATTAGGTGTTTCCGGCCCCGGCCGGTGCGGGCGCGCCCAGCGCCTCGAGCTCGCCCCTGATCCGCTCGGCGGCCAGAGGGTCGCGGAAGCTCGCGGTGCCGACCGCCACCACCGCCGCCCCGGCGCCCAGCAGCGCCGCGGCATGGGCACCGCGCTCGACGCCGCCCATCCCCACGACCGGTATCTCCACCGCCGAGACGACGTCGGCCACCTGCTTGAGCGCGATCGATCGCACCGCCGGGCCCGACAGTCCGCCGCTTCCGGCCCCGAGCCACGGTGTGCCGTCGACGAGCAGCGGCGCAGCCTTGATCGTGTTGATCAGCGAGACCGCGTCGGCTCCGCCCTGCTCGGCGGCGATCGCAATCGCGGCGGGCTCGGCGACGTTGGGCGTCAGCTTCACGATCAGCGGCTTGGCCGTCAGCGGCCGGAGCCGCTCCATCAGCGCCGCGGTCTCCCCCGGCTCCTCGCCGACGATCAGACCGGAGTGCACGTTCGGGCAGGAGACGTTGAGCTCGAGCCCGGCCACCTCGGGGCGCTCGGCGACGGCGGCGACGAGCGGCTCGAACTGCTCGGCGCTCGTGGCCATGACCGAGACGATCAGCGGCACCGGCAGCTCGGCGAGCTGCGGCAGGTCCGATTCGAGGAACCCCTCCAGTCCCTTGTTCGGGAGCCCGATCGAGTTGACCATCCCCGACGGCTCCTCCCAGAGCCGCGGCGGCGGGTTGCCGGTTCGCGGGGCGGGAGTGATCGTCTTCGAGACGTAGGCGCTGAACGGGAACCGCTCGATCACGGCGTCGCCGAACGCCCGCCGCGCCGCGATCGCGTCGAACGTGCCCGAGGCATTGATGATCGTGTGCGCAAGCTCGATGCCGCAGAGATCGACGCTCACCGGTGCCCCGCTCCCTCGACGAGCGCGGTCTCGACGTCCGCCGCCCGGATCACCGGGCCGTCGACGCAGAGCCGCATGTAGCCACCGGACCGAAGCGGCACCGCGCAGCCGAAGCAGGCGCCGTAGCCGCAGGCCATCGGCGACTCCATCGCCAGCTCGGCCGGCACGTCCCGTGCCTCGCAGAGGACGCGCACGGCCTCGAGCATGGCCGGCGGGCCGCAGGCATAGACGACCGCGGTCGCGGCGGAATCGCCCTCCAGCATCCGCTCCAGCAGGTCGGTCACGTAGCCGCGATGGCCGGCATGCCCGTCCTCGCTCGCCAGCCGGATCTCCGAGCAGCGGAACAGCTCGAGTCCACCCGAGTGCGCCTCGTCGCGGAAGCCGAGCAGGGAGCGCTCGGGTATCCCCCGCCCCGCCAGTGCCCGGCGCCAGATCGCCAGGGGCGCGAGCCCGATCCCGCCGCCGACGAGGATCGCCCCTGCCGCCTGCGGGTTGAGTTCCGTCGGCATCGAGAAGGGGCGGCCGAGCGGGCCGGTCAGCAGCAGCCCCTCCCCCGCCTCGAGCTCGGCCAGCCTCCCGGTCCCGGGGCCGACGTCCTCGAGCAAAAACGACAGGAGCACGCCCTCCGGCCCGGATGTCGCCTCGGCGACCGAGAACGCCCGCGGCAGGAACGGACGCTCGCCGTCGCCGCCCCAGCCGCGCTCGGCGGCCAGCATGTAGAACTGCCCCGCCTCCGGCATCGGCCCGCCGGAGTCACGTGCGGTCACGATCCGGTAGCCGCCGCTCGACTCGTTGCCGACCACCTCACCGCGCCGGCGCCCGAACGGCGCCACCACGCGCCCGTCGGCGCCGCGCACCTCGCTGTCCGCCCGCGCCGGCACCAGGCCTACGCCTGCTCGGCGGGCGTGGGCGCGGAGTCTTCGTTCAGCTCCTGCAGGCTCCGCACCTCGATCCTGCCGTCGCCCTGGAAGGCGCCGATCGCCCTTGCGGCCGCGGTCGCGCCGGTCATCGTCGTGATGCACGGGATTCCGTTGCGGGTCGCCGCGCTGCGGATCTCATAGCCGTCGGTGCGGGCGCCGGAGCCGGTCGGCGAGTTGATGACGAGGTCGACCTCGCCGCGCTCGATGTAATCCACGACGTTCGGCGAGCCCTCCTGGATCTTGTGGATCGTCTCGACCGGCACGCCCATTCGCGATATCGCCTGCGCGGTCCCCGCGGTGGCAACGATCTTGAAGCCGAGGTCGCAGAACCGGGTCGCGAGCTGCATCGCCGTGGCCTTGTCGTTGTCGGTCACGGTGATGAACACGGTTCCCGAGGAGGGCAGGTTGATCCCCGCGGCCGTCTGCGCCTTTCCGAATGCGGCCGGGAAGTCGCCGGCGACCCCCATCACCTCGCCGGTGCTCTTCATCTCCGGGCCGAGGACCGTGTCGGCGCCGCTGAAGCGGTTGAAGGGGAGCACCGCCTCCTTGACAGAGACGTGACTCTTCGGCATCGAGGGCAGCTCCTGGTCGGCCAGCTTCTCGCCGAGCATCAGCCGGCAGGCGATCTTCGCGATCGGGGCGCCGATCGCCTTGCTGACGAACGGCACCGTCCGCGACGCCCGCGGGTTCGCCTCGATCACGTAGAGCTCGCCGCTGGCGACCGCGTACTGGATGTTGATCAGCCCGATGACACCGAGCTCGAGGGCGAGCGCCTTTGTCGTCTCGGCGATCCGCCCGAGCATCTCCTCGCCGAGGCTCATCGGCGGCAGCACGCACGCGGAGTCGCCGGAGTGGACCCCGGCCTCCTCGACGTGCTGCATGACGCCGGCGAGGGCGCAATCGGTGCCGTCGGCGAGCGCATCGACGTCGACCTCGATCGCGTCCTCGAGGAAGCGGTCGAGCAGCAGCGGGTGCTCGCGGTCGGCCTTCGCGTAGCGGCTCAGGTAGGTGGCGAGGTCGTCGGTCGAGTAACAGATCTCCATCGCGCGGCCGCCGAGCACGTACGAGGGCCGGACCAGCAGCGGGAACCCGACCCGCCCGGCGATCGACTCCGCCTCTTCGGCGCTGAGTGCGGTCCCGTACGGCGGATGGGCGATGCCCAGCCGTTCGAGCATCGCGCCGAACCGGCCACGGTCCTCGGCGAGATCGATCGCGTCGACCGGCGTCCCGAGCAGGTTCACACCGGCCTCCTCGAGCTCCTTCGCCAGCCGCAGCGGGGTTTGTCCGCCGAACTGGACGATCACGCCCTCGGGCTGCTCCTGCTCGATCACCGCGAGCACGTCCTCGGCCGTCAGCGGCTCGAAGTAGAGGCGGTCGGAGGTGTCGTAGTCGGTCGAGACCGTCTCCGGATTGCAGTTGACCATCACCGCGTCCCGGCCCGATTCACGGACGGTCATCGCAGCGTGGACGCAGCAGTAGTCGAACTCGATCCCCTGCCCGATCCGGTTCGGCCCCGACCCGAGGATGACGACGCTCGGGCGATCTCCGCGCCGGACCTCACCGAGCGCGATCGGTCCGCTGCCCGGGCGCTCGTGGGCCGAGTAGTAGTACGGCGTCTCGGCCTCGAACTCGGCGGCGCAGGTGTCGACCGACTTGTAGGTCCGCTCGAGCTCCTCGGTTCCGTCGCCCTCGAGCGCCAGCTTCTCGAGCTCCCGCAGGTACCAGTGGTCGATGGCCGTCCGGGCATGGATCCGCTCGACCCCGAGCCCGCGCCGGAATCCCTCGAGGACGAGGTCGAAACGGTCCGACGACGGCACCTCGAGGCGGTCGAGCAGCTCCTCGTCGCCCTCGGGGAACTCGGCCGGCGCGTCGAGCTCGCGCGAGCGCATCGCCTTCGCGAAGGACTCCCGGAAGGTGCGCCCGATCGCCATCGCCTCGCCGACGGACTTCATGTGGGTGGTCAGCCGTCCCTCGCTGCCGGGGAACTTCTCGAACGCGAAGCGCGGGATCTTGGTGACGACGTAGTCGATCGTCGGCTCGAAGGCGGCGGGGGTCGCCCGGGTGATGTCGTTGGGGATCTCGTCCAGCGTGTAGCCGACCGCGAGCCGAGCGGCGATCTTCGCGATCGGGAACCCGGTCGCCTTCGACGCCAGCGCCGATGACCGGGAAACGCGGGGGTTCATCTCGATCACGACGATCTCGCCGCTCTCCGGATGGACGCCGAACTGGACGTTGGAGCCGCCGGTCTCGACGCCGACCGCGCGGATCACCTTGATCGCCTGGTCGCGAAGCTCCTGGTAGAGCGCGTCGCTGAGGCTCTGGGCCGGAGCGACGGTCACCGAGTCGCCGGTGTGAACGCCCATCGGGTCGATGTTCTCGATCGAGCAGACGACGATCACGTTGTCGTTCCGATCTCGCATCAGCTCGAGCTCGAACTCGCCCCAGCCGAGGACCGATTCATCGATCAGCACCTGGTTGATCGGGCTCGCCGCGAGGCCCTCGGAGACGATCTGGCGGAGCTCGGTCTCGGTCTCGGCGGCGCCGCCGCCCTGGCCACCCATCGTGAACGCGGGCCTGACGATGGCCGGCAGTGGCAACCGGCCCTCCGCGAGCGCCTGCTCGACGTCGTTCAGGGACTCGGCGATCATCGACTTCGGCATCCGCAGCCCCGCACCCTCCATGGTCTCCCGGAACGCCTCCCGGTCCTCAGCCCGGTGGATCGCGTCGTAATCGGCACCGATCAACTCGACGCCCAAGCGCTCCAGCGTCCCGTCGTCGTGGAGGCTCTTGGCCAGATTCAGTGCCGTCTGGCCGCCGAGCGTCGGCAGCAGGGCATCGGGGCGCTCGCGCTCGATGATCGCCGCGACGACCTCAGGGACGAGCGGCTCGACGTAGGTCCGGTCGGCGAATTCGGGGTCGGTCATGATCGTCGCCGGGTTCGAGTTGACGAGGACGATCTCGTAGCCCTCCTCGCGCAGCACCTTGCAGGCTTGCGTCCCCGAGTAGTCGAACTCGGCGGCCTGGCCGATCACGATCGGCCCGGAGCCGATCAGCAGGATCTTGTCGATGTCGTCACGGCGTGGCATCAGGCGGCGAGCTCCAGGAAGCGGTCGAACAGGTAACGGGCGTCGTGCGGCCCCGGCCCGGCCTCGGGGTGGTACTGGACCGTGCCGCCGGGGACGTCGAGCAGGGTCAGGCCCTCGACGGTGCGGTCGTAGAGGTTGAGATGGGAGAGCTCGGCGGCGCCGAAGTCGGTCTCCCAGCGGATCGGCTCGTCGGTCTCCATCCGCGTCTCACCGTTCGGCCCGGCGACCGCGAACCCGTGGTTCTGGGAGGTGATCTCGATCTTCCCCGTGGCGAGGTCCTTGACCGGGTGGTTCGTCCCGCGGTGGCCGAACGGCAGCTTGAAGGTCTCGAGCCCGACCGCTCGGCAGAGGAGCTGGTGGCCGAGGCAGATGCCGAACACCGGCCGCTTGCCGACGAGCTCCCGGACCGTGCCGACGACGTAGTCGAGGGCGCCGGGGTCGCCGGGACCGTTGGCGAGGAAGACGAGGTCCGGATCGTGAGCGAGGACGTCCTCGGGAGAGGAGTCGCAGGGCAGCAGGGTCACCCGGCAGCCGCGCTCGCGGAGCTGACGGATGATCGACAGCTTGATGCCGGTGTCGATCCCGACGATGTGAGGACCGTCGCCGTCGAGGAGCACCGGCTCCGACGGGGTCACCGTTCGGGCGAAGTCGGAGCCCGCCATCGCGGGCTCGGCGGCGATCCGCTCGCGCGCTTCTGCCACCGGCGTCGCCGCCGAGAAGATGCCGCCCCGCATCGCGCCGGCGTCGCGGATGTGGCGGACGAGCGCCCGCGTGTCGACGCCGGCGATGGCCGGGACGCCGCAGTCGTCGAGCCAGTCGAGCCAGCCGCGCTCGGCGGTGGCGCAGTCCTCGGCGTTCTTGGCCTCGCGCATGATCACGCCACGGGCGTGCGCCGCGTCGGACTCCATCGCCTCCGCGCTGACCCCGTAATTGCCGATCAGCGGGTAGGTGAAGGTGATGATCTGGCCGGCGTAGCTCGGGTCGGTGACCGACTCCTGATAGCCGGTCATCCCGGTGTTGAAGACGACCTCGCCGAGCGCCTCGGAGTCGGCGGCGCCGCAGAGCTCGCCGTCGAGGCGCGAGCCGTCCTCGAGCAGGACGTAGCCGCTCACGGCGCCAGCTCCAGGACGAGACGCTGGACGGCCTTGAAGCGGTCGGTGCCGGCCTCGCCGAGAAGCTCGAAGAGCGCCGTCTCGACGCTGCTCAGCCAGGCGCCGGCGCGCTCGGCCTTCGCGAGGCCGAGGTCGCGGTTGGCCGCGGTGCGCGAGCCGACTGCGTCGGCGACGACGTGGACCTCGATCCCCCGGTCGAGCAGCTCGAGCACGGTCTGGTTGACGCAGACGTGGGTCTCGATTCCGCAGACGATCGCCTGCTCGTGGCCCTCGAGCCCGAAGCCGTCGGCGGAAGCGGCGGAGAAGACGGTCTTCGGCAGCGGCGCGACGTCCGCGGGAAGCGCCTCGGCCACCTCGGGCACCGTTGCTCCGAGCCCCTTCGGGTACTGCTCGGTGACGACGATCGGCACGTCCATCGCCTCGGCGCCGCGAACGAGGGTCGCGGTCGCGGCGGCGATCCGGTCGAAGTCCGGGATCGCCTTGCGAAAGCCCTCCTGGACGTCGACGACCACCAGCGCGGCGCGTTCGGGATCGAGGCGGGCGCTCATCCGGCCACCTTCATCGTGAACTCGCGGCGGCGGTAGGCGACGGTGCCGGCGACGATCGTGACCACCGGACGGGACCGCAGCCGTCGCCCGGCGAAGCAGGAGTTGACGGAGCGGCTCTCCCAGCCGTCCGCCCCGGCCTCCCACTCGGGGTCGAGGTCGACGAGCGCGATGTCCGCCTCAGCGCCGACCTCGATTCGCGCAGGCTCGAGGTCGAAGAGGGCGGCGCCCGCGCCCATCCGCTCGACGATCAGGCCGAGGTCGACGACACCCGGCAGGACGAGCTCGGTGTAGAGCGCGGCGAACGCGGTCTCGAGGCCGGTCACGCCCATGTTGGCGGCCTCGAACGGAATCTCCTTCTCGTGCGGCGCGTGCGGCGCGTGATCGGTGCCGATGCAGTCGACGATGCCGCTCCGCAGCGCCTCGATCAGCGCCTGGCGGTCGTCCTCGGTCCGCAGCGGCGGGTTCATCTTGAACCGGGCGTCGAGGCTCCTGACCTCCTCGTCGATGAGGACGAGGTGATGCGGCGTCAGCTCCGCCGTCAGCTTCGCGCCGGCCTCCTTGGCGACGGCGACGGCTTCGACCGAGGCCCGGGCGGACAGATGCTGGACGTGGGCGCGGGCGTCCTCGTAGAGGCAGAGGGCGCCGTCGCGGGCGATCATCGTCGACTCCGAGACGTCGGGGACACCGCCGAGGCCGAGCGCCGCCGAGACGGCACCCTCCCCCATCACCCCGTCGCCGGTCAGGGCCGGATCCTCCTCGTGGAGGAGGATCGTCCCGCCGACGAGGTGCTGGTACTGGAGCGCGCGGCGCATCACGCCGGCGTCGGTGATCGGCAGTCCGTCGTCGGAGAACCCAACTGCCCCGGCCTCACGCAGCGCCGCCATCTCGGCGAGCTCGCGGCCCTCCATGCCCTTCGTCACGGTGCCGACGAAGCCGGTCGGGACCACCGCTTCGTTCTCGGCCCGCTCGCGCAGTGCCATGACGATCGCCGGGTCGTCGACGACCGGGTCGGTGTTCGCCATCGCGACGATGCCGCAGAAGCCGCCGGCCGCTGCCGCTCGCGAACCCGACTCGATGTCCTCGCGGTATTCCTGGCCGGGGGTGCGCAGGTGGACGTGGGGGTCGAAGAAGGCCGGGAAGGCGTGCAGTCCCGTGGCGTCGATCTCCTCGCCACCGTCGGGAAGCTCGCCGTTGCCGGCGTCGGCGATCTCGGCGATCCTGCCGCCGCGCACGACGAGGTCGCACTCGCGGTCGAGATCGGACCGGGGATCGAAGGCCCGGGCCCCGCGGATCAGCAGGTCGCCCTCGGCGCCGGCGCCGCGCCAGTCGAGGGAGGCGATGTCGCCGGTCTCGGCGCTCACGCGGGCTCTCCGATCGGCGAGCCCTCGGTCTCACGGCTGCGGTCGCCGCCTCCGCCGATCCGGCTCAGCGGGCGGGGGCGCTCGCCGCCGGCGAGGATCTCGTAGAGGATCGCCATCCGGACCAGCAACCCGCTCGCGACCTGCGCCGTGATCAGCGACGCGGGGCCGTCGATCACCTCCGGCGAGAGCTCGACGCCGCGGTTGACGGGACCGGGATGCATGACGAGCTGGCGCGGCCCCAGTCGGCGGCCGTTGATCTGGTAGTTGACGGCGTATTCGCGCAGCGACGGGACGAACGCGTGGTTCATCCGCTCCTTCTGCATCCGCAGCGCGTAGATGACGTCGGCCTCGCCGAGATCGTCGAGGTCGTAGGCGACCCTGCAGCCGAGCGTTTCGACCCCGCGCGGGATCAGCGTCGGCGGACCGGCGACCGTGACCTCCGCCCCCATCGTCACGAAGGCGCGGATGCAGCTGCGGGCGACGCGGCTGTGAGCGACGTCGCCGACGATCCAGATCCGCTTGCCGTCGAGCGGGCCGACGTGGTCGATCAGCGTGTAGACGTCGAGAAGGGCCTGGCTGGGGTGCTCGTGCTTGCCGTCGCCGGCGTTGACGACTGCGGCCTCGGTCCAGCCGGCGACCAGGGCCGCGGCGCCGGCCTCGGGCGAGCGGATCACGATCGCCTCGGGCTCGTAGGCGGAGAGCGTGGCGATGGTGTCGCGGAGCGACTCGCCCTTGTCGACCGAGGAGCCAGTCGACTTGACCGAGACGACGTCGGCGGAGAGGCGCTTCGCCGCCAGCTCGAACGAGGAGCTGGTCCGGGTGCTCGACTCGTAGAAGAGGCTGACGATCGTCCGGCCCCGCAGAGTCGGCACCTTCTTGATGTCGCGGCGGCCGACCTCGGCGAAGCTTCGCGCCCGGTCGCAGATCAGCTCGATCTCGTCGCGATCGAGGTCCTCGATCGAGAGCAGGTGCCTCATTGCGATGCCTCCCCGTTGGTTTGAGCGGCTCCGACCGGCGTCGCCTCGCCGATCGTGACCTCGTCCTCACCGTCGATCTCCTCGAGGCGGACGTAGACCCGCTCCTCGCGCGCCGTCGGCAGGTTCTTGCCCGTGTAGTCGGGCCGGATCGGAAGTTCCCGGTGACCGCGGTCGGCGAGGACCGCGAGCTGGACGCGCTGCGGACGGCCGTAGTCGAAGAGCGCGTCGATCGCGGCGCGGACGGTGCGGCCGGTGAAGAGGACGTCGTCGACGAGGACGATGGTCCGCCCCGCCAGGTCGAAGTCGAGGTGCGAAGAGTGGACGACGGGAGCGTCGGTCGGCGCCCGCCCCGGCAGGTCGTCGCGGTAGAAGGAGATGTCGAGGTCGCCGAGCGGGACCTCGGCCGGCGAGAGCTCCTCGAGGTGCGCGTGGAGTCGGCGGGCGAGCACCGCGCCTCGCGTGTGGATGCCGACGATCGCGAGTCCGGACCCGGAATCGCCTTCGCCGTTCCCCGCTCCGGCATTCTTCTCGATGATCTCGTGCGCTATGCGCACCAGCGTCCGGCGTAGATCGTCCCGGTCGAGGACGACTCTCTCGCTCATGGGCGCCCCTTCCTGGCCTCGCTGGACCGGGTTAAAGGAAACGTCGCGGGGAACTTAGCAGGGCCGTCCGGCGGTTCCGGGTGGATCAGTCGCCTGGGTCGTCGAGTTTCGCGCTGTATGCGACGTCTTCGGCCTTGCAGGTTGTGTACTTGCGCCCGTCCTTCCGAAAGACGATCTCGACGCTGAACTTGCCGTCGATCTTGCGCTTCCCCTGACGCTCACCCTTGATGTTCCACTTGTACCGGCCGCTGTAGGTGCCGTCGCTGTCGAGCGACGTCCCCTCGTCGCGGAACTTGCCCGGCCGCGAGCGGTCCAGCGGCGCCCGGAACGTGAAGTCGCCGGTGAAGGGCTTGAACCGGCCGCCGCACTGCGTGACCGCCGAGAAGGCGCCGCGCTTGACACGGCCGCGGCCGTCGACGATCAGCTTGATCTCGCGGTCCTGGTCCGTCATGCCGCGGTACGGAACCCCGGACTGCTTGGCGCCCGCAGCGGCGCCGGCCCCGACGCACAGACCCACCAGGAGCAGCGCAACGACGCCGACGATCGAGTGAGCGAGCGGACGAGGCATCCGCCGAGTTTTATCGCGGCGGCTGGACGGCCGCGCCGGTTCCGGGCAGTTCGCGGGCCCCGTTCGGAACCAGCTCGGGACCGCCGCGCTCCGGCAGCGGGATCGCCACGAGGTCGAAATCGCGCGGCGCGACCGTCTCCGCGAAGACGGTCCGCGCTTCGTCGAGGATGTCGGGGACGAAGTGGCGGGACGAGATGTGGACGAGGGCCAGCATTCCGACCCCGGCGGCCGCGGCGAGCTCCGCCGCGCCCAGCGCCGTCGAGTGGCCGGTCTCCGCCGCCCGGTCGGCCTCCGCCGAAGCGAAGCTGGCGTCGTGGACGAGCAGCTCCGCTCCCTCGGAGGCGATCTCCGTCTCCTCGCAAGGCTCGGTGTCCCCGGTGATCACGATCGAGCGCCCCGGACGGTCGGGGCCCATCACGTCGTCGGGCTCGACGGTCCCGTCGCACCCGGGGACCGCGTTGCCGTCCTGGAGCTCGCCGAAGGCCGGACCGGGCTCGACTCCGAGCGCCCGGGCCGCCTCCGGGTCGAAGCGCCCGGGCCGGGCGTCCTCACGGAGCGCGTAGCCGTTGGCGACGATCCGATGGGACACCTCGAACGGCTCGACCTCGTAGTCGCCGAAGTCGACGGCCTCGGCCCGGTTCAGCTCGACCAGCTCGAGCCCGTAGCGAGGCCTTCCGATCACCCGGGCGAGCGAGTCGAACAGCGACCGCAACCCGGGCGGTCCGTAGATCGTCAGCTGCTCCTCGCGGTCCTGCATCTCGTAGCTCTTGATCAGCCCCGGCAGCCCGAGGTAATGGTCGGCATGGAGGTGGGTTATGAAGATCGCATCGACGTTGATCAGCCCGACGGAGCGCTGCATCTGCCGCTGGGTGCCTTCGCCGCAGTCGAACAGCAGGCGGTCTCCCCCGCGCCGCACCAGCACGGCGGCCGTGTTGCGGCGGGCGGACGGCACCGAGCCGCCGGTGCCGAGGAAGATCACCTCGAGGTCCATCGCCCGCAAGCGTATGGAGGCGGGCGAACCCGCGCGAGGAGCCGGAAGCGTCTGTACCTTGGCCCCCATGAAGAAGCTCGCAACAGCGGCCCTCGCCGCCGCGCTGGCCGCCCTGGTGCTCGCCCCCGCCGCCGGCGCCGGCCTGCCGAAGCCGAAGGCCACCAAGCGGATCGACGTGCCCGAATCGGTCGCCGGCGTCGTGCTGAAGAAGAAGATCAAGCAGGCCAACAAGGCCTGGGGCCGTCGCGGCGACTGCGACTTCCGGGGCTTTCAGAGCTGCGTCTACGAAGGCGCCAATCCGCGGGCCGGGAAAGCCCTCATCGAGGCCGCGCGCCAGGGCAACGTCAGCTCCTTCGGCATCTACGCCGGTCGCGACCCCGACGACGAGTACGTCTTCAAGGGCAAGCTCCTGCGGTTCCAGACGAAGGAGGGCATCGGCCTCGGTAGCAAGGGCTCGAAGGTCCGCCGCGCCTACCCGAAGGCGATCAAGACCGCCAACGGCACCGGCTACATCGTCGCGGGCAACGGACACGCCTACATGACCTTCCAGACCCTCGGCGGCAAGCGGATCACCGCGATAACGGTCGTCGACGGCAAGCATCAGGGCTGAGCCGCCCCGGGCGACTCCCCGCTGCACTAGGTTGTCGCCATGAGGAGATTCACCGTGCTCGCGGCGACCGCGTTGTCGTCGCTCGTTCTGGCCGCCGCCGCATCCGCCGCACTGCCGAAGCCCGACGGGCCGATCAAGGTCCCGACCGACCTCGCCGGCGTGAAGCTGGGGATGAAGATCAAGAGTGCGGACGGCGCCTGGGGAGGCAAGGGCGACTGCCAGTCATCCGGCGATTTCAAGTACTGCCTGTACGACGGCGGCGAGCAGGGCTCGGCGCAGTTGTCCGCAGAAAAGGGAGAGATCTCCTCGGCGGTCATCAACGCCGGTTTCAGGGACGGCCAGTACAGCTTCAAGGGCCCGCTGATGAAGTTCGAGACCAAGGAGGGGCTCGGCCTCGGCGACAAGCTCTCGAAGGTCAAGAAGGCCTACCCCAAGGCCAAGAAGAACGGCACCGCCGGCTTCTACATCGCCGGCAAGGGCAAGTCCGCGATGGGCTTCACGACCAACGACGGCAAGCACATCACGGGCATCTACCTCTCCGACGGCCTCGGCGGCTGACGCCTAGACTCCCGCCCCCAAGCGCCCGTAGCTCAGCTGGATAGAGCGCCGCCCTCCGGAGGCGGAGGTCGCAGGTTCGAATCCTGCCGGGCGCGTTACGGCTGCTGGAGAAGGGGGACGTGGGCGGACGGCTCCCGGCGGGCGCGAGAGCAGGTGGATGGCATCAAACGGACCTCTGAGGTTCGTTTGCTGCCACCGGGCATGCTGGAGCGTCCGTTTCGTTACCCGTGGAGCCGCATTTGGCCGTGAAGTAACGAAACCGGCGCCATGGCACCCATAACGTCACCTCAGGCAGCGAATCAAGCGCCCGGGTAACGAAACCGGCGTTCAGCAACCCGGTTCCCCAGCCAACCTCGTCGCCCCCTCGCCCGGGGGCGCCGTTCACTCAGCCGGGAACAGCAGCCGGCGACCCCGCGGTGGCCTAAACCGCGCTCCGGGCCCACTGATCGGGATTCGGCGTCCATACGACGCACAATCCCGATCAGTGCCCAGGTGCGACGCCTCCTACGGCTTGATCTTCGAGCAGGACTTGCCCGCGCAGTCGCTGAGCTCCTGAGCCTTCTCCGCCAGCTGCTCCTCGATCTGGGCGTAGTCGGGGTCACCGGCGAGGTTGTGGAGCTCGTGCGGGTCCGTCTGGCGGTCGAAGAGCTGCCGGTCGCCCGACTCCGTGTACTCGACGAACGTGTAGCGGTCGGTCCGCACCCCCTCGTAGGGGCGGTCCCAGCCGTTGACCGGGATCTGGCCCGCGAACAGCGGCGCCGGCGCCTCGATCCCGAGCGCGCGGTTCGGCCGCTTGTCCGGGTTCTTCATCGTCGGCAGCAGCGACAGGCCGTCCATCGTCCGCCCGGCCGCCGCGTTCGCGAAGTCGAGCAGGGTCGGCGCAAAGTCGACGTTCGAGATCTGGCCGGTGACCTTCTGGCCCTGGGGGACGCCGGGGCCGCGGATGATCATCGGCACCTTCAGCGACTCGTCGTAGGGCAGGTACTTGTCGCCGGGGATCCGGTGCTCGCCCTGGAGCCAGCCGTTGTCGGAGACGAACATGATCACCGTGTTCTTGAGCTGGTGGGTCTCGCGCAGCGTCTTGATCATCTCGGCGACGTGGTCGTCGACCGCCATCAGCGAACCAGCTCGGCCCTGGTAGTCGAGGTTGAGCTGGTCGATGTCCTCCTGGTCGAGCGGCCCGGCGGCATTCATGTTCTCCGGGATCGGACCGGTGCCTTGGTTGTTGAAGCTCGGGCCCTCCGGCAGCGTCAACTGCTCGCTGTCGTCGGTGTAGCGCGGCGCCGGGCGCGGATCGGGCCCGGGCCGGCCCATCAGGGTCGTCGAGACGTCCTCGCGGTGAGGAGCCGCCGGCGACCACCAGATGAAGAAGGGCTTCTTCGAGTTGCGCTCGCCGCGGACGATCCGGTTGGCGACCTCGCCGGTCACGTCAGGGGAGTAGTCACGCGGCTTCTCGCTGCCCCAGTAGTCGTACGGCGGCGGGCCGAACAGCTTCGTCAGCTCGGCGAAGATCGACCCGAGGCTGTCGGGCTGGTCGTCAACCTCGATGTGGGCGAAATCGACGAGCTTCTTGGCGAACTCCGCGTCACCCCAGGTCTTCAGGGAGCCGTCCTTGTTCATCACGAAGTTGTAGTAGTCGTAGGCGGAGACGTCGAGCAACCCGCGCCAGACGTCAAAGCCCTTCGGAACCTCGCCGTGCGCATCGAGCGCCCCGTAGCCGTTCAGCCACTTGCCGATCGCGGCGGTCCGGTACCCGGCGTCGTCGAGCCACACAGGCAGCGTGTTGCCACGGTTCTTCATCCCGTACCAGCCGAACGGTGCGAAGTTGCCGACCACGCCATGGTTGTGCGAGTACTGACCGGTGATGAAGGTCGCGCGCGCGGGGCAGCAGAGCGGGAAGGCGTCGATCGCGCTCGTGAACTTCGTCCCCTTCTGGGCGAGCTTGCGACGGACGGACGGCATGAACTGGAGGTCCGTCTGGGCCATGTCGTCGGCCATCACCACGAGGATGTTCGGCTTCTCGCCCTTGCCGGCTCCAGCCGGGCGGGCAGTCGCGGTCGCGGCGGCGGCGAGCAGCGCGGCGAGGCAGAGCGCGACGGCGGCTGCGGCCAGCGATCGGCGGTTGGGGGTGTTCATCTCGTGAGGACCTCCGTTGCATGGGCCGGCGCGGTGCCGGCCTCCTTCATCGCCACCCCGAGCGTCTCGACGAGCTCGGAGTGGGCCTGTCTGTCACCGGGATCGCGAACGGCCCCGGTCTTGACCCCGACGAGGTTCCGGACCTCGTCCGGATCGCGCTCGAGGTCGTACATCTCGTACTCCCGCGGGCGTTCGCCCTTGGGGTCGAAGTAGAAGCAGTACTTGTGGGTGCGGGTGCGAATCGCGCGGACGCGGTTGGGCTGGCCGGGCGCCTCGGTGAGCGCAGTGGCGGCCTGATGGTCGTCGTAGGTGAACTGGATCGCGTCCTGGACGCTCTCGGCGGGTGCCGGATGGTTGAGGACGGAGCCGAGGTCGATCGGCGAGCGCTCGACCCGCTCGCGCTCGGGCGCCGACTTGGCGGCGATCACGGGCGCGAGGCTCCGGCCCCGGAGGGCGAGGTCGGCCTCGCTCGCGGCACCCGCCTCGGGGTCGCCGGCGAGTTCGAGGATCGTCGGCAGCACGTCGACGAGCGAGCCGAGGGCGTCGGTCTCGCGCTTCTCGGGGAACAGGACCGGGTTCGAGACGACCAGCGGCACGTTGATCGTCTCCTCGTAGGCGTTGAAGGCCTTCTGGCGGAGACCGCCGTGGGAGAGCCCCATCTCACCGTGGTCGGCGACGCGGACGACCACCGTCTGCGATCGCAGCGACTCCGGGTCGGCGGGATCGCCGAGGGCGGCGAGCAGGCGCCCGACCTTGGCGTCGACGAGGCGATGCAGGTAGGCGTAGAAGTTGACGTAGTCGAGCTGCTTGCGGCGACTGTCGAGCGCGCCCATGTAGGCGGCCATCCCCATCCGCATCAGCGAGTGCACCGAGGGCTTGTCCGACAGTACCTCGTCGACGCTCGGGGGAAGCAGGACCCCGAGGTCACGGAACTCCTCGGCCGCGTAGCCGCCGTCGACGTACTGGGCCGGATAGCCGAGAACGTCGTGTGGGTTGACGAGGGAGGCGACCAGGCAGAACGGGCGATCGGAATCGCGCTCGGTCAGCCAGGTCTCGAGCTGACGGGTGTAGACCTCGTCCCACCCCTCCCCCTCGCCGGCGTTGCCACCGCCGAAGTTCGAGGCCTTGGCGTTCTCGCCCGCGTCCGGGGCCTCCCAGTCGGCGAAGCCGTAGTCGCGGAAGATCCGGTCGGCGTCGCGCTGGGTCCAGCCCGCCAGCATCGAGTCCTCGCCACCGAGCGGGTGGGTCAGGTGCCACTTGCCCTTGTAGGCGACGTCGTATCCGCGGGCCCGGAGCAGGCGCGGCAGGTTCGGGACGTCGGTCGGCAGCTCGGTCTCGCCGCCGCGGCTCGCGCCGATGTCGAACAGCCCACGGGCGAACTGCGTCAGCACCCGCCGGGGCGGAGCCTCGCGTCGGCCGAGCACGTTCTTCATCTCGCCGATGACGCCGGGCAGGTTCTTCGGGTCGGGCTTGAGGTCGGCGGCCGTCAGCGTCAGCTCGACCCCGTGCTCCGCCGGGAAGCGGCCCGTGAACAGGGTCGAACGGCTCGGCGAGCACATCGCCGTGTTGCAGAAACCGTTGTTGAACGTCAGACCCGTCCGCGCGAGCTCGGCGCAGTTCGGCATCAGCGCGTCGACCCATCCGGGCTCGTCGGGCCAATGCATCGGCCGCCGCTGCTGATCGGTGATCAGCAGCAGCACGTTGGGTCGGGCCTTGGGCACTACGGCAGCGCTCCGTCCCAGTTCGCCTCGTAGCAGGGGTTCGGCCCGCACAGATCGGTGATCGAGCCGTTCTCGTCGATGAAGTTCGCGATCTGCTCGCGGATCGCCGGCGTGTTGCGGATCACCCGGTCGTGCGGGTCGAGCCCGAAGCTGTCGTTCGGCGCCGTGTTCGTCAGCGGCGGCGGATCGGTGCCGAGGATGTCGTCGGGATCGGGGGTCGCCGTGTTCGGGCGCTTCGGCCCGATGTCCCAGATGAAGAAGCCGCTCCCCCGCGCGGCCGGGCCGCTGAGGTCGCCGAGAGTCTGCAGGCCGACGAAGGGAGCCGTGTAGCCGGGCTGGAGCCGGTTCGAATCCACCGCCGGCACCCGCAGCGGCGCACCGATCGTCCGCGCCTCGACCTCGGTCTGGACGTTGGCGACCTGGTGATCGCCGTAGGCCATCTCGATCAGGACCTTGTGCGGCGGCGTGTTCGGGAGCGGATCGTCGGTCATGTGATTGGCGTAGCCGTTCGGCTCGCCGCGATCCCACATCGACTGGATCATCGTCAGCAGCAGCGGCCGGGCCGACTCGTCCGGGTAGCTCGGGTAGAGGATCAGCGAGTAATCCTCGAAGTCGATGCTGCGCGTCAGCAGCGTCGAGTAGTTCATCCCGGGCACGTAGAGGACGGAGCGCGTGAAGTCGGTCGCGATCGCCGTCAGCGCGCCGCCGGCGATCCCGCCCTGGCTGTTGCCGTAGTAGAAGAGCGGCTTGCTCGTGTCGATGACCGAATCGCCGTTGAACTTGAACGCCGGATCGGCCGCGAACCCGTCGGGATGGATCATCGCCCGGCCGAGGTAGAGGAAGTCGAGGAAGCCCTGCTGAAGGCGATCGGGCAGCGGCTTGAAGTTCGACATGTCGCTGAGCGCGGGGACCGCGACCGGCAGGACGTCGTCCTCGGACATGCCGATGAAGTCGGTGGCGCAGGTCATCACGCCGTGGTCAGTCCCGAGCGTGCGGACGTCGGTCGTATGGACCTCCGTGTAATCGCCGAAGAGTCCGTGTCCGTACATCGAAGTCCGCACCGGCGCGGTCACGTCGCCGGTGCCGGGATCGACCGCCGAGCGCGGGATGTTGCAGGTGAAGCGGGCGTCGTAGAACCCGTTCTGCTGCGGCACGCCGTCGGAGTCCGTGTTGAGGACCGCGCCCGGGTCGCACGCCTTCGCGGAGCCGCCGCCGTCGGGGTCGGTCATGTAGCAGGGCACCTTGACCGTGCCGGTGACCTCGCGGATGTTCTGGACTCCCCGGCCGCTGACCGGCGTCGGGGTCAGCGGGTAGTCGGTCACGTCGGTGATCGTGAACTCGGGCGAGTCGCCGTCGACGCCGCCGTCGGTCAGGTCGGTGTCACCGAGATCGGCGAAGGCCTGGTCGCGCATCGACAGCATCCGCTCGGTGATGTTCTCGGTGCTCGCGACCGTGAAGTCCCATGCCATGTAGAGGTTGTGACGGCCGATCCCGGCGTCGCCGAGTCGCTCGAAGATGTCGCCGAACAGGCCTCGCCGCTGCTCGATCGAGTCGATCGCGCTCGGGATGTCGTCGCGAAGCAGCTGGAAGCCCTTGGGGGCCTCGATCGTGTTGCCGTCGGCGTCCTTGAGCTTTCGCAGGGCGACGATGTAACGGTGCCCGTCCTCGAGGTTCTTGCCGAAGTGGATGAGGAGGTCGGTGTTCTCGGGGCTCGTCGCGTTCGAGTCGAGCTCGGCCCAGATCAGCTGGCGCTTGCCGGTCTCGGCATCGATGACGACGATCGGCTGCTTCGCGTCGAATGACTCCCCCATGTCGGTGATCGCGACCGGGTCGGTCTGCGCGAATGCCTCGGGCGTGTCGAGACCGGGAACGCGGAGGACGATCGGTGCACCCGGGCTGAATCCGTCGCTCGTGTTGATCTCGGTCGGGTCGACCGGCGTCCCGCCCGAGTTCTGCGGCATCGAGTCCGTCTTCAGGTCGAGGCGCAAACCGGTCGGAGTCGAGTCGTCGGGCCGGGTGTAGAAGTCGTTCGGGTAAGGGAAGAGGCACTGCTGGCCGGGGGCGGCGATCGGATCGCAGCGATCGGCGGTGTCGACGTCGACGCCCACCGGATCCTCGCCGTCGCACTGAGCGGGATCCCGCTGCACGACCTTGGTGGCCACGACCTTGGCGTCCTTCTTGCCGTGGCTGTAGCGGGCCGTCAGTCGCAGCTTCGTGTCGAGACAGCTCCGGACGAGGGGCTCGCCCTTGCCGTTGATCTCGAAGGTGGTCTTCGCGGTAATGCCGCGGCGCACGGAGAGCTTGCGATTGGCGGCGATGTTCGTCTTCTCGCCGGCTTGGATCACGGCCAGCGACAGCTTCATGTTCTTCGTCTTACGGCCGGTCCAGGAAGCCGTCGCGTCGACCTCTCCGCCGCCCGTCAGATCAGCCTGCGCGGTGGTCTTCAGGGTGACCTTGGCCTTGCCGGACTTGCCCTGCTTACCGCCGGCCTCGGCGGTCGCGACGACCGTCAGCGCGAGAACGGCGACGAGGACGGTGGCGATGAGGGCGCGCAGGGCGCCGGCGTTGTGGGACACGAGCTCTCCTCCTGGTCGATTCGCCCTTCTCCCCTGGAAGGGCGGCAGCGATGTTATTGGCTTAACTGACGCAGAGTCAATAGCGAACCGTCGCCTCCTCCCGCGCCTCTGCAACGCTTCCGGGGATGCGCTTTCCGATTCCGGCTGCACTGCCGGCGATCGCAATCGCTCTCATCGCCCTGGCGGGGTGCGGGGGCAACGACTCCGGGACCGGCGAAGACCCCCCGGACGACTTCGCGATCACGGTCGAGCACTCCGACGGCTCGGTCCCTCCCCCGGCGCACGTCCAATGGCGCCTGGCGGTCGACGAGACCGGGCAGGGAATCCTCGACTACGTGCCTGACTACCCGGGCGACGGGGTCCCCACGTTCACCGCCCAGTTCGACGTCGATCCCGGGGCCGTCGACGACCTCTACTCGGCCCTCGCGAAACGGGATCTGCTCCGCGACCTCGATCCCGACCCGGATCCGCCGATCGGCGGCGCGACCGAGAGCGCGACCGTCACCGCGGACGGAAAGACCTTCGAGATCCCGGCCTTCGCCGACGGCGCCGCGCCTCTCGCCCCGCTCGAGCGCCAGATCCACCGGCTTGCGCCGCGTCAGGTCTGGGACGACTTCGCGAAGCGCCGCGAGGCTTACGCGGCGAAGCGCTACGACGCAGCTTCCTGAGCGCTCTCGGTCCGTCGCTCGACCCGCCCGCCGACCCACGGGAGCAGCAGGAGCAGCAACCAGGAGAGCTGCGCCACCGTCGCTCCGATCAGCAGCGCCACCGGGATCGAGCCGAAGAAGATCGCCGGTCGCAGCCAGCCGGTCACGATCTGGGCGCGCCGTTCCCCGGCGCTGACCACGCGCGCGATTCCCTGGTCGAAGGCGACCTTGTCCACGAAGGTGTCCGCGCACGCGGCGAGGCCGACGTTGAGCGCGTAGAGCACCACCGCGAGCTCGTCTCCCGCCTCGTCGAAGCGTCCCATCAGCGCCGTCGTGAACGGCATCAGCGCGATCAGCGAAAGCAGCAGCATGTTCGACCAGACGAGCTTCGGCGTCGACCGGCGGAAGCTCGACCAGGCACGGTGGTGGCCGTACCAGAAGAGTCCGATCACGGCGAACGCGATGAAGTAGGCGGTGACGTCGGGGACGAGATCCTCGAGCGCCCCGTCGAGGCCGTCGGCACTGACCGGCGGAACCTCGATGTTGAGCACCAGCAGCGTGATCGCGACCGCGAAGACGCCGTCGCTGAAAGCCCCCACGCGGTCGAGCTCGCGCTGTTCGGACTCCGCCCGCTTCGACTCGGCGCCGGCCTCCATCTCGGCGCCAGCTTGGCACGGAGCCCGGTCGCCAACCTCAGCGCGCGTATCGGACCCGGACCGCGTCGGCCTGGATCTGCCGCTGCCCGTAGGAGCCCTCGTAGACGGGCCCCGAGGCCGCTACGAAGTCGCCCGGGCCCGGCAGCGGGTCGGGGCGCAGATCCACCCGGACGTCGATCACCGAGATGCCCGGCCCGGTGATGCTCTCGTCGCTGACCAGCACGAAATGGGCGTCGCCGTCGCCGTCGGCATCGACCCTCTCCACGTAGGCCACCTGGCCCGACGCGCGCTCGCAGTTCGCCGCGCCGTCCGGGCACGGTGGCGGACGCAAGGTCGGCGCATCCGGCGCCGGGTCGGACGCGGTCGAGGTCGTGGTCGATGTCGGGGGCGCGTTCGTACCGGCGTCGGTCGAGGTCGCGCCCTCCCCACTCCCGCAACCCGCGAGCACGACCACGACCGCCGCGGCCCCGATCAGCCGCAGGTGCACTTCGGACCGCATCCGCAGGAGGCGCTCATCGCGGGCGATTCTAGGCCGCCTCCCTCTAATCTCCAGCGACGATGCGCCACCTCCTGCGCCCCCTCTTCGACCAGGTCGTGATCAAGGAACTCGAGCCCGACCGGGTCCGTCAATCCGGTCTCGTAGTGCCCGCGGGCACCCGCGAGCCGCCGCCTCAGCACGGGATCGTCGTCGCCGTCGGTCCTGGGCTCGACTGGTGGGAGCAAGCGGGGGTGAAGATGCCGGTGACGCCGGGCGACCATGTCGTCTTCCCGGCCAGCGCCGGTGTCTGGGTCGAGGTCGACGAGGAGCGGCTGCTCGTCTGCACCGTCAACGAGGTTCTGGGCGTGCTCGAGGAGATCGGGGTCTGCCCCCACTGCGAGGGCAGGGGGCTCGAGGGCGGGGACTCCTGTCCCGTCTGCGGCCGCACCGCCGAGCCGACCGGCTCCGAGTGAGGCTCCCCCGCCTCCCGCCGCCGCCCGCGGCGCTGAAGACGCGGCTGCTCACGGTCGGCCCGGTCCCGCCCGAGTGGGGCGGGAAGCTGCGCGGCGGAGTCACCCGCTTCAACGTCACCCTCCTCGAGGAGTTCCGGACGCGCCCGTGGCGGCACCGGATCGAGCCCGTCGGCGTCCTGATCCCGCCGCCGCAGCGCATCCACCGGAAGATCGCAGGCCGCCTCGCTCCGATGCCGGTGTTCATGCAGCCCAAGGGCGGCCGCCCGCGCCGCTTCACCCGCCTTCTGCTCGAGGAGCAACAACCAGACGCGGTCCTCGTCAACAACATCGCGGCCTTCAACGGCGCCCGCTACGTGCGCGTCCAGGCGGCCGTGGCACCGGAGCTCCCGACCATCGGCGTCGTCCACGAGTGGCGGGCGATCCGGGCGAAGGAGGACGAGGAGCGCGCCGGCCGTTACCGGGAGGCCGCGCAGTCAGCGCTCGACGCATTGTCGGCCGTCGTCTTCCCCTCGCTTCACACCCGCGACGTCGGGACCGAGCAGCTCGGCCTGCGCTACCCGGAGCGGGCGATGGTGATCAACAACCCGGTACAGCCGGCGTTCGCCGATCCGCGTCTCGATGTCACCGGTTCCCGCAACGGCATCGCCTTCGTCGGTTCGTTCAACGACCGCAAGAACCCGCAGTCGCTGCTGCGAGCCGTCGCCGGCCTGCCGGGGCAGGAGCTGACGCTGCAGGGACGCGGCCCGATCGAGGAGGAGCTCCACGCGCTGACCGCCGAGCTCGGAATCGGCGACCGCGTCGGCTTCGCGCCGTTCGTCGGCCACCGCGGCCACGTCCGGTCGGTGATCGAGGTGATGACTTCGGCCGAGTTGCTCTGCCTGCCGTCGCGAAGCGAGGCCTTCGCCCTTGTGATCATCGAAGCGCTCGCCGCCGGGACCCCGGTCGCCGGCTACGGGCCGACCTTGGTCGAGATACGCGACCGGATCGGCATCGACATCGGTGAGCCCATCTTCGACCCGACGCCGGAGAACATCGCGACGGCGATCGAGGCCGTTCGCGGCCGCACCTGGGACCGCGAAGGTCTCCGTCGGGCCGCGCTCGACGCCTTCGGCCCGGACGTGGTCGCCCGCCGCTACGCCGAGCTGATCCGAAGCCTCGTCTGACGAACTCGGCGTCCCGTACGGACGTCCACGCTAAGGCCCGGATCTTCGTCCGCATCGGATTCCGCCGGTTTGCGGCGGGAACTCCGGCTTCGCCCGGGGAAACCTGGGTCCAAGGCACCGGTCGCGGGCATCTCTCGCGGCCATCGACACCGGCCTACGGGGGCTGGACCAAGGAGGGAATCGAAGATGCAGGGAAGTAAGTGGATTGCGGGCGTCGCCTGCGCGATCGCGATGTTCGCCGTCACGGCGAGCGCGAGCGCGGCGCGCAGCGTCTACCCGCAGGATCAGGGAGCGATCTCGCTCCGCAACGGACCGGCCGGATGGACCGGCGCGACCAGCAGCGAAGGACTCTGCGTTCCGGTGCTGCTCTGCCCGTCGATCACGAACTCGACGCCGTCGAACGGCGGACCGGGCAATTCGGGTTATCTGCGAACGGAGCTCGGCAGCCTGACCGGAGTCGGGGCGACCTCGATCGGGTCGTTCACCGGCCCCGCGTTCAAGTACCGGGGTGTCGGCGGCGCGACGCCGGACGAGATCGCCCTGCGCATGAACCGGCGCGCGAACGTGGCCGCTCTGCTCGACGTCACAGGCAACGAGGCGGACTACTCCGTACGCCTCCGGAACCTGTCCGGCGGGCCGAACGTCGAGTTGATCAACGACGCCAACCTCGACGGCTCGCCCCAGTGGAGCAACGTGCCCGTCGTCGCGATCGATCCGGGCCTGATGCAGGTCGGGAACCGCTACCGGCTCCAGGTCGTCTCGCGGTTCGAGTCCGGCGTGCAGGCGGTTCCGGGGAGCTCGGCCGACTACGCCAAGCTCCGGCTGATCGCCCGCTCCCGCAAGGGCGGGAATGGCAATGGCAATGGGAACGGCAACGGGAACAACGGGAACGGCAACGACCCCGACCTGGCCGGCGGCACGATCGGCGGCACGGTCACGGTCAAGGGCAAGCACCTGTCGTTCCGCGTCCGCTGCGCGAAGCGGGCTCCGCGCAAGTGCCACTCGCGGCTGCAGGGTCGTCTCAGCCGCAAGGGCGCGCGAATCACGAACACCAAGTCGGTGCGGATCCGCCCCGGCGCGCGGAAGACGGTGCGGCTGAAGATCCGCAGCAAGTACCGCAGCCAGGTCGAGAGCCGGAAGCGGATCGCGATCAAGCGGAAGACGAGGGTCGGCGGCAAGAAGCGGACGACCTACCGCTCGGCCCGGGTCAAGGGCTGACCGGGGGTAAGCCCCGAATCAGGGGCTGACCGGGGGGCGGACCTCGGGGTGGGCGCGATACCAATCGAGCGCCCTCCCGAGGCCCTCCTCGAGTCCGACCTCCGGCTTCCAGCCGCAGCGCTCGCGCAGCTTCGCCGCGTCGACGTACTGGCGGTCGATCTCTCCGTCGGGATTGCCGGCACCGCGGACGTCGGGCTCGACGCCGGTCCCGGCGATCCGGGTGATCGCCGCGACGATCTCGAGAACGCTGTAGGGCCGCTCGCCGCCGGCGTTGAACGCCTCGCCGCGGACGTCGTCACGGCCGAGGGAGGCGGCGATCGCGAGGTAGGCGGCCGCCGCGTCCTCGACGTAGAGGAGGTCGCGGACCGGCGATCCATCGGAGCGCAGGACCGGAGCGCGGCCGTCGATCGCGGCGCACGCGGCTTCCGGGACGAGCCGGCTGAAGTTGAGATCGCCGCCGCCGTAGATGTTCGCGAACCGGGTGACGGCGACCGGAAGGCCGTAGCTCGGCCAGTACGAGCGAGCGATCAGGTCGGCAGCGGCCTTCGACGCCTCGTAGGGGGCCGTTGGCTGCAGGGCGAAGTCCTCGCGATAGGGAAGCTCGTCGTGGGCACCGTACGCCTTGTCCGAGGAGGCGAAGACGACGCGCTCCACCCCACGCTCCCGGCACGCTTCGAGGACGGTCCAGGTCCCGCGCACGTTCGTGTCGAAGGCCGCAGCGGGGTCGTCGCGGACGGTGCCGACGATGGTCTCGGCCGCGAGGTGGAAGACGGCGTCGACCTCGTGCTCGGCGAGGATTCGGTCGATCAGCTCGCGGTCGCCGAGCGACCCGGCCTCCTCGGCGACTTCACCCTCGATCCCGAGCAGCGCCAGCGTCGAGGGGCGCTCGCGCGGCGTCCGCCGGTCGAGCGAGACGACGGACACATCGCGGTCGAGCAACGCCCGGCAGAGCCAGGCCCCCACGAAGCCCCGCCCGCCGGTGACGAGAGCGGACTTCACCCGCCCACCGCCGCCTGCTCCCAGATCCGCCAGGGCGGGTCGCCGGCCGCCCAGAGGTCGTTGAGAAGCACGGCGTCTTTGTAGGTGTCCATGCAGTCCCAGAAGCCCTCGTGCCGGAACCCCCGCAGCTCGCCGTCGGCGGCGAGTCGCTGCAGCGGCTCGCGCTCGAGCACGGAGCCCTCGTCGAGGTAGCCGAGGGCAGAGGGTTCGAGGAACATGAAGCCGGCGTTGACCCACTGTTCCATCCGCGGCTTCTCGACGAAGCCGGTGACGGAGTCGTCGTCGGCCAGCATCGCCACGCCCCACTGCGAATGGGGCCGGACCAGGGTCACGGTCGCAGCGCCACCGTGGGCGGAATGGAACGCGAGCGCGGCACCGAGGTCGACGTCGGCGACCCCGTCGGCATAGGTCAGCGCAAACGTCCCGGCGCCGAGGCGGTCGGCTGCGAGCGCGATCCGGCCGCCGGTCGGCGTGTCGTCGCCGGTGGGCAGGCACTCGACCTCGACACCCTCGGGCCAGCGCTCGGCCGCGGCGAAGCTGGCGATCATCTCGCCGCGATAGCCGGTCAGCAGCAGAAAGCGGCGGAAGCCGTGGGCGGCGTAGATCCCGACGACGTGGCGGACGATCGGAATGCCGCCGATCTCGACGAGCGCCTTCGGGATCGCGTGGGTTCGCTCCTGCAGACGGGTGCCGCGACCCCCGCAGAGGATCGCGACGGTCTCGGCGCGCTCCGGCACTGGATGATTGAGGGGCGTCAGCCGCCGGCGACCGCGGGCAGGATCGTCACCTCGGCGCCGTCGCTGATCGCGGTCTCGAGCCCGTCCTGAAAGCGGATGTCCTCGCCGGAGACGTAGACGTTCACGAAGCGGCGCAGATCGCCGTCCTCGGTGATCCGCTCGCGCAACCCGTCGTGCTTGTCGAAGACGGCGTCGAGCGCGTCGCCGACCGTCCCGGCCTCGACCTCGATCTCGCCCTCGCCGCCGGTGGCCGGGCGCAGCTGCGCGGGAATCTTCACCTTTACTGCCATATCTCGATTGCTCCGTTCGAAGGGGTTCTGCCGCAGGGGCCGAGTTGGGAAGGTAGCTGAGCCCTAGACCGTGACGGCGCGATGCTCGGGCACGTTCTCGGAGAACGACTCCAGCGTCGGCTCGATCACGTGCATCGCGAAACCCTCGCGAACGGCGTCCAGGGTCTTCAGGCCCTCGCCGGTGATGTAGACGACGACCCGGTCCTCGGGGCCGAGCTCGCCGGATTCGGCGAGCTTCGCCAGCGTCGCGGTGGTGACGCCGCCGGCGGTCTCGGTGAAGATGCCGGTCGTCTCGGCCAGCAGCCTGATGCCGGCGCGGATCTCGTCGTCGCTGACGGACGAGATCGAACCGCCCGTGTCGCGGGCGAGCTCGAGGGCGTACGGCCCGTCGGCCGGGTTGCCGATCGCGAGGCTCTTCGCGATCGTGTCCGGTCGCACCGGGCGGCAGACGTCGTGACCGTCGGCGAACGCGGTCGCGACCGGTCCGCAGCCGGCGGCCTGGGCTCCGTGGAAGACGGGCTTGTCGCCCTCGACCAGCCCGAGCTCACGCCACTCGTCGAAACCGCGGCCGATCTTCGTGAAGAGGGAGCCGGAGGCGATCGGCGCGACGACCTTGTCGGGCAGACGCCAGCCGAGCTGTTCGACCGTCTCGTAGGCGAGCGTCTTCGAGCCCTCCGCGTAGTAAGGACGGAGGTTGACGTTGACGAAGGCCCAGCCGCGCTCCGCGGCCAGTTCGGTGCAGAGGCGGTTGACGTCGTCGTAGTTGCCGTCGACGCCGACGAGCGTCGTCCCGTAGACGTCCGTCGCGAGCAGCTTCTGCTCCTCGAGGTTGGAGGGCACGACCACGTAGGAGTCGACGCCCGCCGCCGCGGCATGGGCCGCGACCGCGTTGGCGAGGTTCCCGGTCGAGGCGCAGGCAACGGTGTCGAAGCCGAGCTCGAGCGCCTTGGCCAGGGCGACTGCGACGACGCGGTCCTTGAAGCTGTGGGTCGGGTTGGCGGCGTCGTTCTTGACCCAGATCTCCCCGACGCCGAGCTGCTCGGCGAGGCGGTCGGCCTTGACCAGCGGGGTCAGGCCGGGCTCGATCGCGCTTGCGGGACGCGAGCTGAAGGGCAGGAAGTCGGAGTAGCGCCAGATGCCGGCGGTTCCGGCCTGGATCCGCCGCTTCACGGAATCTGCATCGAGCCCGGAATGGTCGTAGGCCACCTCGAGCGGTCCGAAGCACTGGTCGCACACGTAGAGCGCCTCCAGTGGGTACGCGGTCCCGCATTCCTTGCACCTGAGTCCCGTTACTGCCATTTTCGTACTCCTTGTCCCAGCTCGGTTTCCAACGAAAAAGACCTCTGCCTTGTGAGCAGAGGTCCTGAGTGGGACTTCCACTCACATCTCCTCAGGTTCATCACCTGTTGGAATTGGCACCTTCCCCTTCGGACGCGAGTCGTCGGGGGGGTTGCCGGGGTTTCGTAGGGCCAGTTCCCTCCACCCCTCTGGATGTGGCGGTCTATGTGGGCCGCAATATAACAGCCGCACCCGGCCGGAGCCCGTAATCGCGGTCGTGGTCGCGTAATCTCTTGCACCTGATGTTCGCGAGCGACGCCCAGGAAGAGAACGATGCCGAGCCTTCCGAAGCCGAGACTACGGCGCACCTATCGTGGCGCCGACCCGGTCGCCGTCGCTCCCGCAGCGCCGCCTGAGCCGAACATCGAGATCGTCGAGGGACCCGGCCTGCGCTGGGTCCACATCGAGCGGCCGACGCCGCTCGAGTGGAGCTGGCTCCAGGAGCACTTCGACTTCCACGCCCTCGACCTCGAGGACGTCGCCTCGCGCAACCAGCGCCCGAAGATCGACGAATACCCCGACTACCTCTTCATCGTCCTCCACCTGCCGGTCTTCGATTCCTCGGTCGGACGGCTGAACACGGGCGAGCTCGACATGTTCGTCGGGCCCGACTTCGTGATCACGATCCCGAACCAGGAGCTGCAGCCGGTCGAGTACCTGTTCGAGCGCGTCCGCTCGAGCGAGCAGTTCCGGGACAAGGTCTTCTCGCGGGGCTCCGGATACCTGCTGTACCGGATCGTCGATGACAGCTTCGACTACTGCTTCCCAATGCTCCGCAAGATCGGCAACAAGCTCGACGCGATCGAGGACGACATCTTCGAGGAGGAGCGGTCCGAGGAGGTCGTCCGCGACATCTCGAAGGTCAAGCAGGAGATCATCAACTTCCGCAAGGTGATCCGCCCGCAGCGGCCGGTGCTCCGCGAGCTCGAGAACTACAAGCAGCGCTTCCTCGCCCCCGACCTCGACCTCGAGATCTACTTCGACGACGTCGTCGACGCCCACGAGCGGATCTGGGACATGCTCGAGAACTACAAGGAGGTCATCGAGGCGCTCGAGGAGACGAACGAGTCGGTGATCAACCACCGCGTCAACGAGATCCTCCGGGTCCTCACCTCGATCAGCGTCATCGTCCTGCCGCTGACCCTGATCGCCAGCATCTGGGGGATGAACGTAGGCGTGCCCGGCGAGGGCGACGACTTCGACTTCTACCTCGTGATCGGCGCGATGCTGGTGATCCTGGTCGGGATGCTCGGCTACTTCCGCCGGCGCGGCTGGCTGTGAGCGACGGCGGGGGGCGCGTCGCCTCGGTCAACCTCGGGCGACCGCGATTGCTGACGATCAACGGCAGCCCGCGGAAGACGGGGATCTTCAAGGTCCCGGCCGACGGTCCGGTGCGGCTCGAGAACGATGCGGTCGCCGGCGACTCGGTCGTCGACACGCAGGTCCACGGCGGCTACGACAAGGCCGTCTACTCGTACGCCGCCGAGGATTACGAGTGGTGGTCCGGCGAGCTCGGCCGCGAGCTCGGCCCCGGTGACTTCGGCGAGAACCTGACGACCTCGGGCATCGAGCTCGGCGAGGCGCGGATCGGCGAGCGCTGGCGCGTCGGCAAAGCGCTGCTCGAGGTCTCCGAGCCGCGGCAGCCGTGCAGCACGCTCGGGGCGAAGATGGGCGACCAGCGCTTCGTCAAACGGTTCGCGAAGGCGCTCCGCCTCGGCACCTACCTCCGGATCATCGAGCCCGGCGAGGTCGCCGCCGGCGATCGGATCGAAGTCGTCGAGCGGCCCGATCACGACGTCTCGGTCGGCCTGCTCGGGCGGGTGTTGTTCGAGGACAGCTCCCTCGGCCCGCAGATCCTGGCCGCGGACGCGCTCACCGACGCGTGGCGCGAGCACGGCGAGAAGCTCGCGGCCAGGCACGGCTGAGCGCCCCGACCGCTCCAATAGGATCCGGCGCCGATGGCCAACCAGAGGATCTGGGCGCCCTGGCGCCTCCGCTACGTGAAGGATGCGAACAAATCAAGCGAGTGCGTCTTCTGCACCAAGCCTGAGCTCGGCGACGACCGGGAGGCGCTGATCGTCCACCGCGGCGAGCGCTGCTTCGTGATCCTCAACCTCTACCCGTATACGAGCGGCCACCTGATGGTGATGCCGTTCGAGCACCTCGGCCGGCTCCAGGACATCGACCCCGAGATCACGGCGGAGATGATGGACCTCGCCCAGCAGGCGATGCGCCGGATGGAGGAGGTGTACTCGCCCGAGGGCTTCAACGTCGGCCTCAACCAGGGCAGGGTCGCCGGCGCCGGCGTGGAAGGGCACATCCACCTGCACGTCGTCCCTCGATGGGCCGGCGACAACAACTACATGCCGGTTCTGGCGGACACGAGAGTGATGCCGCAGAGCCTGGAAGAGAGCTACGACGCCCTCGAAGGAGGCTTCACTTGAGCGCAGACCACGACGGCGGGCCCGGTTCGGTCCCGGAGGGAATCTTCAAGGCCTACGACGTCCGCGGCCTCTACGGCGACCAGATGGACGCCGACACGGCCTATCTGCTGGGACGAGCCTTCGCCCGGGTGCTCGCGGACCTGCGCGGGAAGGTGGTCTCCGACCTCCGGGTCGGCGTCGGCCGCGACATGCGGCTCCAGGCGCCGGAGATGGCGGGGCGGCTGCGCGACGGACTCGTCGCCGAAGGCGCGCACGTCCTCGACGCCGGGATGGTCGGCACCGAGATGCTCTATTTCATGGTCGGCGCCCGCGAGCTCGACGGCGGCGCAATGGTCACCGCGTCGCACAACCCGAAGGCCTACACCGGCGTCAAGCTGGTCCGCGAGGGAGCACTCGCCCTCTCCGGCGAAACCGGGATCACCGCGATCCGCGACCTGATCCTCGCCGGACTCGGCGACGCTCCGGGCGGCGGGGATGCTGAAGACGTCGACGTCGCCGCCGAGTTCCGCGAGCGGGCGCTCTCGTTCATCGACGTCGACGTCCTGAAGCCGCTCAAGGTCGTCGTCGACGGCGGCAACGGCATGGCAGGCGAGATGGTCGGGCCGCTACTCGACACGTTCCCGATCGAGCTGATCTCGACCTACTGGGTCCCCGACGGCAACTTTCCCGACCACGAGCCGAATCCGCTGCTGCCCGAGAACCGGGAGTTCATCATCGAGCGGGTCCGCTCCGAGGGCGCGGATCTCGGGATCGCCTGGGACGGAGATGCCGACCGTTGCTTCTTCATCGACGACGAGGGCGAATTCGTGGACGGTGACTTCCTGACGGCGCTGCTTGCCGAACTGGTGCTGGAGAAGGCGCCCGGCGCCGACATCCTCTACGACGTCCGTGCCAGCCGCGCGGTCCCCGACACCGTCGCCGCCCACGGCGGCACGGCGCACATCAACCGGGTCGGCCACGCGTTCATGAAGCGGGCGATGAAGGAGATCGGAGGCGAGTTCGCCGGCGAGGTGTCCGGCCACTACTACTTCCGCCAGTTCTACAACGCCGATTCGGGGACGATCCCCGCGCTGCTGGTACTCGAGCTCGTCTCGAAGTCGGGGCGGAAGCTGTCCGACCTCGTCGGCGAGCTGCGGTCGAAGTACTTCATCAGCGGCGAGATCAACTCCGAGGTCGCCGACCCCGAGGCGAAGATGAAGGCGATCGCCGAACAGCACTCGGACGCCGAGATCGGCTGGCTCGACGGCGTCTCCGTCGACTACGACGACTGGCACTTCAACGTGCGCCCCTCGAACACCGAGCCGCTGCTCAGGCTCAACCTCGAGTCGCTCGTCTCGCGCGAGGACATGGAGGCCAAACGCGACGAGGTATTGGCGTTCATCCGGTCATGAGCGACACGCAGACGGTCGCGGTGACCGAACCGGATGCGGAGCGGCGCAGCAAGCGCCGGATGCTGATCATCGTCAATCCCTACGCGACGACCGTCTCGGATCGGCTCAAGAACCTCGTCGTCTACGCGCTCCAGGGGCGTTACGAGGTCGAGGCCGTCAGCACCGAGGCGCAGAACCACGCGACCGAGATCGGCCGTGAGGCCGTCGACGGCGGCTACGACATCGTCGTCGCGTTCGGTGGCGACGGGACGCTGAACGAGGTCGTCAACGGCCTCCACGGCACGGACATCCCGATCTCGGTGCTGCCCGGCGGTTCGACCAACGTCGTGGCGCGCTCGCTCGGCATCCCCAACGACGTCGTCGACGCCACCGAGCACCTGCTGAGCTGCGCTGACGACTTCCGGCCGCGGCCGATCGACCTCGGCGTCGCCAACGGCCGTCGTTTCGTCTTCGCCTGCGGCGCCGGGCTCGACGCCACCGCCGCCCACCAGGTCGACTCCCATCCGAAGATGAAGCACCGGCTCGGACCCTGGTACTACACGTGGGCCGCAGTGAAGGGCTTCTATTCCGACTACCTGCGCAATCCGGTGGTGATGAAGGTCCGCTGCGACGGCGGCGACACCGAGGGCGTCACGGCGATCTGCCAGAACACCGACCCCTTCACCTACTTCCGCGGCCGTGAGATCCGGATCTCGAAGGGCGTCGAGATCGACGACGGCAAGCTCTCGCTCGCGGTGCTCCATCGCGCCCGCCAGCGCGACGTCCCCTTCATCGCCCGCCGCGTGCTGGGGAAGAACTCCAGCGCCGGCGATCATCGCCGGATCGACGTCTTCGACGGGATCACCGAGGGCCGGATCGAGTCCGCTTCCCGCGACGACGATGGCAACTGGCGCAAGTTCCCGGTCCAGCTCGACGGCGACCCGATCGGGCTCCACGGCGAGCTCGAGCTCAGCGTCGACGCCGGTTCGATCCGCTTCGTCTCCTGACGTGGCGCGCGACCCCGACTGCATCTTCTGCTCGATCGTCGCCGGCGACCTCGACGCTGAGATCGTCCACTCCGACGAGTCGACGGTCGCCTTCCTCGACCACCGGCCGCTCTTCCCCGGCCACGTCCTCCTCGTCCCCCGCGAGCACCACGAGACGATCGAGGACCTCCCTCCCACGCTCGTCGAGCCGCTCTTCTCCACCGCCCGGACCCTGGCCGGCGCCGTCCGCCGCTCGATGGGATCGCAGGGCACGTTCGTCGCCCTCAACAACAAGGTCAGCCAGAGCGTCCCCCACCTCCACGTCCACGTCGTCCCGCGGACGAAGAAGGACGGCCTCCGTGGCTTCTTCTGGCCGAGAAATCCCTACGAGGACGAGGAGCACCTGCGGGCGACGGCCAAGGCGATCCGGGCGGAGCTGGACTGAGCCGGATGGCCCCGGACGAGGCTGAGGGCCGCCGGATCATGGAAGAGGTGGGCGACGCGGCCTTCGGCCGCGAGCCCGCCGATGACGCCGAGCCCGGCGCCCCTCAGTCCGTCAGGGCGTGATGCGGTAGGCGTCGAAGACCTGATCGATCTGGCGCAACCTGGAGATCGCAGTCTTCAGCTGGTCGGTGTCTCCGACCTCGACGACGAAGCGGTTCTGGACCATGGGGTACTTGGTCAGGCAGCGGGCCTCGATGATGTTCACGCCTGCTTCGGAGAAGGTCCGCGACAGGTCTTCGAGCAGGCGCGTTCGGTCATAGGCATCGATGGCGATCTCAACCCGGTACGACGTGCGATTGTCGCCCGCCCAGTGCACCGGGGTGAATCGGTCCGGCGACTTCATCAGGGCGCTGACGTTCTTGCAGTCGTCGCGGTGGATCGTGATGCCGCGGCCGAGCGATACGTAGCCGACGATGCCGTCGCCGGGAACCGGGCGGCAACACTTGGCGAGCCGGACCATGACGTCGTCGACGCCCTCGACCTCGATCCCGTAGTCGGTCGCTTCCTGGTGATGGCGCTCGCGGGCGTCGCGGCCCTGGAGGATCCCCTCGCTCGCGGGCGGCTCCTCCTCGCCGACGCCCTCCCCCTGCTTGAGCCGCTGGAGGACCTTGTTGACGACCGTCTTCGTGCTGATCTTGCCCTGGCCGAGCGCGACGTAGAAGTCGTCGGCCTTGCGGAATCCGACCTCGCGGATCACGTCGACGAGCAGCGGCGAGCCGCCGAGCTTCTGCGGCGGCAGCCCACGCTTGCGGAGGGCCTCCGACAGCTCGTCGCGGCCCTTCTTCTCGGCGTCCTCGCGGCGTTCCGACTTCAGGAACGCACGGATCTTGTTGCGGGCGCGGCTCGTCCGCACCAGGCCGAGCCAGTCCCGTGAGGGCCCGCGCTCGCGTTTGGCGGTGAGGATCTCGACGATGTCGCCGCTGCGCAGCGTGGCGTGCAGCGGCACGATCTTGCCGTTGACCTTCGCGCCGACGCAGCGGTGGCCGACGTCGGTGTGGACGGCGTAGGCGAAGTCGAGCGGCGTCGAGCCGGCTGACAGGTTCTTGATCTCGCCCTTCGGCGTGAAGACGAAGACCTCGTCTTCGAACAGGTCGACCTTGAGCGCCTCGAGGAACTCCTGCGGGTCGCCCTCGCCCTCGGCGTCGAGGAGGTGGCGCAGCCACGTCATCTTGTCCCGCTGCGGATCCTTCCCGCCCGGGCCCTCCTTGTAGATGACGTGCGCGGCGACGCCGTATTCGGCGAGCTCGTGCATCTCCGCGGTCCGGACCTGGATCTCCAGCGGCTGGCCCTGCGGCCCGATCACCGTCGTGTGGAGCGTCTGGTACAGGTTCATCTTCGGGGTCGCGATGAAGTCCTTGAACCGGCCGGGCAGCGGCTTCCAGAGCGCGTGGATGACCCCGATCGCTCCGTAGCAGTCCTTGACCGAGTCGACGATCACGCGCATCGCGGTGAGGTCGTAGATCTCGTTGAACTCGCGGCCCTTCTTCGTCATCTTCGAGTAGATCGAGTAGAAGTGCTTGGCGCGGCCGGAGATCTCCGCGTCGATGCCCACCGCAGCCAGCTCCTTGGCCAGGAACGAGCCCGCCTCGGCGACGTACTCGGCCCGCTCGTCGCGCTGCTGGCCGACCAGCTTCTTGATCTCGTCGTACTTGCGCGGGTGGAGCACCTGGAACGCGAGGTCCTCGAGCTCCCACTTGATCGCGTGGATCCCGAGCCGGTGCGCGAGGGGCGCGTAGATCTCGAGCGTCTCGCGCGCCTTCGCCAGCTGCTTCTGCTTCGGCATCGCGCCGAGCGTCCGCATGTTGTGGAGGCGATCGGCGAGCTTGATCAGGATGACCCGCACGTCGGCGGCCATCGCGACCATCATCTTCCGGTAGTTCTCGGCCTGGCTCTCGTCGCGGCTCTCGAACGTGATGCCGGTCAGCTTCGTGACGCCGTCGACGAGGTGGGAGACCTGCTTGCCGAAGCCGTTGGCGACCTCGGTCAGGCTGGCGCTCGTGTCCTCGACGGTGTCGTGGAGCAGCGCGGCGCAGAGCGTCTCGGTGTCGAGGCGCAGGCCGGCGCAGATCTTCGCCACCTCGACCGGATGGCTGATGAACTCTTCGCCCGAGCGACGCCGCTGGTCGGCATGGCGCTCGCAGGCGAAGACGAAGGCGCGCTCGACCTCCTTGTGGTCGACGGCATCGCCGTTGCCGGGGTCGTGTTCGCTGATGACGGCCAGCAGATCACCGAGGAGCTCGCGCTCCCGCTCGGTCAGATCGCGCGTGATCGCGTCGACCGGAGCCGGTGCCCCGGGGCCCTCGTCGACGCCGACACGGATCCGTCCCGGCTCGTCCAGAGCAGGGTCCAGAGCGGCGCCTTCGGCGTCGGGAGTCATGCCCGTCAGGGCTCCGCTCTTCGGCTCTGCAGGTATTTCAGGCCCTCCTGATGAGTCTCCAGGTACGCCCGGTAGGCGTCCGAGAGCTCGAGCTTCGTCTTCTCCGAGGATACGACCCGGAGGGTGCGGGCATCCCCGTCGTCGCAGCCACTGACGAGTTCGAGGTCGCGGAGGACGCGGACCGTGCGGGCGGCCGCCTCCGGCGATCTGCCGTAGCGCGCCGTGCCGACGAGGAGGGCGAGAAGGTCGTCGTCGCCGAGCTCGCCGCCGGCGAGGCCGCGATAGACGTCGGCGAGCGGCCCGCGCAGATCCCACTCGGCGTCCCAGCACATCTCGGCCAGCTCGGCGCTCCGGCCCCAGCATCGGTGGGCGAACCCGGAGCCGGTCGCGGCGAGGACCGCGTCGGCACCCGCGTCGGTCGGCGGGTCGACGATCACGAGATGCTGAAAGGCCTCGGCGGCTCCCGGTGCCCCCGCGAGCGAATGCCAGTCGGTGACGAGCAGGTTGCACTCATCGTCGGCTGCGAGCCGGACCAGCTCGCCCTCCGGGCAGCGCAGACACGAGCAGGCGGCGGCGGTGACGCCGGAGATAGCGCCCGGATCCGCCAGGGCCGAGCGCCGGCCGGCGTCCGCTGCGACGACCATCACCCGTTCACCGCTCGAGAGCAGCTCGGCGATCCGGGCCGTAGCCGATGCGCCGCGCGCATCGAGGATCCGGCGCTCGCCGGTGCCGTTCGATGCGGGAGCGGGCCGGGCGGCGAGGTCACGCCCGAGCTCGGCCTCGAAGCGCCCCCACCAGAGGTCGCCGGGCGCCTCGGCGCAGCGGTGGCCGTGCCGCTCGTCCTCCTGCGGAGCCCGCGCGTAGGCATCCGCGAGAACCGCCCGCGGCTCGACGGCCCCGTTCCAGTGGTTGACCTCGAGCCGCACGGCGATGTCGTGGGGCTCGCGCTGCGCCGCCGCCAGCTTGCCGTTGGCGTTGAACGCGACGCCGCGGGCCGAGAGCGTTCCGGTGCTGAGGTTGAAGCGGGCGTGCTTGCCCTCCTCGCCCATCGGCCGGACGTCGCCGACCCGGGCCCCGGGGACGAGCAGCTTGATCCCGGGATTGCCGCGCCCGAATGGCGCCAGCGAGGCGAGCTGCTCGGCGACGTCGAGGTCGAGGGCGTCGGCTCCGACGAACGCGTCGACGAGCTCCGCCTCCCGCGGCTCCGTCGACGGCTCGACGGTGCGGGCGTGAGCGCAGACGGCCTCGCGGAAAGCGTCGATCCGACCGGAGGGGAGCTCGAGGCCGGCGGCTGCGCGGTGCCCGCCGTAGCGGTCGAGGTGTTCGGCAGCGGCATCCAGTGCCGCGAGCAGGTCGAATCCCTCGACGCTCCGGCCTGAGCCCTTGGCGCGGCCGTCGGGCTCGATGGCCAGCACGATCGCCGGCCGGTCGTGGCGCTCGACGAGCCGCGAGGCGACGATTCCGACAACGCCGGGATGCCACCCCTCCCCCGCGACGACGATCACCGGCCCGCGCTGCTCCTCCGGCAACTCGCGCAGCACGGCCTCGGCCTCGTTGCAGACGGCCCGCTCGGTCTCCCGGCGCTCGTGGTTGGCGGCGTCGAGCTCGGCGGCGATCGCCGCCGCACGGGCGTCGTCGCCGGTCAGCATCAGCTCGACCCCGGCGTCGGCCCGGTAGAGGCGGCCGGCTGCGTTCAGCCGCGGTCCGAGCCGGAAGGCGATATCGCCCTCGTCGATCCGCTCGGGCTCCACGCGTGAGGCCTCCATCAGCGCGCGGAGACCGGGCCGCGGCGACTTCCGGATCCGATCGAGGCCGCGACGGACGAGCGAGCGGTTCTCGCCGACGAGCGGAACGAGGTCGGCGACGGTCGCGAGGGCGACCAGGTCGAGGTCGGCGATCGCGGTCTCCCCGTCACCCGAGAGCCGGCGTTCGAGAGCCTGGACGAGCTTCGCCGCGACGGCGGCGCCGCAGAGCGCCTCGAACGGGTACCCGCAGACGCCCGGGTGGACGATCGGGCACGCGGGCAGCTCCGCCCCGGGTTGGTGATGGTCGGTGACGACGACCTCGATGCCCGCCGACTCGATCGCGGCGACCTCGGCGGCGGAGGCGATCCCGCAGTCGACGGTGACGACGAGCCCGCTGCCGCGCTCGCGCAGCGCCGCCAGCGAGGCGTCGCTGAGGCCGTAGCCGTCGCTGAGGCGATCGGGGATCAGCCAGTCGCACTCGGCGCCCGCGCGCCGCAGCGCCGCGACCATGATCGAGGTCGAGCAGATGCCGTCGACGTCGTAGTCGCCGTGGACCGTGATCCGCCGGCCCGCCTCGATCGCACCGGCGATCCGGTCGACGGCGTCGTCGATGCCCTCGAACAGGCCCGGATCGTGAGTTTCGGCAGCGGCGAGGAACTCGCGGGCGGCCGCCGGCGTCCGATGTCCGCGCCGGACCAGGGCGATCGCCACCGGCTCGGCCAGCCCGAGCTCGTCGGCGATCAGCCGCGCCTCCGAGTAGTCATAGGGGCGGGCGCGGAAGAGGGTCGATGAAGGGCTCGCGCTCACGCCCGTCAGGCTTGCACCGCTCGAGGACGGAAACGGGGCGCGAACCCGCTATTTGCCGGGTCTATGCGTCGCCGTAGTGGAGCGGGTGCTTGCTCGGATCGCGGCTGCCGATCACATAGGTGATCGCGAGCGCGATCAGACAGCCCGGGACCGCGGCGAGGAAGGTGACGACGTCGGTCTCGCCGAGGCTGTCGCCCTGGGCGATCTGCCAGATCGCGCCGGTGACGATCGCGCCCGCAATCGCGGCGAGGAATGCGCCGATGATCCCGCCGACGAACTTGTCGGGGACGAAGACGGTGAAGTGCCAGAGCGCGACGCCCAGGGTTATCCAGACGAGCAGTGCCATCTCAGCGGTTCCTCCCGTGCTTGCGCTTGCTCTCCTGGCGACGGCGGCGCGCGGCCATGCGGCGCTCGCGGTCGCTCATCTCGGCATCCCCGCCGGCCTCGGCTGGAGCGGGACCGTCGTCCTCTTCGACCGCGGTCGCGGTGGGAGCGGCGGACCGCGTCGGCTCCGGAGCGGCAGGCGCGGGCGCCGGGGTCGCGTCGGCAACGGCGGCGCGGTCGGGCTCGCCGCCGACGAGGGCGACCTCGTTCTCCTCCGGGAACGCCGGGACGCGGCCCATCTGTTCGCGGATCCGCAGCGCCCGCGCCTGGTAGGCGGGCTCGCGCTCCTTCCAGGCGATCAGGACCGGCGTCGCGATGAAGATCGACGAGTAGGTGCCGGAGAGGACGCCGACCATCATCGCGAAGGCGAAATCGCTCAGCGTCTCGCCGCCGAAGACGAGGATCACGCCGATCAGGAAGACCGTCGAGAGACCCGTGATCAGCGATCGAGTCAGCACCTCGCTGAGCGAGCGGTTGGCGATCTGCGAGAAGGTCGCGCGCGGGAGGCGCGGCACGTTCTCGCGTATTCGGTCGAACACGATGATCGTGTCGTAGAGCGAATATCCGAGAATCGTCAAGAAGGCAGCGACGGTGCCGCTCGTTACCTCCCTTCCCACAAGCGAGTACACGCCCGCGGTGATCAGGATGTCGTGGATCACGGCGATCATCACCGGGATCGCGTACTTCGGCTCGAATCGGAAGGCGACGTAGGCCGCGATCAGCAGCAGCGAGAAGGCGATCGCGTAGCCGGCGCTGCGGGCGATCTGCTGGCCGAAGGTCGGGCCGACCGACTGGCTCTGGAAGCCGGTCTGGTCGCCACCCTCGAAGCCGAAGTCGCTGCTGAGCTGGCGCTGGACCTGGCCGACCTCGTCGGGCGGGATCGTGCCCTGGATCTGGAAGACGTTGGCGCCGAAGTCGGGCTGGTCGACCTGCTGGACCTTGACCGCCTCGACGTCGGCGACGCCGGCATCGCCGAGCGACGTGCGGACGTCGTCCACGCTGGCGGCCTCCGCCAGGGCGACGTTGATCTTCGTTCCCGACTCGAAGTCGATCCCGAAGTTGAGCTGGTTGGTCGCGAACGAGAGCGCGCCGACGGCGAGGATGACGCCGGAGATCGAGAAGAACCAGCGGCTGGCGCCGGCGAAGTCGAAGTGCCAGGTGAAGCGCTGCGGGCGGGCGCCGAGGAAGGCCGGCGAACGCAGGATCGGACTGCGGCCGAGCAGGCCGAGCACCGCGCGGGTGAAGACGACCGCGGTCAGCAGCGAGACGATCGTCCCGATGCCGAGGGTGAACGCGAAGCCCTTGACGCCCGCGGTCGCGAGCCCGAAGAGGATGAACGCGGTCAGCAGCGTGATCACGTTCGCGTCGATGATCGTGCTGATCCCGCGCTTGTATCCCGTCGTGATCGACGAGATCATCGAGTGCCCCTTCCGGGCCTCCTCCTTTATTCGCTCGAAGATGACGACGTTCGAGTCGGCCGCCACTCCGATCGTGAGGATCAGGCCCGCGATTCCCGGCAATGTCAGGGTGATCGGGATCAGCTTCATGATCGCGAGGAAGAAGACCGCGTAGACGCCGAGGCCGAGGATCGCGATCGCGCCGAGGAAGCGGTAGTAGACGAGGAAGAAGACCGATACGAGCAGGAGCCCGATCAGGCCCGCCTTGAGCCCGTCGTCGAGCGCCTGCTGACCGAGCGTAGCGGTGACGGTGCTCTGGCTGATCAGCTTCAGGTTGACCGGCAGGGCGCCGATCTTCAGGAACGTCGCGAGGTCCTGCGCCTGCTGGGTCGTGAAGCCGCCCGAGATCTGGGCGCCGGTGCGGCCGTCGATCCCGTCCGGGTTCTCCTGGTAGTCGATGACCGGCCGCGAGACGATCTTCTGGTCGAGGACGATCGCGAACGAGTACGGCGGTCCGAGCGACTCCTGCCCGCGCTGGGCGATCTCGCGGGTGATCTCCTGGAACGCCGCCCGTCCCTTGTCGGTGAAGTCGAAGGTGACGTTCGGCTGGTTGTTCTGGTCGAAGTTCTGCTCTGGGTTGGTGATGTCGTCACCGCTGAGCTGCGGCTTGTCCTTGAGGACGAAGTAGCGCGGGGTTGCGTTCGGGTCGTCCTGCTGGTCCTGGACGACGATCGTTCCCTGCGGGACCGTGAAGATCTGCTGGTCGTCCTTCGGGACCGCCTTCGCCTCGTCGGTCGAGAACAGGTCGCGCTGGGTCGTCTCCGGCCCGGCGACGTACTCGCGGCCCTTCTTCGTGAACAGGTACTGCTGCGGCGCCGTCGTCGTACAGACGTCGTTGCACTTGGTGTTCTGCTTCGACGCCAGCTCGACGGCGTCGTAGAGGCTCGTCGTCGCCTGCTGGTTCAGGTTCGAGGGCGTCACCTCGGTCGTCTTCGGATCGAGCGGGACGACGTTCGGCTCGAGGTCGTAGAAGTAGAGCTTCGCGGTGTCGCCGACCTGGTCGATCGCGCGCTGCGTGTCCTGGACGTTCGGGAGGCTGATCTGGACCTGATCGGTCCCCAGGGGAGCGATTTCCGGCTCGGAGACGCCGAGAGCGTCGACGCGGTCGCGGATGATCTCGATGGCCCGGTCGATGTCCTCCTGGTCGACCGTCGGGTTCTCGGCGCTCGGCTGGCCCTGGTAGATCAGCTGGGTGCCGCCGCTGAGGTCGAGGCCCTTCTTGGTGGGCTTCGTGAAGATCACGTACAGCGATCCGGCCAGCAGGACCAGGATCAGGCTGACGATGATGATGTTGGAGCGGCGTGAGCCCATGAGTCGATCAGGGTACGGCGGAAACGCTTGCCTGTGCCCGCCGCCTATTCCGGCGTGAGGACGAGCAGCATGCCGCCGTCGTCATCGTATGCGGGGAAGACGTCGGCAACCGCCTTGGCGGGCAGATCGCCCTCGGCATGGACCGCGACCCGCTTGCCGAGCGACCTCACGCCCCACTCCAGCGTCGTCTCGATCGGGTCGGCGACGCCGTCGCCGTCGGTGTCGGCGACCTCGCCGCCGTCGCCGGGATCGATCCACTCGAGGCCGAGGACCTCCTTGACCGGACGGCCAATCACGTCCTCGTCGGTGAGGCCGGTCAGCTCGAAGCCGCCGCGGCCGACGTCGAGGATCCGGCCCTTCGCGTCGCAGGTGAAGAAGGCGGCCTCCGGGCCGGGGTAGTAGTCGTCGAGCAGTTCGAACAGGAACCCGAACCCGCACTTCGGACAGCCCTTCGGGCGGCTCGACAGCCCGGCGGTTCGCTCACCGCTCTGAACTCGGTTGCCGCAGTTGGGACAGATGAAGAAGGGCACGCGCGGAAGGCTAATGAATCGCGCTCGGCGACCCCGCAGGCACAGGCGTGGTGAAAGTCAGAAGAGGCTTGCCGCGCTCTCGGGGACCGGTAGGCCGAGGTGCTCGTAGCCGCGTTCGGTCACCACCCGGCCACGGGGGGTGCGCTTCAGGAAGCCCTGCTGAAGGAGGTACGGCTCGTAGACGTCCTCGATCGTGTCGGGCTCCTCGTCGACGGCGGCTGCGAGCGTCGACAGTCCGACGGGGCCGCCGGAGAACTTGCCGGTGATCGTCTCGAGGATCGCGCGGTCGTGGCGGTCGAGGCCGCCCTCGTCGACCTCGAGCATCGCCAGTGCTGACGAGGCGATGTCGCCGCTGATGACGCCCTGGCCGTGGACCTCGGCGTAATCGCGGACCCGCTTCAGCAGTCGGTTCGCGACGCGCGGAGTGCCGCGCGAGCGGCTCGCGATCTGGGCGGTGCCGCCGGGGTCGATCTCGACCCCGAGGATGCCCGCGGAGCGCTCGACGATCATCGCCAGGTCGGCGGGGTCGTAGTGCTCGAGCCGGTGGCTGACGCCGAAGCGGTCGCGAAGCGGAGTCGTCAGCAGGCCGGCACGGGTCGTTGCGCCGACGAGCGTGAAGTCGGGGAGGTCGAGCGTGACCGTGCGGGCGCCCGCTCCCTGGCCGAGAACGACCGGGAGCTGGCGGTCCTCCATCGCCGGATAGAGCGTCTCCTCGATCGCCCGGTTGAGACGGTGGATCTCGTCGATGAAGAAGACGCTCCCGGGCTCGAGCGTCGTCAGGAAGCTGGCGACGTCGGCCTTGCGCTCGAGCGCCGGCCCCGCCGTCTGGACCATCGGGACGCCGAGCTCGGCGGCGATGATGTGGGCGAGTGACGTCTTGCCGAGGCCGGGCGGGCCAGCTAGCAGGACGTGGTCGAGCGGCTCCTTGCGGCGCCGGGCCGCCTCGATGAAGACGCCCAGCTGATCGGTCACCTGCCGCTGATTGACGAAGTCCGAGAGCCGGCTCGGGCGCAGGTTGCGGTCGAGGTCCTCCTCCCCGCGCTCCTGCCTGGCGTCGGCGATCCGCGGTTCGGCATCAGCCGCGATCGCTGCCTCGTTGAGTGGGATCCGCTCGATCGACATCGTCAACCCACAGCTTGGCCTACGCGGCGGCGCGAGCGCTGCGGAGGGCCGCGGCGACGAGCTCCTCGGCGGTCGCACCCTCGGCGGCGGACAGCAGGCGCTCGGCCTCGACCGGCGTGTAGCCGAGCCCGAGCAGGCCGTCGCGGGCCTCGGCCCGGGCGTCGTCCTCGGAGCTGACGGAGGATGCACCCTCCTCGAGCTCGCCGGCGACCCGCTCGCGGAGCTCGACGATGATCCGCTCGGCCGTGCGCTTGCCGATGCCGGGAACCGCCTGGAAGCGCTTGGCGTCGCCGGCCGCGAGCGCCCGCAGGAGCTCGCCGGTCGTCCCGCCCGAAAGCGCCGCCATCGCGACCTTCGGGCCGACGCCGGAGACCGAGATCAACGACAGGAAGAGCTCGCGCTCGTCCTCGGTCGCGAAGCCGTAGAGGGCGAGGGCGTCGTCACGCGGGATCAGGTGAGCGTGCAGGGAGACGCGCTCGCCGACGGCGGGAACGGTTCGCAGGGTCTCGGCCGAGACGGCGAGGCGATAGCCGACACCGGCGGCATCGACGACGACATGGTCGGAGCGCCGGGAGAGCACCTCGCCGGTGACGGCGGCGATCATCCGGCGACGGCCGCCTCCGCGGCCATGCCCGGTTGGCCCTGAGAGGCGCGGGCGTGCGAGGCGTGACAGACGGCGACGGCGAGCGCGTCGGCCGCATGGTCGGAGGGTGGCTCGACCGGAAGGCTGAGGAGGACGCCGACCATGTGCTTGACCTGGTCCTTGGCGGCGGCGCCGGTGCCGCAGACGGCGAGCTTGACGGCCTGCGGCGTGTAGTCGAAGCAGGGGATGTCGCGGGCAGCGGCGGCGAGCATGACCACTCCGCGGGCCTGCCCGACGCCGATCGCCGAGCGGACGTTCTTGCCGAAGTAGATGCTCTCGAGCGCGACCGACTCGGGCTCGTGCCAGGCGATCAGCTCGCAGATCGAGTCGTGGATCCGGCGCAGCCGCTGCTCGGCCGGCATGTCGTTGCCGATCTCGACGGTCCCGCCGTCGATCGCGGTCATCCGCGAGCCGGCCACCCTGACGACACCGAAGCCGGTGTTCGCGATGCCGGGATCGATGCCCATCACGATCCGCATACGGGGACATTCTGGGCCGAGCCCCGGATGCCTCCCCCGCGCCGCCCGGCGCGCGCACGGTCAGGCGAGCGCGCGCTCCATGACTTCCTCGCTCATCTCGAAGTTCGCGTGGACGGCGTCGACGTCGTCGTGGTCCTCGAGCGCCTCGATCAGGTTGAGCAGGGTCTTGGCCTGCCCCTCCTCGACCTCGACGGTGTTCTTCGGATCCATGGCGATGTCGGAGGAGACAATCTCGACTCCGGCGTCGTCGAGCGCTGCGCGCACGGCCGCGAGGTCGCTCGGTGCCGTCAGCACCCGGAAGGTGCCGTCGTCGTCCACTACGTCCTCGGCGCCGGCGTCGATGGCGACGATCAGGTCGTCCTCGTCGTAGCTGTCGCCGTCGACGAGGATCACCCCGCGCTTCTCGAACGTCCAGGCGACGGAGTTCGGCTCACCGAGGCTGCCGCCGTGACGGTCGAACGCGTGCCGTACCTCGGAGCCGGTCCGGTTGCGATTGTCCGAGAGCGCCTCGACCAGGATCGCGACCCCGCCGGGCCCATAGCCCTCGTAGAGGATCCGCTCGATGACGACGCCGTCGGAGCCCTCGCCGGTCCCGCGGTCGATCGCCCGCTGGATGTTGTCCTTGGGCATCGACTGGTCGCGGGCCTTCTGGATGGCCGTCGCCAGCGTGGCGTTCGCATCCGGGTCTCCCCCGCCCTCGCGCGCGGCGACCGTGATCGCTCGCGCCAGCTTCGTGAACAGCTTCCCGCGCTTCGCGTCGGTGGCGGCCTTCTTGTGCTTGATCGAGGACCACTTGGAGTGACCGGACATGGTCTGATCTTAGAACCGGCGCACGCGGAGGCGAGATCCGCCATCCTCAATACAAGGCCGCAGAACGACGACGACCGGATCGCGGGGGGACGAGATCCGGTCGCGCCGTTTCACCCTCGGACATCGATCCGCATTCGTAAGGAGCTCCCGCAAGCGTCCACGTCTGCACGGTGTTCGGGGGGTTCTGCGCGCTTGAAACAGCGGCGGGGGGAGAAAGTTGCGGTGCGGGTGTGGCCTGCCGAGGGAGGGGCTGGTTGGTGTGGCCTGCCGAGCGGATCGCACGGGGCCTGGACGTTAGTTTGGCTGGGGAAGGGGTCCGTGGCGGGGTACTGATCGGGATCGTGGCTGCTCAGCAGCCGCAATCCCGATCGGTGGCGTTCCGGGCGGAACTGATCGGGATTGTGCGTCGTATAGACGCCTGATCCCGATCAGTGGACCGTGCCGGCGCCCACTGGGCCGGATTTGGGGCCCATCGGCCACCAAACTCGGCCCAGTGCCGCGGAAAGCGCTCCCGACCACATCCCCCTTACTGCCAAACCAAGTTCCGAACCGGCGCACCACGCTTGGCGCCAGCGAACCCCGGCCTACACGACGAACTTGCCGTCCTCCTGCACCAGCTCGCCGTCGACGGTGATGCTGCCGCCGCGGCGGAGGTCGCAGATCATGTCCCAGTGGATCGCGGACTCGTTGACGCCGCCGGTCTCGGGGTAGGACTCGCCGACCGCGAGGTGGACGGTGCCGCCGATCTTCTCGTCGAGGAGGATCTCCCCGGTGCCGTCGGCGATGCCGAAGTTGGTGCCGATGCCGAGCTCGCCGAGGCGGCGGGCGCCCTCGTCGGTGTCGAGCATCTGGATCAGGAAGTCCTCGCCGCGCTCGGCGGTTGCGTCGACGACCTTGCCGCCCTCGAAGCGGAACCGGACGCCCGCGACCTCGCGGCCGGCGTAGGTCGCAGGCAGGTGGAAGGTGATCTCGCCCTCCGCCGAATCCTCGACCGGGCCGGTGAAGAACTCCCCGTCGGGCATGTTGTACTTGCCGTCGGCGGGCTTGAAGTGGCGGCCCGAGACGTTCAGCTTCAGGTCGGTGCCGGGCCCCTGGATGTGGACCTCCTCGTGGCCCTCGATCCACTCGGCGAGCCGGATCGTCTCCGCGGCCGCCTGCTCCCAGGCGGCGACAGGGTCGGGCTGGTCGCAGAGGCAGGCGCGGTAGTAGAAGTCCTCGTACTCGCGCAGGCTCATCCCCGCCTCGGCCGCATAGGCGTTGGTCGGGAAGAGCGTCACGTTCCAGCGCAGGTCGCCGGACGCGCTCCGCTCCATCATCTTCTGCATGTAGGGGTGCATCGCCTTCTGGCGCCGGGTCTGGCGCTCGGGCGCGACGTTGGAGAGCTCGCGGACGTTGGTGTCGGAGAGCACGCGGATCCGCGCATCCGCCTCGTTGAACGCCCACTGCTGCGCCGGCGAGACCCAGTCGATCTGCGCGTCGCTCGCGAGCTCGAAGAACGCCGAGGCGGTGCCCTCGAGCGAGAGGTCGAGCACCGGGTTCGCACCGGCACGGAGGGTCTCCTCGTAGAGCGCCTGGATCAGCGGCTCGGCGACGGCGCCGCCGGTGATGAAGAACGTCTGACCCTCCTTCAGCTCGAGCGAGTAGTTGACGATCACCTTCGCCAGTCCTTCGATCCGCGGGTCCCTCATCTGCCTGCCTCCTCCGCGACGCGCTCCCGCGCCGCCGTCGCCATTGCCATCAAGAGTGCGTGAATCCGGGAATCGCCGGTGATTTCCGGGTGGAAGGAACATGCGAGCACGCCCCCCTCCCGGATCACGACCGGATGGCCCTCCCAGCTCGCCAGTACCTCGACGTCGTCGCCGTGGGACTCGATCCAGGGTGCGCGGATGAACGCCGCCCGGACGGGCTCCGGTCCGACGCCGGCGGCCGGGTCGAGCTCGAGGTCGGCCTCGAAGCTCTGGAGCTGGCGACCGAAGGCGTTGCGCTTGGCCTCGGCGTCGATCAGCCCGAGATGCTCGCGGTCGCAGACGATCATCCCGGCGCAGGTGCCGAGGATCGGCCTGCCCGCGTCGAAGTGGGCGCGAATCGCGGGCTCGAGCCCGTCGCGCTCGATCGCCTTGGTGATCGTGGTGCTCTCGCCGCCCGGGATGACGAGGGCGTCGAGATCCGCGAAATCGCCCGGGGCGCGCACCTCGCGCGCGTCGGCGCCGAGCTCGTCGAGCATCCGGACGTGGGCGGCGAAGTCGCCCTGGCTGGCCAGGACTCCGACGCGGAGGCGGTCGGCGGACCCGCCCGGCACTACCAGCCGCGCTGCTGGAGCAACTCGCCCTCGGCGGCAAGCTCGGCGATGTCGTCGCCCCGCATCGGGTCGCCGAGATCGGTCGAGGCGGCGAGTACGCGCTCGGGATCCTTGAAGTGGGTGGTCGCCTCGACGACGGCCTTCGCGGTCCGCTCCGGGTCGGCGGACTTGAAGATGCCGGAGCCGACGAAGTTGCCCTCGGCGCCGAGTTGCATCGTCAGCGACGCGTCGGCCGGCGTGGCGATACCGCCCGCGCAGAACAGCGGCACCGGAAGCCACCCGCGCTCGGCGACGTCGCGGACGACGTCGAGCGGCGCCCGCAGCTCCTTCGCCTCGGCGGCGAGCTCCATCTTGTCGAGCGACTGCAGCCGGCGGATGCCGCCGGTGATCCCGCGGAGGTGACGGACGGCCTCGACGATGTTGCCGGTGCCCGCCTCGCCCTTGGAGCGGATCATCGCCGCGCCCTCGCCGATCCGCCGCAGCGCTTCGCCGAGGTTGGTTGCGCCGCAGACGAACGGGACCTCGAAGGCGTACTTGTCGATGTGGTGGGCCTCGTCGGCCGGCGTCAGCACCTCGGACTCGTCGATGTAGTCGACCTCGAGCGCCTGCAGGACCTGGGCCTCGGCGAAGTGGCCGATCCGCGCCTTGGCCATGACCGGGATGGTCACCGCGGCCTTGATCTCCTCGATCATCCGCGGGTTCGACATCCGGGCGACGCCGCCGTCGCGGCGGATGTCAGCGGGGACGCGCTCGAGCGCCATCACGGCACAGGCACCCGACGCTTCGGCCACGCGAGCCTGCTCGGCGTCGGTGACGTCCATGATCACCCCGCCCTTGAGCATCTCGGCGAGGCCGGTCTTCAGTCGAAAGGTGGCGTGCTCCGGCATGGCGAAGAAATATAGAGACAGGCGCCTCTCCACCGGCGAGCCGGATGCACGGCGGCCCAGCCAGCCCCATCAGCTCGCCGACCGGGGAGACCGGACGCGAAGCGGAGGATCTCCCCGGGGTTATCTATTTGAGCTTGAAAGCCCTGATCCGGTCCTTGAACGCCGCCTTGTCACGGGCGTAGACGCCGTGGGCGAGCGCTTCGACCAGCGCCAGCAGCGCAGTCGTCGAGCGCGTGTAGGACGGCGAGTCGGAGGACCAGTACAGCGTGTGCTCGGCGTGCTCGCCGACGTCGGAGAGCGTCGCGTCGGTGATCGCCATCGTCCGGGCGCCGCGATGGCGCGCCAGCTTCATGGCCCGGATCACGAGCGGATGCGCGCGGCCGGCCGAGAAGGCGACGACGAGGGTGTCCTCGTCGACGTTGCCGAGGCGGGTGATCGACTCCTGTCGCGGCTGGGTGACGGTCTCGGCACGGATGTCGAGCAGCGCCAGCATGTGCCGCAGGTAGGAGGCGAAGAAGGCCATCTGGTCCATCGCGACGATGACCACGCGATGCGCCGTGCCGAGCTCGCGGACGCAGAGCTCGACCGACTCCCGGGTCAGGCTGCGAGCCGTGCTCTCGATGTTGGCGTAGTCGGCGGCGAGCGACGACTCGAACTCGGTGTGGTCGAAGTCGAACAGGGCGCCGCTGCCGGCGGTCGCACCGGTGGTGGCGACGGTCGCGCGGTACTCCTCGATCGCCGCTTGCTGCAGCTCCGGGTAACCGTCGAAGCCCAGAGCCTGAGAGAAGCGGACTACGGTCGACGAGGACGTGTCGGCACGACGAGCCAGCTCCTCGGCGGTCTGGAAGGCCGCTTCCTCGAGGTGGTCGACTATGTATCGGGCGACGTCCTTCTGCGAGCGCGAGAACTCGTCGAAGCGCTCGGTGATGTAGGTCGAGAGGGTCTTGCCGTTCGGGGCTGCCGAAGCGCTCGAAGCGCCGGAGCCGCTGCGGCGGGGCTTGGACTTGGTTGCGGTCTTGCTCATCGGTGACCCCAGATTCGCCCCACCCCGGCGTTTCCCTTCCGGGCGCCCCCCGGGCGACGACCCCTCGTCGTTTGCGGCGGCGGCGAAGCGGGAAAAAGCCTGGCTGACAGCAACCAGAAGGGACGCCGCATGACTGACAACAAGACCGAGGGCAAGGTCGACGAAGGCAAGGGACGGGTCAAGGAGGCCGCGGGCAGCCTGACCGGCGACGACTCGCTCAAGAACGAGGGCAAGGTCGATCGCGCCGCCGGCGAGACCAAGCAGAAGGTCGGGGACGCCGCCGACAAGGTCGGGGACGCGATCAGCGGTGTCGCCGACAAGGTCAAGGGCAAGGACTGACCAGGGTCGAGGCGCGTTCGTCGCGGGCAGGCGCCTGTTAGCTTGCCCGCGATGAGCACCCTTGCCGAGGAGGAGCAGGCCGGTGGCGAAGCCGGCGCCTGGAACCTCTCCGACCTGATCGACCTCGACGCGGCCGGCCTCGACGCCGAAGTCGCCGACGACAAGGCGGCGGTCAACGCCCTGCTCGACGAGTCCGATCGACTCGCGGCAGCTTTCGCGGAGGAACTGGAGGGTCGCGTCGGCGAACTCGACGGCCCCGGGCTGCGCGACGCGATGGAGCGTCTCGCCCGGATCTCCGACCTCGTCGGCCGGGCGCTGAACTACGCACACCTCCAGTTCGCCGCCGACACCGAGAACCCCGAGATCGGAGCGCTCCTGCAGCGCTCGTCGGAGCGGGCGACGCAGATCCAGACCCGGCTCGTCTTCTTCGAGCTCGAATGGGTCGCGATCGACGACGATCGCGCCGAGGAGCTGCTGGCCACCGACGGCCTCGACTTCTGCCGCCACCACCTGCGGATGGAGCGCCGCTACCGGCCGCACCTGCTGACGGCTCCCGAGGAGAAGATCGTCACCGAGCTGTCGCTCAGCGGGCGCGGCGCCTGGAGCCGGCTCTTCGACGAGCTCACCTCGTCGATCCGCGTCGATCTCCCCGGTGACGACGAGGAGGTACCACTCGACGTCGCCCTCTCCGGCCTCTTCGACCCCGACCGCGACAAGCGCCGCCAGGTCGCCGAAGCCGTGACCGACGCGCTCGAGCCCGGACTGCGAACCCGCGCTTACGTCTTCAACACCCTGCTTCAGGACAAGTCGACGATGGATCGCTTGCGCTCGTACCCGCACTGGCTCGCCACCCGCAACCTCGCCAACGAGGCCTCCGACGAGTCGGTCCAGGCGCTCGTCGAAGCGGTCCGCAATCGCAACGAGCTCGCCCGTCGCTGGTACCGGACGAAGGCCAAGCTGCTCGGGATCGAGCGGCTCGCCGACTACGACCGGATGGCCGTCGTCGGCGCCGACGACGAGCAGATCGGCTGGGAGGACGGCCGCGAGATCGTCCTCGAGACGTTCGACTCGGTCTCGCCGCGGATGAGCGAGATCGCCGGCAGGTTCATGAACGAGCGCTGGATTGACGTCCCGCCGCGGCCCTCGAAGCGCGGCGGCGCCTTCAGCGCCTCGACCGTCCCCTCCGTCCATCCCTACGTGCTGCTCAACTGGACCGACCGGCGCCGCGACGTGACGACGCTCGCCCACGAGCTCGGCCACGGCATCCATCAGTTCCTCGCCGCCGAGCAGGGCGTCTTCCACCAGAACACGCCGCTGACCGTCGCCGAGACCGCCTCCGTCTTCGCCGAGGAGCTCGTGTTCGGCCGCCTGCTCGAACAGGCCGATGACCCGCGCTCGCGGCTCAACCTCCTCGCCGAGTCGATCGAGGGCCAGATCGCAACCGTCTTCCGCCAGATCGCCATGAACCAGTTCGAGGACCGCGTCCACACGACCCGCCGCGACGAGGGCGAGCTTTCGGCCGAGCGCTTCGGCGAGCTCTGGTTCGAGACCCAGTCGGAGCTCCTCGGCGACGCGGTCGAGATCACCGACGGCTACCGCAGCTGGTGGTCCTACGTCCCCCACTTCATCGGCTCGCCCGGTTACGTCTACGCGTACTCCTACGGACAGCTCCTCGCGCTGTCGGTCTATCGCCTCTACGTCGAGCGCGGGGACGAGATCGTCCCCGGCTACCTCGAGATGCTGGCCAGCGGCGGCTCGCGACCGCCCGAGGAGCTCGCGGCGATCGTCGGCGTCGACCTCACCGACCCCGGCTTCTGGGACAGCGGCCTCAACCTCGTCGCCGAGCAGCTCGACCAGGCCGAGGCTGCAGCCGAGCAGGTGCTCGCCGAAGGCTGACGGCCAGGGCGAGAGGCCGCATCGCCTCCGCCGCAGTCGCGAATAGGATCACCCCCGTGAGCTCTGGGAGGAGCACCGCGGAGACGACGGCAGTTCGTGGCCGCGCGATGCACAACGTCATCCTGACGGCGGCGATCGCCGGCCTCGGCGGCCTACTGTTCGGCTACGACACCGGCGTCATCGCCAGCGCCCTGCTGTTCATCGAGCCCGACTTCGGGCTCTCCAGCTTCGGGTCGGGACTGGTCGTGGCAGCGGTTCCGATCGGTGCCGTGGCCGGTGCAGCGTTCGCCGGCCGGCTCTCGGATCAGTACGGGCGGCGGCTGCTGATCATCGCCTCGGCGATCGTCTTCATCATCGGCGCCCTCGGCAGCGCCGCCGCCGACTCCGAGGCGGTGCTCGTGATCTCCCGCGTCGTCGTCGGCGTCGCGATCGGGCTCGCGTCGGCCACCGCCCCGGTCTACATCTCCGAGGTCTCCCCTCCCGACGTCCGCGGACGCCTGGTGACTTTCTTCCAGCTCGCCGTCACCGTCGGCATCGTCGTCGCTTACGGCGTCGGCCTCGCCTTCGAGCCGAGCGAGAGCTGGCGCTGGATGCTGGGCCTCGGCGCCGTCCCCGCCTTCTTCCTGCTCGTCGGGATGCTGCGGATGCCCCAGAGCCCGCGCTGGCTCGTGATGGCCGGCCGCGGTTACGAAGCCAAGGCCGTCCTCGAGCACATCCGCGAGGACGACCCGGAGCTGATCGACGCCGAGCTCGACGAGATCGCCGACAGCATCGTCGAGGAGCCGGGCGGTTGGCGCGACCTGCTTCATCCGGTCATCCGCGCTGCCCTCGTCGTCGGCGTCGGCCTCGCCGTCCTCCAGCAGGTCTCCGGCATCAACACCGTCATCTACTTCGCGCCGACGATCGTCGGCTACACCGGCGTCGACTCGGCGTCGGCCGCGATCCTCGCCTCGGTCGCCGTCGGCGTCGTCAACGTCGGCATGACCCTCGTCGCGATCCGGCTCCTCGACCGCGCCGGCCGCCGGCCGCTGCTGCTCTGGGGCAGCGCGCTGATGGCGATCGCGCTCAGCATCCTCGCCTTCGTCTTCATCCTCGGCGCCGGCAGCACCACCGGCTCGATCGTCGCCGTCGGCAGCCTGATGCTCTACGTCGGCGCGTTCGCCGTCAGCCTCGGCCCGATCTTCTGGCTGCTGAACTCCGAGATCTATCCTCTCCGGGTGCGCAGCAAGGCCGCCGCCGTCGGGACCATGACGAACTGGTTCTTCAACTTCCTCGTCTCGCTCACGTTCCTGCTGCTGATCGACGAGCTCGGCCGCAGCGGCGCCTTCTTCTTCTACGCCGCGATCTGCGTCGTCACGTTCTTCTTCTGCATGCGGTTCGTGCCCGAGACCAAGGGCAAGCATCTCGAGGACATCCAGGCGATCTTCGAAGAGCGGGCCGGGACCAGGGCATGAGCGGGATCACCCCGACCGGGTGACGACCGAATCCCGATTCAGGGAATAATCACGACCGTGACCGAAGAGGGAGAGACGACGGAGATGGCCGGCGACGACGACAAGTCGGCCGGAATGAGCGATCGGGCGCGGCGACGCATCGCCGTGACGCTGGTCGTCCTCGCGACGATCACCGGGATCCTGGCCCTCGTCTCGACCTGGGTCAAGCGTCAGGTCTACGACACCGACCAGTGGGTCGCCACCAGCAGCGCTCTCCTCGCCAACGACGAGATCCGCAGCGAGCTCTCCGATTACCTGACGACCCAGATCTTCGCCTCAGGCGTCGTCCAGGACGAGGTCGCCAACCTCCTACCCCCGAAGGCCGCTCCGCTCGCCGGGCCCGCCTCCTCGGGGCTGAGCCAGCTCTTCAACAAGGCCGTCAACCAAATCCTCCAGACGTCGGCCGTCCAGGATCTCTGGGAACAGGCGAACCGCGCCGCCAGCGAGGCGTTCATCGCGGTCGCCAACGACGAGCCGATAGCGACCGGCGTTCTCGGCGAGGCACAGTCGAAACTGACCGAGGCGCAGGCCAAGGCCGGCGGCACGACGCTCGATCTGACGACGATCAAGCAGGAGATCACCCAGAAGCTCGGCATCAAGCTCCCCGAGTCGGGCCTCGGCTCCGGCCAGGCGCTCCAGGCGTCGGTGAAGGCGGGTAACGCCCAGGCCGGCCTCGAGATCATCGCGCCGAACGAGATCTCGACGATCCAGGACATCAGCAAGGTGATCGAAAAGGGCTCGGTGCTCCTCTTCGTCATCACCTTCCTCCTCTTCGTGGCCGCGATCGCGATCGCCCGCGGAACGCGGCTCCGGACGCTGACTTCGGTCGGCCTCTCGTTCATCGTGATCGGGATCGCGACGCTGACGATCCGCAAGCTCCTCGGCACCACGCTCGTCGATCAGCTCGCGGCAACCGATTCCGTCAAGCCCGCCGTCAACGCCGCCTACGAGATCGCCACCGAGCTCCTGAAGACGATGGCGGTCGCCTCGATCGGTTACGGCGTCGTCATCCTGCTCGGCGCGATGCTCGCGGGACCGACCCGCGCTGCGACAGCGGTCCGCCGCAAGATCGCCCCGGGCCTCAACGATCCGATGTGGGCATCGGCCGGCGCCGCTCTCCTGATCCTTCTGCTCGTCTGGTGGGGTCCGACCCCGGCGCTTCGCGAGCCCTGGGGCATCCTCCTGATCGCGGTCGTCCTCAGCGTCGGCGTCTACGCGCTCCGGCGGCAGACGATGCGCGAGTTCCCGGCCTCCGAGGCCGACACCAAGCCGCTGAAGCCGGCCTGAGCACCGTCCCGGCGCACGCCTCGGGCCACACGGCCCCGCCGCGACGATGCACGGCGCTCGCGCATCTGGCAGATTGCGCCCCCGCAATGGCAGAAGAACTCAGCGAAAACGCGAAGCTCGTCGTCGACAGCCTCACCAACCAGCCGGCCCTCAACACCCCGGCGCTGATCGCCCAGAACGAGGGCATCGAACGCGCCGACGCCGAGGAGGGGCTCGACGAGCTCCTCGCGCTCGGCCGGGTCAAGAAGCGCCCCACCGGCTGGCGGCTCGTCAAGGACTGAGCCCCACCCCCGTTCAGCCGCGGCGGCGGCTCAGGTGGAGACCGCGGCGCGCCAGTCGTCGCGCCGCTGCACGTACTCGACGGGCAGCGTGACGTTGAGCCGCTCGGCGACCTCGAGCCAGCGCAGCGCCTCCTCGTAATCCCCTTCGCGGGCGTCGATCTCGGCGAAGTCGAGAGCGAGCCTGAGCGCTGCCTCGTGCTCACGTTCGTCCGCAGCCGGCTCGAGGTCCTCCGTCCGCTCGAGGCCGGGCTCCTCCTCGTCGCGGTCGAGGCTCCAGCGGGTGGCGAGATACGGACCGAGTCGCGGCCCGGCGACCTTGATCGGCGGCCACCAGAGCGGGCTCGTGGTCAGCACGGCGTCGCTGTCCGCGCCGAGCTCGGCGCGGATGAACTGCGGCTGCCCGCCGGTGATCAGCGCGCCGCGGAGGACCGGGCGCAGCGGCGGCGGCTCGATGTCGGCACCTGCGGCCTGGAGGATGCCGGCGGCGGCCACCTCGGCCTGCTGCGCGGCGAGTCCTCCCTGCTTGATCGGGAACCAGGTGGAGTCGCCGGCCGCCCAGACGCGGTCGAGGCCATCGACCCGCATCTCGGCGTCGCAGCCGATGAACCCGTGGCGACCCTGCGGTACGCCGGGGATCTCCGGCACCGAGAGCCCGGGTAGGGCGACCACCTCGTCGGCGCGAAGCTCCTTGCCGCGCTCGCAGACAAGCCGGCCCTGGTCGAAGCGGACGACGCCGACACCGGCCTCGAGCCCGACGCCGCGCTCGGCGAGGAGCTCCGCCACCCGCGAGCTGACGCCGTCTCCGAGCACCTCCATCGGCGCCCGCTCGTGGGTCACCACGGTGATCTGCCGATCGCCGCTTCCGGCCTCTGCGAGCCAGGTGGCGGTGAGCATCGCCAGCTCCCAGACCGGCAGCGACCACTTGACCTGCCGCGGCACGGCGAAGATGACGTCGGAGATGGCACCGCGGCGCAGGCGCTCGAGCAGATTCCCGAACCAGGCGACGTCGCCGGCCCCGCGGAACGGATGCGAGCCCGGAAGCACCGACGCGCGGCGTGCTCCGGTCGCCATCAGGAGTGCGTCGTAGAACATCTCGTCGCCGCGATCGGTGAGGACCCGCCGCGGTCCCCCCCACACCTCGGCAACGCCGTCGGGCCTGTAGGCCACATCGTGCTCGGCGCAGAACTCGGCGAGATCCAGCGTCCTCGCGTCGCCGCCGAACGGCTCGGCCACCGACAGCGCCTGGAGGCGGAAGTCGCGGCTCGGCGACAGCAGCTCGATCGCGGTCGGGCTTTCCTCGAGCGCGCGGATCGCCAGCACCGCCTCGAGTGCCGCGACGCCGCCCCCCGCGACGACGACCTGAAAATCCTCCGCCATGGAGGGATCCTTCCCGCCCCCTCCCCCCGATACGTCCGTAGCTCCTACTGAGCCGTGGCCGTGCCCGGCGCCGGTCTTTCCCGGCGCCGGGCGGCCTCGGCCGCTACTTGACGGTCAGCGATCCGTACATGCCGGAGGCGTAGTGCCCGGGCAGGTTGCAGAACATGACGTAGCTTCCGGGCTCGAGATCGGCGGTGAAGCTGCCGGTGTCGCCGGGAGCGACGTCGGGTGCCTCGCCAACGGTGTCGAGGGCCTCCTCGTCGACGCTGCCGTCACTCGTGGTCGGCAGCTTCGCCGGGTCGAGATCGGACTTGGCGAGGACGAGCTCGTGCGGCATCTTGCCCACGTTCTCGGCGTCGATCGTCACCGAGCCGGCCTTGGCCTTGGCGTCGTCGGGGATGAAGTTGTACTCGTTCATCTTGACCGTGAGGGTCTCGCCGCCCGCGGCGGGCGCGGACGTCGTCGTCGACGACTCGGCAGCTTCCGACGACTCGGCTGAGGTGCTCGAGCTGTCGTCACTGCTGCCGCACCCCGACGCCACGGCGCCGAGGGCGAGGAATGCCAGCACGCCGAGCATGCTGGCCAGGAACTTCATGCGCATCTAGTTCTCCTTGGAGAGAGGGACATGGGAATGCTGTCCCCAACTCCCCGAGAGAACCTCTGTGACGACTACGCGAGCGGTCCGGTAGTCACCACGTGTCCGGTCGCGCCCGGTTGACGCTCAGTCGCCGGTCTCGCGCGTGATCAGGACCGGAATCTTGGCGTGATGGGCGACCGCAGTCGCGACGCTTCCCATCACCGCGTAGCCGACGCTGCTGCGGCCGTGGGACCCGAGGACGATCAGCGACGCCCCGACTTCCTCGGCGGTTTCGACGATCCGCGCCCAGACGGGCGCCCCAAGCTCGACCCGGGCCTCGGCCTCGAATCCGGCCTGCCCGCTGAGCGCGACGCCCTCCTCGGCGACCGCGTTCGCCTGAGTGACGACCTGCTCGGTCATCTCCGACGGCATCGTCGCCATCGGCACACCCCAGAACGGCACCGCGTCGAGCGGCTCCCAGACCGTCAGCACGATCGCTCGGCGGCCGCCCCGGAGTTGCTTGCCGGCCTCTTCGACCGCCACCTTGGAGCAGTCGGAGCCGTCGTAGGCGATCAGGATCGGGCCGCTGGAGCTCGCGTCGGTCATGGCGTCCTCTCGTCGTCGTTGCTGCTGATTCAACCTTACGCCCTCGGTCCTGCGAACATACGTTCGCATGGGCGTCCACGGGTCCGATCACGGCAGGTTCAAGCGGTCGCTCGCCGCTGGACACCTGACGGCGGCGCTGATCATGGCCCGGGACCTCCCCCACATCGCCCTCGCCGACGCCCTCGAGCTCTGCCGGCTGATGGCGGACGCCGGCGATCAACGCTATCCGCGGGCGGCCAGCCGCTGGCTCGAGCGGTTCAGCAACGAGACCGGCGCCGGGCTGACCGAGATCCAGCTCGCAGCCGCGGCCCTCGGACAGCTCTGGGAGTCCCCCGACTCCGAGATCGCCCGGCGGACGCTCGCCGAGCTGATCGGCTGAGCGATACGGTCGAAGCATCGCGGCAACGTCCTTCACCGCCTCCGACGGCGTCGAGCTCGCCGCCGACCGCACGCCGGGCGATGGCCCGACGGTGATCCTGCTCCACGCCGGGGTCGCGGACCGTCGCGCGTGGACCGGCGTCGCCGCCGACCTGGCCGAACGTGGCTTCGACGTCGTCTCCTACGACCGCCGCGGCTTCGGCGACACGCCGGCGATCGGCATGCCCGACCACGTCGCCGACCTCCGCGCGGTCGTCCAGAGCGTCGCCGATGGCCCCGTCTGGCTCGTCGGCAACTCGCAGGGAGGCCGGGTCGCGCTCGACCTCGCTCTGACCGATCCCCCGAGCGTGGCGGGGCTCGTACTGATCGCTCCGGCCGTCAGCGGCGCTCCGGACCCCGACGACGACGAACTCGATCCGGACACGCTCCGGATCGACGCCGCGATCGGGGCGGCCGACGAGCTCGGCGACCTCGAAGCCGTGAACCGGCTCGAGGCCCAGCTCTGGCTCGATGGCCCAGCCGCCGCCGAAGGTCGGGTGACCGGTCCGGCCCGGGACCTGTTCTTGGCGATGAACGCCGTTGCGCTCGCGGCCGACTGGCCTGAGGACTCGCAGCTCGAGGAGCTCGCCACCTGGGACCGTCTCGGCGAGATCGACGTGCCCGCGATGATCGTCTGGGGTGAGCTCGATTTACCGTTCTTCGCCGATCAGTGTCGCGAGCTTGCCGAGCGCCTCGGCGACGTCCGCGACGTCATCGAGCTGCCGGCGGTCGCCCACCTCCCGGGTCTCGAGGACCCGGGAGGCGTGGCGGAGCTGATCGCCGGCGCGGTCGCCGGCTAGCCGATCGACCAGTTCCAGTCGACGGCCATCTCGTAGTCGAAGTGCGTCGTCTCATAGGAGTCGCCGCCCTCGAACGTCGTCATGCCCTTCTCGTAGAACGGGTAGTCGTAGGTGCGCATCAGGTCCGGGTACTGCAGGGGCACCCAGTTCTCGGTGTGCGAGCCGTCCGGGCAGGTGACCGTGACGTCGAACGAGCCCTGCTTGGCCTGCAACGTCACCGAGTAGTAGGACTGCGCCGGGTCGTCGTCCTCGAAGATCGTCATCTCGGCCGTGCCGGTGATCGGGCCTCCACCCACGTAGGTGCAGCCCTCCTGATCTGTCCCGGAGACGCCGACCTCGAAGGTCGCATCGCCCTTGTAGCCGCCCTCGAAGTACTCGTCGAGGGCGAATTCGGCGGTCCAATCCTCGGAGACCCCGACGAGCTCGTCGCCGCCGACGATGGTGACGCTGCCGCTGGCGGAGCCGTCGAGGTGGCTGGAGTTGCCGGCCTTGCACGACTTCTTCTTCTCCGCGTCGCAGACGTCGGTGTCGGTCGAGGAGTTGGCCTCCCCGCCGGGCGCGCCGCCGTGGCAGAGGTCCTTGCCGCCGGCGCCGGCGCAGCGATCAGCGTCGGCATCGCCGAACAGCTTGTCGTTGCCGCTGCCGCCGTTGAGCGTGTCGGTCCCGTCGCCGCCGTGGAGGTCGTCGTCGCCGTTGGCGCCGCTGATGGTGTCGTTGCCGGTGCCGCCGGTTCCCTGGTCCTCGAACTTGCTGCCGGCGAGCTTGTCGTTGTCGGCGCCGCCGTCCATCCGCACGCCCTCCGCCTTGGCCGTGAGGGTGTCGGCGCCCTCGTCGCCGCGCAGCGAGGCGCCGCTCGAGGTTCCGGTGACGGCGTCGGCGTCGGGGCCGCCGGAGGTGACGTCGGACGCACCCTTGCCGGTCGTGATCCGGTCGTTGCCCGCCTCCCCCGACATCGCATCGCCGCCGTTGCCGCCGTCGATCCGGTCGTTGCCGGTGCCGCCATCGATCGAGTCGGCGTACGGACCGCCCTCGATCGTGTCGTTGCCGTCGCCGCCGTCGAGCGCCGTCTTCTGCTCGACCGTCGAGAGCTTGTCGTTGCCGGCATCGCCGAACGCATCGCTCCCCCGCGCGAGCAGGACCAGGTGGTCGTCGTCGGCGCCGCCGTAGAGCGAGTCGCCGATCCCGGTGTCGGTGTCGAGGATGTCGCGGCCCTCGTCTCCGTGGATGACGTCAGTCGCGGCACCGCCTTCGATGTTGTCGTCGCCGCTGCCGCCCTCGACCGCGTCGTTGCCCTTTCCGGCCAGGATGCTGTCGTTGCCCGCGTCGCCGCCGATGATGTCCTTGCCGTCGCCGCCGCCGATCGCGTCCTTGCCGTCGCCGCCGTCGATCGTGTCGGTACGCGCGCCACCGTCGAGGACGTCGTCACCGGTGCCGCCGTCGAGGTAGACGATGTTGCCGAGCGAGACCAGGTGGTCGTTGCCGCCCTCGCCGTGCGCGGCCGAGTTGACCGAGTCGATCGTGATCAGGTCGCGGCCGTCACCGCCGTAGATGTCGTCGCCGGTGCCGGCGCCCGACTCGACCTCGTCGTCGCCGGTGCCGGCGTAGATCCGGTCGGTGCCGGTGCCGCCCAGAATCGAGTCGCGGCCGTCGACCGTGCAGATCAGGTCGTCGCCGTCACCTGCCTCGATGTTGTCGCGGCCGATCGAGCCGACGATGACGTCATCGCCGTTGGTCCCGGCGAGCCGTCCGGGAGAGCCGTCGGGCTTGAAGATCGTCGCGGGGACGCCGTCGCAGGTCGGCGTCACCGCCGCCTTCGCGCTTCCCGCGCTCACCAGCAGGAGGCCGAGCAGCACGAGGAGCGGCGCCAGCAGGCTCACCCGCGGGGGCATGATCGGTTCGGGCGTCTGGTGGGTCTGGTCGCGCTGCATCGGGCTCTCCCTTGCTGAGGTCGTCTTCGGACAGCCTCAGCATCGCCCGGCCCGACCCCCCGCACATCGGGAGGCACCCCAAACCCCAACCCCTAAGTTCGCGGGCCCCTCACAGGGGGTCCGGGCCGCGCTAGAGCCCCTCGACGACCGCGCTCGCCTCGTCGAGACCGGCGCCGGTCAGCTCCCGGTACTTGCGGATCGCGCCCATCCGGTCACCGGCTGCCGCCAGCTCGACCACCTCCGGCGGCGCCCCGGCCCCGGGCTGTTCGTAGGGCACGCCGGCGTGCGCGGAGAGCGCCGCGAGCTGGGCCTCGATCGCGTTCAGGCGCTTGAAGATCTGGTCGACGTAGGAGCTGAGCTGCAGTTCGTTGTATGCGGACATGCCCGTCTCCCCTCAGTCGCGCAGCCGGAACGGCGGGTACTCGTCGGTCACGAGCACGACCGCGTAACAGAGGACCCGGTTGTGCCACCGCAGGACGCCCTCGACGTAATCGAAGAGACCGCGTGGATAGCGGCCGGTGAAGAGGATCGCGAACCAGGCCGCGATCACCGCGAAGAAGAGGCCGATGTAGAGGAAGAACAGGACGATGTAGTGAGGGATCGCAAGCAGCCACTTGACCAGCGGCATGCCGCGGGAGAGCTCACTCTCGACGTCCGGGTAGGCGTATTCGAGATGAACGGCCTGGTCGTCGTCGGTCGCCGGGTAGCGGTCCTCCATCAGCAGCCCGTAGACGCCGATGCGGTTGCTGAAACGCTGCAGCTGGAGGTTCCAGTCGAACCACCACTTCGGGTACTTCCCCCGGAACAGGATCATCAGCAGCACCGGAATGAAGAGGATCCCGATCCCGCTCACGACGACGGTCACCGTCGTCCCATCGATGCCGCTGTAGGACTTCGAATAGCCCGTGATCGTGGTCATCAGGATCGCGATCGGGATGATCGTGAAGATCCGGAAGAAGCTGGTCAGCCGGTTGAGCTGGCGCTCCGGATAGTCGACGGCGAACTTCACCGGGTACTCGCTCATCTCTCCCCTCCCAAAGGGCGCATGACGATTCCGGTGGCAGCGTGACACGGGTGGCGGCGGCAAATGACCCCGGATCGGCTACCTTCACTCCGATGGAGCCTCGGCAGGCGATCAGGGTTCTACTGGGCGTTCTCGGCGCGGCCGCGGCGCTCGCACTCGCCGGCTGCGGGGGCGGAGGCGGAGACGCGACCTTCTCGACGTCCGGGTTCGACGCGATCAAGGTGGGCGATTCCGCCGACTCGGTCACCGACGCGATCGGCGAGCCGGCCGCCACCCAGGACCTCGTCCCCGGCGGCGGCGATCCAGGCCCGAGCTCGGTATGGATCTACTGCGACGGCCCGCGGCCCTACTACCTCATGATCACCGGTGACGAGGTCGTCCAGGACGACCTCACCATGCCCGACGAGCTCCGGCTGACCGTCGAGAACTGTTCCTGACGGACCTGCTCAGGCGGGCGGGTTCTCCGCGAACTGGGGCACGTCGTCGCCGATCTCGTGCCACGGCGCCTTGAAGGCGACCTGGAGGTGGAAGCTCGGCTTCATGTCGAGCTCGCGCATCAGCCCCGCCGCGACGAAATACTGATCGCCGAGGTCGTCGTAGATGCTCGAACCGCAGTTGCCGCAGAAGTTCCGCGGCGCGAACTCGCTCTCGTAGGTCTTCACCAGCTCCTCGCCCTTGGTGAAGCGGAAGTTGTCCCTGTCGACGACCACGCCGGCCAGGCTTTCCCCGGTCCAGCGTTGACAGCGGGTGCAGTGGCAATAGCCCAGCGCCTGCGGATCGGTCACCTCGTACTCGACGCCGCCGCAAAGGCAGGCTCCAGTGAGCGTCTCAGCCATCTCGACCTCTCTCCTCGTCGTTGGATTGCTCGTGGCAGACGCTACCACCGCGGCGATGGGCCCGCTCGACGTTTCCGGTCCGATTCGTCGGCTTACTACGCTGTCGGCGATGGGGATCGACCGGTCCGACGCCTGGTTCATCGCGCTGACGCTGATCTGCGCCGTTCTCGCCGTGGCCGCCGTCGCCTTCGAGCTCCACGCCGCGGCTGGCGATGAGCCGCCGGAGCCGGACCCAATGGTCGTCCAGGTCGTGACGCCCCCGGCCGCGACGTCCCCCGTTGCAGCGACCCCCGCGCCCGCAGACAGCGAGCCGGTCGAGCGCGTGGCCCGCACCGAGCGCGAGTCGGAGGCGAAGGCGCCGCCGGCCCGCCCGTCGCATCCGGACCGGCCCTACGTCGCGGTCAGAGCCGGTGCCGAGGTCGCCATCCGGAGCGCTCCCGGCGGCCAGGTCGTCGCCAACGCCGGCGACCGAACCGACTTCGGTTCCCCCACCGTCTTCTCGGTCGACGACGTCCGCGGACGCTGGCTCGGCGTCTCGACGGCCGACATGCCGAACGGGTCGCTCGGCTGGGTCCGGGCCGATCCCGACAGGATCACCGGCGGCTACACGGACTTCCGGATCGGCGTCGACCTCTCGAGCCACGAGGCCCGGCTCTGGCGCGGCGACCGGCTGATCCGGAGGTGGGACGTGACGGTCGGCGCCCCGGGCTCCCCGACCCCGACCGGCACCTACGCGGTCACCGACCTCTTCCGCGGCGGCATCAACCCCGTGTACGGCTGCTGCGCCGTGGCGCTGAGCGCGACCCAGCCGAACCTGCCGACGGGCTGGAGCGGCGGCGACCGGATCGCCTTCCACGGCACCGACGGCGCGCTCGGCGTCGACGCATCGACGGGCTGTATCCGCAGTCGCGACGAGGACGTGCTCGCGCTCGTCGAGACGGTCCCGCTCGGCACGCCGGTGCGGATCCGGCCCTGAGCGCTCAGCCCAGCTCGAGAGTCGTCATCCCGAAGACCTCTCCCCACGGGATCGGCGGTGGATCCCCGAGCCACATCCGCGCGGTGCCGAAGACCTCGCCGCCGCCGAGGCGCGCCGCAAGCTCGACCGCCTCCGGGTTCGCGCTCGGTACGTCGAGAACCGCCTGACCTTCGGGGCGCCGGGCGAGCAGACCCCGGAGGATCCGCTCGGCGATCGCGGCCTCGGCGGCGAACAGCGGGCCGACCTTCGAACCGCTGCGGGTCGGCCTGATGAGGCCGTAACCCTCGATCCGGCCGTCGCCGTGAAGCGAGGCTAGCCCCACCGCGCCTTCGACCTCCCGCCACGTCCGCAGGAACGGCTCGCGCTCGGCGCCGAAGCAACGGGCGTCGTAGGCGAGCAGGTCGGCGAACGGGACGTCGGCGAGCGGCGTCAGCCCCTGTGGCGCGGCCCCGAGATCCCCGAAGCGGATCCGCGAGGTGTCGTGGGAGGCGACGAAGCCGCTATCGGCGTAGAACGGCTGCAGCGCGGCGACGGCGTCGAGGCCGATCGGCGCACCGGGCGCGAGCCGCGATCGCAGGTCGACCAGCATCTCGCTCCAGAGCTCACGTCCGAGCCCGGCGCCGCGGAACTCCGGCCGGAGGATGAAGAGGCCGACGAACCCGAGCGCGCGGCCGTAGGCGACCACCGCCCCGCCGCCGGCGAGCGCTCCGTCGCGATCGAAACCGAGGAACGCATCGGGGTCGGCCGCCCAGAACGCCTCGGCGTCACCGGGGCCGGGGTCCCAGCCCTCGGCGGCCGCCCACTCGACGAGCGTGCCGACGTCGTCGCGCCCGAGCCGGCGCACATTGCTTACCGGTCGAGCTTGTCGATCCGCTGCTTCAGCGAGCGGATCTCCTTGCGGTCGGCCTCGATCTTGGACTTCGCCTTGACGAACTTCTTCAGCAGCCTGCGTCGCTGCTTGACATCGTCGGCCTTCCGCAGCTTCGTCCGGATCCTGTCCGCCTTCGCCCGGTGCTTGGCGAGCCGGCTCTTCGCCTTCGCGAGCTGCGCCTCGAGCGCCTTCAGCTCCTTGACGTGGGCCTCGTAGGAGTCGGTCTGGTTCTGCGCGATCGTCAGCAGGTTGCCCTCGGCCAGGTTCACCTCGGGCACGTGGTAGTTCGAGCCCGACGCGACGACCGCGCCGAGATCGACCCGCGTGTCGCCGGGGATGTTGGTCTTGGTCAGGTTGAGCCAGTGAGCGCCGTCGTTGCGCTTGCACTCGACCTTGTAGTAGTCGGGCTGGCCCTTCCAGGGCTCCGCGGTCTCCGCGGGGGGCGCGCTGAACAGGTAGTCGAAGTTGACGAGCGGCTCGAGAGTTCCGTCGCCGCCGTCGAGCAGCGCCGGGTTCGTGCACATGACCTCGTATTTGTTCGGATCCGGCCGGTCCTCCGGGTAGATCCAGTAGCCGAAGTCGAGCCGCGAGAACTCGGCGTTGGGCGGCGGCTCGGCGTTGTAAGTCGAGTAGGCGGTGACGCAGCCGTACTCGCCGACCTTCGTGCAGGCGGGCACGTTGTCGTACATGCCGCCGACCGCCTTGCCGATCGGGACGCTGATGTTGGCGCCGGGCGCGATCGCGCCGACGAAGCGCTTGCGCAGCTTCGCGTTCGTATCGACGAGCTCGTCGATCAGGCGGGCGGTGTGCGCGGAGCCCTGGGAGTGGCCGAGCATGATGAACCCGCGGCCGTCGTTGTAGTACTTCAGGTAGTCGCGGAAGGCCGCTTTCGCGCTCTTGTAGGCGGTCTCGACCGACGGGTTGTAGGAACTCTGGTCGCCGTTCAGCGTCACCTGCCGGTACATCGGCGCGTAGACGTCGCAGACCGACGAGAACATCCGCGCCTGCTGGACGACGACGCGCCGGATCGGCGGGTCCTTGTCGAGGTTGGCGTTCGGCCCGGGCTGCTCGCTCTGGGTCGGGTAGAGGTAGAAGCAGTCGACTGGCGCGTGCTTCGGCCGCGTGTAGCCGAGCGGCTGCGCCTCCTCGCCGGGCGGCGGGAGCGTCTCGCCCTCGATCGTCCCGGCGCAGAGGTCGTCGGCCTGGCCGGGCTTGCAGATCCAGGTGGTGTCGGCACTCGCCACCGTCGGCGCGACCAGCGCACCGAGCCCGATCGCAGAGACGGCAAACGCCAGGACCAGCCGCAGACGGCTCGATTCAGCTCTCGACACCCTCAGACTCCTTCCGCGCCCTCTCGCGCAGGTAGCTCTCCACCAACCCCCGTGGGGGAACCCTAGGGGAAGCGGTACCGGGATGAGCCGGTCTCGGCAGGGTCAGCCGATCTTCTCGGCGAGCTCGACGATCATCCCCGCCGGACCCCGGACGTAGGCGAGCAGGAAGATGTCGCTGTAGTTCTCGGGCCCGCCGATCACATCGGCGCCGTGAGCCCTGAGATCCGCGATCGTCGCTTCGATGTCCTCGACCACGAACGCGAGATGGCGCATCCCGGGCACGTTGGCCGGATGCTCTGCGACGCCGCCCTCGTGCACCGGCGAGTTGAACCTGACGAGTTCGATCTGACCTGCGCCGTCGGACGTCTTCATCATCGCGAACTCGACATCGGCACCCTTGAGGCCGATGACCCGATCGACCCATTCGCCGTCGGCGGATCCCTGGCCCTGCTCCTCCATCCCGAGCGCGGCGAAGAACCCCACCGCGGCCGGAAGATCCTCGACGACGATGCCGACGTGCTCCATGCGCTTCACCCCCATCGCTCGATCGTAAGTGCGGCGGGCCGCGGCCGTACGCGATTAAATACGGCTCGTCCCCGATTGACGTTCACGAACGCGGGTATCTGGGGACCGGCAAGGGAACGATCAGGCAGGAAGGTTGGGGACGAATGGTGCTTGGAAGCTCGGCGAGGTCGGCGGGAACTTCGGTGCGGGTCGGACGGTGGCTGCGGCTGGTGCCGCTCGCGGGCCTGGCGCTCCTGGCGATGCCGGCGGCGGCGCACGCGGCTGACGTCACCATCTCCGGAGGCACCCTCACCTATCAGGCGGGTCCGGGCGAGGCGAACACCGCTGTGATCGCCGAGCAGCAGACGACCGCCGTGGCGACCATCTACTTCGTCGGCGACCAGAACCCCGACGTCACCGTCAACGCTTCCGGTGCACCGGGCTGCCTGGCGACCCCCGCCGGGCTCGGGCTGCCGAAGGGCTATCTCTGCACCGTCCCGATCGTCACGCCGATCACCTCGCTGGTCGAGAACCTCGGCGACGGCAACGACACCGGCGTGATCAACTCCGGCGCCGACGGACCCGCGGGGACGATCGACGGTGGGCCCGGCAACGACACCCTCGTCGGCGGAGCCGAGGACGACACCCTCCAGGGCGGCGGCGACACCGACAACGCCGCCTACGTCGGCATCTCCGCCGCCGGCATCACCCGGACCGATCCCGTCACCGCCGCTCTGCCGACCGGCTCATCGCCGAGCACCGGCAACGGACAGGACGGCGAGAACGACTCGATCGCCGCCGACGTCGAGGATCTGACCGGCGGCAACGGCGACGACACGCTCACCGGCAACGACGGCGCCAACACGATCGCCGGCTCTCCCCCGCCCGGCACGCCCGACGTCGATCCACAGCCGGCCGGCACCGACAGCAAGGACACGATCGCCGGAGGAGGCGGCGCCGACACGCTGCTCGCCGGTGACAGCGGTTCCGCGTCCGGGCAGGCCGGCGACGACACCATCGTCGGTGGTCGCAGCTTCAACGGCGTCACCACGGTCGACGGCGGCGGTGACGACGACACCCTGGTTTCGGGACTCGGCAGCGATGAGCTGATCGGCGGGCCAGGCGACAACACGCTCGCCTACGCGACCGTCAATCAGGGCGGGATCGACATCGTCGACCGCACCGGCGGCGTGCTCGTCCGCCTGCCCGAGGCGACCTCGACAGGCACCGGTGGAACGATCGGCGGCCAGGAGCAGGACACGATCCACGACGACATCCGAACCCTGATCGGCTCCAACAACGGCGACTTCATGATCGGCAGCGACGCCGCCGACACGATCCTCGGCGCGGCCCCGGTCGGCACCGGCAGCGGCGTCGTCGACTCCCCCGCCGGCAACGACACGATCCTCGGTCGCGGCGGCGACGACTCGCTCGTCGGCGGCGACCGCGGTCAGGTCGGAGGCGGAGACGGAAACGACACGATCGTCGGCGGCCGCAGCGACGCCCAGGGAGCGCTGACCGTCATCCACGGCAACCCCGGCGACGACACGATCGTCTCCGGCCTCGGCAACGACGAGATCTTCGGCGACGCGGGCAACAACACCCTCGCCTACGCATCCGTCGAGCAAGCGGGTCTCAACATCGTCGACCGCGGGACCAACGGCATCACCGCCGTCCTCCCGAACGCGCGTCAGACGACGAACGGCGGCAAGACGGGCGGACCCGAGAAGGACATCATCCACGCCGACATCGGCACGCTCGTCGGCAGCAACGGCAACGACCTGATCATCGGCAACAACGTCACCAACACGCTGCTCGGGGTCGCCCCAGCCGGCACCGCCGGGATCAAGCCCGGACCGGCGGGCAACGACGTCCTGATCGGCCTCGGCGGCGTCGACGTCATGTTCGGCGCCGAGGGCAACGACTGGCTGATCGGCGGCAACGAGGGCGACGCCCTCCTCGCCGGCAACGGCAACGACCTCCTGGTCGGAGAGGCGGGGGCTGACACCTTCAGCGCCGGCGACGGCAACGACACCAACCTCGCTCGCGACAAGGTCACCGAGGCGATCACGTGCGGGGCGGGCACGGATACCGCCACGGCCGACAAGACCGACACGAACCCGGCCGCCGACTGCGAGACGTTCAGCAAGGGCTGACCGGCGGACGGCCTAGTCAGCCCACCAGTCGCGCGTACCCTCGACGTCGCCGCGGGGGTCGTCGCCAAGGTTCGGCGCACCGATGACGAGGAGCTCCAGGCCGTCCGGCCCGGCCTCGTACCCGCGCCAGGTCCCGGTCTGGACCCGCACCGCGTCCCACTTGCGGAGCTCGACGATCTCGTCGTCCAGCTTCATCCGCCCGCTGCCGCCGACGACCACGAACACCTCCTCCTGACGCTCGTGCGTGTGGCCGTAGGGAAATCGGTACCCGGGCGGGATCCGCTGGAAGCTGAGGCCGGATTCCGCGAGCTCGAGCGGCTTGGTCGCCAGCCGGAACTCGAGGCCCGGCGAGCCGTCGAAGTTGGACCCGACGTCAGCCGGGTCCGAACTCAGGTTGATGCGCGTGAACGGCATGGCCCGCGGGGGCTATCCCTTGACCTTGACCACCTTCGACGTGGCCGGGGCGCAGTTGATGTCGTTGCCGAGCCGCTGCTGACGGACGATCACGTAGTACGCCTGTCCGTCCTTGAGCGAGTCCAGCTTGATTTTCCACTTGCCGGTGAAGTTTGAGCGGTCGCGTGCGACGCGCACGTCGAATCCCGGCACTTTCCGGTAGAGGATCACCCGCCGATCGGGCTCGCAGTTCGACTGCAGGCGTGAGCGGACTTTCCCATGAAAGAGCGGCGAATCCTTCGAGATCGAGACGGTCGTGTTGAAGGTGTCGGCGCTCGCGGGGCCGGCGAGAAGACCGGCAGCGAGCAGAACGGAGACAACGGCTGGAACCAGCATCCTGATTTTCATGCGCGGCAACCTAACGCAGCGGCACGCCGCTGACTACGTGCTTCTTGATTCGCGATGCCGGGAGCGCGTGCTGTCGGCTGGAGCTCAGTGGCGCACGAGCCGGCCGCTGACCGCCTCGAAGCCGATCCCGGCCGAGAGGGCATCCGGCTTGCCGTCCTGTCCCGGCTTGCCGTTCGCCTTCCGCAGATCCAGATCAGGCGCGAGGACGGCCTGGGCCAAGGGGCTCGTCCGCAGCTCCTCGGCGCTGATCGTCAGGTCGTCGTTCGTATCGAACAGCGACTGCAGCTGCTGTCCGTATGACCCGGACGAGCAACTCGGGCCGGGGCCCGGGCAATCTCGCGCCACGATGACGGTGAACTGCTCGGCGAGCTTCGGGATCAGCGTCGTGTTCAGCTGCTGGGTCGTGACCACGCCGTTGATCCGGCCGCCGGTGCACCCGGTCTTCGAACATGTCGCATAGACCTTCGCGCTCGTCAGCTCGAGCGTGAACAGGCCGGAGCCGGCGGTCAGCTGCACCGGGATGGTTCCGGCAGCCGTGGTCACGTGACGCTTCTTGACCTTCGCCGGGAACTTCGCCGAGTGCGGGTCGCCCGCAACCGTGAACGAGCCCGACCCCGAGAAGTCCGGCGACTCGGTCGGCTCCGCGTACAGAACCTGCCAGGTCGCATGCTTGGCGTTCGAGAGCGACGGCGTCCTCAGCGAGTGGAGCATCAAGAGGTCCCCGTCGGCGACGTTCGTCGACAGGGCGCCCTGGAGGTCGATGCCCTGGCTCGCAAGGGCCGCGAAGAACTGACCCAGCCGGTTGTCCCCCTCACCGTCGTGGTTGAAGTCCCGGCCCAGAGCCCTCGCCTCGGTATTGGTCGTCGGCACCCTCATCGCCGAGGAGACGTACCCGTGCTCGGGCGGCTTCTTCGACGACAAGGCGACTGCAGCGAACACCGCCATCGCCGAGACCGCAACAGCAACCGTCAGTCCAACAACGCGTCTATGCATGACTCTCTCTTCCCTCGGCCGCCGGCTCCCCGAACGACCCGGATTCCATCTCCGTCACCTGCGATCGAGCATACAACTGCAATCCGGCCGTGCCAACGCCCAACGGCTGGGCCTGCGGGGGAATGGGCCGGCCTGGACTCGAACCAGGGACCTACGGATTATGAGTCCGCTGCTCTAACCAACTGAGCTACCGGCCCGGAGCGTTCTGTTTACAGCTTCGCGGGGCGGCATCGTTGGGTGCTCCGTACCCACTGCCGAGGGCGATCCGACACGAGCGCCGATGAAACGGCCACCGCCTGGGAGGAGGATCGTCGGTGGACCGGCGCATGTGATGCCCAGGGGAAGCGAAGAGACCGCAGTCAGTGAGGGGCCTCGGGGGCTCGAGGACGTGGATCCCGAAGGTCGTCTGGACGTGTTGTTCGAGCGGCTGCGGTCAGGTCCGGATGGACTGAGCGAACGAGAGGCGCAGCGTCGGCTCGTCCAGCACGGGCCGAACGCGATCAGCCGGCGGCGGAGGCGGAACCACCTTCCTGAACTGGTGCGGCAGTTCACGCACCCCCTTGCGCTGCTCCTGGCGGCGGCGGCGGTACTGGCATGGGTCGCCGGGATCGTGCCGGTGGCGATCGCGATCGTCGTCGTGATCGTGATCAACGCAGGCTTCGCGTTCGCGCAGGAGATCCAGGCCGAGCGCGCGGTCGAAGCGCTCGCGGCCTTCCTGCCGGAGACAGCGACGGTGATTCGCGACGGGCGGCGGACGACGCTCGAGGCGACCGGCCTTGTGCCGGGCGACCTGTTGGTGATCGAGGAGGGCGACCGGATCTCCGCCGATGCCCGGCTGATCGAGGGCGCGCTCGAGGTCGACATGTCCACCCTGACCGGCGAGTCGGTTCCGGTCGAGCGCTCCAGCGGGCCGGCCGCGAGCGCACCGCTCCTGCAGGCCCACGACCTGGCGCTCTCGGGGACGACGTGCACCGAGGGCGGCGCCCGCGCGGTCGTCTTCGCCACCGGGATGGGAACGGAGCTGGGCCGGATCGCGAGCCTGTCGGAGCGGGTCACAGCCGACGAGTCGCCGCTCGAGATCCAGGTCCGCAAGGTTGCCCGGCTGATCGCCGTCGTGGCGGTAGCCGGAGCGATCGCGTTCATCCCCGTGGCGACGCTGGGCGCGGGCCTTTCGATCGCCGACGCCGTCGTCTTCGCGGTCGGCCTCCTCGTCGGGCTCGTCCCGGAGGCCCTTCTCCCGGTGATCACCCTGGCGCTCGCAGCCGGCGCCCGCGAGCTGGCCGCACGGGGAGCGATCGTCAAGCGCCTGAGCGCGGTCGAAACCCTCGGCTCGACGAAGGTCATCTGCACCGACAAGACGGGCACGCTGACCGAGAACCGGATGACCGCCACGTTCGCGTGGACGCCGCGGCGGAGCTGGAACCTGGCCGCGCAGCCGCAGGCTCCGGACGCGGACGCCGACGACGTTGCCGCGCTCGCGCATGTCGCGGCCGACTGCAACAACGCCCGGCTTGCCGGCCCGGGCGGCAAGCCCGCCGGCGACCCAACCGAGATCGCCTGCCTCGAGATGGCCGCGAAAGTCGGCGCCCACACCGATCCCGAAGCGCGGGAGCGCCGCCGCGCGGCGCAGTTCCATTTCGATCCGGAGCTGAAGCTGATGTCGACGATCGACGACGGGCCGGCCGGGCGCCGGATCTCGACCAAGGGAGCGCCCGAGGCGGTGCTCCCGATCTGCACGGCGATTGCCGGCCCGGACGGTCCCCGTCCCCTGGACGACGAGGCCCGCCGCACGGTGAGCGAAGCCGTCGCGGGCTACGCGCGCCGCGGCTATCGGGTCCTCGGCTTCGCCGGCCGGAGCCTCGGCGCCGGCGAGCCTCCCGCCGACCGATCCGCGGCGGAGCGCGACCTCTGCCTTCTGGGCCTGCTCGCGATGGCCGACCCGCCCCGGCCGGAAGTCAGCGACGCGGTCGCCCGCTGCCGCCGCGCCGGGATCCGCGTGATCGTGATCACCGGCGACCACGCCCTGACCGCAGCCGCCGTGGCCCGCGACGTCGGGATCGTCACCGGCGAGCCGGTGGTCGTCGACGGTCCCGACCTCGACCGGATGAGCGACGAGGAGCTCGACGCCATGCTGCGGGACCGCGAGGAGCTGATCTTCGCCCGGAGCTCGCCCGAGGCGAAGTTGCGGATCGCCGAGTCGCTCCGCTCCGAGGGCCTCGTCGTCGCGATGACCGGCGACGGCGTCAACGATGCCCCCGCCCTCCGCCGCGCCGACATCGGCGTCGCGATGGGGCGCTCGGGGACCGACGTCGCCCGCGAGGCCTCGGCCATGGTCCTGACCGACGACAACTTCGCGACGATCGTCGACGCCGTCGCCGCGGGTCGCCGCGTCTACGACAACGTCCGCAAGTTCATCTTCTACATCTTCGCCCACGCGACCCCGGAGGTCGCGCCGTTCCTCGTCTTCGCGCTCGGCGGTGGCGCGATTCCGCTGCCCCTCCCCGTCCTGCAGCTCCTCGCCTTCGACGTCGGCACCGAGACGCTGCCCGCGCTCGCGCTCGGTCGCGAGCCGGCGGAGCCGGGAATCATGGAACGGCCGCCGCGGGACCGATCCGAGGGCGTGATCCGCCGCGACATGCTGATCCGTGCCTGGCTGTTTCTCGGCGTGATCTGCGCGGCGCTGTCGCTCGCCGGGTTCTTCTGGGTCCTCCACGACGCCGGCTGGAGTGCCGGCGACGACACCGGCTCCGGTTCCCCGCTCCACCACGCCTACCTGCAGGCGACGTCGATGACCTTTCTCGGCATGGTCATGGGGCAGGTGGGGACGGCATTCGCCGCGCGGACCGAGCGGGCCTCGCTCCGCACCGTCGGCGTCCTCTCGAACCGGCTCCTGCTCTGGGGGATCGCGTTCGCGATCGGGATCGCCGCGCTGATCATCTACTTCCCGCCCTGCCAGGAGCTGTTCGCGACCGCGGCACTCGAGCCGAAGATGATCGCCTTCACGCTTCCCTTCCCGTTCATCGTCTGGGGCGCCGACGAGGCGCGGCGAGCGTGGGCTCGGCGGCGCGAAGCGCCGGGTTGAGCTGGGCGGCGGCGCGCGTGGGGCCATAGGATCGCCCGCCGTGACCGCTGCACCCCCAGGCGAAAGCGACGATGACGTCCGCCCGGAGCTCGCCGAGCTTCGCGAGCGCAAGGCGCTCCTCGCCGATGAGGCGCGGCCGGAGGCGGTCGCCAAGCGCCATTCGACGGGACGTCGCACCGCCCGCGAGAACCTCGCCGATCTCGTCGACGACGACAGCTTCATCGAGTACGGCGGCCTCGCGATCGCGGCGCAACGGGCGCGGCGCGAGGTCGAGGAGCTGATCGAGCGCACGCCCGCCGACGGGCTGATCGGCGGCACCGCCCGGATCAACGGCGACGACTTCGGCGAGGACTCGGCCTGCGCCGTGCTCTCCTACGACTACATGGTCCTGGCGGGGACCCAGGGCGTCTTCGGCCATCGCAAGAAGGACCGGCTGTTCGAGTTGATCGAGCGGATGCGGCTCCCGACCGTGATCTTCGCCGAGGGCGGCGGCGGCCGGCCCGGCGACACCGACTACCCCGTCGTCTCCGCCCTCGACACCCGGGCTTTCGCGCTCTGGGCCCGGATCTCCGGGCTCGCACCGCGGATCGCGATCGTCGCCGGGCGCTGCTTCGCCGGCAACGCCGTACTCGCGGGCAGCAGCGACCTGATCGTCGCGACCGAGGACATCGCACTCGGGATGGGCGGCCCGGCGATGGTCGCCGGTGGCGGGCTCGGTGAGTTCGCACCGGAGGAGATCGGGCCGATCGGCGTCCAGGGGCCGAACGGCGTCGTCGACGTCCGCGTGGCCGACGAAGCCGAGGCCATCGCCGTCACCAAGAAGCTGCTCGCGTTCTTCCAGGGCCCGCTGACCGACTGGGAGGCGCCCGATCCCGAGCTCGCTCGCAACGTCGTCCCCGAGAGCAGGCGGCGCGCCTACGACGTCCATAAGGCGATCGACGCGATCGCCGACGTCGGCTCCGTCGTTCACCTCCGGGACGAGTTCGCGAAGGTGATGGTCACCTCGCTCGCGCGGATCGAGGGCCGGCCTGTAGGGATCGTCGCCAACAACCCGATGCAGATGGCCGGTGCGATCACGAGCGATGGGGCCGACAAGGCGGCACGGTTCATGCAGCTCTGCGACGCCTACGGGATCCCGATCCTTTCGCTGATCGACACGCCGGGGATGATGGTCGGCCCCGATGCCGAGGCGACCGCGCTGGTCCGCCATTGCTCGCGGCTCTTCAACACCGGCGCCAACCTGCGGGTGCCGCTCATCGCCGTGATCCTTCGCAAGGCTTACGGGCTCGGCGCTCAGGCGATGGCGGGCGGTGGGCTCCACGAGCCGCTGCTGACCGTCGGCTGGCCGACGGCCGAGCTCGGGGCGATGGGCCTCGAGGGTGCCGTCCGGCTCGGGCTGCGCCGCGAGCTCGAGGCGATCGCCGACCCGGACGAGCGCGAGCGCCGCGTCCGCGAGGTGACCGAGCACGCCCACGAGCACGCCAAGGCGCTGAACGCGGCGACGATCTTCGAGCTCGACGACGTCGTCGATCCCGCCGACACCAGGCGACTGATCGCGGCGACGCTCGCCGCTGCGGGCCCGGCGTCCGCTACCGACGCGCCGGTGCGGCCCGTCGACGCCTGGTAGCCCGCGCTACTTGTTGCGCTTCGTCTTCAGTTTCGCCTGGAGCTTGGTGACCTGGTTGGTCAGCGTCTGCTGCTCGGCCTTCAGGTTCGAGATCTCGCGCGCCTGATCGTCGGTCTTCTTGGTCAGGCTCTTGATCTGGCTGTCCTGCTCGGACTGCTTCTTCTGGAGCTGCTTGCTCGCCTGCTTGGCGGCGGCGCCGGTGGCGTTGATCTTCCGGTTGGCGTTCCGCGCCTTGCGGTTGGCGTTGCGCTGCTGGCGGCGTTCGGCGGCGCTGGCCGACTCCTGCGTCGACTTCACCTGACCCTGGAGGTTGGCCACCTCGGTGGCGACGGCGGCCTTGATCTCGGAGGTGCTCGCGTTGTCGTCGTTCTTGGCCGTCACGGCGAGGACCACGGCGACGATCGCAACGATCAGCGCCAGCACCGAACCGGCGATCAACAGCTTCTCTCCACGCTCACTCAGCATCTCGGTCTCCTCCGGATCGGCATAGGTTTCGCGGCACGATATTCGGGACGGCGGCGGCGGACGAATGGTCGGTCCGTGCGGCGGCCGGGCTAGAGTCGAGCCGATGGCGGAGGAGATCGCACCGGACGTCACCGAGCGGACCACGCTCGCCGGCGAGCGGACGCTGCTCGCGTGGTGGCGGACGGGTTTGGCATCCCTGGCCGTCGCGATCGCGGTCGGGCGGGTCGTGCCCGAGCTTGCGTCGACGACGACGGTCTGGCCCTACACGTTCATGGGGGTCGCCTACGCCGCCTACGGCGTCGCGCTGATCATCTACGGCTCGGCCCGCGGCCGCGACGTCGAGCTGGCGGCTCGCAGCGGGCAGCTCAGCCGGACGCGGCCGTCGGTCATGCGCTGGCTGGCGCTGGCGGGAATCGCACTCAGCCTCGGCACCGTCGGGCTGATCATCATCGGCTAGGAGGGACGAGACGTGAAGAAGGTCAACATCGGCAACCCCGAGTTCCAGTGGGACGCCAACGACCCGGAGGGATTTCGCGCCGGCATGGTCCGCCCCGGGCCCGAGCTCGGCGCCGAGAAGCTCGGGCTCAGCGTGTACGAGATCGCCGGCGGGCAGAGCCTCTGCCCGTACCACTTCGAATACAGCGAGGAGGAATGGCTGCTGGTCCTCGAGGGCGAGGCGACGGTTCGTCACCCTGAGGGCGAGGAGCGGCTGGGCCCGTGGGATCTGACCTGCTTCCCGGCCGGCCCGAAGGGCGCCCACGAGGTGCGGAACGACGGGACCGAGCCGATCCGGGTCCTGATGTTCTCCAACATCCAGACGCCCGGGGCGACCTCCTATCCCGATAGCGGCAAGATCGGCATCTGGACCGGGATCAAGGAGGACGACGTTATGGTCCGGCGTTCGAGCAAGGTCGACTATTTCGACGGCGAGCCTCGGCTTCAAGATTCCTGAAGCTGGGAGCCTGACTGCGTAAAGAATCCGAGGGCCGGTGCCGATAAGTGGGCCGGTGGAGGGTCTCGTCGAATCCCGTGCCGTCGTGGGAAAGGTCGCCCGCCCGTTGCTCTGGGCGGCGATCGCTTTCACGGCCGCTTGGACGGTCTGGTCGCTGGCCGGCCGGCCCGGCCATACCGGGCACCTCTTCAACGCCTGGATTTACGACCTCGCGATCGCCAGCGCCGCTTTCGCCTGCCTCGCCGAAGCGGTCGCCGCCGAGCGCGCCCGCGCCGCCTGGGCGATGCTCGGCTCGGGCCTGCTCGCCTGGGCTGTGGCCAACTTCCTCTCATACACCTCCGGCGGTTACGACGAGGCGCTCGGTCGGCTGACTTGGGTCGACGTCTTCTTCCTCGCCGCCCTCCCCTGCCTGTTCGCGGGTGTGGCCCTGTTGACGCGATCGCGGCCGGGACCGTTTCCGATCGCCGGCTGGTTCGACGCCCTCGCCGCCGGGCTTGCGATCACGGCGCTGGCGCTGGCCCTCTCCGCCCCGTCGATCCTCCAGTACGGGCCCGAGAGCACCGTTGACCAGATCACCAACACCGTCTACCCGTTCGTCGACCTGCTGATGTTCGGCTTCCTCGCCGGCTCGCTGCTGACTCGCGGCGCACGCGGGTCGCGGGCGATGCAGCTCGTCGCCGTCGGACTGCTCGTCTGGACCGCCACCGACGCGGCGTTCGCGATCCGGCTCGCGGAGGGCTCCTATCGCGCCGGCGTTCTCGACGCCCTCTGGCCGCTGGGCGCGGTGCTGATCGCCGCCGGTGCCGTCCGCGGCTTCGACCTCGAGACCGGGCCGATCCGGGACTACCGCTCGCCGAAGGGCCTGGCGCTGATCAGCGGCGTCGTCGCCGTCGGCATCCTCTGCGCCGCCGGGCTGACCGACGTCGCGCACATCGCCGTCTTCGCCGCCTCCGCGGCCGTGCTGGCGCTGGTGCTGCGGCTGATCGTCTCCTCGCGCGAGTACGACGAGCTGCTCAGCACCGCCACCGACGAGGCTGTGACCGACGCGCTGACCGGGCTCAGCAACCGCCGGAAGCTGTTCGACGACCTCGGCCGGCTCCTCTCCTCCCCCGAGCCGGAGGAGCGGCTGCTGGCGCTGTTCGACCTCAACGGCTTCAAGGACTACAACGACGCCTTCGGCCACGGCGCCGGCGACGCGCTCCTGCGCCGGCTCGGCCGCAACCTCGAGCGGGCCGTCGAGGGCTCGGGCCGGGCCTACCGGCTGGGCGGCGACGAGTTCTGCGTGCTCTGCGACCCGGCGAAGCGGCCGCGAGCGGCCATTCTCCACCTCGCCCACCAGGCGCTGACGGAGAACGGCGAGGCGTTCTCGATCTCCGCCTCCGGCGGGACCGTCGAGCTGCCCGACGAGGCCGTCGAGCCCGAGGACGCGTTGCGCAAGGCGGATGCGCGGATGTACGCGGACAAGGGCGGCTCGAGCCGGCCCGACCGGCAGACGGCGGGCGCGTTGCTCCGGGTCCTGCGGGAGCGGGAGCCCGCGCTCGAGATCCACGTCCAGGGCGTCGCCGAGGCGGCGGCGCTGACCGCGATGGAGCTGGGTGTCGATGCGGAGGGGATCGACGTCGTCCGGCGTGCGGCCGAGCTTCACGACGTCGGCAAGGTCGCGATCCCCGACGAGATCCTGCACAAGCCGGGCCCGCTCGACGACGCCGAGATGGAGCTGATGCGAAGCCACACGGTCGTGGGCGAGCGGATCATCGGCTCCTCGCAGGCGATGCGGCCGGTCGCGTTGCTCGTCCGCTCCTCGCACGAGCGCTGGGATGGCGGCGGCTACCCGGACGGTCTCGCCGGCGACACGATCCCGCTCGGCTCGCGGATCATCTTCGTCTGCGACGCCTTCGATGCGATGACGAGCAACCGGCCGTACCAGCCGGCGGTTCCCCAGGCCGTGGCGCTGGCCGAGCTGCGGCGGAACGCGGGCGGCCAGTTCGACCCGTCGGTCGTCGACGCGTTCTGCCGGGTCGTCAACGGCGAGGGCACGGCACAATTGCCCGATGAGCAACGACGGCCTCCCGAACTCGCGGCAGAGCCTCCTCGGGATCTCCCACGAGGGTGACGAGGTCTGGCTGATCCGGGGGATCTCCCAGAAGCAGTACACCTGCCCCGGCTGTTACGGGGACGTGGAGATCGGCGAGGACCACGTGATCGCGCAGACGGTGATGCGGCTCGGGGGTACCGAGCATCGCCACTGGCACCGGTCCTGCGCGAAGCGGATCCTCGAGCCCGGGCTGAACCGGGTGAAGGCGGTCAACGCCCGCGAGTCGGGGCGGATGAAGCTGGAGAGCCGGGGGAAGCGGCCCGCGGGCAAGCGCGGGCGGCGGACGCCGCGTCGCTGAGGGTCAGGACGAGGAGGGGTCGATCCCGGAGGCCTTGTCGGCCTTGTCGATCGCGTCCTCGAGCTCGGTCTTGCTGAATGCGCCCTCGATCACGGTGGAGACCTTGCCGTCGGCGTCAATCACGAACAGCCACGGCTCCGAAGGCAGGTTGAAGTCGCGGACCTGCGGGCGGGGGCCCTTGTTCGGGTCGTTGTCGTTGTAGATCTCCATGTGGATGTAGTCGGCGTCGTCGGGCCGCTCGTTCTTGACCTCTTCGGCGATGTCGACGACGGGACCGCAGACGCGGCTGGTGCAGAGCGCCGGGGTGGCGAAGAGGAGGACGATCGGCTTCTTGCCGAGGGCGTCGGCGTAGTCGACGTCGTGCATCGAGCTGGGCGGCTGGCGGGTGTCGATCTTCGTCAGGTCGCCGCCGACGTCGTCGGCCGTGGGCGTGTGCATGATCGGTGCCTGATCGCCCGGCTGCGGGACCTCGGGGAACTTGCCGACGACCGCGCTCGGCACGCGTACGTAGTTGTAGGAGCCGTCCTCCTCGCGGAACATCGCGAGGATCTGCCACTCCCCCTTGCTCGGCAGGTCGACCTCGGTCGTGTAGACGTACTTGGCCGCGTCGGGGTCCTGGGTGGTCGTCTTCGCCGCGAAGGCGGGCGGCGTCTCGAGCGAGTGGATGGTGGCCGGGTAGGGACCCTCGGCCTTGCCGTTCGGCTTCGCCGCGTAGATCGCGACGTCGGCGTCGGAGACGTTGTCGTGATCGACGGTGAAGACGCCGAAGCCGTAGCGGTTCTTGCCCTCGTTGAAGACCTGCTGGGTCGGGGCGACGACGAGGTCGCCCTGGGTTCCCTCGGAGGCGAGCTGCTCGAGCGTCTTGCCGCCCGGCGCCGGGAACTCGTCGGCGCTCGGGGCTGCCGTCGTCGAGGAGTCGGAGCTGGAGCTCCCGCAGCCGGCGATCAGGGCGGCGGCGAACGGGATCAGGAGAAGGGTGCGGGTACGGGGCTTCAGTGCTGCTTTCACGGCGGCGAATCCTAGAGAAGCCGGTTCATTTACTTGACGGTTAGGCTCCCCGGCGTCAGCGAACGAGGAGGAGACGGCGTGGCCGAGCGTGCAGCACTTGTGACCGGGGGATCGAGCGGGATCGGCCTGGCGATCAGCCGGGCGCTGGCCGAGGACGGGTACTCGGTGACGATCTCGGCGCGGCGCCCCGACAAGCTGGAGCAGGCCGCCGCTTCGCTGATCGAGGACGGCCTCGACATCCACCCGGTCGCGGCGAACGTCGCCTCCGAGGAGGAGGTGAAGGCGCTGATCGGAACGCACGTCGAGCGCTGCGGGCGACTTGACGTCCTCGTCAACAACGCCGGCGTCGGCATCGGCAGCGCGATCGACGAGGTCGACACGAAGAAGATGGACATGCAGCTCGACGTCAACCTGCGCTCGTACGTGATCGCGATGCGCGAGGCGATGCCGAAGCTGCGTGAGGCGGGTGCCGAGCACGGCAAGGCGCTGATCGTCAACACGGCTTCGATCGCCGGCAAGGGCGGGCAGGGCTGGCTCGCCGTCTACTCGGCGACGAAGGCCGGCGTCATCGGGCTCAGCCAGGCGACCCAGATGGAGGTCGGCCAGGCGGGAATCCAGGTCACCGCGCTCTGCCCCGCGTTCGTCGACACGCCGATGACCGAGTGGGTCCAGGGGCAGGTCAAGCCGGAGGAGATGATCCAGCCGGAGGATCTCGCCGAGACGGTGCGGCTGCTCCTGCGGACGTCGCGCTACTGCCTGATCCCCGAGATCGTCTTCACGCGGCCGGGCGACCCCTCGGCGTTCGCCACCTGAGGGGCGGCGCGATCGCGTCAGGCGACGCTGATCGGCTGCGGCGCCTCGGCGTCGCGTGGCTTGCGCACTCGGCGGATCCGGAAGGGGATCCGAGGGCGCGACGGTGCCGCCGGGCGCGTTCCTCGTGCCGGCGGCGGGAGCTCGTCGACGAGGCTCGACTCGAGCAGGGCGACGAGGGTGCGGAGCTCGCGCTCGGTCGCCGGGCGCGGGTGGTCGGCATCGGTGTAGCGGTCCCAGCTGCGGGCGAAACTGGCGAGGTTGATCCGGCCGCCGTTGCGATGGGCGGCGAGCATCGGGCAGATGCCGCCGCTGATCGGGTCGGTGTAGGCGCCGACGATGATCGTGTTGTCGGCGATCCCGCGGAGCATCGCCTCGCGGGCGTGCGGCGGCATCGACTCGACGGCCGCCCGCAGTCGCAGGCATGCGTTCCGCGGTCTCCTGTTGCGACGCCGGAACATCGGTCTGGCGAGGATGGCGCGATCGGCGCCCGGCGGCAAGGGGGCGTTGCCGCCGCGGGAAAGGGCTTGCAGAGGCGATGAGGGCGATCGTTGCCGCCTTCGGCGACGCCGGGCACGCCTTCCCGGCGATCGCGCTCGGGCGGGCGCTGGCTGGGCGCGGCCACGAGGTGACGGTCCAGACGTGGGAGCGCTGGCGCGAGCCGGTCGAGGCGGCGGGGCTGCGCTTCGCCGCATCGCAGGAGTACACGGTCTTTCCACCGCCGCCACCGGGCGAGGAGGCGGGCGCGGGCGAGGCGGCGCTGGCGATGATGCCGCTGCTCGAGGAGGTGCGGCCCGACGTCCTCGTCAGCGACATCCTGACCCTGGCGCCGTCGCTGGCCGCCGAGCTGGCGGGGGTGCCGCGAGCGACGCTGATCCCCCACCTCTACCCCGTCCACGATCCCGGGATGCCGTTCTTCGGGATGGGAATGGCGCCACCGCGAACCGCCGTCGGCCGGCGGGTCTGGCGGGCGGCGCTGCCGGTCCTCGAGACGGGGCTGCGGATTGGGCAGCGGGAGTTGAACGAGACGCGGCGGCGGATCGGCCTGCCGCCGCAGCAGCGCTTCCACGGCGGCATCAGCGAGCGGCTGGCGATCGTCGGCACGTTCCCCCAGCTCGAGTATCCGCGGGCGTGGCCGGTGGAGACGGTCGTCACCGGGCCACTCGAGTTCGAGCTGCCGCACCCGGACGTCGAGCTGCCGGAGGGCGACGGACCGCTGGTGCTGGTCGCCAACAGCACGGCCCAGGATCCGGACTGCGACCTGATCCGGCGCGCCTTCGAAGGGCTGGCCGACGAGCCCGTTCGCGTCGTGGCGACGACCAACGGCCATCGGCCCGAGACGCCGATCGACGTGCCGTCGAACGGCCTGCTTCACGACTGGCTCTCCTACTCGCAGGTGATGGCGGCCGCCGACGTCGTCGCCTGCCACGGCGGCCACGGAACGCTCGCCCGGGCGCTGGCGCTCGGCCGGCCGCTCCTCGTCTCACCGTCGATCGGCGACATGGCGGAGAACGCCGAGCGCGTCGCCTGGGCCGGCGCCGGGCTGACGGTGCCCGGACGGCTGCGCGGCGCGGCGACGATCCGCTGGGCGGCGCGGGCGCTGCTCGAGGACGGGCGATATCGGCGGCAGGCCGAGGCGATCGGCGCAAGCGAGTGGGCGCGCGGCGGCGCCGACCGGGCGGCGGCGGCGGTCGAGGGGCTGGCCTGAGCGGGCCGGCCACACGAGACGTCAGAAACTCCACCGGAGCGCAACTTTCTGACGCCTCGGTCGCCGAAACTGCAGAAACCGGCTACATGGAGTGGTTTCTGCAGGTTCGCGTCAGTCGAGGACCGGTTCGTCCGTCGGGTCCGGGTTGAGACCCACCTTCATGACCCGGCCGTGATTGAAAGCAACATTGAGGCTGGGCCGGCCGCGATATCCAAAGTCTCCCTCGACGACGCCAGCGAAATAGCGCCACCTTCCGCCCCTGACTCCTCGGGGATCACCGAGTAGTGCCCGGACCTCGTCGCGCGACAGGCCGACGATCGGATCGCACTTCGCCAGGCCCTCTGCCTGCTCCCCTCTCCCCTCCTCGTCGGCGACGTCGAGCCACTCTTCCTGGTCGAACTCGAAGTCCCCGCAGTCGACCTCGTTGTGGCTGAAGACTGCGGCGATGACGTCCGTCTTCACGACCACGTACGGCACGGCGAAGACCGCGAACAACGTCAGAACCACGATCAGCAGGTTCAGGCGGCCTTCGCGGTCCATCCCGTCCTCCTAGCTCCGGGGGTGGGACTCGAACCCACAACCTCTCGATTAACAGTCGAGCGCATCTGCCAGTTGAGCTACCCCGGATCGGTTCGCGGGAGGCAAGACCCCGCGGAGCGCGTCACTTTACAGACAGTGTGCGGACGCCCGCTTCGACTTCCGCGTGGCAGTTCGCGCAGAGCAGGACGCACTTCGCGGCCTCCCGTCGCGCCGCTTCGAGCGATCGCGTGCAACCGGCGCTCGCGATCCCGAAGCGCTTCGTCGATGGATCGAGATGGTGGAACTCCAAAGCACCTGGACAGCGGTCATAGCCGCACTCCGAACACCGCCCGCCGGCCTCGCCGACGAGGATCTGCTTGACGGCTCGTCGTCGTTCCGCGACAGCGGCGCTGCTGCACCTCTTACACCTCGCCCTGGTTGGGCTGAGCCAGAACTCCGTTACCCCGTGTCTGGGGCAGAAGAGCTCGATCGATCTTGCGCCCGCGGCGCGCGCCTCAGCCACGAGCCGCCGTCGACCGCCATCGGCCTCGAGCCCGTGCCTTCTCATCCAGTAGCGGACACGGCCGGTGGAGGTACCGAGCGATGATGCGGCGGCCGTAACCGACTGTCCGCCATCGAGTAGCCGGGCGAGGGTCTCTCGATCGATCGGACCCTTACCCGAGAACCGATCGCGCCCGTTGGCGATCAGTCCGTGACGTCTGACCCAGTAACCGACGGTGCTCGGGTCGCGACCAACGAGCCTGCCGATCTCCGGCAGCGACATCCCCTTGGCAAGGCAGTCCTCGAGGAATGCCTTGTCGATGCCCTGCGCCATGGAGGCATGTTGCTCTCTGGGCCGGACGGAAAAGCGAACGTGTGTTCTCTTCAGGAGGCCGCCGACTTGACCGCTGCGATCAACTCGTCGACGTCCTCGGCCTTCGTGTCCCAGGAGCACATCCAGCGCACGACGTTCTCGTCCTCGTCCCAGATGTAGAAGGGATGGTCGCCGGGGAGGTCGGCGAGAAGGCTGTCGATGACGGGCCGGTCGAGCTTCGCGAAGACGCCGTTGGCGTCGACGGGATGGACGAGCTCGACGCCGTCCACGCCCTCGACGCCGGCGGCCAGGCGCGCGGCCATGGCATTGGCGGATTCGGCGTTTCGGCGCCAGAGTTCGCCCTCGCCGAAGAGGGCCTCGAACTGGGCGCTGAGGAAGCGCATCTTCGAGGCGAGCTGCATGCCCTGCTTGCGGATCAGCCCGAAGTTGCGGGCCATGCCGGGGTCGAGGAAGACGACCGCGTCGCCGACGAGCCCGCCGTTCTTGGTCGCGCCGAGCGAGATGACGTCGGCCTCGACGCCGACGGCGAGCGTGCCGAGCGGGACGCCGAGGGCGGCGGCGGCGTTGGAGAGCCGGGCGCCGTCGACGTGCATCAGCATCCCCATGCCGTGCGCCTCATCGGCGAGCGTGCGCAGCTCCTCGACCGAGTAGACCGTCCCCACCTCGGTCGACTCGGCCACCGACACGAGCCGAGGCTGATTGTGGTGGACGTCGCCCCTCCGCGCCTCCCAGGCGCGCATCGCCTCGGGAACGAGCTTGCCGTGGACCGGCTCGGCCTTGAGCAGCTTCACGCCCGCCCAGCGCTCGGGCGCACCGCACTCATCGACGTCGATGTGGGCGCCGGCGACGCAGATGACGGCGTCATGGGGCCGCGTGACGGCGTCGATCGCGAGCACGTTGGCCGCGGTGCCGTTGAAGACGGGGAAGCCGAGCGCCTCCGGCCCGAACAGGTCGCGGATCAGGTCGTCGAAGCGCTGCGTCCACGCATCCTCGCCGTAGGAGCCGGCGTGGTCGACGTTCGCCCGCGCGATCGCCTCCAGCACCTCCGGATGGGCGCCCGAATGATTGTCGGAGGCGAAGCCCCGCGGATCGGGCCCGGTCGCGCCGCTCACGGGTGCAGCTCGAGGCGCTGGCCGTTCATCCGGCCGGCCGCGTCGGAGCAGAGGTAGAGCAGCGCGTCGGCGATCTGCTCGGCGGGAGTGAACGTCTTGTACGGCTTGTCCGGGTTCTTCTCCCGCATCGCCTTGGTCAGGATCGCGTTGATGACGACCACGTTGGCCGTGGCACCCGACTCCTTGAACGAGTCGGCCAGAGCCAGCGTCCACGCCTCCGCGGCCGCCTTCGTCGCCCCGTAGGCGGCGTTCGTCCCGTCCGGCGACTGCGCCTGGGTCGAGGAGACGATCGCGAAGCGCCCGTACTCGCTCGCCGTCAGGGCGCCGTGGAACGCCCGGGTCACGTTCTGGAGCGTCCGGACGAGGAGGTCGTGCAGCCACTCGTAGTCGGCCATGTCGAAGCTCTCGATCGGATCGCCGCCACGCCAGCCGCCGACGAGATGCAGGAGGCCGTCGACGCGGCCGAAGCGGTCGGTCAGCGACGAGCACCAGCCCTTTGCGGCGTCGGCGTCGAGGAGGTCGACGGCCTGCATGTCGATCCGGTCCTCGGGGATCCCGAACGGCTTCACGGCCGCCTCGATCCGGTCGACCGCGATGTCGGCCAGCGCCAGCGTCGCGCCCTCGGCGGCGAGCCGCTCGACCACGGCCGGCCCGAGGCCGCCGCCGACGCCGGCGATCGCGATGACGCGCCCGTCGAGCTCGCCCATCAGGCGGCCGCTCCGGTCGCGACGCGCTCACGCGTCGGTCGGCCCTCGAGCGCGGGCTGGATCTTCGGCGCCAGCTGCGTGTAGAAGAGACTCAACGGGAATTCGTCGTCGCGCACCAGGTCGACGAGCTGCTTCGGCTCCTCCACCTCGGGCAGCTCGCGCCGACTCGCCGCCCAGACCGAACCCTCGGTCGGAGGCACGTACGTCGCCACCAGGTCGTGGGCGGCGATCCACTGGCCGAGCTTCGAGCGGTCGATGCCCGAGTGGTAGAGCTCGCCGACCAGGTCCTTGAGCCGGCCGACTCCCTCGGCGACCCTCCCCCACTCGATCTCGAGCCGGTTGTCGGTCCAGTGCAGGTAGCCCTCGCTGTGCAGGAACGCGAACAGGAGCTGCCCGCCGAGCCCGTCGTAATTGCGGACGCGGTTGCCGGTCAGCGGGAACCGGAACAGCCGGTCGAAGAGAATCGCGTACTGGACGTGGCGGGCCAGCGGCAGGCCCTCGGCCTCGAGCTTGACCGCCTCGCCGAACGTCGTCAGGTCGCAGCGAAGCTCCTCGAGCGAGTACATCCAGTACGGGCTGCGCTGCCGGATCATGAACGGGTCGAACGGCAGATCGCCGCGCATGTGCGTGCGGTCGTGGATCAGATCCCAGGCGATGTAGGCGTCGCGCGACAGCTCCGGCGACGCGAGCAGGCAGGCGGCGTCCGGCGGCAGGTTGAGCCGGAGGATGTCGGCCGCGGCCCCGCCGACCCGGCGGAACCGCTCGGCCTCGCGGTCGCAGAAGATCGCCCCGAAGTACGCGGGCGGCCGCTCCGCGACCGAGAACGTCTCCGGGAACAGCACCGCGCACTCGCTGTCGTAGCCCGACGTGTAGTCGACGAACTCGACCGGCAGGAACTTCGCGTTGTCGTAGCGACTCTCGAGCTCGACCACCCAGCGCGGCCACGGCACCCGGACGATCAGCGCCTCGAAGCACGTGTCCGGCGAGCCGTTCTGCTTGTACATCGGCATCACGACCAGGTGCTCGATCCCGTCGCGCCGGTCCTGCTCGGGCCGGAACGCCTCGATCGATGCCATGAAGTCGGGCTTGCCGAAGCCGGATGCGACCCAGGCGTCGAGGTCGGAGGCGAGCGCCTCGAAGTAGGCAGCCTCATGCGGGAAGTGCGGCGCCAGCGAGGCAACCGACGACTTGATCGTCTCGACCATCTCGCGCAGGCGCGCCTCGTCGACGTCCGCCTCGGCGAGGTCGATCGAGCCGTCCTTCGCCTCGTGGACGCGAAGCTCCTCGACCGTCTCGCGGAGCGTCGCCCAGGCGGGATCGGCGGCCGCCGCCGACTCGATCGGCGCCGCACCGGACGCGAACGCCGGCTCGGCCGCGTAGTAGACGAGGTTGACCCAGAAGGCCTCGTGGTCGAGCGCCTCGATGCAGTCGTCGCCGAACAGATCGGAATCGGCGAGCACGACGACGCGGCCGGAACCGTGCGTCGCTACAGCGGCCAGCGGGGCGTCGGGGGCCGACGAGCTCTGGTGCGCCCGAGCCAGGACCCGGCCTCCATTGCTCAGCGCGAGCGTTCCGGCGCGGTAGAAACACGCCTCGCCGATCCCGGCGAGCGGGTCGGGCCCGCTGCCGTCGGCGGGAATCAGGTTGGCGAGGATCCAGCTCGGCGCATCGCCCCGGTGGTGCTCGTAGTCCTGGACGGTCGCGTTCTCGATCTCGATGCCGAAGCGCCCGAGCAGCTCGTTCAGGTTGTTGCCGTACTTGTCCTGCTCGGTCTCGCCGAGCACGATCAGCCCGCCGCCGCCCTCGACCCAGGACGCGACGGCCTCGATCTCGGCGTCGCTCAGGCGCGGCTCGCCGACGCCGGTCGTCGACTCCCAGCGGTCCTCGGAGGGATGGGCGATGACGAGCACGTCGGTCGTCGCAAGGGTGTCGGCGTCGAGCGCGGCCGAGTCGTTGGCGGCGACGTCGAAATCACGGCGGGCGAGGGCGGCGGCCGCAGCGGCCAGCGAGGAATCGGCCGGGTGGGCGGCCTGCATGCGCTCGGCGACCTCGGACCGGATCGACCACGCCTCGGAGTGGGCCTCGTCGAAGAGGACCCGGGCGCGACGTGTGTGCTCGGACGATTCCATGCGTGCTCTCCTTCGTGACGTGCCCCTGCCGGGGTGCCTCCGGCGGGCGGCGTACGCCCTAAGTTAGCGCGCCGCGGGGCCGGGAACCGCCCCGCCGATGCCGCGCGCCTCGACCGACGAGATCGCGTCGGCGAGCCGCCCCCGCTCCTTCTGCATCGCGACGAGATCGGCCGGCTCCACCCCCTCGGGATGGCGCATCGTGCGGTCGAGCCGGTCGCGCTCGAGCAGCATCCACCGGAACTCGAGGTCCTCGCGGGTCGCGGGCTCGTGGTCGAGCGCCTGAAGCTTCGTGATCGCGTTGATCAGCGCCGAGTCGCTCTCCCCCAGTCCCTCCAGCGGCTCGGACGGGTGCTCGCGCAGCCGCTCGAAGACCGAGCGGAGGACCGGCGAGGTGAAGTGGTCGGGACGAAGTCGATCGAAATATCGAGAGGTCAACTCCGGGGCGTCCATCATCAATGCCAGCATCATCGCCTCGCGTCGTTCCTCTGGCAAAGGTTCCCGGCGTGGTCTAGAAGCCTGCGCCCGAACCTTGGGCTGACGCGTGTCTCGATGCTGAACATCTCGCATGCGGGCGTGAATTGTCTCTTCCCTCAGGTCGAGACGATCAGCGACCCGTCTCTCCATTTCGCCACCGAGCACATTGCCAGTGAGGTCGTTGAGAATTGGCGCCACGGCCGTTAACGCGTCGTCCCTGCTCTTTGGCGATTTCACATCCGCCTCATCGAGCAACCTTGTGATCTCGAACTCCCGCACGTCCACCGCGGCATCGATCGCCTCCTGGAACTGCTTCAACCCTCCTGACTGCCTGACCAAATCGGCTGGGTCCACGCCCTCGGGAAGTGGTGCAATCGTGAGCTGAGCCTTTCCGCCCAGGTTCCTATTCGCACGGAGCATTGCCTCACTTCCGGCCAAGTCCGGATCGAGCGCCATGACGACTCGTTCCGCGAAGGCGGCGAGGGATTGCAGCTGATTGAGCTGATCCGGTTTGAACGCCGTACCCATGACCGCAATCGCTTCGGTCTCGCCCGCCTGGTGTAACGCAAGGACGTCGGTATACCCCTCCACCGCTATGGCACGGCCACTACGAGCAATTGATGCGCGAGCTTGATCCACGCCAAAGAGGATCTCTCCCTTGTGAAATATCTCGCTCTCAGGTGAGTTCAGATATTTCGGCTTCGCATCGGGTCCCATTCCTCGGGCGCCAAAACCGAGAACATGCCCGCTCTTGTCTCGAATCGGGAACGTGATCCGGCCCCGGAAGCGGTCGTAGTGGCTGCCCGGGTTCTTCTGCGAGCGCTGGATCAACCCGGCGGCCAGCAGCTCGTCGACCGAGAAGCCCGCGCGCTGGCCACGGGTCAGCACCGAGTCCCAGGCGCTCGGCGCGAAGCCGACCCCGAAGCTGCGCAGCACCTCCTCGCCGAGCCCGCGCTCCTCGATCAGGTACTTGCGGGCCTTCTCCGCCTTCGGCGATTCCCAGAGGAACGACTCGTAGAAGGCGGCGACGCGCTCGAGCGCCTCGCCGAGCCGGCCGCGGCGGCGACGCGCCTCCTCCGCCTTCGGATCCTCGGTCTCACGCTCGACCTCGACCCCGTAGCGATCGGCCAGTGCCTCGACGGCGTCCGCGAACCCGAGCCCCTCCTTCTCCTGGACGAACCGGATCGTGTCGCCACCTGCCTCGCAGCCGAAGCAGTAGTAGAAGCCGTCCCGCGGCTTGACCGAGAACGAAGGGGTCCGCTCGTCGTGGAACGGACAGAGCCCGACGAACCGCTCGCCCTGCCGACGCAGGTCCGTGTAGGCGGAGACGACCTCGACGATGTCGGCGGTCTCACGGACGCGCTCGATCGTCTCCGGGGTGAAGCGGCTCATGCCTCAAGAATGCCGTGCCGGGCAAGCGCGCGCCCCACGACCTAGAGCCTCGACTCCTCCGGCAGGGCGATTCTCCGGAACGTCGCGATGCAGAAGCGGTCGGTCATCCCCGCCACGTAGTCGGCGACCCGCTGAAGTTGGTCGTCGCCGGGGCGACCGGGCGGCATCCGCGACGGATCCTCGAGGTAGTGGTCGACGAGCGTCGTCAGCGTCCGCAGTACGCGGTCGTGCTCGGAGCGGGCCTCGGGGCCGAGGTAGACGCGGTCGAACATGAACTTGCGCAGGCGCAGCATCGCGCCCCCCATCTCCTCGCTCTGGACGATGTCGCCGGCCTCGCGCGAGCGCTCGACGATGTCGCGGACGAGCGCGTCGATCCGAGCCGAGCCGGTCGGGCCGAGCCGTTCGATCTGGTCGGCGGGCAGATCCTCCTCGGCGATGATCCCGGCGCGCACGGCATCGTCGATGTCGTGGTTGATGTAGGCGACGCGGTCGACGAGCCTGACGACGCGGCCCTCGAGCGTCGCCGGCTTCAGCGAGCCGGTGTGGTTGAGGATGCCGTCGCGGACCTGGTCGGTCAGGTTGAGGCCCCGCCCCTCGCGCTCGAGGTGCTCGACGAGGCGCAGCGAGTGGACGTTGTGGCGAAAGCCGTCGCCGCCGCGCTCCTTGATCGCCTGGTCGAGCACCTCCTCGCCGATGTGCCCGAACGGCGGATGGCCGAGGTCGTGCCCGAGCCCGATCGCCTCCGTCAGGTCCTCGTTCAGACCGAGCGCGCGGGAGACGGTCCGGGCGATGAAGCACGTCTCGAGCGTGTGGGTGAGGCGGGTCCGGTAGTGATCGCCCTCGGGGGCGATGAACACCTGCGTCTTGTGCTTGAGGCGGCGGAAGGCCTTCGAGTGCGCGATCCGGTCGCGGTCGCGCTGAAAGGGCGTCCGGACCGGGCTGTCGGGCTCGGGCTCGGCCCGGTAGGCGGGATAGGAGCGCGTCGCGGGCTCCCAGAGAAAGACACCCTCCTGGGCCCGGATCCTCGCCTCGAGATCGGTGCCGGGACCGGTCATCGGCTCAGGCGACCGCGCGCAGGTTGACGTGGGCATGGTGAGCGAGGGTGTCGCCGATCGCGCGGTCGACCTGACGCAGCGCGCTCTCGGGCGCCTCCGGCAGTTCGGCGATCGGGCTGCCGATGGCGGCGACCATGAACCGGTGCGCCTCCGGGCTGATCGGGAAGCCGCCCGCCTCGCAGGAGCCGCAGACGACCCCTCCGGCCGGGCCGGAGAACGAGACGATCCCCTCCCGCTCTCCGCAGCGGGCGCAGGAGCCGAGCTCGGGCGAGAAGCCGGCTGCCAGCGCGAGCTTGAGCCGGAACGCGAGCCCGACTGCATGTCCGTCGTCCCCCAGGCCCACCTCCGCGCGGTCACCGGCACGGCGGTCGAGCAGGGCCAGGTAGCGGCAGAGCAGGTTGTAGGCGGGCCGGTTGGGCTCGGCCGAGTCGAGCAGCCGCAGGACGGCGTCGCAGCCCCGGGCGGCGGCGCCGATCGCCACCCCGTCGGCGCGGAGGTCGGGGTAGCCGTCGACGGTCGAGGCTCCGGTCACCGTGCAGAGGTCGCTGCGGCCCTCGTGCAGCATCAGGTCGAGCCGGAAGAACGGCTCCAGGCGCCCGCCGAAGCGCGACTTCGGCCGCCGCGAGCCCTTCGCGATCGCGTTCACCCGCCCGCGCTCGGCCGTGTAGAGGTGGAGGATCCGATCGGCCTCGCCGAAGCGGATGCTCCGCAGCACTACGCCTTCTGTCTTGAAGCTTCCGGGCATGGTCGTCCACTTCGAAGGATGACGTCCGCCCCGGCGTCCCAGGGCGTCTCAGGCGCCCCGTGCCCGCTCGACGCCGTCGCGGATCGCCGCCGCCACGAGCGTGGCCGCAAGCGACCCGATCCGGATCAGCTGCCACGGATCCTCGCGCGCCTCGCCGTTGGAGACGCAGAAGACGACGTCGCCGTCGAACGGGGTGAAGACCGGGTCGACGGCGCGGGCGACGCCGGCGCTCGCCATCCGGGCGACCTTCGCGCAGGCGAGCTTGTCGAGCCCGGCGTCGGTCATCACGCAGGCGAGGGTCGTGCTCTCGCGCTCGGGCGGGGACACCGGCGGTTCGATCCCGGCCGCGAACATCTCGACGCTGCGGAGCATCTCGCCGTCCTCGCCCCGGGGACCGGCCAAGAGCTCGCCCTCAGGCCCGAGAACATCACCGGTCGCATTGACGACGGCGATGGCCGCCACCGTCTCGCCGGAGCCCGTCGTCGCCGCGGCGTAGCCGATGCCGCCCGGGGTGGCCGCGTCGCGCCCGAGAGCCTTGGCGACGGCGGCGCCGCGGGCCGCACCAACGCTTCCACGCTCGGGAACCCCCTCCCGCGCCGCCTCGCAGGCCGCGTAGCCCGCATCCGGGCCGGGGCGAACCGGCGGGCCGTCAGGGTCGGCATTGAGGTCGTAGATGACCGCCGCCGGGACGAGCGGAACGAGCCCGGCCGGTGTCGCGTACCCGCGGCCGTGCTCCTCGCACCAGCGGACGACGCCGTCGGCGGCTGCGAGCCCGTGGGCGCTGCCGCCGGTGAACAGCACCGCCGTCGCCTCCTGCGGGTTCGCGAGCGGGTCGATCACGTCGGTCTCCCGGGTTCCGGGGCCGCCCCCGCGGACGTCGACTCCCGCCCGGGAGCCGGCCGGCGGCAGGATCACGGTGCAGCCGGTCGGCGCGTCGGGCGCCGTCCAGTGCCCGATCGCGAAGCCGGCGGGTGGAGCGGGCTCGCTCACGCGCGAGTTGGGGGCTTGGGGCGCTTCGGGCGACGGCGCTTGCGGAGGCGGACCTGGCAAGCCGGGCAGAAGTAGGTGGAGCGACCGCCGACGACGATCCGGTTGATCCGCTCGCGGCAGCGGGGGCAGTCCTCGCCGGCCCGCGTGTGGACGAGGAACTCGTCCTGCATCGATCCCTGCTCGCCACGCGAATCGCGGTAGTCGTCGATCGAGGCACCGCCGTTCCGTAGGCCCTCCTCGAGCGCATCGACGATGCCCTCGCGCAGCGCCTCCCAGTGCTCGGATCGCATCGACCCGGCCGGTGAGAGCGGATGGAGCTCGGCTCGGTGGAGCGCCTCGTCGGCATAGATGTTCCCGATCCCGGCGATCCCCTTCTGGTCGAGGAGAAACGACTTCAGTGGTGCCGTGCGGCCCTCGGCAACCCGCCCGATCAGCTCCGGGGTGAGGTCGTCGCTGAGCGGCTCCACGCCGATCCGGGCGTCGAGGTAGGGGTCGAGCTCGCCCGGCCCGAGCAGCGATGCGTGGCCGAACCGGCGCGGGTCGGTGAACTGCAGCAGGCGCCCGTCGTCGAGCTCGAGCTCGGCCTTCAGGTAGCGCGGCTCGCTCGAGGACTCGTAGAGCCGCTCGCCGCCGAACTTCCGGGTCTCCTCCCCGCGCTCGGCGAGCAGCAGGTTGCCGGTCATCCGCAGGTGCATCAGCAGCGTCGAGCCGTCGTCGAGCCGTACCAGCAGGTACTTCCCCCGCCGATCGACGGCGACGATCTCACGACCGGTGAGCATCGCCGCGATCGGCGCCGGCGGCAGCGGCCGCGTCCAGCGCTCGTCGAGGATCCGGGCAGCGACGATGGTCCGCCCGGTCACCTCGGGCTCGATCTGGCGGCGAATCGTCTCGACCTCGGGCAGCTCGGGCATCGGCCCAAGCCTACGTACCCGGGGTGCCGCTCAGGCCTTCGCCCGCGGATGGGCCTCGAAGTAGACCTCCTTGATCCGGTCCGCGGAGAGGTGCGTGTAGATCTGGGTCGTGGCGACGTCGGCGTGGCCGAGCATCTCCTGGACCGAGCGGAGGTCGCAGCCACCGGAGAGGAGGTGCGTCGCGAAGCTGTGGCGGAGCGTGTGCGGGCTCATCTTCTCGTCGAGACCGACATCGCGGGCCCGGCCCTGGATCACCTTGTAGAGCCCCTGGCGCGACAGCGGGCCGCCGCGCTGGTTGAGGAAGAGGGCGCGGACGTCGTTGCCGGCGGCGAACTCGCCCCGGGCCGAGCGGAGGTATCGCTTGACCGCCGTTCCGGCTTCGCGGCCGAGCGGGACGATCCGCTCCTTCGAACCCTTGCCATGCGCGCGTAGAAAGCCGCGCTTGAGGTCCACCGAGCCGACCTCGAGACCGACGGTCTCCGACGCCCGCAGGCCGCAGCCGTACATCACCTCGAGGATCGCGCGATCGCGGAGGTCGGCGGGGCCGCTGCCGGAGACCGACTCGAGCAGCTTCTTGACCTCGGAGTAGGTCAGGACCTTCGGCAGCGTCCGGCCCTTCTTCGGCGGCCGGACGTCGGCGGTCGGGTCGACGTTGATCAGCTCGCCGCGGCGGAGATGACGGTAAAAGGAGCGCAGGCAGGCCGTCTTCCGATTCAGCGTCGCGGCGCTGCACGGCGGCCGGTCGTCGTTGCCGGCGGCGAGCCCGGCGAGGAACTCGGCGACGTCCGGTCCCTCCGCGTCGGTCGCGCTGGTGCCGCGCTCGGTCAGGAACGCGCCGTACTGGAGCAGGTCGGTCCGGTAGGCGGCCAGCGTGTTCCGCGACAGCCCGCGCTCGAACTCGAGGTAGGCGAGGAAGTCGAGGAGCAGCGCCTCGAAGCGCGCGTCGACCTCCTGGGCAGCAGCGGGAGTCGCGGTGATCGCGGACACGAGAACCATCTTTCGGCCCGGTGCCCGGTCCCCTGCCGGTGCAACCGCGCACCCGGCGCGCCGAGCTCAGGGGCGGATCAGATTGCGTCGGCGAGAGCGCGGCCGGCCGCCAGCGGCGCCGCGAAGAACAGCCGGTCCTCGTCGAGGCTGCGGCCCATCGTCCGTTGCGGCAGGCCGGTCTCGGCATAGCCCGGGAGGTCTGCCGGGGCCTCGCGAACCCGGTGAAGGCCGCCGCGCGCCTCCTCGATCACGGCTGCCGACTCGCCCGCCGCGAGCGGCCAGAGCTCGTCGATGCCGGCCGGAACCGGTACCTCGACGCCGCCGAGCAGCAGGTCGAGGACCGACCGCGTGTGATGGCTGAGGCCGAGGTGACGCGGCCGCGGGTCGCCGGAGGACATCCGCGGCGAGACGATCGTCGGCAGGCCGAGTGCGAGCGCCGAATGGGCGGCGTCGAGCGCCGCCATGCCGCCGTGGCCGTAGCGGGTTGAAGATCCGAGGATCCCTGGGCCAGGGCCGACGATCACGGCGTCCCAGGCGAGCCCGGCGGCGGCGTGGAGGGCGCCGATCAGGCTGATCGCCTCGCGCTCGCCTCCATACGACGGCGACGCGGTGATCGAGCCTGCGATCAGGCCGCGGTCGATCAGCGTGCGCAGGTCGGAGGAGAGCCCGCCCGGAAGCCCACCGCCGCCGGCCTGCACGAACCCGACGCGACCGGCCCCACCCTCGCCCGCGGCCCACGCGGCCGGCGAGAGATGCCCATGCAGGGGCAGGACGAGCACCGGCAGCATCCGCTCCGGCAGCCCCGGAGCGTCGGCCGGCAACTCGACCGGATCCACCGCATGCTGCAGGGAGCTGTAGTTGAGCTTCATCACGTGGACGCCCGGAGGCGTCTCCCCGCCTTCGAGCCCGCGGGTCAGGTTGACGTGGACGATGTCGTAGCCGCCGGACCCGAGGCCGAGATCGAGTGCCGCGGTGTTGACGACGACCTCGTCACCGGCCTCCGCCGGGCCCACCATCGACTCGTCGGCCCAGGCGCGACGGCGCTCGCCGTCGACCTCGACGACGAGCATGCCCCCGTCCCCTTCGGACTCGACGACGATGCCGCGGCGGAGCTTCAGCACTCAGCCCCTCCCGGCCTCGGTCACGATCCCCGCACAGACGTCGAGCATCTGCACGAGCGCCTCGGCGGAAACCCATTCGTCGGGCGTGTGGTTCGCCCAGGTGCCGTTCGCCAGCAGCAGTGCGTCGAAGCCGGCCGACCTGAGCGCGTTCGCGTCGCTTCCGCCACCGGTGGTCACCTCGACCGGCTCGACGCCGCAGCCGCTCAGGGCGGCCTTCGCGATCGCGAGCGGGCGCGAGGACGGCTTGATCCGGTACCCGCGGAAGTACGTCTCGACGAGGACGTCGACGTCGACCCCGGCCTCGCCCGCCGCCCACGAGCAGGCATCGACCATGTTCTGCGCGACCTCTTCGGCCCGGCCGGCGTCGAGCGCCCGCGCCTCGCCCTCGACGTGGCAACGGCCGGCGACGACGTTCGGCGCCGTGCCGCCGTCGATCACGCCGATGTTCGCGCTCGTGTCGGGGTCGAGGCGGCCGAGGTCCATCGTCGCAATCGCGGCGGTGGCGGCGGCGATCGCGCTGCGGCCGTCCTCGGGCCGCATCCCCGCGTGCGACTCGACGCCGCGGAACTCGGCGATCAGCTTCTTGTAGGTCGGTGCGGCGACGATCACCTCGCCGATGTCGGTGGCGTGGTCGAGGACGTATCCGAACTTCGAGCGCAGGACCTCGACGTCGAGCGCTGCGGCGCCCCGCAGGCCCTGCTCCTCGGCGACCGTGAAGACGACCTCGAGCCCGACCGGGCCGGGTTCGGCCGCCAGCCGCGCCGCCAGCTCCATCACGACCGCCACCGCCGCCTTGTTGTCGGCGCCGAGAATCGTGTTGCCGGCGCTGCGGAAGACGCCGTCGTCGTCGGTGACGACGATCGGCTCGTCGTGGGGCACCGTGTCGACGTGGGCGAAGAACGAGACCCAGTCCGCTTCGTCGGGATCGCCAGCCGGCGCGACGTGGGCGATCAGGTTGCCGGCTCCCGCCCGGGCCGGGCCCGCGGAGTCGTCCTCGCGGACCGGAATGCCGAGCTCGCCCAGCTCAGCGGCGAGGGCATCGGTCATCGCCCGCTCGTTCCCCGTGACCGACGGGATCTCACAGAGGCGGACGAACCGCTGGAGCAGCCTCTCCTCGCTCATGCGGGAAGGCTATTGAGTCTGCTTGATCGTGATCTCGTCGTCGTCGCCGGCCTCGTCCACGACCGGGTCACGATCGGAGACACGATCGGCGGCGGCGCCGACGAAGTCCCGGAAGAGCGGCTCGGGGCGGGTGGGCCGCGAGTTGAACTCCGGGTGGAACTGGGAGGCGACGAAGAACGGGTGGTCGGGCAGCTCGACGATCTCGACGAGCCGCTCGTCGGGAGAGGTGCCGCTCATCACGAGCCCCTCGTCCTCGAGCCGGCGCCGGAGCATGTTGTTGACCTCGAAGCGGTGCCGGTGGCGCTTGTAGATCACGCCCTCGCCGCCGAATATCTCGCGCGCCTTCGTGCCCTCGTGGAGCTTCACCGGGTCGGCCCCGAGACGCATCGTCCCGCCGAGGTCGGTGACCTCCTTCTGCTCGGGAAGCAGGTCGACGACCGGGAAGGGGGTCTCGGGGTCGAACTCGGCCGAGTTGGCGCCGTCCATCCCACAGACGTGGCGGGCGTAGTCGACGACGGCCATCTGCATCCCGAGGCAGATGCCGAGAAACGGAATGTCCTGCTCGCGGGCGAACCGCGATGCGGCGACCTTGCCCTCGATCCCGCGCTCGCCGAACCCGCCCGGGATCAGGATCCCGTCGGCGTCGGCGAGGGAATCGACGTCTAGATCCTCGCTGCTGACAAGGTCGACCTCGACGTTGACGCCGTGGTGCCAGCCGCCGTGCTTGAGGGCCTCGATCACCGACTTGTAGGCGTCCTCGAGCTGGACGTACTTGCCGACGAGGGCGATCCGCACCGTTCCCTCGGCGGCGTCGGCACGGCGGCAGAACTCCTCCCAGTCGGTCAGATCCGGCGCCGGAGCGTCGATCGCGAAGTGGTCGAGGATCAGGTCGTCCATCCCCTCGGCGCGGAACGCGAGCGGGACCTTGTAGGTGTTGTCGACGTCGCGGGCGGAGATCACGGCCTCCTCGGGCAGCGAGCCGAACAGCGCGATCTTGCGGCGGATGTCGCGGTCGAGCCCGGCCTCGGAGCGGCAGAGGACGGCGTGCGGCTGGATCCCGATCCGGCGGAGCTCGTTGACGGAGTGCTGGGTCGGCTTCGTCTTCAGCTCGCCGGCATGGCCGACGTAGGGAACGAGCGTCAGGTGCAGGAACATCGCCCGCTTCGGGCCGAGGTCGGTGTAGAGCTGGCGGATCGCCTCGAGGAACGGCAGCGACTCGATGTCGCCGACGGTGCCGCCGATCTCGGTGATCACGAAGTCGACCGACTGGGCCTCGGCGACGATCAGGATCTTCTGCTTGATCTCGTCGGTGATGTGCGGGATCACCTGGACGGTCCCGCCGAGGTAGTCGCCGCGACGCTCGCGGGCGATAACCGTGTTGTAGACCGAGCCCGCGGAGACGCTCGAGGCGCGCGAAGTGTTGTGGTCGGTGAAGCGCTCGTAGTGGCCGAGGTCGAGGTCGGTCTCGGCACCGTCCTCGGTGACGAACACCTCGCCGTGCTGGAACGGGCTCATCGTCCCCGGGTCGACGTTGATGTAGGGGTCGAACTTCTGGAGCTGGACCCGGAAGCCGCGGGCGACGAGAAGGCGGCCGATGGAGGCTGAGGCGATGCCCTTGCCGAGGGCCGAGACGACCCCGCCCGTGACGAAGAGAAAGCGGGTCTCCCCTGCTGGCATCCGAACGCTCAAACCGGGATCCGAGTCTAGCCGCCGGGAGGACGGAAGCGGGCTCGGCGGACCGCGCGCCGCGTCCGAACTCCGCGTTTTGCGGAGGCGGATAGGCTCACCACGTGGCCGATTCGGACGAGATCAAGCCCGACGAGCCGATCGCCGGCGGCTGTATGTGCGGCACCGTCCGCTGGGAGCTGTCGGAGCCGCCGATCGGCGCGGGCATCTGTCACTGCACGCGTTGCCAGCGCCGGACCGGAAGCGCCTCCTCCTACAGCGCGCTCGCACTCATGGCGAACCTCGACGTCGTCTCCGGTGAGGACTCGCTCGGCTCCTACGCCCCAGAAGAGGGCTGGCACAAGTACTTCTGCCGCGAGTGCGGATCGGCCGTCTTCACGCTGAACCCGGACCAGCCGGAGCTCGTCGGAATGCGGATGGGCGGCTTCGACGGCGACCCCGGCGTGCGGCCCCGCTTCCACCAGTTCACGAACTACGCGCCCGCCTGGGCGCCGGTCCCCGACGATGGGCTGATCCGCTTCGAGGAACGCGTCGACTACGCGGCGCTGGCCGAGCAGATCAATCGCGACTGAGCGACGCGCAGTCGAGCGGGGCGGAGCCCCGCGAGTCGCGCAGTCATCTGGTGCCGACCGAGCGCCTGCCCGACTGATCCTCCGGCAACCGGCCAAGCCGGTCGATGGCCCGTAGCGGCGCGATCCGCTCGATCGCCGCCGAGATCGACCGGAACTCGCCGTAGACGGTGAGCGCGGCGACGACGACGAGCGCGATCAGGCGCGCGTCGACCCCGAGCGCCGCGAACAGCGCGACTCCAGCGACGGCGCCGGCGAGGTTGGCCCCCGCGTCGCCGAGCATCGCCCGCTCGCGCAGCGTCAGCGCCGCGCCGACCAGCAGCGGCGCCGCGAAGACGCCGAGGAGCTGCACCGGGTAGATGGTCCAGGCGCCGATGCAGACCCCGGCGAGGACCAGCAGGAGCGCCTTCTCGACGCGGCCCGGCCGGAGGTCGAGCAGGTTGAAGAGGTTCGTCGTCAGGAGGAGCAGCGCGAGGTCGGCGAGGTAGCCGGGCCACTCGCGGCCGAGGCCGGAGACCGCGAAGGCGGCGAGCCCGAACGCCCCCGCCGCCTTGATCGCGCCGGTCGAGAGTCGCCCCGACAGGACCGCCCGCGCATGGCCGCGCCAGCCGCGCGCCGTGTCTCCGGCGTGGCCGCGCCCGAGCATGTCGTCGAGCAGGCCGAGGAGCGCGATGCCGAGCAGGTAGGCGGCCCAGCGATCGAGCCCGGGCTCGAGCAGGTCGAGGTCGGCGCGATCGTTGAGGACGGCGAGCGGCGCCAGCGCGATCACCGAAACCGAGATCGCCAGCGCTCCGCTCGGGAAGGCGACGACGCGGCCGCGCCAGTTCTCGCGCGTCAGCCCCGATCGGAGCATGTCCGCCGTCCAGGCGGGGAGCAGCCAGATCGCCAGCAGCCCCGCGACGACGAGGCCGGCGATCGTCACGGCGAGCCGGCCCCGCGGCCGAAGTCGGGCAGCAGCCCCGAGGCCTCTTCCTTCACCCCGAAGTTGCCGGCGAAGCCGTCGAGCGCGTAGACGAGGCCGATCGCCCCGGCCGGCAGGTCGAGGTGGTCGACGGTCGGGATGCCGGCGTCGATGAACGGTCCGAGCGTCGAGGGATCGGTCGTCGTGAGCTCTGCGCCGACGTCGTCGGCGGGCGCCGCGGCGGCGCCGTCGAGGATGCCGGCCTCGAAGGTCTCGGTGGCGTCGCGCTCGCCGGCGCTGAGGTCGTCGGGCGGAACGCGGGCGATGACGAGGTCGTCGACCCCGCGCAGGTCGCCGCTGAAGCGCGCGAACAGGTCAGGAGAGAGGCGCCTGATGGTCGGGCCGCCACCGGCGAGCTCCCGGCCGACCGCTTCGCCGATCTTCGTCAGCGAGTCGGAGTCGCGCTTGAGCCCGGCGTAGCGCGGAGGCAGGTCGTCGATCAGGGCCTGCTCGTCGGGCGGGAGCGCGATCTGGGCGACCGCGGCGAGCTCGCCGTCCGCGGACTCGATCGCGTCGCGGGCATCGGAGACGAGCTGATCGTCGGCACCGCCGAGCTCGATCAGCGCCACCCGGCGGCCGACGAGCTTTCCGGCCAGCACCTCGGGAACGATCTGCGAGCTGAACCGGTCGCCGCGATCGACCTCGGTCTGGAGGTCGTCGGACTTCTCCTCGGCCGCCTGGAGGTCGGAGCGCAGGCTCGCCTCGAGTTCCTCCGACGCGCTCGAGACGACGTCGTCCGCGAGCCCGATCCCGATCAGGATCCCGACCGCGAGCGCGATGAAGACGGCCGCCAGCGAGGCGGCGTGATAGCGACCGCTATATCCCACGGGCGAAGCCTCGCAGGCGCGGGGGCGGCGCGGGGTCAGCCACCGAAGGCGTCCTTGATCTTGATCCAGAGGAGCTGGAAGACGTTGTCGATGCCGGGCGAGGCCAGGATCACGGCGACGATGACCAGGACGAACGCGACCACGAACAGGGCGATCGCGGGTGCGCCCATCCCGGGCCGGTAGAGACGGCTGACGCCCTTGGCGTCGACCAGCGTCTCCCCCACCCGCAGCCTGGTCAAGAACGTCGAGGACATGCCCGCCCGGTTCTTGTCGAGGAACTCGATCAGGTTGAAATGGGCGCCGACCATGACGATCAGCTCCGCGCCCTTCTCGTGGGCGAGGAGCATCGCGACGTCCTGGCTCGTCCCCGGCGCCGGGATGACCAGGTGCTCGAGGCCGTCGTCTTCGAGCCGCTCGTGGCCGGGCGCGCGGCCGTCGGGGTAGGCGTGGACGATCAGCTCGGCGCCGCAGCGGAGCGCCCCGTCGGTCGCGCTGTCCATGTCGCCGAGGATCACGTCGGGCTTCATCCCCGCCTTGATCACCGCATCGGCGCCGCCGTCGACCGCGATGATCAGCGGTCTCCGGTCGCGGATGTAGGCGTTGAGCGCCGCGAGATCCTCGCGATAGGTCGGGCCGCGCACGACGATCAGCACCTGACGGCCGTCGAAGCGCGTTCGTGTCGGCGGCAGCGCGATCTCGCCCGACAGCAGGCCGCTCTCCTCGCGGACGTGTTCGATCGTGTTCGTGGCGAAGTCGGCGATCGCGGTGTCGATCCGCGAGCGCTGCTCGGCGAGCCGCTGCTCGAGGTCGGCGATCGACGGTCGCGTCCCCTCGGCGAGCGTGCGGCCGGCCAGCAGTACGTCGCCGCCGTCGAGCTCGATCACGTCGCCACGGTCGAGCATGTCGAAGAGCGCCGCCCCCGTCGCCTCGACGAGGACCATCCCTGCCCGGGCCAGGATCAGCGGACCGATGTTCGGGTAGCGGTCGGTCGAGAACGGCGCGACGTTGATCACGGCGACGGCTCCCGAGGTGGCGAGGTCCTCGGCGGCGATCCGGTCGAGGTCGGCGTGATCGATGATCGCGATCTCGCCGAGCTCGATCCGCTTGACGAGATCCTTGGTCTTCTTGCCGAGCCGCACCGGTCCGACGACGACGCGATCGGGATCGGTGTCGAGCTCGGCCCCGTCGCGCCGAGTGAGCAGTCCGCGCAGCCTCCCACCCGGGGTCATGGGCCGATTATGCGGCAGTCAGCAGCTCTCTTGCGTGCCTGCCGGCCGCCTCGTCGCCGCTGTCGGCTCCGAGCATGCGGACGATCTCGGCGTGCTGCTCGTCGCCGCTGACCGCGTCGACCCGCGCGACCGTCGCCTCGCCCTCGGCCTCCTTGACCACCCGGAAGTGGGTCGAGGCGAGCGACGCGACCTGCGCGAGGTGGGTGATGCAGACGACCTGACGGCCCTCGCCGAGCGCTCGCAGCCGCTCGCCGACGCGGCGCGCGACCTTGCCGCCGACGCCGGCGTCGATCTCGTCGAAGACCAGCGTCTCGACCTCCCCGGCGGGCCCGGTTCCCGAGAGGGCCAGCATCACCCGGGAGAGCTCGCCGCCGGAAGCGACCTCGCTCAGCGGCGCGATCGGCATCCCCGGGTTGGTGGCGACCCGAAGCTCGACGGTCTCCCGTCCGGAGGCGCCGTAACCGCCGTCGACGGGGACGAGCGCGACCTCGAGCGTGGCGCCGTCCATGGCCAGCTCCGAGAGGACGGACGCGACCTCGGCCTCGAGCTTCGGCGCCGCCGCCGCGCGCGATTTCGAGAGCCGCTCGCCGAGCTTCGCCCGCTTCGCCTCGGCCTCGGCGACCGCGGCATCGAGCTCGCTCCCGCGCTCGGCGGCCCGCTCGAGGCGGTCGAGCTCGGCCCGGCACTGCTCGGCATGGGCGATGACCGCATCGGCGCTGCCGCCGTGCTTGCGGATCAGCCGGTCGACCTCGCTCAGCCTCGTCTCGACCTCCTCAAGGCGCCCGGGCTCGGCCTCGATCCCCTCGAGGTAGCCGCGCAGCTCCGCAGCCAGATCGGCGAGCTCCACCGAGGCGGCGGCCACCCGCTCGCTGAGGGCATCGAGCGCGGGATCGACCGAGGAGCTGCGAGCGAGCGCCGCCTCGGCCTCGGCCAGGGAGCCGGAACCTCCCCCGCCCTCCTCGCCGCCGGCGATGGCCTGCAGCGCGATGCCGGCACCCTCGCGCAGCGACTCGCCGTGGCGAAGACGGTCGCGCTCGGCGCTCAGCTCCGCGATCTCGGCCGGGTCGAAGGCGACGGCATCGATCTCGTCGAGCTCGAAGCGCAGCAGGTCGATGTCGCGCTCGCGGGCGCCCTCGCGCGCCTCGAGCTCGTCGCGCTCGCGGATCAGTCCGACCACCTCGGCGTGGGCGGCCCGGTACTCGCCCGCGAGCTCACGGTGCTTCGCGCCGGCGAACGAGTCGAGGATCTCGCCCTGGGCCGCAGTCAGCGTCAGCTTGCGGTGCTCGTGCTGGCCGTAGAAGGCGAGCAGCCGCGAGCCGAGCGCGCGGAGATCCGCCGCCGTCGCCGACCGCCCGGCGATGAACGCCGACGACCGCCCGGACGCGGCGTGGACGCGGCGGGCGAGGACCACCTCCTCGCCGGGAGGGATGCGGTCGGCGAGGTCGGCCAGCTCGGGCTCGTCGAGCAGCCCGTCGGGCACGTCGAAGGTCCCCTCGACCCAGGCCTCGTCGGCACCGGGCCTGACGATGCCGCTCCGCGGCCGGCCCCCCATCAGGAGGTCGAGCGAGTGGGCGAGCACGGTCTTGCCCGCGCCGGTCTCGCCGGTGATCACGTTCAGGCCCGGGCCGAAGCGCATCTCGGTGCGCTCGATCAGCAGCAGGTTCTCGATCCGGAGCTCGCGGAGCATGCCCCTGGGATACCAACCGCCCCCGACGGATGCCCCCGCAGCAGGGGCGAATCAGTGCGCGAGCCTGCCGAACTTCTCCCTGATGCGCCTGTAGAACGTCTCGCCCTCGAGCTCGGCGAGCAGCGCGAGGTTGTCGCGGAAGCCCACGACGACCTCCTCGCCGGGCGCGAGCGTGCCCGACTCGATGCCGTCGATGCCGACGTCGACCGAGTCGCGAGCGCCGACGTTGGCGACGTGGAGGAGGTCTCCCGGAGCGACGACGAGCGCCCGGGCGGTGAGCGTGTGCGGCGCGATGAAGCTGACGACGTAGCCCTCCACGCCCCAGGCGAGGATCGGCCCGTTGTTGGCGAGGTTGTAACCGGTTGAACCGGCGGGGGTTGCGGCGACGAGCCCGTCGCAGCGGACGCGTCCGACCTCGCGGCCGCCGACGCTGTAGCTGAGCTCGGCGACGCGGTGATGCGGGCGCCGGGTGAAGGAGACGTCGTTGACGGCGATCTGCGTCTCGCCGCCGATGGTCGCCTCGAGCCCGGGCAGCGAGACGGTCTCGAAGTCGCCGCGGAACGCGCGCTCGAGCCCGGTCTCGAGCTGGTCCGCCTCGACGGCTGCGAGGAATCCGACCGTGCCGTAGTTGATCCCGAAGACGGGGACGTCGGTGCCGGTGTAGCGGCGGAGCGCCCGCAGGATCGTCCCGTCGCCTCCCAGCGCGAGACAGAGGTCGGCGTCGCCGGGAAGCTCGTCGAGGAAGCTGACGCCGGCGATCTCCTCCCGCGGCTGCGAGGGATCGGGCTCGCGTTCGACGACCACGAGCTCGCAGCCTGCATCCCGCGCCGCGTGTGCGGCGGCGAGGATCGCCGCGTCCGTGTTGCTCGGCGACGAGTGGGTCAGCACAGCGACGCGCCTCATCGCACCGCCTCCTCGATCGCGTCGGTGCCCAGCGATCCGTCGCCGCGTGCGAACGCCGGACGAAGTACTCCTGGTTGCCCTTCGGGCCCGGAGGACGCCGGCGGCGGCGATGCCGCCGGCACCGAGACCGCGCTCGCCGGCGGCGGCGATCACGTTGGCGACGGCCTCGCGGCGATCGCCCGTATCGCGGACGACGCCGCCCTTGCCGACGCGGCCGCGGCCGAGCTCGAACTGCGGTTTGACCATCGCGAGCACCTCACCATCTTCGGCCATCGCGTCCCGGATCGGCCCGAGCACCTTCGCGAGTGAGATGAAGCTGACATCGACGACGACCAGGCTCGGGTGGAAAGGAAGCTCCGCGGGCTCGAGCGCCCGGGCGTTCAGGCCCTCCATGACGGTGACGCGCTCGTCGTTCCGCAGCGACCAGTCGAGCTGGCCGCGGCCGACGTCGACACGCACGACCGCGCGGCCCCGCGCTGGAGCAGGCAATCGGTGAAACCGCCGGTCGAGGCGCCGACGTCGAGGCAGTCGCGCCCGGCCGGGTCGATCCCGAGCTCGTCCAGCGCCGCCTCGAGCTTGAGACCGCCGCGGGAGACGTAACGGGGACCGCCCTCGAGCTCGACGCGGATGTCGTCGGCGACCATCTGGCCGGGCTTCAGCGCCTTCTCGCCGCCACGGCCGATCCGGACCTCACCGGCGCGGATCGCGCTCGCGGCAGCGGTTCGCGACGGCACGAGGCCGCGTTCGGTCAGCAGGGTGTCGAGGCGGGTCTTCGGCATCGATTTCGGAACAAGCTATGCGGATCTGTCGTCCCAATTGTCGAAAACCACATCGCGTGTGATCGGACTCACACACAAGACGGACAGGTGTTCGTACATTGGATCCAAGCTTAAGGACCGGTTGGCCACCGCCACATATCGCGATGTCCCACAGGCCGGTCTCTCTCAACACACATGACTCTCCTCCCTGTACCCGAGAGCGCCCCACCAGTTGGGGCGCTTTCGCATTTCAGGGTAGATCGGGCCGAACTATGATCGCCCCTCGGCTTCCAAGATCGACGAGGGGGAACACGTGAGCGCTGCGGAGATCGGCACCGGCAAAGTCGTCGTCAACAGGGCGATCTCGCTGGACGGCTTCATCGCCGGTCCCGGCGACGAGATGGGATGGGTCGCCGAGTACCTGCCCGTGGATGCGGTCCCGGAGGTCATGGCGGCGACGGGCGCCATGCTGATCGGCCGGCGGACCTACGAGGTCGGGAGGCGCATGCAGTCCGGGGAAGCGAGCTACGACGGGGGCGCGAAGTTCGTCCTCACCCACGAGCCCCCCGGCGAGCCGGATCCCACCGTCACGTTTCTCACCTGCGGGCTCGAGGAGGCCGTCGCCACGGCCCGGGGCGCCGCGGACGGCAAGGACCTGGAGATTCTCGGCGCCGACCTCGCCGCGCAGTGCCTGCAACTCGGGCTCATCGACGAGATCCTTCTCTACGTGATGCCGCTGCTGCTGGGAGACGGCGTCCGCTTCACGCCGCCGAGCCTCGAGAGAATCGACCTCGAGCCGGTCGACAGCACCCGGTCGGGCGCCGTGACGATGCTTCGCTTCCGCGTCCGGAAGTAGGCGAACCGGGGCCGCTACTTGACCGCGGGCTGACCGAGGGCCGCGAGGACGCGCTCGGCGACGGCGTCGCCGGTGAGCCCGACCTCCTCGCGCAGGAGCGACGGCTTGCCGTGGGTGACGTAGCGGTCGGGCAGGCCGACCCGCATGATCCGGGCCCGGTCGGAGCCGAGCGAGTCCTCGACGTGCTCGAGCACGGCGGCGCCGAAGCCTCCCGGCAGGACGTTCTCCTCGATCGTCACGACGAGCTCGTGCTCGCCGGCGAGGGTGTCGACGAGCTCGGCGTCGAGCGGCTTCGCGAAGCGGGCGTCGGCGACCGTCGGCCGGAGGCCGCGCTCGGCGAGGATCGCTGCCGCGTCGTTGGCGACCTGCACTCCCCAGCCGTAGCCGAGCAGGGCGATCCGCTCGCCTTCCTGGAGCATCTCCCCCTTGCCGATCTCGATCTCGCGGGGAGGCTCGGGGAGCGGCACGCCCTCGGCCGTGCCGCGCGGGTAGCGGAAGGCGACCGGGCCGGCGTCGTAGGCGAGCGCGGTGCGGAGCATGTTGACCAGCATCGCCTCGTCGCGCGGGGCCATCAGGACGATGTGCGGGAGCGGCCGGAAGTAGGAGACGTCGAAGGCGCCGTGGTGGGTCGGGCCGTCGTCGCCGACGAGTCCGGCGCGGTCCATCGCGAAGACGACGTTGAGCTCCTGCAGGCAGACGTCGTGGACGATCTGGTCGAACGCGCGCTGGAGGAACGTCGAGTAGATCGCGCAAACCGGCTTGCCGCCCTGGAGCGCCACGCCGGAGGCGAATAAAACCGCCTCCTGCTCGGCGATCCCGACGTCGATGTACTGCTCGGGGACCTCCTTCGCGAGCTTGTCGAGCCCGGTGCCGCCGGCCATCGCGGCGGTGATGCCGAGCACCCGGCGGTCGCGCTTGGCCTCGGCCACGAGCGCGTTGGCGAATACGGACGTGTAGGCGGGCGGCGCCGGCTTCGGGGCGGCGGTCTCGAGCTTCTCCGGGGCGATCGAGGCCGGCGCGTCGGACTCGGTGACCGGGACCAGCTTCGGCTTCGGTTTGTCGGTGGCGGGCGCGCGATCGACAATCGAGCCCGGCTTGGCGGCGTGCCACTTCTCCATCCCCTCGAGCCCGCCGTCCTCCGCGGCCTGGAACCCGCGGCCCTTGACCGTGTGGATGTGGACGACTACGGGACGATCGGCCTCGAACGCGCGTCGGAGCGCCCAACGCAGGTCGGCGACGTCGTGGCCGTCGATGACGCCCATGTAGGCGATCCCGAGCTCTTCGAAGAGCAGGCCCGGCGCCCAGTAGGCCTTGATCGCGGCCTTGACCTCGGGGCCGAGGCGCTCGATCCGGCGACCGAGACCAAGCGGCAGCTTCGTCAGCCGCTCCTCGACGTCCTCGCGGGCGTGGAAGAGCCGCGGGTTGAGGCGGAAGCGGTTGAAGTAGTGCGAGAGCGCGCCGACGTTCGGCGAAATCGACATGCCGTTGTCGTTGAGGACGATCACGAGCGGCGTCTCGAGGCCGCCCGCCTGGTGCAGGGCCTCGTAGGCGACGCCGCCGGTCAGGGCGCCGTCGCCGATCACGGCGACGACCTTGCCGTCGGGGCCGATCCCGCGGCGCATCGCCTCCTTGAGGCCGACGCCGTAGCCGATCGAGGTCGAGGCGTGCCCGGCTCCCATGATGTCGTGCGGCGACTCGGGGATCGAGCAGAACGGCGCGAGCCCGTGGTACTGGCGGATCGTCGCCAGACGGTCCTTGCGACCGGTGAGGATCTTGTGCGGATAGGCCTGGTGGCCGACGTCCCAGAGGATCTTGTCCCGTGGCGAGTCCATCAGGCTGTGGAGGGCCACCGCGAGTTCGCAGGTGCCGAGGTTGGCGCCGAAGTGGCCGCCGATCTCGCCGATCGTGTCGATGATCAGCTCGCGGGTCTCCTGCGCGACCTGCTGCAGCTGCTCGTCGTCGAGCCGGTGCAGATCGGCTGGTCCCTCGATCCCGTCGAGGAGGTGAGGATTGTCGTTGCGGTCGCTGTCGCTCATCTGGCGGTGCGGTAAGGGGCCGCTGCCCATCGGCCTACCCCGATTGTCACAGGTTGCCCCTTCCGGGTCACCATCAATCCGGGATCTGCACCGCGCCGTGAAACGAGACGGGCCCGAGGCGTTTTCCGCCCCGGGCCCGGTCCCGAGATGCCGCGGCGCGAGCCGCGACTGTCCGATCCGACTTACGGAGCGGTGACGCTGACTCCGAACGGCTCGAAGTCGAACACCTCGTTGTTGATCCGGAGCGCGTCCGCCGCGCCCTGGAACTGGTAGTCCTTGCCCTTGGCGATCGCGATCGAACCGATCGCGGCAGCCGGACCGCCGTCGTTGGCCGTCACGAGGGCCTGCTGGGCCTCGTCGAGCGAGCAGAAGTGCTGCGGAGCAGCACCCTGGCCGCAGTTCGTGGCAGCGGCGACGGCGCCGTTGCTGAACCACCAACCGCTCGAACCGCCGCCGGCATCGGCGTCGGCGTCGACGTTCACCCACTGCTGGGCGGCGTTCGCCGGGGCCGGCGGGACGTACACCATCGAGGTGTAGTTCTTGCTGGCGACCGACGGGTCGATCTCGAGCGTGATGTTCGGCGCGTTGGCCGCGTAGCGACCCAGATCCTCGCCGGTCACGAAGTACGAGAACCCGACCTGGTCGAGACCGCTGACGGGATCGCCCGCGAAGTCGACCTGGTTGCCGAAGGCGACCTTCTCGGTGCCGTCGGCCGTCTCGAGGCCGAGCGAACCGACGCCGAGCGGCGGCTTCTCGCCGGCGTTCGTGCCGAAGCTCGGACCCGCCCGCAGGGCGCCGACGGGCGAACCCTCGGTGTTGCGGTCGATGATGCTCCAGTTGGCGCCGTTGTAGGTCGCCGGGTTGCCGGCCGGACCCTGCGGTCCGATCGGGCCCTGCGGACCCTCGGGGCCCTGGGCACCGGTGTCACCCTTGTCGCCCTTGAGCTTGGTCTTCGTCTTCGGCGAGAAGTCCTTCGTCTTCAGCGTCGAGTCCTTGATCTTCTTGCTGGTGACGGTGTCGTTGACCAGGTTCTTGCCGTTGATCTTGGCCGCGGCGTAGGCAGTGCCTCCGACGGCGGCGATCAGCGCGACGATCGCAACGATCATCGAACCGCTGGGCCTGAAGCCCTTCACGTACTTCATGTACGTAATCCCTTCTCTCGCTGGTTTTTCGTGTATCCCGGGTCAGCGAGGGGGAAGCAAATGGAAGTTTCCCCCGAAACTCGACCGGTTGTCCATGGAACGGCTGGACACACGTTTGTTTGCGGCCGAGACCCTAAAGGTTTTTCGAAGGCCTAGTGCGATTACCTACAAAGTCCGGAAATGTTTTTCCTGTTTTTAGGACGTGCGGGTGAAGATGAAGTCGGCGATCTGATGCAGGGCGTCCGTCTCCCCCGCACCCGCCTCCAGCGCCGTCAGCGCCTCGCGGTGCGACTCGACCGCCAGCTCCCGCGCCCGCTCGAGCCCATAGAGGCTCACGTAGGTGACCTTGCCGTGGCGCTCGTCGGATCCGCTCGGCTTGCCGAGCTCCGCGTCGCTCCCGGTGACGTCGAGGATGTCGTCGACGATCTGAAACAGCAGCCCGAGCTCGGTGGCGAAGCGGCGGTAGGGCTCGTCGTCGGCATCGGAGCGGCCGGCGAGCGCGAGCGCGGCGCCGACGCTGGCGGCGATCAGGCGGCCCGTCTTCAGCGAGTGCAGCAGGCGCAGCGCCGCCGGGTCCTCGTCGCCGCCGGTGACGTCGAAGTACTGGCCGCCGACCATCCCGTCGACCCCGGTCGCCGCCGCGATCTCGCGGACGGCGTCGAGGACGCGCGCCGGCTCGCCCGGCTGCTCGCAGGCGAGGCGGATCGCTTCGGCGAAGAGGGCGTCTCCTGCGAGGATCGCGACGTCCTCGCCGTGCGCCACGTGCGATGTCGGCTTCCCCCGCCGGAGGTCGTCGTCGTCCATCGCCGGCAGGTCGTCGTGGATCAGCGAGTAGGTGTGGATCAGCTCCAGCGAGCAGGCGACCGGCAGCAGGCTCACGGGGTCCATCCCGAGCGCCCGGCCCGTCGCCAGGCAGAGCACCGGCCGGATCCGCTTGCCGCCGGCGAGCAGCGAGTAGCGCATCGCTTCCTCGAGCCCGGCGGTCTCCGGGCGCGGTGAGTAGGCGAGCTGCCCGAGACGCTCCTCGACCAGCCGCTGGAGGTCGTCGGGGTAGTCGGCCACGCTCAGGAGCTCTCGGCGCGCTCCGCCGCGGCGCGCGCGGCGTCGGCGGCGGTCGCTCCGGCGTCGGCCGCGATCCGGGCGGCCTCCTGGGCGAGCTCGACGGCGGCGGCGTCGCTCGTCGCCGCGTCGGCGAGCTCGGCGGCGATCGCCTCGAGCCGCTCGGCGGCGCTGCGCAGCTCGGCGATGCCGGCGGCGGGCTCGCTCATGCGGGTGAGCCCTCCTCGGCGCCGACCTTGCGGGCGATCGCGGAGAGGACGCCGTTGACGAACCCCGGCGCCTCGGTCCCGCAGTAGCGGCGGGCGATCGAGACGGCCTCGTCGATCGAAACCGGCACGGGGATCTCCTCCCGGTGCAGCATCTCGAACACCGCGACCCGCATCACACCGCGCTCGAGCGGAGCGATCCGCTGGATCGTCCAGCCGTGCGAGTTACTCGCGATCTCGGCGTCGATCTCGGCCAGGTTGGCGTCGACCCCCTCGGCGAGATCGCGCGTGAAGGGCTTGGCGTCGGCGAGCAGATCCTCGAGCGGGCGCCCGGTCACGTCGCGCTGATAAAGCGCGAAGGCGGCGTCCCGGCGTTGGTCTGATCGGCGCACCCGCGGGAGGTTACGCGGCCCGGTGGCCGGTCACCCGCCCGGGGGCAGCAGCCTGGGCCGCCGCAAGCAGGGAACGGATCTCGGTCGCCAGCGCCGGGCCGTCGGCGAGGTCGTCGACGAAGACGCGGCTCGGATGCCAGCCGGCGATCCGGAGCGCCCGGTCACGGCGGCGATCCATCGACATGGTCCGCCGGCTTGAGTGCGTGCTCCAGGCGTCGAGCTCGAGTGCGACCCGGAGATCGGGCCAGGCGAAGTCGACGAGGAACGTCCCGCCCGCCGTCTCGACGCGGTGGTTGGTGAGCGGTCGCGGCAGTCCGTTGGCGTCGATCACCGCGAGAACGCGTTCTTCCCCCGGGCTCCGGGTCGGCGTCGGTCCGGCTTCGAACATCGCCAATGCGTCGCGCGCGGCGGCGATTCCACGACGCCCGGGATAGCGGTCGATCAGCTCGCCGAAGGAGGGGCGGTCCGGAAGGCGCAGGACGCGGGCTTCGTTGAGAGCACGCTCGAGCTCGCGGCCGTTCACCTCCCGGGCCAGGTCGAGGATCGCCCGGGCGGGGCAGACGACCGGGATGCCCCGGTGGACGGTCGCCTCGTCCGGCCGGATCGCGGCCCGGCGAAAGCGCACGCCGGGGCGATTGCGGCGATGGGCGGGGGCGAGAACGTCGGCCGTCTCCGGAGCCGCCACGACCACTCCCCACCATGCGCATGCCGCGCGCCCGGCGAGCAGGGCGCCCCCGCCGCCTGCGAGGACGGCGGCCCGGAAGCGCCCGGCGTCGTCGAGGGGCTCGGGTCCGACCGCGTAGACGCCGGGATGGAGAGCAACCAGGCGACCCTCTTCGACCCGTCCGCGGATCTGCTTCTCAGTGAAACCGGCTCCGGCGAGCACCGAATGGGGAACGACCCGGTACCGGCTCCTCCCCGCAATCGCAGCCTCCATGGATAGAGCGGCACGCTTCCGCCCTCCAACGGCAGATTTGTGCCACTCGCCGGCCACAGCCCGAGGATGGCGCTCCCGAGGTCACGCGTGGCGCCCCTTCAGTGCCGTTTCAGCACCGAAGCGCCGAGAATCTCACACGGCGACCGCCGCTGGACGCCTAAGCCCGCGAGACGTAGTCGCCGGAGCGGGTGTCGACGCGGACCTTCTCGCCCTCCTCGATGAACAGCGGGACCTCGATGGTCACGCCGGTCTCGAGGGTTGCGGGCTTGGAACCGCCGCCGGAGGCCGTGTCGCCCTTGAGCCCGGGCTGCGTCTCGGTGACCTCGAGGTCCACCGCGCTCGGGATCTGGAGGCCGGCGGGGCGCTCGTCGATCAGCAGCAGCTCGACCTCGTCGTTGGGCCGGACCCAGCGCATCGAGTCGGGATCGAGATCGGCGGGGATCTCGAGCTGCTCGTAGTTCTGGTTGTCCATGAAGACCTGGGCCTCGCCGGAGTCGTACAGGTACTGCATGCGGCGGGTCTCGGTCCGGACCGGGCGGAACTTCTCCCCCGCCCTGAAGGTCTTGTCGATGACCGAGCCGTCCTCGACCCGGCGCAGCTTGGTCCGGACGAACGCCCCGCCCTTGCCCGGCTTGACGTGCTGGAACTCCATGATCCGGAAGATCTTGCCGTCGACCTCGATGTGGGAGCCGTTCTTGAACTGCGCAGTGCTGATCACGGCGCGGAGAGTAGCGACGAGGGCCGCGATCCGTTCGACCGCGGATCGCCCGGCCGGTCAGGCCGCTGCCGGCTGCCCGTCGCCCTCGCCGCCGCCCTCGGCGGCGTACTCGGCGAGCAGCTCCTTCTCACGGTCGACCCGTGGGAAGAAACGCCAGATCACGATCGCGCCGATCAGGACGGCGATGATCCCGGCCATGTAGGCCCAGTCGTCGCCCTTGAGGAACGCCTCGCGGGCGCCGGCGATGATCTGGTCCTTGTACTGGGGGTACTGGCTCGCCATGTCGGCGGCGCTCGCGAACGACTTCTGCAGCTCCGACTCGGTCGCGTTGGTGATCTTGTCGGCGTTCGGGGCCCCCGCGATCTGGCTCGAGATCGAGGCCGCGTAGCCGGCGGTGAGCACCGCGCCGAGGAGCGACTGCATGATCGCGCCGCCGAGGTCGCGCTGGAGGTCGGCGGTCGCCGAGGCCATCCCCGCCCTGGAAACCGGAACCGAGCCCGTCAGCGAGCGCGACGCCGGGGTTCCGGCGAGGCCGATCCCGATGCCGATCAGCCCGTAGGCGAGGCCGATGTGCCAATAGGGGCTGTTCTCGCTCCAGACGAGCAGCATCGTCAGGAAGGCGGCGAGGATGAAGACGTAGCCGAACAGCAGGGTGAACCTGGCGCCGCGCGTTTCGACCAGCTTCGCCGAGCGCGGCGCGACGAAGATCATCAGCACCGCCGCCGGGAGGATCGAGACGCCGGCATCGAACGTGGAGTACTCGAGCACGTTCTGGAGGTACTGCTGGCCGATGAACGCCGCCGCCATCAGCGAGCCGAAGACGATCACGCCCGCCACCGCCGCGACCCAGAAGGTCGGTCTGGCGGCCACGTGGAGGTCGTAGAGCGGGACCCTGACGCGGCGCTGGCGGATCGCGAAGCCGGCGACGCTCGCGAGCGCGACGACGAGCAGGCCGATCGCGACCGCACCGGCGCCCGGGACGGCAGCGAAGTTGATCCCGAGGACCAGCGCCGCGACCATCAGGATCGAGAGCATCCCGCCGAGGTTGTCGACCGGGTCCGTCGTCTCGTGGACGTGGGCGGGGATCAGCTTCAGCGCCAGCAGCAGCGCCAGCACCGCCAGCGGGACGGTGACGAGGAAGCAGGAGCCCCAGTCGAAGTGCTCGAGCAGGCCGCCGGAGATCATCGGGCCGAGGGCCGAGATCGCGCCGCCGATCGCCGACCAGAGCGCGATCGCGCGCGTCCGGGCCGCACCGGACCAGAGCGCGGTGATCAGCGCCAGAGTCGTCGGGAACGCCATGCCGGCGGCGAGGCCGCCGAGGATCCGGGCCACGAAGAGGATGTCGACCGAGCCCGCGGTGCCGGCGATGATCGACGCCGGGATCGTGATCGCCATGCCGAGGACGACCATCATCTTCCGGCCGTAGCGGTCGCCGAGGGCGCCGAGGTAGAGCACCGACGCGGCGAGGCCGAGCGAGTAGCCGACCGCGACGAGGTTGAGCTCGGTCTGGCTCGCGTCGAAGGCCTTGCCGATGTCGGGGAGGGCGACGTTGGCGACCGACAGGTTGAGGTTGGCGACGGCGGCGACGAGGATCAGCGCCGCGAGGACCGCCTTCGCATGCGGCGGGCTCGTTCCGTTTGTCTGCTGGGTTTCCGGCATCGGTCGACCTCGGTCCAGCGGAGCCTAGTAGCGACGCGGGCGGATGTCCGTCATCCCGACCGGGTGATCGGCCCGCCGGGCATCAGCGCTCGTTGCCGCGCTTGAAGTTCCCCGTGACGCGCGCCATCTCGAGCTGCGCCCGCTCGTCGCCGGCGCCGTCGACCGCGGCCAGGAACCGCCGGGCCTTCGCGCCGGTCAGTACCGCCGCGCGGCGGCCGTTCCACTCGATCATCACCCGGTCGTCCTTGGCCGCCCGGTAGGAGAACGGGCGGTCCTCGAGCGGCACGGCTCAGCCGATGCCCGGCGGGTTGACCTCGTCGACGTAGAGATCGACGGCCGGCTCGGCGCCGGGCGCCGCGGCATAGGGCTCGAAGTCGGTCACGCCCTCCTCGACCAGCACGTCCTCGGCCAGGAAGAAGTTGCCGGTGCACTCGCGGCTCGGGCGCGTCAGGATCGCGTGGGCGGAGTCGGACATGATCTCCGGCGTCCGCGAGCGGGCCATGGCCGCGTCACCGCCGAGCAGGTTCTGGACGGCGGCCGTCGCCACCAGCGTTCGCGGCCAGAGCGAGTTGAAGGCCACGCCGTCGCCGCGGAACTCCTCGGCCATGCCGAGCGTGCAGAGGCTCATCCCGTACTTGGCGATCGTGTAGGCGACGTGGTCCTTCGCCCAGCGCGCCTCGAGGCTGAGCGGCGGCGAGAGCGTCAGCACGTGCGGGTTGTCGGACTGCTTCAGGTGCGGAACCGTGAGCTTCGAGACGACGAACGTGCCGCGCGTGTTGATGTCCTGCATCAGGTCGTAGCGCTTCATGTCGAGCTGCTCGGTCCCGACGAGGTTGATCGCGCTGGCGTTGTTGACCGTGATGTCGATGCCGCCGAAGCGCTCGACGGTTTCCGCGACCGCCTCGGCCACGCGGCCCTCGTCGCGGATGTCGCCGACGATCGCCAGCGCCTTGCCGCCGGCCGCCTCGATCTGCTCGGCGGCGGTGTGGATCGTGCCCTCGAGCTTCGGGTGGGGCTGGTCGGTCTTGGCGATCAGCGCGACGTTGGCCCCGTCGCGAGCCGCGCGCAGCGCGATCGCGAGGCCGATGCCGCGGCTGCCGCCGCTGATCAGCATGGTCTTGCCCTCGAGGCTGCGGTTCTCGCTCATGCGCGGGACGCTATCCGGTCGAGGGCCGGCGGCGGCTGCGGCTGCGCTTCTTCTTCTTCGAGCGCGAGTGCTGCTTGACCGGCTCCGCGCTCTCGGCCGCCACCTCGGCCTCGATCGCCGCCTCGAACTTGGAGTCCTCGCCGGCCTCCATCACGTCCTCGGCCTCGGCCATCAGCGCCGCGGTGCCGGACGGGACGGCGGGCGAGAGCCGCCAGAAGACGATCTGCTGGCCAAGGCTCCAGAGGCTCGTGGTGATCGAGTAGATCGCGAGACCCGCGGGGAACCGCATGATCACCGTCGCGAACAGGATCGGCAGGCCCATCGCGATCTTCCGGTGCGAGCTCTGCATCGTCCGGGTCGAGATCGCGGTCGAAGCGGTCTGCGAGCAGAGATAGAGGAGGAGCATGGCCACCAGGACCGGGCCGGTCGGCTTCGCCGTGAGGTCGGGGATGAAGAGGAAGCCGCCGTCGCCGAAGAGCCCGTTCGTCGCGTCCTGGCGCAGCAGCATGTAGAGCGAGATGAAGATCGGGATCTGCAGGAGCAGCGGTCCAACCGACGCCAGCGGGTTGATCCCGTGCTCGCGGTAGTAGGCGCTCATCTCCTGCTGCAGCCGCTGCTTGTCGTCCTTGTACTCCTTCTGCATCCGCTTCAGCTCCGGCATGTGCAGCTTCATCTCGCGCTGCGAGCGGAACTGGCGGACGACGAGCGGAATCGTCACCGACCGCGTCAGCAATGTCAGCCCGACGATCGCTAGACCCCAGGTGAGGCCGATCCCGTGGAGCGTCTCGAGCACCCACTCCTCGACGTCGGTGAGCGGCTGGAGGATGTTGGCGACCACCGGCACGGCCCGGGAGGGTAGCGCCACCTAAGATCGGGACATGGGGTTTGCCCACACCGGGCCGCTGCGCCGCGAGATCGCGGCGGCGTTTCCGCACCGCCCGTTCGCGGTCGAGTTCTGGGACGGGACCCGGGTCGATTCGACCGACGGCACCGGCCCGGTGTTCCGCGTCCGCTCACCCAAGGCCGTCGCGCAGGCGCTCCGCGCGCCGGGTCAGCTCGGCATCGGACGGGCCTACGTCAGCGGCGCGCTCGAGGTCGACGACATCGATCTCGTCATGGACCTGCTCGAGGAGTGGAAGCCGCCGCCGCTCGCGCCCTCGACCCAGGTCCGCCTGATCGGCGCCGCCATCGCCGCCAACGGGCTGACGCTTCCCCCTCCCCCGCCCCGGGCCGAGCTCCGGCCCCGTGGCGAGCGCCGAACGAAGGAGCGCGACGCCCGCTCGGTCCGCCACCACTACGACCTGCCGCCGGAGTTCTTCCGGCTCTTCCTCGACGAGTCGATGACCTACAGCTGCGCGATCTTCTCCCGCGGTGCCGAGACGCTCGAGCAGGCCCAGGAGGCGAAGCTCGAGATGGTCTGCACGAAGCTCGCGCTCGAGCCGGGCGAGCGGATCATCGACATCGGCTGCGGCTGGGGCAGCTTCGCCATCCACGCCGCCACCCGCCACGGGGTCGAGGTCGTCGGGATCACGCTGTCGGAGCCGCAGGCGCGGATCGCCCGTGAGCGGGCCGAGGCCGCCGGCGTCGGCGACCGGGTCGAGATCCGGGTCATGGACTACCGCGACCTCGCCGGCGAGCGGTTCGACGCCATCGCCAGCATCGGCATGGTCGAGCACGTCGGCGCCGAGCGGATCGACCTCTACGCCGAGCGCCTCGCCTCCCTCCTCGAGCCCGGCGGCCGCCTGCTCAACCACGGCATCGCCCGCCTCCGCCACAGCGACCCCGACGCCGGGCCGTTCTCCGAGCGCTACGTCTTCCCCGACGCCGACCCGGTCCACCTCTCCCGCGTCCTGCTCGCGCTCGAGCGGGCCGGGTTCGCGACCGAGCACGTCGAGGGCTTCGCCCCCGACTACGCCGAGACGCTGCGCCACTGGGCGCGCCGACTCGACGAGAACCTCGACCGTGCGATCGCTCTCGCCGGCCCCGAGCGCGTTCGTGTCTGGCGCCTCTACCTGCGCGCCGCGCGGAACGGCTTCGAGAGCGGCTTCACGTCGATCTTCCAGGTCCGAACGCGGCTCGCCTGAGCCGGGACCCGTCGCCTACTTCGGGCGGCTGCTGAGGTTGCGGTAGCCGTCCTCGGTGACGACGACCAGGTCCTCGATCCGGACGCCGAACTCGCCCGGGATGTAGATACCGGGCTCGACGGTGACGACGTCGCCGGCCAACAGGGTGTCGTCGGAGCGCTTCGAGAGCCGAGGAGGCTCGTGGACGTCGATTCCGACGCCGTGCCCGAGCCCGTGGCCGTAGCGCTCGCCGTAGCCCGCTTCGGCGATCGGCTCGCGGGAGATCGCGTCGACCGCGCGGCCATTCGCACCGGCGCGGACCGCCTCGAGTGCCGCGAGCTGCGATGCGAGGACGAGGTCGTAGACCTGCTTCTGGGCCGGGTCGGGATCGCCCTCGACGAGCGTTCGGGTGCAGTCGGAGCAGTAGCCGTCGACGATCGCGCCCATGTCGATCGTCACGTACTCGCCGCGCTCGATCACGCGGTCGCCGGGGACGGCGTGCGGAAGGGCGCCGTTCGGCCCGGAGGCCACGATCGCCGGGAACGACGGGCCCTCGGCCCCGAGCTCGCGCATTTGCTGTTCGGCCGCGAGCGCCACCTCGCGCTCGGTCCGGCCCGAGAGTCCCTGCTCTTCGATCCACGCGTAGACCTCGTCGGTGAGCGCCGCGGCGGCGGCGATCGCCTCGATCTCGGCCTCGTCCTTGACCCGGCGCAGGTCGGTCAGCAGATCCTCGGTCGCGACGAGCTCGGCAACCTCGCCGATCGCCTCGAGCAGCTTTCGATGGGTCTCGACGCTCGTCTTCGCCGGCTCGAAGCCGGCCTTCCCGGTGAGGTGCGAGGCGACCTCCTTGAGGATGTCGGCGGTCGCGTCGACGATCCGGAACGATTCCGGCACGACCTCCGCCGCCAGCTCCGTGTAGCGGAAGTCGGTGATGAAGACGCGGACGCCGGGTCCGATCACCACCGTGCCGCTGGTGCCGCCGTAGCCGGTCAGCCAGGTCACGTCCGCGATCGACTCGCGATTGGAGTCGCCGGGCCGGACGAGGTCGCCGACGATCGCAACGTCGAGGCCGGCGGCGGCGACCGCCTCCGCCGCCCGGTCGGCGCGGGCATCGGGCGCGTGGTTCAAACCCCCAGCTCCTTCGCGAGCACCTCGAGCCCCTCGCGGTAGCCGTCGAGCCCCTTGCCGGAGATCTTCGCCGCGACGAGGCCGTCGAAGACCGAGATCGAACGCCAGTCCTCGCGGTTGGCGACGTCGCTGATGTGGACCTCGACGGCGGGCTTGGACGCGACCTCGAGCGCGTCGCGGATCGCCCACGAGTAGTGCGACCAGGCACCGGCGTTGACGAGCACCGCGTCGGCGGTCTCGGGCACCCGGTGCAGGTACTCGCAGAACTCGCCCTCGTGGTTGGTCTGGAAGAAGGAGGCCTCGAGGCCGAGCTCGCGGGCGAACTCGTGGATCCGGTACTCGTACTGCGACAGCGTCTCGGTGCCGTAGACCGCGGGATCGCGGCGGCCGAGCATGTCGAGGTTGACGCCGTGCATGACGGCGACGCGGTTGTGCGCGCTGCTCATCTGCTCAGGCCCTCGACCACGCCGCGGAGGCTATCGGCATCGATCCGCTGCCCGAACCGGACGTCGCCGGGCTCGGCGATCGTGACGAAGCCGATTCCCTCCGCCGTCCGCTTCTTGTCGCGGCCGATCGCCTCGAGCACGGACTCGGTGTCGATCCCGGCGTCGAGCGTCGTCGGCAGGCCCGCCCGCTCGAGCAGCGCGGCCACCTCCGGCTCGAGCGTTTCGACACCGGAGAGGCGGAGCGCGGCGACGAGTCCGATCGAGATCGCCTCGCCGTGGCGATAGCGCTCGTAGCCCGTGGCCGCCTCGATCCCGTGGCCGACCGTGTGGCCGAGGTTGAGGACGGCGCGCAGCCCCGACTCGCGCTCGTCGGCGCCGACGACGTCGAGCTTGGTCCTGGCGCAGTCGAAGACGAGCGGCGCCACCGACTCGGCGTCGATCGCCTCGAGCGCCCGGACCCGCTCCCAGAGTGAGCCGCCGGCGATCAGCGCCGTCTTGACGACCTCGGCGAAGCCGGCGGCGAGCTCGGCCTCCGGCAGCGTCCGCAGGGCCGCCGGGTCGGTGAGCACCGCCGCGGGCTGGTGGAAGGCGCCGACGTAATTCTTGCCCTCGGGCAGGTCGACCCCGGTCTTGCCGCCGTAGGCTGAGTCGACCTGGGCGACGAGCGTCGTCGGCACCTGGACGACCGGGACCCCGCGCTGGTAGACGGCCGCGCAGAAGCCGACGAGGTCGCCGGCGACCCCGCCGCCGAAGGCCAGCAGCGCATCCTCGCGGCGGACGCCCGCCCGGGCCAGTTCCCGCAGGAGCGTGTCGGCCTCGCCGAGCGTCTTCGCCGCCTCGCCTCCGGTGACCTCGATCGGCCCGCCGGGCTCGATAGCCGGCATCAACTCGCCCGTCGCGGCATGGGCGTCGCGGTCGGCGAGGCCGAAGAGCCGCGCCCCGGGCCGCAGGTCCGGTGCCTCGTCGAGCACGCGCGTGGCGCCGGGTCCGACCAGCGCCGGCTGGTCGCCGGAGGGCGTCCGCGACCAGTACATGCGGATGCCGGGCCGGTCGCGGAGCAGGTCGAGCCACGGCGCCACGGCGGCACCGGTGTGCTCGCCACCGGTCGGCAGGACGATCCGGCCGGACTCCTCGTACAGGGGCTCGCGCGCGGCGAGCCGGCGGCGGAACGCGTCGCGGTCGCGCGCGAGCGGGCGGTCGGTGCCGCTGCTCCGCTCCCAGGCGACCTCCTCGCTGACCCGGCACCAGGCGGTCACGTGGTCCCGCAGGGCCGCGCGGATGCGCTCGCTCTCGACCGCCCCGCCGCCCAGCGCGACGACCGCGCCGGGGCGCTCCAGCGCCTCGAGCACGATCCGCTCCTCGAGCTCGCGGAACGCCGCCTCGCCCTGCTCGCGGAAGAAGCCCGAGATCGACCCACCGGGGATCTCGGCCGAGATCAGCTGATCGGTGTCGACCCAGTCGGTCCCGAGCGCACCCGCGGCGCCGCGGGCGGCCGACGACTTGCCGGCCCCCATGAAGCCGATGAAGACGATCGAAGGGCGCTCAGCCGGCAATGCGCTGGCGGTAGGCGTCGATCGCGGCCCGGACGTCGTCGATGTGGTCGCCGCCGAACTTCTCCCGGTACGCGCGCGCCAGGGTCAGCGCCAGCATCGCCTCGCCGACGACGCCGGCCGCCGGGACGACGGTCGAGTCGGTCCGCTCCTTGTGGGCGGCCTTCGGCTCCTTCGTGTGGACGTCGACCGAGCGCAGCGGCTTCGTCAGCGTCGAAATCGGCTTGATCGCGACCTGGACGATCAGGGTCTCGCCGTTCGTCATCCCGCCCTCGAGCCCGCCGGCCCGATTCGTCTCGCGGTAGAAGCCGCGTTCGGGCGAGTGGAAGATCTCGTCGTGGGCCTCCGAGCCCGGGCTCGCCGCGACCTCCCAGGCGGGGCCGATGCTGACGCCCTTGACCGACTGGATCGAGACCATCGCCTGCGCGATCCGCCCGTCGAGGCGCTCGTCCCAGCTGATGTGGGAGCCGAGGCCGGGAACGAGCCCCCAGGCCCGCGCCTCGAAGGTGCCGCCGAGGCTCTCGTTCTCCTTGCGGAGTCGGTTGATCTCCTCGATCATCGCCGCCGAGGCGTCCGCGTCGAGGCAGCGAACGGGGTCATCGTCGACGCCGTCGAAGTCGGCCGGCTCGAGGCCGTCGGGTGCCGGCGCCGCAACGCCGGCGATCCGGGTCACGTGGCTGCGGATCGTCACCCCGACCGCCTCGAGGAACTGGCGGGCGAGCCCGCCGGCCGCCACCCGCGCGGCCGTCTCGCGGGCGCTGGCGCGCTCGAGCACGTTGCGCGCATCTTCGAAGCCGTACTTGAGGAGCCCCGGGAGGTCGGCGTGGCCGGGGCGCGGCAGGTGGACCTGCTGCACCCCTTCCCCGCTCTCCCACGGGCCCATGCGCTCGACCCAGTTCTCGTAGTCGCGGTTGGCGACCAGCAGCGCGATCGGGCTGCCGAGCGTCTTGCCGTGACGAACTCCCGATCGGACCTCGGCGGTGTCCTTCTCGATCTTCATCCGGCCGCCGCGGCCGTGGCCGAGCTGGCGCCTCGTCATGTCGCGGTCGAGCGCCTCGCGATCGAGCTCGAGCCCCGCGGGCATGCCTTCGACGATCGTTGTCAGGCCGGGGCCGTGGGACTCACCGGCGGTTACGAAATCGAAGCGGGCCATCGCCGTGGAAGGCTAGCCGCGCGGACGCCGGCGACGCCGCCCGGCTCCCGGCGACGGGATCAGGGGGTCGTCGAGACGTCGGCGGACTTCTGCGAGTCGAACGGGACCAGGACCTTGTTGATCCCGAGCAGCTCGATCCGGTAGGTCTCCTGCTTGTCCCCATAGACCAGCTTCTGGGTCTGGCCCTCCTCGAGGAAGAGGAACTGGCAGTCGTTGCGGCCCGGGTCGCACTTGCCGTCGCCCTCGGTCTCGGTGACGAGCGGCGAGACGACGAACCCGGCGCGAGACGCGTCGAGGTTGCTGTTGACGTACTGGAGGACCGGTCGCTTCTCGCCGGGCAGCAGGGTCAGCGGCTCGACGTCCTTCATCACCTTGGTCTTGCCGGCGCGGCCGACGCGGACGTCGATGGTGAACTTGACGAGCTTGTTCTTCGGCGGCTTCGTCGTGCCCGTGTCGGGTGAGGTGCCGCCGGTCGACGAGTCGGGCGACGGCGTGGTCGACGGCGTCGTGGAGGTGCCGGTCGAGGCCGAGGTGTCGGTGCTCGTCGCCGCCGACGAGCTCGTGTCGGTCCCCGATCCGGTCCCGCCGCCCCCGTTACCGGTGCCGGAGGACTTGTCGGACGGCTGATCGACCGTCTGCTGGATGAAGGGGTTGCGGCCGTTGGTCCCGTCGAGGCGCTTCTTGTAGTCACGGAGGCCGGGGACGTCGGCGAGGACGACCGGGCTGATCTCGGCCGAGCCGTCCATCGAGTCGGGCGCGGTCGGGTCCGCCGGGGTGGTCGACGCCGTCTCGGTCGCGCCGCCGCCGGAGCCGAGCAGGATCGGCACCGCGACGATCGCCACCAGAAGCGCGATCACCGGGATCAGCAGGTTGCGGTCCCGCAGGTCCTGGACGAGGTCGCGGCCGAAGCTCTGGATCTTGTTCACGGGGACACCGCCGCTGTGCTCGGGACCGAGGAGCCCGACGTCGAGGCCGAGGTCACGGTCGAGGAGGAATCGGTGACCGGCGACGGGCCGGCGGGGGTGGCGCCGTTCTCGAGCCCCTGATCACCGGGGACGACGTAGGTGTTGACCGACATGCTCGACTGGACGAGCGGGAAGCCGTGCTTGGGGTCGCCGACCATCGCGAAGCCGTTGATGGTCAGCAGGCGCCCGTCGACCTTCGGGTCGCCGGTCCCGTCGTTGACCACGTCGACGGTCTTGTCGAGGTTGGCGAAGAAGTCGGCCATGTCGAAGAAGTTGCCGTTGAAGCGGAGCTTGTAGGGCATAACCGGCAGCCCGGCCGAGCCGACGGTCGCGCCGATCGGCAGCGTCGCCGCCGTCGCCTCGGTGGCCGTCACGGGCGCCACGGCGGTCGTGGTCGTCGAGGTGCTCGTCGTGTCGGTGGTCGCCGCGCCGGCGTCGGTGGTGGTCGAGTCGGTGGTCGTGGACTCGGTCGTCGCCGCCGGCGCCGGAGCCGCCGCGGCCTCGGCGGACGCCGCGTCCTCGGCGAGCTCGAAGGAGCGGAAGTGGACGCCGGTCTGGTCGGCGGCCTGGGTCAGGTCGTAGATCAGGGTCGCCTGGTCACTGTCCTCGGGGACGGCGCTGCCCATCGAGACGATCTGCGCGTAGTTCTTCGGGAAGGCCTTGCGGGCGGTCTCGGCTCCCTGGACCTCGGTCTCGGCCTGCGAGACGCGGTCCTGGAGGCCGGCGATCTGATCGTCGAGCTCGCCGATCTGCTTCTGCTTCGGCGAGATCGCGAGCAGGTAGAAGCCCACCACCAGCGCCAGCATCGGGACGACGACGAGGATCATGCGGTCGCTCTTCTTCATCTCAGCCTCCCGCTCCCGGGACCAGATTGGCCGCGTTGGTCGCCTTGTCGGTCGCGTTCTGGACCGACTGCTGCTCGGTCGTGGTCGTCGACTCGGTCCCGTCGGCCGGTGCCGCCGCCGGCGGGACGTCGGCTCCGACGGCGGGAACCGCGTCGAACGCCGCGATGATCTGGAAGGCCGGCGCGGACGGCGGGCAGGTGCCCTCGGTGTCCGCGGTGTCGGCGGCGCCGGAGCCGGAGCTCGCCGTGCTCTCCTCGGTCGTGTCGGACTTGATCCCGTTCGCGGCGGTCACCCGGGTGACGCCGTCGATGTCGTGCAGCGATGCGATCAGCGTCGCGATCGCCGGCTGCGAGCGGGCGCAGCCGACCAGCTCGAGCGCCGGGCCGGGAACCGAGTCACGAAGGGTGATGCCGGGCGCGTCGTCGAGCTGGACCTCGGGCGAGACGGTGCCGGTCAGGTTCGAGAGCCAGACCGTCTTCGGGATCACGAGCGAGACCTCGCGGATGACGCGCTCCCAGTCGAAGCGGCTCTTCGCGAGCGAGTCGATCGTCGTCGCCCGCGACTCGCGCATCTGCGCGAAGTTGACGTAGGAGGACAAACCCTCCGCGCGCGCCTCGGTCTCGATGGCCTTGGCCTCGAGCGCGTCCGCCTCGGTCTGCTTGTCGTCGACCTTGTTGCCGAGGAAGACGATCGCCGTGACGGCGACGAGGACGACCGCGAGCAGGCCGACGACGAGGTAGGAGGCCGAGCCGGTCCGGCTCGGGGCCGACGCGCCGCGACGCTCCTCCGCCGGAATCAGGTTGACGGGACGCATGCCTACTCCTCCAGGCCGAGTCCGTAGGGAAGGGTCAGGCGAGCGGCGTCGGCGGGATCGAGGCCGGCGAGCGCCGGCGGGCGGCCGACGCGGATTGCGTAGCCGAGGTGCTGCTCGAGGCGCGCCGGGACGCCCTCGATGACCGCACCGGGACCGCAGACGACGACCTCCTCGATCGCGACGGCACCCTCCTGGGCGCCGTAGTAGTCGAGCGAGAGGCGCATCTCGTCGGCGAGCTTGGCGACGCCGTCCTCGAGCGACTCGCGGGTGGCGGCGACGATCGCGGGGTCGCCTTCGACCGACTCGAGCGGCGTCTCGACGCCGACGTGCGTCAGCCACTGGCGCGCGTGCTCCAGGGTCAGCTCGCGGCGCTCGGCGAGGCGCTGGGCGATCCCCTCGATCCCGAAGGTCGAGACGCGCGTGAAGAGGCAGTCGCCGTTGCGGGCGACGGCGAGGTTCGTGTTGTCCCCGAGCGAGCAGAAGAGCTTGGCGCCGGCGATCGGCGCGACGGCCGTGTCGGCGTCGGGGCCCGCATCGGGATCCACCGCGACCGGCTGGATGCCGGCGGTGTCCTTGCTCAGGGCGCGGATCAGCCCGAAGGCGGAGACGTCGAGCCCGACCGGCCGGAGCCCGGCGTTGCGGACGACCTCGATCAGGTCGCCGACCATCTCGCGGCGAGCGGCGACCACGACCACGTCCATGCGTCCCTCGGAACGCAGCTCCGCGTTCGGGGACAGCCGCTGCCAGTCGAAGACCGACTGGTCCATCGGCATCGCCATCGCCTCCTGGGCCTGGAAGCGGACGGCGGAGTCGAGCTCCTTGTCGTCGTCGATGTAGGGAAGGCGGAGGGTGCGGACGACGACCCGCTGGTTGGCGATCCCGACCCGGACGTTCCGCGGCAGCTTGTGCTCGGCGAAGAGATCCTTGATCGACGCCGAGAGGGCCTCGCCGTCGGCGACCTCACCCTCGCGCGTCGCGCCCGGCGGGATCGGGGCGATTCCCGAGCGCCCGAGCCGGATGTCGCCGTTGACGACGACTTCGGTCGCGGCGACGGTCGCGGCCTCGATGTCGAGGCCGACGACGGAGTTGGTCTTGCGAGCGCCGAGGGACAGTGCCATGCCCGGAACTCATCGGCGCGGGACGCCCGGCCCTTGAATCGCGGGCGGCGTCCGGTAAACGCCTTTCACGCGGGCGTTCAGCCGCTGAAGAAGGAATCCACGTACCAGTCGACGATCTCGTCGCCGACGAAGAGCCCGGCGACCCCGCCGAGTGCGAGGAACGGCCCGAAGGGAACCGCTTGTTTACGCGCTTCCGAGCCGTGCTTGGCCATCAGCGCGACGCCGTAGATCGCTCCCGCCGCGAACCCGATCAGGAGCGCCGGAGCAACCGCCCGGCCGAGGAAGATCCCCATCACGAACGCGAGCTTGACGTCCCCCATCCCCATCCCCCGCGGATAGAGCAGCGAGACGAGCAGGAGGATGCCGCCGCCGATGGCCGCCGCGAGCAGGTGCGGTCCGAGGTCGCCGGTGTCGACGAGCGCGACCAGGGCGACGCCGACGATGGCCGCCGGGCCGAGGACGACGTTGGGGATGATCCGGTGCTCGAGGTCGGTGAGGGTGATCACCGCGAGGATCCAGAGGAAGGCGCACGCCAGCGCGACGGCGGCCGCGCCGTCGTCCTCGAAGGCGAGGTAGGAGGCGAAGAAGCCGGCACCGAGCCCGAGCTCGACGAGGAGATAGCGGACCGGGATCGAGGCGCCGCAGTTGCGGCAGCGGCCGCGCAGGACCAGCCAGGAGACGACCGGGATGTTGTCGTAGCCGGCGACCTGGGCGCCGCAGGAATCGCAGCGCGAGCGGCCGGTCAGCGGCGACTCCTTCAGCGGCACCCGGTAGGCGACGACGCCGGCGAAGCTGCCGAGAAGCAGTCCGAGCAGGCCGATGAACAGGGCGATGACGATCACGGGACGGAGAAGCTATCCGCGGCGTCGGCGGCTGCGGCGTTCAGGGATCGATCGTCTGGCGCTGGATGTGCCAGGCGGTTTCGACCGGGTCGAGGAAGTGCGGCGGCGCGAGGTAGCGCAGGCGGTCGTCGTAGTTGTAGTTCTTGCTGTAGCCGCTCTGGGTCGTGGTGCCGCTGACCGTGCCGACCGGGCCGCGGAACTTCTGCGAGATCGCACCGTTGACGGTCAGCGTCCCGAGCGCGCTGCCGCAGTTGTAGTGGTCGACGATGAAAGAGTGCTGGATCGCCAGCATCGCGGCGTCGATGCGCAGGTTCGTCTGCGTGACCCCGCCGTAGGGCGGCGAGCCCGCCGGCACGTTGTTCGAGGTCAGGTTGACGGTGCTGTTGCAGTTGCTCGATGTCGTCGTCGTGGTCTGTGGGTAGATCGGGTGGAACACGCGGATGAAGTTGTTGGCGATCAGGCCGAGCATCCCGTCGCCGCTCGGGCTGCCCGAGCAGCTGCCGCGGCAGAGATCGTTGTCGACGACGATGTCATTCTCGGCCGCAACGGTGAGGCCCGTGGTGTAGGTGCCCGAGATGTAGACGTTGCCGCACGACGAGGTGGTCTGGTAGGTCGTCGTGTTCATGGCGAAGGGCGAGTAGGCGGTGCTGCAGGCGACCGACGGGCTGTTCTGCACGTAGATCACTCCGCTGCTCGGGATCGGGCCCGTGGTGGTCTGACCGGCGCTGTTGGTCACGGTCATCTGGGTGCCGTTGAGGACGATCCGGGTCTGGCCCGTGTACATCGCCACGCCGTCGACGTCCCGGAGGCTGTCGTTCGTCGTCGGCGGCGTCAGCACCGGCGAGTTGGTGATGTAGGTCCCCTTGAAGACCGGGCTGTTGCCACCGCAGTTCGAGGATCCGCGCCAGCCCTGCGGCGGCGCGCTCACCTCGATCAGGTCCGACTGGTTCCGCCCGAAGGTCGGGGTGCCGCAGATGTTGAACTCGTCGTTCGTATGCACGGGTCCGTTGATCTGCTCGGCGCTCGCGAAGACGATCTCGGTGCATGGCAGCGTCGAGCTGCTGCGGCCGGCGCGGTAGAACTTGACGCACTGGCTGTAGGCCTGGTTGATCGCCGAGGTCGATCCGTACGTGACCGGGTCGGACGTCTCGAACTGGGTGAAGTAGACGTAGTCGAGGAACGAGGCTCGCTTGTAGGTGGCGACGATGCTCTGCTGGGTGCTGCCCGCGTATCCGGTTGAGCGCACCCGGAACGTGCCGTTGCTCGTCCCGGCCGTCTGCTCGATCATGCTCCCGACCGGATCGCCGGTGTTGCAGACGCTCTTGCCGGTCGCCGGGATCAGCTCGAGCGCGTAGCTCGCGCCCGTGCTGCCGGGGACGTTGCGCCGCTTCGCGGTCGAACCGACGTTGTTGACCGCGTTCGGCGTCGGCACGTTCGTGCACTTCGCCCAGTAGCCGTTGTCCTTGTTCAGGTGGAAGGTGTAGTCGGCGAGGCCCGCCTGGGCCGCCTCGAAGGCGCGCTTCTTGTCGAGATCGCGCGTGGTCAGCTTGATGTCGCCGTTGACGGCCGTGACGGTGCCGACCGTCGCCAGGGTGACGACGAGCATTGCCAGCATGGCCGTTGCCATCGTGAAGCCGTCCTCACCGGCGAGACGAGCGCGGAGCCCTTCGATGCAACGCGCGATCAGGTGCACGGCAGACCTGCCTGGGCGGTGTCCTCGTTCGCCGGCGTGAACCGCAGCAGCGCCGACTCCTGGATGTTGACCGGTGCGCCGGCCTCCGACGAGGTCGCGCTCGTCCGCGGGGTCACGGCCAGGTTCATCCGAACCTCCACCGTCCGCGCGGCGTCGGTACTGCTCAGCGGGACCGCGAGCGGCGTCGACGAGATCGATCCGTTCGAGAAGGCGTGGTAGGTGAACAGCGGCTGGCTGTTGCCGCCGATCGGACCGGCGTTGCTGAGGATCCTGTAGGTCGAGGACGGCGTCGTCGAGAACGTCCAGTTCGGCGCCGTGCCGCCGGTCTTCGGGTAGGTGGTGTCCGTCAGCGTCTTCGCGGTCGTGTCGAGCGTGATCGTGTGCTTCGTCGGCGTCGGCGCGACGTCGGAGCCGGTTCCGTAGACGAAGGAGATCGACTTGTCGGTGCTGCCGGAGAGGATCGGGGCCAGCCCCGGCGAGATGCAGGCCGAGTGGAGCTCGTCCATGATCCGCTGGACCATCGGCCGCGCGATCTGGTCGGCTGCGACCCGCTCGGAGACGCGGCCGCTCGTCTTCGCGGTCTGGACGACCATCGTCACGATCCCGCCGAGCACGATCAGCCCGATCAGCAGTCCGACCATCAGCTCGGGGAACGTGAGCCCGCGTTCGTCTCTGAGCGAGGACCGGATCATGGACAGGGTCCGTTCGCGCTGCCGGGCGCGGTGCCGCCGGTGTAGACGGTCTGCGCGGTGTTGGTGCTGGTCGTCTGCACCGCCACCCCGGTGGCGGTGCCGCGGCGGTTGCCGCTCGCGCGGTAGGCGCAGATGTCGTAGGTCCCGTATGGCAGGGCCGTCTCGATCTTGCCGAGGGAGTTGGTGGTGAGCGTGCGATTCACCGCCGGGTTGCCGCCGATCGTGCACTCGGAGGACGTGATCTTCACGGGGGCGTTGGTGACGACCGAGCCTGGCGACGACGATCCGGCTCCCGACATGACCGTGACTCCGAGTACCGGCAACTGGATCGAGGCGTTCGCCGTCTGGCCCGGGACGACGTTGACCGACGCGATCGCCGCCGCGGCCGGCGGGTTCGCCAGGCCGTTCGGGTTCGGGTTGTTCGCATCGCAGGCGCCGGCGTAGACCGCGTAGGGCGACGTGAACGGGAACAGCGACCCCGCGGTCACGTTGCTCTGGTTGCTGTTGAGCGTCCCGAACGCCTTCTCCTGGGTCATGCCGGTGTTGAAGACGGTGACCAGGTCCGTCTGCGTCGTCTGGACCGTGCCGTTCAGCCGCGCCTTGAAGTCGACCTTGATCGCGCCCGGCGTGTCGTAGCGAAGGACGAGCGTGTTGGTGCTCTGCCCGACGACGCTGGTCGCCATCGGCGACGGCGGGTTGCCGTCGGCGTCGACCCGGCCGGACGAGTTCGGCGTCAGCGTGTAGGGGCCCTCGGGGAGGTCGGTGAAGAGGATGCAGCCGGTCGAGCCGGTCGAGCCGCTGAACGTGCCGGAGCCGGAGCCGCTGACGGAGAAGCCGGGGATGCCGGCGCCGGCGCCGTTGCGGACGACGACGGCGAGCGCGCCCTTCGTCTCGTCGAGAGACCCGGCCGGCGGCGAGACGATGCTCTTGATCACGGTCGGCGGGGCCGCCCCGAGCGAGGGCCATGTGACCGTCGAGGTGACGACGATGTAGTCGGAGCTGTTGGTGCCCTCCTCGCAGGAGGCGGTTCCGGTGACGTCGTTGACGAACTGGCCCTGCGACTGGATCGAGTAGGTCGTGCCGTTCAGGGTCGTCGTGGTCGTCTGGTTCAGGTTCTTCACCTGCGAGATCCGCATCGAGCGCATCCGGGCCTGGTCCTTCTGGGCGATCGCATACGACTCGGCGCGGTGGCGCTGGTCGGCGCCGGCCCGGCCGGCCGCCTGGATCGCCCCGAAGGTCGCGCCCATGACCACGGCGACGACGATCGCCGTGACCAACGCCTCGATGATCGTGAACCCGTCCTCGGCGGTCGCCCGGGCACGGATCTTCCTCGTTGCTTCCTCAGCATTCATGCGCGCAAACCACCATCGGCGCCCCGGGGGGCGATCTTGAGCCCTGCCGGACACCTTCCAGAACGAGGAAAGGCGGGCCCGGAGGCCCGCCTTTCCCGTTCGCTGGGCGTTCGGAAGCCCTTCTCCTAGCCCCAGCCGCCTGTCGGGCAGCCCGCCTTGTCGGCGACGGTGCAGGGGAACGTGGTCGCTCCGCTTGCAGCCCGAACGATCTGGAACTTGTTTCCGGAGTCCGAGGTGGCCTCGATCGTGTAGCTGTCGGCCGCGGGCGTGACGGTCACCGAGCCGCCGCCGGTCCCGGACATGCCGGTGATCGTGCCCTCGATGTTCGAGAGGTTGGCCATCGTGGCGCCGGTGTACTTGCCGCCGTGATCGACCGCGTAGGTCTCGAGAGCCGTCTGGACGGTGCGGGCGTTGGCCTTGGCGTCCGAGTCGTAGCCCTTGTCACGCTGGCTGAAGAACGCGGGAATCGCGATCGCGGCCAGAATGCCAAGGATGAGCATGACGACCAGGAGCTCGACCAGCGTGAAACCGGACTCCTCCTTGCGTCGTGCGCGGTACATCTCCAGCATAGTTACCCTCCTCGGGTGTACTAAGTGGAGCCGGAGCCTGTCGCCAAGCCATTCGGAGTCCGAACCCCCAGTGGTAACCCGGCTTGCTCCCTTTGAAAGGGAGCCCCGTGGCTTTGCGCCCCCATCTCACGATGAGTTTGCCCTTGCACCAGAGCCCCAGCTCTATTTCATCTTCCGGCGACCTATCGGCTGCCGGTATGGCCACCTTTAGCTTTGGTGAAGGATTTTTCATACGTTCGCTGAGCGCCGCGTCTCAGCGGGCCCTGGGGGTTGGACCCCAGAAGGTCGATTCGGGGCTCTGAATGGCTGCTCGCCGGCTGATAATCGTCCTCCTGGTGCTGTTCGCGATCTCGATCGTCGCCGCGATGATCGCCCCCGAACGGCGCGGTCCGCTGCTCGGCGATCGCTCGAGCTCGAGCACCGATTCGACGACGTCGACGACCACGACGACGACCGAGGCGAAGGCCCCCGACGACCTGCCGGCGGGCGGCGAGGCGCTGACGGTGCGGATCGAGGCCTCCGAGTCGAAGCCGGAGTCGGTCGAGGCGTTCGTCGGCGACCAGCTCGAGCTCAACGTCGGCAGCGAGCGCGCCCGCCAGATCGAGATCCCGGCCTTCGGGACCACCGAGACTGCCGCTCCCGACGCACCCGCCGATTTCAACCTGCTGCTGCGGGATGCCGGGAAGCTCCCGATCATCGATGCCGACAGCGGCGCACTGCTCGGTCGCCTGGACGTCAAACCGGCCAAGTAGTTAGCTTGCTAATAATTGTCATGCGTGACATCTCCGCCGACAACCGCCGCCGCTGACCCGCTCGCCGAGCTCAACGCCGCCTGGGACGACTTCTTCGGCGCGATCAGGCGGGCGCGGGGCCGGGCCTCCCGCCAGCACGGCAACGAGCTGACCCTCCCCCAGGTCAACCTGCTCGACCCGCTCGCCGGCGGCGGCAGCGCCCGGATCGGCGAGCTGGCCGAGGCCGCCGGCGTCGCCGCGCCGACCGCGAGCCGGATGGTGGACTCGCTCGAGCGCGAGGGCATCGTCGCCCGCGGCGCGGCCGAGGGCGACCGGCGGGCGATCGCCGTCGAGCTGACCGCGGACGGCCGCGAGCTCTACCGGCGTAAGCGCGCCGAGATGCAGACGAAGCGGAACGAGATCTTCGGCTCGCTCTCGGAGGACGAGCGCGAGCAGGCGGCCCACCTGCTGGGCCGGATGGCGGAGCTGATCGACGAGCTGTGAACGCCGTCGCCGACACCCCGCCGCGCCAGCACTACAACGTGACCCTCGGCGTCCTCGTCACCGGCGCGCTCGCCTACGCGCTCTCGCAGACGATGATCGCCCCGGCCCTCCCCGAGATCCAGGCCGACCTCGGAACGACGACGACGCTCGTCACCTTCGCCCTGACCGGCTACCTGCTCACCGCCTCGATCGCGACGCCGGTCGTCGGCCGCCTCGGCGACATGTTCGGCAAGGAGCGGCTGCTGGTGATCACGCTGGTGATCTTCGGGCTCGGCTCGCTCGTCTGCGCCCTCTCGCACTCGATCGCGCTGCTGATCGCGGGCCGCGCGATCCAGGGCGTCGGCGGCGCGATCTTCCCGCTCTCGTTCGGCATCATCCGCGACGAGTTCCCGCGCGAGAAGGTCGCGACCGGGATCGGGCTGATCAGCGCCACATTCGGCATCGGCGGCGGCGTCGGCCTCGTCATCAGCGGCGTGATCGTCGACCACGTCGCCTACGAGTGGATCTTCTGGCTCGCGCTGATCGTCGTCATTCCCGCCGCGATCGCAACCCATCGCTTCATCCCCGAGTCCCCGGTCAAGACGCCGGCGAAGATCGACTGGGGCGGCGCCGCGCTGCTCTCGGGCGGTTTGGCGTCGCTTCTGATCGCGGTCAGCGAGGGCAACACATGGGGTTGGACGTCGACCACGTTCATCGGCCTCGTCGTCCTCGCCGCGATCCTGCTCGCGACCTGGGTGCGGTTCGAGTCGCGCCACCCTGAGCCGCTCGTCGACATGCGGATGATGCGCGACCGGCCGGTGCTGACGACCAACCTGACCGCGCTCCTGATCGGGTTCGGGATGTTCGGCTCCTACATCCTCGTCCCGCAGTTCGTCCAGGTTCCGGCGTCGACCGGTTACGGGTTCGGCGCGTCGGTCACCACGGCGGGGCTGTTCATGCTGCCATCGGCGCTTGTGATGCTCGTGGCCGGGCCGATCTCCGGCGTGATGGGGACCCGCTACGGGTCGAAGCTGCCGCTGGTGATCGGCACCTCGCTCGCCTGCATGAGCTTCCTGATGCTCGCCGTCTGGCACGAGAACCACTTCGCGATCTACTTCGCGACGGCGCTGATGGGCCTCGGGATCGGCTTCTCGTTCGCGGCGATGGCGAACCTGATCGTCGAGGCCGTCGATCAGAGCCAGACCGGCGTCGCCACCGGCATGAACACGATCATGAGGACGATCGGCGGCGCGATCGGCGGCCAGGTGGCCGCGTCGATCGTGGCCGGCCACATCGCCGCCGACGGCCTGCCCGCCGAGAGCGGCTACACGACCGCCTTCGCGGTTTCCGCCTTTGGCGTTGCGATGGCGGTCCTCGCCGCGCTCGCGATCCCCGGACGCCTGCGAATGCGGCCGTCGGTGCCGGCGCGCCCGGGCGAGCCGGCGCTCGACGCCTAGTCAGAGCAGCTCGGCCAGCAGGACCGTCGCACCGAACACGAAGGCGGCTCCGGTGATCGCGCCGACGAGCACCGGCGAAGGGCCGCCGTGCACGCCGGTCGCGTGGACCGCGGCGTGACCCTTGCCGCGCGCGATCAGCCAGCGGTTGACCGGGACCGCGAAGACGAATGCGATCGCGAGCGCGAACGAGAGGCTGCCCCAGAACAGGAGGTCGCCGAGGCCGGCGTGAAGCGCGCCGGGGATCGCGACCATCACGAGGTTGTCGACGATCTCCATCGTCAGGATGCTGAAGGTGTCGGAGGCGAGCGCGATCGGCACAACCGCGGCGAGGGCGAACCCGGCGCGCAACAGCGGCAGGCTGGTCAGCGAGTAGCCGAACAGGAACGCCAGCGCGATCGACAGCACGATCGTGCTGCCGTTCGACATCCCGGCGGCCGTCCCGATCGCCATGCCGGCGATCTCGCCGATCGCGCAGCCGGTCAGGCAGTGCAGCGTCGCCGAGACCGAGACGGCGGTCAGCGCCCGCCCGCTCGTCGGCAGCTCGTGGTGGTCGTGATGGCCTGCGTGGTCCTCTGCGATCGCTTCCATGCGGCGCATCGTAGCATACCCCCCGGGGGTATTACCTAGAGGACCAGCTGAACGATCGCCGCCAGGCCGACGACGACGATGATCGCCCGCAGCCAGATGTCGGGCAGCCTCTTCCCCATCCCGGCGCCGGCGTAGCCGCCGACGGTCGATCCGACCGCGACGAGGCCCGCGGCCTCCCAGGCGACGTCGGCGATGAACAGGAAGACGATGGCGGCGACGAGGTTGGCGATCCCAGCCAGGACCGCGCGGATCGCGTTGACGTGGCTCAGCTTGCCGCCGAGCGAGCTCGCGAGGAGACCGAACAGGAGGATGCCCTGGCCGGCGCCGAAGTAGCCGCCGTAGACGCCCGTGGCGAAGACCCCGAGGATCAATAGGGGCCCGCCGTGCGGGCGGTGGGTGCGGCGACGGGCCATGACCCAAGCGGTGATCCGCGGCTGGAACACGATCAGGATCAGCGAGATCGCGATCAGGACCGGGACGATCGCCTTGAAGGCCGACGCCGGCAGGGCGAGCAGCAGGATCGCGCCGACGACCGCCCCGCTCGCGGTTGCGGGCGAGAACCGCTTCAGCCGGGTCCCGCTGCCTTCGAGCTCCGCCCGGTAGCCCCAGGCCGAGCTCGCCGCTCCCGGCACGAGTCCGACGTTGTTGGAGACGTTCGCGACGACCGGCGGATAGCCGACCGCCAGCAGGACCGGGAACGTGATCAGAGTTCCCGAGCCGATCAGGGCGTTGATGGTCCCGGCGCCGAATCCGGCGGCGATGACGGCGATGGCCTCGAGAGTGGACAAGCGGCGGATGTTGGCGGATCGAGCCGATGCGCGGATTCGATGAGAGGACTCTCACCCCACTCACAAAGCGGCTTGAAGGTTCGAACCTAGGTTGACCGCCATGCACGACGAGCACGTGATCACCCTGGACTGCTTCGGGGCGCGATGCACCATCGCCCTGACCAACGGCGCCGGCGCTCCGCTGCGCGCGATCGCGGCCGCGAGCTTCCTGCTCGAGTGCCACCGCCGCCTCTCCCGCTTCCTGCCGCAGAGCGAGCTCTCCCGGCTCAACGCCGACCCGCGCGAGACCGTGCCGGTCAGCCCGCTGATGGCCGACTTCCTCGGCGCCGCCCGCCGGGCCGGCGAGGCGAGCGACGGTCTCGTCGACGCCACCCTCCTCCCCGCTCTCCGCGACGCCGGCTACTCCGCCTCGCTTCCCGACCGCGACCCCGGCCTGCTCGCCCCCGCGAACGCCGCCGGAGCCCCGGCCGGTGCCGATCCCGCCTCCCGTTGGCGCGGGATCGACGTCGATGCCGGCGCCGGAACGGTGACGCGCCCGCCCGGCCTCGAGATCGACAGTGGCGGCGTCGCCAAGGGCTGGGCGGCCGATCGCGCCGCGGCGATCCTCGGCGACGCGCCGACCCTCGCGGTCGAGTGCGCCGGCGACATCCGGATCTCCGGTAGCGCCGGCGCCGAGCGCCGGATCGCCGTCACCGACCCCTTCGACGGCTCGACGATCGCCGAGCTGCGGCTCAGCGACGGCGGGGTCGCCACGAGCGGCACCGGCAAGCGCCGCTGGCGCAACGCCGACGGAACCGTCGGCCACCACCTGATCGACCCGGCGACGGGCCGCCCGTGCGAAAGCGGCGTCGTCCAGGCGACCGCGATCGCGCCGACGGCCGAGCTGGCCGAGGTTCGCGCGAAGTCCGCCGTCCTCAGCGGTCCCGACCGGGCCGCCGAGCGGCTGCCCGACGGCGGCTGGATCGTCCTCGCCGATCGCACCGTCGCGGAGGTCCCCTCACGCGATCGCCGCGACGCCCACGAGGCGGTGGCGGCGTGAACCCCGAGACGATGCGCCAGGTCGCGATGGAGCGACTCCGCGAGCGGGCTCGCCGCATCGGCCTGATCCGGCGCTCGGTGATCGCCGGCGCCGTGGCGACGTTCGCGCTCGCGTGGGGACTCGCCCTGAGCGATCAGCTCGCGCACGGCACGAAGACGAGCCCCTCCGACACCTCGACCACCGCCGATACCGGCACGGTCTCCTCGAGCGACGACGAGGAGTCCGACGACGGCTTCTTCATCGACTCGAGCCCGTCGACCGCTCCGGCACCCGCACCCCTCACCACCTCGCAGTCGTGATCGACCTGATTCAGACCGGAGGCCTCTTCTGGGTCACGAGCCGCGCTGCCGGCACGGCGGCGCTGGTCCTCGCCAGCCTCGCCGTCGGCTTCGGCCTGTTGAGCAGCTCGCGCGGCAGCCTCGGGCGGAAGGTCGCCGAGCTCCGGCCGCTGCACGAGGCGCTGTCGCTGGCAACGCTGGGTGCGGCGCTCGTCCACGGCCTGGCGCTCCTCGGCGATCAGTACGTGGGCTACTCGCCGGCCGAGATCGCGGTCCCGTTCGCCTCGAACTACCAGACGATCTGGACCGGGCTCGGCGTGATCTCCTTCTGGGGCCTCGCCGCCCTCGGGCTCTCCTACTACCAGCGCAAGCGCATCGGCCCGGCCCGGTGGCGCTACCTGCACCGCTTCACCTCGATCTTCTGGCTGCTCGGCCTGGTCCACTCGCTGGGAATGGGGACCGACCGCGGTGCGCCCTGGTTCCTGATCATGGCCGGCGTGACTGCGGCCCCGGCCCTGCTGCTTCTCCTGTGGCGCGTGCTCGAGCCGAGCACGCCACCGGCGGCGAGCCGGGTGCCGCAACCCTGATCGCAGGGCGGCTGCCCGTTTCGCGAAGCTGAAGCCGCTGACAGGCGCCGGGCGCGGCGTTACGGTGCGAACACCGCGCATGACCGACGCGCTCCTCTTCATCCACGTCCTCTCGGCGGCCGCGCTCGTCACCGGCCTGGTCGCCTTCACCGCGATCGCCTACGGCGCGAGCGTCGAGCTCTCCGCGCTGCGCCTCTACACGGCGCTCTGGCACATCGGCCTGGTCGGCGTCTTCCTGCTCGGCATCGCGCTCGCCATCGACATCGACGGCTACGAGATCTGGGACGCCTGGGTGCTTATCGCGATCGGGCTGTGGCTCGTCGTCGGTGGGTTCGGCGACCGGCTCCCCGCCGCCTACAAGGAGGCCGGCGGACCCGGTTCCACCCTCCCCGCCGGCGTCTTCCGCTCGCACTGGATCACCGTGGTCATCGTCCTGCTGATGCTCGCCGACATGATCGTGAAGCCGTGGGCGTGAGCATCCTCGGAGCCATCCGCCCGGGTGAGTGGGACATCCCGCTCTTCCTCCACGTCCTCGGCGCCCTCGTGATGATCGGCGCGGCGGCGCTCGCGGCGACGTTCCTTTTCGCCGCCGCCCGCGACGGCTCGACGTCGAACCTGCGGCTCGCGCTCCGGACGCTGACCCTCGGCGTCATCCCGGCCTGGATCGTCTTCCGCGTCGCCGCCGAATGGATCGCCGACAAGGAGGGGTTCGCCGACCTCGACGAGCCCCCGTCCTGGATCAACATCGGCTACATCACTTCCGAGCTCGGCTTCCTGCTGATCATCGTCTCGAGCCTGCTCGGCTGGTTCACGCTGCGGCGGACTCGCACCGAGGGGACTGAGACCGAGGCGACGCCCTCGAAGGCCGTCCGCGCCGCCTCGATCCTGATCGCCGTCGTCATCGTGCTCAACGTCGTCGCCCTCTGGGCGATGACGACGAAGCCGGGCTGAGGCTCAGGCTGACGCGGGGTCGGTGGCCGCCCTCAGGGCTGCGACGTCGATCTTCGTCATCTGCGACATCGCCGCGAAGCCACGCTCTGCCCGCGTCGGATCGTCGTCCTCGAAGACCTCGTCCATGCCGCGGGGGACGACCTGCCAGGAGACGCCGAAGCGGTCCTTGCACCAGCCGCAGGGACCCTCTTCGCCACCGTCGGTCAGCTTCTCCCAGAAGTAGTCGACCTCGGCCTGGTCCTCGCAGGTGATCATGAACGAGATCGCCTCGTCGAAGGTGAACTGCGGGCCGCCGTTGATCGCGATGAACGGCACCCCGTCGAGCTCGAACTCGACGGTCATCGGCTCACCGGCGGGGCCGGGCGCACCTTTCGGATAGCGCCGGATCGCGTTGATCTTCGAGTTCTCGAAGATCGAGACGTAGTACTCGGCGGCCGGCTCGGCCTTGCCCATGTCGAACCAGAGGCTCGGCGTGATCTTGAGCTCCATGCTCTCTCCTTCCGTTCCCTTCAGAGAACCGTCTTTTTCGATGAGGACCGGCTTCGACGACGAAACTACTCGCTCGCCCGGGCGGGCTCGGCACGCTCCGGCGCGTCGGCGGGCAACCGCTTCGCCCAGTCCCCGTAGCGGCGGGAGAGCGGCTGGGCGCTGAAGCCGTGGAGAACGATGCTGAGAATCACCGTCGCCAGCGTCGTCAGGACGATCGTGTCGATCCCCGTTAGCTCGTTGTCCTGCTCGAGGACGACGAGTGCGAGCACCACCGAGGCAAGGCCACGCGGCCCGAACCAGCCCATGAAGGCGACGGTGCGTGCACGCAGGCCGGTCCCCGCCAGCGCCAGCGCGACCGGGGCCATCCGGACCAGGGTCAGGCTGAGCACGGCATAGACACCGACCTGCCAGGTCAGCTCGCCGAACAGGGCGACGGCGCTCATCCCAAGGGCGAAGAAGACGAACGCGCCGACGACCGCCCCCTCCTCGTCAACGAACGCGACAGCCGGCTTGCTGTCGGCCCGCAGCCTCGACCCGGCGATCAGGCCTCCGACGAATGCAGCGATGAAGCCGCTGCCGCCGATCTCCTCGGTGAACACGAAAAGGGCGACGGCGACGCCCGCCATCGCGATCTGCTCGGACGTGCCGCTCGCCCAGCCGTCCTTGCGGCCGCGCCGGGCGAGCTCGCCGGCGAGCATGCCGACGCCGACTCCGGCGATCACGCCGACGCCGATCTTCTCGACGAGCGTCGTGGCCCAGAACGAGCCAGGCTCGAAGCCCTCGACGACCGTGGCCCCGGCGATGCAGAGCAGGACGAACGGCACCGCGAGGCCGTCGTTGAGCCCCGCCTCGACGTTGAGCGAGCGCCGGATCTGGGCGGGGACGCGACGATCCTCGACGACGGCCGAGCCGAGCGCCGCGTCGGTCGGCGCGAGGATCGCGGCGAGCAGCCCGCACTCCCAGGCGTCGAGCTCGCCGAACAGCCAGAGGCCGACGAGCGTGCCGAGGCCGATCGACAGCAGCATCCCGGGCCCCAGCAGGCGCGCCGGCAGCCCGTAGTCCTCGCGCAGCCAGCCGAGGTTGATCCGGGACGCGTCGGAGAACAGGACCAGCGTCAGCGCGATCTCCGCGAGCGGCAGCAGAACCCCGGCCAGGCTCTCCCCCTCGATCGGGTCGATGACGCCGGTGGCGGCGACGATCCCGCCGACGATCACGAAGACCATCGGCCGCGAGAGCCCGAAGCGCTCGACGCGGACCGCGATCAGCTCGTAGGCCGCGAGGGCGGCGGCGAAGACCCCGAGGGCGACCATCGGCGCGGACCCTACGCCGGGGCGACTGCTCTAGGCTCGTCGGCAGCGAATTCTTTCCCGACTCGAGCCCACTGCGAGGTACCAAATGGCCGACCGCCCAGTCTTTCTCTACGCCGCCGTCTACGACGACATCGCCGATGCCGAAGCCGACTACGAAGCCGTGTTCGAGCTCCACGCCGCCGGCCTCGTCGGCACCTTCGACTCGGCCGTGATCGAGAAGGAGGACGGCAAGGTCCGCGTCCACAAGACCGAGAAGCCGACCCAGCACGGCGCCTGGACCGGCATCGCCGTCGGCGCCCTCGCCGGCATCCTCTTCCCGCCCTCGATCATCGGCACCGCAATCGCCGGCGGCGTCGCCGGCGGGGTCATCGGTCACCTCTGGAAGGGCATGTCCCGCAGCGACCTCAAGGAGCTCGGCGAGGCCATGGACGACGGCAACGCCGCCCTGATCGTCATCGGCGAGTCGAAGGTCGACGAGCAGATCGAGAAGGCCGTCAAGCGTGCCAAGAAGGTCATCCAGAAGCAGATCGACGCCGACGCCGACGAGCTCAAGCGCCAGGTCGAGGAGGCGCAGGTCTGATGCTGCTCCCCGTAATCATCATCGTCGTGGTCGTCATCCCGCTGCTGATCTACGCCTTCATCAAGACGCAGCAGCGGTAGGTCGGCCGCTCAGAGCAGCGCCGCGGCGATCGCGATGATCACTGCGGCGGCCACCAGCACGCCGACGGCCAGGCCGATCGCCGATGCGATCGTGCTCTGACGGAGATCAAGCTTCCGGAACTCCGGGCTCGGGAACGGAAGCGGCAGCGGTTCCTCGCCGCCCAAACGTCCCGCGTTCGCGGGTCGTGCGTTCGCCGTGCTCATCGACTGCCGCCCCTGATCGGCAGGTGATTCATGTTCTGTCCCTTTCGGTAGGTCCCTTGCCCAACAGAATGTGAGCGGAAGCTAACAAACTTCGCGGACGCGTGGTCGCCGGGCTCTACCGGGCGTGAATCTCGTTCCTATGGGACGCGAATCACGCCCAATGGACCGGCGCAGCAATGCTCCGCGGCGCACTCCCCACCTCTGTCGAATTCGAAACGTCCGGATCTAGCCGAGCGCCTCGAGGACGCTCTTGTCCCCGCCCGCGTCGGGCGAGATCCGGGCCGTCGAGCCCTGGAGGTAAAGCTTGTCGTCTCCCTCGGAGATGTGGAGGTGCTTGGCGCCGAGGAACTTCTTGACTTCGATCTGGGCGCCGGCGCGGTCGAATTTGGCCAGCAATTCCTCGGGGTCGTTGCCCATCGGCGAGCGCAGCGCGAAGACGTAGATCTCGGAGTCGGTGACGCAGACCATCATCCGCTCGCTGACGCCGTGAGACGCGGCGTTGGCGTGGCGGGTCGCCTCCAGCGCTCCGACGTCCTCGAGCCCCCCGACGACCGGGTTGCTGTTGCCGGGCAGAAACGACGACGCGAGCCCGCCGACGGCGATCTTCTTGTAGTCGTCCTGGATCGCGAAGGCGCCGGCGGCGACGACTGCGTCGCTGACGCCCTCCTGGACGAGGCGGGACTGACAGGCCTGGATCAGATCGTCGGGATTGCTCATAGGCCCCCATTCCGCGCTCCCGGCCCCGCTCCTGCCGCGGCGACTGCCGGCGTCATACTCGCCCGATGGCACGAGCCGGCGACGACGACGCCCAGGCCGCGAGCGAGATCGAGGGCCGACCGCTCGAGCTGCCCGATGGGCTCGAGCTCGACTGGCTCGGCGTCTCCGGCTACCGGCTGACCTACGAAGGCGTCTCGATCTTCATCGACCCCTACGTGTCGCGGGTGCCGCTGCGATCGCTCCTCCTCCGCCGCCGGGCGTTGCCCGACCCGGCCATGATCGACCGCTACGCGGCCGCGCCGGGAGAGGTCGCCGGAATCCTCGTCGGGCACACCCACTTCGATCACGCCGTCGACGCCCCCGAGATCGCCCGCCGCCACGGCGCGAGCGCCTACGGCTCCGACTCCCTCGTCACCCTCATGCGCCTGCACCGCCTCGGCGATCGGGCCGTCGAGGTCGTCCCGCAGCAGACCTACGAGCTCGGTCCGTTCGCCGTCCGCTTCGTGCCGAGCCGTCACTCGAAGCTGATCCTCGGCCGCAAGGTCCCGATGGACGGCGAACTCACCTGCGACCACCTCGACGGCCTCGCCCCCGGCGCCTACAAGTGCGGCGCCGTCTACGGCATCCGGATCGAGGTCGCCGGCATCTCGATCTATCACCAGGGCAGCGCCGACCTCGACGACGAGGCGCTTGGATCCGATCCGGTCGATCTCTTCCTCGCCGGGGTCGCGGGCCGCAGCGTCACGCCCGCCTACTGGGATCGGATCCTCCCCCGCCTCGACCCACGGATCGTCGTCCCGACCCACTACGACAACTTCTTCACCCCGCTAGGTCGAGCCCAGGACTACGCGTGGCGCGTGGCGCTCGGCGAGGTGCCGGACGAGGTCGGGCGTGTGTCGCGGGATGCAGTCGTCGCGGGGTTGCCGCGGGTGGATGCCGGCGCCGGTCCTGCGGCGGTGTAGCTCTCTGCTCGCAAGTCAACCGGTGGCCGCTCGGCTCGTCCGGCGGTCCTCAGAAGGCAGTCTCTGACCCGACGACCACGGCGCTTGTCGCTCGCCTGATCAGCTGTGCGGCTGCCTTCGGATCTTCGAGAACCAGGCCGACGCCGGCGACGGGCTCGAAACGAGCAATGGCTCGGTCGGGATACACCGGATCCCTAACCCGGAACGCACTCATCAACGACCTGGTGGGTATGAGCCGCGGGCTGTGAAAGTGAATCGTCAGGTTCGGTTCGCCGGTACCGAGGCTGGGAGTCCTCCATCCCTGCTCTTCGTCGTCCACCGCGAGACCTTGGCCGCGCTCCACCTGGAAGATCGAATCGGCAGGTACCACCAGCGGGCGTCGAAGCGCCGCGTCGTGGACGATCTTGAGCTCGTCGTCACCGACACTGAGATAGGCGTATCTCACGTAGCTGCCCCGAATGGCGGACGCAACGAAATAGCCGGTCACCACCATGCCGATGATTCCGAGGTACCAATTCTCTTCGAGGATCAACGTGAGTCCGGCCCAGATGGCGATCGCCAGGACCAGGCAGAGGGATCCGATAACGAGACCGCCCATGTCCCGACGCTCGGGTTCGCGGATCGCGAACCCCTTGACGGCCTCGCGACTCGGCGTCGCTCGCAGGGCCCATATGCGGTGTGCATCCGCCCTCCCGTCGTCCTGCGAATTCCCGGCCTCGAGCTCTGGTCGAGAGGCGATACGGGCCGCTGCGAGCAGCATTCCGACCGCCAGGATCAAAGCGAGCATCAGAGTCACGTTGAAGAACGGCTTGTCGGCTTCTGCGTTGATGACGCTGCCTACCGCGATGAACGCGACAAGCGGTACCGCGGCCAGGGCCCACTTCAGAGCCTTCTTGTCCCGCGCCCCCATCGAGCTGCCTATCGGCGGCAATCGGCTTCAGCTGGAGCGATGGCTCCGCCGATGCGGTGGCGGCGCGTCGCAATTCACCGGCCATGAGCGCGTATTGCTCAGTCGCCGCTCGCCGGCCCGGCCCCTGGGTCGCCCACCATCAACCCGAGAGCCCCGGCTGCGATAACCAGGACACCCACGAGAAGGATCGAGACTTCCGTCGCCCTATCGCCACCTGGGCCGCGATTACCCCGTAAGGCGAAAGTCTCGACGAGCCACCGGCGCGAAAGGATCAGCGCGGCCCCAGCAAGCACAGCGATTGCCGCGCCGATGTTCACCGAAGCAACGACCACCGGCATCGGTAATCAGCGCGCCCTTTCTCTCGGACGCGGGGCCGTGAGGTGGGAGTAGATCCCGAGGGCAAGCATGCTCGCGGACACGATCGAGAATGGGACGAACTGGTCCTGCGAGATCGCAATACCCGCGGATAGGAGGAGCCCTAGCGATCCGAGCAGGACCAGCACCGCGTCCACGAGACCTTCGCTTGACACGCCTCGCTGGGCGGGCGCGCCGCGGTTCCGGGCCAGCTTCGCGCCAAGGATGCCCGCGAGCACGCCGCTGATCGCCGGAGCGATTGCCATGAGGACCCCCATGGGTGGCCAATCGGCATCAACCGGGATTCGCTTGAGACCTCTCTGATGGCCTGCGAGCCGTAGTGCCGGCAGCAGCTGGTCAATAGGCGTCGGTGCGGAAGTCAAATCCGCAACTGCCGCACACGTCGTTGGCTCCTTCCCGCCCAAAGCTGTTGCGCTTGCCGCACCGTGGGCAGACCGCCCTCCGATTCCGAATCCAGGCGCGGAGCTCTTGCAGCGGATTCACGATGCCGATCGACGCGATGGCTTCCGCGTCGGAAAACTCGCCCGCTAGCGGATCTTGTCGTAGAGGCTGAAGATCGGCAGGTACATCGAGATGACGATGAAGCCGACGACGATGCCGACGAAGATGATCATCAAAGGCTCGATCATCGAGGTGAGAGCCTTGATCTTGGCGTCGACCTCGGCCTCGTAGAAGTCAGCGATCTTGGCGAGCATCTGCTCGAGCTGGCCGGTCTCCTCGCCGACGGAGACCATGTGGGTGACCATGGTCGGGAAGACGTCGGAGCGGCCGAGGGGCGCGGCGATGGTGCCGCCCTGGCGCACGGAGGCGTAGACGTCGTCCATCGCCTCGGCGACGACGGCGTTGCCGGAGGTCTCGCCGGCGATCTTGATCGCCTGGAGGATCGGGACGCCGGCGGCGATGGTGCCGGAGAAGACTCGGGACCAGCGGGCGATGGCGACCTTCTGGACGACGTCGCCGATCTTGGCCGGAAGGTGCAGCTTGAAAGCGTCCCACTGGTGGCGGCCGCGTTCGGTCTTCTTCCACTGGAAGAAGGCGAAGAAGATCGCGGCGATGGCGGGAATGAGGATGAAGAAATAGCCGGTGAGGATGTCGGACATCGTCACCGTGATCTGGGTCATGAAGGGGAGCTCGGCGCTGCCGCCGGAGTCCTTGGCGAGGTCTTCGAAGATGCCCGTGAAGACGGGGACGATGAAGGCGACGACGATCGACATGACGATCACCGCGAAGCTGAAGACGAGCATCGGGTAGGTCATGGCCGAGCGGACCTGGCGGCGCAGGGCGTCGAGCTTCTCGAGCTGGATCGCGACCATGTCGAGCGCCGACTCGAGGCGGCCGGAGCCCTCCCCCGCCCGGACCATCGAGCGGTAGAGCGGGTCGAAGATCATCGGGTTGCGCTCCATCGAGTCGGCGACGGAGCTGCCGGCCTCGACGTCCTTGCGGAGGTCGACGATCGCGGCGGTGATCTTGTCGTCCTCGGTCTGGTCCTCGAGCGTGTAGAGCGACCGCAGCATCGGCATGCCGGAGGCGATCAGGGTGGCGAACTGCCGCGAGAAGACCGAGAGGTCGCGCATGTTGACCCGCTGGAAGCGGTCCATGAAGCCGTCGATCCGCATCGCCTCGCGCTTCTCGGAGACGTCGAGGACGATCAGCCCGCGCTGGCGGAGCTGCTCGGTGACGGCGGTCTTGGAGTCGGCCTCGAGCTCGCCGCGCGACGGGGTGCCGGCGACGTCGATTGCGCGGAAGGCGAAGGTGCTCATCGGTCCCTCCCGCTACCTCAGGCCGGGGTTCCCAGGGAGGCGGCGGCGCCCTCGTAGCGGGGCGCGGCCTGCTGCTGCGGGGCGGCGCCGGTGCCGCCGAGGAGGCGCCGGAGCTCCTCCGGGACGGCCGCGCGCTGCTCGGCGAGCTTGCGGGTAATCGTGCCCTGGCGGACGAGCTGCGCGAGATGGGCGTCCATCGTCTGCATCCCGGTCGCGCCGGAGGTCTGGATCGAGGAGTAGATCTGGTGGGTCTTGCCCTCGCGGATCAGGTTCCGGATCGCCGGGGTCGGGATCAGGACCTCGCAGACGCAGACCCGGCCGGAACCGTCGGCGGTCGGCAGCAGCTGCTGGGTGATGATCCCCTGCAGCGCGATCGAGAGCTGCATCCGGACCTGGTGCTGCTGCTCGGAGGGGAAAACGTCGATGATCCGGTCGACCGTCTGGGCGGTCGACTGGGTGTGGAGGGTCGCGAAGACGAGGTGGCCGGTCTCGGCGGCGGTCAGGGCCGTCGAGATCGTCTCGATGTCGCGCATCTCGCCGACGAGGATGACGTCGGGGTCCTGGCGGAGTGCGGCCTTGAGCGCCAGGGAGAAGTCGACGGCGTCGGCGCCGATCTCACGCTGGTTGACGATGCAGCGGTGATGCGGGTGGAGGAACTCGATCGGATCCTCGATCGTGAGGATGTGCTCCTCGCGGTTGCGGTTGATCGAGTCGATCATCGCCGCGAGCGACGTCGTCTTGCCGGAACCGGTCGGCCCGGTGACGAGGACGAAGCCGCGCGGCTTCTTCGTGAACTCCTCCAGTACCGGCGGCAGCCCGAGCTCGGGCAGCGTCTTGATCTCCTGCGGGATGTGGCGGAAGGCTGCGCTGACGGCACCGCGCTGGAAGAACGTGTTGACACGAAAGCGGGCGACGTTCGGGATCGCGTAGGCGAAGTCGAGCTGCATGTTGTTCTCGAACTTCTTCCGCTGGTCGTCGTTGAGGATCGAGTAGACGGTGTCGCGGGTCGCCTGCGGGGTCAGAACCGGCAGGTCCTCGAGCGCCTGGATCTGGCCGCGCACGCGTACGGCAGGGTGAAATCCGGGCGTCAGGTGCACGTCGGAGGCGCGCATCGTGACCATCCGGGTCAGAACCTCGGCGAAATCCATAGAGCTCATCCCGCTCTATGTCGTCACGGAACCGCCTTCGCTTGAGTCCGGGGGGTCAATCGGCAAAGGCTCGGTCAGATCGCCGCCCATGCTCTCGAGCTCACCGCGCCGGTAGAGCATGAACTCGCGGACGCCGATCTGCCCCGCGGCGGCCACCGGAATGGCCAGCAGGGCGCCGACGATGCCGAGCAGCGTGCCGCCGAAGATGGCCGCGACGACGATCACGAAGGGGTCGAGTTGGACCGCGCGGCTCTGGATCCGCGGCTGGACCACGTAGTTCTCGAACTGCTGGTAGGCGATCGCGAAGACGAGCCAGATGATCGTGTCGGTCGGGAAGTCGTTGAAGAGCGTCACGAGGGCGACCAGGAAGGCGCCGATCGTCGCACCGATCAGCGGCACGAGGTCGAGGATCGCGATGATCACGGCCAGCGCCAGCGGCGCCGGGACGCCGAGGATCGAGAGCACGATGAAGGCGATGATGCCGGCGATGATCGCCTGCGTCAGCGCCCCGCCGACGTAGCTGGATACGGCGAGCGCCATCCGCTCGAGCGCCTTGCCGATGGCCTCGGCCTCCTCCGGCCTTCGCGTATTGAGGAGCGACCGCATCCATTCGTGGCCGCGGGAGACCATGAAGATGCTCATGACGATGATCGTGAACAGAGCGAAGAGCGAGCCGATCAGACCGGCGCCGATGTCCGCGAGGGTCGTCGCGACGTTGTCGAGCGAGCCGGCCGCGTTGTTGGCGGCGTCCTCGAGTTTGCCGACGAGGTCGTAGTCCTCGTTGAGGCCGCGCAGCGTGTCGCTGTTCTGGACGGTGTCGTTGACGTCGCCGACATAGCTCGGCAGGTCGTTGACGAGGTCGCTTCCGGCGGTCACGGCGGGCGGGATCAGGATCAGGCCGATGCCGATCGGGATCAGGACCAGGGTCAGATAGACGAGGGCGATCGCGGCGCCGCGCGGCATGTGCGTCTCGAGGCGGCGGACCGGCGCCGCGACCGCGACGGCGACGAACGTCGCGACGAAGAGCCATCCGAGCGGGGTCCGAAGCAGGTAGATCAGGTAAAGCGCGATCGCGCTCGCGACCACCGTCGCGACGACCCGGATGATCCCCCGCAGCGTCGGCTCATGCTTCTGGACAATGACCGCATCCGCATTCGCGATCTCAGAGTCTTTCGAGTCGGCCTCCCCGCCGGGAGATGCGGGATGATCTGCCATCCACATGGATCCTAGGCCCGCGTCGGACGTCTTCTCGGACCCCCTCCAGGTGCTGCGGCGATCCGTCGTGGTCGTCCTGGTGGACGCCGTCGTGCTCTGGATCCTGGCCGGAATCCTCGACCGGTTCACGCTCGACGGGTTCGGCGCCGCGATCGGCGCCGCACTGCTCATCGGTGTCCTCAACGCGCTCGTCTTCCCGACGCTGGCGCGGCTCACCCTGCCCCTGAACGTCCTGACGCTCGGCTTCGCGGCCATCGTCCTCAACGCGATCCTCGTCGCCTTCGCGATCGACCTCGTCCCGAACGCCGAGATCCAGGGTCTCGCCGAGGCGATCGTCGTCACGATCGCCCTGACGCTCTCGACGTCGGCCACCTCCGCCCTGCTCGCGATCGACGACGACGAGAGCTGGTACCGGAACGTCGTCAAGGCGCAGTCTCGCGGCCGCGAGACCGTCAACCGGACGAACGTCCCCGGCGTCCTCTTCCTCGAGATCGACGGGCTCGCCCACGAGGTCCTCGAGCGGGCCATCGCCTCCGGCCGGGTCCCGAACATCAAGCGCTGGCTCGACGACGGCTCGCACTCGATGCACGTCTGGGAGACCGACTGGTCCTCGCAGACCGGCGCCTGCCAGGCCGGCCTGCTGCATGGAGACAACGACGACATGCCGGCCTTCCGCTGGTGGGAGAAGGACCGCAACGCCCCGATCGTCACCAACCACCCCAAGGACGCGGTCGAGATCGAGCGCCGCCACTCCAACGGCCGCGGCCTGCTCTACGCCGACGGCGCGAGCCGCGCCAACATCCTCTCCGGCGACGCCGCCCACTCGATGCTGACGATGAGCACGGTTCTGACCCGGCGGCGCCCGATCGGTCGCGACTACGCCGCCTACTTCGCCCGTCCCTACGCCACCTTCAAGACGTTCAACGCGATCGTCGCCGAGTACTTCCGCGAGCGTTACTGGGCGATCCGCCAAAAGCGGATCGACGAGAAGCCGCGGATCCTCCGCGACCGCAAGTACGGGCTCGTCCGCGCCTGGGCGACGGTCGTCCAGCTCGACCTCCAGGTGGCCGCCGTCGTCGGCGACCTGCTCGCCGGCCGCCCCGTCGTCTACACGACGTTCCTCGCCTACGACGAGGTCGCCCACCACTCCGGGATCGAGCGCGAGGACACGCTCGCCGTCCTCGAGAAGGTCGACCGCCAGATCGGCCGGATCGAGAAGGCGACCGCCGAGGCGCCGCGTCCCTACCGGCTGATCGTCCTCTCCGACCACGGCCAATCCCAGGGCGCGACCTTCCTGCAGCGCTACGGCTACAGCCTCCAGGAGCTGGTCGAGAAGGCGTGCAACTCGTCGAGCACCTACGCGGCGAGCGGCGACTCGGCCGAGGCGAGCGCCTACATGGGCGCCGGGCTGACCGAGCTCGACCGCGACCAGACGCCGGTCTCCCGCGCGGTCCAGGTCGGCGCCGAGCGGCTCGACATAGCTCACCCGAACGAGGAGGACGGTGCAACGAAGACGAGCACCGGCGACGAGCCCCCCGAGCTCGCCGTCATGGCCTCCGGCTGCCTCGGGCTGATCAGCTTCCCGCGCCAGCCCGGCCGGCTGACGCTGGAGACGATCGAGGCGCTCTACCCCACGCTGATCGAGGAGCTTCGCGGACACGAGGGCATCGGGTTCCTGCTCGTCGACTCCGCCGCCGACGGCGCGCTCGCGATCGGCGCCGAGGGCGTCAACCGGCTCGAGAAGGGCGAGGTCCTCGGCAAGGACCCGCTGGCGCCGTTCGGGCCGAACGCCGCCCGCCACGTCCTCCGGACCCACCGCTTTCCTCACTGCCCCGACATCGTCGTCAACAGCCGGATCTGGCACGACCCGACCGAGGTCGCCGCGTTCGAGGAGCTGGTCGGCTCACATGGCGGCATGGGCGGCTCGCAGAGCTACCCCTTCGTGCTCTCGCCCACCGATCTGGCCTGGCCCGACGGTGAGGTCATCGGCGCCGAGACCGTCCACCAGGTGTTCCGGCGCTGGCTCGCCGGGCTCGGGCAGGACGCCTACGCCGACGGGGCCGGGGAGATCTCGAGCGCGGCACCCGGCTCGAGCAGCTCGGCGGAGACGCCGGGCGCCAGCTCCCCGAGCTGATCGCAGAACCGCCGCGCCGGGTCCGCCCGGTGCCCGGTCAGCGTCATCGCCACCCGCTCGTAGGTGCCCCAGTGGATCGGGATCGCAACCCGCGGCTCGATCGCGGCCGCGGCGCGCGCCGCCTCGTCGGGATCGAGGTGTCCGGGCCCGAGCCGCGGACCCCAGCCCGCGACCGGCAGCAGCGCGACGTCGACCTCCCCCACGTCGTCGCCGATCCCGTCGAACCAGCCGGTGTCGCCGGCGAAGTAGACCGAGCCGCCCTCGCCGCGGACGACGTAGCCGACGGCGTCCGAGCGCCGGTCATGGGGGAACCTGCGGCCGTCGTGCTCGGCCCGCACGGCCCGGACCTCGACGTCGCCGACGTGCACGTAGCCGCCGACGCCCATCACTTCCGGCGTCAGGCCGGTTCCCGCCACGGCTCGCCGGGCGGGCTCGGGACACAGCACCCGCGGCGTCCCCTGCACCATCCGCAGCGAGCGGGTGTCGAGGTGGTCGTGATGGGCGTGGGAGATCAGGATCGCGTCGATCTCGGCCAGTTGCTCCCGCGTCGGCCCCGGCACGACGCGCTGCAGGTGCATGACCCGCCGTCGGACCAGCGGATCGGTCAGCAACCGGAGCCCGTCGAGCTCGATCAGAACGGTCGCGTGGCCGAGATAGGTGATCCGCATGTCGGGCGATTATCCCGGGGCGGGTTCGGCACCGAGGAGCCTCGGCGAGTGATCGGGTGGCGACATCCACACTCGCCTCCACTGGATGGGGTTATGCGTCTATACGAGGCAAAACTCCATCCAGTGGTCCGGATTGTGCGTCCATACGACGCATAACCCTGCCCGGTGGATGCAGATCCCGCCGGAAGCAGGACCCAAACCCCCTCCCCAGCCCAACGCCCTCGGGCTCGGAATCCGCGGGCGTCCCTAGACGGCTACGCGCGCGACCTCGGCGATGCTCGTCACTCCGCGGTTCACCTTCTGGAGGCCGTCCTCACGGAGGGTGAGCATTCCCTCCGAGCGGGCCTGGCGGGTGAGGTCGGCCTGCGGGGCGCCGGCGACGGTCATGTCCTTGAGCTCCTCCGACATGCGCATCACCGAGTAGACGCCGATCCGGCCGCGGTAGCCGGTGCCGGAGCAGCGGCCGCAGCCGACCGGCTCCCAGGCCTCGATGTCGGCGCCGACGCGGAAGCCGGAGGCCTCGAGCGACTGGCGGCTGAGGACCGTGCGGGCCTTGCAGTCCGGACAGAGCATCCGGGCGAGGCGCTGGGCGACGACGCAGTCGACCGCGGAGGCGGTCAGGAAGGACTCGATGCCCATCTTCTGCAGGCGGGTGATCGCGCTCGGGGCGTCGTTGGTGTGGAGCGTGGTCAGCACCATGTGGCCGGTGAGCGCGGCCTCGACCGCGATTCGCGCCGTCTCGGGGTCGCGGATCTCGCCGACCATGATCACGTCGGGGTCGGCGCGGAGAATCGAGCGCAACCCGACGGCGAAGTCGAGGCCGGCCTTGCGGTTGACGCCCATCTGGTTGATGCCGGGCATCTGGTACTCGACCGGGTCCTCGATCGTGATGATGTTGCGGTCGACGCTGTTCAGCTCCGCGAGCGCCGAGTAGAGGGTCGTCGACTTACCGGAGCCGGTCGGCCCGGTGACGAGGACCGCGCCGTAGGCCTGGTGGTAGGCGTCGACGAACTGCGCCCGCGCCTCGCCCATGAAGCCGAGCTCGTCGAGGGACCGGATCGCCTCGGTCTTGTCGAGGATTCGGATCGTCGCCCCCTCCCCGCGCTCAGTCGGGACGGTGACGATACGAAGGTCGATGCGGCGGTCGTTGACGTTGACGGCGACGCGGCCGTCCTGAGGAATCCGCTTCTCGGCGATGTCGAGCTCGCTCATGATCTTGATGCGCGAGATCACGCCCGAGACCATCCGCCGCGGGACCCGGGCCGCTTCGCTGAGCACTCCGTCCACCCGGAAGCGGACCCGCATGTCCTTCTCCTCGATCTCGAAGTGGACGTCGGAGGCACCGTCGTTCACGGCCTGGCCGAGGATCGAGTAGACGAGCTTGATGACGGGCGCGTCGTCGGCGGACTCGCGGAGTTCGGTGACCTCGGCCGTGGAGAGGTTCGACTCCTCCTCGTCGTCGGAGACGGCCTCCGAGACGGCGCTCTCGAGCGAGTTCAGCCGGCTGATCAGCGCCTCGATGTCGACCTCAGCGGCGACGGCGACGCGGCAGTGGAGGCCGGTCATCATCTGCATGTCGTCGACGGCGAGGACGTTGGCGGGGTCCGCCATCGCGACGAGCAGGGTCTCCGGGTCGACGTAGCCGACCGGGACGGCGTGGAAGCGGCGGGCCGTCTGGACCGAGACGAGGTTGGCCGCCCCCATGTCGACGTGGTAGGTGTTGAGATCGACATGGTCGAGGCCGTAGCGCTCGGCGATCGCGCGCGAGAGTTGGTCGGCGCTGAGCACGCCCTTCTCGACCATCAGGGCCTCCGGCGAGCGGCCGGCGACCCGGGCCTCGCTGATCGCCTGGTCGACCCGCTCGCGATCGAGATAGCCGAGGTCGACGACGACGTCGGTGATGAAGCGACCGCTGTGGGAGCGGGTCCGGGGCGGCGTCAGGCCCGGCGTCCCGCCGTGCTGCTGCGCTGCCGGGTCGAGGGCCTCGGAGCCGCTCACCTCGGGTACCGGGCGGAGGTGCCCGTATCGGTCGCCTGGGGTGCTCATCGGTTCGCTCGGATCGCGTCTCTCATGGTCTCTATCGGTGGATCTCGCCCGACCCAGATCCGGAACGAGTCCGCTCCCTGGCGAACCAGGATCTCGAGCCCGTCGATCAAGGTCGCCCCGCCGCTTGTGCACGTCGCGGCCAACTCGGTCGGTTCCGACCCGTATACGAGGTCGACCACCACCAGTGGGGCAATCAACTGATCGGCCCGAAGGCGCATTGCCTTTAGGTCCGAACCGGGCTCGCGGCGCGGCGCACCCTGCTTTGCAAGCCCAATCGAGGTGCAGTTGACGAGCAGGTCGAACGGCGCGATGTCGATCGGCTCCTCCGGCCCGACGCCCTCGAGCGCGTAGGTCCCGACCTCGCGGGCGAGGTCGACGGCCTTCGACTCGGTCCGGTTGGCGATCGTCACCCGGGCCCCGGCGCGGTCGAGAGCCCAGGCCGCGGCGCGGGCGGAGCCGCCGGCGCCGAGCACGAGCGCCTCGGCGCCTGCCGGGTCGAAATCGGCGGGAAGCGCTGCGAGCAACCCGCTCGCGTCGGTGTTATCGGCGCGGATCGAGCCGTCGTCGAAGCTGAGCGTGTTGGCGGCGCCGATCGCGGCGACTGCGTCGGAGCGCTCGTCGGCGAGCTCGAACGCAGCTTGCTTGTGCGGGACGGTGACGTTGACGCCGGCGAACCCGCGCTCGGCAAGTTCCCTGACCCCGGAGGCGAAGCGCTCCGGCTCGAGGTCGATCGCCTCGTAGGCCCATTCGTCGCCGATCCCGAGCGCCGCGAACGCGGCCGTGTGCATCGCCGGCGACAGCGAGTGCGCGACGGGATGGCCGATGACGGCGAGCCGGTTCATCGCGTCAGTGTGACGCGGCGGCCGCCTCAGCAGTCGGTCGGCGAGCCGCCCTCGGCCTCGCGGGCCGAGTTGTACTTGTCGGATGCGGCGAGGAACTCGTCGTAGTCGTTGGTGAAGAAGTGCTTCCCGCAGGTGCCCGGCTTGACCACGTAGTAGAGGTAATCGACCTTGGCGGGGTCAGCCGCGGCCTTCAGCGAATCGAGCCCCGGGTTGGCGATCGGCGTCGGCGGCAGCCCGGTGACGAGCCGCGTGTTGTACGGGCTGTCGGTCTGCAGGTCGGACTCGGTCAGCGGCTCGTCGAAGTTGTCGAGGTCGTAGCGGAGCGTCGCGTCGATCCCGAGCGGGATCCCCTGCGCGAGCCGGTTGTAGATGACCGCGGCGACCAGCGGCCGTTCCTTCGGGACGAGGACCTCGCGTTCGATCATCGAGGCGATCGTGACCACGTCGTACATCGTCAGGTTCTTCTTCTCGGCGTCCTTGAGGTTGACCTGGGAGATGTTGTCGTCGAAGGCGCTGAGCTGGTCCTTGACGAGCGTGTCGACGCTCGCGCCCTTCTCGAGCTCGTAGGTCGCCGGGAACAGGAAGCCCTCGAGGCTCGCGTCCTTCGGCGCCCCCGTCTTGGCGATGTCGAAGCCCTTGGGCGCCTTCGCCGTCGCCTTCTCGTAGTCGCCGCTGAGGCCGGCGTCCTTGGCGACGTCGGCGATCTGCGAGCGCGTGTAGCCCTCTGGGATCGTCACGCTCTCGGTCTTCAGCGTCGCCGGGCCCTTCGGCGCGGGCGCGGAATCGCCGCCACCGCGGGTCAGCAGGCCGTAGACGGCGAGCGCGACGAGGAGGACGAGCGCCAGCGCGATCAGGCGCCGGAAGAGAACGGTTTTGTCGCGACCGGGAGGGGTCGTCGGCGGCGGCAGCGGCGGGTAGTCGCCGGTCGCGACCTCGCGGCGCTGCGGCGGGATCGGCGGCGGCGGAGCGCCGTCGGCGTCGGCGAACCAGTCGTGATCCTCGGTGATCGGCGCGGCGGGCGCGGGCTCGGGAGAGCGGCGGGAACGGCGGCGCGGCATCAGCTCGTCGGCGGAGAAGCGGCGGGCGGAGGCGGTATCGCCGTCGACCGCCGCGGGTGGATCGGCGGCCGGCGGGTCCGCCGCGGGTGGATCGGATACGGGTGAAGCCGCGGACGGCGGCGCCACCGATGCGGCGGCCGCCGGCTCCGGCGCTTCCGACGCGGCGTCGGCGTAACGCTCGACCGGATCGCCATCCAGCGCCGCGGGCTCCGGGCGCGGGCGGCGGAAGGAGGGCGGCTCGGGAGCGTCGGGCGAAGCGTCGCGGTTGCGGGCCCGGTCCTTGGTCTGCTCGAGCGCCTCGCGGCCCCTGTCCGCCGCGCCATCGATGACGCCGCTGACGCGCTCGCTCAGCGACTTGCGACCCGAGGAACGCTGCTGGCGGCGGGCCTGGCGCTGCAGGCGGCGGCGCTCGCGCTCGACGGCCTCGGGGTCGTCGGCCATGAACGGGTCGACCGACGGCGGCAGCTTCTGCTCCTCGCTCATCGGCGCGCTTCCCGGGCCATCAGCCAGCCCTCGAGCAGGTGCGCGGCGGCGAGCGAGTCCTCGGCGGCGCGGGATCCGCCGCGGCGCGAGGCGGCGGCCATCTTCGTCGTCAGCCGCTCGTCGTAGGTCTCGACCGGGACGTCGAGGCGGCTCGCAAGGTCGTCGGCGAACTCACGGGCCGTCGCGGCCTGCGATCCCTCGGTCCCGTCAAGGCTGACCGGCAACCCGACGACCACGACCTCGACGCCGTGCTCGGCGACGAGCGGCGGCACCGCCGCGGGATCGGGCGGCTCGATCGGGTCGATCGGGCGCACGATCGTCCCGCTCGGATCCGAGAGCGCGCAGCCGCAGCGAGCGGCGCCGTGATCGATGGCGAGGGCGCGCACCGACTAAGGGGCCCCGCCGAGACCGCTGAGAATCGCTTGTCGAGCTGTGTTCAGTGCGTCACCGACCTTGTCGACATGGCGACCCCCGGCCTGAGCAACCTCAGGCTTCCCGCCTCCGCCGCCACCCACTATGGCAGCCGCTTCGCGGACGATGTCGGCCGCCGAAAGGCCGCGCTCGACCGCGGCGGGACTGAAGACTCCGACCAGCGAGACCTTCTCGCCGCTGGTCGCGCCGAGGATGACGGCCGCGTCGCCGACGCGCGCCTTGATGTCGTGGGCGGTCCCGATCAGGGACTTCAGGTCGGGCAGCTCGCCGAGCTCGCCGACGACCACGCCGATGCCGTCGACGGTCTCGGCCGCTTCGGCCAGCTCGCTCGCGCGGCTGCCGGCAGCCTCGGCTCCGGCCTCGGCGGCGGCGGATTCGAGCTCGCGGAGGCGCGCCGCCATGCGCTCGGCCGCCGCCGGGGCGTCGCCGCGGCCCCCGAGCAGCTCGGAGGTGCGGTCGAGCTCGGCGCTGCGGTCGCGGAAGAGGTCGATCGCCGCGGGGCCGGTGACCGCCTCGATCCGCCGGACGTTCGAAGCGCTGGAGCCCTCGGAGAGGATCTCGAAGATCCCGATCTCGGCGGTGTTGGCCACGTGGGTGCCGCCGCAGAGCTCGCGCGAGACGCCCTCGACCTCGACCACCCGGACCCAGTCCCCGTACTTCTCGCCGAACAGCGCCATCGCGCCGAGGCGTTCGGCCTCGGTCCGGTCCATCTCGATCGCGCGGACCGACGCGCTCTCCTTGATCCAGCCGTTGATCCGCTCGCTGATCGCGGCCAGGTCGTCGGGCTCGAGCCGGGCGCCGTGGGTGAAGTCGAAGCGGAGCTTGTCGGGCCGGACAGCGGAGCCGGCCTGGCGGACATGGGTGCCGAGCCGCTCGCGGAGCGCCGCGTGCAGGAGGTGGGTGGCGGTGTGGTTGCGCATGGTGGCGTGGCGGTCGTAGCGGGTGACCTCGGCCTCGACACGCGAGCCGGCGGGCGGCGCGTCGCCGGTCACCTTGAGCGCCTGATCGCCGCCGACGCGGTAGACGTCGACGACCTCGGCCTCGCCGTCGGGCCAGCGCAGGGTCCCGTGGTCGGCGACCTGGCCGCCGCCTTCGGCGTAGAAGGGGCTGTCCTCGAGCTTGACCAGGACCGCGTCGTCGGCGGGTTCGACCGCGACCACGCCGGTCTCGGCACGGAGGTCCTCGTAGCCGACGAAGCGGCTCTCGGGGGCGGAGCCGACGAACCCGATGACGCGGTCGTGGTCGCCCTCCCCCTCGCCGGCGACGCCGCCACGGCTGCGGGCGCGCTCGCGCTGCTGCTCCATCAGCTCCTCGAAGCCGTCGTCGTCGACGCTGAGCCCCTGCTCGGCTACGAGCTCGCGGGTCAGGTCGTAGGGAAAGCCGTAGGTGTCGTGGAGCTCGAAGGCGGCATCGGCGGTGATCCACGACGTGTTCGACGCGAGCGCGTCGGCGATCAGACGGTCGAGCAGCTGGCTGCCGCGGTCGAGCGTCCGGCCGAAGCTCTCCTCCTCGGAGTTGATCCAGCGCATGATCGTGTCGCGCTCGGCCTCCAGCGCCGGGTTGACCGGCGCGAGCATCTCGATCGCGCGCTCGGCGAAGCGCCCGAGGTAGGGAGCCTCGAGACCGAGGACGCGGCCCTGGTGAATGGCGCGGCGCATGATCCGGCGCAGGACGTAGCCGCGGCGCTCGTTCGACGGGACGACGCCGTCGGCGATCAACTGGACCGAGCCGCGGACGTGGTCGGCGATGATCCGCATCGCCCGCGTCGCGGCCGCGTCGTCGCCGCCGTAGGGGCGACCTGACATCTCGGCGGCGAGGTCGACGAGCGGCCGCAGGAGGTCCGTGTCGAAGACCGAGTCGACGCCCTGCTTGATCGCGGCCATCCGCTCGAGGCCGAGCCCGGTGTCGATGTTCTTAGCCGGCAACTCGGTCAGCGAGCCGTCCTCGTGGAGGTCGTAGGCGGTGAAGACGAGGTTCCAGTACTCGAGGAAGCGATCGGTGTCGTCGCCGGGGCGATCGTCGGGACCGCCGAAGGCCTCGCCGCGGTCGATGTAGAGCTCCGAGCAGGGACCGCACGGTCCCTTGCTGCCGGCTTGCCAGAAGTTCTCCGAGCGCGGCAGCAGGACGATCCGCTCCTCGGGCACGCCCTGCTCCTTCCAGAGTTCGATCGCCTCGGTGTCGGGTCCGAGGCCGAGCTCCTCGTCGCCGCCGAACACGGTGATCCAGAGCTCCTCGGGGTCGAAGCCGAAGCCGTTCAGCGACAGCTCCCAGGCGAACGCGATCGCCTCCTTCTTGAAGTAGTCGCCGAACGCGAAGTTGCCGAGCATCTCGAAGCAGGTGAGGTGGCGGGCGGTGGAGCCGACCTCCTCGATGTCGGGGGTGCGGAAGCAGCGCTGGCAGGAGGTGAGCCGCGGCGACGGCGGCGTCTCCCTGCCGAGGAAATAGGGCTGGAACGGCTGCATGCCCGCGGTGGTCAGCAGGACGCTCGGATCGTCCGCCGCCGGGATCAGCGACGCCGAGGGGACGCGGAGGTGTCCGCGCTCCTCGAAGAACGACATGTAGGTCTCTCGGATCTGCTCCGAATTCACGGCGGCGAAGGCTACGGGACTGACCCAGCGGTTTCCGGCGTCAGGCGATGGTGCCGTGGCCGACGACCAGGTCGCCGTCGAAGAGGACCGCGGTCTGTCCCGGCGCCGCCGCCCGCGCGGCCTCGTCGAGCTCGAGCTCGAGCGCCTCGTGGGCGCCCGATCCGGCGGCCTCGCCGCCGCCGTTGACGTGGCAGCCGACCGGCTGGGAGCGATAGCGGATCTTGACCGCGCCGACCCTGGCCGCGGGCCGGTGCAGAACGGCATCGCGGACCCGCACCGTGCGCGTGTCGAGGTCGGACGCCGGCCCGACCACGACGCGGTTCGTCACGGCGTCGGTGGCGGTGACGTAGAGCGGCTCGGGCGCGGCGATTCCGAGGCCGCGGCGCTGGCCGACCGTGAAGCGGTGGTGGCCGGGGTGCCGGCCGACGACGGCGCCGGACGCATCGACGATGTCTCCCTCGCGATCGGCGAGGTCGCCGTGGGCGGCGAGGAATCCGGCCTTGCCGACGCCCGCGAGGAAGCAGAGGTCCTGGCTCTCGGCCTTGTCGGCGACGGCGAGCCCGGCGCGGGCGGCGATCGCCCGCACCTCGGGCTTGGTCAGCCCGCCGAGCGGGAAGCGCAGCTTTGCCAGCGCCGCCGTCGGCAGGCCGGCCAGCATGTAGGCCTGGTCCTTGGCCTCGTCGGCCGCGGCGCTCAGCAGCGGCCCGTCGCCGTCGTCGCGGATCCGGGCGTAGTGGCCGGTCGCGAGGCCGGCGGCGCCGAGGCGCTCGGCGATCGCGATCATCGGCGCGATCCGGACCCGGCCGTTGCAGCGGACGCAGGGGTTCGGGGTCACGCCGTCGGCGTAGCCCTCGAGGAACGGCTCGACGACCCCGGCGCGAAAGCGGTCCCGCAGGTCAACCGTGAGGTGCGGGATCCCCTGCGCCTGGGCGACGGCGCGGGCGGTCCGGACGGCGTCGGCCGAGCAGCAGCTCTGTTCGCCGTCGTTGGCGGGATCGGACCAGAGCTCGAGCGTCACCGCGATCACCTCGGCCCCTCCCTCCCGCTCCAGCAGCGCGGCGACGGCGCTGTCGACGCCGCCGCTGACCGCGACGAGGACGCGCTCGCCCTCGGCCGGCGGCGCGAGGATCGGCTCGTCGGTCCCGGCGACCGCGGCGCCGAGCGCGCGATGGGCGGCCTCGGCCGCGAGGTCATGGGCGTGGGCGCCGACCGGGTGAGAGGCCGCCGAGCTCGGCGGCGATGGCCGCGGCGTCGAGCAGCTCCCGCCTCGGGGACGGTGGCCGTCGAGCAGTTCGGCCGCGGCGGCCGCGGTGGCGCGGGCGGCACCGCAGCCGCTCGCCTCGATCCGGACGCCGGCGACGCACTCGCCCTCGAGCCGCAGGGCGATCGCGATCAGATCGCCGCAGGCCGCCCCGCCGGCGGTGCCGCGGGCGGATCCGGGCAGGGGCTCGCCGACGCGCGAGTCGTCCTCCAGATAGGCCTCGAATGCGACCGGATCCATGCCGCGAAGGGTAGAGCGGGCAGAATCGGCGTCGTGAGATCGGGGGAACCGAACGGGGTCGAGTTCTGGAGCGGCGAGCGATGGCCCGTCGCCGCGACCGCGTGGGCGGACGAGGTGCTCGCCGCCTCGGGACGTGGACGGACCGGTCCCGCCGTCCTCCACCGCGCCTTCCCGTGGTCCGCGGTCCTGCGCATCCCCGCCGGTGCCGAGACCGTCTGGCTGAAGGCGTCGGCGCCCGCAACAGCGTTCGAGGTCCCGGCCTACGCGGTGCTCGCCGCTGCCGTTCCCGATCGGATCCTGACCCCGCTCGCCGCCGATCCGGAGCGGGGATGGCTCCTGCTCCCCGACGGCGGGCCGCCGCTGGGCGAGCGCTCAGAGGACGCCGCAGCCGTGCTCGCGCCCGCCCTCGCCGCCTACGGGCGCCTGCAGCGGAGGCTGGAGGATCACGTCGACGCGTTCCTCGCCGCCGGCGTCCCCGACATGCGGCCCGAAGTCATGCAGGAGCGCTTCGAGGAGGCGCTGCTCTACGCGATGGAGGCGCCCGGCGCTGACGAGGACGCGATCACGCGGGTCGCGGCCCTCCGCGAGCCCGTTGCGGAGTGGTCGGCCGAGCTCGCCTCCTCCCCGGTCCCGCCCAGCCTCGACCACAGCGACCTCCACCCGTTCAACATCCTCGGAGAGGTCGACGAGCCGTTGTTCTTCGACTGGGGGGACAGCTCCATCGCCCATCCGTTCGCGGCGATGTTCGTGCCGCTGGACCTCGCCGGCCCCGAGCACCACGACGAGGCCCGCGACGCCTACCTCGGCGCCTTCGCCGACCTCGCACCCCATGACCGCCTCCTCGACGACCTCGACCTCGCCCGCCGGCTCGCCCAGGTCGCCCGCGCACTCACCTGGGAGCGCGGCCTGCGCGCCACGCGCGAACGGGGCGAGCAAACCGAGGAGAAGTTCGAGAACGCGGCGCTGGAGACTCTGCTCGAGCTCGCGGCCGAGACCTACGGGTAGCTGGGGATCTGCTTGCCCTTGTAAAGGGCGTCGTCGACGGCCTGGTTGACGCTCTGGGCGCCGCGGAAGCCGTAGGAGACGGTGGCGGTCGGGACCGAGCCCGTCAGCTTGCGGGGCCGGACGATGACCAGGGCCGGGGTGCGGCTGACGTTGACGCCGGCGGTCACCCGCGAGTAGCGGGCGATGTCCTTGACGTCGACGACGAAGACCTCGACGTCACCGCGCTTCTTGAGTGCCTCGGTGTAGGCCTCGATCTTCTTGTCGGCCACGCCCTTGGGGTCGATAACCAGGAGGGCGATCGTCTTGTTCTTGGCGAAGGCGACGAGCAGGTCCTGCGGCAGGCCCTTCGAGGGCAGCAGGCCGTCGGCGATCGAGCCGCCGGCCGGCGGAGCTGTCGGCGTGGCCTCGGGGACGGCCGGAGTCGCCGGCGCGGTCTCGGTGCCGGTGGCGGGAGTCTCGGTGCCGTCGGCCGGAGCGACGGGCTCGGAGGTGGCCGGCGCTGCGCCGGTCGCGCCGGTCGTTCCGGCGGCCTCGGGGGCGACGCCCGGGTCCATCATGGCCGGACCCTCGGTGTTGACGGCGTTCGGATCGGGCTCGGACTTACCGAGCACCATCGTGAAGAGGATGATCGCGAAGGCGATGGCGGCGACGGCGATCACGCCGATCTGGGCGATCGGGTTCTCGTTCAGCGCCTTTCTCATCGGGCGCCTCCGGGATCGGACAACGGCCGGACGGTGCGGGCCGCCCAGCGCATTGCCGAAATCATGGGCTCCAGCTCGCCGGTGCCGCCCGGCTTCTGAACCCTGAGAAACAGGGGGGAACCTGCTGATACGCCCAAGGGCGCACCGGACAACGGCTCCCGAGCCAATCGTGTTGGTTCACAATTAGGACGGCTGTCGAACGAACTCGGGCCCATGGGGAAACTACCAAGGCAGTTCGGCGGGCGGGCGAAAAAACTTGAGCGGGAACGGACGGCCGCCCCCGTTTCGCAACTCAGCTTTCGAATTCGTCCAGAGCGGCTGCGGGATCTTCCGCCACGGTGAGTGACCGGACGCGTCCATCCGCGAACTCCAGCAGCAGCGCGATCGGAGCGGCATCGCCGACCTCTCCCTCTTCGCGCCACACGTATTCGACGGTCCCGAGCACGAGGACCGAGTCGCCCTTTGTGTGGGTCATGGAAATCGCGTAACGCTTGTCCAGATGGTCGTAGCGTTTCTCAGCCCAGCCGATGGCCGCTTCGACCCCGGTGTAGGTGCTGCGCCCGGTCCGGATCTCCGCAAGCGGGTCGAAGATCTCGGCGATCAGCTCCGGATCCTGCGAGTTGATCGCGGCGATCGCCTGTGCGGCCCGCTCGGCGAGCTCCCCGCTCACTTCGGAGCCGGGCTCCTGACGGTGACGCCGAGCTCACGGAGCTGGCGCTCGTCGACCGGGGCCGGCGCCCCGGTCAGCGGATCGCCGCCGGAGGCGGTCTTCGGGAAGGCGATGACGTCGCGGATCGACTCGGTGCCGGCGGCGAGGGCGCAGATCCGGTCGATGCCGTAGGCGATGCCGCCGTGCGGCGGGGCGCCGAAGCGGAGCGCCTCGAGCAGGAAGCCGAAGCGGGCCTGCGCCTCCGCGGCGTCGATCCCGAGCAGCTTCAGGACCTGCTCCTGCTGGACCGGGTCGCTGATGCGGATCGAGCCGCCGCCGATCTCGGAGCCGTTCCAGACGAGGTCGTAGGCGCGGGCCCGGATCGAGCCCGGGTCGTCCTCGTTCGCTTCGCCTTCGAAGGCGGTGAACGGGTGGTGGAGCGGCGTCCAGCGGCCCTCTTCCTCGGCCCACTCGAGCAGCGGCCAGTCGACGATCCAGCAGAAGGCGTTGGCGCCCTCGGGGATGTCGCCCCAGCGCTCGGCGAGCCGGGTCCGCATCGTCCCCAGCACCTGGTTGGCGACCTTCGGCTTGTCGGCGACGATCAGCAGCAGGTCGCCCTCCTCGGCACCGAGTGCCCGGTTGAGACTCGCGAGCTCCTCGTCGGTCAGGAACTTCGCCGTCGGCGAACGCCAGCCGTCGCCCTCGCGGAACGCCCAGACGAGGCCCTTCGCGCCGAGTTCCTGCGCGTCGGCGATCAGCCCGTCGAGCTCAGAACGGGCGAGCTCACGCTTGCCGGCGTTCATGCCCTTGACGATGCCGCCGCCGTCGATCGTGCCGCGGAAGACGCGGAACTCGGTCTCGCGCAGGGCGTCGGTGAGGTCGGTCAGCTCGAGGCCGAAGCGGAGGTCGGGGCGGTCGGTGCCGAAGCGGGCGATCGCGTCGTCGTGGGAGATCCGCTGAATCGGCAGCTCGACCTCGATCCCGGCGACACCGAGGACATGGGACATCAGCCGCTCGTTCGCCTCGATCACGTCCTCGACCTCGACGAAGGACATCTCGATGTCGAGCTGGGTGAAGTCGGGCTGTCGGTCGGCGCGCAGATCCTCGTCCCGGAAGCAGCGGGCGATCTGGTAGTAGCGCTCGAAACCGGCGACCATCAGCAGCTGCTTGAAGAGCTGCGGCGACTGCGGCAGCGCGTAGAAGGAGCCCTGCTGGAGGCGGCTCGGGACGAGGAAGTCGCGAGCCCCCTCCGGCGTCGAACGGGTCAGCACCGGCGTCTCGACCTCGACGAAGCCGTCGCCGTCCAGCTGCTCGCGCATCGCCCGGACGAGCTTCGCCCGGAGCTGCAGCGCCTCGCGCATGTTCTCGCGGCGAAGGTCGAGGTAGCGGTAGCGCAGTCGCGTCTCCTCGCCGACCTCGCTGGCGCCGCGGCCCTCGATCTCGAACGGCGGCGTCTGCGCGTCGGAGAGCAGCTCGGCCTCGGCGACCCTGATCTCGTAGGCGCCGGTCGGGATCTCCGGGTTGACGGTCTCGGCGGAACGTTCGACGACCGGGCCGCTGATGCTGATCACGTCCTCGGGCCGGAGCTTGTGGCCGAGCTCGAAGGCGGTGCCGCTGTCGTCGGGGTCGAAGACGAGCTGGACGAGGCCGGTGCGGTCGCGCAGGTCGATGAAGACGAGGCCGCCGTGATCGCGCCGCCGGTTGACCCAGCCCGCGAGTCGGGCCTCGCCGCCGACGCGGTCGCCGCTGATCTCTCCGCACCACGTGTCGCGATAGGAGTTGCCGCGCTGAACGGGCAGAACGGGGGCTTCGGCGGGCATGTCGGCTCGATCGGTCACGGTCGCGGAGTGTTGCAGCCTCTCAGCGGACGGAGATTTCGGTGATCAACTGCACGGCGAGAGCGGCCGGATCGACCTCGCGCTGCTCGCCGCTGGTCATGTCGCGGAGCTTCGCCGTCCCGTCGGGCTCGAGGATCACCGCGTGGCGGGCGCCGGAGCGGTCCGCCTGCTTCATCTGGCCCTTGAAGCTGCGCTCGGCGAGGTCGAGGTCGGCGCTCAGCCCCGCGTCGCGGAGCTCGCCGACGAGGCCGAAGGCCTTCGCCCGGTCCTCGCCGGCGACGACGAAGACGTCGATCCCGACCGGCTCCGGCGGTGTCTCCATCGCCAGCAGGATCCGCTCGATCCCGGCCGCCCAGCCGACCGCAGGGGTCGCGGGGCCGCCGAGCAGCTCGACGAGGCCGTCGTAGCGACCGCCACCGCCGATCCCTGACTGGGCGCCGAGGCGGTCGCAGGCGAACTCGAAGACGGTGCGGTTGTAGTAGTCGAGGCCGCGGACGAGCGAGCCGTCGAGCGTGTAGCCGACGCCGGCGGCATCGAGCAGCTCACGGACCTCGGCGAAGTGCTCGGCGTCCTCACCCTCGAGGCGATCGAGCATCCGCGGCGCGCTCTCCATCGCGGCCTTGGTCCCCGGGTGGTCGGAGTCGAAGGCGCGCATCGGGTTCGAGTCGATCCGGCCGCGCACCTCGTCCGAGAGATCGCCCTCGTGGTCGCGGAGGTACTCGCGGAGCTCGTCGCGGTAGCCGGCCCGCGCATCGGGCGAGCCGAGCGACGAGAGCAGCAGGCGAGCGTCGCCGATTCCGAGGTCGGCGAGGATCCCGTCGAGCAGGATGATCAGCTCGGCGTCGACCATCGCCGAGGAGGAGCCGATCGCCTCGGCGCCGACCTGGTTGAACTCGCGGAAGCGGCCCTCCTGCGGGCGCTCGTAGCGGAAGAACGGGCCCCGGTACCAGAGCTTCACCGGCTGCGGCAGGCGGTGCATGCCGTGCTCGATGTAGGCGCGGCAGATCGGCGCCGTCCCCTCCGGCCGGAGCGTGATCGAGCGGCCGCCCTGGTCGTCGAAGGTGAACATCTCCTTGCGGACGATGTCCGTGGACTCCCCCACCCCGCGCTCGAACAGGCCGGTGTCTTCGAAGACCGGCGTCTCGATCCGCGCGTAGCCGGCGGCCCCGAGCCGCTTCGCCGTCGCCGCGGCGACCGCGGCGCGCGCGACCTCGTCGCCCGGGAGGACGTCGAAGGTGCCCTTCGGTGCCTGGTGCTTGTTCGCGGCCATCGCGTGCGACCTTAGTTCAGACCGCGATCAGGACGATGCCGGCGAGCGCCGCCGTGACCCCGATCGCCTGCTCCCGCGAGAGCCGCTCCGCCAGCAGCGCGGCCGCGAGCCCGACCGTGAAGACCGGGAACAGCGAGCCGAGCACCGAGACGATCGAGAGCTGGCCGTGGTCGGCGGCGACTGTGTAGAGCAGCGTTCCGGCCACCAGCAGCAACCCCGGGATCGACAGAACCCAGCTCGCGCGCCCGGGCCGGAGCGCCCGCAGGCGGACGCCGGCCCAGAGCAGGACGATCGTCACCAGCGCGATCCGCGCGTCGAGCAGCGACCAGGCGCGGCCGTCGTCGGAGACCTGCGGCAGCGCCGTCAGGAAGACGCCGAACGACACGGCCGAGAGGCTCGCCCAGAGGACGCTCTTGCGCGGGTCCGGGTAGACGACCTCCTCGGTCGGCGTGACGCGGGCCGCCATCGCGCCGCCGCCGATCGCCAGCAGCAGGCCGACGGCCTCGGTCGAGCGCAGCGCCTCGCCGTCGAGCAGGCCCCAGACGACCGGTACGACCGCCCCGAGCGCGCCGATCGGCGCCGCGACGCTGAGCGGGCCGAGCTCGGCCGCCTTGTAGAAGCCGATCAGCCCGCCCGCGTTACCGACGCCGGCGAGCAGCGCGATCGCGGTGTTGTGCGCGCTCAGCGGCGATGCGCCGTCGGCGACGACGTAGACGACGCAGGCCAGCATCGCCGCGAGCTGGGAGGTGACGAGGACGGCGACGATCGTGTGCCGCTTGGCCAGCTGCGGCCCGACGAAGTTGGAGACGCCGTAACAGGCGGACGAGCCGAGCGCGAGTGCGATCGCGAGCAAGCGGTGCCGCTACCGCGCCGGAAGCTCGGCGAGGAACGGGTTCGACGCGAGCTCGCGCTCGAGCGTCGTCACCCCCATGTGGCCGGGGTAGACGGTCGTCTCCGCCGGATGGGTGTCAACGAGCAGCTGAAGGCTGTTCGCCAGCGTCGGCCAGTCGCCGCCGGGAAGGTCGACGCGGCCGACCGACCCCTGAAAGAGGACGTCGCCGCTGAACATCGCCGCCTCGTCGGGGATCGAGTAGGTGACGTGGCCGATGCTGTGGCCGGGGGTGAAGATCACATCGATGTCGAAACCCGCGAGCGCGAGCTTCTCGCCGCCGGCGAGCGTCTCGTCGGCCTCGTAGCCCTCGAAGGGTCCGAGGCCCGGCATCGGCGGCGTCCACTTCATGATGTCGGCGAGCATCGGGGTCTCGAGCTCGGGGCAGTAGACGGTCGCGTTCGTCGCCTCGGCCACCGGCGTCACCGCGCCGACGTGATCGACGTGGGTGTGCGTGAGGAGAATCGCCTCGACGTCGAGGCCGAGCTGGTCGATCGCGCCGAGCAGGAGCGGCGCCTCGTCGCCGGGGTCGATCACCAGCGCCTTGTCGGAGCCTTCGCGGCGGATGAAGTAGGTGTTCTCGGCGAAGGGCCCGACGGTGAAGCTGCGGACGTCCATCGCCCGCGTCAGTCCTTCTCGTCGCGCTTCGCCTCGCGCTCCTTCTGCTGGCGCGCCATCCGGCGGCTGTAGAAGAAGCTCTCGGTGTAGAAGCCGAGCGGGATGTAGACGATCGCGGCGATGATCGTCAGGACGATCGCGCCGGCGAGCGGCTGCCCGAAGAGCAGCGATACCGGCAAGAGCAGCGCCGCGAACAGCAGGCCGCGCATCGCGGCTCCGCGCCAGGTCGGCGGCAGATCGCGGCGGTCGACGCGCTGGGTCGCCTTGCCTTTCCCGCCACGGCTCCGGCCGGCGCGCGCCTGCGCCATCGCCTCCTGGCGGTTGCGCGGGCGCCGCGTCTGGCGACGCTGGATGCTCCCGGTCTGGGTGCCGCGATGCTTGCGGCGGCGTGGCTTGGCGTTGCCCGGCACGGGCGCGATTGTAGTTAGGCGCCCGCGGTGGCCGCGAGCCGTGCCTCGATCGTCCGCTCCGAGGGGAAGCCGCCGGCGAACGGGAGGTCTGCGGGCCACCCGGCGAGCGCCGCCTCGGGGACGAGTCCGACGACCTCGGCCTCAACCGGGGCGCTGCCGTGTCCCTGCGCGAGCCGCGCGGTCAGCTCGACGACCTCGGCGAGCGGCACCGCGAGCGGGTCGTGGACGTTGGTCGAGATCTGCACGCGGCCCGGACCGAGCTCGATCGCGATCGCGCGGACGCCGGGCAGGCCCCCTCCCGACTCGCGGAGCCCGGCGGCGATCGCCCTGCCGGCATCCGGGTCCGTGCCCTCCCGCAGCTCGAGGTTGAACGCCGCGAGCGGCGGCCGCGCGGTCACGAGGACGGCGCCCGCGGTCGGGTGCGCTCGGCCAGGGCCGAAGTCGGGCTCGAGCTCCCCGGCCTCCATCCGGCGCGCGATCTCGGCGTGGCCACCGCGTCGGAAGTAGGCGCGCTCGCGCCGCTCCGGTGCCGCCGCCAGCTCGCCGTAGAGAAAGACCGGAAGGCCGAGCTCGCCGAGCCGCTCGGCGACCGCCGTCGCGAGATCGACGGCGCGCGGCCGCAGATCCGGGTGGTGCCAGACGACCGGGCAGACGTCGATCGCGCCGATCCGCGGATGGGCGCCGTGCTGGCGGCCGATGTCGATCCGTTCGATCGCGAGCCCGGCGAGCCGGAGCAGCGCGTCGCCCAGTGGCTCGTCGTTGCCCGCGAGCGTGAAGACAGTCCGGTTGTGGATGGCGTCGGAGTGCTCGTCGAGCAGCGCGACCGGCGGCTCGATCGCCTCGCGGAGGTGGCCGATCACTCCCGGCTCGGAGCCGTCGGAGACGTTGGGGACGGCGAGCAGGCGATTGTCCGCCGGGCCCGCCAGCGGATCAGACGAGCAGCTCGCCGTCGCGGACCAGCTCGTTCCCGTCGACGGTCAGGGTCGGCTTCATCACCACGCAGTCGAGGTGGACCGGAACCTGGATCCGTCCGCCGATCGCCTCCGAAGCGCCGAAGGCGACGTGGACGGTGCCGAGGAGCTTCTCGTCCTCGAGGACATTGCCGGTCAATTCGGCCTTCTCGTTCGTCCCGACGCCGAGCTCGGCGATGGTCCGGCCGTCCTCGCTGTCGGCGGTCAGCAGCTCGACCAGCTTCGCGCCCTCCTCCCCGCTCGCGTCGGTCAGCTTCCCGCCTTCGACCGTCAGCTTGACCGGAGCGCCGGGGATGCCGACGCCGGCGATCGTCCCGTCGACGACGAGCGTGCCCTCGCAGGCGCGGTCGTCGGGCGAGATGAAGCCCTCGCCGCAGGGCAGGTTCCCGAAGGCGCCGCGGGCGGTGAGCTCGCCGGCGTCCGGGATCGCGGTCCGGCCGTCGAGCCCGAGGCGCAGGTCGCTCCCGTTCGCGCAGGTGATCCGGGCCTCGCTGCCGGCGTTGAGGATGTCGGCGATCGCGTGGCCGCGGCGGCGGAGCTCGGCCATGTCGGCGCTCATCACCCGGGCGAGCATCTGCTCGGTGACGCCGGGCAGGGTCGCTATCCGCGCGCCCGCCTCCGACGCCGCCTTGCGCGAAGCGGTGTGGGACAGCGACTGGACGGTCGGCGCGAGGACGACGTCGGCCTCCTTCATCGCCGCCGCGATCGTCGCCGGCGGCTCGGCGGCGTGGGTTGCACGTTCGGCCATCAGCGCGAGGACGGCATCGGCTCCCGCCCGACCGGCCTCGCCGCGGAGGCGCTCGCCGAGCCCGAGCGTGGCCGGGTTGGCGATCACGAGCACCTGCTCGCCCTCCTCCACGGCCATGCAGTCGTTGACGACGGCCGCAACCGCCCGCTTCAGGTCGTCCTGTGTCGGTTCGCTCATCGGCGATCGACAGTAGCGGTCAGGGCGGGCGTCCGTGAGTGCTCCTCCCTGCTGAACCGTGGCATCGGGAGGGAAGGTATCCGGCGCGGCGGTACGACCCTGTAGCGTGCGCGACTCGATCGGCCAGGGAACCGAAGGGATCAGAGTTGAAGCGGGGAATCAGCGCGTTCGCGGGAGCGCTCGTCTTGATGTTGGGGCTGACCGGTCCCGCGTTCGCGGGCAAGGACGGCTACGGGTCGATCCAGGCGCCGATCAAGGACGTCCCGACCCCACCGTTCATGACCGCGCAGAGCTATTCGCTCAAGTGCCCGCCGCGCTGGCCCTACGCGCTGGCCGGCGGATACTCGTTCCGGATCCTCTACGAGGGCGACCCGCAGCCGAGCAGCGGCGTCGCCATCGAGAACTTCCCGAACGACACGCGGGCCTGGACCGTGCGCACCTTCAACTACGACCCGTCCGTCGGTGGCTCCTCGCCGCGGCTCGGGAGCATGTGCGCCAAGCGCGACCCGGAGTTCCGGGTCCGGCATCGGACGGTCAATGTCGCGCCGGGAGCCACGACCGGAGTCGTCGCGAAGTGCGGGCGAAAGGAGGACGTCGTGTCGGCCGGCTGGCTGATCGGCAACTACGCCCCGGTCGGCGGCTCCGAGATCCTCGTCGCCGAGTCCCGGCGCCTGGACGAACGACGCTGGCGGGCGACGGGCGTCAATCTCGGCCATGCGGACGGACCGCTCGAGCTCGTCATCAACTGCTCGAAGCGCACGCCGCCGCTCCGTGAGAGCTCGGCGGTCGTTCCGCTCGAGAGCGGTCGTGAGTCGAGCGTGACGCCCGAGTGCCGCAAGGGCCGGGCCGCCTATTCCTACGGCTTCGATGCGATCGACGACGAAGGGAACGCGGTCGGCTACGGCTACGGGTCCTACCCCTATCCCGGTGGTTCCGGGTGGAACGTCGATGTCGCCGGGCTCGACGGGCTGACCGCCGGCGCGACGGCCACCACCTACGGGTATTGCGGCTCCTACAACATCGACCACTGACGGACGGCGGCTACCGCTAGCCTCGAGGTCGATGGCGCGGACGATCTACTACGCGGCGATGAGCCTCGATGGGTTCATCGCCGACCTCGACGAGAACCTCGAATGGCTGACGGCCTTCGAGGGTCCCGGCTACGCGGGCGAGGCCGAGAGCGAGGGGCCGATGGAGTCGTCCTACAAGGAGTTCTACGACGGCGTCGGAGCGCTCGTGATGGGCTCGAAGACGTATGAGTTCATCGTTCCCTACGACTGGATGTACGGCGACAAGCCGACGTGGGTGCTGACGTCGCGCGAGTTGCCGGTTGTCGAGGGGGCGAGCGGGCTGCGGTTCTCGTCCGGATCGGTCGCCGAGCTCCACGACGACGTCGTCGCGGCGGCCGACGGCAAGGACGTCTGGGTGATGGGCGGCGGCAACGTCGCGACCCAGTACGTGGAGGCAGGGCTGCTCGACGTCCTCCAGGTGACGATCGTCCCGGTCGTGCTCGGCGACGGCCTGCCGCTGTTCGCCGGGCCGGTCCCGCCGCTGAAGCTGATCGAGATGACGCCCTATGGAAACGGCATGGCCGAGCTGACCTACGAGCTGGCATCGACTTGAGCGAGCGCTTCGTCCACCTCGACGATCTGCCGGCGCTGGCGCAGAGCTCAGGCGCGACCTGGCGGCCGATCCGCCGGGCCATGGGGCTGACCGGGATCCGCGCCAATGCCTACACCGGCGCCGAGGTCGGCGACGAGGTGATCGAGCCCCACGACGAGACCAGTCAGGCCGCCGCCGGCCACGAGGAGCTCTACGTCGTGATCGCCGGCAGTGCCCGCTTCACCGTCGCGGGCGAGAGCTTCGACGCACCGACGGGGACGCTCGTCCGCGCCGACGTCGGCGAGCACCGCGAGGCGACCGCGCTCGAGCCGGAGACGACGATCGTCGTCTTCAGCGGCGAGCCCGGCTCTGCGCTCCCTCCCGCCGCCTTTGAGTACTGGTACGCCGCCGAGCCCCACTACATCGCCGGCGACTACGACTCCGGGATCACGACACTCGACGAGGGCCTCGAATACCACCCCGACAATCCCGGGCTCAACTACCAGCTCGCCTGCTACCACGCCCTCGCCGGCCGCTCACCGGAGGCGATCAAGCACCTGAAGATCGCACTGGCCGGCAGCGACGGCCGCGTCGCCGGCTGGGCCCGCGAGGACGAGGACCTCGACTCGATCCGCGCCGACCCGGACTTCCCGAAGCTGGACTGAGGGCCAACCGGGACGCGGTCGAGTGTCCCGCGGAGCACTCCGCAGGGCAACGATCGTGCACTTGACCCGGATAGTCCCGGTCAATCGCACTACCGATGGTGTTCAGGCGATCGCGTCGGCCACGGCGTCGACGGCATCCCGCTCGAAGTCGCGAAGGCCACGGGGGATGTCGAGTTCGAGCGGATCCTCGGCGAACGAAGCATCGAGGCCGGCGAGTCGCTCGGCGATCGCGAGGTTGCAGAACGGCAGCTGCTCGAGGCTGTAGCCGCCCTCGAGCGCGACGACGAGCCGGCCGTCGCAGAGCTCGTCCGCCAGCGCCATCGCCCTCCCGGTCAGCTCGCGGAAGCCCTCGGTCGTGACGCACATCCGCCCGAGCGGATCCGACGCCGCCGGGTCCTGGCCGGCAGACAGAAGGATCAGGTCGGGACCGAACGCGCGCAACGCCGGCTCGACGATCCGCTCGAACGCGTACGCGTAGCCCTCGTCGCCGGTGCCGGGCGGAAGCGGCACATTCACCGTCGTCCCCTCCCCCGCGCCGGCGCCGCGGTCGCTCGGCGCGCCTCGTCCCGGCGGATAGAGGTCGTCCTGGTGCAGGGACACGAACAGCACCGAGGGGTCCGACCAGAAGATCGTCTCGGAACCGTTGCCGTGGTGGACGTCCCAGTCGGCGATCGCCACGCGCTCGAACCCGCGCCGCTGCGCATGCCGCGCGGCGATCGCGACGTTGTTGAAGAGGCAGAAGCCCATCGGCTCGAGAGCGGTTGCGTGGTGGCCGGGCGGGCGGACAATCGCGAAGCCGTTGGCGGCGTCGCCGTCGAGAACCGCGTCGGTGACCGCGAGCAGGTTCCCGGCGGCGAGCAGCGCCGGCTCCCACGAGTCGGGACCGACCCGCGCCTCGGGGCCGACGGTCGCGAACCGCTTCTCGGCGCAGGCGGCCTCAATCCGGTCGACCATCGCCGGGTCATGGACGAGCTCGAGCTCCTCGCGGGTCGCGCGACGGGAGTCAAGCCGATCGAGCTGCTCCAGGATCCCCGCCCGATCCAGCACCTGCAGCGTCCGGCTCAGCCGCTCCGGCCGCTCGTAGTGAGGGACGTCGAGCCACTCCGACGCCGGCCGGCGGACGAGCATCGAGCCGTTCTCGTGTCCGAGGCAGCGCTCGTCCCAGGCGAGGACGGTCCGTTGGGTTCGCTCCGGCGCCACGGCCCGATCCTGACGGATCGGGCCGCTGCCGAAAAGCTCAGTTCAGGTCGGCCGAGTCGATCTTCCAGGTCCCGTCCTCGAAGACGAGGTGGTAGGTGCTGGTGATCTCCTCGCCGCCCGCGGTGATGTTGATCCCGTCGGGGCCGCCGCCGACGACCGCGGTCGCCTTGTCGTTCTCGAACTGGACGTCACCGATCTCGATGTCGTCCTCGCCGTAGGACGGCGCCGTGAAGAGGTTCTCGAACGTCTCACACGCCGACTTCGGGTTGTCGTCGAAGGTCTGCTCCTCGAGGAACTTGTCCGTCATCAGCGAGCAGTCGCCCTCGAGCATCCACGTCTTGATCGTCGTCTCGATCGCGTCGATGTCGGGCGAGACCGAGGTCGTCGTCGAAACCGACACCGTGTCGTCGGCCGCCGTCTCGGTCGTTTCGGCCGCGGTCGTGCTGCTCGACGAGTCGTCGCTTCCGCAGCCCGTCGCCGCGACGGCCGCCAGGGCCGCGACGCAGAGCGCAATCGCCATCCAGAACCTGTTCCTGCTCACGAGTGAGTCCCTCCTGCCAAGTGAGTTACCGAGTTGCCTGAATCCCCGAGTGCCCCGGCCGAGCCGAGGCAGCGCGCGGCAATATATCGGCGGCGCGGGCGCTCCTCGACGCTTCAGTCGCGGCGGATCGCGTAGCGGCAGCTTGACCCGTCCTGATCGATCCGCTCGAGGCCGATCAGCGGCGACGCCGGGTCGCCGTAGAGCCGCTTGCCGTCGCCGAGGAGGACCGGCGCGATGTGGACGACCATCTCCTCGATCAGGCCCGCCTCCACGCACTGGCGAGCGACATCGGCGCCGAAGATCTCGAGGTTGCCGTCGCCGGCCGCCTCGCGGCCCTCGGCGACCGCGCGCTCGATTGGCCCCTCGACGAAGCGCACGGCCGGATGGTTCGGCTCGTCGTCGAGACGGTGCGTGATGACGAGCACCGGGCCGGACCAGTTGCCGCCGTAGATGCCGGCGGCGCCGCCGTAGCGGCCCTCTGCGCCCTCGTACCAGCCCCGGCCGGCGAGGATCGCGCCGGTCGACTCCCGCACCTCGTCCGCCAGCCGTGGCCCGTCGCTGCGGTACTCGAACACCCAGTCCATCCAGTCGTCCGGTCCGGCGATGAAGCCGTCCACCGACGCCGTCACGTGCCAGATCAACTTGCCCACGGCTTTCACCTCCGCCTCGCTTGCCTCGTCACAAGAAGAGACCGCGACCCCCGCCGCGACTAATCGCAGCATCCGAAATCTGCGCTCGTGTCCCGCTACGATCCCCGTCTCCCGCCGGAGTAGCTCAGTCGGTTAGAGCAGCGGAATCATAATCCGCGTGTCGGGAGTTCGAGTCTCTCCTCCGGCATTGTCGAATGCCCTGAACAGGGTGTCGGCTGGCAGCGAGACGGTCAGGAATGGAGCGCTTTCAAGATGATCATGACCGCGCCCAGCCTGCGAGCACCGAACCCTGGCTCACACCCGGAGTCCGCGGCATCGGCGCGGCAAGCCTCTTGTCCGATGCGGGACATGAGATCCCGACCGCGCTTCTTCCTGCCTTCCTGACCTCCACGCTTGGGGCTCCGGCCTCGGCTCTCGGGCTCATCGAAGGTATTTCCGACGGTCTCTCTGGGGCGGCAAAGCTCGGCGGCGGCGCCCTCGCCGATGATCCTCACAGGCGTCGTAACGTCGCCGTCGGCGGCTACGCGACCACGGCCGTGCTCTCGGCCCTGATCGGAACTGCCACCGCCGCCTGGCAGGTCGGATTCCTTCGCGCCGGCGCCTGGATCAGTCGCGGGATCAGGGGGCCCTCGCGTAACGCGCTCCTCGCCGACACCGTCGACGCGACCGCCTACGGGCGGGCTTACGGGTTCGAGCGAGCGATGGACAACCTCGGAGCGATCATCGGCCCGCTTCTCGCCCTCGCGCTCGTAGGCCTCGTCGGCGTTCGGACGGCGATCATGATCTCCGTCATCCCCGGGCTGCTTGCGGTGGTGGCGATCATCTACGCGATCCGCCACACCCGAAAGCCAACTGAGCAGAGAAGGGAACCGATCCGGCTGCGGGTTCGGCCGGTGCTTCGGGGCCGTCTTGGCCGATTGATGATCGGGGTCTCCGTCTTCGAACTCGGCAACATCGCGGCGACCCTTCTCATCCTCCGCGCAACCGATCTGCTCGAACCGGGTCGGAGCACTGACTCCGCGACCCAGATCGCCATCACTCTCTACATCCTTTACAACGCGGCCGCGACGCTGACCAGTTTCCCCGCCGGACACGTCGGCGACCGGCGAGGAACGGTCAGGGTCTTGGCTGCTGGTGTCGCCGTCTTCGCCTTGGCCTACGTCGGGTTCGCGGCCGCCGGCGCCAGCATTCCGCTTCTCGCCGTCTGCTTCATCGGCGCCGGGATCGGCATCGGCGCCGTGGAGACAGCTGAACACTCGGCGGTGGCGGCGATGGCCCCCGAGCAGGTCAGAGGTTCCGCCTTCGGGGTACTTGCCGGAATCCAGAGCTTCGGGAACGTGATCGCCAGCGGCCTGGCGGGGATTCTCTACACCGCGGTATCACCGTCGGCGGCCTTCATCTATCCCGCGGGGGCCATGCTCATCGCATTGCCGCTGCTTGCTGCTGCCCGGCGCCGGTAGCGCTGCACGGGCTTTCATCGTCATCTCATCGGCCGTTTCTACCTTGCCGTCGAGCTCGCCAAACAGGTGAGCGAAACCAAGGAAAGGATCGACATGAGCGACAAGATCAAGCGAGCACTGGCCGCCTTGGCTGCCCTCGCGGCCCTTGCTCTCGGTGGCGCGGCGATCGCCAACGCCACTGGCAACAGCAGCTCCCAGGACCAGGGAACGGCGGTCGAGAACGAGGCCGACGGCAACGAGGCCAACGAGGCTGCCGACGCTCCGGACGCCCCCGGCGACCGCGAGGACGGCGGCGAGCAGGGTGCAGACGACGAGTCGGGCGCGGCCGACGCCGAGACCGCCGACGATCAGAGCGGCGATGGCGACGGCGAGCTTCCGGCTTCCGCCGAGCAGAAGGCGCGCGCGGCGGCCGAGCAGGCCACCGGCGGCCAGGCTACGGGCGACGTCGAACCGGCCGAGCAGTCGGATCCGGTCGAAGACCCCAACGATCAGCCGACGCCGAAGGGCGCTGCCTACGAGGTGGAAATCACGAAGGACGGTCAGGCCCTGAAGGTGTTCCTCGACTCCTCGTTCAACGAGATCGAGACCCAGCAGGACGCCGGCTAACAGTCTGGAGGCGAGGCCCCGGCGCCCGATCGGGCGCCGGGGCTTCCTGCTGCATGGTCGAACCTCCGGCTTTCATCTGAATCTCATCTTCGGCGCAGATAATCCACAGCGATGCGCGTCCTGGTAGTTGAAGACCAGCCGAAGATGGCGGCCATGATTCGGCGAGGGCTCCAAGAGGACGGCTTCGCCGTCGACCTTGCCAAGAGCGGCGAGGATGCGCTATGGATGGCCGGCAGCACGCCCTTCGATGCTGTCGTGCTGGACGTGATGCTGCCGGGAATCGACGGCTTCGAAACCTGCCGCCGGCTGCGCACCGACGACGTCTGGGCCCCGATCCTGATGCTCACCGCCAGGGATTCGATCGAGGATCGGGTCGCCGGGCTCGATCAGGGGGCCGACGATTACCTCGGGAAGCCGTTTTCGTTCTCAGAACTTGCGGCACGCCTTCGGGCTCTGATCAGACGGGGGAACTCGGAGCGGCCGACGGTTCTCAGGGTCGGAAGCCTCCAGCTGAACCCTGCGACACGTCGAGCCAGCCGCAATGGAACGCCGATCGATCTGTCGCCCAAGGAGTTCGCGCTGCTCGAGACCTTCATGCGCAAGCCCGGAACCGTCTTCAGCCGGCTTGAACTGCTCGAGCACGCTTGGGACTACGACTATGAGAACCGCTCCAACATCGTCGACGTCTACGTTCGGTATCTCCGCCAGAAAATCGACCGGCCCTTCGGGTGCGATTCCATCGAAACCGTGCGCGGGAGCGGCTATCGGATGCGGGAGCCAGACCAATCCTGAGCCGCATCCCGATACGCCTTCGACTGACGATCGCGTTCGCGGGGTCGATGGCGATCGTCCTGGTCCTCGTCGGCGCCTTCGTCTACACGCGGGTAGCCGATGATCTCTCCAGCTCAATCGACGATGCCTTGCGAACGCGGGCAGACGATCTTGCTCGCCAGGTACAGAACACCGATCCCGACGAAGTGGGACTCGCCGGCGAACGTTCCGAAGGCGCCGAGGACATCCTGTCGGAGGTGGTGCGAGCGAACGGCAAAGTCGTCGCTTCCTCGGATGCCTTCGGCAGCAAGGCTGTCCTCTCCCCCTCTGAGTTACAGGCCGCTTCCCGCGGTCTCGTTTATTTCGATCCTCGCCCCGTCCCTGGCATCGAGGAAAAGGCGCGGCTTCTGGCTCGCCCGGTAACCAGCGACGAGGGCCGGTTCGTCGTAGCCGTCGGGGCCTCCACGGGCGACCGGGCCGAAACGCTGTCCGGGCTCGCTACGACGTTCGCCATCGGAGGACCGCTCGCGCTGTTGCTGGCCTCAGGGCTTGGATGCTTCGTCGCCTCGCTCGGCATGAGGCCGGTAGAGGCGATGCGTTCACGAGCCAGCCGGATCACGCTCGAGCGAGCTGACGAACGCCTGCCGGTGCCGGCCGCTGACGATGAGATCGGTCGCCTCGCCGCGACCTTGAACGAGATGCTGGCCCGGATCGAGCAATCGCTCGAGCGCCAGCGTGGCTTCGTCGCGGACGCCGGTCACGAGCTGCGAACACCGCTTGCCATCCTTCGCGGCGAGCTCGAACTCGGCCTGCGCCACAATGACGATCCTCAGACGGCAGCGACGGCGTTCGCATCTGCGATCGAGGAGGCGGACTCGCTGCAGCAACTCGCTGACGACCTTCTCGAGCTGGCCCGCTCTGACGCAGGACAGCTCAAACTCCAGCTTGCAGGGACAAGGATCAACGAGCTCCTCGATCGTTGCCGATCCAGGTTCATCTCTCGCGCTGAGAGCCAGGGGCGATCTATTGAGATGAAGGCGGCCGATGATCTCGAGTGGACTCTCGACGCTGAGCGGGTGCGCTCGATGATCGGGAACCTGATCGAGAACTCACTTCGCTATGGGGAAGGCGCAATTCGCCTCAGCGCTGAGGTCAACGGCGATCTGCGGATCGAAGTCAGCGACGAAGGCCCTGGGTTCCCGCCCGAATTCGCCTCCACCGCCTTCGATCGCTTCACTCGCGCCGAAAGCGGTCGGACCACCCCGGGAACAGGCCTTGGACTGGCCATCGTCGCTGCGATTGCCGAGGCCCACGGAGGAACAGCTGCGATCGAGTCCTCGGGTGCCGGCGCGACGGTGACGATCAGCCTTCCGCCCGCTGTTCGGCGTGATTAGTCAGATGAAGCAGCGCCAGCAGCCATTCGTAAAAGGACCCAACGCGGTCTGCGATCGACCTCACCAGGCCCTGCGGGCGCGACAGTTGAACGATCATCGCGGCGCCGGTGCCAACCGCGGCCCCGACCAGGACGTCGGTCGGGTAATGCACGCAGACGGACACCCTCGCGAGGCACACGAGCGCGGCAACTGCGAACGCTGCGACGCCGACCCGGCGGTTCCAGAACAGGAGCGAGGCCGCGATGGCAAAGGCGACGATGGCGTGATCGGAGGGGAACGACGAATCCGCCGAATGGGCAATCAATGCATGGGTGCCCGAGCCATCTGCAAAGGGTCGAGCCCGATCCCATAGTTGAGCGAGGAACTGGCCGACACCGAGGCCAAGGCCGCTTGCCAGCAAAGCCGAGAGAGCGACCCGACGGCCGGCCACCGAGCCGGGAAGCAGTGCTGCGATCGCCAGGACGCCGATTAGAAGGAAGATCGCATCCTGGGCCAGAAGCCGGGCGATCTCACCCGCTGTCCCACCCGATGCCGCGAAGCCGTTCAGCAGGCTGAGAAGCCCAGAATCCAAGACGCTCGACCCTGCCTATGCCCGGGCGGGATCGGTCGCTGGTTCGGCGCCTACCGCCGGCAGCGCAGCCGGATCCTCGGCATCGTCGAAGTCGGTCGGGGTCTCGTCGACCTTGGTGACGGTCAGGTAGACGACCAGGGCGAGGATCGTGCCCAAAAAGATGTAGCTCGTGACTGTCGCTCCGAGGCCGAGGCCCCCTGCCGACTTCGGCTGCGACATCCAGTCTCCGATCGAGGCTCCGAGCGGCCGGGTCAGGATGTATGCCAGCCAGAAAGCCAGGACCGCCCCCATCCGGAACCTGTAGTGCGCCAGGGCGACCAGAGCGATCGCGCCACCGAAGGCGAGGATCGAGACGAAGTATCCGAGGCCGGCCTGTTCGGAGACGAGGTCGCCGGCGGAGGTGCCGAGAGCGAAAGTGAAGAGGACCGCGAGCCAATAGAAGGCCTCGCGCTTGGTCGTGTAAATGGTGTGAATCGAGAGCGTCCGCTCGCTCGCGTACCAAGCCGCGAAGGTGACCGCAAGTGCGATCCCGAACGCGATCGTTGTCGTCTGGAGCGCGATGCCGTAGTTCTCGACCAGGTTGTCGGAGATCAGGGTTCCGACGACGCTGATCAGGACCACCGCCAACCAGTAGATCCCGGGGATGTAGCGACGAGTTCTGAACTGGGCGACCAGAACGACCACGAGAACTGCGGCGGCAAGGTAGGACGTGTTGGTCAGACCGAACCCGAGGTTGTCGTTCAGGTAGTCGGCCGCGGTCTCGCCGACCGTCGTGCAGAGGACTTTGATGATCCAGAAGAAGACGGTGACTTCAGGGACCTTGTTGAGCATCTGCCGGAACTTGTCTGAGCCAGCTGCGCTCGCGGTGAGAGATGTCATGCCTGCCAGGGTGCCGAGCGCGACCTGACAGCCTCCTGAATGCCTGCGAGTGCCATGCGAGGACGGAGCCCAGGCGGGCGATACTTCAGACATGAAGGGCACCAACGTGCTGGTTGTCGAAGACGACCCGGATCTGCGGCGACTGCTGACGGAAGGCCTCGACCGGGAGGGCTTCGAAGTCCGCGCCGTCGCCAACGGGACCGAGGCGCTCGCGGCGAGCGAGCAGGCCGATCTCGGTCTCCTCGTCATCGACATCGGCCTGCCTGACGCCGACGGCCGCGACCTCTGCCAGGCGCTGCGATCCCGCGGACACAGCGCCCCGGTCCTGTTCCTCACGGCCAAGGACGCGCTGACCGATCGGCTCTCCGGGTTCAGCGCGGGCGGCGACGACTACCTGACCAAGCCCTTCGCCTTCGCCGAGCTCGTGGCACGCCTTCGAGCACTGGACCGGCGACTCGAGAATCCCGGGAACGAGCTTCCCGGCGATCTGTTGATCGACCCGGTTGAGCTGACGGTCGGCTGCGGGTCTGAGTCGGTCTCCCTCACCCCGACCGAGTTCAAGCTGATCGGAAGGCTGGCTGCCGACCCCGGCCAGACATTGCGGCGGCGCGAGCTCGTGGCCGCCGCCTGGCCCGACGGCGCAATCGTCCACGACAATACCCTCGACGTCTACATCGGCCGCTTGCGTCGCAAGCTCTCCCAGCTCCCCACTGAGGCCACGGTCACGACCGTCCACGGCGTCGGCTACGTGCTCAAGTGAGACGTCCTCGCAGCCTTCGGGCCCGTCTTACGCTCCTGGTCGTCTCGGCTGCGGCGATTCTCATCGCCGGCCTGACCGTCGGGTTCAACGTCGTCCTCCGGCAGAGTCTGCGAAGTGATGCCGATCAAGTCGCCCGCGAAGGCGCTGAATCGGCTCTTGAGACGGTTGCCGTTCGTCGCACCGGGGAGATCAAGCTGATCGAAGCCCCACCGGCTCAGGATGCCGGGAGCGGAGTCTGGGTCTACGACAACCAGGGTCGGGTACTGGAGCGACCGCCGGGAGCGACAGAGGTTCAGTCGATGGCCGATTCGCTCGCCGGTCAAACCGGCAAGTTCGCGGAGAGCCAGGCGAACGACGTCAGGCTCTATGCGCTCGGTGTCACCGATGATCGCGGTCAGCAGGTCGGGACGGTCGTGGCGGCGCTCTCGCTCGAGCCCTACGAACGCACGGTCAAGAAGGCACTGGTGGCATCGGTGGTGTTCGCTGCATTGATGCTGGTGGCTGTAGCCCTGGCCACCCGCTTCCTACTCGGGCGCGCCCTTGACCCCGTCGCGGAGATGACGCGCTCAGCAACCGAGTGGAGCGAGCACGATCTCGAACACCGATTTGCCGCCGGCGAGCCCTACGACGAAATCACAGCTCTTGCCGCCGCCTTCGATTCGATGCTCGACAAGCTCGCGGCCAGTCTGCGCCATGAGCAGCGCCTCACGGCCGAGATCTCCCATGAGCTTCGAACGCCACTGGCGGCGATCATTGCTGAGACCGAGCTGGCGTTGGCCGAGTCAAGGGACGCGGACGCCGACGGCGCCGCGCTCGGCCACATCGCCGAGCGCTCGGAAGCGTTACGACAGATACTCGACGCCCTACTCGCGGCTGCTCGGGCAGAAAGCTCTGACGCACATCCGACAACTGCGATCCAGGATGCCCTCGCTTCGACGGCGGCGGCCGCACGCAGGGATGCCCCGCCGGGAATCGAGGTCAACGTGTCGCAGACGCCCGGGTTAGTCGTGGACGCGGAAACGCCGTTACTCGAGCGGATCCTCCACCCGATCGTCGAGAACGCACTGACCTTTGCCTCGGCGAGGATTGCCCTCTCTGCCCGCCTCGACGGCACTGGAGTTCTGATCGAGGTCGCCGACGACGGCCCTGGCGTCGGCGAAGAGGATGCTGAGCAAGTCTTCGAACCCGGCTACCGCGGATCCCAGGATCAGCGCCGCACCAGCGCGGGGACTGGACTGGGTTTGGCGCTGAGCCGACGCCTTGCTCACGCGGCCGGGGGCGATGTATTCCTGGCACCTAGTGAGCAGGGAGCGGTCTTCGAGGTTCGGCTACCGGGCAGACGTCAGCCCTGAGCGGCAACGGCGGTCCTAGCCCCCGCCGTAGACAACCACGAGGTCGGTGAGAACTCCGGCAGCGAACCCAAGGGCGAGCATCGCAAGGCCGAGCTCGCGGTGACCGAAGCGACGCATGCCCTGCCAGATCTCGCCGATGACGTAGAGGATGGCTCCGCCGGCGACGCCGTAGAAGGCGAGCTCGAGGGCCTCGGAGGTGACCTGGTACCCGACGACGGCGCCGAGGAAGGTTGGTCCTCCCGCGATCAGCCCGGCACCAATCAGCCAACGCCAGCTCGGGCGGACATCGCCCAGGGGTCCGACGATGCCGAAGCCCTCGGTGGCGTTGTGAAGGGCAAAGCCGATGATCAGCACCGTTGCCAGGCCGATGGCACCGGACTGAGCGGCGACGCCGATCGCAAGCCCTTCGGCGAAGTTGTGAACGCCGATGGCAGCGGCGATGATCAGTCCGGTGTGCAGGGCGCGCTTCGCCGCGTGATCCTGTTCGGCGATCAATCGCTGGGCGTCGTCAACGGCGAGGACGCCAGTAGCACCACCGGCGATCGGAGGCAGCGGCGCCCGGTCGCGCATCCGGCGCTCGAAGATGCCGAGCCCTGCACTTCCGAGCCCGAATCCGCCGACCAGCAGCGCGACGTATCCGAGCGCGGTGCCGAAGCCGCCGGTGCCCTCCTCGAATGCCTCGACCGCACCTTCCGAGATTTCGAAAGCATGCCCCAAGACATCCACGAGGAGAAACACAAGGATGCCGACGGAGAACATCGCCAGCGCCACTCGATGGACGGGATTGAGGATCCGCATGCGCCCAAGCGGGAGCCCGAGGAAGATCGTCAAGCCGGCGATGGCTGCCAGAAGTACTGTCTCAGCGAAGGTCATTCGCGCTCACGAAGTTAGGGTACCCTAATACGACTTGGCGGCGCCCAGCGGCGGGGCCCCGTCTTGGCCGGATACCTAGCCCCGGAACCGCAGCCCGTCCAGCGCCACCCGCAGCACATGCTGGGTCTGGGCCGGGTCGGTGCTCGGGACCTTGGCGATCCCGACGACGAGCTGGATGACCTCGTCGATCGAGACATCTGAGCGGACCACGCCGGCGTCCTGGGCGCGGACGAGGAGGGGCTCGCCGGCGGAATAGAGGGAGCCGCGGCAGTTCTGAAAGAGGGTGGCGTCCTTATCGAGGTAGTTGACGAGCTCGGCGATCAGGGCCTGCTTGGTGGTGACGTAGGCGGTGAGGCGAATGAGCCAGCCGTTGAGGGCCTCCCAGGGGTCGGCGTCCTCGAGCTCGGCGGCGGTGCGGCAGACCTCCTCGACCTCGTCGACGTAGAGGGCCTCGATCAGTGCTTGCCGGTTCGGGAAGTTGCGGTAGAGCGTGCCGATGCCGACGCCGGCGCGGTCGGCGATCGACTCGAGCGAGGTGGCCTCTCCCCCCTCCGCGAAGGCTTCGCGGGCGGCGGCGAGGAGCTTCTCGTAGTTGCGGCGGGCGTCGGCGCGCTTGGGGCGCTCGAGGAGCGTGGGCGCTGACGGGGATGTGGCTTCGGGAGTGCTCATACGACGGATCTAGAAATTCTCGTTGACAAACCGGAGGTAGCCTCCGTATAGTGACCGGAGGTTGCCTCCACTTATTGCGGAGGTGGCCTCCATTTTAGGGCCGCAGGGGCCCGGAAGCAAGTCAAGGAGCTACATGAGTCTTTCCTCCCTCCCATTTCCAAGCTCGAGCGGCGAGTCCTCCGACCGGCGTCGGTGGATCACGCTCGCGATCGTCTGCATGGCGCAGCTGATGATCGTCCTCGACGTGACGATCGTGAACGTCGCCCTCCCCGCGATCCAGGACGACCTCGGCTTCAGCCAGGCGAACCTGACGTGGGTCGTCAACGGCTTCCTGATCACCTTCGGAAGCCTGCTCCTCCTCGCGGGTCGTCTGGGCGACCTCCTCGGGCGCAAGCGGATCTTCCTGTCGGGACTGGTCCTGTTCACCGCCGCCTCCCTGCTCTGCGGGATCGCGCCGTCCGAAGGCGTGCTCGTCGCCGCCCGTTTCCTCCAGGGCATCGGCGCCGCCGCCCAGGCCTCGGTGATCCTCGCGATCATCATCACCGAGTTCCCCGAGCCCGCCGAGCGGGCCCGGGCCATGGGCGCCTACGTGTTTGTCTCGGTGGCCGGCGGCTCGCTCGGCCTGCTCGCCGGGGGCCTGCTGACCCAGGCGTTGAGCTGGCACTGGGTCTTCCTGGTGAACATCCCGATCGGCGTCGCCACCTACCTCGCCGGCCGCTCGCAGATCCGCCCCGACGAGGGTCTCGGGCTCTCCCACGGAGTCGACTGGGTCGGCTCGGCGCTCGTCACCGCGTCGCTGATGAGCGGCATCTACGCGATCGTCGAGGTCACCAACAACGGCTGGGGTTCGCCCCAGGTGCTCGGCTTCGGCGCCCTCGCCGCGGCGCTGATGGGCGCGTTCCTGTTCGTCCAGGCGCGGATCGAGAACCCGATCATGCCGCTGCGGATCCTCCGCCTCCACGGCCTGATCAGCGCCAGCCTGATCCGGGGGTTCCTCGTCGTCGGCATGTACTCGACGTTCTTTCTCGTCACGCTCTACCTCGAGCAGGTGCGCGGGTTCAGCGCGCTGGAGACCGGGGCGGCGTTCCTGCCGTGGACGCTGACCGTCGCCGTCCTCTCGCAGGGCGTCACGGCGCGGTTCGTCGAGCGCTTCGGAGCGATCCCGGTGCTGACGGCGGGAATGGCCACCGCCGCGGCGGGGCTGCTCCTGTTCACGACGATCGGTCCCGACACCGCGTTCTTCCCGACGATCTTCTTCGGGTCGTTCGCGATCGGGTTCGGGATCGGCAACGCGTTCATGCCGCTGCTGACGCTGGCGATGGCCGACGTTCCGGCCGCCGACGCCGGCCTCGGCTCGGGGATCACCAACGTCTCCCAGCAGATGAGTGGCGCCCTCGGGCTCGCAGTGTTGAGCACGCTCGCCGCCGACCACACCCAGGGCCTGATCGCCGACGGCCAGGGGACGACCGACGCGCTGATCTCCGGCTACCACCTCGCCTTCTTCGCGGGAGCGGCGGTGATCGGCGTCGGGATCATCCTCGCGCTGACCCTCCTCCCCCGCGTCGCTCAGGCCGAGGAGGAGCTCGGCGAGCTCCCGCCCCGCGAGGAGGCAGAGCGGGTGCGGGCGCTCGAGCTCGACCGCCAGGCGGCCTAGGTACGAGCCGGGCCCGCTGCCGGGAACGCATCCGCCAGCGCGGGTGCGTTCCCTGTTGTGGGCTCGGCTTTTCCGGTATAGCCTGAACCCGTTCAACTTGGGTGACGGTTCGAGGGGATGGAGATGCGAGCTCGGGGGATCAAGCTTGTTGCGCTGCCGGCGCTGGCCATGGCGTGCCTTCTGTTCGTGCCGACGATCGCCTCGGCGGCCATCGGCGACCTCACCCCGCAGGGCTGCTTCCAGGACGCCGGCCCGCCCGACAGCCACTGCGCCACGGGTGCGGAGAACCCGGGGCTCTACGCGGCCGACTCGGTCGCCGTCAGTCCCGACGGCAAGTCGGTCTACGTGGCCAGCACCGGCGACGGCGCGATCGCGATGTTCAAGCGCAACCCGTCGACCGGCGCGCTCACGTCCGACGGCTGCATCGCCGACAGCGACACCTTCGCCGGCAGCGGCTGTGCTGACTTCGCCGACGGGATGGCGGCGCCGAACGGCATCGTCGTCAGCCCGGACGGTCTCGACGTCTACGTCGTCGCGAACGCCGACGACTCGGTCGTCCACCTCGAGCGCGACACCGCGACCGGGGATCTGACGCCCGCGGAGTGCATCGCCAACACCGGCGACACCGCCGGTTGCGGCGGGCTCACCCAGAAGGGGCTCGACAGCGGCAGGGCGATCACCATCGATCCCGACGGCAGCGCCGTCTACGTGGCCGGTGGAACCGGCGGCGGCACCGGGTCGGTGGTTCGGATCGCGCGCAACACGAGCACCGGGGTCCTGAGCCCGGGCGCGTGCATCTCCAATACCCCCGACGCGTTCGCCTGCGGAGCCGAGACTCCGGGTCTCAGCAATGCCAACGACATCGCGATCAGCGCCGACGGCGAATCCCTGCACGTCGCCTCGCGCGGCGGCGCCGTCGCGAGCTTCGGCGCTCCGGGCCTGAGCCCGCTCGGATGCTTCGCGGACACGGACTCGCCGATCGTCGGCTGCTCACCGGCACAGGGCCTGGCGGGCGCGAAGGGGATCGCGGTGAGCCCAGACGGCAAATCGGTCTATGCCCGTTCCGACAGCGACGCCGCGGTCGTCCGCTTCAACCGGTCGAACACCGGGTCGCTGACGAGCGCCGGCTGCATCGCGGATACCGAGTCGGCGACCAACTGCGGTGGCGCCAAGGCGGACGGCCTCTCGACCGGAACCGCCATCGCCGTCAGCCCCGACAACGTGAGCGTCTACGCGGTGGGCGGCAGCCCCGATCAGGCGATCGTGAGCTTCGACCGCGACACCGGGACGGGCGCGATCGCCGACGGCGGCTGCATCAACGAGACCGGGGCGGCCGGATGCGAGTCGACCACCTACGGGCTGATGGGCGGCTCCGGCGTCACCGTCAGCCCGGACGGCAAGTCCGTCTACGTCACCTCGACCGGCTCGAGTGCGCTGACGCGGTTCGACCGCGAGTCGGAGGCCGTCGAGCCGCCTCCGAACGAGGTCCAGGTGCGCACGAAGAAGGCCACCTGTAAGGGCACCTGCAAGGCGGTCAAGGTCAAGACCGAAGTCGCCGGCCCCGGCACCCTCACCTTCTGCAACGCGCCCGCGGGCGTCAACGCCCCGTGCAAGATCGCCGGTAAGGCCCTCGCCGTCCCGGCCAAGGGAGCGAGCAAGAGCATCAAGACGGAGACGATCGATGTCGCCGCTGCCGCCACGGTCTCGGCGAAGCTCAAGCTCACCCCCAAGGCCAAGAAGACGCTCAAGAAGAAGGGCAAGCTGAAGGTGAAGCTGCAGGTCGACTTCACGCCGACCGGCGGTGAGCTCAACAGCGATCGTCAGACGGTGACGATCAAGCGCTCGCGCTAGCGCGCCGGCCGCGCGTCACCTCGCCCGCTTCTGCTTCAGCGTGACGCTCGTCGATTGCGTGTTCGGATCGCCGCCGTCGGGGGTGAAGGTGACGTTCGCGCGGACCGTGAGCTTCCCGGCCCGGCGCAGCTTCTTCTTCGCCTTGCCGGCGGCGCGGACGAGGACGCTCGTCTTGCCGGGGGCCTCGGCCCGCGCCTCTGAGCCCTTGGCCTTCTTGGAGGCGGCGAGGACGACGTCGCCCGGCCCGGGCACCTGGACCGTGAGAGTTGCGGTGCCCTTGCGCTTGTCGCGCTTGACCGAACCGAAGGTGAACTCGTTCGAGGGCGGCGGGTCGGGGAAGTCGACCGTCCACGTCCGCGTGGCCGCCGGACCGAGGTTGTCCCACTGGTCGGTCGCCCGGACGGCGAAGGTGTGGGGACCTTCGGCGAGGGAGTTGTACGTCTTCGGTGACGCGCACGGGGCGAAGCCGCCGGCGTCGAGCTGGCACTCGAAGGTCGAACCGCTCTCGTTCGCCGAGAACGTGAAGCTCGCGTCGCCGGTGGCGACGGTGCCGCTGGGCCCGGAGTCGATGTTCGCCGACGGCGCGATCACGTCGTTGCGGACGACGACCTGACGGGCCGACGCCCCGACGTCGTTCGGGGTCCCGCTCAGGGTCAACCCGCCGCCGGCGCCGACCGCGTAGTGGCGGACCTTGAAGTCGTTGTAGGCGGTCGAGTAGACGTTCTCCCCGGCGGCGTCGATGGCGATCCCGAACGGGGCGTCGCCACCGGCCACCGTCGCGGGCGTCTTCGGCGCGAGCTTGCCGCCGGCGCCGATGTCGTACTGGGAGATCTCGTCGGTCTGCTGGTCGGTGGCGTAAGCGCTGAGGCCGTCGGGGCTGACGATGATCGAGCTCGGGAACTGCCCGGAGCTGACCGTCGCCGGGTCCTTCGGGCTCAGCGTCCCGTTCCCGGCGACGTCGTACTGGCGCACGAAGAAGCTGTTGAGCTCGGTCGAGTAGACGCTCTGGCCGTCGGGGCTGACCGTGATCCCCGCCGGGAACGCGCCCGCGGCGACGGAACCCGGGGTCTTCGCGCTCAGCGCTCCTCCGGTACCCACCGTGTACTGGGTGATGGACCCGCCCGCAGGGGCGACGTAGTTGGTGACGTAGACGTTCGCGCCGTCGGGGCTGATCGCGATCCCGAACGGCGAGATGTCGGTCGCGATCGTCGCCGTCGTCTTCGGCGTCAGCTTCCCGTTGGCGTCGATGTCGTACTGGGAGATCGTCGAGGAGCCGTTGTTGACGACGTAGGCGCTGTTGCCGTCGGGGCTGACGACGATCCCGCCGGGGAACGAACCGGCGGCGACCGTGGCCGGCGACTTCGGCGTCAGCGCGCCGTTCGCGTTGATGTCGTACTGCGAGACGGTCCCGGAGCTGACGCTGTTGGCGACGTAGAGGCTGTCCTGATCGGGGCTGACGGCGAGCCCATCCGGGCTCGAGACCGTCGCCGTCGCCGGGGACTGCGGGGTGAGCACGCCGCTCGCGTCCGCCTGGAACAGGGAGATGTTGCCGTCGCCGAGGTTGCCGACGTAGACGCTCGGGGACGCCTCGGCGGCGGCCGGAACGAGGAGGACCGCCAGCAGCACCGCAGCCGCTGCGAGTCGGGAACGAAGATCTCTCGTCGGGGTCATCGGTTCCTCCTTCGTTTCGCGGCTAGCGGATCTGCAGGATGCGGACCTCGAGGCGGTCGAGCTGGGAGTCGGGGGTGCAGTTCTCATCGCCCTCGACCGCGGCGGTGATCTTCAGCGGCTTCTTCGCGACCAGGCCGAAGGGGCCATCCGCGTCGCGGCCGAAGCTCGTGACGAGGGTCGTCGAGTTGCCGTCGTCCTCCGGGCCCGCGAAGACGCGAGTCCGTTCGCCGTTCAGGTACAGGACCGCGGCGGGGTTGCAGTACTCCGCCGGATCAGCGGTCGCGATCGTGAACTTCGCCTCGGCCGCGAGGGCGGCGACCGACTTGCCCTTGGGCTTGAACTTCGTCTTGCCCTTGAGCTTCACCGGGACGGCCGTGTTCGTGTTGATCCCGCTCTTGGCGCCCGACTTCGCCGAGCCCGTCACGTCGACGTCGAGCCCCTTCAGCACCTTCGGGGAGAGGTCGGCACTCTGGACCGCCCCCGGGGCGATGTTCCGGCTCTTGACGTCGTCCTTGCCGAGCTGGATCGCGGCGTAGACGGTGCCGCCCCCCATGGCGAGAACGAGCGCAAGCGTCGCGACGACGTTGGCGTAGGTCAGTCTGGGGCGCATCTGCTTCCTCCCTGTCGGTGCGCGGGTTCCGGGCAGCGTACTCCCGAAACCGCTGCGTGCCAACCGGGTGGGATCACCGGACGACGATTCGCACCGGGCGCATTCCGTGGACGCGGAGCGCATAGCGGCCCGGCTCGAGGCCGGCCGGGATCCGGACCCGCCCCGACGGACCCGTCCGGCCCCGGCGAACCACCTCGCGGTCCGCGGTCAGCCTCCATGGAAGCCGTGACTTGGCGGTCGCGTACCTGACCCTGCAGGTGACCTTCGCCTTCTTTCCGCGCTGCTTGACCTTGCAGGTGACCTGGGCGTCGCGGCCGGGAGGGCCGGCCGGACCCTGGGGGCCCTGGGGACCCGTAGGCCCGGTCGGGCCCGTCGGCCCCTGTGGCTGCTCGGCGCCCGTTCCCGCGAGCGCGATCGACGTGCTTCCGGCGTCGTCGTCGGTCGTGACGGTCGCGGCTGCCGTTCGGTCACCGGTCTCGCCGGGGGCGAAGCGGATCCGGATCGCACAGGCCTGTCCGGGCGTGAGGGTGGCGCCCGAACACTCGTCGTGGGAGACGAGGAAATCATCGGAGTCGACGCCGTCGACGGTGAGCCTGCCGAGGTGGAGATCGCCGAGGCCGTCGTTGACGATCTCGGCGGACTTGGCGGGTCCGATCGTGTACTCGGCCTGACTGCCGAGGTCGAGGGCGGCGGGGTTCGGCGTCGCATGGCCCTTCGCGGGGCCGACCGGTCCGGGATCGACGGCGATGCCGACCGGGTTGTAGAGCCGGGGAACGAGGCTCTCGTTCACCGCCGAGCCGTCGAGGTTGGCGCGGCCGATCGCCTGCCCGAGGCTGTCGCTCCAGAACACGTGGCTTCCGTCCGCCGCGAGGCCCGATGCCGTCACGCCGGTGATGAACGACTGATTGACGCCCGTGCCGTTGAGGTTTGCGCGGCCGATCTTCCCGTTGGCCATGTCGTTCCAGTTCCAGCTGTTCCAGTAGATGTGATCGGCGTCGACGGCGATCGCACTCGGCACCGTCGCCCCCGAGATGAAGCTCTGGTTGACGTTCCCTCCGCTCAGCGTCGCGCGACCGATCGTCCCGGTGTAGCCGTTGCCCCAGAACACGTTCTGGCCGTTGACCGCGATCCCCTGCGGACTGTTCGCGCCGGTGATGAAGGACCGGTTGATTCCGGTGCCGTCGAGGTTGGCCCTGCCGATCGAGTTCGTGGAGAAGCTCGTCCAGTAGATCCGCCCGGCATCGACGGCGATGCCGGAGATACCGGCCGCGCCGGTGATGAACGACCGCTCGATTCCGGTCCCGTCGAGATTGGCTCTCGCGATCGTGTCGTCGTAGTTGTCGGCCCAGTAGACGTGCCGGGAGTCGACGGCGACGGCGACCTGCCCCTGCGGCCCGTCCATGAAGTGACGGACCGAGCCCGCGCCGTCGAGTTCGGCGCGCCCGATCCCCCCGAAGTCCGCCCAGTAGACATAGGCCGAGGAACTCGCCGGCAGCACGGCGGCCAGGATCGTCGCGGCGAGCGCCGCCAGCAGCAGCCGCTTCATCGGGCCACCTCCGCCGGTGCGAACGTCTCCGGGACTCGCTCGCCCGGGCGCTCGTCGATGCGCCGGCGATACAGCGGCCCGGATCCGTCGCTGAGCAGTTGCCGCGCCGCCGCGAGCAGCCGGACGTCGACCGGGCCCGCACCGTCGATCCGGTCTGCGAGCTGGTTCATCTCCGCCGCCGCGCTCGCGGCGATGCCGCCCACCGGGCGGAGCCGGTTCCCGAGGGTTGCGCTGCGCGTATCGCCACGGGCGACGTGGCGCAGGCCCGCCGCGACTCCCGCACGGCTCGAGGTCCGCATGAGCAGCCGGGCGCGGTGCTCGAGGACCGGGGATCCCGCCGCCGGCTCTCCGGCGGCGAGCCGGCGATCGAGCCGCTGCGCGCGAAGACGCGCGCGGAGGCGGTCGCGGAGCCGGACCGGGGTGTCCCCGTGGAGCGGCCGCGGTCCGTTCAGTGGTCTGGTCGGGTCGGCGAAGAGCCAGACTGCGAATCTCATGGTGGATCTCCTTCGTGGGTGCGTTCGAGCGAGCCGATAGTCGCCTCGGATGCGGCTTCGCGCATCGGGACGGCACCCTGAAAATCCCCCTGAAATTGCCTGAAATCGCCTACGATTGACCCTTGTCAACGCCCGCCGTCGCCCGTGACGAACTGCTCGAGCGAGAGGTCGAGCTCAGCGAGATCGACGGCCGGCTCGGAGCAGCAGCCGGCGGCCGGGGAAGCGCCCTGTTGATCGCCGGAGAGGCCGGAATCGGCAAGTCCGAGCTCCTGCGAAGCGCGACTGCGATGGCGGCTGAGCGCGGGCTCCGGACGCTCGAGGCTTTCGGCGGCGAGCTCGAGCGCGAGCTGCCCTTCGGCATCGTCCGCCAACTCTTCGGCCCGCCGATCGCATCCGCTGACGAGGACGAGCGGAGACGCCTGCTCGACGGTGCGGCGGGACTGGCCGGACCCGCCGTCGACCCCGTGGTCGCTCCGGCCGAGGCACCGGCGACGTTCGCGACGCTGCACGGCCTCTACTGGCTCACCGCCGCGCTCGCCGCCGATAACCCCGTGGTCATCCTCGTCGACGACGTCCAGTGGGCCGACTCCGCCTCACTGCGGTTTCTCGCCTACCTCGCGCCGCGCATCGCCGAGCTGCCGGTGGTGCTGGTCGCCGCTCAGCGCCGGGGCGAGTCGGGTGCCGAACGCGACGAGCTTCGAGCCCTCTCGGCGGCGGCCGGCGTTCTCGACCCCTCCGCGCTCAGCGTCGATGCCGTCGGGAGCCTCGTCGGAGGGATCCTCGGCATCAGCCCGGATGCGAGATTCGCGGAGGTCTGCCGGCGAGCGACGGGCGGCAATCCCTTCCTCGCACGGGAGCTGGCGGCCGAGCTCCGCGACCGCGGCGCCACCGCCGGACCTGCCTCGGCCGAGGACGTCGAGACGCTGGCGCCGCCGCGCGTCGCTCGTGCGGTCAACGAGCGGATCGCCGGACTCGGTCCCGGCGCCACCGAACTGGCCGCCGCCATCGCGGTGCTCGGGAACGAGGCGGACCTCGCGACCGCCGGGCACGTGGCGAACCTCGCGCCGGCAGCCGCTGCGGAAGCGGCCGACCGGCTGGCGCGCGCGGGAATACTCGAGCCGAAGCTCGCGTTCCGGTTCATCCATCCGATCGTCCGAACGGCGGTTGCGGAGGCGATGGGTCCCGGGGAGCTCGACGCCGCGCATCGCCGGGCCGCCGGGATCCTCTCGGAGCGGGCCACCGATCCGGACCTGATCGTCGCCCATCTCGCCGCGACCGCGCCGCAGTGCGACGCCGGGGTCGCCTCCGCCCTCCTCGACGGCGCGCGCCGCGCGGTCGGTCGCGGAGCCCCGGCGGAAGCGGCTGCGCTGTTGCGGCGCGCGATCGTCGAGCCGCCCGGCGCCGACCTGCGACACCGAGTCCTCCTCGAGCTCGGGATCGCCGAGCTGAGGGCGAGCGACCAGCGATCGATCGAGCACCTCGAACGCGCCCTCGACGAGGCGGACGGCGCGGAGCAGGAAGCGGAGTCCGCCCTGGCGCTGGGCAAGGCGCTCGGTGTCTTCGGCCACTTCGGGACGGCCGTCGACGTCTTCGACCGGGGGCTGGCGGCGGTCACCGATGGCGGCGAGCTTTCGATGGAGCTCGAGGCGGAGTCGCTCGCCGCCTCCACCCTCTCCACGTCGAAGCGACCGATGGCGCCCGGGCGGATCGACGAGCTCGCAGCCCGTCTCGAGCCGACCTCGACCGCCGCCTGCAAGCTCCTGGCGGGCATGGCTCGCGAAGAGATGTCCCGCCTCGGATCGCGGCGGACGGCCATCGACCTGGCCGAGCGTTCGCTGGAGGGCGGCCACCTGATGTCGGACGAGCCGCTCGTCTCCCTCCCCTTCGCCCCGATGGTCCTCATGTATGCGGGCGAGGTCGACCGTGCGATCGACCTCTACGACGGAGCTCTTCGCCAGACCCGTCACCGCGGCGCAGTGCTCAGCGCGGCCTTGGTCTCGGGACTTCGCGGAATGGCCCTGCAGATCCGCGGTGAGCTCGTCGAAGCGACGGACGACACCCGTGAGGCACTCGAGGATGCCCGGCGATTCGAGGCTCCCGTCATCGGGACCTACCTCTCGGGGTTCTTGGCGTGGATGTTGATCGCCCGCGGGGAGCTCGACGAGGCCGAGGCGCTGCTGACCGACGCAGAGGGTGTCACCGGGCTGGCGGAATCGTTCAGCAGCCACACCTTCGCTCGCACCCGCGCCGAACTGCGGATCGAGCAGGGCCGTTTCGAGGAGGCGGCGACCGATCTACGCCGGTGTGGAGAGGGACTGATCGAGTCCGGGGTGCGCAACCCCGGGATCTCGAATTGGAGGAGCTCGCTCGCCCTCGTCCAGCTGCAGTTGGGCGAACGGACGGAAGCGGAAACTCTCGCGACCGAAGAAGTAGAGCTCGCACGCGAGTGGGGAGCCGGCTGGATCCTCTGCCACTCGCTCCGCGTCGCCGGAGTCGTCGCCGGCGCCGACGGCGAGGAGCTGCTCCGCGAGGCCGTCACGGTCGGCGAGCAGAGCGGGGCGAAGCTCAGACAGGCACGCGCCCTGGTCGATCTCGGCGGCCTGCTGCGGCGCTCCGGCGATCGGCGGGCGTCGCGCGAGCCGCTCCGCGAAGGCCTCGACCTCGCACTCGCCTGCGGTGCCCGGGCGCTCTCCGACCGCGCGCTGGAGGAACTGCTCGCGAGCGGCGCTCAACCGCGGCGGCTGCGCGAGAGCGGCCCCGACGCGCTGACCCCCGCCGAGCGGCGCGTCGCCGCAATGGCGGCCGAGGGGATGACCAACCGTGCGGTCGCACAGGCCCTGTTCGTCTCCGAGAAGACCGTCGAGTCGCAGCTCGGCAGCGTCTTCCGCAAGCTCGAGATCGGCTCGCGCGCACAGCTGCCCGAGGCACTCAGCCCGGCGCCGGGTGCCGAGACCGAGTAGACCCGCCTACTTCTCGCAGATCGCTACGACCTTGCCGGTGTGACTGGCGGCGCTGTCGTAGTTGTCGAGGTAGGTGCCCCACCCCTGGATCGAGTCGACGCGGGGGAAGAGCGAGTTGATGGCGCCGTCGCGATGGCCGACGTTGATTCCCGCGCCGCCGCCGAGGACGTCGTGGCCGGACGGGCAGATGGCGTCGAACTCGCCGCCCTCGTTGTGCGGGGTGATCGGCGTGGTCTTGGTCGTGACGTACTTCGGCTTCGCCTTGCCGCAGACGGCGTAGGCGGTGCCCTTCGTCTTCTCGGTGGCGCCGCTCTCGGTGTGAACCGTGAACTTGTCGTCGGGCAGCTTGTCGCCGTCCTTGCCGTCGCCCGGCAGCAGACCGATCATCGTGCCGGCGCGGCCACCGCCACCGACTATGTGAGTGCCGGAGGAACAGGCGACCGTTCCGGTGCCGTCGTCGAAGCGCGGGAACTTGAAGTCGTCGCTCGCGTACTTCCAGTTCTGGTCGGAGCAGAGCGCATTCGCTGCGACCAGGAGGCCGCCGCGGTTGATGACGTCGACCTTCCACCCGTCGTCGGGCGCCTTGTCCTTGTCGCCCGCGTCGTAGGGGTAGGAGCCGGTCAGCAGGATCCCGCCGTAGCCGTTGACGGTCCCCATCCCGCCGGAGGCCACGTGGGTGCCGTCGGGACACGGCGCCTTGATCGAGCCCGGGCCGTCGAAGGTGTCGTTGATCTCGATGTGGGTGATGGCCGCACCGGCGGGCGCGGCGGCGAAGGCGAGGACGGCCGCGGCTGCGGCGACGACTGCTGCCCACGTTCTCTTCCCAGAGACCCCCATCTGCCCCGCACCCTATCGCTTCGCTTGCCAAGTCCTTACCGAACCGTTGCCGGCGGCTGGATGACGGCTCCCTAGCTTCGGCCCCCATCCCGACCCAGAACGACAGGAGGATCCAATGAATCGGAAGGCAACGGCAGGACTCGCGGCTGCGGCACTCGCCCTAACGGGCGGCGGCGCGGTCGCCTACGCAGGCGCCGGCTACCCGACCAAGCTGACGATCGGCTACTCGAAGAGCTCCGGCGGCTTCGCCGGCAACCTCAACTCCCACGCCGGCTGCGTCGACGGCCGCAAGGTCGTCGTCTATCGCAAGCAGGGCGGCAGCGACCAGGCCGTCGGCGGCGACAAGGTGAAGCCCAACGGCAAGTGGGCCGTCACCCCTGGCAAAGTCAAGGCGGGCGACTACTACGCGGAGACGGCGGCGGTGACGCTGAAGAACGGAGGCAAGTGCGCGAGCGCGAAGACGCCCGCGACGCACGTGTCCTGAGGTCGGCGGGCCCCGAGAGACGCCCCGATCCCGGATGCGTCATTGCCCGACCGTCGCGAAGACGGTGCCGAACTCGTCCCAGAGCACGGTGGTCACGCCCGAATCGTTGACCCCGACGATCGGCTCGGCCGCGTCGGAGTTGTCGCCGACCACCCTCTCGGTGCCGACCACGCGTCCGCGATCGTCGAGCTTCGCCAGATCGACGCTGTGACGGCCACGCCAGAGCACCGTCGTCCGGTCGATGCCGTCCATGACCAGCTCGAGGCCGGTCGCGCGGTCGTCGGGGTCCGAGAGGATGAAGGGTGCCGAGATGTGACCCTCCGGCCCGATCCGGACCGCGTCGATCCGGTGGAAGTTGTTCCAGGCGAGGACCGACCGCCCCTCTGAGGAGGTCACGATCTGCGGGTTGATCCCGGCCGTCTGGTAGGTCCCGATCCAGGTGCTCAGGGTCTTCGCGGCCGGTTCACGGCCGTCGGAGAGGTCCACGAACTGGACCGACATCCGCGAAAAGAGCGCGCGGACGTGACGGCGGCGGTGAACCTTCTCGATCGCGAGCCTTCCGGCCGAGACGTCCGTGACCCCATAGGCGTTCCTGTTCTTCGGATCGAAGATCAGCCTGTCCTTCGACGCCCGGCCCGCAGCGCTGACGGTGGCGGTGCGGATGCCGCATCGCCATTTGTCCGGGTTGGTCGGACAGGCGTCCCAGGCGAGCCAGGTCCGGCCGGATGGGTCGACTGCGATGCCGGGCCATCGTGCCTCCTCCTTGCGGTCGGAGACGGTCCGAACCGAATCGAAGGCCCCCGACGCGGTCAGCTCGCCCTCGACGACGGTCGTCGCGTGGGCGCCCCGGGACTCCGTCCAGACGATGTGAACCCGGCCGTCGTCGTCGATCGCCGTCGCGAGGAACCAGCCGGGATCCGTCGCCGGGACCTCCCGCGTCTCACCGACCGTGCCGTCGGGGGCGACCCGGACGTAGCGAATCACGCCCTTTCCTCCGGCCGGCGCGATCCAGACGACGGTCGCGACGCCGTCGGCATCAACCTGGACCTCGGGCCCGCGCCCCACACCCGCCTCGAGCCGGGTGAGCGGCCCGACCGAACCGTCGGGAGCGATCTGGGCGACGACGGGCGCGGCGCCATCCGGGCCGATTTGCTCGAACGCGACGGTCGCCGTCCCCGACGGACCCACTGCGATTCCCTTCGTGTACGCCGATTGACCTTCGTCGCTGACCCGCACCGGATCGGTGAAGCTCATCGCGCCCACGCTCGGCGCGACAACCGCCAGCGAAGCGGCCACGGCCGTCGCGGCCACAAATGCTCTGCTCCCCCTCCGGAACATGCACGGAGCCTAAGTCCGCGAAGGGGCGTCCGCGCCGTACCCCAGGGTCACACCGACCCAACCCCCGACGAGGCCTAGGCCGTGCCGGCCGCCCAGTCGTGGACGTGGCGGACGGCGGCGGCGCCCTCGCCGACCGCGATCGCGCAGCGCTTGATCGAGCCTGCGCGGACGTCGCCCGCCGCGAAGACGCCGGGCACGCTCGTCTCGTGGATCCCGGCGGCGCCGGCGTCGGGGCCGGTGAGGATGAAGCCCTTCTCGTCGCGGGCGATCGAGTCGCCAAGCCAGTCGGTGCAGGGCTCGGCGCCGAGGAAGAGGAACAGGTAGCCGATCGCCATCTGCTCGCCGTCCTTGAGCGTGACGGCCTCGAGCTCGCCGTCGGTGCCGTGGAGCTCGGCGATCTCGGCGCCGTCGCGGACGATCACGCCGAAGCGGTCGAGGTCGTCAATCAGGTACTGCGACATCGTCTCGCTCAGGTCCTTGCGGCGGTGGATCAGGGTGACGATCGCGCCGCCCTTGGCGAGCCAGATCGCCGCCTGCGCGGCCGAGTTGCCGCCGCCGACCACGCCGACGCGCTGCGCGGCGCAGCGCTCCCCCTCGAGCGGCCCGGCGGCGTAGAAGACGCTCACGCCCTCGTACTCGGCGAGGTCGTCGATCGGCAACCTGCGGTATTCGGCGCCGGTCGAGATGACGACGCTGCGGGCGAGGATCTCGTTGCCCTCCTCGAGCCGGACGAGATGGCGATCCGTTCCCGGTTCCAGCGCGGTCGCCCGGTACGGGGTCGCCGTTCGCGCCTTGAACTTGCGGGCCTGGGTGACGGCGCGGCTGGTCAGCTCGCTGCCGCTGATCCCGCCCGGGAAGCCGAGGTAGTTCTCGATCCGGCGCGACGTCCCGGCCTGCCCGCCGAGCATCGTGCCCTCGACGACGAGCGTGTCGAGGCCCTCCGAGGCTCCGTAGACGGCGGCGCCGAGGCCGGCCGGGCCGCCGCCGATCACCAGCAGGTCGACCTCCTCCCGCGGCTCGAGCTCGAGGCCGACGCCGATCGCCCGCGAGAGCTCGCCGTTGGTGGGGTTGCGAAGGTCGGTGCCACCGGGAAGGCGGACGAGCGGGAGATCCTCGGGGCCGAGCCCCTCGACGAGCGCAGCGATCTCCGGGTCGTCGCTGTGGCCGGGGTCGGTCCACTGGTAGGGCAGCCGGCCGCGCCCGGCGAAGGCGACGATCCGCCGGGTGTCGGCGGAGGAGCGCGGGCCGATCACGTGGACGCCGATCCCCTCGACGGTCTGCAGGGCCTCGCGCCGCTCCATGAAGGTGCTGAGCAGGAGGTCGGAGAGCGGGCCGCCCTCGTTGAGCAGCGGCCGGAGCTCCTCTCGCGGAACGGCGATGTAGCGCATCGGCTCGGTCGCAACGGCGGTCAGATACACGGTCTGGCCGTTGAGCAGGTTCATCTCGCCGAGGAACCCGTGCCGGCCGTGGCGGACGATCTCGTTGCCGACGGGGTCCTGAACGGCAGCCTCGCCCTCGAGAATCACGATCATCGGATAGGTCCGGTCGCCGACGCGGTAGAGGACGTCCCCGGCTTCTGCGGTCAGCTCCTCCCCCACCGCCGCGAGCGTCTCGAGCTGCGAGGGCGATAGAACCGGGCTGGAGGGCGCTTCCACGGGAAGAGCGTATCCAGCGTGCCAAGTCGCCTTCCGATGAGTTCCGGCGCCTCCGGCAGTCTCAATGACTGAAACGACCGAGGAGGAGATCGAGATGTCCAGCACAGTCCTCTACATGTCCGTGTCCGTCGACGGATTCATCGCCGGGCCGAACGAGAGCCCCGACAACGGACTCGGCGACGGTGGCCACCGCCTCCACGAGTGGGTCTTCGCCGGCGGCGACGTCGACCTCGGCGCGATCAGCGAGGCTGGCGGCGTCAACGGCGGGGTGGTCGACGAGTTCATGAGCACCGGCGCCATCGTCGCCGGCCGCGGCACCTTCGAGCCCGCCGGCGGTTGGGGCGGCGACCACCACGACGGCGTCCCGATCTTCATCCCCTACCGCGACGAGCCGGGAATCGACATCAGTGGCTGGCCGCTGGTCACAGCCGTCGACGACGTGCCGACGGCGATGCGCCTGGCCAAGGAGGCGGCCGGCGACCGCGACGTCCTCGTTCACGGCGCCGGGATCGCCCGGCTCGCGCTGACGGCCGGCGTGCTCGACGAGATCTCCCTGCACGTGATCCCGGTCCTGTTCGGCGCCGGCCGCCGGCTGTTCGACGGTCTCGAGCCCGGGCAGGTCGAGCTCGAGCGCGTCAGCGTTCTCGAGGGCGAGGGCGGGGTAACTCACCTGCGATATCGGGTCATTCGCGACTAGGATCGACCCATGGCAGCTGGACGGACGCCGGAGGGACCGATCGGGCTCGTCGGCGCCGGCTACATCGGCCACCTCTTCGCCCAGCAGTTCGCGCTCGCCGGGCGCGAGGTCCGGGCATGGTCACCCGGCGGCTCGGCCGGGACGCTCACCGACCGGCTGCGCCAGAGTCTCGGGACGCTGGCCGACATCGGCGCCGTCGAGGCCTCCGAGGTCGACGCGATCGTCGCCCGCGTTTCCGTCCACGACGACCTCGCCGAGGCCCTCGGCCCCTGCGGCGCGGTGATGGAGGCGATCGTCGAGGACGCCGACGAGAAGGCGGCCGTCTACGAGCAGGTCGAGGCCGCGGTCGATCCCGACGCCCTGATCTGGAGCGCCACCTCGAACTTCCCGATGACCCGGCTCGCGGCCGGCATGGGGCACCCCGAGCGGGCGATCGTCCTCCACCCGGTACAGACGCAGCTGATCATCTTCGTCGAGGTCGTTCCCGGCGAGCGGACGAGCGAGGCGACAACCGACGCGACCGTGGCGTTCTGCGAGGAGGTCGGCCTCCGGTCGGTCCTGCTCCGCAAGGAGATCCCCGGCTTCCTCTGGAACCGCGTCTGGTTCGCGATGCTGCGCGAGATGCTCCACCTCGTCGACGCCGGTGCGGTCGAGCCGCGCGAGCTCGACTCGCTCGTGCAGACGACGCTACGCGCATTCGTTCCCGTGTTCGGGCCGCTGCAGATGACCGACCTGATCGGCCACGACACCCTGCGCGACATCTCCAACGCCCTCTATCCCGAGCTCGCCACCGACCAGACCGCATCGGCGACGATCGCCGAGCACGTCGCAGCGGGCAAGCTCGGAGTGAAGAGCGGCGAGGGCTTCTACGAGGACGGCGACGAGCGCGTCTCCGCGATCGGGGAGCGACTGAGCCGGATCGCGCTCGAGCTCGCCGACGAGAAGGGTTGAGCCGGGGTGGCCGAGACCACACCGGGGTAGGTGGAAACGACGAAGAGAGGGCGGCAACCTGACGGCATGAACTCATCACCTCGCACATATCCCAGTCCCCGCAAACCCCACTTCCGCACGCTGGCCGTGATCTGCGCCGTCCTCGGGATGCTCGCCGTCGTCGCCGCGCCGGCGAGCGCCAAGCCCAAAGTCACCGGCAAGTTCGACGTCTCCGGCGTCGGGACCAACAACGAGATCACCAAGGGCCCCGACGGCCACATCTGGGTGACGCTCGACAACGGCAACGACATCGCCGAGATCACGCCCAAGGGCAAGGTCACCGAATACGACCCGCCCAACGTGGCGAACCCGGTCGGAATCGGCAGCGGCCCCGGCGGGACCCTCTGGGTGACCCAGTCGGGCGGCGTCGCCGTCTTCGACCCGGCCGATCCCGATGCAGCGCAGAGCCACTCGATCGGCGACATCAGCGACCCGCGCGGGATCGTCCGCGGCCCCGACGGGAACATGTGGACGGTCAGCGGCGACAAGGTGATCCGGATCCCGGTCGCCGACCCCGAGAGCGCCGAGTCGTTCCCGGTCCTCGTCGCCGGCCGCGACATCGACCGCGGCAAGGACGGCAAGCTCTGGGTGGCCGACTTCGGCAGCCAGGTCGTGCGCGTCAACACCGACGGCACCGCGAAGGCGTTCGACACCGGCGCCGGCTCCGGGCTGCAGGCGATCGCCGCCGGACCGAAGGGCGAGGCGGGTTACGCCGATCCGACGTCGAACCCGCAAATCGCCGGTCGCGTCGTCAAGAGCAAGGTCAAGAAGTCGAAGACGGCGGGTGACCCGTTCGGAGTCGCGTACGCGAAGAAGATGTACTGGATGCCGCGCTTCGCGACCAACGACCTGCTCGCGGTCGACGCCGCGAACGGGAAGTTGGCCGCGCCGGTCAGCTTCGGCCAGAACACCGGCCCGCGGCGGATCGCGAAGGGCCCCGACAACACGCTCTGGGTGACGCTCGACGGCGCCGACAAGATCGCCCGCGTCAGCAATGTCAGCAAGGTCGGTCCCGGACCGACCTGAGAGATCACGGGGGACGACGAAGCGGGCCGGCAGCGATGCCGGCCCGCCGTCGTTGGTGCCCCGATTCGCCTAGGCCGCGGCCGGGACGGCGGCCGCCGGAGCGGTCGCCCGCTCGGAGCGGTGGATCCAGGCGGCGAGCGCCAGCCAGTACGCCGCGGCGATGAACATGCCGCCGAACTGCGAGAGCGGGAGCGCCGCGATCTGGACGACCGGCAGCGCGATCACGAGCCAGCGGGGCTGAAAGCCGCGCTTCGACGCCATCACCGCGATCGCGACCATCGCTCCGAAGATCGCGAGGTTGGTCGGAGCCGCGATGAACCCGAAGAACGCTGGGTCCTCGCCGCGGACGTTGCTGATCTGGCCGAGGATGGCCAGCGGGATCGCCGCCGCCGCGGTGACGATTCCGGGCTTGACGCTGCCGGCTGCATGCCGGCCGAGGTACATCATCGGCGCGATCAGGCCGAGAACCATCAGGCTGAACAGCACGAGGGCGATGTGCTCGACCGAGCCGACGACGGTCGACTCGCTCGACTGCTCGTGGGTCAGGTGGATGACGGCGCCGGCCGAGGAGGATGCGGCGACGACGAACGCGCTCAGGGCGGCGACGCGCGGGCTGGGGTCGGTGAGGTTTCGCATGGGGAATCTCCGTTTCGTCGGGTTGGACTCGATGAACGGGATCCTCGATCGGATGCCCCGCCCCGGCGTCGCCCGCGGTGACGATCTCCGGCCCGGCCGCGAGGACGATCCGGCGTCGTCCCCGAGGACGACCCCCAACCGGCTCGGCCCGCCGCCTCAGCCTTCAGAATTCGGCATTCAAGAATTTCACCGCGCCGGTCGATTGGCTTCCGGCAACCGTCAGAGAAGGAACACCCACTTGAAGTCGTCTCGTCCGATCGCCGTTCTCGTCATCGCCCTGCTGGCCATCGCCCTCGCACCGGCAACGGCCTCAGCGCTCACCTTCAAGCCCTCCTCCCAGAACCCGATCAACGGCGTGGCGCCCGACCCGATCGGAACGACGCAGGTCGACGTGGCGACTGGTGACTTCGACGACGACCAGATCGACGACTTCGCCGCCGTCGCCGGCGGCACCTACGACAGCGAACACGGCGTCTGGAAGGACTCGGGCGTCTTCGTCTGGCTCTCCGACGGCGACGGGACCTTCACGCAGCCCGTGGGGAGCCCGATCGGGGCAACCGGTGGCGGCTCGTCGATTGAAGCCGCCGACCTCAACGGCGACCACGAGCTCGATCTCATGGTCGGGTACGGCGGCGGTTACACGAAGCCGCTGTTCGGCGCCGGGGACGGGACCTTCAGCGAGGGCACGCCCTTCTCGATGGCGGCACCGTCGAGCAACTTCGTGCTCGCCGATCTCGATGGCGACGGCGATCAGGACGCGGCGAACTCCGCCTACACGGACGCCTACTCGGTCGCGCTCAACGACGGCAACGGCAACTTCACCCCGAAGCCGGTCGCGCACACCGGCATCCCGGGGGCCTACGGCTTCGAATACATCGCCGCCGGTGATTTCAACGGCGACGACATGACCGACCTCGCGATGACGAACTTCCCGTCGAGCCTCGCCGACACCCAGTACTGGGGCGTGTACGCGGTCACCGGCAACGGCGACGGCACGTTCGAGCCCGAGGACGGCAGCCCGTTCGGGATCGTCGGCGACGGGTTTCCCAAGGCCGTCGCCTCGGGCGACTTCATCACCGCCGACGTCCGCGACGATCTCGTCGTGACCGACCTCAGCCCGGGGGCCCAGCTCCTGCTCGGCAACGCCGACGACCTCTTCGTGGAGGATCCCGCGAGCCGGTTCACCACCGGCGACTTCCCGATCTCGCCTGTCGCGGCCGACATCGACGGGGACGGCAAGCTCGACGTGCTGACCGGCGACTTCGGCGGTCATTCGTTCTCGGCCGGGCTCGGCGACAACAACGGCGCCCTCACCCAGGCATCGGGCTCGCCGTTCTCGTTCGGCGACAACCAGTTCTTCCCGAGCGCGCTCGCGGTCGGCGACTTCAACAACGACGGTGCCGAAGACGTCGTGACCACCAGCGCGTCGAGCAACCCGGCGATCACGCAGGGAGCGAACGTGATGCTGGCGGCGCCCGGCATCGGGGCCGACAAGAGCAGCATCGCCTACGGGACCGTGCGGGTCGGCCAGAGCGACTCCGACTCCGTGACGATCACGAACACGAGCGTCCTGCCGGCGCAGATCGCCTCCGTCGCGCTCTCGGGTACGGACTCGGGCCAGTACGCGATCGGCACTGACACCTGCACCGACCAGACGCTCGACCCCGGCGAGACGTGCTCGGTCCAGGTCTCGCTGCAGCCGACCTCCACCGGCGCCAAGTCGGCCACCCTGACGGTCGACGGCCCGGCGATCGACCCGGTCGGGGTCGGTCTGTCCGGTGATGGCGCGAAGACCGATCTCGTGGGCAGTCCTACCAGCCTCGACTTCGGCGACGTCACGACCGGGCACTCGACGACCGACGCCCTCGAGATCGTCAACGAGGGCGGCCTCGGCGGCGTGATCAACTCGGTGACGATCACCGGCGCCGACTCGAGCCAGTTCTCGATCTCGTCCGGCGATTGCCTCGCCGCCAACCTCGGCCCGGGCGACCGGTGCAACATCGGGATCGGGTTCGCGCCGACGGCCGACGGCGACAAGCAGGCGACCCTGCAGGTCAGCGGGCCGCTGGCGCCGGTCGCGAGCATTCCGCTCTCGGGCACCGGGGTCGCGCCGCTTCCCTCCGGCCTCCTGAAGCTGAAGGCGCCGAAGAAGGTCAAGCGTGGCAAGCGCCTGAAGGTGAGCTACACGATGCGGAACGACGGCGAGCGGGCTATCGACGGGCTCGTCCTCTCGGCAAAGGCTCCGAAGAGGCTCGCCAAGGCGCCGAAGCCGAAGACGCTGAAGCCGATCGCCGTCGGCGCTGCGGCGACGGGCAAGCTGACCTTCAAGGTCGCGAAGAAGGCGAAGAAGAACTCGTCGATCGTGATCCAGGTCAGCGCGACGGTCGACGGCGATCTGCTGACCCGGGTGCCGGTCTCGACCGTCGTCAAGTAGCTGCTGACGGCGGCGCTTCGTTTCCCGTTACGGTCCGGTCGATGGGTTCGCGACCGACGCTCTACGTCCCCGCCCGCTTCAACGGACCGCGCGAGAGCGGCCAGGGCGGATACACCGCCGGGCTGATCGCGATGCGTATGGGCGAGCTCGCGGAGGTGTCGCTGCGCTCGCCGGTCCCGCTCGATCGCGAGTTGACGCTCACCGAGCACGACCACGGCGGGATCGACGTCCACGACGGCGAGACGCTCGTCGCCGAGGCGAAGCCGCGCGAGCTCCGGCTCGAGGTGCCGGACCCGGTCGGCCTCCAGGAGGCCCGGGCCGCCGAGACGCGATACCGGGGCCTCGCGGACGGCGAGTTCAGCCACTGCTTCGTCTGCGGGGTTGCGCGCGACGACTCGTTCGGGGTGACGGCCGGAGCGGTCGAGGGCCGCGATGTCGTCGCCTCGACCTGGACGCCCGGCGCAAACACTGACGTCGACGGCACCGGCCGGGTCGCGCCCGAGTTCGTCTGGGCGGCGCTCGACTGCCCCGCCTACTTCGCTCTCTATCCCGACACGCTCCCCGTCAGCTTCCTCGCCCGCTTCACGGTCAGGGTCGACGACCTTCCGGAGGTCGGCACCGAGTACGTCGTGATGGCGTGGCCGCTCGCCAAGGACGGGCGCAAGCACCTGGCCGGCTCGGCGCTGCTCGACGGCGAAGGCGAGGTGCTCGCGGTCGCCGAAGCGCTGCTGATCGAGGCGAAGGCGGGCTGAACCAGGGCCGGCTAGTCGCCGGGCTCGACCGTGAACTCGGCGCTGCCGGCCGACTCGTACTGGTCGGCGAGCAGGTAGTGGACGACGTAGTCGCCCGGCGGCAGCGGCCAGGACGCGCCCTGGCTCTCAGGGCCGAGCGTCGCCTCGCCGACGGTGCGCGGCGGGACCGTTCCGGCCGAGTGCCCCTCGGCGTAGTCCCAGGTCAGGTACTCGCCCTTGTCGGGCACGGCGTCGTCGGCCGGATAGACGCCGAGCCAGTCCCACCGGTTGGCCGGGCCGCCGGTCCAGCTGACCTCGATCGGTTCGCCCTTCGCGTAGCTCGACTTGTCGGTCTTCAGGTCGAGCTGGGCGCCGGGATCGCGGAGGTAGAAGGGGACGCGGGCGACCTCGCCGTCGGTGTCGCTGAGGATCACCTCGTAGGAGCCCGGATCCCAGCCGGCGGTGTCGACCGCGGTCGTCCCGTTCGGGTCGGGCCCCGGAATCGTCTCGATCGCGTCGCCGGGATCGTCGCCCTCGGCCACGACCGCGATCTCGTTGCCGCCGGTCTCGGGGTTGTTCCAGGTGACGGTGACCTCGTCGCCGACGGTTGCGAGTCGGGCGTCGACGGCGACGAGCGTCGGCATCTCGACAGGGGTGACGTCGAATGTCGAGAGGACGGCGCGGTGGTCGGAGGTCCAGGGCGACTCCTCAACGTCGACGTCCTCCCCCCCAGGCTCGCCGATCAGCTTGCTGTCGAGCGTCTCCGAGGGCCCGGCGGCGTAGACGTAGTCGATCCGCTCGCCGGTCTTCTCCTGGGTGATCGCCGGGGTCTTCACCGGATCGGGGTTGATCTCGCGGTACGTGTCGCGGAAGCCGAGGTCGAACAGCGCCTCGCTGACAGGCCAGGCGACCGGCTCGGTGATCTCCTTGCGAGTGCCGACGGCCTCGGCGGTGTAGTCGAGGCTCGACGGCTCGTTGAAGTCGCCGGTGAGGAAGACCGGATAGCCCCGGCCGAGCAGGTCGCCCATCGCGGCCATCGGCCGCTCGAGCGCCGAGGTCCGGACCTCGTTCTCGTTCGCGATGACCTCGTCGACGGGCACGCCCTTGACGAGCTTGTTCGGGCCCCAGTCGACGTAGTCGAGGTGGACGTTGAAGAACGGGATCACGTAGCCGGGCTTGACCTCGAGCATCGCGTAGAGGCCGTCCGCGCCCGAGGCCTCGAGGATCGGGTACTTCGAGAGGATCTGCAGCGACGTGTTCCAGTACGGGTAGCCGGTCCGCTTCGCGATCTCCGGCAGCCGCTCGTAGGACTCGAGTACCCCGACGACGTCGGCATCGACGTCCTTGATCACGGCGTCGGTCGTGTGGTCGCCCGAGTACTCGATGTTGTAGACGAGGACGTCGAGGTTCATCGACTCGCCGGTGGCGACCGTGGCGTCGGTCGAGTCGTCGCCCCCGCAGCCGGCGAGTGCGGTCAGGGCGAGCAGGCCGAGGAGTACCGCGAGCGCCTGGATGCGGCGCGCGAGCCCTCTCCCGATGGGCTGCTCCGGTACCACCTGACTTTGTAGTCAATCACACGCTTCCAGAAGGGAGCATTCCGGGACGGGGTAGGGCGGTCTGGACCTTGGTCCCCCGCCGCCCCCGAGCCAATCGGGTTTCCTTGCCCCCATGAAGACTTCAGCGCGGCTGGCCGCCGTCACCTCAGCACTGTTCGTCGTCCTCACCGGCGCTCTCCCGCCGGCCGCCGGCCTCGCCGCCGAGAGGCCCACCTGCGGGGGCGAAAAGGCGACGATCGTCGGTACCGCCGGCAAGGACGCCTACGCGCCTTCGAAGTTCCACCCGGGCGACGTCGTCGCGCTGCTCGGAGGTAACGACTACGCCCAGGTCGGCGGCCACGTCGACGACGTCACGGTCTGCGGGGGCCAGGGAGAGGACGAGATCGTCGCCGACGCCGGCGCCGGCCGCGACCTGCGGTTCTTCGGCGGCGGCGGCGCGGACGTCCTCGGCAGCCTCTTCGAGCAGGGCAAGCGAGCGGCGCAGCACAGCTTCAGGCTCGACGGCGGCCGCGGCCTCGACTACTTCCACGGCAGCAGAGCGCACGATCGGATCGACGGCGGACCGGGACCTGACCGGATCGACGGCTACCTCGGTGGCGATGTCCTGCACGGCGACGGCGGCGACGACCTGGTCGAGGGCGGCCCCGGCGCCGACACGCTCTTCGGAGATCACGACGACGACGCCCTCTACGGCTACTACTACTCGACGAAGACCCCGAACGCCGAGCGTCTCGACTCGGCGTTCGGCGGCCCCGGTCGTGACGTCTGCGTCGCCGCCGATCGCCACAGCTGCCGGCGGGACCGTCGCTGAGCCGAAGCGCCGCCGCGGCAAGACGGTGCAGAAACTCGGCCCCAGACCGAGAAACCGCACCAAAGCCGGTTCCGGCTATTGTGGCGATTGGGACATGGCAGGCATGGGGTTGCGTTTGGGGCGCACAGGGAGGCTTGGACTCGTCGCAGCGGCGGCGTCGCTGGCGATCCTGCTCCTGCTGCTTCCGGGCCGCTCGGCCGCGTCGGGCACCGACGACCGCTACTCGCTCGTCCACGGCTGCTTCGCGCTGCAGTCGGCGAGCGGCAAGTTCGTCGCCAAGGGCGCCGGCGGGTACGCGGCGACAGCGGGCGGCATCGGCGGCGCCGAGCCCTTCCGGCTGCAGGCGACAGACCTCGGCTCCTACATGCTCTACGACAGCGACCGGAAGTTCCTCGGGATCTCGCTGCTCGGCCCGATCCAGGCGCTGAACGATCCGAGCCCGAAGGCCGACTGGAAGGTGACCGGCAGCTCCGGGAGCTTCCAGCTGAACTCGACCGGGACCGGCCAGGGCCTCGGGACCGGCGCCGGCGGCGCGGTCCGTACGGTTCCCGCTGCGAGCCCCGAGCTGTTCACCTTCGTCGCGACCTCGGGCTGCCCGTCCTATCCGGAGGTCGAGCTCAACGTCGACGGAGCCCCGACCACCGGCTCCCCCCTCTACGGCGAGGTCTCGGGCCTCGCCGAGGGACACATGCACGGCATGGCCTTCGAGTTCCTCGGGGGTCGCGCCCACTGCGGCAAGCCGTGGAGCCGCTACGGCGCGCCGTACGCGCTCCAGGACTGTCCCGACCACTACCCGAACGGGGCCGGGGCCGTGCTCGAGAACACCGTCTCCTTCGGTAACCCGGCCGGAACCCACGATCCGGTCGGCTGGCCGACCTTCAAGGACTGGCCGAACTCGCAGTCGCTGACCCACGAGCAGTCCTACTGGCGCTGGATCGAGCGCGCCTGGCGCGGCGGCCTGCGGATCTACGTGAACCTGCTGGTCGAGAACCGGGCGCTCTGCGAGCTCTATCCGCTGAAGAAGAACGGCTGCGACGAGATGGACAGCGTCTACCTGCAGGCGCGCGACATCTACGCGATGCAGGACTACATCGACGCCCAGGCGGGCGGCCCCGGCAAGGGCTTCTTCCGGATCGTCACCAACCCCTACGAGGCCCGCCGGGTCGCGAACGAGGGCAAGCTCGCGGTCGTCCTCGGGATGGAGGTGTCGGAGCCGTTCGGCTGCGGCGAGCGCAACTACGTGCCGCAATGCGACCGGACCGACATCGTCCGCGAGCTCGACCACCTGCACCGGGTCGGCGTCCGCCAGCTCGAGATCACGAACAAGTTCGACAACGCGCTGACCGGCGTCGCCGGCGACAGCGGCACGACCGGGACGATCACCAACACCGGCAACTTCTACGCGACCGGCCACTTCTGGGACATGGAGCACTGCGACGACGGCGAGAACAGCGACAAGTCGCCGACGACGATCCACAACGACGACGCCCTGATCTCGAACGGGCTCGGGGCGCTTCTCGCCCCCGGGATCACGCCGATCTATCCGGCCGAGCCGCTCTGCAACCAGCGCGGGCTGACCGACCTCGGCGCCTATGCGATCCGCCAGATCATGGCCCGGAAGATGATCTTCGACCCCGACCACATGAGCGTCTACGGCCGCGATGCGGCGCTGAACCTGCTCGAGGCGAACGACTACCCGGGCGTCATCTCCTCCCACAGCTGGAGCACCAAGGACACGATCCCGCGGATCTACAAGCTCGGCGGTATGGTCACGCCCTACGCCGGCGACTCGGAGGCGTTCGTCGAGAAGTGGCGGACGCTGCGCGACGCCTTCTCCGGCAAGCAGTACTTCGGCGTCGGCTACGGCGCCGACATGAACGGGCTCGGCCACCAGGGCCACGCGCGCGGGCTCGACACCGGCAATACCGTCACCTACCCCTTCGAGTCGTTCGACGGCAGCGTCACGATCGACCGCCAGCGCTCGGGCGAGCGGGTCTTCGACATCAACACCGACGGCGTCGCCCACTACGGCCTCTACCCGGACTGGGTCGAGGACCTGCGGCAGCTCGCCGGCGACGAGATCGTCGACGACATGGGCCGCGGCGCCGAGGCCTACCTGCAGATGTGGGAGCGGGCCGACGGCATCGCGCCGGTCTCCTGCGACTTCGAGCGCGGCTTCTTCTTCACCGGCCGCGGGCTCGGCAGGCAGATCCGGCTCGGCGACAGTCCCGACGCCGCCCTCCGCCGTTCCGGCCAGCCGGTGAGCAGGACCCGGACCTGGCAGTGGTGCATCCGCCGCGACGATCCCGAGGCCAGCGGGCGCCGCGTCTCCGCCGTCTTCGACCACGGCGCCGTCGCGCTGATCGCGAGCACGCTGAAGCGCCACCGCGCCGGCGCGATCGCGCCGGGAATGCCCGCATCGGCCCTGCGCGGCGAGGCGAAGCGGATCGCGCCCGGTATCTGGGGCGCGCCCGCAAAGGAGGCCGGCGGCGAGTTCGTCTACGGCACGGCCGACGGCCGGGTCGCCTTCACCGGCGTCGCCTCCCGCTCGACGGCGAGCGATGCGAAGACGCTGCGGAAGCTGGTTCGCCGGGCCGAGATCCGCTGAGCGGGCGGCACCCGACGCGCTCGCCGATCGAATCCGGCCGCGGGCTGCCGGTGCGGCGCGCATACCCGGGACTCCTCGACGATTTCCCTCAGTAGCGATCACCGATGTATGGCCGGCTGGTCAGGCGGATGATTAAGCCATGACGAAGCGCCTTTCCATCGTCGCTGCCGCGGCGGTGCTCGCAATCGTGCCCGCCGCCCTGATCGCCGGCCGCTCCGGCCGCGCCGGCGCGGCCTTCCCGGGCGCCAACGGTCGGATCGCCTTCGCCGGCAAGCACGGGATCTACGTGACCAGCTCGAAGCGCAACGGCATCGTCAAGCACCTGGCGGGCGACCGGCGGACGCGGCCCGCGTGGTCGCCGAACGGCCACCGGATCGCGTTCGAGCGCTACGGCAAGAACGGCTCCGACATCTACAAGATGAAGGCGAACGGCAAGGGCGAGGTCCTGCTGACCCGCGGCGGCGCATCCGGCTTCAGCCCGACCTGGGCGCCGAGCGGGGAGAAGCTCGCCTTCGTCCGGACCCGGGCCGCAGGGGAAGCCATCTTCAAGATGCGAGCCAACGGGGCCGACAAGCGCCGCGTCACCCCGAAGGACGGATCGTTCGCCGACAGCCCTTCGTGGTCGCCGGACGGGAACCGGATCGCCTACGTCTGCGAGTTCGCCCATCGCGGGGCGCAGATCTGCACGATCCGCTCCGACGGCAGCCGGCGCCGGGTCCTCACCGACTTCAAGGAGAAGTCGCCGTCCCGTCCCGACTTCTCGCCGGACGGCAGGCGGATCGCCTTCGCCGCCGGGCGCAACCGGGCCGGCAGCCTCCTCCACTTCCACCTCTACGTCATGGACGCCGACGGCGGTCACCGCGACCGGATCACGCCGAAGCACGGGCACAGCAGCCTCCTTCCATCCTGGTCGCCGGACGGGACGAAGATCGCGTTTCTCCGGGTCGGGCGCGGGATCATGAAGATGAGGCCCGACGGGAGCAACCCGCAGCTGATCGTGCCCGACGCGACCTATCCCGCCTGGCAGCCCAAGTAGCCTGACCCCGATGCTTCGCCGTTGGCGTCGAGCCGGGGTCCTGCCCCTCTGTGCCGCCGCCGCGGTCGCGGCGGCCTGCGCGCCCGCGGCCCAGGCCGTCGTTCCGGGCGGGAACGGGCGGATCGCCTACATGGGCCTGAACGACCTCGGGATCTTCACGATCGATCCCGACGGCGGGCACCGCAAGCACGTGACCCAGGGGTTCGACGTCGGGCCCTCCTGGTCACCGAACGGGAAGCGGATCGCCTACGTCGACGCGATCCAGGGCGACGTCTGGACGATGAAGGCGGGCGGCGGCGACAAACGCAGGCTGACGGACAACGGGACCTCGTTCGAGCCGAGCTGGTCGCCGAACGGCAAGCGCCTCGTCTTCGTCAAGGTCGGCGGCGGCGACCCGGAGATCTTCACGATGAGATCCGACGGGAGCGGCCGCAGCCGGGTGACCGACAACGACGCCGCCGACTTCGATCCCGACTGGTCGCCGACCGGGAAGCGGATCGTCTTCACCCGCGCCCGCCACGGCGACAACCCCGACCTGTTCAAGGTCGACCCCGACGGATCGAACCCGCAGCGGATCACCAACACCGCCGCCCGCTACGAGGTGACGCCCGCCTGGTCCCCGAGCGGTCGCAGGATCGCCTTCGCGAGCGGCCGCAGCGGCGAGGATGAGGAGATCTACTCGATGCGCTCGGACGGGTCGAACCGGCGGCGACTGACCGAGAACGACTACGTCGACTCCGACCCGGCGTGGTCGCCGACCGGCGAGAAGCTGGCGTTCTTCGCCAAGAACAGCATCTGGCGGATGAAGTCCTGCGGCGGGAAGGGTCGCCTGATCGCTCGCAACGCCGCATGGCCGGACTGGCGTGCCCGCTGAGGGCAAAACCCCTGCAAACGCTGCGGTCGAAAGCGGCACAAAGCGTCTCGCTTTCTTTTCAGGAATACTGCCGCCGCCGTGCGTCCCCTTCCCCCGGGTGGCGCACGGCTCTTTTCGTCAGCCGTCGCGCACCATCCGCAAGACCCCGCTGAAGGGCGCGACGCCCTCGGGGTCGTGGCCGGAGTCGAGCGCTTCGGCCCGGAGCAGCGGCTCCAGACAGCCGGTCCGGCCGAGCAGGTCATCGACCGCGGCGACGTCCCCGGCGCCGAGCGCGAGGTAGGCGCCGCGGAGCCGGGCGAGAGCCCAGACCCGGTAGCGGCTGGTCGGCACCGACCGGTAGGTGACGCCCTGGACCGTGAACTCGTAGGTCTTCCGCCCGGCCGCGTGCGCGGCGGCGTTGGCGGCGAGCATCGGCAGGTGCGTCTCCCCCGCTTCCGTCAGCAGCGGCTCGAGGTCGGACGGGACGCCGCCGGCGAGCGGCCGGTCGCCGATCCGGCTCGCCCGCGCGTTCCAGAGCCGCGCCACCCACTCGTAGGTGCCGGGAGCCCGGTTGCGCATGATCCGGGCCGGCGTCGGGTCGAGGGCGAAGTGGCGGAACATCGGGCCGAAGAGGCCGAAGTCCGCAACCGACGGTCGCTCCCCCAGCAGGAACGACCGCGACGCGAAGACCGGCTCCAGCATCGCGAGCACCCGCGTGTAGGCGGCCTCGACGTGCGGGCGGGTCCGCTCGTCGACGCCGTCGCCGGTCACGAACAGGCGCCGCTGGCGGCGGGCGAACCAGCGCCGCCGCAGCGGCAGCGGCAGCGGCAGGCGGACGAGCTCCCGCGTCAGCCGGCCCGAGAGCAGTCGCCGGTCCTCGGCGAAGCTCCAGCGGTAGTGCATGGCCGCCCGCCAGAGCCACTCGTCGCCGAAGTCCTCGATCAGCAGCGCGGCGAAGCGCTGGACGGGGTCGGCGGGGATCACGGCGGGCTCGGGGTGGCGCTCCTCGAGCCAGGCGATCATCGGCGTCGTGTCGGTCATCCAGCGCCCGTCGGGGAGCTGGACGGTCGGGAGCTGGGCGCCGCCGAGCAGCCGCGGCAGCTTCCACGAGTACATCGAGACGCCGAGCGGCCGGCGCACGTAGGAGATCTCCTTGTAGCGGAGGTAGGCCTCGAACTTGCCGGTGAAGTAGGAGTACTCGGAGCCGTAGACGATCATCGTCTCGCCGGGGTTCAATCGATCCGGTCGGGAAGCCCGTAGCGGAGGAAGAAGTCCTCGGTCCGGCGCTCGTCGAGGGGCTGCTCGGGATAGCGCACGTAGTCCTCGGGGTCGTCGCTCTCGACCGAGCGGTTGATGAAGCAGGTGACGTCGCTGATCTTCCGGCCCTCGAAGCTGAGGACGTTGAGGGCGAACGGCCGGTGGGTCCGGTCGGGCTCGTACCAGCAGTAGAAGGCGAGCGCGAGCTGTCCGTTCGAACGGGTGAGGATGTGCTTCCAGCGCCAGTCGCCGGTCAGCGGGCCCTGCTCGAGGAAGCCGCGGAGGTCGGCGTGGCCGCCGGGGCCGCCGAACCAGGAGACGATCGGCGGCATCGAGAACGTCGCCTCCTCGGTCAGCATGCCGACGACGCCGTCGATGTCCTCGCGGTCCCAGGCGTCGACGTACGCCTCGACGACCTCGCGGACGCCGTCGTCGCCGAGCAGCCGCAGGGTCGCCTGCTGACTGCGCTCGGGCAGCCGCGCCTCGATCGTCGCCCGCGCCCGCTGCAGGGCGCTGTTGACCGAAGCGACCGACGTCTCCAGCGTCGCCGCGGTCTCCCGCGCCGAGTAGCCGAGCACCTCGCGCAGGATCAGCACCGCGCGCTGGTTGGCGGGTAGGTGCTGGAGGGCGGCGATGAACGCGAGCTCGACCGCCTCGCGGGCCTCGTAGCGGGCCTCGGGCGCCATCGGCCCGTCGTCTGTGATCAGCCTCTCGTCCGGGAACGGCTCGATCCAGACCGACTCGGCGGCCGGCATGCCGGGAACGCCGGAGGCGGGATCGGTCCGCGGGCCGTAGTCGATCGGGTGGACGCGCGGCTTGCGTTTCGCGATCGCATTCAGCGCCGTGTTGGTGGCGATCGTGTAGAGCCAGGAGCGCAGCGAGCTGCGGCCCTCGAAGCGGCCGATCCCGCGCCAGGCCCGGAGCATCGTCTCCTGGAGCACGTCCTCGGCGTCGTGAAGCGAGCCCATCATCCGGTAGCAGTGGGCGGTCAGCTCGCCCCGGTAGGGCTCGACGAGGGCGGTGAACGCGGACTCGTCGCCGGCTCGCGCGGACTCGAGCCGCCCGTCCTTCGCGCTCGTCTCCTGCCTCGGACCTCCCGCCATCGGTTTCGCAGGGTAGCGTCGCGGCATCGCGGGCCCCGAGACGACATCCGCAGCCGGCCGGATCGCCGTCGTCGGCGCCGGGTTCGCCGGGCTGGCCGCGGCCGAGCGGCTCGCGGCCGCCGGGCGCGAGGTCGTCGTCTGCGAGGCCCGCGACCGGGTCGGCGGCAGGGTCTGGACGCAGGCGCTGCCCGGCGGCGGGCTGGTCGAGCGCGGCGGCGAGTTCATCACCGGCGGCTACGACGTCACCGAGGAGACCGCGGCGAGGCTCGGGATCGCGCTCGAGGGCATGGCGATCAACTACCCCGACCGCGAGCTCCGGCCGGGACCGGGGCCCGACTCCGATGCGCTGCTGGCCGGCGCCGTGACGGCGGCGGCGCGGAGCGAGGAGGCCGATGTCGGCACCGCCGCGTACCGGGTCCTGGCCGAGGCGGTTCACGACGAGGCCGTGCGCGACGTCCTCGCGACCCGGCTCCAGAGCGCGATCGCCCATCCGTTCGACGCACTCGACGCGCGCTTTCTCGTCCACCTCCCCTACCTCGTCGCCGCGGCCGAGACGAAGCGGATCCGCGGCGGCAACCAGTCGCTCGCCGAGGCGCGGGCGGCCCGGCTGCCCGCGCCGGTCCGGACCGGCATCGCGGTCCGCGAGGTCCGTCGCGTCGGCGCCGGCGTCAGGCTGCTCGGCGAGGACCTCGACCTCGGCGCGGACGCCTGCGTCGTCGCGATTCCCCTCGCCCTGCTGCCCGACCTCCGGTTCGATCCGCCGCTCCCGGACGGGCAGGCGGCGGCGATCGCCGCGATCCCGACCAGCCGCGCGGCGAAGCTCGCGGTGCCGCTGCGCTCACCCGTCGCGCCGCGGGCGCTGATGTCGGCGCCCGGCCGGTTCTGGGCCTGGACGACGCCGTGCGACGGCGTCGGCGGTCGGGTCGCGAACGCCTGGGCCGGAGCCGAGCCGGTGCTGGAGGACCTCGGCGTCGCCGCCGGCCCCGACGGCTGGCTCGACCGGCTCGCCGGGCTCTGGCCCGAGCTCGACCTCGATCGCGGCGAGGCTGTCGTCACCGACTGGCGGCGGGACCCCTGGGCGCGGGGCGCCTACTCGGTCCTCCCCGACGTCGACGACCCGGCCGGGACCGCTGCCGCCGCCGCCCTCGCGCCGAACCTGGTGTTCGCGGGCGAGCACACGGCGGTGCCGGAGTGGACCGGGACGATGGAGGGCGCGCTGCGCAGCGGATTCCACGCCGCCGACGAGCTCCTCGCCGGTTGAGCCGTGCCCGGGCTCAGTGCTTCTTGACGACCACGACCTTGCCGGTGAAGCCGTGGATCGTGCAGGCGTACCGGTACTTGCCCACCTTCCGGAACCGGCGCTCGTAATCGCCGGTGGTCGTGGTCGGGAAGGTCGGGCCCGGCGCCTTGAACGTGACGTTGTGGAGGCCGCCGTTCCATGACCAATGCACCGTCGAGCCCTTGCGGATCTCCAATCGCTTCGGCGAGAACGCGTAGTCGGCGATGCTCGACCCGGTGATCGTGACCTCGATCGGTGCGGCGATCCGCGGCGACGCCGAAGCCGGCGCCGCGAGGGCGCCGGCGGCCGCGAGGATGGCGGCCGCGAAGGTGAGAACCCTCTTCTCTCTGCCCATGCGCGGACCCTAACCGCGCGCCGAGCCGGAAACCAGGGTCCTAGGACCTATGTCCCGTTGCAAGCCGGACCGGGACCGCGCGATCGTGGTCGTGACCGAAGCATCGGAGACAGGAGACAGGCAATGACCCGCAACCACATCCTCTCGATCGCAGCCCTCGCCCTCGCCGCAGTAGCGCTGGCGGCGTGCGGCAGCGACTCGGACTCGTCAACCGCGGCCGACACCGCAGCGACGTCGGCGACGTCCGCCTCGAGCGGCTACGGCGGCTCCGAGTCGAGCGCTTCGGAGGCGAGCGGCAGCGGCTCGGGAGGCACCGTGAAGATCGAGGCGGACCCGAACGGCGACCTCGCCTTCACCGAGACGAAGATCGAGGCGCCGGCCGGGCAGTCCACGATCGAGCTCGACAACCCGTCGACGACCGGACACAACGTCGAGATCGAGGACTCGAGCGGCGAGGACGTCGCCGAGACGGACACGATCACCGACGGCACGACGTCGACGACGGCGGACCTGCAGCCGGGCACCTACACCTTCTACTGCGGCGTCCCCGGCCACCGGGAGGCGGGCATGGAAGGAACCTTGACGGTCAAGTGACCGCTCGGGACGACCCCACGAGAAACCACGAACGAGGAGTGACCATGACGAGCAAGACGATGAAGCTGATCGCGACCGGCGTCGCCGCCCTGGCGATGAGCGTCGGCGGCGCCGGCATCGCGGCCGCGAGCCACGGGGCCGACGACCCGCCCGGGCATCACCACCACCATCACAACGGCGGCAAGGAGGACCACGGCGGCAAGCACGGTGGCCACGGCGGCAAGGAGGACCACGGCGGCAAGCACGGCGGCGGCAACGACGACGGCCCCAACCACACCTGATCGCGACGGACCCCCAGCGATCGGACGATCCCGACGGCCCCGGCGCAAGCCGGGGCCGTCGGTGTTTCCGGGTCTGAGCCCCGGCGCAAGCGGGGGCCGTCGCCGTTCCGGGTCTGAGCCCCGGCGCTCAGCCGGGGTCGCCCTCGTTCTCGGGCGTGATCCCGTGGCTGCGCGCCCAGAGCGCCGCCTGGGTCCGGTCGGTGACGCCGATCTCGGTGTAGACGCGCGTCAGGTGCGCCTTGACGGTCTTCTCGCTGATCTCGAGGCGGCGCGCGATCAGCTTGTTGGCGAGCCCCTCGCCGACGAGCGCGAGCACCTGGCGCTCGCGATCGGTGAGCTGCGGCGCCCGGGCCTCGCGGCGGTCGGCGAGGAGCTCACGTGCGACCTTCGGGTCCAGCGGCGACTCGCCGCGCGCGGCGGAGCGGACGCCCTCGATCAGCTCGGCCGGCGAGGCGTCCTTGAGCAGGTAGCCGAGCGCGCCGGCGTCGACCGCGCGGAGCATCTGCTCGCGGTCGGCCGAAGCGGTGAGGATCACGACCTTCAGGTCCGGGTGGGACTCGGCGATCCGCCGGGTGGCCTCGATCCCGTCCATCTCCGGCATCGTCACGTCGAGCAGGACGACGTCGGGCGGCTCTGCCCCCTCGAGCGCCGCGACGGCGGCGGCGCCGTCGCCGACGGCGGCGAGGATCTCGATGTCCGGCTCGGAGCCGAGCAACTCGACCAGCCCGGTCCGGACGACCGGGTGGTCCTCGGCGAGCAGCACGCTGATCATCCGGGGGGCAACGATAGAGCGACGACGGCGCCGCGTCCGGGCGCGGAGTCGACGTTGATCGTCCCGCCGGCCTCGGCCGCGAGGTCGCGGAGCAGGTCGGTGCCGATGTGGCCCTCCTCCCCGCCCGCCGTCGGGTCGAAGCCGCGGCCGTCGTCGCTGACGGAGAGCTCGACGCCGTCGTCCGAGCGCCGCAGCGAGACGGCGACGCGGTCGGCGCCGGAGTGCTTGAGGGCGTTGCGGACGGCCTCCTGCGCGACCCGGAAGCAGAGCGCCTCGCGCTCGACGTCGAGCCCGGCCGCCGGATCGAAGTCGAGCGACGTGGCGATCCCCCGCGCCTCGAGCGGGGCGAGCATGTCCTCGAGCGCGGCCGCGAGGCCGGCGCGCTGGAGGCTCGGCGGGTAGATCTCAACGAGCAGGCTGCGGAGCGAGCGGACGCTGGCGCGGGTCCGGGCGGCGCCGGACCGGAGCTCCTGCGCGGAGCCGGGATCGTCGCCCTCGACCCGCCGGGCGCCGACCTCGAGCGCGAGCGCGACGCCGGTCAGATCCTGGACGGCGCCGTCGTGGAGGTCGCCGGCGATCCGGCGGCGCTCGCGGTCGGAGGCGTCGACGGCGCGCTCGAGCAGCCGGACGCGGTCGCGATGGGCCGCCCGCACCCGCTTCGCCAGCGACGAGGCCAGCGGGAGCTGGATCAGCTCGAGCAGCAGCAGCGAGAGGATCAGCGCCGGCAGGAACGCGAGCCAGAGGTCCCGGCCGCTGGAGGTGACGTCGCTGTAGCGCGTATAGGTCTCGAACAGCAGCGGCTCGCCGTTCGGGGCCCGGATCCGCGAGTAGGCCTCGAGGAGCTCGCCGAACGGGCGCTCGTACCGGTTCTCGGGCTCGGAGACGTCGCTGAGCTCGGCGTCGGGCGAGCCGGTCCGGAGCGCGTCCCGCTCGTCCCCGCCGAGCTCGAACTTCTGCCCGATCAGGCGCGGCTCGTCGGAGTAGACGATCCGGCCGTCCTCGTCCCAGAGCTTGACCCGGACGATCTGGTCGCTGAGGACGTCCGTGCGGATCAGCCGGTCGAAGCGCTCGATCGCCGCCGGGTCGCCGGCCAGCAGCGCCGGCGTCAGCTGCGGCTCGACGACGCCCTCGCCGATCACGCGCGTGATCTCGCTCGCGTTCTCGGTCGCCTGATCGGTGCCGATGCTCCGCATCAGGAAGAAGCTGAGGAGGCCGACGAGCGCGACGGCGACGAGCCCGGCGAGCGCGAAGCGGAGGATCGCCGCGCGGACCGAGGGCTCGCCCTCACGCTGTCGGTCGGTTGGCTGCGCGGCGGACACGGCCGCGAGTCAGCCCTCGCTCGGCGCCGCCGGCTCGACGTAGATCCGGGTCGCGATCGGGACCGCGACGCGGATCCGCGCCTCGCAGTCGTCGATGACCCGGCCGGCGTCGGCCGCCGAGAGGCCGGGCGCGAAATCGACCTTCATCGCCACCAGCAGATCGTCGGGGCTGAGGTGCTGGGTGAGGACGTGGACGATCCGGGCGATCCCGGGGACGCCCTCGGCGGCCTCGAGGATCGCCTCCCGCTGCTCCTCCACCGCGGCCTCGCCGAGCAGCAGGCTCTGCATCTCGATCGCGAGGAAGATGCCGACGAACACGAGCAGGATGCCGATCGCGAGCGTGCCGATGCCGTCGAAGACCGGTTCACCGGTGACGACGGCGAGGACGACGCCGAGCAGCGCGAAGGCGAGGCCGGTGATCGCCGCGCTGTCCTCGACCAGCAGCACCGGCAGCTCGGGGCTGCGGGAGCGGCGGATGAACGCGAGCCAGCTGCGCTCGCCGCGGAACGGGCGGGCGTGGCGGACCGCCGTCCGCAGCGCGAAGCTCTCGAAGATCATCGCGAGGACGAGGATCGCGATCGCGATCGCCGGCGAGTCGATCTCCTCGGGATGGCTGATCTTGTGCCGGCCCTCGTAGATCGCGAACAGCCCGCCGGCGCTGAAGAGGACGATCGCGACGACGAACGACCAGAAGTAGCGGCTGCGCCCGAAGCCGAACGGGTGCAGGTCCGTCGCCGGCCGGGCGGCGCGCTTGCCGCCGAGGAACAGCAGCCCCTGGTTCGACGAGTCGGCGACGCTGTGAATCGACTCGGCGAGCAGCGACGAGGATCCGGTGATCAGAAAGCCGGCGAACTTCGCCGCCGCGATCGCCATGTTCGCCAGGAACGCGGCGAGGATCGCCCCGGTGCTCTCGCCGTGGCTGCCGCCGCCGGCCTCGGCGCCGCTCACGCTGTCTCCCTTCGCTCCACCGGAGCCGGAACCCTACGGGTCGGCGGAACCCGGAGCGCGTCCCGTACCGACTACTGAGATTTCTCACAGCCCCCTGTGGGAAAGTCGGCGCGAGATGGACCGCCGCCACACCGCAGCCGCCGACCGAGCCGCCCGCGCGCTCGGTTTGGCGCTGGCCGCGGCCCTGGCCTCGCTCGCCGCGGCGGGTCCGGCGGGGGCGAGCACCGTCGAGGTCGATCTCGTCGCGAAGCCGGCGAAGGTCACGATCGCGCCCAAGGTGAAGATGCGGGCCTGGACCTTCAACGGCAAGGTCCCCGGCCCGGTCATCCGGGCGACCGAGGGTGACACGATCGACGTGACCCTCCGGAACTCCGACCGGATGGCCCACTCCGTCGACTTCCACGCGGCGCAGATCTCGCCGCAGACCGGCTTCGCCGACGTCCTGCCCGGCGGGACCCACAGCTTCTCGTTCGTGGCCCGCCGACCGGGCGTCTACCTCTACCACTGCGGCACCAGCCCCGTCCTCGAGCACATCGGGATGGGGATGTACGGGGCGATCGTCGTCGACCCGATCGCGGGCCGGCCGCCGGCGAAGGAGAAGGTGCTCGTCCAGAGCGAGTTCTACGGCCCGGTCAAGCACGGGATGATCAAGCCGTCCTACAAGGCGATGCAGACCAAGGACCCGACCTACGCGGCGTTCAACGGGCGCGCCTTCCGTTACCGCGACAACCCGATCACGGCAGACGTCGGCGAGCCCCTGCGGCTCTACGTCGTCGCCGCCGGGCCGACCCTCGACAGCGACTTCCACGTGGTCGGCGACATCTTCGACACCGTCCAGCCCGACGGCAATCCCCTCAACTCGCTGACCGGCGTCTCGACCTTCGGGGTGCCGGCGGGCGGCGGCGCGATGTTCGAGCTGACGCTCGACGAGGCCGGCACCTACCCGTTCGTGACCCACGCGTTCCGCTGGGCCGACGCCGGGGCACTAGGGCTGATCACAGCCGAGTGAGCCAAGCGATGGACCTTCCGGCCTCACCGACCGACGACCCGCTTGCGCAGCCGACGGCGATCCGCCTGTTCGATGCGCTGACCGGCGCCCGCCACCCGCTGACCACTTCCGAGGCGGCCGAGCGCGCCGGGGTCCACCCCAACAGCGCCCGCCTCCACCTCGGGCGGCTGGCCGCCGCGGGGATGGCCGAGGAGGGCTCCGATCCCGGCGTCCGCGGCCGTCCGCGCAAGACCTGGAAGGTGGCCAGCGGCGGCAGCGTCGCGGGCCGGCCCCCCGAGGCCTACCGCGAGCTCGCGCAGTGGCTCGGCCGCTCGGTCGCCGTGATGGCGGCCGACCGGGCTGAGATCCGCGCCCAGGGCCGGCTGATCGGCCGCGAGATCGCCGCCGAGTCCGGCAGCGACGACGGTGCGGCGGTCCTCGACGACTCGCTGCGGGCGATGGGGTTCTGGCCCCGTCGCGAGCAGGACGGCCGCACCACCCGCTTCACGCTCTGCAACTGCCCCTACCGCGACGTCGCCGAGTCGAACATCGAGGTGATCTGCACGCTTCACCTCGGGATCGCCGAGGGGATCGTCCAGGGCGCCGACCGCGGCGCGCGCGTGACCGGCTTCGAGCCGCGCGACCCGAAGCTGGCCGGCTGCCGGATCGAGATCGAAGCTCCCAATCAGGAACACCAGCACGGAAACGAGGAACGACGATGAACGAGTCCGAGACCGGTAACTCCCGCCAGCTGACCCTGGCGACGATCTCATTCATGATCTGCTTCTACGCCTGGGCCCTGCTCGGGCCGCTCGGGCCCGACCTCCAGGAGCAGCTCGGCCTGACCGACGGCCAGCTCGCCCTGACGATCTCGATCCCGGTCGTCCTCGGATCGCTGATGCGGATTCCGCTCGGGGTGCTGACCGACCGCTACGGCGGCCGCCGGGTCTTCGCGCTGCTGATGGCCTACACGCCGCTGCCGCTGATCGGGCTCGCGCTGTTCAACGACTCGTGGGGTGCGGTGCTCGTCTGCGCCTTCCTGCTCGGCTTCGCCGGCGCATCGTTCGCGATCGGCGTTCCGTTCGTCAACAAGTGGTACCCGGCGAGCCGCCAGGGCTTCGCGCTCGGCATCTACGGGATCGGGATGGGCGGCACCGTCCTCGGCGCGCTGACCGCGCCGCGGATCGTCGACGCGACGAACATCGACGTGCCCTTCTGGATCGCGGCCATCTTGCAATCATGGCGGCCGTGTTCTGGTCGATGGCCCGGGATGCTCCCGAGGCAGTGCAGGAAGGACCGGCTCGATGCTCGCCGCCCTGTCGGTGTTCAAGGGCAAGGGCAGCGCGCCTGGGCGCTGACGCTCTTCTACTTCATGGCGTTCGGCGGCTTCGTGGCGATGTTCCTGTACCTGCCGAAGCTGCTCGTCGACGTCCACGGCCTCGAGAAGCCCGACGCGGGCGCTCGCGCGGCCGGCACCGCCTGCTCGCCGTCGCCGCTCGTCCGATCGGCGGCTGGCTCTCGGACAGGATCGGCGCACGCAACGTTGCTGACCTGGTCGTTCCTCGGCACGATCGTGCTCGCGATCGGCCTCACCGTCTCCTACGAGCACATGGTCCCGCTGACGATCGTCTGCCTGACGCTGGCGGTCTTCCTCGGCCTCGGCACCGGGGCGGTCTTCAAGCTCGTCCCCGAGTGGTATCCAGACCGGGTCGGCGCGGTCACCGGCGTCGTCGGCGCCGGCCCGGCGGCCTCGGCGAGTTCTTCCGCCGCTCGTGATGGCGCTCGTGAAGTCGGAGACCGGCAGCTACTGGCTCGGCTTCGCGCTGATGGCCTGGTCGCCGTGATCGCGCTCGTCGTGCTCAGGGCCGAGGGCCGCTCGGCGCGGTCGGGGCAGGAACCGACGGTGGCGGCCGCGTCGTGAGCGAAGGACGGGCACTGCTGCGGGCGCGCCAGTTCTTCGGACCGAGCGCGCGCTCGGCCGACGGCTGGAACGAGGTCTCGACCTACGCCCGCGACTGGGAGCGCGCGTACCGGAACCGCTGGCAGCACGACCGGGTCGTCCGCTCGACCCACGGCGTCAACTGCACCGGCTCCTGCTCGTGGAAGATCCACGTCAAGGACAGCCTGGTCACGTGGGAGACCCAGCAGACCGACTACCCGACGGGCAGGCCAGACGCTCCCGACTACGAGCCCCGCGGGTGCCCCCGCGGTCGTCGTTCTCGGTACATCTGCTCGCGCTGCGGCCCCGGCACCCCTACGTCCGCGGCGTCCTGCTCGAGATGTACCGGGGCGAAACCCGAGACCGGCGATCGGTCGAGGCCTGGGCATCGATCGTCGAGGATCCCGAGCGGGCGCGCGCCTACAAGTCGCAGCGCGGCGAGGGCGGCTTCCTGCGCGCGACGTGGCAGGAGGCGGCCGAGCTGATCGCGGCGGCCCACGTCCACACCACGCGCACCTACGGCCCCGACCGGATCGCGGGGTCACCCGATCCCGGCGATGTCGATGGCCTCCTACGCCGGCGCCCGGTTCCTGTCGCTGATCGGCGGCGTCTGCATGTCGTTCTACGACTGGTACGCCGACCTGCCGCCGGCCTCGCCGCAGATCTGGGGCGATCAGACCGACGTGCCCGAGTCCGCCGACTGGTGGAACTCCTCCTACGTGATCCTCTGGGGCTCGAACATCCCGCAGACGCGGACCCCGGACGCCCACTTCCTCACCGAGGCCCGCTACAAGGGCCAGAAGGTGATCGTCGTCTCGCCGACTACGCCGGTCACCTGAAGTTCGCCGATCACTGGCTGCCCGCGGTCGCGGGACCGACGGCGCGCCCTCGCGATGGCGATGGGCGCGATCCTCAAGGAGTTCTACGCCGAGCGCGAGACGCCGTACTTCCGCAAGTACGCCCGCCAGTACACCGACATGCCGATGCTGGTCTCGCTCGAGCAGCGCCCGGACGGGACCTGGGCCGCCGGTCCGTTCCTGCGCTCCTCCGACCTCGGCGACGAGAGCGAGAACGCCGAGTGGACGGTCGTCTACGACGCCACCCGCGGCGAGGCGGTCGTCCCGGACGGCTCGATCGGCTTCCGCTGGGGCGAAGAGGGTGCCGGCCGCTGGAACCTCGACCTCGGCGAGGTCGACCCCGCCCTGACCATGCTCGGGGTCCACGACGAGACGGTCAGTGACGCTGCCGCGCTTCGACGGCGGCGAGACCGAGGGTGGGACGACGATGCGCCGCGGGGTCCCGCCAAGCGCGTCGGCGGCCGCCTCGTGACCACCGTCCTCGACCTCGCGTTCTTCGACGGCGTCGCCCGCGAAGGGCTGCCGGGCGAGTGGCCGGAGGGCGGCGGCGCCTCCAGTCCCTCGACCCCGGCCTGGCAGCAGGAGATCACCGGCGTCGACGCCGGCCTCTCTACTGGCCGGGTCGCGCGCGAGTTCGCCGACAACGCCGAGCGCACCGAAGGTCGCTCGATGATCATGATGGGCGCCGGGACCAACCACTGGTTCCACTCCGACGAGACCTACCGGACCGATGCTCGCGCTGGTCCTGTTCTGCGGCTGTCAGGGCGTCAACGGCGGCTGGGCCCATTACGTCGGCCGGGAGAAGGTGCGGCCGATCACCGGCTGGGCGACGGTCGCCTTCACCCGCTCGACTGGACGCCCCCGCGTCCGGCAGCCCTCGGCGCCGTTCTGGTACCTCGCCACCGACCAGTGGCGCTGGAAGTCGTTCGGCTCCGAGGAGTTCCACGTCGCCGGCCGGCAACGGCTCGCTCGCCGGCCGCCACCTGGCCGACTGCCACGCGCTCGCCGTCCGGCTCGGCTGGCTGCCCTCCTACCCGACCTTCAACCGCAACCCGCTCGACATCACCGACGAGGCGGCGGAGGCGGGCGTCCCGGCGCCCGAGCACGTCGTCTCCGAGCTTCAGGCCGGGCGCCTGAGCTTCACCTGCGAGGACCCCGACGACCCGGCGGAGCTTCCCGGGTGCTGTCGCTGTGGCGCGCCTGCTCGGCTCCTCGAGCAAGGGCTGTACTTCCTGCGGCACCTGCTCGGGGTCCCCGACGCGGCGATCCGCAGCGACGAGTCAGCGGAGCCGGGCACCGCCCGGGGAGGTCGGTGGCGAGACGATGCCCCGGTCGGGAAGCTTGACCTGTTCACGACGCTCGACTTCCGGATGAACGGCTCCTGCCTCTACTCCGACGTCGTCCTCCCCGCCGCCACCTGGTACGAGGCACGACATCTCGAGCACCGACCTGCACCCGTTCATCCATCCCTTCAACGCGGCGATCCGCGCACCTGGGCGACGCGCAGCGACTGGGACGCGTTCGGGATGATCGCGGCCGAGTTCAGCCAACTCGCCGAGAAGCACCTCGGGACCGGACCGACATCGTCGCGGCGCCGATGCCCTGCACGACACGCCCGGCGAGCTCTAGCGCGAGCCGATGGAGCGCGGGTCGGGACTGGAAGGCCGGCGAGGTGCGAGCCGATCCGGAGCAGGACGATGCCGAACCTCGTCACGGTCGAACGCGACTACGGCCGTCGAAGAGAAGATGCACGCGCTGGGGCCGCTCGTCGAGAACGCCGGCATCGGCGCCAGGGCGTGTCCTGGAAGCCGGAGCCCGAAGTGGCCGAGCTCGCCCGCCGCAACGGCCGCGCGACGGCGGCGGCCCGGCCGACGGGCGCCCGTCGCTGCGCCGGGACATCGACGCCTGCGAGGCGATCCTGGCGCTGTCAGGGACGACGAACGGCCGCCTCGCCGTCGAGGGCTTCCGAGGCGCTCGAGCACCAGACCGGGCTCGAGCTCGCACACGATGCCCGAGGAGCGGGTCGACAGCCGGCTCACGTTCGGCGAGATCGACATCCAGCCGCGCAAGGTGATCGCCTCGGCCGAGTGGTCGGGGCTCGAATCCCGCGAGCGCCGCTACTCGCCGTTCACGGCGAACGTGGACCTGCTGATCCCGTGGCGGACGCTGACCGGGCGCCAGCAGCTCTTCGTCGACCACGAGTGGCTCCTCGACCTCGGTGAGGGCCTGCCGGCCTACCGGCCGCCAGTCGACGCCAGCAGCTCGTCGGCGTCGGCGGCAACCTCGAGCCCGGCGAGGGCCTCGAGGTCAAGGTCCGCTACCTGACCCGCACTCGAAGTGGTCGATCCACTCCGAGTATCAGGACAACCTGCTGATGCTGACGCTGTTCCGCGGCCCGGCGATGTGGCTGTCGCAGGAGGACGCCGACAAGATCGACGTCGCCGACAACGACTGGCTCGAGGTCTACAACAAGCACGGCGTCGTCGCCTGTCGCGCGGCCGTCTCGCACCGGATCCACCCGGCGTCGCGCTCTTCTACCACTCCCAGGACCGGCACGTGAACGTGCCGCCTGTCCGAGCTGTCGGGGTCCGCGGCGGCACCGACAACTCCTGACCGGATCACGATGGAAGCCGTCGCACATGATCGGCGGCTACGCGCAGCTCTCCTGGAGCTTCAACTACTACGGCCCGACCGGCCTACAGCGCGACTTCTTCATCCTCGTCCGCAAGCGCCTCGGCGAGGTGGTGTACCGATGAAGGTCCGAGCCCAGGTCGGGATGGTGATGAACCTCGACAAGTGCATCGGGTGTCACACCTGCTCGGTCACATGCAAAAACGTCTGGACGAACCGGCCCGGCACCGAGTACGTCTGGTTCAACAACGTCGAGACGAAGCCCGGTCGCGGCTATCCGCGCATTGCGAGGACCAGGCCTGATCAAGGGGCGGCTGGAAAGCTGAAGGCGGGCGGGCGGCTGCAGAAGCTCGCGAGCATCTTCTGGAACCCGAACCTGCCGACGCTCGACGACTACTACGAGCCTGGACCTACGACTACGAGCACCTGATCAGCGCCCCCGCCGGCGACCATCAGCCGGCGGCGCGGCCAAGTCGCTGGTCACCGGCAGGACCTCGACCTGCAGTGGGGGCCGAACTGGGACGACGACCTCGCCGCCTCGAGGGTGTCGGCGACCAACGACTTGAACCGGCGCGATCTCGAGGACAAGGTCAAGATCGAGTTCGAGAAGGCGTTCATGATGTCTACCGCGGATCTGCGAGCACTGCATCAACCCCTCGTGCGTCGCCTCCTGCCCTTCGGGCGCGATGTACAAGCGCGAGGAGGACGGGATCGTCCTCGTCGACCAGGAGGCCTGCCGCTCGTGGCGGTTCTGCGTCTCCGGCTGCCCGTACAAGAAGGTCTACTTCAACTGGAACACGGGCAAGGCCGAGAAGTGCAACTTCTGTTATCCGCGGATCGAGGCCGGCCTGACGACCGTGTGCTCGGAGACCTGCGTCGGCCGGCTCCGCCACACCGGCATCGTCCTGATCGACACCGATCGCGTCGAGGCCGCCGCCTCGGTCGCCGACGAGCACGACCTCCTCGACGCACAGCTCGACCTGATGCTCGACCCCGAGGACCCCGAGGTCCGCGAGCAGGCCGAGCGCGACGGCATCGCCCCCGACTGGATCGAGGCGGCGCGGCGATCGCCCGTCTACGCGATGTGCAAGCGCTGGCGGATCGCGCTGCCGCTGCATCCCGAGTACCGGACGATGCCGATGGTCTGGTACGTGCCGCCGCTCTCGCCGGTCGAGTCGATGGTCGATTCCGACGACGGCGAGCTCGACCCCGAGCGGCTGTTCGCCGAGGTCGACGAGCTGCGGATCCCGGTCGAGTACCTCGCCGGTTTCCTCGCGGCGGGCGACCCCGAGCCGGTCCGGCGCTCGCTGTCGCGGCTCGCGGCGATGCGGCGCTTCATGCGCGCCGCCAACGTCGACGGCCGCGTCGATGCCCAGATCGCCCGTGACGTCGGCATGGAGCCGGCGGAGATCGAGGCAATGTTCGAGATGGTCGCGATCGGCGACTACGACGACCGCTACGTGATCCCGCGCCGGCACGGCGAGGACGCGCCCGATCCCTACGGCATGCAAGGGACCAACGGCGTCGACTTCGCCGGCTGCTCGGTCACCGGCGACGCGTCGGCGAGCACCGAAGACACACTGGCGAGCCCGGCCGACGCTGCCGCCGCCGCCCATTTCGACCTGCGGGACACGCTCGTCCGCCGCAACGGAGGCTCCGATGACTGAGGCGACCGACCGCATCCATCCGCTGCAGCTCACCTCGCTGCTGCTCCAGTACCCCGACGAGGCCCGCCGCGAGGCCGCCGCGGCCGTCGCCGGGCTCGAGATCGCGCCCGGCCCCGACAAGGTGGCGCGCGAGCTGCGGGAGTTCTCCGCCTGGTATGCGGCGCAGCCGCTCGGCGAGCTCCAGCGCCTCTACGTCGACGCCTTCGACTTCAGCAAGCAGTGCAGCCTCCACCTCACCTACCACGTCCACGGCGACCGCCGCCAGCGCGGGATGGCGATGCTCCAGCTCAAGGACGCCTACCGCGCCGCCGGCGTCGATCCCCCCGGCGACGAGCTGCCCGACTTCCTGCCGCTGATGCTCGAGTTCGCGGCGATCGCGCCCGACTCGAGGGGCCGCGACCTGCTCGAGGAGCATCGCGTCTCGATCGAGCTCGTCCGCGCCGGCCTCGGGCGCGAGGGCAGCCCCTACCAGCCGCTGCTCGACGTCGTCGTCGCCAGCCTCGGCCGCCTCAGCTCGCGAAAGCTGAGCCGGATCAAGGCGCTCGCGAAGTCGGGGCCGCCGGAGGAGGAGGTCGGGCTCGAGCCGTTCGCGCCGCCCGAGGTGATGCCGACCGGCGATCCGGACACGGCGAGGCCGCTGGTCGGCGGCCGTGAGGTCTCGCTATGAGCCAGGGCGCAGTGCTCCTATACGGCGTCCTCCCCTACGTGGCGATCGCGATCTTCGTCGTCGGCACGATGTGGCGCTACCGGTCCGACCAGTACGGCTGGGGCGCACGCTCGACGCAGCTCCTCGAGAGCCGTGTCCTCAAGTTCGCGAGCAACGTCTTCCACATCGGCGTCTTCGCGGCGATCGGCGGCCACGTGCTCGGCATCCTCGTGCCGCGGTCGTGGACGGCCGCGGTCGGAGTCAGCGACGACGCCTACCACGTGCTCGCCGTCTTCGGCGGAATCAGCGCCGGAGCCGCCGTCTGCGTCGGCTTCGCGGCGCTCGTCTACCGGCGGATCCACTACCCACGCGTCCGGGTGACCACGACCCGCGCCGACGTCGTCGTCTTCGGGTTGCTCACACTCGGGATCGTCACCGGGATGCTGGCGACGCTGACCAACGTCGGCGACGTCGTCCACTACCGCGAGTCGGTCGGGCCCTGGTTCCGGAACCTGCTGATCTTCAACCCCGAGCCCGACCTGATGACCGGCGAGCACGTCACCTTCATCTTCCAGCTCCATGTCACCGTCGTCTGGTTCCTGTTCGCGTTCTGGCCCTTCAGCCGCCTCGTTCACGCCTGGAGTGTGCCGGTCGACTACATGCGGCGGAGCCCGATCCTCTACCGGTCGCGGACCTCGCGGACCAACCGTCCCGCCCGCCCGGCCAGCGCCCCGGCACGGATGGACGCCGGCGGATCGTGAAGCGCAGCCCGGCGCTGACTCCCCTCTCCCACGATCACCACCGGGCGCTGTTCGTCGCCCTCCAGCTCAAGCGAGCCGAGGACGGCTCCGCCTTCGCCGTCTTCGAGGAGTTCCTCGCAGGCGAGGGCGGAACGCACTTCGAGATCGAGGAGTCGATCCTCCTCCCCGGCTGGCTCGACGCCGACCCCGACGCCGACGCCGAGGGCGCGGAACGGGTCCGTGCCGAGCACCGGGAGCTCCGCGAGGCGGGGCGGCGGTTCGCCGCCACCGAACCGACGGCAGCCGAGCTGCACGAGCTCGGCGAGTTGCTCGATCGCCACATCCGCTTCGAGGAGCGCGAGCTCTTCCCGGCGATCGAGGCCGGGCTCGACGAGGCCGCACTGAGCGAGCTCGGCGCCCGCATCGTCGCGGCCGAAGCCGGCTGCTGAGCCGGTCCGTCCGCCCTCTGGTTCAGGCTGCCGACCGCCCACTCTGAGGAGGAAACGTGAGGCTGGTAATCGGGATCGTCCGCCCGGAGCGGGCGAACGAGGTGTTGGAAGAGCTCTATCGCGCGAACGTGCGAGGCGTTTCGATGAGCCGCGTCCAGGGTCACGGCGGCGAGCTCGACCGGGTCGAGACCTACCGCGGGACGACGGTCCGGATGGGGCTCTCGGAGAAGGTCCGCTTCGAGATCGCGGTCTCGGAGGAGTTCGTCGACGCGACCGTCGACGCGCTCGCGAAGGGCGCGCGGACCGGCGAGGTCGGCGACGGGAAGATCTTCGTTCTCCCGCTCGAGCGCACGGTCCGGATCAGGACCGGCGAGACGGGCGAGAGCGCCGTCACCCCGGTCGACGGAGGGCTGACGCGATGAGCGCGATCGACACCGGCGATACCGCCTGGATGCTGGCGGCGACGGCGCTCGTCGTGATGATGACCCCGGCGCTCGGGCTCTTCTACGCCGGACTCGTCCGGTCGAAGAACACGCTGAACACGTTCATGATGTGCGCAGCCGCGCTCGGCGTGACGGTCGTCTCCTGGGCGCTGATCGGTTACTCGTTCGCCTTCTCCGAGGGCAACGCGATCATCGGCGGCTTCGACCACGCCCTGCTGAACGGCGTCGGGTTCGACCCGATCGAGGGTCAGACCATCCCGCAACTCCTGTTCTTCGCGTTCCAGGGCAGCTTCTGCGTGATCACGGCGGCGCTCGTCTCCGGCGCCGTCGTCGAGCGCATGCGGTTCGGCCCGTTCATGATCTTCATCACCCTCTGGTCGGTGATCGTCTACCCGGTGCTCGCGCACTGGGTGTTCGGCGGCGGCTGGCTCGCCGACCTCGGCACGCTCGACTTCGCCGGCGGCGTCCCGGTCGAGATGGGCTCCGGCTTCTCGGCGCTCGCGGCGGCGCTGATCATCGGTGCCCGCAAGGACTACGGGCGCCAGGCACTCCTACCCCACAACGCCGTCTACGTGCTGCTCGGCGCCGGTCTGCTGTGGTTCGGCTGGTTCGGGTTCAACGGCGGCAGCGGCCTGTCGGCCGGCGACGCCGGCGTGCTCGCGTTCACGAACACGTTCCTCTGCCCCGCCGCGACGCTCGTCGTCTGGTTCACGCTGGACCTGATCCGCGGCGGCAAGGTGACGGCGATCGGTGCCGCCACCGCGATCATCGTCGGCTGCGTCGCGATCACGCCGGCGGGCGGGTTCGTCAGTCCCGCCTGGGCGCTCGCGCTCGGCGCGATCGCGGCGGTCCCGAGCTACGCGCTGATCGTCTGGCGGCCGCGAACGCGGGTGGACGAGACCCTCGACGTCCTCGCGGCCCACGGGATGGCGGGCGCGACCGGGATCGTCTTCATCGGCATCGCCGCCCAGCTCGCCTGGAACGGGGTCGCCGACGGAGTCCTCTACGGCGACGCCGCGCAACTCGGCCACCAGGCCGTCGCGGCGCTCGTGACCCCCGCCTACGCGTTCGCGATGACGTTCGTCCTGCTCAAGGCCGTCGGCGCGTTCACGTCGCTGCGGGCCAGCGCGCACGAGGAGGCGCTCGGGATGGACGTCACCCAGCACGGCGAGGAGGCCTACCTCACCGGCGAGGGCGCGATCCTGCTCACGGCGACGCCGGAGGAGGCGGATCGGGTGACGAGCCGGGCGGCGTAGGAGCAGGTCAGCCGACGTCCGGAAACGCGGGTGCATTGCCCGGGTGGACGGGGTCCTGGCAGTGCGGGGAAGTGGGCGAGCGAGGCTGTCTCGGCGAGCCGATGGGTGCGAGGGACCGGATTCTCCATTCGCTGCCTCGGACGGAGAGTTCGTGGGCCGAGTCAGACAGAGCGGGCCGACGGCGGCACGGCCGCGCCATTTTTCACACCCGACGTTTGTAAACTTGTGGCCGTATGTCGGATCCGGTGACAACCCCCGGCCGCCCCGGCCCCGGCGGTCCGGCCGGGGCCGCAAGTCGCGGCTGCAAGCCCCGCTCGCGGCCGGCGGGGGCGCTCCGCCCCAGCGACGTGATCGGCGCCTTCTTCCTGGCCGGGATCGCGATGGTGGTCGCCGGCGCGATCGCCGCGCTGATCGACGCGGTCGACCCGTGGCCGTGGGGTCGCTGGCTGGCGCTCCACCTCGTCTTCGTCGGCGGGATCTCGCAGCTCGTCCTCGGCGCGAGCCAGTTCTTCGCCGGCGCCTTCCTGGCGACCGACCCGCCCGGACGCGCATGGATCCGCGCCCAGCTCGCCGCCTGGAACGCGGGTGCCGTGCTGCTTGCGATCGCGGTGCCCCTGCGCTCCGACGCGCTCGTGGAGCTCGCCGTCGCCGCGCTCTTCGCCGGCCTCGCCTGCTACGGGTGGTCGCTGCTGGGCCTGCAGCGGAGATCGCTGCAGCGCGCCCCCTGGGCGGTGCGCTGGTATCTCGCCGCCGCGCTCTTCCTGGCGGTCGGGATCGCCGCCGGAACGATGCTCGCGACCGGCACCGTCTGGACGCACGGGAACCTGCTGTCCGCGCACATGGCCCTCAACGTCGGCGGCTGGTTCGGGGCCGCGATCGTCGGGACGCTGCACACCTTCTACCCGTCCCTGACCCGCAGCACGCTCGCCCGTCCGGGCCTGCAGGCGCCGACCTTCGCGGCGTGGACGGCGGGCATCACCGCGCTCGCCGTCGGCTACGGATGGCTGATCGACCCGCTGGCGGTCGCCGGCTGGGTCGCCCTGGCGCTCGCGGCGGCGGCGCTGTCGGTGAACGTCGTCCTGTCGCTGCGGGCGGCGCCGCGACCGGTCACGCTGCCGGCGCGGATGCTCGCCCTGGCTCAGGTGTTCCTCGTGGCCGGCCTGCTCGTCGCCTGCGTGGGGGCGATCTCGAACGGCCCCGCCGACGCCCTCTCCGGCTCGCTTCGGCCCGCGGTCGGCACGCTGCTCGTCGCCGGCTGGGTCGGCGTCACCGTGCTCGGCTCGCTCTTCCACCTCCTGTCCGTGCTCGTCCGGGTCCGTGACCTGAAGACGCCGCTGCCGGCTCCGCGGGCCCGCCTCGACGCGACGACCGCCGTCGCCCTCGCGGTCGGCGTCCTCGGCGTGGCGGCAACGCAGCTCGCCGGGGACACCGGCCTCGGGGGGCTCGCTTCGGTCGTGCTCGCCGTCGCCTACGCGATGCTCGCGGCCCGCCTCGTCCGCCTCGTCGCCCGCGTCCTCACCGTCGCCCGGCCGAGCGTCTGAGCCCGGTTCAACCGAGGCCGCCCTTGAAGTGGGCGGCGTTGAGGGCGGTGAAGCGCTCCCACTCCGGCGGGACCTGCTCCTGCGCGTAGATCGCGTCGACCGGACACGCCTCGACGCACGCGTCGCAGTCGATGCACTCGTCGGGATCGATGTAGAGCTGCTCGTGCGCCTCGTAGTCGGGCTCGTCGGGAGTCGGATGGATGCAGTCGACCGGGCAGACCTCCACGCACGAGTTGTCCTTCTCGCCGATGCACGGCTCCGTGATCACGTAGGTCATTCACACCTCCGGCGGGGGTCGATGGTTTTACACAGCCTTCGTATGTAAATAACCGTAGCAGTCAATCGGTGGCTTTGCACAGCGACGATGTGCAAAACTGCGCGCCATGTCAGCGCCGGAGGGGCAGAGGCTGCTCGGACAGCCGACGCGGGCGCGCCTGTTCTCGGCGCTCCGCGAACTGCGCCGCGCGGCCACGACCGAGGAGCTGGCGACGGCGCTCGGCCTGCACGTCAACGGCGTCCGCCGCCATCTCGAGCGGATGGAGAGCGGCGGCCTGCTCGAGCGGAGCCGCGCCAGGCACGGCCGTGGCCGCCCACGCGACGAGTGGTCGATCGCGTCCGGCGCCGGCCCCGACGGCGACCCTCCCCAGGGCTACGCCGACGTCGCCCGCTGGCTCGCCCGGGCAACCCCGACCGGGCCGGCCGGGCTGCGCCGGCTCGAGCGGACCGGCCGCGAGATCGGCCGCGAGCTCGTCGACGGTCCCGTCGACGACGCTCCGGGGGCCTTCCGGCGAACGTTCGCGGCGCTCGGCTTTCAGCCCTCGGTCGCGGCCGGTGACGGCACGATGACCGCGAAGTTCTACAACTGCCCGTACCGCGACTCGGTCCGCGAGAGCCCGGACGTGATCTGCATCCTCCATCGCGGCGTCACCGTCGGGGTCCTCGACACGCTCGACCCGGGCGCCGGGCTCGTGGGCTTCGAGCCGCACGATCCCGACCGCGCCGGCTGCATGGTCGAGGTCGCCCTGGCGCCCGCGAACTTCGCCGCAGCTCCTACTCGGGGCCGTCGGCGCTGACCTGGGTGCCGGCGCTGCCGGCGACGATCGCGTCGAGGGCCTCGAGGGAGCCGATCGCGGCCCGGTTGCCGGTCGCCTCCACGAACCGGCAGACCGCGTCGACCTTCGGGCCCATCGAGCCGCCCGGAAAGTCGCGGCCGCGGAGCTCGCCGGGAGTCGTCGCGCCGACGGCCCGCTGATCCGGCGTGCCGAAGTCGAGGTAGACGGCGTCGACGTCGGTGGCGAGGACGAGCAGGTCGGCGTTCAGGCCGACCGCGAGCAGCGAGCTGGCGAGGTCCTTGTCGATCACGGCCTCGACGCCCCGATGTCCGCCGGAGCCGCCGGGCACGTCGATCACCGGGACCCCGCCGCCGCCGACGCAGACGACGAGGAAGCCCGCCTCGACGAGCTCGGCGATCGCTCCGAGCTGGACGATCTCGCGCGGCTCGGGCGAGGGGACGACGCGGCGCCAGGTCTCGCCGTCGGGCTTGACCGTCCAGCCGCGCTCGGCGGCGAGCTCCTTCGCCCGGGCCTCGTCGTAGACGGGGCCGATGAACTTCGTCGGGTCGCCGAAGGCGGGGTCGTCGCGATCGACGACGACGCGGGTGATCAGCGCGACGGTGTCCTGGTGGTCGATGGCGTTGTCGAGCTCGAGCTCGATCACGTAGCCGATCTGCCCGCCGCTCTCGGCATCGAGGACGTCGAGCGGGTAGGGCTCGCCCTCGCGGTAGGCGTCCTCCTTCAGCGCCAGCAGCCCGACCTGGGGACCGTTGCCGTGGGTGACGACGAGCCGGGTCCGCTCCGACACCGGGGCGAGGACCGCGGCCGCGGCCTGCGCGGCCGCGTGCTGGTTGGCGGCGCTCGACTCCTGTCCGCGCCGGAGCAGGGCGTTGCCGCCGAGGGCGACGATCGTCAGCGGCCGCTCGCTCACGCCAGCGTCGCCACCAGGACCGCCTTGATCGTGTGGAGGCGGTTCTCGGCCTGGTCGAAGACGATGCTCGCGGGCGAGCGGAAAACCTCGTCGGTGACCTCGAGGCCTCCGGTCATCCCGGTCGCCTCGGCGATCTCGGCGCCGACGGTCGTGCCGGCATCGTGGAACGCGGGCAGGCAGTGCATGAACTTGACCTTCGGGTTGCCGGTCCGCTCGAGCAGGGCCGCGTTGACCTGGTAGGGCTCGAGCAGCTTCGCGCGCTCCGCCCAGACGTCCTTCGGCTCGCCCATCGAGACCCAGACGTCGGTGTGGACGAAGTCGGAGCCCGCGACCGCGGCGACGTCGTCGGTGACCGTGATCCGGGCGCCGGACCCGGCGGCGATCGCCTCGGCCTCCGCGATCACGTCCTGCGGCGGCTTCAGCTCGCCCGGGGTGACGATCCGGACGTCGGCGCCGAGGATCGCGCCGGTGATCAACAGCGACCGGCCCATGTTGAAGCGGCCGTCGCCGACGAAGGAGTAGGCGATCTCGTCGGGGGGGCGGTGGCTGCGCTCGATCATCGTCAGGAAGTCGGCCAGCATCTGGGTCGGGTGCCACTCGTTCGTCAGCCCGTTGTAGACGGGGACGCCGGCGTGGCGGGCGAGCTCCTCGACGTCCTCCTGGCCGGACCCCCGGAACTCGATCCCGTCGAACATCCGGCCGAGGACGGCGGCGGTGTCGGCGATCGACTCCTTGTGGCCGAGCTGCGATCCGGTCGGGTCGAGGTAGGTGACGTGCGCGCCCTGGTCGAAGGCGGCGACCTCGAACGCGCACCGGGTCCGGGTCGAGGTCTTCTCGAAGATCAGGGCGATCTCCCTGCCGGACAGCCGCTGGACCTCGTTGCCGGCGTACTTCGCCGTCTTCAGCGCCGCCGACAGCGACAGCAGGTGCAGGAGCTCGTCGCGGCTGAAGTCGAGCTCCTTGAGGAAGCTGCGGTTGCGGAGGTTGTACATCTCGGCCCGTCCCCTTCCCTCGTCAGTAGGCGGCGTCGCGCTCGATCGGGCAGGTCATGCAGTGCGAGCCGCCGCGCCCGCGCCCGAGCTCGGACCCGTCGATCGTGATCACCTCGATCCCCGCCTTGCGAAGCCGGGTGTTCGTGTCGACGTTGCGCTCGTAGGCGACGACCACGCCGGGCTCGAGGCAGACGACGTTGTTGCCGTCGTCCCACTGCTCGCGGGCCTGCTCGGCCTCGTCGCCGCCGGTCGGGATCACCTGGATGCCCTTGATGTCGAGCGCGTGCTCGAGCGCGTCGACGACGTTGCCCGCGAACGGCTCGACGACCGGTGCGTCGCCGGGCTCCTCGCCGGGGCGGAGCGCCCAGATCCGGACGTCGTCGTTGACCACCTGCGGGTAGAGGGTGATCGTGTCGCGGTCGACCATCGTCATCACGGTGTCGAGGTGCATGTAGGAGCGTGAGGGCGGCAGCTTCACCGCCAGCACCAGCGACGCCGCCTCGGCCGCGAACAGGTTCCGGGCGAGGATCCCGACCGACTGCGCGGTCGTCCGCTCGCCCATCCCGATCATCACCGCGCCGTTGCCGATCGTCTCGACGTCGCCGCCCTCGATCGTGCACCTCCCCCAGTCCTCCTCGACGCCGCCGAACCAGACGTTGGTGCCGCCGTCGGCGGTGAACATCGGGTGGAAGCGGTAGATCGCCTCCATGATCGCCGTCTCCGGCCGTCGCGCCGGCTTCGTCATCGGGTTCAGCGTCACGCCGCCGTAGATCCACGAGGAGGGATCGCGCTGGAACGTGAAGTTCGGCAGCGGCGGCAGGACCATGTCGAGCGGCCCGGACGAGCCGTAGAAGAGGCCCCTGCCCTCGTCGACCTCCTCCTTCGTCATGCCGCCGATCAGGTAGTCGGCGACCTCCTTCGCTGAGGCGGAGTCCGCCCACTCGCGGCCGCTGTGCGCCAGGTATTGACCGACCTGACGCTCGTGCAGGACCTGGCCGAGCAACCACTCCTTGCCCTCTTCGACCTCGAGGACTTCGGCGAGCAGGTCCTCGGCGTCGAAGACCTCCACCCCGCGCTCCTTCATCGCCTGGACGAAGGCGGCATGCTCGATCTTCGCCTTCTGGACCCAGATGACGTCGTCGAAGAGCAGCTCGTCGGCGTTGGCCGGGGTCAGCCGGCGATGCTCCAGCCCCGGCCGGTGGACGATCACCTTGCGGAGCTTGCCCACCTCGGAGTCGACGCTCATCGCCATTGCCTTCCTCGTTTCGGTTCGTTGCTCAGGGCCATCGATGCCATCACCCGATCGCGTTGCCGACGAACATGAACGCCATGCTCAGGACCAGCAGGATCAGGAAGTACGGGATCGCGAACCGCAGGTAGCGGTCGTAGCCGATCCGGGCCAGGGTCAGGCCGCCCATGATCACGACCGAGGTCGGCGTGATCAGGTTCACCAGCCCGGAGGCGGTCTGGTAGGCGGTGACCGAGAGCGAACGCGGGACGTCCGCGAAGTCCGCGAGCGGGCCGAGGATCGGCATCACCAGCGCCGCGTGCCCGGACGACGACGGCACCAGGAACGCGATCGGCAGGTTGACGAGGATCGCCACCGAGGCGAAGACGCCGCCGCTGAGGTCCGTCACCGCGTTCTCGGTCCAGTGCAGGATCGTGTCGGTGATGTAGGAGTTCTTCATCACCACCGTCACTGCACGGGCGAGGACGATGATCAGCGCGGCCCCGAGGAACTCGCCGGCTCCGGTCACGATCGCGTCGACCGTGCCCTTCTCCCCGAGCTTGTAGATCAGCCCGATGATCACCGCGACGACGAGGAACAGGACCGTCGCCTGGGCGAAGTAGAAGGAGTTGAACAGCGGGAACGGCCAGTCGGCGCCGAAGATCGTGTCCCAGATGTCTGCCCAGGGCACGAACCCGTAGATCATCACCGCGAACGCGCCGAAGAACAGCGTCAGGATCACCTTCTGGCGGCCGTTCAGCGGTTCGACGTCGCCGACGACCTCGTCGGCCATCCGCAGGCCGCCGCTGGTCATCCCCTCCGGGCCCATCACCGACTTCGAGTTGTCGGCCTTGACCCGGCGCGCGTAGCGGAGCACGTAGGCGATGCCGACCGCCATCAGCACGATCCACATCGCGACCCGGAGGCCGATGCCGTCGCCGATCTCGATCCCGGCCGCATCGGATGCCACCCCGGTCGCGAACGGGTTCACGGTCGACGCGAGCACACCGGTCCCGGCGCCGAAGAAGATCATCGCGGCGCCCGTCATCCGGTCGTAGCCGAGCGCCAGCGCGAGTGGCACGAGTAACGCGAAGAACCCGAGCGTCTCCTCCCACATGCCCTCGGTCGTGCCGCCGAGCCCGAAGACGAGCATGATCACGATGATCAGCGCCGCCGGGCGGTCCTTGAAGCGGAGCGCGAGCCGGCCGATTCCCTGCTGGATCGCGCCGGTCTTCATCGTCACGCTGATGAAGGCACCGATCGCGAGTACGAACAGGAAGATCTGCGCCGCTCCGTAGAGGTAGCCGCGGTTGTCGACCGAGACGAGCCCGTGGTCGTTCTCGATCCCGTAGAGGCCGTCGGTCGGGGCCGCCCAGAGGTTGGAGAACTGATGCAGGACCGAGTGGTCCGAGCACGGCTGCTTGTCACCGGTCGAGTCGCACGACGGCAACTCCGTGTAGGAGCCGGGAACGGGGCCGCCGGTCTTCGGATCGAGCTCGTACTTGCCGGCCGGGATGATGAACGAGGCGAGCCAGACGACGAGCAACACGATCGCGAGGACCGTGAACGCGGTCGGGAACCGCTTCGCCTTGTTCTCCGGCGGGGCCTCCCCCTCTGTCGGCTGGGCCGCGGCGTTCTCGTCGGGCGCGTCGGCCTGGTCGTCGGACATTCGGAACCTCCCTCGGGCCCCTCGATGGGGACCGGCTGAATGGACGGGTCCAACCTATGTCCAACGTTCGGCTTCCAGAATCCGTGCGGACTACGCAAGTCGCGACCGGCGGCGATACGCAACTCGGAGAGCGCGCACCGCCGCCGGCCGGTCGTTCAGTTACCCGCGATCCGGCGGTACCTGTGGACCGCCAGCGGGGCGAATATCGCGATCAGCACCAGGCACCAGACGACGGCGCCCCAGATGTTGTTGCCGGCGGGGGTGCCGAGCCACAGCGCCCGCATCGCGTCGACCACGATCGTGATCGGGTTGATCTCGGCGAACCACTGGAGACCCGCCGGCATCGAGTCGACCGGCACGAAGGCCGACGAGATGAACGTGATCGGGAAGATCAGCGTGAAGCCGATCCCGTTCGCCGCCTCGGGCGAGGAGACCGACATCCCGATCAGGGCGAAGATCCACGAGAACGCGTATCCGAAGAGGATCATCAGCGCGAATCCGCCGACGATCTCGATGGCGCTCGTCCCGAACGAGAAGCCGATGATCAGCCCGGTCGCGACCAGGACGATGATCGAGAGCGAGTTGGTCACGACGTCGGCCAGCGTCCGTCCGGCGAGCACCGACGCACGCGACGTCGGCAGCGAGCGGAATCGGTCGATCAGGCCCTTCGTCAGGTCTTCGGAGAGCCCGAGGGCGGTGACGAAGCCGCCGAACGCCGTGTTCTGGACGATGATCCCGGGGATCAGGAAATCGACGTATGAGAATCCGGGCGTCGAGATCGCACCGCCGAAGACGAACGCGAACAGCAGGACGAACATGACCGGCTGGATCGTGAAACCGATCAGCAGGTCGGGTGACCGCGGCAACCGGACGAGGTTGCGCTCGGCCAGGACCAGGGTGTCGGGTACGAAGCGGGTCATGCCGCCACCTCCTCGCGCTCGGGCTCGCCTTCGCTCTCCTCCTGGGAGAGCTCGCGGCCGGTCAGGGTCAGGAACACGTCGTCGAGCGTCGGGCGCCGCACCGCGACGTCGTCGGCGTCGATGCCGGCGCCGTCGAGACGGCGGGCCGCCTCCATGATGGTGCCCGTCTCGCGGTCGACGCGGACGCTCACCTTCGCGTCCTCGACGACCGGCGCCTCGGCGGACATCGGCGCGAGCGCCTCCGCAGCCGCGGTCGCCGTCGCCGGGTCGGTCACGTGGACCTCGACCCGGAGGCCGCCGACCCGCTCCTTGAGCTCGTCGGAGGTGCCGTCGGCGATCACCCGGCCGCGGTCGATGACCACGATCCGGTCGGCGAGGCGGTCCGCCTCGTCGAGGTACTGCGTCGTCAGCAGCACCGTCGTCCCGTCGGCGACCAGGCCCTCGATCGTCTCCCAGAGCTCGAGCCGGCTGCGCGGGTCGAGGCCGGTGGTCGGCTCGTCGAGGAAGACGACCGGCGGATTGGCGACGAGGGCGGCGGCGAGATCGAGCCGGCGGCGCATGCCGCCGGAGTAGGTCTTGACGATCCGCTCGCCCGCGTCGGTCAGGCTGAAGCGCTCGAGGAGCTCGTCGGCGCGCTTGCGCGCATCCTTGCGGTGGTTGCCGTAGAGGCGCCCGACCATGACGAGGTTCTCGATCCCGGTCAGGTTCTCGTCAACCGCCGCGTACTGCCCGGCCAGGCCGATCTGAGCCCGCAGCGCGGGCGCGTCGGCGACGACGTCGTAGCCGATCACCTCGGCGCTGCCGGCGTCGGGTCGCAGCAGCGTCGTCAGGACGCGAACCGCCGTCGTCTTGCCGGCTCCGTTCGGGCCGAGGATGCCGAGGACCGTGCCGCGCTCGGCCTCGAGGTCGATGCCGTCGAGGGCGCGGACCTCTCCGTATGACTTGACGAGCCCGCGCACCGAGATCGCGGGCCGGTCCGTACTTCGTTCGCTCACTTCGCTCATGAAGCTCCTTGTCGTGGTTACCCCTGGTCGCTCCTGGGACCGGCGTGCGGGCTGAAACTCATCGCCCCCTTCACCGCCGGTCGCGCAGAGCGAGACAGGGTAAATAGCATTTAGGACAGGTTCTGTCCTCGATTTGAGCGAGACTGGACGCGATGAGCGAGACCACATCGAGTCGGCTTCTCGAGCTCCTGTCGCTGTTGCAGGCCAGGCGCGACTGGCCCGGAGGCGAGCTCGCCGACCGGCTCGAGGTCTCGCGCCGGACGGTCCGCCGCGACGTCGAGCGGCTCCGAAACCTCGGCTACCCGGTCGAGTCGCTGACCGGCCCGGCGGGCGGCTACACGCTCCGCGCCGGGACCGCGATGCCGCCGCTGCTGCTCGACGAGGACGAGGCGATCGCGATCGCCGTCGGGCTCCGGACAGCCGCCCAGGCGTCGGTGGCCGGGATCGAGGAGACATCGGTGCGGGCACTGGTCAAGCTCGAGCAGGTCCTTCCCTCCCACCTCCGCCGCAGGGTCAGCGCGCTCGGCGACGCGACCGCGACGCTTCCCGGCGGCGGGCCGACGGTCGATCCGCAGTGCCTGACCGTGATCGCCTCCGCCTGCCGCGACCACGAGCGGATCCGCTTCGCCTATCGCAGCCGCGACGACCGGGCCACGCGACGCCTCGTCGAGCCCCACTCGCTCGTCAACTTCGGCCGGCGCTGGTACCTGGTCTCGTGGGACTGCGGTCGCGAGGACTGGCGGACGTTTCGCGTCGACCGGATCGCGTCACCCGCGGTCGCCGGCGGCAGGTTCGAGCAGCGGACCCTCCCCGGCGGCACCGACCCCGCCACCTACGTCGCCGAGGGGCTGCCGGGAGCGACCCAGCAGTACGAGGCTCGGATCGTCGTCAGCTGCCCGGCCGCCGAGCTGCGCGACCAGCCGTGGCTCTGGGGCGTAGTCGAGCCGATCGACGACGCCACCTGCGAGTACCGCACGGGCGACGACGACCTCGACTGGCTCGCGATGAGGATCGCGATGCTTCCGTGGGACTTCGACGTCGAGGGGCCGCCCGAGCTGATCGAGCGCCTGCGGGCCGTCGGTAAGCGGGTCGGCCGGGCAGTTGATCCCTAGCCCGCGGCCTCGAACTTGCCGACGAGCTCGGCATAGAAGTCGGCCCGGGTCACGACCGCATGGATCCTGCCGGCGGTCGCGATCGGGACGATCAGTACCCGGTGGTGGAGGAAGATCTCGGCGAGCTGGGTGTCGGAGTACTCGTCCTCGACGCTGACGTGGTCGACCGTCAGGTAGCCGCGGATCGGCTCCACGCGACAGGCGAGGCGGCGCTCGATCGTGTCGTCGATCGAGCGCCGGATCATCGCCGCGGAGCCGAGCTCGCCGACGTAGCCGGGAAAGAGGGCAGTCATGAACTCGCGCTCGCCGAAGATGCCGGCGAACGAACCGTCGTCTTCGACCGCGGGCAACGCGGGGAGACCGCTGTCGAGCACCCGTCGGGCGGCGACGCCGATCGGCTCGTCAGCTGCGAGCGGGTCGACCTCGCGGATGACCGATTGGGCGATTGCGTCGGACATTGCTCCTCCTATACCACCACGTAGCGGACCATCACGTAGGCGGTCGCGATGAGAAGCGAGACCAGCGTCACCGGGATTCCGACCTTGAGCCACGGGACGAATCCGATCGGCCGGCCGGCCCGCTCGGTCAGCCCGGCCGCCGCGACGTTCGCAGCGGCGGCGATGATCGTCGCGTTGCCGCCGAAGCAGGCTCCGAGTGCGAGGGCCCACCAGTACGCGTCGTCGCCCCCGGCGGCGTTGAGCTCGTTCACCACCGGGATCATCGCCGTCGTGAAGGGGATGTTGTCGACCACCGCGGAACCGAGCCCGGCGATCCAGATGACGCCGGTGAGCTCGGCGGTGCGATCGCCCCCGGTCAGGTCCTTGACGGCGTCCGCGACGTGGCCGATGGCACCGGTTTCCTCGAGCGCACCGACCATCACGAAGAGGGCCACGAAGAAGAACAGCGTCGGCCACTCGATCTTCGCGAGCGCCTGTTCGAGCGGGATCGTCGTGACGAGGAGCGCCACCGCCGCTCCGGTCAACGCGACGGTCGCCGGCTCGAGACCGAGGGCCTGGTGGGCGAAGAACGCGAGGACGGTGAGAACGAGCACGGGCACGGTCCGGCGGAGCTCCTTCGGGTCGCGGATCGAAGCGGCGGCGTCGAGCTCCATGACGAGGACTCGGTTCTTCTCCTCGACCTGAAGCCGGCCTCGATAGAACGCGTAGAGGCCGGCGATGACGACGGCGAATGTGACGACGACGACCGGAGCGAGGTTGGCGATGAACTCGTTGAAGGTCAGCCCGGTCGCCCCGGAGATGATGATGTTCGGCGGATCGCCGATCAGCGTCGCGGTGCCACCGATGTTCGAAGCCATCACCTCGATCACGATCAGCGGGATCGGGTCGATGTCGAGAGCGTCGGCGAGCAGGAACGTGATCGGCACGACGAGCAGGACGGTCGTGAGGTTGTCGAGGAACGCCGACAGCAGCGCCGTCGTGCAGGCGAGGCTGAGGACGACCCGGAGCGGCTCGCCACGCGACAATTGCCCGGCTCGGATGGCGATGTAGTCGTAGACCCCGGTCTGCTGGGTCAGGTAGACGAGGATCATCATCCCCGCGAGAAGGCCGATCGTGTTGAAGTCGATCGACTCGATCGCCGTCTCCTGCCCGAAGTGCGGGACGAAGAGCACCACGATCGCGGCACCGAGGAGCGCCACCTTCGTCCGGTGCAGCCGCTCGCTCGCGATCAGCGCGAGCGCGATCAGGAACGTCGCGACCGCTACCGCCATCGCGGCCCGCCGGGAAGGATGAGATCAGGGGTCGGCAAAACGAGTTGCCGACCAGACTTCCCGGCGCACCGGGACAGACGGTAGCGCAGTTGCGCTAGGAGACCTTGACCGAGAGCTTGCCCGTGTTGGCGCCGTCGAACAGCATGTTCAGCGCGTCGGGGAGCTTCTCGAAGCCGTCGACGACGGTCTCGAGCGCCTCCATCCGGCCCGAGGTGAGGAGCTCGCCGATGTCGCTGCCGGCCTGGTTCGCCTGGCCGAAGTGGTCGAGCACGATGAACCCCTGCAGACGGGCCCGCTTGATCAGCAGGTTGCCGAAGCTGCGCGGCCCCGGGGGCGGGTCGTCCTCGTTGTAGCCGGAGATCAGGCCGCAGAGGGCGATCCGGGCGCGGATGTTGATCCGGGCGAAGACGGCCTCCATGATCTCGCCGCCGACGTTCTCGAAATCGACGTCGATCCCGTCAGGGGTCGCGGCGGCGAGCTGCTCGCGCCAGTCGCCGGCCTTGTAGTCGACGGCGGCATCGAAGCCGAGGCGGTCGGTCAGCAGCGCGCACTTGTCCGGCCCGCCGGCGATCCCGACGACGCGGGCGCCATCGGCCTTGGCGAGCTGTCCGGCGACCGAGCCGACGGCTCCCGCGGCGGCGGAGACGACGACGGTCTCGCCCTCGGCCGGCTTGGCGATCTCGCGGATGCCGACCCAGGCGGTCAGGCCGGTCATGCCGAGAACGCCGAGGTAGGCGCTGGGCGACTCGACGCCGGGAATCTCGGTGACGGGAAGGAGCGGCGCCTCGTCGGAGGCGACGAGCCACTCCTGCCAGCCGGTGAACCCCTGGACGAGCTTGCCCTCCTCGTAGTTCGGGTGCTTGGAGGCGACGACGCGGCCGATCCCGCCGGCACGGACGACCTCGCCGATGCCGACCGGGGGCAGATAGGTCGGCGTGTCGTTGAGCCAGGTCCGGTTGGTCGGGTCGATCGAGACGTACTCGGTCCTGATCAGCGCCTCGCCGTCCTTGATCTCGGGCACCGGCTCGGTGACGAGCTCGAAGGTGTCGGCGTCGACGCGCTCCTTCGGCCGCTCGCGCAGCAGGAAGCGTCGGTTGGTCTCGGACATGGGGCCTCCTCGGGGTGGGATCTCCCGAAGGAGACTGTCAGTTCCGCTTTGCCGGGGCTCAGCCGCCGGGCGGCGGCAGCGGTGGCACCGGCGCGTGACAGCTCGCGCCCTTGCATTCGGCGAGTCGGTCCAGCCGATCCCTGAGGATCGCCTTGATCTCCGCGTAGCGGGGATCGTCGTGGACGCTCTCCATCTCCCAGGGGTCGAGCTTGAGGTCGAACAGGCCCTCCTGCCCGTCCGCCTGGAGGCCGTAGTTGTAGCGCTTGGTGCGAATGGCGGTGTAGGGCAGGATGCCGCGCGGGTTGTTCGCCGTCTCGATCAGGGCGCCGCGGTCGGCGAGCATCTTCGGGTCGTTGGCGGCGTCGAGCAACGACAGCCCGTCCATCTGCAGCCCGACCTCGTCGCGGGTGCCGGTGACGTCGACGATCGTCCGGGCGAGGTCGACGTTGCTGGCCATTCCCTTGACGTGACGGCCGGCGGGGAAGCCCGGGCCCTCGATCAGCAGCGGCACCCGCGAGGAGCCCTCGTAGGGGACGAACTTGACGCCGGCGGCCTTGCCGTCCTCGGTGATCGGATCCCGAAGCCGGTGCTCGCCGAGGATCCAGCCGTTGTCGGAGGTGAAGATGATCACCGTGTTGTCGAACTCGCCGGTCCGGCGGAGCTTCGAGACGACGTCCTTGACCATGTCGTCGACGCCGAGCAGGGCGCCCATCCGGCCGCGCCAGTGTTCCTGGAGCTGGAGGATCTGCTCCTCGGTCATCTGCGTCGGGAAGTACTGGGCCAGTGTGGTCGGCTTGTCGGAGATGTCGGCTTCGTTGAAGTTCGGGTAGATCGGCATCGGCTCGTCCGCGAATACGTCCCGGTAGCGGGGCGGCGGCAGCGCCGGCGAGCCCTCCATGGTGGCTCCCGACTGGATCGCGACCGTGTGCGGCGCGTTCGGCGCGAGGTTGAGGAAGAACGGCTTGCCCGATCGCGTCGCCTCGCCGATCGCGTGATTGGCGAGCCGCGTGTAGACGTTCGTCGAGTAATTGCGCGGCTTCCGCGAGTAGGTCTTGAGATCGCCGTTGTGGTTGATCGTCATCCCGTAGTAGTCGTAGGTGCTCGGATCGACTCCGCCGTACCAGTCGTCCCAGCCCTTCGGGACCTCGGTCGGGTCCTCCTCGCCGTACTCGTTCAGGTACTTGCCGATGTGGATGGTCCGGTAGCCGGCTCGGCCGAGCCAGACCGGCAGCGTCTCGCTGCCGTCGAGCATCTTGTAGCCGCCCCAGGGCCAGTTGTTCCAGAGCACGCCGTGGTTGTGGGCGTACTGGCCGGTGAGGAAGGTCGCTCGCGAGGGGCAGCAGAGCGGGTAGTTGACGACGCTGCGGTCGAAGGTGACGCCCTCCTTGCCGATCAACCGCCGGGTCTGCGGCATCACCGGCATCGAGCGGAAGTCCTGATCGTCGGTCATGATCACGACGACGTTCGGACGGCCCTCCTTCTCGGCGGCGTTCGCGGCCCCCGGCAGCGCGAAGACGAACAACAGGGACGCGAACAACAGGACTCTCCAACCCATGCCGGCGACCCTAGCCGGTTATTGATTGCTCGTCAATAGGGAGCGGTGCGGGTATGCTCCCGCGACCATGGCAGGCACGAGAACCCGGCTCGACCCCGGCGTCCGCCGCGAGCAGATCCTCGCCGCGGCGCGCGAGGTCTTCGTCGCCGACGACTACGCCAACGCCTCGATGGAGGCAGTGGCCGCCAAGGCCGGCGTCACGACCGGCCTCGTCAACCACTACTTCGGCACCAAGCGGGACCTCTACCTCGCCGTCATCGCCGACCTCGCCTCCGGCCTCCCCGACATGGTCGAGACCGACGCCCCCGACCTCCCCCTCGAGGAGCTCGTCGCCCTCAACATGGGCCGCTTCCTCGACCAGTTCGAGCGCAACTTCGAGGTCCTCTCGATGCTGCTCAAGACCGAGGGCGGCCTCGGCCGCGACCCCGAGGTCGCACAGATCATGGACGCGGCCCGCGAGGGCATCGTCCGCCGCATGGCCTTCAACCACGCCGGCGAGGACCCCTCCCCCGAGCTGCTCCTCGCCATCCGGGTCTTCCAGGGTGCGGCCGAGGCGGCCGCCGCCGAATGGCTGCGGAACGAACGAGCCAGCCGGGAGGAGATCGAGCGGCTGCTCACCCGGACCCTGCTGGCGATGGTCGGGGATCTCTCGCAGCGGTAGGGGGCGGCGGCGGGTCAGCGGCGCCCGTCGGCAACGGTTGTTCTGCAGTGAGGGGACGTGGGCGAGGCACTGGGCCGGATTGTGTGTCCATACGGCGCCGAACCCTGCCCAGTGACGGGTCGGAAGACGACCGGGCCGCCGTTTGCTCGCGGTTGGGCGTTCTCGTGCCCAGTGGGCGTGTTTGACGTTCCATAGGAACGCGAAACACGCCCAGTAGCCAAATCAACCCACCTTCCCAGCCAAACCACCTCTCGCCGCGCCAATCAAGCCTCGGCGCGAGCCGAACCACCCCGCGCTGCGAACGAGGCCCGGCGGCGGCCCTCGGCGAAGGGCCGGGCGGCGGTGGCCGACGGCCGAACTCCGCAAGCGCCGGAGGCCGTCGGCTGCCGCCGCCCGGCCCGGGGGCACCCTCACCCCCGCTCAGGCCTCCGAGTAAGCCGGCTCCGGCTCTCCCTGCGGCTGCGCGTGCGGATCGACGCCGGCCTCAGCCTCCTGGCCCTGCGGCGGCTCCGGCTCGAGGACCAGCAGCGCCACGACCAGGGCCGCGACGACCAGGCCGGCAGCGATCCAGAATGCGAGCTCGTAGCCGCCCGTGAGCGCGTTCGGCTCGGGCTCGCCCTGGGCGAGCAGATCCTCGGTCCGGGTCGCCGAGAGGGTCGCGAGGACCGCGAGGCCGATGGCCGCGCCGACCTGGGCGGTCGTGTTGACGAGGCCCGAGGCGAGCCCGGCATCCTCACGGGTCGCGCCCGACATGGCCAGTGTCATCAGCGCCGGGAACGAGACGCCGACCCCGAAGCCGAGGAGGACCGTCGGCGGCAGGACGTCGGCGAGGTAGGAGCCGTCGACCGGGACCGTGGCGAACAGGGCGAGGCCGAGGGCGATCAGGACGAGGCCCGGGAGCAAGGTCCGGCGGGCGCCGAAGCGCATGATCAGCGGCTCGGAGTAGCGGACCGACATGGTGCCCATGACGAGGGTCGTCGGCAGGAAGGCGAGCCCGGTTTCGAGCGCGTCGTAGCCGAGCACCTCCTGCAGGTAGAGGACGCCGAGGAAGAACAGGCCGAACATCCCGGCGACCGTTAGCGCCTGGATGGCGTTGGCGCCGGAGACGTTGCGCGAGCGGAAGATCCGCAGCGGCACGAGCGGCTTCGCGGCCGTCGACTCGCGGACGAGGAAGGCGATCAGGAGCGCGAGCGAAGCGGCCGATAGGCCGATCGTCGTCGGGTCGCCCCAGCCGTCCTTGGCCGCCGGCTCGACGATCGTGTAGACGCCGAGCATCAGCGAGGCGGTGATCAGGACCGCACCGAGGACGTCGGCGCCGTGACCGAGCCCGGGGCCCTTGTCGCGCTCGAGGAGCCGCATCGACATCAGGCCGGTGAACACGCCGATCGGGATGTTGATGAAGAAGATCCAGTGCCAGCTGATCGCCTGCGTGAGGACGCCGCCGGCGAGCAGGCCGACGGAGCCGCCGGCCGAGGCCACGAACGCGTAGACGCCGATCGCCTTCGCCTGCTCCCGGGGCTCCGGGAACATCGTCACGATCATCCCGAGCACGACTGCCGCGGTCATGGCGCCACCGATTCCCTGGACGAAGCGGGCCGCGACGATCATCGCCTGGCTCTGGGCCAGGCCGCAGACCAGCGACGCGACGGTGAAGACGACGAGGCCGACGAGGAAGACGTCGCGGCGCGAGATCAGGTCGCCGAGCCGGCCGGCGAGCAGCAGCAGGCCGCCGAAAGCGATCAGGTAGGCGTTGACGACCCAGGCGAGGCTGGACTGCGAGAACCCGAGGTCGTCCTGGATCGCCGGCAGCGCGACGTTCACGACCGTCGCGTCGAGCACGATCATCAGCACGCCCGCGCAGAGCACGTAGAGCGCGATCCAGCGCGACCGGTCCGCCGCGTCGTCGCCCGCCGGCTTCCCGTTTTCAACCACTTCCGCCATTCGCATGACCCCTTCTCGTCGTTTCGTTCTCCCGGATGGAGACCGACACGTCCGCCGGGACTAATCGGTCGGTCTCGAAATAAGTTGCCGCCGCCCGGCCGGGGCGGAGGCGGGGCTACTGCTCGTAGCCCTCGACCGTGTTCTCGTCGCGGACGGAGGTGTTCTCGGGGTCGAGCCGGAACTCCTCGTGGGCCTCGCGCTGCCGCAGCAGGTCCCAGCACTGATCGAGCTCGACCTTGAGCTCCTGCAGGCGCTGGTGACGCGTGTCGTCGGGCCCCTTGCCCACCGAATCCTCGAGCAGTTGCCGCTCTTCGGCGACCAGCCCTTCGATTCGTTCACGCAGCGTCGAGTCGTCCATGGCGTTCACCTTAGCGCGCTCCGCCGTCGAGTCCCGGGCGGCCGCTCAGACTCCGAGCACGAAGCTGAATGCGAGCATGAAGGCGCCGCCGAGGGCGAGCCCGATGATGGCGTCGCGCGTCCGCTCGCGGACCGCGTCCGGAAACACCGAGACCACCACCAGCGCCAGCATCGCCCCGCCGGCGAAGGCGAACGAGACGGGGAGCAGCGCCGAGATCTCCTCGACCAGCAGGTAGGCGATGACGGCGCCGATCGGCTGCGGGACGCTCGTCAGCACCGCCGCCCAGAACTGCGCCCAGAACCCGTACCCGGCCGTCGCCATCGGGATCGCCGTACTGGTCCCCTCGGGCACGTTCTGGATCCCGATCGCGACAACGATGAACAGGCCGAGGCCCGCCGTCGTCGACGCGTAGGCGGTGCCGATCGCAAAGCCCTCCGGCAGGCTGTGCACCAGCAGGACGAGAAAGACGAGCATCCAGGTCCGGTCGCCGTCGGCGATCGCGCCCGGCGGCGCCTCCTCGATGAAGTGACGGGCGATCAGGAGGAAGCCGATGCCGGCGGCGAAGCCGGCCAGCACCTCCCCTGCTCCACCCTCGTCGAACGCCGGCAGGAGCAGCCCGACGATCGCGGCCACGAGCATGACGCCGGCCGCAACCCCGAGCAGGCCACCGCGCAGATCCTCCGCGCGCCGGCCCAGGACGGCGACCGGGATGACGCCGAGCCCGGTCGCGAAAGTCGTCGCGGTCGCGACCAGGACGAGCTCGAGCATGCCCCCTTCCTACCGGGCCGGGAGGGACCCCGCGTCCGTAGTCGGATGGGATTCGCCTGCGGACCGGGCTCCGCAGGACCCGGCTTCAGTCCAGGATCTGCGGCGCCGGGGCCGGCTCGGGGGCGGGCCCGGGATCGGGCTCCCCCGGCGGCGTCGGAGCCGGCGGCGCCGGGTCGGGCTGCGGATCGGGACTCGGGGGCGTCGGATCGGGCGCCGGCGGCGCCGGCGGGCCCGGGTCGGGCTGCGGCGGCGTCGGGTCCGGCGACGGGTGCGGGGTCGGCGGGCTCGGTACCTCGAGAGTGGGTGCGGCCATGCTCTCGACCTACCCGCCCGCCCCGGGGACAAACGTCAGGAAGCGAGAGGGGTCGAATCGATCCCGGCGATCAGATCGGGCATGGATTCGAAGACGGCCACGGCGCCCGCGTCAGTCAGTTCGGCTTCGGAGAAACCGCCGGTCAGGACCGCGACGGTCGGGATCTCGGCGCGATTCGCCGCCTCGATGTCCCAGGTCGAGTCGCCGACCATCACCGCGTCGTCGCCCTCGGCCTTCTCGAGGGCCGCGACGATCAGGTCGGGCTCCGGCTTGGTCTTCTCGACATCGTCGGAGGTCGTGAACGATGAGATCTCGTCGGCCGCCCCAAGCAGCTCGATGTAGCGCTCGACCTCGTCCTCCTTGGCGGAGCTGGCGAGCACGACCTCGGCGCCGGCGGCGGCAAGCCGCGAGATCAGCTCGGCGGCGCCCTCGAATGCGCAGACCTCGTCGACGAGGTCCGCGTAGTTGCGCTTCTCGGCGTCACGCAGCGAATCGCCGTGCGCCTCCTCGGCCTCGTCGCCCGCGACCGCGGCGACCAGCTGATCGCCACCCATACCGATGTGGCGATGGATGCGCCAGATCGGCGGGGTCACGTCGTGCTCGCGGAACGCACGGAACCAGGCGATCGCGTGCTGGTAGTTGGAGTCGACGAGCGTGCCGTCGACGTCGAGGATCGCCACCTTCCCGCTCACCTCAGCCATGCCTCCTCTCGCGCAGCAGCGGCGCGCCGAACCACGCCCAGACGATGCCCACGGCGAAGACCGCGCAGACGGCGATCGCGAAGCCGTCGCTGAAGACGACCATCGTGATCAGCAGCAGGACCGCGGCGATCGCGGCGCCGAGGGAGATCAGCCCGGCGACCATCAGCCGGTTCGAGCTCTCGACGACCCAGCGCAGGTCGCCCTCGCGAAAGCGGAGGCGGTGGCGGGCGGTCGGCGCGATGAAGCAGATCGAGGAGATCGCCGTCAGCAGCAGCGCGACGTAATAGACGTGCTTCTCGGCGCCATCGACCGTCTCCCAACCCTGCTGGAACGGGACGACGAGGAGGAACGCGAACAGGAACTGGATTCCCGGGAACGCAACGCGAAGCTCCTGCAGGAGGTCGCCGAGATTGCGATCGATCCGCTCCTGCTCGGTCTCGTTGCGCTCGTTCTCGCGATCTTCCGGCATCTCCCGGTAGTTGCCGCACAGCGGCGGTCTCAAACACGAAAACGGCGGGCGGCCCCCGATCTCCGGGGCCGCCCGCCGCTGGTCACTTCGAGGTTCCGCGGGAGCTACGCGTCCTTGCGGACCGCCTCGACGTCGAGCGCGAGCTTGACCTTGTCGGCGACGACGGCGTTGCCGCTGCCGAGGGCGGCGTTGAACTTCATCCCGTAGTCCTTGCGGGAGAGCTGGCCGGTGACCTCGAGGCCCGTGCGGTGCTCACCCTCCATCCCGACGTCGACGCCGCCGATCTCGGCGTTGAGCTCGATCGGGTTGGTGACGCCATGGATCGTCAGATCGCCGGCGATCCGGTAGTTCTCGTCGTCGACCCGCTCGATGCTCGTCGACTCGAACTTCAGCTCCGGGTAGTTCTCGGCGTCGAAGAAGTCGGCCGAGCGGAGATGCTCGTCGCGCTGGTCCTGGTTGGTGTGGACCGACGCCGCCTTGACGGTGCCGTGGGCGCGAATCGTCCCGTCGTCGCCGACCTCGAGCGCGCCGTCGAACTCGCGGAACTCGCCCCGAACCGTCGATACGCCCATGTGCTTGACGGCGAAGCCGACCTTGGTGTGGGCCTTGTCGATGGCCCAGGTGCCCGCCGGGATCGCCGTCTCGATGACCGTGCTGCTCATTTTCGTCCTCCTCGTTGAAACTGATCCGTTGCAATGCTTGAGCCTGCAACATTTGCTTATGCAATCAATTTAGCAGATGACGTTTGCGTGCGCAACTGTTGCCCGGTCAACTCTCGCCGAAACGTGCCTCTACCCTCCCCCGAGTGGCCGAGGCACCAGCAGCGAAGATGTCCGCGAAGAAGTCGCCGCCCCGTATGGCCGAGGTCGTTCGGACTGAGAGCCTGACCCCGCAGCTGATCCGGATCGTCTTCGGCGGCCCCGGCCTAAGGGGCTTCGCGGCAGGCCCCTTCACCGACCACTACGTGAAGCTCCAACTGCCGCATCCGGACGGGGGCTACGAGCCGCCGTTCGACGTCGAAGCCGTGAAGGCGGAGCTGCCTCGGGAGCTCTGGCCGCGCGTCCGGACCTACACCGTCCGCGCCTGGGACCCCGACCGGACCGAGCTGACGGTCGACTTCGTCAACCACGGCAGCGCCGGTGTCGCCGGTCCCTGGGCGGCAGCGGCGAAACCCGGAGACCGCATCCAGCTGATCGGCCCCGGGGGCGCCTACGCACCGGACCCGGACGCCGACTGGCACCTGATGGCCGGCGACGCCTGCGTGCTGCCGGCGATCGCCGCCTCGCTCGCGCGCATCCCGGCCGGCAAGCCCGCGATAGTCGTCGTCGCGGTCGACGGCCCCGCGGAGGAGATCCCGCTCGCCTCCCCCGCCGAGCTCGACCTCCGCTGGATCCACCGCGATGCCGGCGCCGAGCTCGAGCCCGATCCGCTCGCCGAGGCCGTCAGCGCCCTCGAGTTTCCCGGCGGACGGGTCCACGGCTTCGTCCACGGCGAGGCGGGAGCCGTCCGCGCGATCCGCCGCCACCTCCTCGCCGAGCGCGCGATCCCGTCCGAGCACCTGTCGGTGTCCGGCTACTGGAAGCGGCGCCGGACCGAAGAGGGCTGGCGCGCGGACAAGCCCGAGTGGAACCGGCTCGTCGCGGCCGACGTCGGCTGACTCAACCGGTTGGGCCGAAGCGCTCGGTCCGGATCTTCTCCGCGCCGATGCCGGCGCCGAGCAGAATCTTCGACGCGGCCTCGACGAAGGCGTTCGACCCGCAGACGAAGACGGCGGCCGGATCGTGCTCCCACCCGGTCAGCATCGCCTCGTCGATCCTGCCGGTGTGCCCCTCCCAGCCCGGCGGCGCGAGACGCGTGTAGGTGAGCTCGGTATCGGGCTGGAGCTCGTCGCCGAAGATCGCGTCCTTCGGCAGGCGGACGGAGTAGACGAGGCGCATCGGGACCTCCGGCATCGCCAGACGGCGATGCCGGAGCATCGACATCAGCGGCGCCACCCCGGAGCCGCCGCCGACCAGCAGTACGGGGCTCTCGCCCCGCCAGACGAAGTAGGAGGCGAACGGCCCGCGGACCTCGACCTCGTCGCCCACGGCGAGGACGTCGTGGAAGTAGGGCGAGACCTCGCCGTCGGCGAGGCGATCGATGGTGAGCTCGATCGTCCCCTCGTCCAGCGGTGAGGACGAGACGGAGTAGGAGCGCTGCGCCGTGTAGCCGTCCGGCGCGGTGAGCCGGACGTCGTAGTGCTGACCCGGCAGGTGCGGCATCCACATCGGAAGCGCCAGCCGGAACGACTTAACCGACGGAGTCCGCCACTCGATCGCCTCGACGGTCGCGATCTGCCAGCGGCCCGGTGCGCGCGGCGCGATGCCGCCGGCGGCCGGGGTCAGTCCGTCCAATACCGCTCTTCCTTCCAGGGGTCGCCGCGGTTGTGGTAGCCGTTCGCCTCCCAGAAGCCGGGCTCATCGTGGTCGGCGACCCGGAGGCCCGCGATCCACTTGGCGCTCTTCCAGAAGTACAGGTGCGGGACCAACAGCCGGGCGGGACCTCCGTGCTCGCGGGGAAGCGGCTCGCCGTCGTAGGAGGTCACGACCCAGGCGCGGCCGTCGCTGAGATCCTCGATCGCGAGGTTCGTCGTGTAGCCGCCGAAGCAGTACGCGGTCGCGAACGGTTCGAGCGGCTCGGCCGCCTCGAGGAGGACGTCGAGCGAGACGCCGCGGAACCTGGCATCCAGCTTCGACCACTTGGTCACGCAGTGGATGTCGCAGACCACGTCCTCCTGCGGCAGTTCGCCGAACTCCTCCCACGACCAGCGCTGCTTGGCGCCGACCATCCCGTCGATCGCGAAGCTCCAGGCCGCGGTCGTGTCGATCTCCGGCGTCGGGCCCGCCGTCAGGACCGGAAAGCCACGTTCGAGGTACTGCCCGGGCGGGATCCGATCCGCGACCTCGTCGGGCACGCGCCGGCGGTTGCCGCCGAACCCGCGCGAGACGAAGCCGTCGGCCACGTCAGCCGCCGAGCGGCGAGGGCGGGATCCGGGTCTCGCCGGTGATCTCGTCGATGCGCATGACGAGCTCGTCGGGATAACAGAACGACCACCTCTCCCCCGGCTCGAGCGAGCGGATCAGCGCGTGACCGGATGCCGAGGCGTGAGCGGTCGCGTGCCGGTTCGGCGAGCTGTCGCAACAGCCGACGTGGCCGCAGCTCAGGCAGATCCGCAGGTGGACCCAACCGTCACCCGTTCGCAGGCAGTCCTCACAGCCCTCGACCGACTCCGGCAGCTCCATGACCTGGACCTGGTCGAGATGTGAGCAGCTCGGCATCGCCGCAGATGATGTCAGGCGCCGGAAGCGAGATCGAGCCGAAGCTCTTCGAGCTGCTCGATCGCAGCGAGCTCGCGGGCCTGTCCCACCGCCAGCAGCGCCGATCCGATCCGGTCCGAGCGCGGGTCGGGCCCGGTCTGCGGCACCGCGTCGAGGGCGGCGAGCCGCGCCCGCGCGGCGGCGTGCAGCGACTCGAGCTTGGCATCGAGTTCGGCCGCCGTCAGCCGCGACGCGAACAGGAGCTTCGCGAGCGGGTGGTCGACGAAGAGCTCGGACCCGACGGCGGCGTCCTCGTCACGGTCGGAGAGAAGCCACTCCCGGAACGCCGCATCGCCGTCGGGAGTCGCGGCGAAGACCCGGCGCACGCGCCCACCGCGGCGCTCCTCGGCCGAGGACGCAAGGCCGCGTCGCTCGAGTCTGGCGAGCAGCGGGTAGAGGACGCCGTCGTTGAGCTGCGCTTCGCGCGGGAGCCCGGGCCCGAGCCGGGCCTTCAGCTCGTAGCCGTGGGCCGGCCGTTCGGCCAGGAGACCGACGACGACCGCCTCGAGGCGCGTGAGCTCCGCCACTGCCCTCCTCAGGCGGCGATCGGCTGCCGGAGCCGCTCGACGATCGGCTCGTAGAGCCGCGACTTGATTCCAGCGACCGTGTCCGGATTGCGCCCGGCGAGCAGCGCGGCCCGGTCGCGGGCGGAAGCGACCAGTGCCTCTTCGGAGGCGAGCTCGTCGACGGCCCCGAGCCGGAGCGCCTCGGCGCCGCCGAAGCGCCCTCCGGTCAGCATCATCTCGTGCGCCGACTGCGGCGTCAGCCGGCCCTGGATGAGCGCGCTCATCCCCGGCAGGAAGACGAGATCGACGTCGACCTCCGGCAGGCAGAGGTAGCCGCGGTCCTCGCGCATAACGCGCATGTCGCTGGCGAGCGCCGCCATCAGACCGGCGCCGAAGGCATGGCCGTTGACGGCCGCGACGACGCCGAAGGGCGCGGTGAGAAGCCGGGCGAGCAGCGCCATGGTCCGCTCGACCATCGCTTTGGCGTCGTTCGGCTCCACCGTCCCCATCCACTCGAGGTCCAGTCCCAGCGAGAAGAACTTCCCCTCGCCCGACAGCACGAGGGCCGGGTGACCCTCCATCGCGGCGACTTCGTCGAGCGCGGCGTCGAGCTCATCGAGGTGATCGGGGTTGAAGCGGTTCTCCTCCCCCTCCATGGTCATCACGACGACCGCTTCGTCTCGTTCCAGCTTCACGAACATCTCCTCGGCTCGGGTTCCACATGTGACTATACCTAGTATCTAGGTATTACCGCCGTTGTCCGGCGACTCGCGGGACCCGCCGTAACATCGGCGCCGCGATGACCCCGCAAGTGCCGCGCCCGGCCGCTCCCGGCCGCCGATGAACGCCCTCGATCGCCGCCTGCTCGACCGGGTGCCGGGCGTGAAGCGAATGCTCGCGGCCGACGGCGCGATCGGCCTGCTGGCGACGCTGATGGTCCTCGCCCAGGCGGTGCTGATCGCCCGGATCGCGGCCCGCGGGTTCGACGGCGCGTCGGTCTCCGATCTCGCGCCCGAACTGATCGCGTTGCTGGCGGCCGTTGTGATCCGCTCCGGGGCCGGCTGGGGCTTCGAGGTCGTCGGCCGCCGGGCGGCGACGACGGTGATGTCGGCGCTCCGACTCGAGCTGCTCCGTGCCCGTCTCCTCGATGCCGGCGCCAGCGCCGACGCCGATCGGGCGGAGGCGGCCGAGATCGCCGCCACGGCCGTCGAGGGCGTCGACGCGCTCGAGGCGATGTTCGCGCGCTACGTCCCCCAGCTCTTCCTGGCGACGACGGTGCCGGTCGCGGTGCTGGTCGTCGTCGTCACGATCGACCCGATCTCGGCGGCGATCATGCTGTTCACGCTGCCGCTGATCCCGATCTTCATGTGGCTGATCGGCCGCTTCACGGAGGTCCGCGCACGCGAGCGGCTGGAGGCGATGAACCGGCTCGCCGGCCACTTCCTCGACGTCGTCCGGGGGCTGCCGACGCTGCGCGCGTTCAACCGCGGCCACGCGCAGGCTGAGCGGATCGCCGACGTCAGCGACCGGTACCGCAAGGCGACGATGGGGACCCTGCGGGTCGCGTTCCTGTCGGGAACGGTGCTCGAGCTCGCGGCGACCCTCGGGATCGCCCTCGTCGCCGTCACCGTCGGCGTCCGCCTCGTCGACTCCGACGTCGGCTTCGAGGCCGCCCTGACGGTGCTGCTGCTCGCGCCCGAGCTCTACCTGCCGCTGCGCAACCTCGGCACCCAGTTCCACGCCAGCGCCGACGGCCGGGCCGTGACCGACGGGCTCCTCGGCCTGATCGGCGAGCCCGAGAGCGCGCCGGCGGGCGCAGCGGAGCCGCCGAACCCCGCGAGCGCACCCGTCCGGCTCGCGGAGGTCGGGTTCGCCTACCCGACCCGGGACGTCCCCATCCTCGACGGCGCCGATCTGGAGATCGCTCCCGGTGAGACCGTCGCGCTGACCGGGCCCAGCGGCGGCGGCAAGAGCACGGTCGCGGGTCTCGTCCTCGGGTTGCTGCGGCCCGGCACGGGCGAAGTCAGCGTCGGCGGCATCGACCTCGCCACCTGCTCGGCGGAGCGCTGGCGGAGCCGCCTCGCATGGGTTCCCCAGGCGCCGACGATCTTCCGCGGGTCGGTCGCCGCCAACGTCCGGCTCGGCGACCCCGGCGCGAGCGACGACGCCGTCAGCGCGGCGCTCGTCGCGGCCGAGGCCGCCGGTTTCGTCGGCGCCCTCCCCGATGGGGCCGAGACGATCGTCGGCGACGGCGGCAGACCGCTCTCGGCTGGTGAGCGCCAGCGGATCGGCCTCGCTCGAGCCTTCCTCCGGGACGCTACGCTCGTCGTTCTCGACGAACCGACGGCCAACCTCGACCCGGCCAACGCCGAGCTGATCGAATCGGCCATCGCCCGGCTTCTGAAGGGCCGGAGTGCGCTGCTGATCGCGCACCGGCCCGAGTCGGCGGCGATCGCCGATCGCGTGCTCACGCTCGAGGACGGCCGGATCGGCCCGGCCGGGACGGCGGCGGGATGAGCTCGGTCCGGATCGTCAGGGAGCTCGTCGAGCTCGCGCCGGTCGGGCGACGTCGCTTCGCCGCATCGGTCGCCCTCGGAGCGCTCGCGATCGCGTTCGGCGTCGCGCTGATGACCACCGCCGGTTACCTGATCTCGCGGGCGGCGGAGCACCCGGACATCCTCTCGCTGACGGTGGTGATCGTCGGCGTCCGGTTCTTCGGCATCGGCCGGCCCCTGATCCGCTACCTCGACCGCCTCGTCTCCCACGACATGGCGCTGCGCGCGCTCGGACGGATGCGGTCGCGCTTCTACGAGCGGATCGAACCGCTGGCGCCGGCCCAGCTCGAGGGCTTCCGCCACGGCGAACTGCTGAGCCGGATGGTCGGCGACGTCGACGCCCTCCAGGGCCTCTACCTGCGCGGTCTCGCGCCGCCGGTCGTCGCGATCCTCGTCGCCCTCGGCACGGTCGCGTTCGCCGCCGTCTTCCTGCCCGCCGCGGCGGCGATCCTCGCCGCCGGGTTGCTCCTCTCGGGGCTCGCCGTGCCGGCACTGGCGGCGCGGCTCCAGCGCCGGGCCGGCGGCCGCCAGCGCGGGGCCCGCTCGGAGCTGACCGCCGACGTCGTCGAGCTGCTCCGGGGCACGCCCGAGCTCCTCGTCTACGGAGGCGCCGAGGCGGCCTTCGAACGGGCTCGAAGCCGCGACGCCGAGCTCGCCACGCTCGCCCGCCGGGACGCGACCGTCGCCGGGTTCGCCGACGCCCTCGTCGCCCTGATCTCGGGGGCGACTGTCGCCGGCGTCCTCGCGGTCGCGGTCGCCTCCCACGACGGCGGCTCCCTCGACCGGCTGATGATCGCGACGCTCGCGCTGCTGGCGATGTCGTCGTTCGAAGCCACGGCGCCGCTGCCCGAGGTCGCGCGGGAGTCGAGCAGGACGATCGCGTCCGGGCGGCGAGTCCTCGAACTGACGGCGATCGAGCCCGCGATCGCCGATCCGCCCTCCCCCGAGCCGCGACCGCTGGATCACACGGTCGCGCTCGAGTCGGTGACCGCCCGCTATCCGGGCGCGAGCGAGGACACCTTCCGCGATCTCGACCTCCGGATCGCTCCCGGCGAGCGGGTTGCGCTGCTCGGTGCCAGCGGCACCGGCAAGACGACGATCGTCTCGCTGCTCCTTCGCTTCCTCGACCCGGAATCCGGTCGGGTGAGCGTCGGCGGCGTCGACGCTCGGCTCCTGCGTCAGGACGACCTCCGCTCGATGTTCGCCCTCGCCGGGCAGGACGCGCACCTGTTCAGCTCGACGATCGCCGCCAACCTCCGGATCGCGGCGCCGGATGCCGGCGACGACGAACTCGCCGCGGCGCTCGAGGCGGCGAAGCTCGGCGACTGGGTCCGCTCCTTGCCGGAGGGTCTCGACACGTTCGTCGGAGAACAGGGGCGGGAGCTTTCGGGCGGCCAGCGCCAGCGCCTGGTCGTCGCGCGGGCGCTGCTCTCCCCCGCCCCCGTCCTCCTCCTCGATGAGCCGACCGCCCACCTCGACCCGCCGACGGCGGAGCGGCTGCTCGCCGACACCTTCGCCGCCGCGAGCGGCCGGTCGGTCCTGCTGATCACCCATCGCCCGGAGGGCCTGGACCTCGTCGACCGGGTCGAGCGGATCGGCGAGATCACCCTTTCCGGGGGATCACCGGCCTGATCTGCCCGGAATAGGATTGCCGCCCGTCGCAAGACCACGCCGTCAGGAGAGATCGATGACCGAACGAAACTTGCCGCGCACCCGCATCACCGGCCACAGCTGGCTGACCGAGGGCGCCCCCAGGGACAAGATGCCGGACGTCGGCACCGACGCGCTGATCGCGAAGCGGATCATCGAGCAGGACGTGGTCCTCGACGGGATTCCGGAGCGGAACCTCGCGACCTTCGTGACGACCTGGATGGAGCCGGAGGCGGTCGACGTCATCTCCGAGAACCTCCACCGCAACTTCATCGATCACGCCGAATACCCGGAGACGGCCGAGATCGAGCAGCGCTGCATCCGGATGCTCGCCGACCTCTACAACGCCCCGGGCAAGACCACCGGCGCGCGGACGCAGGGCTCCTCGGAGGCGATCATGCTCGGCGCTCTCTCGCTGAAGTGGAAGTGGCGCGAACGCCGGAAAGCAGCCGGCAAGTCGACGGAGAGCCCGAACCTGATCTTCGGCGGCGACGTGCACGTCGTCTGGGAGAAGTTCTGCCGCTACTTCGACGTCGAGCCGCGGATCGTCCCGCTGCAGCCCGACAAGTACACGATCGGCCCCGAGGACGTCGAACCCCACGTCGACGAGAACACGATCGGCGTCGCCGCCGTCCTCGGCACGACGTTCACCGGCCACTCCGACGACATCGTCGGGATCAACGACCTGCTGCTGCGCCTGAAGAGCGAGAAGGACCTCGACGTGCCGCTGCACATCGACGCCGCCAGCGGCGGTTTCGTCTGGCCGTTCCTCTACCCCCACTCGGAGTGGGACTTCCGGCTCGAGCAGGTCCGCTCGATCAACGTCTCCGGCCACAAGTTCGGCCTCGTCTACCCCGGGATCGGCTGGCTGATCTTCCGCGAGGAGTCGGATCTCGCCGAGGATCTCGTCTTCTACGAGAACTACCTCGGCAAGACGGACGCGACGTTCACGCTGAACTTCTCGACCGGGTCGTCGATGGTGCTGGCGCAGTACTACAACCTGATCCGCTTCGGTCGCGACGGCTACGAGTTCGCGATGAAGACGATGAAGGACAACTCCGACTTCCTGGCCGAGCGCCTGGAGAAGCTGGGTCCGTTCGAGATCATCGGCGCGGACGAGGAGCAGCTGCCCCTCGTCGCCTTCCGGATCGCCGACGACGCGGACGTCCCCTACGACGAGTTCGACATCGCCTGGCAGGTCTCAGCCGAGCGCGGCTGGATGCTGCCCGCCTACACGATGCCGCCGAAGGCGGAGGCCGTGAAGATGCTCCGGGCGCTCGTCAAGCTCAACCTCAGCCGCGAGCTGGTCGCGACGCTGGCCGACGACATCGCTCAGGCGTGCGACACCCTCGAGAAGAAGGGCGGCGCCAGCAAGCACGAGCGCAAGCAGGTCAAGACCGGCGTCGGCTACTGACCGCGGGCAGCAGGAGGATCGCGCCGGCGAGGAAGCAGACCGCGCCGAGTGAAGTCGTGAAGTTCGACGCTCCGAGCGCGAGGACATCGCCGGTCGACGGGACGACATAGGCCGCGACCGCGGAGACGCCGAAGGCGATACTGCCGATCAGGTTGACGAGCGCGATCGTCGCCGGCGTGTCGCGCCTGACCCGGCGTCCGTAGCCGCCGTTGGCGGCGCCGTAGGCGATCCAGCTCGAGACGAGGAAGCAGATCGACCCGTAGACGTCCGGCTGCCAGACGAGCCGGTCGGTCGCGCTCGTGTCGAGCGCCTTCTGCATCGCCTCGTAGGTGCTGATGTTGAAGAAGAGCGTGCCGACGAACTGGATGCCGCCGGCCCACCAATCCGCCCTGCCGCCGCCGACCAGCCGGGTGGTGACGAACTGCAGGAGCGCCGCCGAGGTGAAGAAGATCGAGCCGACGAAGAACGTGATTCCGTCGGCGCTGGAGCCGACGTGCTGGACGTAGCCCGGGAACGGTCCGATGACGAAGCAGGCCGAGCCGATCGCGAACAGGATCCCGATCGCCGTGTTGGCCCGCCGGGCACCGGTGCTCATCGACGCGAGGCTATTCGTCGGAGCCCGTCGTTAGCTTTCGGGTCATGATCCGCGGGCGGTTGCGACGAGGCGAGGGCGCACCCGAGGGCGCGGGCGACGAGCAGATCGTCGAGATCGATCCCTCCCAGCTCTCCGGCATGTTCAACGTTCCCGAGTGGCTGCGGAACATCGGGATGATGGCCTGGCTCCTCGTCGGGATCACACTCCTGCTCAGCGGCCTCGTCTGGCTCGGCGCGCTGACGCAGGTGATCACGATCCCGGTGATCGTGGCCGGCATCGTCGCGGTCGTAGCGTCCCCGATCGTCGGCTGGCTGCACCGCCACCGGATCCCGCGCGCCCTCGGCGCCCTCATGGTGATGCTCGGCATCGTCCTCGTCGGCGCCGGAGTGGCGGCGCTGGTGGTGCTCGGCATCGATCAGCAGGCCGGGAGCATCACCAGCCACCTCGACGAGGCCAAGAACTCGATCTCGGGCTGGCTCCAGGACCTCGGTCTCGACCAGAGCAAGGCGGATCAATCCGCGAAGGACCTCGGCAGCGGCGCCCACGACGGCGCCTCGGCCCTGCTCTCGGGGATCCTCTCCGGGATCCAGCGGCTGTCGTCGCTCGCGTTCTTCCTCGCGATGACCATCCTCAGCCTCTTCTTCCTGCTCAAGGACGGACCGACGATCCGGCGCTGGACCGAGAGTCACCTCGGCGTCCCTCCCGGCGTCGCCAGGATCGTCACCCAGCGGTCGATCGGGTCGATGCGCGGGTACTTCCTCGGCGTCACCCTCGTCGCGGTCTTCAGCGCGGTGGTCGTCGGCGTCGGCGCCGCGATCATCGGTGTTCCGCTGATCCCGACGATCGTCGCCGTCACCTTCATTGCCGGCTACATCCCCTACATCGGGGCCTGGACCGCGGCGATCTTCACGGTCCTGCTGGCGCTCGGGAGCGACGGCATCGCGGCCGCGGGCTCGATGGCGTTCCTTCAGCTCCTCGCCAACGGCCCGTTGCAGCAGGTGGTCCAGCCCTTCGCGATGGGGGCGGCCCTCGGCATCCACCCGCTCGCGGTCCTGATCGTGACGATCGCCGGCGGCGCGATGTTCGGAACCCTCGGGCTGATCATCGCGGCGCCGGTCGTCGCGGCCGTCGTCCGGATCAGCGCCGACCTCGCCAAGGCACGGGCCGAGCTCGAAGAGGGCGCGAACGAAGATCGCACCGAGCCGGGAGCCGGTGCGCCCGAACCGGTTCCCGGCTGAGGACGCGGCTTGGGCGCCAGGCTCTTCGTAGCGGCGCTGATCGCGCTGATCGCCGTCCTCGCGGGCTGCGGCGACTCCGGCGATCCGTCCGGAACCGACAGCTCGACGTCGCCGGCTACGGGCACGGAGCCGACGACCGCCGAAGCGCCCGCTTCGCAGACCTACTTCACGGCCGGCGAGCAGCTCCGCCCGGTCCCGGGGCCGAGCGATCCGGAGGCCGCTGCGAAGGCACTCGTCGAAGGGCCGCCGCAGCAGGCGCGGGGCAAGCTCGAGACGGCGATCCCCGCCGGAACCGAGGTCGAGGGGGTCGAGGTCGATGGCGGGACCGCGACGATCCGCGTGTCGGGCGAGTTCACCAAGGGCGTACCCGCGCGGAAATCGGCCCGCAGTACCGACCAGGAGTCCGAGCTCGACGCGCGGCTCGCGCAGGTGACCTTCACGATGGGTGGCCTCGAAGGGATCGACCGGACACGCGTCGTGGCCGCGGGCCGCCCGGTAGCTGCGCCGCGCAGTCGCAGCGACTTCGCCCGGCCGAGCCCGAAGGCGCCGAAGCGGAAGCGCGGCGAACTGCCGGCGCACGGAAAGGCGTCTTCCGGCGTGCGGGCGGTGCAGGAGCGGCTCGCGCAGCTCCATTATCTGCCGAAGGGCGCAGTCGACGGCGTCGACGGCTACCGGACGCGCCAGGCCGTGATGGCATTCCAGGCCTGGGAGGGGCTCGAGCGCGACGGGATCGCCGGCCCGCTCACGAAGGCGGCCCTGGCCGACGCGCGCCGGCCGACGCCGAAGGGCGACGGCCCGAGCCGCCGGATCGAGGTCTACCGCGACAAGGGCGTCACCCTCCTCGTCAAGCACGACCGGGCGCGGCGGGTCGTCCACACCTCCTCCGGGGCTCCGGGCTATACGACCCCGGCGGGCCGCTTCGAGGTCTTCCGCAAGGAGGAGAACTCGTGGTCGGTTCCGTACCAGACGTGGCTGCCCTGGGCCTCCTACTTCAACGCCGGGATCGCCTTCCACGCCTACCCCGACGTCCCGCCCTACCCGGCCTCTCACGGATGCGTCCGGGTGCCCGAGCCGGAGGCCGAGCACGTCTACGACTTCGCCCGGATCGGCACTCCGGTGATCGTCCGCTAGCGCCTAGGATCGATCCCTCCCCCACCCCGCGATACGAGAGCGAGCCATGGAGCACCTCAGCCACCACCACCGCAACACCCTGCGCGAGATCTTCGACCACCAGGCCACGGCGACCGTCGAATGGCGGAAGGTCCACAGCCTGCTCGACGCGATCGGGGCGATCGACGAGGAGCACAAGGACAAGGTCAAGGTCACGATCGGGCCCGAGACCGAGGTGATTCCCGTCCCGAAGAAGAAGGAGCTCGACGTCCAGACGGTCGTCGACCTGCGCCGGATGCTGACCGAGGCCGGCTACGGGCCCGGCGAAGGCGTCGAGGACGACCGCGACCGCGACTACGGCGACTCCCGGTGGGGCAAGCCGACCTGATCCGGTGAGCGACGCCGCGGTCGCCGCCTTCGCGTCCCGGCGCGAGCTCGAGCTGTCGGAGCCCGGCAGCGTCCGCGCCGCGACTCCGGCACTCGTGCCGAGCGGCGGCAAGACCCTCGCGACCGCCACCGGCACGCTCACCGGCAACGTCGCCGGCACGATCCTCCGGCTCGCCGCGAGCCGGCCGGAGGGCGAGGCAGGACCCGGCACCCTCGCGGTCCTCTGCCGGATCCCCGAGACGCTGGCGTACGCGACGACCATCGCCTGCCACGACCGCGCGGCGGGACCGGCGTCGACCGGCGGGTACCCGGCCGAGCGCTGGGACGAGGTCCGGCTCGAGAGCATCGCCTTCGAGGACCGCTTCCGGCTCGTCGTCCTGGCCGGACAGGACGCGGGCTGGACGCTCGAACTGTTCTCCCCGGCACTGATCGCCTGGCTGGCCGAGGACGCCCCCGCCGGCCTCGGCTTCGAGCTCAACGAGGGTTGGCTCTGCGTCCTCGCAGCCGATCCGGAAACCGAGCCGGCGACGCTCTGGGACGCCGCGGCGCGGATTGCTGCCGCGATCCGCGACGAGGCGATCGAGGAGGGCGACGACCCCGACCTCCGGCAGGCGAGCGACGGGCAGCGAAAGACCGACGCGGCGGTCGCCGAGATCGAGTGGAGGGAGCCGCCGGCCGGAGCCCGCGAGGCCGCGGCGGCATACGCCCGCATCGCCGCCCGCAAGCCGTCGGTCCTGCTCAAGGCACTGGTCGTCGCCGGCATCGTCGCCGTCGTCGCCTTCTTCGGCACCCTGCTGTTCACGAACGTCCTGATCGCACCGATCGCGGCGATCGCCGGGTTCGTCGCGGGTTTCGGCGCCGGCCGCCAGGCGTTCGCGGGCGGCTACCTGTTCGAGGACTCGCTCTCGGTCAACTGGGTCGGGATCCAGGCGTTCAACCGCGAGTACGCGCGCTCTCGCGGGCTCGAGCGGCAGAAGCTCGCGCGGTTCCATCACGACCATCGCAACCTGCCGGTCCCGGGCGCCGCCGAGAGCGTCCAGGCCGGGCCGATCCCGGGCACCTCGCTCGACGGCCTCTTCGTGATGCTCTCGGACTCGGCCGAGCTGCGGGCCAGCGGCCGGCACGGCATGGCCGCACGGGCGGACGGCGGTCCCGCGTCCTACGACGCCATGATCGCCGAAGTGCCGAAGGCACCGTCGTCGGAGGCGATCGCCGCCGCCGTGGTCCCGAAAGGCTGGTCGGTCGCGCCGACCGGTCGAAACGGTGTCGTGGTGTCACGCCCGATCGCCGGCAACCTGACGAGGACCGCCGCCGGCTGCGACGAGTTCCGCGAGCGCGCCGGGGCGCTGATCGCCGGGCTCGCCCGCTAGCGGGCCCGGTACCAGGGCAACAGCAGGCGCTCGGCGAGCGCGACGAGGCCGAAGAGGCCGATCCCGATCAGCGACAGCAGGAAGATCACGGCGAACATCGTCGCCGTCTCGGTCGCGTTGTTGAGGACGAGGATCAGGTGCCCGAGGCCCTCGCTGGAGCCGACCCATTCGGCGAAGACGGCGCCGATCACAGACAGGGCCGCCGCGACCTTGAGGCCGCTGAAGAGGAAAGGCAGCGACGCCGGGAAGCTCCCGTGCCGGAGGAGTTGGCCGCGCGAGGCCCCCATCGTCCGCATCAGGCGCAAAAGGGCTGGGTCGGCCGCGCGGAGCCCGTCCACCGCGTTGACGACGATCGGGAAGAAGGCGACGAGCGCGATCACCATCACCCGCGGCCGCAGGTCGAACCCGGTCCAGATTACGAAGATCGGCGCGATCGCCGGCACCGGGACCATCTGCGAGACCACGAGCCACGGATAGACGGCCCGCTCGACCGTCCGCGACGAGCGGATCGCGAGGGCGAGTAGGACCCCGACGACGATCGCCAGCGCGAAGCCGAGCAGGATCTCGCCGATCGTGATCCAGGTGTTGTCGATCAACAGGCTCCGGTTGTCCCACCCCGCGGACGCGATCTCCGTCGGCGACGGCAGCGACGATTCGGGGACGTCGGCGACGGCGACGTAGAGCTGCCAGGCGCCGAGGAAGAGGAGCGCGAAGGCGATCGGCGCGATCCAGCGGCGGATCCGGGCCGGAGAGCTCATGACGGCCGAACCTCGTCGCGGGCCCGGAGCGGCGCTTCGAGTGCGCGCTTGAGCTCGATGAACCGGGGCTGGAGGTCGGTCTCGCCGGCGACCCGGGGGCGCGGCAGATCCACCGTCACCTCGTCGGCGATCCGACCCGGCCGCGGGGTCATCCGGATCACGCGGTCGCCGAGGAACAGCGCCTCCTCGACGTCATGGGTGACGAACAGGATCGTCCTTCCCTCCTCGCTCCAGAGCTCGACGAGCCGCTCCTGCATGTCCTGACGGGTGAGGGCGTCGAGAGCGCCGAACGGCTCGTCGAGGAGCATCACGTCGCAGTCGGTCAGGAACGTCCGCAGCAGCGCGGTCCGCTGCCGCATCCCTCCCGAGATCTGCGAAGGCCAGGCGTCGGCGAACCCTTCGAGCCCGAAGCGCCCGAGCTCGGCCCGGGCGCGCTCCCGCGCGATCGCGATGGGCGTGCCGCGGAGCTGCGGTCCGACGGCCGCGTTGTCGAGCACGGTCCGCCACGGCATCAGGAGGTCCGCCTGCGGCATGTAGGCGACGGAGCCCAGCAGGGGGTCGCCACTCGCAAGCGCGACCGAGCCATGGGTCGGCTCGTCGAGGCCGGCGAGCAGGTTCAGCAGCGTCGACTTGCCGCATCCCGACGGGCCGATGACGGAGACGAGCTCCCCGCGGCGGAGCTCGATGTCGAGGACGCCGAGGGCACGGACCTCGTCGCCGCCGCCGGCCGGCGGGAAGGTGCGGGCCAGGCCGGAGGCGGCGAGGACGACCTCAGCCATCGGCGCCGCCGTCGGCGAAGCTGAAATCGGCATATCGTCGCGGCGGAATCGCCGAGTCGATCAGCCCGGCGTCGAGCATGAAGTCCGACATCTGCGCGATCGATGCCGGATCGAGCGACCCGAACGGCCGCCCACCTGCGGTCAGATAGGGAAGGTAGGCCCGGAGCGACCGGCGGGCGAACTCCGGGTCGATCGCCGGGTTGGCCTCGAGCAGGGCGTCGGTTCCCGCCGCCGGATCGGCGAGCACGTCCTCGTAGCCGCGGACGGTGGCGGCGACGAATCCCCGCACGAGGTCAGGATCGTCGGCGATCGCCTGATCCGTCGAGAAGACGACGAGGCCCGGATAGGTGAGATCGCCCCAGCGGCGGGGTCCGAACGAGCGCGTCGGGTACCCGTCGACGTCCGCCTGGACGCCGTCGGCGGGCACGAAGCCAGTGAAGCCGTCGATCTTCCCCGCCTCGAGGCTCTGGACGCCGTTGAAGCCGATCGTGATCCGGTCGACGGCATCGGGGTCCGCGCCGGCGGCCGCGACGACGGTGTCGAGGATGGCGTCGTCGGAGGGAACCCCGGTGACGCCGATCGTCGCTCCCTCGAGATCGGCCGGTGAATCGAAGCCCGACCCGGCCCTGGTGATGACGCCGCCGAGCGGCTCCTGGGCGATCGCCATGACGGCCCGCGCCTGGCGGCCGGCGTCGATCTGACCGGCCACGTCGAGGCCGTCGGCGATCCCGAACTCCGCCTTGCCGGAGTCGATCAGCTTCAGCGTGTCGGCGGTGGACGTCGGCTCGATCACCTTCAGGTCGATCCCCGCTTCCTCGTAGTAACCGGCGGCGAGCGCCTGGTAGATCCCGGCGTGCACGGGGCCGGGCACGAAGTCGAGGACCAGCGTCGCCGGCGTCGCCCCGGCCTCGGCGTCGTCGTCGCCGCATCCGGCCGCCACCGCCCCGCAGAGGACGATGGCGGACGCCGCAGCGAGAACGCGGGCGAAGCGGCTGGGCCGGGAGCGCATGGCCCGTGAGGATATGGCGACGGGGGCCGCTTCAGGCGATGCCGGCCGTCGCGGCAGTCGCCGCCATCGCCGCCGCGACCCGCTCCCGAAGAGCTCCGATCGCGACGTGGGCGAAGAGACCGTAGGCGGGCGGCGGATCGGTGGGATCGATGTGGTCGGCGACCCAGAAGCCACGGTCTCCGTGCAGGAGGGCCGCGCAGATCCCCGCGTCGAGCCGCGTGAACGACGACTCGGCCAGCTCCAGCGCAGCGCGGTCGGCGTGCTCGCCGACCAGCGCGAGCCGGTCGGCATCCCACTCCGACCACGCCCCCTCCCCCTTCCCGTAGGACGTGCCGTCGCTGTGGGCGACGAAGCCGCACGCCGCGAGCTCACGGGCACGGTCGAGCTCGGCCCGGCGGCCCGCCGCCGCCCCGCGGAAGCCCGGCAGATCCTCGTAGAGATCGGGGCGGAGCCGCAGCGCGAACCGCTTGACCAGGCCGGAGGACCGATAGCCGCGACGGTGCTGGGCGAAGCGGATCTCCGCGTCACGCGCGCTCGAGCCGACGTAGACCCACGGGATCCGCGGATCGCGGCGGCGACCGGCGCCCCGCTCGAGCTCGATCACGTAGACGCGGTTAGGCATGGAAATCAGGTTCGCCGCCGGGACCGGGTGCCCCTGCAAGCCGTTGTTCACCGATCGGGTCGGTAACCGGTCCGTACCGCTCCACAGGGCTAAAGGTCGGGGATTCAGGACTCGATAGGCAGGCATGTACTCGTCGAGGAGCGATGCAGGACCGCGAGCGGGCTCGAAGCCGCTGCCGGGGCCCGACGCACCCCTGCTGACGGTCGACGACGGCCGCCGGCGGCGCCGGCTGCCCGACTTCGCGACGGAGCTGATCGCGTTCGCCGCGATCGGGATCGCGGTGATGCTCCTGATTCCGGGTTCGGCGCTGACGAAGGGAATCGGCGCCTTCGCGCTCGTCGCCCTCGCGTGCTGGCGCGGGCTCTCGCACGGGCACGATTTCGGCCCGGTTGCGCGAGCGCTGCCCCCGTTGATCTTCGCCGGCTGCATCTCCGGCCTCGCGATCGCCACCGGCGAGCCCCTCTACGACGTGATCCTCTGCTTCAACGTCCTCGTCGTCGCCCTTCAGGAGAGCCGCCGGACGACGACGATCGTCGTCGCCGGCACATGGATCGCACTGGTCCCCCCCGCAATCGTCCATCCCGAGGATCTGGGGCTGCGCGCCGTCGTCTGGGCGGTGCTGCTGCCGATCCTCGCGGCGCCCGCCCAGCGACGCTCCGAGGAACTGCGGAATCGCGTCGGACTGGGGCCGAAGCTGCGGGCGCTGCAGGCGACGATGCTGTCGGCCCCGGACTCACGCGAGACGCTCGTCCACGCCGCGCCGGACCTCGCGGGGTGCGACGTGGTGACCCTCGTCGAGCCGGACAGCAGCGGCAGGTTCATCGTCACCGCCTCGAACCTCCCGGGCGTCACCGGGAGCGAAGTGCCCGACGACGACAACTCGCTCGTGCACCGGACCGTCGGCACCGGCAAGCCGGTGTTCGTCCCGGACGCGCATCGGGCAACCGGGCTCCCGGCTCGCATCCGCGATGAGTTCGGCGAGTACCGGACGTGGTTCTGCGCGCCGGTGATGCGAAGCGGGCTCGTCGCCGCCGTCATCTGCACCGGCTGGAGCGAACGGATCTCGCAGCCCGACGATCTCCGGATCGACATCGTCCGCTCACTCGCGTCGGAGGCCTCGACGACGATCGACCACACGGACCTCCTGCGATCGCTCTCCGACACGGCATCGCGCGACCCGCTGACCGGATTGATCAACCGGCGCGGCTGGGACGGCCTGCTGGCCAAGGAGATGGCGATCAGCCGGAGCCGGCGGACGCCGCTGTCGGTGGCGATCATCGATCTCGACCGGTTCAAGGACTTCAACGACATCCACGGCCACCGCGCCGGCGACCGCCTCCTCCGCGAAGCCGCGGGTGCCTGGACCGCCGCGATCCGCCACGGCGACGAGCTGGCGCGCTGGGGCGGCGAGGAGTTCACGCTCCTGCTTCCCGACTGCGGCGGCGCCTGCGCCCTCGACGTGGTCGAGCGCCTTCGCAGCCAGACGCCGGGCGGTGAGACCTGCTCGGCCGGCGTCGCTGCCTGGGACGGGCTCGAGACGCCGGCGGAGCTGTTCGAGCGGATGGACGAGGCCCTGTACGCCGCGAAGTCGGCCGGCCGGGACGTCGCGATGCTCGCGGCGCCGCCCCGCCGCAGCCACGCGACCGCCTCGCGCGACTAGCCGCGCCGGGTCTTCGAGTTCGCGCCGCGGTAGCCGTAGACCGGCTCGGCGACCGCCCGGATCCGGACCTTCGACCCCCGGGGGACCCGCAGCTTCGCCTGCGCCCGGCAGCGAGGGCCGCTCGCGACCGCCGAGGAGAACCGCTTCCAACCGCGGCGGCCCTTGCGCTCGAAGCGAATCGCCTGACCCGAGGTCTCCGGGCACGGGCGCAGACTCGCCCTCGCCGTGAGCCTCCCGCCGGAGCGGCGGACGGCCAGAGCGAGGGACCGATTCCGCTTCTTCGCGTCGCGGGCCGGGCCGAACTCCTGCCAGGTGCCGCCGAACGCCTCCTGACCGACGCCCGGCTTCGACCAGTCGCAGACTCCGGCCGGGAAGATCGCCTCGAGCCGGGTGCGCTGGGCCGTGTTGAACGTCGCGTCATAGTCGCCGTAGTCGATCGGCTTCAGCTCGCACTTGAGCACGGTCGAGGCGAGCGGGCGGCCGGCGACGTTCGCCGGGAGGCTGTGGGGCGCGTAGGTCGTCTCGCAGACGTTGCCGGCGCCGATCCGCGCCTCGCCGTCGGTCCGCTGCCCGCCGATCCAGCAGGCGTCGACCGCGTCGGCGGGCTTGTTGGCGACGACCTTCTCGGCGGCGCTCGCGCCGGAGTCGTCGGCGGCGATCGCATCCATCCAGTCGGCGAGCGTGGCCAGGGCCGCGCCGTTCATCGCACTGACGCTCGAGCCGCCCTTCGCGCGCCACATCACCTGGTTGTCGTGGTTCCCGCCGGCGGCATCGAGGCGAGCTCGCAGGCGGTAGGTGTTGACGTACTGGTGGACGTTGACCTCGTCGTCGACGTAGGCGCGGATATCGAGGACCGGCACGTCGCGATAGCCGCCGAGGGTCCGATTCACCCTGCCGGTCCGGTAGGCGGTCGCCAGGGCTTCGGGGTCGGCGACGGTCCGCGCGGCGCGAAGCTCGCCGTTGTCGTCGTAGCCGCCGATCCCCTCGTTGAGGTCGAGGAACTCGCCGATTCCGATCGCGCCGTCGTTGAGGGCGGCGAGGCCGTACTGGACGCCGACGTTGTCGAGGGTCCGCCGCGCGTAGCCGGTGTCGGGATCGCGCCCGTAGATGTTGACCATGCTGTCCCAGACGGTGCAGCGGATCCCGCCGGGGTTCGTGACCGGATCGAAGATCTGGGCCGGCGGGACGACGTCCTCGTTGCAGCCCTCGTCGGCGGCGACAACGTCGGCGCCCGCCCCCAGGGCGAGGCAGCCGTTCGCATCGGCGAGACCCGTGACCGCGCGGCGCTGGGCGGCCGTCAACGCCGAGCCGTCAGGCCCCGCGAAGTAGGCGTTGAGCAGGCGGCAATCGGGGTAGTCGGGCGAAGCGCCGTCGGGGAAGCTCGCGCCGGGCATGAGCCCGTCGAGAACCCCCGGATAGTTCTGGGCGATCAGCTGCTGCTGGACGGAACCGCCCGAGCCGCCCTGCCCCATCGTCCAGACGGGCCGCTGCCCGAGCACCTCGATCGCGTGCTCCTTGAGCATCTGCGCCGCCTCGGCCGAGAGCACGTCGTTGCAGGCGGTGCCGAGCACGTTCAGGCTCCCGGTCAGGGTCGCATAGCCCTGGGAGAGCTCCGGATTCGTCAGGGCCGAGTTGAGCGGCCGGGTGCCCTGCTCGTAGCCGGCGGTGCAGCCGCCGCCGAAGTTGAAGACGAAGCGCCGGTTCCATCCGTCGGCGGGCACGCCCCCGGGCGCGAGGACGGCGAACCGGTAGATCGAGCGGTCGATGACGCCGGACTCGACCCGAACCACGTAGTCGACGGTGCGGCCGTCACGCGTCGTGGTCTGGACCCCGTCGGCCGGAAACGCGGCCCGGGGGTCGGCGAGCGGCTTGAAGTTGCCGTTCGACGTCCGGTAGTACCAGGCGACCTGCGTCGGAGCCGAGCAGTTCCCGTCGGTGGCCGGCCCGAGACCCTGGTCCGCGGTCCGGCAGAAGAAGGGCGTCTGCAGCGGGCCTGAGAAGACCGGGCCCGTGAGCGGGCTGTCGAAGACCCCGAGGTGGGCGGCGCGGGAGGCCCCGGGCAGCGCGGCGGTGAGGAGGTTGTCTCCGTGGCGGAGCCCGTCGACGAGGCCCACCAGACGCTTCGGGTCGTTCGCGGCGGGCGCGAAGGCCGCGGTCACGTCGGTGCCGTTGCGGCGTACGCGGACCTTCGCGGCATCGGCGGCACGGGGAAGGTCAACGGCGACGAGCACGTCGCCGCCGGTCACCAGGTCTGCTCGGGTCGACAGCGCCCGGAGCTCGGGCTTGCCGCCGGTCGCGGCAGCGGCGACTGCCGCCGTCCCCGCGGCGAAGACCGCCGCGACGGCGATCGCGATCGCGAACCTCGTTCTCCTCATCGTCGGATCCTCCCCGGCGGTCGTGGTTGATGCCCCTGCCGACCGAACCCGCGCCACCCGCGCGAGTTGCGGTTTCAGTCGGCGGTGGCGACCGGCAGGAGCTCGGGGCGCTTCGCCTCGCGGCCGTCGCCCGAGGAGACGCCGCGGATGCGGCGGATCAGCCACGGGGTCATGTGCCGACCCATCCAGATCGCGTCGGCGGCGTAACGGGAGGCGGCCGAGCGGTGCGGGACGGCGGGCAGCGGCTGGGCCCAGTCGCGCCCCGACTCGATTCCGAGCGCCGCGGCGGCGGCACCGGCGATCCGTTCGTGCCCGGCGGCGTTGGCATGAAGGCGGTCGTCGCACCACAACGTCGGATGGGCGACCCCGTCCTGCTCGAGGTCGACGCGGACGCTGCCCCGGGCGGCGGACATCTCCCGGACGCGCTGGTTGAACTCGGCGACCCGTGCCCGGATCCGCGCCGCGGCGACCGTGATCACCGCCGTCGGGTCGGGGAACGTGAAGTTGAGGACGACCGCGCCGTTGGCGGTGAGTTCGGCCGTCATCGCGTCGAGGTCGCCGACGACGCGGTCGAGGTCGAGCGTTCGGCGCAGCACGTCGTTGATGCCACCGAGGACGCTGGCGATGTCGGGCTCGAGGCGGATCGCCGGCTCGAGCTGCTCGGCCCGGATCTGCGGAACCTTGCGGCCGCGGACGGCGAGGTTCGCGTAGGAGATCTCCGGGCTCGTGACGGCGAGCCGTTCGGCGAGACGGTCGGCCCAGCCGCGGTAGCCCCTGCCGTCGGGATATGGGTCCTCGAGACCCTCCGTAGTCGAGTCCCCGAGCGCCACGAAGCGCAGGAACGAGCGGGGGGCGGCATCGGCGTCGGCACTCGGCATGCCGGAATCGTAAGGACTACGGTTGCTTCCTTGACCGGCGACGGGAGCAAGGCGAAGGGGAGCGCGGCGGCACCGGGATTCTGGATCACGCTCGTCGCGATGACGCTCTCGAGCAGCATGATCCTGGTCGATCAGACCGCGGTTCCGCTGGCGACGCCGGACGCGATCAAGGGCCTCGGGGCGAACCTCGACGAGGGGCAGTGGCTGCTGACCGCGAACATCCTGCCGCTGGCGGCGTTCATGGTCCTCGGCGGCCGCCTCGGCGACCTGCTCGGCCTCCGCAGGGTCTTCCTCGCCGGTGCGGTGATCTTCCTCCTCGCGACGTCGGCCGCCGGCGCCGCTCAGGACATCACCTGGATGCTCGCCGCCCGCGCCGTCCAGGGCTTCGGCGCCGCCTGCATGATGCCGACGGCCGTCGCGATCGTCAGCGCCGTCGCCCCCGAGGACCGGCGCGGAATGGCCCTCGGCGTCCTCGCGGGCGGGTCGGCGTTCTTCGCCGCCCTCGGTCCGGTCCTCGGCGGCCTGCTGACGAGCATCGACTGGCGGCTCGTCTTCTTCGTCAACGTCCCGCTTGCGGCTCTCGCCATTGCCCTGACCCTGCGCGGGACGCCGCCGCTCGCGCCGTCGGAGAAGGGGCGCGTGCGCGACCTCGACTTCGCCGGCATGGCGACGCTCGCGCTCTCGGCGGCGGGGATCGTCTACGGCCTCTCCCGGGTCTCGGACGTTCCGCTCACGGATCCGGGCGCGTTCGTGCCGATCCTCGGCGGATTCGCCTGCGGCGCGCTCTTCGTGTTCATCGAGTTGCGCGTCTCCGATCCCCTGCTCGACCTGCGTCTGTTCCGCCACAAGAACTTCCTCGCGTCGAACATCAGCCAGGTCCTCGCGGGCTCGATCGAGCTGGGTATGGGATTCCTGCTGCCGTTCCTGCTGCTGCTCGTCATCGGGGTGAGCCCGGCCGTTGCGGGAATCGCGCTGATCCCGGCGACGGTGCCGATCATCCTCGCGGGACCGCTGGCGGGGCGGGCCTTCGACCGAATCGGGGGAAGGGTGCCGCTGGTGGCGGGGTTCCTGATCCTCGCGGCATCGGGCGCCGCCCTCGCCCTCGCCGTTCCCAGCGAGACGGTCTGGGCGCTGATCCCGGGGCTGATCCTGCAGGGGATCGCGCTCGGGATCGTCCTCACCGTCAACGACCCGGTCGGGCTCAACGCTGTGCCCGAGGGAGACCGCGGCCGAGCAGCGGGCATGATCAACACCTCCGAGCAGCTCGGCGGCGCCGTCGGCATTGCGGTCCTGCTGGCGGTCGAGCTCGGCTACTACCGAGACCGGCTCTACTCGGACCTCGCCGAGCGCGGGATCCATCCGACCCAGGAGCAGGTGGACGAGGTCCGCAACTTCCTCCAGGAGGCCGAGCAGAAGGGACTGAGCAACGCGCGCGAGACGCCGCTCGTCCGCGGCGTCGTCAACGACATCGTCCAGACCCACGTCGACGGCTTTCAGCTCTCGTTCACGGTCGGCGCGGTGATCGCCCTCGTCGGCGCAGTCGCCTGCTTCATCCTGGTCCGCAAGGAGGACCGGGTGGGAGTCGGGCCGGTCTTCGGGCGGCGCTCGCGGTGGCGCTACGCGACGAGCGGCCGCAGCCCGGCGCTCACCAGGCATCCGCCCGGCCTCGACGCCCATCCCGTCGGCGGACCCGGTACGAGTGCCGGCGACGCGGCGGCGGACCCGCCGGAGCCCTGAGCTAGGAGCGCGGGCCGGGAATGTTGCGGAAGCGGAACGCCTCCGCTTCGCGACCGGCCTGCACGTACCAGCACTCGCCGCTCATCTCGCCCCTGAACAGCGCGAGGACCGCCTCGGCGACGGTCTCGGCGGGGATGATCGGCAGCCCCGACTCGACCAGGGCGTCACGGATCGGTTCGATGATGCCCGACTCGGCGAAGCCCGGGCAGATCGCGTTGAAGCGGATCCCGTCGTCGGCGAGACCGAGCCCGAGCGAGCGGGCGAGGCCGACGACCGCGTGCTTGTTGGCGGCGTAGAGCGGGTCGAACGGCACCGCCGTCAGCCCGGCGAGCGAAGCCGTCGCGACGATCGACCCGCCGCCGCGCTCGCGCAGCGCCGGCAGGGCGGCGACCGTGCCGAAGACGACGCCGTCGAGGTTGATCCCCATGACGCGCCGATAGCGGTCGACGTCGAAGTCGTCGCCGAGCCCGACGCCGCTGGCGACGCCGGCGTTGAGGTAGACGAGGTCGAGGCCGCCGCACTCGCGGCGGGCGAGCTCAACGAGCTCGCGGTTCGCCTCCAGCGTCGCGACGTCGGCGCGGGTGAAGAGACCGCCGATTTCGGCGGCGAGCTCCTCGCCGGACGGATCGACGTCGGCGACGATCACGGTCGCGCCGGCGGCCGCAAGCGCCCGCGACGCGGCCGAGCCGAGGCCCCCGGCCCCGCCGGTGACCAGCGCGATCTTGCCGTCGAGATCGCCGGCCGGCGCTGCGGGTGAGTCGCTCATCGCGGCAACCCTAGTGCGGCCACGGCGGAACCCGCCTTCCGGTCAGCCGCCGCCCGGAGTCACGAGGCCGACCTCGTAGGCCTTGACGACCGCCTGGACGCGGTCGCGAAGCCCGAGCTTGAGCAGGATCCGGGCGACGTGCGTCTTCACGGTCGTGCTCGAGACGATCAGCTCGTCGGCGATCTCGGCGTTCGAGAGGCCGCGCGCGATCAGCTTCAGAACCTCGAGCTCGCGCGGGGTCAGGTCCTCGATCGCCTCGTCCGGCGCCATGTCGGCCGGGGCGACGCGCGAGAACTCGGAGATCAGCCGCCGGGTGACCGACGGCGCCAGCAGCGCCTCGCCGGCGGCGATCAGCCTGATCCCGGCGACGAGCTGATCGGCGGGGACGTCCTTGAGCAGGAAGCCGCTCGCCCCGGCGCGGAGCGCGTCGTAGACGTACTCATCGAGCTCGAAGGTGGTCAGCATCAGCACCCGGACCGGATCCTCCTCGGTGCTGCCGTCGACAATCCGCCGCGTCGCCTCGATCCCGTCCATCTCGGGCATCCGGATGTCCATCAGGACGACGTGCGGCTTCAGCTTCTTGACCGAGTCCACGGCCTGGATGCCGTTCGCCGACTCGCCGACGACCTCGATGTCAGCCTCGGCCTCGAGGATCATCCGGAATCCGGCTCGGATCAGAGCCTGATCGTCCACCAGCAACACCCTGACGCTCATCTGGTCGTCCTCCCGTTCGTCGTTGGCAATTTCGCGCGGACGGCGAACCCGCCGCCGGCGACCGGTCCCGCTTCGACGGTACCGCCGTAGAGGCCGATCCTCTCCCGCATCCCGATCAGGCCGTGGCCGGAGCCGGCGAGCGGCTGCGCCGGTCCGGCGGTCGCGGTGGCGCCTTCGTCGGCGACCTCGATCCGGAGCCCGTCCGGGAGCCAGCGAAGCCGCACCCGCGTCGGCGCCGGGCCCGCGTGCTTGAGCGTGTTGGTCAGCGCCTCCTGGATCAGCCTGTAGGCCGCCATGTCGGCGCCCGGCCCGAGCTCGACCGGATCGCCCTCCACGGCGAGCTCGACCGGGAGGCCGGCACCCCGCGAGCGCTGCAGGAGCGGCTCGAGCTGGACGAGACCGGGGCTGCCGTCGAGCGCCTCGCCCTCGCCGTGGTGGACCGGGCCGAGGACATGGCGGAGCTCGACCAGCGCCTCCCTCCCGGTCCGCTCGATCAGACCTGCGGCATCGACGGCCGCCGCGGAGTCGGTTGCGAGCAGTCGCCGGGCCCCGGACGCCTGGATGATCATCACGCTGAGGTTGTGGGCGAGGACGTCGTGGAGCTCGCGCGCCATCCGCGACCGCTCGGCGACGACCGCGTTCCGGCGCTCCTCCTCGCGCAGCTGGGAGAGCAGCGCCTCCTTGTCGGCCAGCTCGCGGTTCAGCGCCGTCTGCGACCGCATCCCCCGGCCGACGAACCACGGCGCCATCCCGAAGACGATCGTCGGGAACAGGATGTCCTCGGGCGTGTAGAGGACGCAGATCGTCGCGATGGTGCCGGCGACGAGCACGAGGGCCGACCAGCTGCGGCGGCCGGAGAGGTTCAGGCCCGAGAAGAAGGCGACGAGGATCAACGTGATCGTGGTCGGCGCGAAGTAGAAGGACGGGGTCAGGAAGGCGGTCAGCGAGATGCACCCCGCCGCGGCGACGCAGCACGCGACCAGCGGGGCGCGACGACGCCAGAGCAGGGACGAGGCGACGAGCAGCGCCAGCGCGAGGTTGAGCGCGATCGAACCCTCTCGCTGGGTGCTGGCGAACACGGCGATCGCCGACAAGGCGGCCATCACCGCCGCCAGGCCGCGGTCCACCGCAACCGGATCGAGGCGCGCCCAGCGCTCCCGCCACGCCCTCATGCCGAGCTCCCCAGCGGTACCCGGGCGATCACCCGCAGGCCGTGGGCGTCCGTCACCTCGGCGTGGACGCGTCCCCCGTAGAGGCCGACGCGATCCCGCATCGCGACCAGTCCGGTCGGATCGACCGAGGCGGCGTCACGATCGTCGACGATGACGAGCCGGACCTCGTTGCCGTCGAATCCGACGACGACGGAAGCAGCAGAGGCGCCGGCGTCGCCGGCGGAGTCGAGGGCCTGCTCGAGGACACGGTAGGCGGCGAGATCGGCCCCCGGCGAGAGCTTGACGGGTTCGCCCTCGATCGTGACCGACACCGCGAGGCCGTCCTCGCGGTCGGTCCCGTCGAGCCGTTCGACCCCTTCGAGGGTCGGCAGGGGAGCCAGCGAAGGCCCCTCGCCGTCGCGACGCAGGACCCCGAGCAGGCGCCGCATCTCCCCCATCGCATCGCGGCCCGTCTCCTCGATCAGCGTCAGCGCGCCCTCAGCTCGCACGTTGTCTGCGGCCCCGACGAGGCGGGGAACCGCCTCGGCCTGAACGACCATCGCACTGACCCCGTTCGCGACAACGACCTGGAGCTCCTCGGCGATCCGGGCCCGCTCGCCGAACACCGCGAGTTCGGCCTGCCGCTCGCGGTCGCGCTCGAGCTCGGCGGTGCGCTCGCGAAGCGTCCGCTGAAGCTCCGCCCGGTGCCGCACCCCGCGGCCGGCGAGAAACGGTCCCCAGCCGAGCACGAGGAGCCAGAGTGCCTGGGCGGGGTTGTCGAACCAACCGCCGATCAGGCCGGTCGCCGCGGAGCTGGCGAGGGTGAAGACCACGACCGGAACCCCGCGGCCGAGCGTCGCATGACGGCCGACCGAGTAGAGCATGATCATCAGCGCCACGAACGGGGCCGCCACCCGATTGTTGAAGTCGGGCGCACCGAGGCCGGCGGCGACGAGAGCGATGGCGAGCGCGTAGCCGCAGAGCAGCGGCCTCGACCGGCGCCAGTACAACGTGCCGATTCCGGCCACGCCGACGAGCGCCGCGACGGCAGTGCCGGTTCCGCCCTCGAAGTAGACCGCGAACTCGATCGCACCCCCCGTCATCACCGCAGCCGCAAGCGCGGCGTCCTCGATCCGGGGATCGACCGCCTGAAGGCGCTTGAGGAGCGAGCGCATGGCGCCAAGCTACCCACGATCGCCGGTCCGGCCGTCCTCCCAGGGGATGACGCCGCGTCCGCCGCCGGGACGATCGCCGCTGACCCGCGTTCCTCCCACGGATCTGCAGCCGAATCGCCTCCGCGGCCGATGCCGGCAGGCCGCCGCGACGGGGAGGGTTTGCGAACCGAAAGCAACCGGAAGCCGCGCCGCCGGCGAAGGGAGAGAACGATGAACAGCTACGACGCCACCTGCACCACGGCCGCCTCCCCCGCGAGCGTGATGGCGGTACTGACGGACCCCGCCGCGATCCGGGACTGGTCGCCGGTCCCGTTCGAGATCGAGGGCTGTGAGACGGACGCGCTGCGAGCGGGGATGTCCACCCGGGTCAACGGCAGCCTCGCCGGCTTCAACGTCGGTTTCGACGTCCATGTCAGGGACGCCGGTCACGATGTGCTGCGGATCGGCGCCTCCGGCCCGGTCGACCTCGACGTCACCTACCGGCTGCGACCGATTGCGAGCGGCAGCGAGATCGCCGCCCGCGTTGAAATGAGGCGGCGGCCGGGACTGACCTCGCGGGTCATCTCGAAGGCGACCGAGACGCTGCTTGCAGCGGGCGCGCTCGATGGCGCGGCCTTCCGGATCGCCGGCGCCGCCGAGCGCTCCGAGCGCGTCCCGGTGCCGGCATGAGCCCGACCGCGATCAGCGTCCGCGACCTCTCGCTCGCGACCGGTCGTCGCCGCGGAAAGGCGATCCTCCGCGGCATCGGATTCGACGTCCCGGAGGGAACGCTCACGGCGGTGATGGGTCCATCGGGCTCCGGCAAGTCGGCCCTCCTTCGCCTCCTGGCCGGCGGCGCCCCCGGCGCGGTCTCCTATCCGGGCGGATCGCTGCCGGCGCTCGTCCCGCCGCCGGCCGGCCCGCGGCTGCGCCGCCGCTCCCGCCGCTCCACCGGGGAGGACCGCCGCGCCGCCGTCGCCGCCGCGATCGCCGGCGGCGCCGGGACCCTGCTGCTCGACGACCCGACGGCGGGGATGGACCCCGTCACCGCCACACAGGTCGCCGGCGAGCTCCGCAAGGCCGCGCACGACGGCAGGCGCACGATCGTCGCCGCCACCCACGATCAGACAGTCGCCGCGGTCGCCGACCGGGTGTTGCTGCTCAGCGCCGGAGCGATCGTGCGGGACCTCGACGGCTCACCGGTGGAGGAGATCGCGAAATCCGTGCGAGAGGTCTGCGCCGCTTCCGGATAGGTTTCCGCCCGTGCGCGGAACGGGAGGTTCGGAATGGTGGTGCTGATCGTCGTCGGCGCCGTCGTCCTTGCGATCGCGCTGTTCACCCTCATCACCTACAACAAGCTCGTCCGGCTGCGGCTGGCCTGCGACAACTCCTGGGCACAGATCGAGGTCGCGCTGAAGCTCCGCCACGACCTCGTGCCGAACCTCGTCGCCGCCGTCTCCGGCTACGCGGGCCACGAGCGGGCGACGTTCGAGCGCACCGCCGAGGCGCGGGGCGCGGCGGTCGCAGCCGTCGGCGCCGGACCCGCCGCACAGGGGCCCGTCGAGGGCACGCTCGCGGCCGGGATCACGAACCTGATCGGAGTCGCCGAGGCCTATCCGGAGCTGAAGGCGAGTGACAACTTCGCCGCATTGCAGCGCGACCTGGCCTCGGTCGAGGAGCGGATCTCGATCACGCGGCGGGTCTACAACGACACCGTCGAGACACTCAACACCGCCGTGGCCGTGTTCCCGCAGTCGCTGGTCGCATCCGGGTTCGGGTTCGGCCCGCGCGAGTTCTTCACCGCCGACGCCGAGGCGCACATCGCGCCGGCGGTCGAGCTCGGAGGCACGGGCCGGTGAAGTTCGTCCTGCGCCTGATCGGGGCGCTGGTGATCATCGGCGTGGTCGCCGTGGCGATGGCGATCGCTCCGTCGATCCCGTCCGCCGAGAAGGAGTACGAGATCGCCGACCCCGACGTGTCGGTCCGTCTCCAAGAGGACGGCAGCCTGCTCGTCCGGGAATCGCTGCCGTTCGACTTCACCGGGAAGTTCTCCGGCGCCTATCGCGACATCCCGCTTGAGCCCGGCGTGCGGATCACGACGGCTGAGGTCCGCGACGCCGTCGAGGGCCGCTACCGGCCCGGCGGCAACACCGCGCTCGGCTCCTTCGACCGGCCCGGCACGTTCGGGACCCGCCAGGATCCGGACGGGCTCCGCGTGGTCTGGCACTACAGCGCCGCCGACGAGACCAGGACCTTCGACCTGATCTACCGCGTGACCGGGGCGACGAAGGTCCACGACGACGTCGTCGATGTCGGCTGGAACGTCTGGGGCAGCCAGTGGGACTTCTGGACCAACGATCTCCACGCCTCGATCTCGGCGGCATCTGGCGTTGCGCCCGAGCAGGCATGGATACGGCCGCGCTCGCTCGGCGAGGACGTCTCGATCGGTGACGATGCGAGCGTCTCGATCGACCGCGTTCCCGAGGGCGAAGCCGTGGGGCTCCGCGCCGTCTTCCCCCGCGACGCGATCTCCTCGACCTCCGGCGCGGTCGTCGAGCCCGGCGATGGACTCGGTGCCATCGAGGACGAGGAGGCGGCGCTCGACGACGACTACTCCTTCCTCGACCGGTTGAAGAACTTCGCGGTCGCCAACCAGATCCTGCTGACCCTCCTGATTGCGGGTATCGCGCTGGCGTCGACGATCGCCTTCTGCCTGCTCGCCCGCGAGCGCGACACCGGCGTGCCCGAATACCTACCCGAGCCACCTGAGGATCTGCCGCCGGCGGTCGGCTACGCGATCGCGCACGAGGGCGACTACGACCAGCGGGTCGTGCTGGCGACGTTGATGGACCTCGTCGATCGCGGCTACTACGAGTCGCGCCCGGCTGCGGATTCGAATGAACTCGACCTCGAGCTGAAGCAGGCGGAGCGGAGCGGCGGGACGGCCGACCTCCATCCCTACGAGACCCAGGTGCTCGACTTCTTCGACGAGCTGATCGACGGCGAATGGGTCGCGCTCGGCGCGATGTCGGACCGGATCCCGAAGCACTCGAGCAGCTGGCGAGCCCGTTGGGAGGGCATGAACAGCAGCCTCGAGGACGCCGAGGAGGGCGCGATCACCTGGGACCGCGACTTCCGGGGCAGGCGCGCCCTGATCGCGCTGGTCGCGTTCGTCCTCTTCGGGGTGCTCATCCTCCTCGTCTGGTCGCGGACGCACCTGGTCGGCGTGCCGGTGACGGGCCTGGTCGCGACGATGCTGCTGATGTTCGTGCCGCCCGCCAATTGGCTGCGACGACTCGACCCCGTCGCGCGGGAGCGCAACCAGCGCTGGAGCGCGTTCGCCAAGTGGACTTCCGACTTCCCGCGGCTCGACGACGACCCCCCGGCGACGCTGAAGCTGTGGCGACGGATCCTCGTCTACGCGGTGGCATTCGGGACCGCCGAGCGCGTCGCCAAGTCGGGGCGGATTCCGGCACCGGTCGTCGCCGAGGCATCGAGCAGCGGCCTCTGGACTTCGTACGCGATCACGTCGGGCAGCTTCGGCAGCGGCTTCGACGGTTTCTCCTCCGGCTTCGCCAGCCAGGTTGCGCCCGAGTCGAGCTCGGGCGGCGGTGGCGGCGGCGGAGGCGGAGGCGGCTTCTCGGGCGGCGGTGGCGGCGGCGCCTGGTGATCGCCGAGTGGAGTCCGGATCGGCACCGCCCCAGTACGCTCCAGACTCCGATTACCAGCAACTGAAAGGCATTAGATGCTCATCGCGGACTACTCGTTCGGAGAGGCACTCGGGACGGTCCTGGCCGTCTTCATATTCGTCGCCTGGATCATGGTCCTGTTCACGATCCTGTCGGACCTCTTCCGCGACCACGAGATGTCGGGCTGGGGCAAGGCCATCTGGGTCGTGTTCCTGATCTTCATCCCGTTCCTGACCGCCCTGATCTACCTGATCGCCCGCGGCAGCGGCATGCGCGACCGGGCCCTCAAGGAGCAGGCCGAGCAGAAGAAGCACTTCGACGAATACATCAAGGAGACGGCCGGCACGTCGAAGGTCGACGAGCTCGCCAACCTCGCGGAGCTGCACGACAAGGGCAAGCTCAGCGACACCGAGTACGAGCAGATGAAGGCGAAGCTCCTCTCCTAGGGCTGATTCGGCGCCCGGCTCCGGCCGGGCGCCGGCCTTCTCACCCCGGGTCGGCGACGACCCCACGGCGCGGACGACGAGGCACGAGCTCGCCCTTGGCGACCCGGAGCCGGTCGTCGGCGACGCGAAGCAGCGACTCGAGCGTCTCGGCGTCGGCCGGATAGCAGGCGACTCCGATCGAGGCCCCGATGCGGTGCTCGCCCGCGGTCGTCTGCGCGAGCCGGGCACGGAGCCTCCCCGCAAGCTCCCGGGCCTCCTCGAGGTCCGTCTCGGGGGCGATCACGGCGAACTCGTCGCCGCCCTGACGGACGACGATGTCCTGCATCCGAACCGCCTCGGCGAGGGTCTCAGCGACTTCGCGCAGGAGCAGGTCACCGCGCTGGTGGCCGAGCTCGTCGTTGACGTTCTTGAAGTCGTCGAGGTCGATCGCGATCAACGCCAGTTGCCCACCGCTGCGGGCGTGGCGCTGAAGCTCGCCCGGCACCCGGTTGACGAGCATCCGGTAGTTGCCGATGCCGGTCAGCGGATCGCACTCGGAGAGCCGGCGGTAACGGTCCTCGCTCGTCGCGAGGCGCTCCCGCAGGTAGGTGACCATGCCGGCGGCGATGATCAGCGTCGGGATCACGATCAGCGCCTGGACGGCGAGCGCGCGGGCGTCTTCCGAGTCGTAGGCGATCGGCGCCAGGGCGGCGAGGATGACGAAGGCGAGGTGGGCGGCGATCGCCCGGCGGTCGGAGAAAATGTAAGCGACGAAGATCGCGACGAAGACGTAGTAGACGCGGAACACCTCGTCGGCCAGCGCGACGGTCAGAGCTATCTCGAGGGTCGCGACGACCGCAACCACGTGCAGCCCCCATGCGGGAGCCCGGTCCGCAATCAGCCAGGCGACCACGCCACTGGCGATCGCCAGCAGCGGCAGCAGGAAGATCGTGTCCGCGTAGGCGGGTCGATGCAGCAGGTCGGGTGGGATCGCCGCGAGCCCGCCGCCGAAGAAGAGGATCGACGAGAGGCGGTAGAAGATCCGAGTCTGTTCGCGGGCAGCCGACTCGTCGCCGCTCGGTGCGCCGACGCCCGCTGATCCCCCGGTTTGCTGCTGCATGTTCCCCTCGACCCTGACCATCCCGCGGCTCCGCGCCGCTACGTCCTCTGATCGGCAGTCCGGGGCTTTCCCTGAAGCCGGGGGCTTATCGGGCGGAAGCCGTGCAGAGCGCGTCGATCAGGTGGGCGCGATCAAGCGCTTCCGGTCCGAGATCGCTCGGCGCGTCGCGGCGGGTCGCGAGGCCGTCGATCAGGATCCGCAGGTAACGGCGCCAGACGTCGGGTGAGGCGTCGTGGGTGGCGTCGCTGACCGCCCCGACCATCTCGACGAGCAGGGCGAAGTCCTCGAAGCGGAAATCGGGCCTGAGGTCGCCCGAGGCCTGGGCGCGCTCGATCAACTCGCTGAGCAGAGGCTCGATCCGGCGCCGAGCGGCGGCGAGCCGTTCCTTGCCGCGGGTCGGGACCAGCAGCGCCTCCTTGAGGCCGCGGTCGGCGGCCTGCATCTCCTGCGAGCGCTCGAGGAAGCCGACGAATCCGTCCCACGCATCGTCGGCCAGGAGCGCATCGGCGGCGACGCACTCGATCGCCGCGATCTTGTCGTCGAGCAGCTCGTCGATCAGCGCATCGCGATCGGGGAAGCGGCGGTAGACGGTGCCGACGCCGGCGTGGCGGGCGACATCGTCGAGGCCGACGTCGACGCCATGTGCGGCGAACAGGACCCGGGCCGAGGCGAGGATCCGCTGACGGTTCCGCTCGGCGTCCTTGCGGAGCGGACGCGCCGCGACCGCCGTGTGTGAATCGGCACTCACGTCCCAAATCGTACACCGCAAGCGGAGAAAGTCCTCCACTTCATTCGTGCGCGGCCTCGCCCGCGGGCGGGCCCGGCCGTCCTGTCAGACTGACCCGAGTCGAGTCGAGAGCGGGAGGCGCAGGGGTGGCGCGAGAGAGCGAGCGAGCCGAGGGGATCGCGTACGGCACCGGGCCGGGACGCTGGGTCCTGGCGATCGCGGTGCTCGGTTCCGGGATCGTCTTCCTCGACAGCACCGTCGTCAACGTGGCGCTGCCGCGGATCGGCGAGGACCTACACGCCGAGACGAGCTCGCTGCAGTGGATCCTCAACGGCTACATGCTGACGCTGGCGTCGCTGATCCTGCTCGGCGGCTCGCTCGGCGACCGGTACGGCCGCCGCCGGATCTTCGTCCTCGGAATCGCCTGGTTCACCCTGGCATCGCTGCTCTGCGCGGTCGCCCCGAGCTCGGAGGCGCTGATCGCGGCCCGTCTGCTCCAGGGGGCCGGCGGTGCGCTGCTGACGCCGGGCAGCCTGGCGATGATCGAATCGAGCTTCCAGCCGACCGACCGGGCGCGGGCGATCGGAGCCTGGTCCGGCCTCGCAGGGGTCACCACCGCGTTCGGCCCGCTGCTCGGCGGCTGGCTGGTCGAAGCCGTGACCTGGCGCGCCATCTTCCTGATCAACATCCCGATCGGCATCTTCGTCGGCCTGATGGCGACGCGCCACGTCCCCGAGACGCGCGATGCCGACGCGCCCGACCGGCTCGACGGCCTCGGGGCGCTGCTCGCCGCCGTGGGCCTCGGCGGCGTCACCTACGCGCTGATCCAGGCACCCGAGGACGGGATGTCCGCGGTCATCGTCACGGCGGCGGTCGCCGGCGTCGCCGCGCTCGCCGGGTTCATCGCCCAGGAGCGCCGCAGCCCGCATCCGATGATGCCGCTCTACCTGTTCCGGTCGCGGCAGTTCAGCGCCGCCAACGCGGTCACGTTCGTCGTCTACGCGGCCCTGAGCGGCGTCTTCTTCCTGCTCGTCGCCTTCCTCCAGATCGCGGCCGGGTATTCGCCGATCGCCGCCGGCGCCGCCTCGCTGCCGGTCACCGCACTGCTGCTGCTGTTCTCGGCCCGCTCGGGTGCGCTCGCGCAGCGCATCGGTCCGCGGATCCCGCTCACCGTCGGCCCGCTCGTGATCGCGGTCGCCATGGTGATGATGGCCCAGATCGACCCCGGTGGCAGCTACCCGACCTCGGTCCTGCCGGCGATCCTCGTCTTCGGCATCGGCCTCACCTTCGTCGTCGCGCCGGTCACCGCGACCGTCCTCGCCGCCGCGGACTCCCGGCACTCCGGAATCGCCTCCGGGATCAACAACGCCGTGTCCCGCGTCGGCGGCCTGCTCGCAGTCGCCGTCCTCCCCCTGATCGCCGGACTGACCGGCGACACCTTCTACGACCCGGAGGCCATGACCGACGGCTTCCACACCGCGATGTACGTCGCCGCCGGGCTCGCCGCCCTCGGCGGCATCATCGCCTGGCTGACGATCTCGAGTGACGTCCTCGCCGCCGACGAGCAGGACGAGCCCACCACCGGCGAGTACTCGTGCGATCTCGCGGGGCCGCCGGTCTACCCGTCGCACCACGAGGAGCCGGCGCGGGTGGAGTAGCGGGGCGTTCGGCTCGCGCCGGAGCCCGCCGACCGGCAGCATGGGTTCGGCAACGAAGGGAAGCGTTCGGAGCCTTCCACAGCGGTTTCAGCGGCACCGGGCGTGTTTCGCGTTCCTATGGAACGTCAAACACGCCCGGTAGCCGCGCGCTACTCCCCGGGCTTGGTGGCCGTCGTCATCGAGCTGCCGGCGCCGCTGGAGAAGACCCGGCGGACGAGTCCCGGCGCGACGATCCGGAGCACGGCGACGAGGCCGTAGGGACGCGGGACGTAGCGCTCGGCGCGGCCGCGGAGGCCGACGTCGACGATCGCCTCGGCGGCCTTCTCCGGAGTCGAGACGGTCCAGCGGGTCCACGGCTTCGCGAGGAGCTCGGTCGCCGGGAAGCCCTCGGTGGCGATGAAGCCGGGCATGACGATGCCGACGTGGACACCGTGCGCGGTCTCCTCGGCGTGGAGGGCGTCGCTCCAGCCGATCAGCGCGTACTTGCTGGCCGAGTAGGCGCCGGCGCCGGGCCGCGAGATCCGGCCGGCGGTCGAGGCGACGTTGACGATCGCGCTCGGCGCCGAGCGGCGGAGCAGCGGCAGCAACGCCTCGGTCAGGCGGACGACCGCGTCGAAGTTGAGCTCCATGGTCCGGCGGACGTTCTCCCAGCCCTCGTCGCCGAACCTTCCCCGCCACGAGGCGCCGGCGTTGTTGACGAGCAGGTCGAGACGGCCGGCGTGCTCCTCGACGTGCGCGGCGACACGTCCCGGAGCGTCTTCCTCGGTGAGATCGGCCGCGACCCAGGTGGCCGGAGCCGGAAGCGACTCGGCGAGCGCGCGGAGCCGGTCCTCGCGGCGGGCGACGAGCACCAGCCGGCAACCGGGCTCGGCGGCGAGACGTCGCGCCGTCGCCTCGCCGATCCCGCTCGAGGCGCCGGTGACGAGGAAGACGCGCTCCGCCGGGGGCTGCATCAGGCGAGCGGCATCAGGCGACGTCGAGGACGACCTTGCCCGTCGCCCCGCGCCCGTCGATCAGCTTCAGCGCCTCGGAAGCGCCCTCCGCGCTGAACGGGAACGACGCGCCGACGAGCGGCCGAACGTCGCCGGCGGCGATCAGCTTGGCGAGCTCGGCTCCGATCTCGCGGTTGAGATCGGGCTTCGCGATCACGTAGGCGCCCCAGCCGGCACCGATCACCTCGGTGTTGTTGAGCAGCAGCCGATTCACCTTGACCTCGGGAATCGAGCCGGCAGTGAAGCCGACGACGACGAGCCGGCCGCCCTCCGCGAGCGATCGCAGGGAATCGGTGAAGCGGTCGCCGCCGACCGGGTCGAGGACGAGGTCGACACCGCCGCCCGAGAGCTCTTTCGCCTCGTCGCGCCACTCACCGTCGGAGCGGACGACCTCGTCGGCCCCCGCCTCGCGAGCGACGCGCTCCTTCTCGTCGGTCGAGACCACGGCGATCGTCTTCGCGCCGAGGCCCTTGGCGACCTGGATCGACGCCGTCCCGACGCCACCCGCGGCGCCGTGCACGAGCACCGTCTCGCCGGCCGTCAGGCGGCCGCGGACGACGAGCGAGAACCAGGCCGTGTGGTAGTTGAGGATCAGCGAGGCGCCCTGGCGGTCGTCGAGCTCGTCGGGCAGCGGGAACGTCAGGAACTCCGGCGACACCGCCACCTCGGCGAACCCGCCGAGCATCGGGAACGCGGCGACGCGATCGCCCGGAGCGAGGCCCGAGCCCTCCGGGGCGGAGCGAACCGTCCCGGCGACCTCGCTGCCGGGGACGAATGGGACCGGCGGCTTCACCTGGTATTCGCCGCGCGTCTGCAGCACCTCTGGGAACGAGACCCCGGCCACGGTGACGTCGACGAGCACGCCGGTGCCCGGCGTCAGCATGTGCGACGCCTCGGGCTCCGGCAGCTCGGCCTCGCGCAGGGCCGTGTCCGGCCCGCTGAGGTCGACGATCTGGATCGCCTTCATATCGGTGCTGACGCTACTTGTTCTTGCGGTGGCCGTCGAACGAGATCACCTGCTGGATCCCGCTCGGGCGGTTCGTGTAGGCCATCGTCTTCAGCGGCAGGGGCGAGAAGTGGATGTCCTCCGCGTTCGCGTCCGAGTGCCACTGCGACGGGTCGCTGGTGCCCTGGTCGGCGGCGATCTGCTCGCCCGACTGCTGGATCGCGTCCCAGATGTCGGCCTGGCACTTGGCGAGCTTGCCCTTGCCGCAGTAGGACATGTGGAACGGGCTCGGGATGTTCTTGCCGAGCAGCGTGTTCACGTCGCGGTCGAAGTACTGGTACCAGCCCGAGTACTGGCCGCCCGGCGGGCGGTCGAACCGCGAGAACAGCGTGTTGAGCTCGTCGGTCAGGTCGGGACCGAGCCGCGGCTCCATCAGCGCGTTCGCGATGTTGGTCCACGACCCGTCCATCACCGCCGCGCCGGGTGCGTCGATCAGGCCGTCGTTGTCGGTGTCGAGGCGGCTGCCGCCGTCGTGGTTCCAGTCGATGAGCTGCTGGAGCATCTGCTCGGCCAGCGGGCTCGGCGCCTGGGTTCCGTCGAGCAGCTTCGCCAGCAGCGGCACCGTGTCGATCGCGCGGATGTCCTGGGTGGCGCCGGCGTTCATCGCCGAGGCGACCTGCGCCATCGTCCACTTGCCGCCCTGCTGGAGCCGCTTCAGGTTCTTGTCGAGCATGTCGACGCGCTCCGCGGAGCCGGCCCGGCCCCACTCGTCGTCGGCCGAGCCGAAGCCCTTCGCGACGACCTGGTTCCAGTTGGTCATCGTCCCGTCCTTCGGGTCGGTGCCGTGCGGATGGCCGTTCTTGCTGAGGAATCCGGTCCACTCGTACTTGCCGTTGCCGTTGGTCAGCAGGCCCGGATCGACGCCCTTGGCGCGGATCGGGAGCTTGCCGGCCGTGTACTCGGCGACGTGCTGATCGTCGATGTAGAACGAGTTGAACGTCTGCGGCGTCTTCGCGGCGGCGTTGAAGAACGACTTCGGGTCGTGGACCTGGCCGTTCGAGATCCGCCGGTTGAAGAGGAGGTCGAGGACGTCCTCGCCGTAGCTCGAGCGCTGCGAGGAGATCGCGACCTTCTTGCCGTTGACCGTCGCGTAGCCGGTGACGGGGCCGTGGACCGTGGTCTTGAAGACGACCGGGTCACCGCTCAGCGTGCCGGCGTTGAACGTCTCCATGTCGCGGCACTTGCCCTTGTACTTGTACTTCGTGTCGCTGCCGCCGCAGAGCGTCTCCGCGAACTGGTCGATCACGTCGCCGCTGGCCGAGGTCAGCGTCGTCGCGAAGTCCTCGCCGCGGCCGATCAGCAGGTAGCCGGGGAACGGAGCCGACGTGGCGCCGCGCCAGGTCAGGCCCGGTGCGTCCATGTCGATCTCGTAGGTGAGGCCCGGGTAGAAGTAGCCGATCTGCGGGCCGCCGACCATCAACGGGTTGCCGGTCGCCGACTTGTCGGCGGTGATCATCAGCGTGTTCGAGGCCTGCACCGGCTGCGGCGCGACCGAGTCGGCGAGCGCCTTGTTGGCGACGGCCGGGGTGGTCACGTAGCTGTCGTGGTCGATGACGACGTTGCCCGGCGCCTTCTTGCCCGGAACGAGGCGCTTGCCGTACTGGAAGCTGCCGTCGATCGTCGTCGGCACGCCCTTGTTCTTGAACTGCCGGAGGTCGTCGAAGACGCGCTTGCCCTTCTTGCCACCGAGGCGCTCGGTCAGGCCGTCGAGGAACTGCGTCCTCCGGGCCTCGTCGCCGCCGCCCTCGCCGAGGAACTGGTCCTTGAGCGCGTTCAGCGAGTAGATGTCGTTACGCGTGAACGGCGCCGGATCGGTGCCCGGCTGAACCTCGTACCAGTAGTTGATGCCGTCGATGTAGGTGTCGATGTCGGCGAGGACCTTCTTGCCCTCCTTGCCCTGCGCCTTCAGCGCCTGCGTCTGCTGGGCGACGACGTCCTCGGTCTGCTGGCTCGGGACGAAGCTCTTCAACTGGGTGACGAGGCCGATCGCGCTGAGCCCGGGAGCGTCGATGGCGGCGACGCGGGCGTTGTAGCGCGCCTGCTGGAGCAGCAGACCGCGATCCTCGGCCGCGATCCAGCCGGCCGCGAAGATGCCGTCGTCGTAGGTGTCGGCGGTGACGTGCGGGACGCCGTAGACGTCGCGCACGATCGTGATGCCGGGATGGCCGGGGACCGTCTCCGTCGTGCCCGGGCCGTCGGTGCCGAGGCTGTTCAGCGCTTCGGACTTGAAGTAGGTGGTGAGGTCGCTGTCGCCGACGTTGTCGAAGAGCGGCGTCAGGCCGTCGTACATCGTCGCCTGGGCGTCGTTCGGCTTCGGCGCCGGCGGCTCCCCGGGCTGCAGCTGCCCCGACGGGATGATGTTCAACGCGGTGTCCGCGTAGTCCTTGGCGGACGCGGCCGCCGGCAGGGCCAGCATCGCGGCGATGAAGACGACAAACAGGCTCAGACGCTTAGTCAAGTGCTCTCCTCGAATCGGTCGCCCCGGAAGCGGGCGAGTGCAGGCAGCTGACGATAACGCAGGGTCAACGGCGGGCGCGCCGGTCGGCCGCCACTATGATCGGAGTCCCGCTGCGGAGCGGGCGAACCGCGATGCGATCCCAACGCGACACACCGAGCAGGGCAGCGCTGCTGCTGATAGCCGCAGCGGCGGCGATCCTCGTGTCGGTCCTGGCCGGATGCGGCGGTGGCGACGACTCCGACGCGACCACTTCGTCGGTTCCGACCGGTGAGCTCTCGGCCGCCGAGCTCGCGTCGACGGCCGACGATCTCTGCGCGGAACGGGCGAAGGTGATCCCCGACGCCCCGGCGCCGGACTTCGGCCCCGACGGGCCTCAGTCGGACGAGGTCAAGGCGACGGCTCCGTACTGGGAGGAGACCGCGGCCGACTCCCAGGACCTGCTGGATCAGCTCTCCGAGCTCCAGCCTCCCGCCGACCTCGAGAAGAAGTACGCCGAGTTCCTCGACCTGATGAAGCAGGGCACCGTCGACTTCGCGCTGGAGCTGCAGAAGCTCGCCGAAGCGGGCGACGTGAAGACGTTCTTCCGCCAGGCCTACAAGTCGCAGCGGGAGCTGATCACCCTCGCCGACTCCGCTCAGGCCCTCGGCATGAAGGTCTGCGGCGCCCGCGAGGTGCCCCAGTCTTCGACCGGCAACTGACGGTCCTTGTCGCGGCCGGCCGATTGGCCCCCTGACGCGGGAGCGCGCGGCGGTACCGATCGCCGAGTGGCGGTCGCCCTCGTCCTCGGCGGGATCACGTCGGTCCAGATCGGCTCCGCCCTCGCGACCCACCTCTTCGACGACATCGGCGCGGCCGGCACCGTCCTCCTGAGAACCGTGTTCGCCGCCGGCGCCCTGGCGCTGTTCTGGCGCCCCGTCGCCCGGTCGATGAGCCGGTCGACGCTGCGCGACATCGGCCTCTTCGCGATCACGCTCGGGGGAATGAACCTGTGCTTCTACGAAGCCCTCGAGCGGCTGCCGCTCGGGATCGCCGTGACGCTCGAGTTCGTTGGGCCGCTCGGGGTCGCGATCGCCGGGACACGGAACCGGCTCGACCTCCTCTGGGTGGTCCTCGCCGGAGGCGGGATCCTCCTGCTCGCCCCCGACATCGGCGACGGCCTCGACGCGGCCGGCGTCGTCCTCGCGCTCGTGGCCGGAACGTTCTGGGGCCTCTACATCCTGATGTCGGCCCGGGTCGGCCGCGGGCCCGCCGGCCTCGGCGGCCTGACCACGGCGATGATCGTCGCGTCGATCCTGCTGCTCCCGGTCGGGATCGCCGACGGCGGCGGCGAGCTCCTCGTTCCGGGAATTCTCGTCGCCGCCCTCGGCGTCGCGATCCTCAGCTCGGCGATCCCCTACGTGGTCGAGCTTGAGGCGCTGCGCCGCCTCCCCGAACGCGTCTTCGGGGTCCTGCTCAGCGTCGAGCCGGCGGTCGCGGCGATCGTCGGGCTGATCGTGCTGAACCAGCACCTGGTCGGCCGCGAGATCATCGCGATCGCCCTCGTGGTCGCCGCGTCGGCGGGCGCGCTCAGCTCGGCCGAGGCGCTCGAGGCGCCGCAGAGCTGAAGCCGGGGCACTCGAGGACGGGAACCCGCGGGTACTTCGGAAAGCCGGGGTCGGTCCGCGAGAGTCCGCAGAGCGAGAAGGCGGAGCCGCGGGTGTTCCGCACCACGCGCTGATGGATACAGCGGTCGCAGAGTCCGGCGCCGACGGGCATCCGGGCGAGTCTAAGCCTTTACTTCACTTTGTATAGTAAGGCGCTGCAGATGCCGACTTTCCGCCGCCTCCTCACGTTCCTCCGCCCCTACCGGCGACAGAACATCTGGTCGATCGTTCTCGCCGCGATGGCGATGGGGATGACGATCCTGATCCCGCTGCTGGTCGGCGAGACGGTCAACGCGATCGACAGCGGCGACGAGTCGGCGCTGCTGCCGCTGGCTGGGGCGATCGTCGGCGCCGGGCTCCTCCGCCTCGCGCTGACGGCATCGCGCCGGATCATCGCCGGCAAGGTCTCACTCGCGGTCGAGTACGACCTCAGGGAGCGGATCTACACCCACCTGCAGTCGCTCGAGCTCGGCTACTTCGACTCCCAGCAGACCGGGCAGCTGATGTCCCGGGCCACCGTCGATCTGCAGTCGATCCGGTTCTTCCTCGGCTACGGGCTGATCTTCATCTCCCAGAGCGCCCTGACGCTCGTTCTCGCCGGGGCGATCATGATCGTCCTCCAGCCGGGCCTCGCAGTGCTCGCGCTCGCGCCGGTCCCGTTCGTGGTCCTCACGGCCGCCCGTTTCAACCGGACCTCGCGACCGGCGCTCCAGGAGGTCCAGCAACGGATCGCCGAGCTCACCGTCGAGGCCGAGGAGTCGGTCTCCGGGGTGCGCGTGGTCAAGGCGTTCTCGCGCGAGGAGCACATGCTGGAGCGGTTCCGCCACCGCGTCTCGCGCGTCTTCGACCAGAACGTCTACTCGACGAAGCTCCGGGCCTTCTACAACCCGATGATCGCGTTCCTGCCGAACCTGGGCCTCGCGGTCGTCCTCCTCGTCGGCGGCCGCCAGGTCGTCAATGGCGGGCTGTCGATCGGCGAGTTCACCGCCTTCTACACGTACCTGATCATGCTGATCGGCCCGATGCGGATGCTCGGCACCGCCCTCGGGATGTCGCAGCGCGCGATCGCTTCCGGCAACCGGCTGTTCGAAGTGCTCGACCGCGAACCCGAGATCAAAAGCCCTCCGGGCGCCCCCGAGCTGCCCGCCGGCAACGGCAGGGTCGTGCTCCGGAACGTCGGCCTCCGCTACGGCGAGGCGACGCCGGCGCTCGCCGACGTCGACCTCGAGGTGGAGGGCGGCAAGGTCATCGCTCTCGTCGGCCCGTCGGGGTCCGGCAAGACGAGCCTCGTGGCCCTGCTCGCCCGGCTCTACGACCCGACCAGCGGCTCGGTTGAGATCGACGGCGCCGACCTCCGCGACATCGACCTCGGCTCCCTGCGGCGCCAGATCGCGTTCGTCGCCGACGACAGCTTCCTGTTCAGCGCGACGGTCGCCGAGAACATCGCCTACGCGAAGCCCGACGCGAGTCGAGAAGAGGTCGAGACGGCCGCCCGGCGGGCGCAGGCGGCCTCGTTCATCGACCGCCTCCCCGACGGCTACGAGACGATGGTCGGCGAGCGCGGGCTCACCCTCTCGGGAGGCCAGCGCCAGCGGATCGCGATCGCCCGGGCGCTGCTCGCGGACCCGCGGATCCTGATCCTCGACGACGCGACGTCGTCGGTCGACGCGCAGACCGAGGCCGAGATCCGGCGCGGGCTCGACGAGGCGCTCGAGGACCGGACGACGTTCATCGTCGCCCACCGCCTCTCGACGATCTCGCTGGCCGACGAGATCGTCGTCCTCGAGTCCGGACGGGTCGTCGATCGCGGCACCCACGAGGAACTTCTCGACCGCTGCCCGCTCTACCGCGAGATTGCCGACTACGGCCTCGTCGACCGGACGTTCCTGCAGTGCGACCTCGAGGAGCGTGAGGAGGTGGCGCGCCTGTGAGCAGAAACGGCGACAAGCCGGCCTCCGGAGGCGAGGGCTCGGTCGACATGCAGGAGCGCGAAGAGGGGCGTCGCGGCATCGGCGACGCCTGGCTGCTCGTCAAGGCCCTCTGGAAGACGATCCGGGGCGAGGACGGGCGCGGGCGCAAGATCCGGTGGATGCTCGGCCTGCTGCGCCCGTATCGCACGCGCGTCGCGTTGATGCTGACAGCACTGGTGATCGCGACCGCCGCCGCGCTCGCACCGCCCTACCTCGCCGGTCTCGCGATCGACAAGGGGATCGGGACCAACCCGCCGGAGAGCAGCGATCTCAACGCGCTGACGCTGATCGTCGTCGCCTTCCTCGCCTCGGCGCTGATCTTCTGGGTCGCAACCTACGTCCAGACCTACCTCGTCGGCTGGGTCGGCCAGCGCGCTCTGCAGGACCTCCGCGAGCGGATCTACACCCACCTGCAGTCGATGTCGCTCGGCTTCTACACGCGGAACCGGCCGGGGGTGCTGATCTCGCGGATGACCAACGACGTCCAGGCGCTCGACACGCTCGTCACAGACGGCATCGTGACGATGGTCTCCAGCGTCCTGACCCTGGTCGGAGTGGTCGTGATCCTGCTCGCGATCGACGTGCAATTGGCGCTCGTGACCTTCCTGACCTTCCCGATCCTCGCGATCGGCAGCATCGTCTTCCGGGTCGCCTCCGCGAGCGCCTACCGGCTGACCAGGGAGAAGATCGCCAACATCACCGCCTACCTGCAGGAGAGCCTCAGCGGCGTCCGCGTCGTCCGCAGCTTCGGCCAGGAGCCCCGGCACCTGACCGAGATGTCGGTCCTCAACGAGGAGAACCGCGAGGTCAACATGCGGACGGTCTACCTCAACGCCTCCTATTTCCCCGCGGTCGAGCTGCTCTCGGCGGTCGGGACCGCCGCGATCCTCCTGTTCGGCGGCTACCAGGCGATCAACGGCCACATCGAGATCGGCATCCTCTTCGCGTTCGTCGGCTACCTGCAGACGTTCTTCGACCCGATCCAGCAGATCAGCCAGCTCTACACGACCTACCAGCAGGGGATGGCGGCGCTGGACAAGATCTTCGACCTCCTCGACACCGAGCCCGACCTCGTCGACCCCCCGAACGCGATCGACCCCGGTGAGATTCGCGGGGCGATCGACCTCGAGGGCGTCTCGTTCGGCTACGCCGAAGATCCGGACGTCGCCGACGACTGGGCGCTCCGCAACGTCGACCTCGAGATCCTCCCCGGCCAGACCGTCGCGCTCGTCGGCGAGACCGGCGCCGGCAAGTCGACGATGGCGAAGCTCGTCGCCCGCTTCTACGACCCCCAGCACGGACGGATCCTGATCGACGGCGTCGACGTCCGCGAGCTCGACTCGAAAGCCCTCCGGAGCCGGCTCGGGATCGTCCCCCAGGAGGGGTTCCTGTTCAGCGGCACGATCGCCGACAACGTCGCCTTCGGCCGCCCCGAGGCGACGCGCGAGGAGATCATGGAGGCGCTGCGAACGGTCGGCGGCGAGCCGTTGATCGAGGGCCTGCCGGAGGGGCTCGACACCGAGGTCGGCGAGCGCGGTGCGGCGCTGTCAGCCGGCGAGCGGCAGATCGTCGCCTTCGCCCGGGCGCTGCTCGCCGAGCCGCGGATCCTGATCCTCGACGAGGCGACCTCGAACGTCGACGTCCGGACCGAGAAGCGGATCGAGCAGGGCCTCGAGCGGCTACTCGTCGGCCGGACCGCCATCGTCATCGCCCACCGCCTCTCGACGATTCGTCGGGCGGACAAGATCGTCGTCCTCGAGCACGGGAGGATCGCCGAGAGCGGCACCCACGAGGAACTGCTCGAGCTCGGCGGCGCCTACGCCCGCCTGTACGGGACCTGGGCCGGCCAGATCGCGGCCTGAGCCGCCCCGCCGTGCCCGGAGGGATCCTCAGCCGGCGCTGATCCCGCCGGACGAGCCGCCGGAGCCGCCGGAGGTTCCGCCGGTGCCTCCCGAGGTGCCGCCGGAGCTGGTGCCCCCGGAGGTGCCGCCGGTCGAAGGCGCGGGAGTGACGGGCGCCGGGGTCGTCGCCGGCGGCGTGGTCGTAGCCGGTGGCGTCGTCGTCGCCGGAGCCGGCGTAGTCGTCGCGGTGGAGGTGTCGGTCGAGATCGCCGTGCCGGCCTGGCCGCACTCCTCGAAGCCGAACGACTCCGCGGCCGTCTGGGCGTCGGTCTCGGCCTGGTCGAGCTGAGTGGTGAGCGCCTCGGCGCCGGCGCTGTCACCCGAGGCCAGTGCCGTCTCCTGCTGGCCGAGCAGGGAGACCTGCTCCTTGACCGCGGAGTAGTAATCGGCGAGCGAGCCATCGGGGTCGTCGGGGCTGCCGAGCGACTTCAGGCCGGTCAAGGTCTGCTTGGTGATGTCCGCCTGCTGCTGGATCGAGGTCGAGCTGCCGGAGCCATCGGAGGTCAGGTTCGCGATCGCCGCGTTGGCTTCCGCGCAGCGTGCATCCGCGGCGGTGATGAACTCTTCGGTCGACACCGCCGTCGTCGAGGTCGTCGACGAGGAGGAGGTGACGGTCGAGGTCGTCGCATCGTCGCCACCGCAGCCGGCGACCCAGATCGTGCCCGCGGCGAGCGCCGCGATGATGGCCGTTTTTCCACTCATTGCACGCAGATTAGCGCTCGCCCGCGACGATCCCGCCGCGCTCGCGCGCCCCGCGTCAGGAGTGCTCGCCGGATCCGGAGACGACGTGGAGGGGCTGCCGCGGGTGCCGTGCGGCCGCTCGCGCGGCTCGGGCGGCGCCGTAGCCCCCTCCCGCCCCGGCCGCCGGCGAGGCGCCGGCTCCGGTCGATCGCCGGGGCGCCGGGTCGGCGAGGCTGACGGTGCGCTGGCCCGCCTTCGGCGGCATCCCCCACGCCGCGAGCTGGATGGCGGGATCCTCGATGTCGGCGGCGGCCCGCGGCGGCTTCCTGCTGCTCACGTTCGGGGCGAGGGATCGCCGGGCGGCGATTGCTACGGCGTTCCCGACGACCATCGCGATCACGAAGCCGACCGCGATCGCGCTCAGGAACGGGCCGATCGCCTCGTTCATCGTGCACTGGACCGACTGGGCGCCGAGGACGGAGCACTCCCCCGCCCGGAACAGGTACGGCAGGCCGACCAGAGCGCCGATCCCGGCCCCCGCCAGCCCCGTCAATACCGCAGTGCGCTTCGACATCCCAACCCCTCCCAAGTTGCAGTACGCCATTCCCTACCCCCGCCTGATCGGCTCGCAAACGAAGTTCAGGCCGGAACGCACCACTGGTTGGACAAGCGTTGAGCAAGAACGCCTAGAACAACCGTCCAGAGGATCTCGACGCTCAGGCCGAGAAAGCTGCGGGCCAGGGACTCGAACCCCGAATACCTGTTCCAGAGACAGGCGTGTTGCCATTACACCAGCCCGCAAGGGTTGGCCCGGGAGGTTAGCTAGCCGAGGTCGGCGAGGTCGGCGCCCGCGTCGGCGATCGCAGCGCGGCGTTCGCCCACCGGTTCGCCCGACTCGATCAGCCGCCGTGCCGGCAGCAGATCCTCGGAACGGCCGACCGCAAGGGCCGCCACGACGCGGTCCGAGCTCAGGTACCAGGCCGAGTACTCCCCGGCATCGGGATCGCCGCGCCAGAGCACCTCGTCCCAGTCGGAGGCGCCGCCGACGTGCTCCAGCGAGGCCCAGTCGGAGAGGTCGCTGAAGAAGTACGGAACGACCCGGTAGGGACGCTTGTCGCCGAGCATCCCGCGGGCGGCGTGTCGCCCCTGGTGGAGCGCGACGTCCCAGTGCTCGAAGCGGGCCCTGCCCCCGTGCAGCTCGCTGTCGTAGTTGCAGCAGTCGCCCGCCGCGAAGATCCCCTCGACCGAGGTCTCGAGCCCCGAGTCGCAGACGATTCCGTTCTCGACGTCGAGCCCGGCGCGGCCGGCGAGCATCGTGTCGGGCCGGACGCCGGCGCCGACCACGACCGCGTCGCAGTCGATCGCCAAGCCGCTCTCGGTCAGGACCGTCGTGACGCGCTCGTCGCCCTCGAACGCAGCCACGGTCTCCCCCGCCGCGAACTCGACGCCCCGCTCGGCGAGCAGCGACTGGAGGCGGCGGCCGACGTCCTCCCCGAAGACGCGGGAGAGGATCACCGATTCGATCTCGACGATCGTGCAGCGCTTGCCCATCTCGATCAGCGAGGCGGCGACCTCGGCGCCGATGTAGCCGCCGCCGACGCAGACGACGTGCTCGGCTCCGGCGACGTCCTCGCGGATCGAATCGGAGTTGCCGTAGGCCCGGAGATAGTGGATCCCCTCGAGCTGGGCGCCGTCGACCCGGAGGAGGTTCACCATCGCGCCGGTCGCGAGCAGCGCCGTCCCGAACTCGACCTCCTCCCCGCCCTGGATCTTCGCGGTCCGAGCGCCGGCGTCGAGCGAGATCACGCTGCGCCCGGTCAGGAGCTCGACGTCGTTCTCCTCGTACCAGGAGAGCGGGTGGACGTAGCCGTCCTCGCGGCTCGCGTCGCCGCGCAGGTACTCCTTCGAGAGCGGCGGCCGGTCGTAGGGCGGCTCGGGCTCGCGGCCGGCGAGCAGGATGGAGCCCTCGGCGCCGCGCTTGCGCAGCTCGGCCGCACAGTAGGCGGAGGCGATGCCGCCGCCCACGAGCAGGTGATCGACGCGGCGGTCGGCCACCTCAGGCGTCGGGCGTCCGGTCGACCGTGCCCTCTTCGAGGCCGAGGTAGCGGGTCAGCTCCTCCTCGACCCGCGGGTCGAGCACGGCGAGGACCTCGTCGCCGGCCTCGAGCACGGTGTCCGGTGTCGGCACGAAGCCGGTGCCCTCGCGCATGACGCTGATCAGCAGGCTGCCCTTCGGCATCTCGAGCTCGTGGAGCTGCTTGCCGACGACCTGCGCGTGCTCGCCGATCAGCAGGTCGATGATCTCGATCTTCGCGTCGGCGAGGTCGAGCAGGTGGACGAGGCCGTAGCGCGGGACCTGGCGCTCGATCAGCCGCAGGATCAGGTCGGTCGCCGAGACGTAGGGCTTGACGCCGAGAAGCTCGAAGTGCTGCCGGTTCCTCGGGTTGTTGACGCGCGCGATCACGCGGTCGACGCCGTACTTGTCCTTGGCGACCTGGCAGATCAGGAGGTTGTCCTCGTCGTCGCCGGTGACCGCGATGACCATTCCGGCGCGGGCGATCCCGGCCCGCTCGAGGACCCAGAGCTCGCTCGCGTCTCCGTAGAGGACCCGGTGCTCGAGCTCCTGCTCGACGGTCAGGTAGCGCTCGCGATCGGACTCGATCAGGGTCACCTCGTGTCCCTTGTCGATCAGCTCGCGGGCGAGGTTCCAGCCGACCTTGCCGCCGCCGACGATCAGCATGTACTCGCCGCCTGAGAGCGGCTCGCCCATCACGCCTGCTCCTCCCTCGCGGCGGCGACCTCGCGGACGCTCGTCTCGAGCATCTCGATCGCCGTCCGCGTCGGGCAGATGGTGCGGAGCCCCTGCGTCGCGTACCACTCGGCCCGGTAGGGATCGAGGATTCGCGCGATCACGGTCTCGACCCGGAAGCGCCGCTGAGCGATCTGCGCAATGACGATGTTGGTGTTGTCGCCGTTCGTGGAGGCGACGAAGACGTCGGCGCGCTCGATCCCCGCGGTCGTCAGGGCGTCGATCTCGAGTCCCGTGCCGACGGTGAACTGCCCTCCCGCGTCCTCCCAGGAAGTGTCGAGCCCGAGCTCGAGCCGGGCGTGCGAGTCGGGGTCCTCGTCGAGGCAGGAGACGTCGTGGCCTTCGGCCAGCATCGTTCGCGCGACGGACGACCCCACGCGTCCGCATCCCACAATCAGGATCAGCATGGACCCGATGTTATTGCTCGGGAGGGGCCGTCAGCAGGACCCTGCACGGGGCGTGCCGGAGGACGTACTCGCTGACGGGCCCGATCTCGGCCGGCTTCGATCCGCGAACCCCGCCCAGCACGGCCCCACCGCGAATGGCCGTCGGCGGCTCACCGCCGACGATGATCGCCTCGACTTCGTGCTCACGGGCCCGCTGGACGATCGCCTCGCCGACGTTGCGGGCGAGGACGTAGTCGCTGTCGGCCTCGACCCCCGGGTACTCGGCGATGATCTCGCAGGCCCGGCTCAGCGCCCGGTCGGCGGCCACGACCTTGTCTGGTGGGATCGGGCCCTCGAGCGGAACGGTCAGCGGCAGGTCGATCACGTACAGGAGCTCCAGCCGCGGATTCCGCTGACCCTCGAGCGGGTTCGACTCGGCCAGCCGGCAGGCGGTCTGGACGATGTCGTCCTCGAGCTTGCCGGTGCCGGTGATGGGCACGAGGACGCTCTCGAGCTCGACGTCGGGCGGATGCTTGAGCAGCGCCTGCTCGGGCACCGAGACGCGGGTCGTGAGCGGCAGGCCATGGACGAGCCGGCGATAGACGAAGTAAGAGATCAGCCCGAAGGCCATCCAGGCGCCGCCGACCCAGAGCGCCGATCCGTGGAGGACGACGATCGAGATGAACCCGGCGCCGGTCAGGAGCAGACCGAGGAGCGACGGCAGCGGCACCGTGGTACCCCGGATCCGGATTCCGAACGGCACCGAGTAGGGCCGTTCGCGGTCGGGGTCGGTGAACCGGAGCCGGATCAGCGACAGGTGGGCGATCGAGATCGCCAACGTCGCGCCGAAGGCGAAGACGCCGGCGAGCAGCTCGATGTCGCCGGGAAGCACGAGCCCGATCGCGAACAGCGCGGCGATCACGATCGCGACGTGAGGGGTGGAGCGGGTGCCGCCGAGCTTGCCGAGCCAGCTCGGGATCTGGCGATTCGTCGCGAGCACGTATGTGTGCCTGGAGAGCCCGAGCATCGTCACGTTCGCGGCGAAGAACAGGATCAGCGGCGCGATCGCGACAACCGCCCACTTGAAGATCTCCGAGAGCCACTCCGGCGAGAAGGCGGAAGTGATGCCGAGCACGGGCGCGTCCTCCCACGTCGTCGCGAGCGCGGTGGTCGCCCCGTCCGGACCGGCGACCACCGGCAGGGCCATCAACGCGACGAGCGACATCCCGACGTAGACGAACGGGACGACGAAGGTTCCGGCGCGGAGCACGTTGCGCAGATCTTCACGACGCCACGCGAGGTCCGGAGCGAGGTCCGACGACGCCTCGATGCCGGCGACCGCGACCATCGAGATCACCAGTGCCTGGGCGAGGTTCTCGACGCTGGGCATGCCGAACGCGTCGAGCGAGTTGGTCAGCGCGCTCGGGTCCCAGACGACGATCAGGCCGACGATCACGAGCAGGAACTGGAGTAGGAGGTCGGCGGCGGTCATCGCCACCAGCACGCCCTGGCGGCGGCTGCCGGTGAACCCCACGATGTTGATCCCGGCGACGACCACGACAACGCCGATGGCGACGATCTGCTCGCCGATCCCGTCGGCGAGGCTGGACGAGATCGGTCCCAGGTAGTGCGGGACGGTCACGGCCGCCAGGGCGATGACGATCACGTAGTCGATCAGGATCGCCCAGCCGGCGACGAAGCTGACGAGCTCGTTGAAGGCGTGCCGGGCGAGCGTGTTGGATCCGCCGCGCTCGCGGAACATCGCCCCGCCCTCGACGTAGGTCATCGTCGTCAGCACGTAGATCAGGCCCGCGATCGCGAAGATCACCGGGGTCAGCGCCAGCGCGTCGTCGGCGACCACCCCGAGGGCGTAATAGACCGAGAAGGCGATCGCCGAGTGCGCCACTGCCCAGAGCCACGGCACGCCGAGGAAGCGCCGGCCGAGGGCCGGCTTGGCGATGCGGCGATCCTTCACAGGCGCAGCCTCAAGCCGGGCGCCTGCTCGCGAGGTAGAGGCGGGCGCCGCCGATCGCCGCGAAGACGATCCCGAGCAGGACGCCCGCGGACACCGGTCCGCCGCCGGCGGCGATCGTCCGGATGACGATGATCACGCCGAGGATCAGGATCACCGACGAGAGCACCTTCGTCCCGCTCGACCCGATGCGCTGCCTGGTCGCCACGGCGGCGATTCTAGTTGCAGGAATGCGGCCCGTCCGCGCCGATCGGCCGCTAGTTCCACTCAGACGGTCGCCGCCATCTGGCCTTCGGCCTCTTCGCCGAGCGGGTTCGCCGCGACGATGACCCGGCAGGGGCGCTTGCCGAGCACGCCCTGCAGCGTCTTGCCGTAGAGCGGGGTCCCGTTTCGGTAGGTGAGCTGCATGACGATGGCCACAGCCTTGATGTCGACCGCCTCCTCGATGATCGCCTTCGGCGCCTGCCCCGGCCGGACCCTCTGGACGTGGCCGGTGACCCGGCGGCCGCCGATCAACTTCGCCCGCTCGATCTTCGATTGCGCCTTCTCCTGCTGCCGCGGCAGGGGCGCGTCGATCGGCAAGTGCGCCGGGACGTTGAGCAGCGAGAGGATGTGGATGCCGCGTCCCTTCCGAGCGGCGAGGCGAGCCGCCGTCCCGATCGTCAGCTCCGAGAACGGATCGTCCTCGAAAGGCACGAGCACGGAGCGATACTCGACCTCCTCGACGTCGAGCGGCTCCGGCAGGACGACCGTGACGGTCTTCTTGATCGGCAGATCCTGGCTGCGTCGGTAGAGCAGGTAGACGACCGACCCGAAGAGCATCCAGCCGAGGCCGATGGCCATCGTCACCGGGTTCATGACCATGACGACGATCCAGGCCGCGAACGTCCCGAGTCCGCCGAAGACGGCCGTCAGGGGGATCTCGACGCCCGCGATCTCGACATTGCCGCGGGGCTTCCACGTCCGTTCCTTGTCGGCGTGGCGTCTTCGCATCCACAGGATCGAAACGTGGGCGACGGTGAACGAGAGCATCGCGCCGAACGAGTACATGGTCGCCAGCAGGTCCGCCTGTCCCGGCAGCAGCGCGATCGACGCGATGATCGAGAAGGTGATGATCGCGATGTGCGGGGTCCGGAACTTCGGGTGGACCTGCCGCAGCCGCTCGGGGAGCTGGCGATGCTGGCCCATCGAGAAGGTCAGCCGCGAGACGCCGATCATCCCGGCGTTGGTCGCGATCACGAGGATCACCGCGGCGAGGATGCCGACGTAAATGCTGAGGGCGTCTGTGAGCCCGGCGCCGAGGCCGAGGTTCTCGACGATGCCGAGAACCGGATCGCCCGCGAACTTCGTGCCGAGCTCGGTCGTGTAGCCATCGGGGCCCTGCGTCACCGGCATCGCCGAGAGCGCGATGATCGGGAGCAGCGCGTAGAGGCCGATCACCGCCGCGACCACGTAGGCGGTGCCGCGGGGGATCGACTTCTCCGGTTCGATCGCCTCCTCCGACATGTTCGAGATCGTCTCGATCCCGGTGTAGGCGATCATCCCGAGCGCGATGCCGAGCGCGAAGTCGCCCCAGGTCGGGGCGATGCCGAGGTCGATGTTGCCGATCAGCGTGTCGGGGCTGAAGACGAGGACCATGCCGACGATCACGAGCAGCACTTGGGTGGCGAGGTCGCCGATGGCGAGCACGAGGTTGAGCCGGGCCGACTCCTGGGTGCCCTTGATGTTGAGCAGCGCCAGCGCTGCGATCAGGACGATGCCGCCGATGATGTCGCCAGGGCTGGTGCGCAGCGGTTCCCAGAAGACCCCGAGGTAGTGGGGGACGAAGAAGGCCGAGATCGCGACCGTGATGATGTAGTTGAGCATCTGCCCCCAGCCCGCGATGAAGCTGACGAGCTCGTTGAAGGCGTGCCGGGCGAAGCTGGCGGATCCGCCCGCCTCCGGGAACATCACCGTGCCCTCGATGTAGGTCGCCGCCGTACAGGCGAAGATCAGCCCCGAGATCATGAATGCGACCGGCGTCAGCCCGAGAGCGAACGCAGCCACCACGCCGAGCGCGTAATAGATCGACGAGCCGACGTTCCCGTACGCGGCGCTGAACAGGGAGCCGACGCCGTGGACGCGTTGGAGAGACTGATCGCGAGGAACGCGGTGCGCCATGCGAGGCGCGACTCTAGCTAGGTGACCGCGCGACCCGCGCCCCTCCGGGACGCTCGACTTCGCCTGCCGGCCTCAGCCCTCCGAGCCCTCGTCCCCCCTGACCAGGCCGAGGTAGAGCCTGCCGAGGCCGAGCACGAGGAAGAGCAGGCAGATCGCGAACTCCGGCGACAGCGGCCCGGCGTCACCGAAGCCGACGACCAGCAGGCCGGCCACCGCGAAGACGATCACGCACCCGGCGAAGAAGCTGCTCGAGACCTCGTAGAGGGTCCGCTCCCGCTTCGGTTCCACGGTTTGAGGATGGCAGGGTGCCGTTGCGGGCTGCCACCGGGCGTGTTTCGCGTTCCATAGGAACGTCAGACACGCCCAGTAGCCCGGCAACCCCCCCTCCCCAGCCAGATCAAGTTCCACCGCGCCGATCCGGCCCCGGCGCGAGCCGAACGCCCCCCTCAACGAGAGAGGGCGGCCTCGCGGCCGCCCTCTCGGAACATCTGGTTTCCGGGCCTGAGCCTAGAAGTGGATGATCGGGATGATCAGGATCGCCACGATGTTCGCGACCTTGATCATCGGGTTGATGGCGGGGCCGGCGGTGTCCTTGTAGGGATCGCCGACCGTGTCGCCGGTCACCGAGGCGGCGTGGGCCTCGGAGCCCTTGCCGCCGAAGGAACCGTCCTCGATCAACTTCTTGGCGTTGTCCCAGGCGCCGCCGCCGACGGTCATCGAGACGGCCATGAAGAAGCCGACGATGATGACGCCGATGAGCAGGCCGCCAAGGGCCTGGGCACTGATGACGCCGACGATCACCGGGACGATGATCGGGATCATCGACGGGAGGATCATCTCCCGCTGCGCAGCCGCGGTCACGATGGCGACGGTGCCGCCGTAGTCGGGCCGCTCGGTGCCCTCCATGATCCCCGGGTGCTCCTTGAACTGCTTGCGGACCTGCTCGACGACCTCACCGCCGGCACGGCCGACCGCCTCGATCGCCAGCGCGGCGAAGAGGTAGACCATCATGCCGCCGACCAGTAGGCCGATCAGCACCGGCGGGTCACTGATGTCGAACGAGATGATGCCGCCGGCCTCGGTCTCGAGCTCGTACTTGAACGCGGCGAACAGGACCAGCGCGGCGAGAACGGCCGAGCCGATCGCGTAACCCTTGGTGACCGCCTTCGTAGTGTTGCCGACCGCGTCGAGCGGGTCGGTGACGTTGCGGACGTCCTCGGGCAGCTCCGCCATCTCGGCGATACCGCCCGCGTTGTCGGTGATCGGACCGAACGCGTCGAGGGCGACGATCAGGCCGGTCAGCGAGAGCTGGGCCATGACGGCGACCGCGATGCCGTAGATGCCGGCGATCTCGTTGGCGCCGAAGATCGCGGCGATGATGATCAGCGCCGGGATCGCGGTGCCCTGGAAGCCCTGAGCGAGCCCCTGGATGATGTTCGTCGCGTGGCCCGTGATCGAGGCCTTCGAGATCGTCTTCACCGGACGGAACCGGGTCGACGTGTAGTAGTCGGTGACGACGAACAGTCCGGCCGTGACGACGATGCCGATCAGCGCGCAGAACCAGAGGTCGGTCACCGAAGCACCGGCGAGGGCGCTCTCCGGATCGGCGACGCTGAGCTGCAGCGGGTCGGACATGAGCCAGTCGGTGATCGGGTAGAACGCGACCGCCGACAGGACGCCGGAGACGATCAGGCCCTTGTAGAGGGCACCCTCAACGTTGCCGCTCTTGGAGCGGACCGAGAGCGCACCGATGATCGAGGCGAGGATCGCGACGCCGCCGAGGATCAGCGGATAGATCGCCACCTCGCGGGCGGCATCGATGTTGAAGCTGAGCACGCCCAGCAGCATCACCGCGACCGTGGTCACCGCGTACGTCTCGAACAGGTCGGCAGCCATGCCGGCGCAATCGCCGACGTTGTCGCCGACGTTGTCGGCGATCACGGCGGGGTTCCGGGGATCGTCCTCGGGGATACCGGCCCTCGACCTGCCGACGAGGTCGGCGCTCATCGCCAGCGGCCTTGGTGTAGATGCCGCCTGAGTCGGGCGAAGACCGAGATCAGCGAACCGCCGAAGCCGAGGCCGCGATCAACGTCGATGGCCTCCTTGTCCTCGTCGCCGGTCAGGTCTTCAGGATCCCGAAGTAGCCGGCGACGCCGAGAAGCGCCAGGCCGACGACCAGCAGGCCGGTCACCGAGCCGCCCTTGAAGGCGGCGTTCGAGCGCCGGCGGAACGCCGCCGCGGCCGCCTTCGGCGACGGCGCGCGTTCGAGCGGCACCGAGACGTTCATGCCGATGTAGCCGGCGGCACCGGAGAGGACGCCGCCGATGACGAAGCCGATTCCGGTCGAGACGTTCTCGACCAGACGATCGCGAGGACGATCGCAGACCACCTCGATGATCGTGTACTGGCGGTTCAGGTAGGCCTTAGCGCCCTCCTGACGGCGCCGGAGATCTCCAGCATGCGCTCGTTGCCGCCCGGCGGGCGAGCAGACGATTGCGACAATCGCCCGTAGAGGACCCCGGCGGCCGCGCAGACGAGCGCGACGACGACGCCGTGGTCGGTCAGGAAGCTTTCCAGCTCGGAAGTCGATTCCTCCATCGAGGTGGGATTCCAGAGGAAGCCGTCCCTGCAATGCCCGGACGGCCTCGAAAAGCCGGGGGAGCATACCCGGAGGGGGCGCTGTAAATGCGGTTCGGTGCTAGTTCGGCCTTGCGTCCGAACCGGGAGTCCAGATACGGGCGGCGCCCGACCGCCCGGATCATCCCGGGCCGGGACCCGGTTCCTGGGCCCCGCCCTCGGGCGGGGCATCGCCGCCACCGCCGCCGCCGGCGGCCTGGGCGTAGAGGACCTGGATCTGCGAAGGCGGTGCTCGATCTCGCGCTGCGAGTCCGGATCGAGGACGTCGACCATCCCACGGATGGCCTCGATGCCGACCTGGGCCTGCTCGAGGTCGCGCTCGTCCTCCTTGAGGATCCGGCGGGCGGAGAGGTTGAGGATGCTGACGACGCTCTGGGCGACGAGGTCCTGGACGCGGACCGTCCGCATCGCTCCTCCATCTCCCGCAGCATCTGCTCCTGCTCGGGCGAGAGCTGCTCCTCCGGCCCCGGCGCCTCGCGGCGGTTGCCCCTGCGGTTCGGTTCCCTCGGTGTCGTTCATGCGATCACCTTACCCAGCGACCGGGTAGGTGTCCGCCGTTCGTCGACTGACGCCCGGTAGGCGTCGGCGAGGGGACGCGCCCGACTCGAGCAAAGCTCACGCGAGCGCTGCGAGCCGTTCGGCCCGGTCGGATCGAAGCCGCCGAGATCGATCCCGAGCTGGGCGCGCGCAGGCTCGGTCCAGGCGAGCAGCTCCGCGACCGCGGCCGTCGTCGCGATTTCCCTGCCGGCCTCGAAGTCGATCATCTGCCCGTCGAGGCCGTGGCGAATGGCGCGCCAGAGGTTCTCCTCGAGCTCGTGCGCGCGGCGCGGGGGCGCGAGGACGCCGTCGTCGCAGTCCGCGCACGCCTGGGCTACGGCGGCGACCATCAGCCCGGCGAGGGCGAGGGACTCCTCCTCGTCGCTCTGCGTGTCGCAGATCCGGCACCGACGGTGCCGAACGCGTGATGGGGACGGACGCTCCACCAGAGCTGCGTCGACTCGACGATCGAGCTGGTCCGCTCGAGCAGGTCGACGAACCGCGCGTAGGAGCTCCAGTCGCCGAACGGGGTCGTGATGCCGCAGCGCGGGAAGGCGTGGTGAAGATCTCGGGTCCGGACCGACGCGAGGCCCGGGTCGCGCCCGTCGAGGAACGGCGAGTTGGCGGAGATCGCCAATAGGACCGGGAGGACGTTGCGGAGCGAGTCGCAGACGGCGACGGCGCGGTCGGCGCCGCGGACGCCTACGTGGACATGGAGGCTCCAGGTGTTGTTGCGCTGGGCGACCCAGCCGAGCTCGGCGCGAAGCCGGCGGTAGTGGGGCGTGTCGATGATCGCCTGGTCGAGGTAGTCGGCCCAGGGGGCGTCCCGCAGGCTGCGAGGAGGCGATGCTCACGGGCGGCGAGGGCGAACAGCAGCCGCCGTCGTTCGAGCTGACGCTCCCGCATCTCGGCGAAGCTCTCCGATCGGCCCGACCGATCTCGATCTCGGTGTCGATCAGCTCGCCGTGGACGGAGTCGGCGAGGATCTCGTTCTCCTGCGACTCCTCGAACATGCGCTCGAACCCGTGCGCGAGGTCGAGCCGCTGCTCGGGGTCGAGGATCGCGAACTCCTCCTCGACGCCATCGTGAAGTCGGTCGCCTCCTCGAATCGCGCCCGGGCGGCATCGAGGTCGAGGCTCTGGTCCCGAGCCATGGTCATCGGTTCAAGCCAGGTAGAAGTAGAGCGCGTAAAGCAGGCCGACGGCGGGGCTCGACGGTGGAACGGTGACCTCGGCGGTACGTCGAGAAGCTGCTCGGTAGTTGAAGATCACCCGTACGCCGGCCTCGACGAGGCGGTCGGCGACCTCCCGGGCGGCGTCAGCGGAACAGCGGAACGCCGACGACGACTTCCTCCGAGCTGACGAAGTCCTCGAGGTCGTCGAGCGGGCGCACCTCGATGCCGCCGATCTTCTTCTCCCGGTCAGCTTCGGCGAGACGTCGAAGATCGAGACGATCCGGAATCCGTGGTCGGCGAAGGATGTCGGAGGTCGCGATCGCCCGGCCGAGGTGGCCGGCGCCGAACAGCGCGATGTTGTGCTGGCCTTGATGTCCGGAGGATCTTGCGGATCTCGGCGACGAGCGAATCGACGTTGTAGCCGACGCCGCGCCTTGCCGAACTTGCCGAAGCCGGAGAGGTCGCGCCGGATCTGCGTCGAGTTGACATGCGTCCAGGAGGCGAGGTCCTGGGAGGAGATGGCCCCTTCCATCTTCCGCGCCTGGATCAGGACCTGGAGGTAGCGAGCCAGCCGGCCGCCACGCCCAGCGAAAGGCGATCGAGGCCGTTGCGAGCTGCGCCCGCGGAGGGGCGCCTCGTGCGCTGCGCCGCGCGCTCACCGGGAAAAGGTATCGAGCCGGCCCGAACGGCGTCGGCGTCGAGGATCAGCCGCTGACGCGAACGCCGTCGACCTCGACGACGGGGATCAACCCTGGCGATCCGCCGGTGCATGTCGGCGTCCGACTCGATGTCGATCTCCATGAGGGCGAAGGCGGCACCGCCGCGCCGCATCTCCTCGAGCCGGACCCGCGCCTCCTCGCAGAGGTGGCAGCCGTCGCGGCCGTAGAGGGTGACCACCTTGCTCGGCCATCAGCGGCCGTCGCGCTCAGAGCTCGAGGTACTCGGGGTAGGGGATCGGCTCGGCGAATCGCGGCCGACCTGATCATCGCCGCGTTGTCGGTGCAGAGCTCGAAGGGCAGCAACTGCAGGGCGACGCCACGTTCTCGCAGAGGGCGGCGGCGCGCTCGCGCAGCGGTCCGTTGGCCGCGACCCCGCCTCGAGCGCGACCGATTGCCATTCACCGAGGTCGAGGGCTCGGCGGAGCTTGGCCACGAGCTGCCCGACGACGGCCGCCTGGAAACTCGCGGCGAGGTCGGCGCGGCGCTCGGCAGTCCGCTCGCCGAGGTCGCGGACCGCGTAGACGAGCGCCGTTCCTTGAGCCCGCTGAAGCCGAAGTCGATGCTGTCATGCGCCATCGCGATCGGCATCGCGAATGCCTGGGTCGCCGTCCTCGGCTTCTCGCCGATCGCGGGCCCGCCCGGAAACCCGAGGCCGAGCAGCCGGGCTGCCTTGTCGAGGGCCTCCCCGGCGGTGTCGTCGAGCGTCTGGCCGGCGATCGCGAACCTGCCCTCCTCGCGAACCTCGGCGAGCAGCGTGCGGCCGCCGCTGGCGATCAGGGCGAGGAAGGGCGGCTCGATCGGGTCCGCTCTCGAGGTAGGCGGCGGCGACGTGGCCCTGGAGGTGGTCGACGGGGATCAGCGGCTTGCCGGTGGCGGCCGCGAGCGACTTCGCGGTGTTGACGCCGACCAGCAGGGCGCCGATCAGCCCGGCTTGTTCGTGACGGCGATCGCGTCGATCGGAATCGAGGCTGTGGCCGGCGTCCTCGAGCGCCGCGTCGACCACCGGGTTGATCAACTCCAGATGCCGGCGCGAGGCGACCTCGGGAACGATGCCGCCGCCGAAGCGGGCGTGGAGGCGGGCCTTGCGGAGAGACGACGTTGCTGAGGATCCGCGGGCCGTCGAGGACGGCCGCACAGGTGTCGTCGCAGGAGGTCTCGATGGCGAGGATCTCGCGTCATCGCGAGCGGTCCGGGACGGCGGGCACCAGGTTTCGGGATCCCCGAGCCACATGATCATCGCGTCCTCGCCGTTGTCGCCGGTGGCGGCGACGGCGGCCGGCTCGGCGGAAGCCGAGCTTCTCGTACATCGCGATGGCCCCGTGATTGGAAACCCTGACCCTCGAGCGTGAAGGCTCCTCGCGGCCGGCCTCCACCAGCATCCTCTCGACCATCCGCTCGGCGATCCCGAGGCGGCGGCGATCGACTGACCGCCACGTTCATCAGGTGCGAAGACGCCCGGCCACCGTGAGCAGACGAGGTAGCGAGGATCTCGTCGCCGTTCGTGGCCGCGAGGCAGACGCCGGAGGGCTTCGAGACCTCGAGCACGAACATCGCCAGCGACCACGGCGCGGGGAACGACCGGCGCTCGATCGAGAGGACGCCCGGCAGATCGCCGTACGTCAGCCGGCGAGGGCACTCGCCGGGGTCGATGATCACGCGATCTGTTGCCGTTTCGCTCAAGCCAACGCTCCGCGTCGGGTCGTCTCATGTACTTGGGGGTGACGCCGGCGGGATAGCGCGCCCCGCCGGGCTCCATCTTCGCGGCCAGCAGGCAGATCTGCCGCGCCGAGAGCCGGTTCGCAGGATCCTCGTCGTCGACCTCGAAGCCGATCGCCTCGATTTCGGTCCTGAATCGCATCGGCCTCGTCCCCGCCGGCCACGGCGAAGCCGAGGCCGTCGCCGAAGCGCGGATGCGACGTCCGCAGGGCGCAGACGACCGGCTCGCCGGCACCCAAGCCGAGGTCGGCGGCGGCGAACACCTGCCGCGCCGGGCATCGACGATCCCGACGACGGGCCGCCCTCCCCTGCCCTCTGCGGAGCTCGGCCGCCAGCGCCGCCGTCGAATCCACGCCCGCCACCGGGATCCGGCGCGCCTGCGAGATCGCCCGCGCTGTGCTGATCGCGATCCGCAGCCCGGTGAACGAGCCGCGGCCGACCGCGATCGTCGCGATCCGGTCCCAGCCGCCGGCGGCAGACGCCGCTTCGTCGACCATCGCGAGCAGCGCCGTGCCGGCCACCGGCCTGCCGTCGGGCCCTGGACCGGCGGCCGCTTCGAACAGCACCTCGCCGCGATGGACCACGGCGACGGTCGTCTCCGGGGTCGTCGTGTCGAAGCCGAGGATCACCCGCGCCTCTCGATCGCGATCTCGCGGACATCGCCACCGCCGTGGGTGAGCGTGACGACCGCTGCTGGCCCTGGGATCAGCGGTGTCGCCGGCTCCGGCCACTCGACGAAGGCGATCGCGTCGGCGGTCAGGTAGTCGTCGAGGAGCGCGGATCTCGGCCTCGAGCCCGGTTCCCGGCGAGGCGATGCAGGTCGAGATGAGAGACCACGTGGACGGCACCTCGTAGCGCTGGCCGATCGTGAACGTCGGCGAGGTCACCGGCTCGTCGACACCGAGGGCCCGCGCCGCCCCCCGGACGAAGGTCGTCTTGCCTGACCCGAGGTCATCACGCGGAAGCAGGACGACGTCGCCCGGGCGCAGCCCGGACGCGAGCTCGGCGGCGATCGCCTCCGTCCGTCTCGACCGGACGACGCCCTGCCGCCTGGCCGATCGGCCGCCGAGCCCATCTCGAGGCCGGCCATCGAGCTGGTCATCGCCGACGGGCGCGCCGGGCTCCGGCGGACTGGGCGGCGGCGATTCGGCGGATGCCCCGATCCGGCGCCGGCTCCTCGAGGAGCCGGTCATCGCCGCGAAGTCCTCGCTCATCGTGCCTTGCAGCCGCGGCGTCCTCAGGGCCGCCGCCGGATGGAGGATCGGGAAGACGCGGACGGTGCGCTCACCGAGCCGGTGGTTCAGCGCCCGCGCACCTTGGTGATGCCGGTCTGATCGCCCGTGATCAGCTTCGTCGCGAAGTTCCCGAGCGTGACGATCACCTTCGGCTCGATCAGGTCGACTTTCCAGCAGGTAGGACGGCAGGAGTTCGAGAGCTCGACCGGCTGCGATCGCGGTTGCCGGGCGGGCGGCACATGTGTTGGCGAAGACGGACTCGCGGTCGAGGCCGATCTCGCCGAGGAGCTCATTCAGAAGACCGCCGGCCCGGCCGACGAACGGAAGGCCGCGCTTGTCCTCCGCCCCTGGCGCCTCGCCGAGAACACCGATCGGCGTCGGCGTTGCCCGCCCCGAACACGACCTTCGTCCGCGTCTGGGCGAGCGGGGCAGAGGGTGCAATCCGAAGCCTCGCGGTAGACCGCGACGAGCGCCTCGCGCCGTTCCGCCGTCCTGGCTACGAGCCTGGCTTCCGCTCGCGACCCTTCGCGAGGTTCGCCTTGAACCGCTGCCGAGCCCCGTCGCGATCCGTCCCCCGCCGATCCTCCATCCGGGCCGCTTCTGCGCCGGCGTCGGCTGCCGGGTCAGCCCGAGCACGAGAGCTGGCGGCCGCGCTGCAGGTGGTGCCGGCAGGCTGGGCACTTCGGCCCGTTCGGTCCCCGCGGTACGCAGCCTCGAAGCGCTCGCCGCAGCCGCCGTACCGAACTCGTAGATCGGCATCGCGGCCGATCGTAGACGGGTCGCGATCGGCTTGGATGCCGCAGTTATCATCCCGCAGCCCCCGGCCGCCATCCCGCCCCACGCAGACACCAACAAGCGTGATTTCGGGAGGTGGACCGCTCAGAGGGGCCGCCATCGACGACAACCCGACCGTCTGGTATCTCGCCGAGAACTGGAACGGATGCAGTCCGCCCGCGTGCACACCACCCCGATGCCGCCGATCACGCCGATCGGCGACGGCCGCGTGGGTGGCAGCCTCGCCCGCCTGCTCCGGGCCGCGGGAGCGGAGGCCGAGCTGGCGTCGGCCGCGAGGGGCCTTTCGGTGACAGCCGGCCCGAGGTCGTACTGCTGTGCGTTCCCGACGCCGAGATCGAGAGCGCCTGCAGAGCGCGATCGCCGCGGCTCCCGAGGGAAGCTCGCGGTTCGTCGGCCATACGAGCGGAGCGACGACCCTCGGCGCCCTCGCCGCGGCCGGGGACGCCGGCGCGGAGACCTTCTCGCTCCACCCCCTGCAGACGGTTCCCGACGCCAAGCCGACCTGACCGGCGCCCCGGTCGCGATCGCCGCATCGGCACCCGCCGCCGCCGACCTGGCCCGGCGGATCGCCGACGCCTTGCCAGATGACGCCCTTCGACGTCCCCGAGGAGTCCCGCGCCGCTCACCACGCCGCGGCCGCGATCGCCTCGAACTTCCTGGTCGCGCTGGAGTCGAGCGCCGAGGAGCCTCGGCGGCAGCCGGGATCGAGAACGGCCGCGAGCTGCTGGCGCCGCTCGTCCTCAGGACCGCTGCCAACTGGGCGGAACGGGACCGGACGCGCTGACCGGCCCGATCGCCCGCGGCGACGAGGCGACGGTCGCCCGCCATCTCGATGCGATCGCGGCGACCGACCCCGCCCTCGAGCAGCTTTACCTGCACCCTCGCCGAGCGAACTCGCGAGGTCGCCGCCGCCGGAGGCCGCCGATGAGGATCGTCGAGACCAAGCGTGAGCTGCGTGAGGCGCCTGCCGGGTCTCGGCGCGAGGGGCTGTCGATCGGCCTCGTCCCGACCATGGGCTTCCTTCACGACGGCCACGTCGCCCTGCTCGAAGCGGCGCGGCGCGACTGCGACGTCGTCGTCATGAGCCTGTTCGTCAACCCGGCGCAGTTCGGGCCCGGTGAGGACCTCTCGCGCTATCCGCGCGACCGTGAGCGGACGCCGCCGTCGCCTCCGAGGCCGGCGTCGACTTCTGCTCCGCGCCCCGGCGGTGGAGGAGGTCTACCCCGAGGGCTTCGCGACCGCGGTCGAAGTCGGAGGGCTGACCGAGGTCCTCTGCGGCGACCCCGCCCTGCGCGGGCCTGGAGCACGGCGGCGTCGCTCACCGTTGTCGCCAAGCTCTTCAACACCGTCGGCCCCGCACCGCCTACTTCGGCCAGGAAGGACGCCCAGCAGGCCGTCGTGGTCCAGCGGCGGCCGACCTCGACTTCCCGGTCGAGATCGTCGGTCGTCCACGGTCCGCGAGGCCGACGGGCTGGCGATGTCCTCTCGGAACGCCTACCTCTCCCCCGCCGACCGCGAACGGGCGCCCACACTGCACCGAGCCTCGAGGGTAGCCGCCGCGGCTGCCGAGCCCGGCGCCTCCGCCAGCCGCGGTGCCTGCGGCCGCCCGCGAGGAACTCGCGAGCGCCGGAATCGAACCCGAGTACCTCGAGGCCCGCGACGCCGGCGACCTCGCACCGATCGAGAGCTTCAACGGGCGGCGGGCGCTGGATCGCCGTCGCCGCCCAGGTGGGCGATGCCCGCCTGATCGACACCGACGTGATCGTCGAGACGACACCGAACCAAGAGAGGCAGACACCCCGATGAGCACCGCACCGCGAGTACCGAACACCCCTCCCGACGAGCGCTCCAAGGTCTGATCCCGCGAATCGAGGAGATGCGCGAGCTCGGCGAGCCGATCGCGATGGTCACCGCCTACGACTTCCCCTCGGCGCAGGTGGCCGAGGCCGCCGGCGTCGACATCGTCCTCGTCGGCGACTCCGGGGCGATGACCGTCCTCGGGCACGACCTGACCGTCCCGGTCGGCATGGACGAGATGCTGATGCTCGCCGCCGCCGTCCGCCGCGGCCTCAGGACCGCGTTCCTCGTCGGCGACATGCCCTTCGGCTCCTACGAGAACTCGAACGAGCAGGCGATCGCGAACGCCCAGCGCTTCATCAAGGAGGCGGGCTGTGACGCGGTCAAGCTCGAGCGCGGCGGCGCCTCGGTCGACCGGGCGCGGGCGATCGTCCGCGCCGGCATCCCGGTCATGGGTCACGTCGGCCTGACCCCGCAGACGGCGACCTGCGCCTTCATGGCTACAAGGCCCAGGGCCGGACCGCGAGCGGGCCGCCCAGATCGCCGAGGACGCCTTCGCGCTGCAGGCGGTCGGCTGCTTCAGCGCATCGTCTTCGAGGCCGTGCCCGCCGCCGTCACCGAGGCGATCATGCCGCGCATGGAGGTGCCGGTGATCGGGATCGGCGCCGGCGGCGCGACCAACGGCCAGGTCCTCGTCTTCCATGACCTGCTCGGCATCCACACCGGCCACACGGCCCGCTTCGTACAAGCGCGACGCCGACATCCACGGGGCCATGGTCGACGGCGTCTCCGCCTACGGCCGACGTCCGCGGTGGCCGCTCTCCGAGGACTCGCACACGTACTCGATCGACTCCGAACGAGCTCGAGGCGTTCAAGCAGTACCTCGAGCAGGATTCGCTCGCGGGCACCTCTCCCGGGATTGGTAGCCGGCCCGGGGTGATCAAAGGCGCGCCTGCGGGTCCTGTCGTCGGACAGCCCCACGGGTGCTGACGCACGCCGCGGGGCGCCCTGTCCGGCGCCACCCGCGGGCTCCCGCCACGCCGGCCGCAGCGGAATCGCGTCTGGGACGTTGCCTGCTCCCTCCGAGCGAGAAGCCACCCGGTGTCTCTGCTGGACCGCACGGACGGCGTCTCACCGTGCCCGGTGCGCAGCCTCGAACCGCTGACCAGCCCACGCGCGGGGACCGGCGGGGGACGCCGCCGCCGACACTCAGCACGAAGTGCGGAGGCGGTGGCGTCACCCGACGGTCCCACTCGTGGAACTCACGCCGGGATCGTCCGCTCGGAGAGCTAGGGCCCTACCTTTGCGTTCGAGGTGATCTTGTCGATCTGCCACGCCTGACCGTTCTTGACGACCGTCACCTTCAGCGTCTGAGCATCGAAAACGCCGCCCTGAGGCTTGACGGTGACGATCGCCGAGCCCCTGGGGCCGGGCTTGCGGGCGAGGATCGTCGCCTGGTCGGCCAGCGCCTTCGGCTTGCGGGCCGCAACGCATCCCCGGCGGCCGCCGTAGGACTGCTTCAGGAAGGCGGGAGTGATCAGCTCGTCGCAGACCGTCGGATCGTTGGGAACGGTGAGGAAGGTGATCGTCGCGCGGATCAGCTCCTCGTCGGTCCGGACCGCCCGGTGGTCGTCTGCGTGGTCGACGTCTGGCCAGTGGTCGTCTGGGTGACCACCGGTCCGGTCGTCGGCGGCTCCTCCTTCTCGCCGCAACCGGCGGCGATCGGAGCGATGGCGTGACTGCGAGTGCGATCGTGATCTTGAGTGGCTTCACGGCCCGACAGGCCAGCCGTCCGCAGGACGGGCTCGATCTCCCGCAGGACCTTCGCGGGCGCCCCGGCCGAGATCGTCCACGGCGGCGTGTCGCGGGTCACGACCGAGTTCGAGCCGATCACGCAGTGTTCGCCGATCTCCGTGCCCCGGTGACGACGACGCCCTTCCCGAGCCAGCTGTTGGAGCCGATCCGAACCGGCCCGCGGGAACGAAGCCCTGCCAGGTGACCGGCAACTCGGGGTCGTCGAAGCGGCATCGGCATCGCCGACGAAGCAGTGGTTGGCGAACATCACGTGGTCGCCGATCTCGATCGACTCCTGGGCAGCGAGCATCGTCTCGCGGTTGAGGAAGCGCTGCGGCCGATCAGATCCGGCGGCGAGCGCGGATCCATGGTGCCGGCCTCGAGCATCGTGCCCTCGCCGATCGTGAGGGCGGCCGTCGTCGAGCGCCTCCAGGACCTCGCCCTCGATCGGGTGGCGCACGTAGAACCCGCCGTTCGCCGCGTGGCGGCGATCCGGCCAGCGATGGCGCAGCCGGTGGGTCCGGTCGTACCAGCGGCGCTTCATCCACCACATCCGCCAGCCGCGCTGCGCCGGCACGTAGGGGTTCCGGGCGCCACGCCTGTAGCTTCCCAGACGGGCATTCGAGACGCGGCGGGAGAGCAAGACCCAGGCCGAGAGGCTCGAGATCGCCTCGCCGCTGATCGCGAGCGGCGCGGCTCCGAGCTCCGGGCCCAGGCCGCGAGCGCCGTCGACGGCGAGGTGCTGGCGGCGGCGAGTTCAGCACCGTCCCCACCGAGGCGATCGCGTCGATCCCGGACTCGGGATGCTGCTCCTGCCGCTTCGCGCGCCGACGCGCCCGGAAATCGGGGCTGTCGCCGAAGATCCTGATCGATCGGCCACCGGGACACTGTCCACGCGCCTGCCGCAGCCGACGCGGCCGGGCTGCGTCGCGACGAGACCACGATCGAGCCGGGACGGAGCTGGCCGCGCGAGGTCGGCGGAGCGCCGGCCGCGCGTTCATGCGCGACAAGGCTCTGCCCACGCCCCCGGAGGTTCGAGCCGTTGACGCTCTACGCGCCGAGCCTCCTGCACGGTCCCCTGGAGCGCGCGAGGCCGTCCGGCCGTCGGCGGCGAAGCGCCCGATCCGATCGATCTCGGCGCAAGCACAGGCGACTGGAACCCCTTCCCGTCCGCGCGCTTCCGGCAGTAGGTTGCTTCGCGAATCTGTATCTTCACCGAGGCGAAGCCAGCGGGCATGTTCGACCTGACCATGAACGCCGAGCAGGTGGAGGAATACCGCTCGATGCTCCGAGCCGCGGGTCGGCGATCAGATCAACGGCGAGGCGGTCCAGGGCGGTGGCCGGATTTCGCCGCGGAGGGTGCGACACAGAGCTTCGCGGCGTCGAAGGCGGGCGGCGGGCTCGTTCACGCCGCGGTCGCGCTCGGTCGCAAGAAGCAGGCCGGCGCAGCCCCGGACAAGGTCGCACTCGCCGTCACCCCGAGCACCTCTACGCCTGCTGAAGTTGAAGATCGGCCGGAAGGGCTACACCGCGGAGAAGGAGGTCGCGGTCCGGCAGCGGTCCGTCTCCGGGTGAGCTCGCAGCCGAAAGGGGGCTCGACGAGCATCACGATCGAGTCTCCGGGCAGAGGGCAGAGAAGGCGAGCTTGGTGCCGATCGAGGCGCGACGACCTGGTTGCACCCGAGGTGATCCAGCTCCTCGAGCAGGCTCACCCCGCCGCCTGAACTGATGACGATCCACCCCCAGCGCGGTAGCCGGTACTGGTGTACTACTGGGTCGTGATCATCGGTGGGCTGGCGTTCGTGATCCCTACTACGCGACGGACGGATTCGGCCTGGCTGGTCAGCCGGACCAGCTGACGTGCCACCACTCGTCCGGTGCTTCGACCTTCCCCCAGCCGTAGGCCCAGCCGATCTGATCGACGATGTCGCGCATCTGCGGGGTCGCGAGGTCGACCGAGACACCGAGCTCGTGCGAGGAGTAGCCCGGCGGATTCGCCGGTGAGCCGACGCCGGACAGGAAGAGCTCGTACATCTCGCCCTGCTGGGCGGAGGTCCGGTAGGCGGACATCGGGCCGGCCGGGTAGAGGTCGACCCCGTAGTTGTTGAGCGCGTCGGTCCGTATGGCGTTCCAGGCCGCGGCCGCCCCCGCGTCGAGGTAGAGATCTCCCCACGGGCTCGGGATCGACTCGAGCCAGGACGCAGGCGCCGTGGCGGTGGTCGCGGTCGAGGTGGAGGAGGTTGCAGTGGTCGTCGCCGCGGCGGTGACGCCCGCCTCCTCCGGAGTCGGCACCGAGAGCGTGTTGCCGGCGATGACGAGATAGTCGCTCGAGACGCCGTTCCAGGATGCGAGGGAATCCGTCGTCAGCCCGTTCGCCGCGGCGATGCCCGAGAGCGTCTCGCCCGGGGCGATCGTGTGGGTGACCGAGGCGGAGGCCGGTGCGGCGACAGCCCCGAACGCTGCAATCGCCGTCACGGCCGCCAGTCTCGCCCTCGCTCGCATGGGGCCAGATTCAGCGCGCCCCGTCGGCGACCTCCGAAACGAGTTTCGGGTGAGCAATCCGCAAGGAAACGTTCATACGTCCCCCGCGCATCGTCACCGCGCAGCTAGGCGGCGACGGGCTCGCGATCGTCGGCGGCCCGCTCGACCCGAGGCTCGACCAGCTCCTCGAGGAAGCGGCCCGTGTAGGAACCGGCCTCGGTCGCGACCTGCTCGGGCGTACCGGTGGCGATGATCTCGCCGCCGCCGTCACCGCCCTCGGGACCGAGGTCGACGATCCAGTCGGCCGACTTGATCACGTCGAGGTTGTGTTCGATCACGACGACCGTGTTCCCGGCGTCGACGAGCCGCGACAGCACCTCGAGCAGCCGCTCGACGTCGGCGAAGTGGAGACCGGTCGTCGGCTCGTCGAGGATGTAGAGGGTCTCCCCCGTCGCGACCTTCGACAGCTCCGTCGCCAGCTTCACCCGCTGCGCCTCGCCGCCGGACAACGTCGTCGCCGGCTGGCCGAGCCGGATGTAGTCCAGTCCGACATCGTGCAGGGTCTGCAGGCGCCGGTGGATCTTCGGGATCTTCGCGAAGAACTCCACGGCCTCTTCGACCGGCATCTCGAGCACGTCGGCGATCGACTTGCCCTTGAAGCGGACCTCGAGCGTCTCGCGGTTGTAGCGGCGCCCGTTGCACTGCTCGCAGGGGACGTAGACGTCGGGCAGGAAGTGCATCTCGATCTTGATCTGCCCGTCGCCCTTGCAGACCTCGCAGCGGCCGCCCTTGACGTTGAAGCTGAACCGCCCGGGCTGATAGCCGCGGGCCCGCGCCTCCTTCGTCTTCGCGAAGAGCTCGCGAATGTGGTCGAAGACCCCGGTGTAGGTGGCCGGGTTCGAGCGCGGAGTCCGGCCGATCGGCGACTGGTCGATGTTGATGACCTTGTCGATCTGCTTGAGCCCGTCGATCCGGTCGTGGGCGCCCGGCCGGCTTCGCGCCCGGTGCAGGCGGTTTGCGACCGACCGGTAGAGCGTCTCGTTCACGAGCGTCGACTTACCCGAGCCCGAGACCCCGGTCACGCACGTGAGAGTCCCCAGCGGGATCGCCGCGTCGACGTCCTTCAGGTTGTGCTCGCGGGCGCCCCGGACGACGAGCTCGCCGCGGCCCTTGCGCCGCTCCTCGGGCACCGGGATCTCGAGCTTGCCGGAGAGGTAACGGCCGGTCAGCGAGGCGGAGTTGCGGATCACCTGCGCCGGAGTGCCCGCGGCGACGATCTCGCCACCGTGCTCGCCGGCGCCGGGACCGAGGTCGACGAGGTAGTCGGCGGCGCGCATCGTGCCCTCGTCGTGCTCGACGACGATCACCGTGTTGCCGAGATCCCGGAGCCGCTCCAGCGTCCCGATCAGCTTCGCGTTGTCGCGCTGGTGCAAGCCGATCGAGGGTTCGTCGAGGATGTAGAGGACGCCGACGAGGCTCGACCCGATCTGCGTCGCGAGGCGGATCCGCTGCGCCTCGCCGCCGGAGAGCGTCGTGGCGGCGCGCTCGAGCGTCAGGTAGCCGATCCCGACCGAGACCAGGAACGAGAGCCGCTCCTCAACCTCGCGGACGACGAGCCGTGCGATCGCCTGCTCCGTCTCGGTCAATTCGAGCGCGCCGATCCACTCGAGCGCGCCTCGCGCCGACAGGCGGGTGTACTCGGCGATCGAGAGCCCGCCGACGGTCACCGCGAGGCTCTCGGGCCGCAGGCGGGCGCCGCCGCACGCCGGGCACGGTTGCAGCGCCATCAGCTCCTCGATCCGCTCCCGCGTCTTCTCCGAGTCGGTGTTCGCGTACCGGCGCTCGAGGCCCGTCGTGATGCCCTCGAAGCGGGCGTTGTAGCTGCGCCGCCGGCCGAACCGGTTCTTGTAGGAGATCTGATGCCGCTCGCTGCCGGTGCCGTCGAGCAGGAGCTTGCGGTCGGCGTCCGGAAGGTCCTGCCACGCGGTTTCGATGTCGATCCCGTAGTTCTCGCAGACCGCCTCGACCAGCCGCCGGTAGTACATCGACGCCGCTCCCATCCAGGTCGAGAGCGCGCCCTCGGAGATCGAGAGCGTCGGATCGGGAATGCAGAGCTCGGGGTCGATCACGCGCTGGAAGCCGAGCCCGTGGCAGCGCTCGCAGGCCCCGTGGGGCGAGTTGAAGGAGAAGATCCGCGGCTCGATCTCAGGCATCGACGTCCCGCAGTTGAGGCAGGCGAACTTCTCGCTGAAGACCAGGACCTCGCCGCGCTTGCCGGCGCTCGGCCCCGAGAGAGTCTGCGCGCCGGCAACCTCCTTGCCGCTGCCATCGACCATCTCGACCTCGACCAGGCCGTCGGCGAGCCCGGCGGCGGCCTCGATCGACTCGGCGAGGCGCTTCCGCAGGCCCTCCTTCATCACGAGCCGGTCGACGACGATCGCGATGTCGTGCTTGTAGCGCTTGTCGAGCACGATCTCCTCGTCGAGGCGGCGGAGGTCGCCGTCGATCACGGCGCGGGCGTAGCCCTGCTGCCGCATCTCCTCCAGCAACTTCCCATATTCGCCCTTGCGCTCGCGAACGACCGGCGCGAGGACCATGAAGCGGGTGGAGTCCTCGAGGGTCATCACCCGGTCGGTGATCTGCTCGATCGACTGCCCGGCGATCGGCTCGCCGCACGTCGGGCAGTGGGGCTTGCCGATCCGCGACCAGAGCAGGCGCAGGTAGTCGTAGATCTCGGTCACCGTGCCGACGGTCGATCGCGGGTTGCGCGAAGTCGTCTTCTGGTCGATCGAGATCGCCGGACTGAGGCCCTCGATCGAGTCGACGTCCGGCTTGTCCATCTGGCCGAGGAACTGCCGTGCATAGGCGGAGAGCGACTCGACGTAGCGGCGCTGGCCCTCGGCGTAGATCGTGTCGAAGGCGAGGCTGGACTTGCCCGAGCCGGACAGGCCAGTCATCACCACCAGCGCGTCTCGCGGCAGGTCGACGTCGACGTTCTTCAGGTTGTGCTCGCGGGCGCCGGAGACGACGATCCGCCCGCTCTTCGAGTTCGAACCCACCACCGGAAGTTTACGCGCACGAACGGACGTTCGATCGGGGCTCCGGCCCGGATCTGCGGTCCGTCAGCGGTTCGCGCGCTTCAGGACTTCGTCGAGCAGCTGATCGACCCCGGCGACGCTGCCGAACTCCGCCTCGATCTGCTTCGCGATCTGCTCACGGGAGGCGCCGTCGAGGGCCATGTTCATCGCCACGAGGCGAACGGCCCCCTGCTCGGAGCCCGATACGGCGGGCGCCGGCGGCTCCTCCGCCACGGGCGCGTCGGCGCTCGCGCGCAGCCGGGCGATCAACTCGTCGTCGGTCGGTCGGCCCGCGGCCGCAGCGGGGCGCTCGCGCTCGGGGTCGGGACCGGCCTCGGCGTCGTCGATCTCCGTCGCGGCGACGGGATCCGTCCGGGCGTCCCCCTCCTCCGGATCCGGATCCGGCTCCGGGTCGGGCTCCTCGGCAACGGCCTCCGGCGGCTCGGCCGATCCGAGCCCGGTAACGCTTGATGCGAGATCGCGGCCGAGGGCGGCGACCTGGGCGCGCAGGCGGTCGGCCTGGGCGACGAGGCCCTCGACCGCGGCCTGTGCCTGGTCGATGCGGCCGCTGGCTTCGCTCCGGGCCGCGTTCACGGTGTCGTTGGACTCGGTCCGAGCGGCGGCGCGGATCTGGTCCGCCTCGGCCTCGGCGGCGATGACGATCCGCTCGGCCTCGGACTCGGCCTCCTCGACGATCTCGGCGGCAGTCGATTCGGCCGCCGCGAGGACCGACGCGACGCGCTCGCTCGCGACGTCAGCGGTCGGCGTGGCCTTCTCCTTCGCCCGCATGCTCGAGGCGGCCGCCCAATCGGCGACGGCCCGGAGGTGGGCGGTGACCGCATCCGGGCGCCAGCCCTTGCGGGCGGTCGGGAAGTCGTCGCGGACGATCTCCTCGCGTTCCATGGGAAAAACCTTAGCCGCTGAGGGCCGTCAGGCCCGCATGCCCTGGAGGTCGCGGCGGAGCTCTTTCAGCTCGTCGCGGAGGCGGGCGGCCTCCTCGAAGTGGAGCTCCTCGGCGGCCGCGAGCATCTCCTCCTCGATCGAGACTATGACCTTCTCGAGATCCTCCGGGCTCTCGATCGGCCGGCCGTCGATCGTCGCGCTGGTCCGCCGCCGCTTCCGCGGCGCGTTCGACTCCATCGCGAGGAAGTCGGACATGTCGCTGATCCCCTTCGTCACGGTCTCGGGGGTGATCCCGTGCTCGCGGTTGTAGGCCAGCTGGATCTCGCGGCGCCGGTTCGTCTCGCCGATCGCCGTCCGCATCGCCTCGCTCTCGCGGTCGGCGTACATCAGCACCTTGCCCTCGACGTTCCGCGCCGCGCGGCCGATCGTCTGGATCAGGCTGGTGGAGCCGCGGAGGAAGCCCTCCTTGTCGGCATCGAGGATCGCGACGAGGCCGACCTCGGGGATGTCGAGGCCCTCGCGGAGGAGGTTGACGCCGACGAGGACGTCGTACTCGCCGAGCCTGAGGTCGCGAATGATCTGGATCCGCTCGATCGTGTCGACCTCGGAGTGCAGGTAGCGGACCCGGAAACCGTTCTCGAGCAGGTACTCGGTCAGATCCTCCGACATCTTCTTGGTCAGCGTCGTCACCAGGCAGCGCTCCTTGCGCTCGACCCGCTTGCGGACCTCGTTCATCAGGTCGTCGATCTGGTTCTTGGTCTCGCGGACCTCGACCTCGGGATCGACGATGCCGGTCGGACGGACGATCTGCTCGACGATCCGCTGCGACTTCGACCGCTCGAACTCGCCCGGCGTGGCCGAGACCATCACGACCTGGCCGACCCGGTCGAGGAACTCGTCGAACTTGAGCGGCCGGTTGTCGATCGCGCTCGGGAGCCGGAAGCCGTGGTCGACGAGCGTCAGCTTGCGCGAGCGATCTCCCTCGTACATGCCGCCGATCTGGGGCATCGTCTGGTGCGACTCGTCGACGAAGACCAGGAAGTCGCTGGGGAAGTAGTCGATCAGCGTGTGCGGGGCCGACCCGGCGGGGCGGTTGTCGAGGATCCTCGAGTAGTTCTCGATGCCGTTGCAGAAGCCGAGCTCCTTCATCATCTCGAGGTCGTACTGGGTGCGCTGCCGCAGGCGATGGGCCTCGAGGTCCTTGCCCTCCCTCTCGAACTCCCCGCAGCGCTCCTCGAGCTCGAAGCGGATCTCGTCGACCGCGCGCTCGATCGTCTCCTCCTTGGTGACGTAGTGGGTCGCCGGCCAGACCGAGACGTGGGTGACCTCGTCGAGCACCTCCCCGGTCAGCGGGTCGAAGTGGATGATCGCCTCGACCTCGTCGCCGAACAGGTTGATGCGGTACGCGGATTCGGCGTAGGCCGGGAAGATCTCGAGGACCTCGCCGCTGACCCGGAAGCTGCCGCGGGTGAGGATCGTGTCGTTGCGCTGGTACTGCATCGCGACCAGCTGGCGGAACAGCGTCTCGCGCTCGATCCACTCGCCGACCTTGAACAGGACCATCTGCTCCCGGTAGAGGTCGGGCGAGCCGATGCCGTAGATGCAGGAGACGGACGCGACGATGATCACGTCGCGGCGCGCGAAGAGGCTGGCCGTCGCGGCATGGCGGAGGCGGTCGATCTCGTCGTTGATCGTCGCGTCCTTCTCGATGTAGAGGTCCTGCGCCGGGACGTAGGCCTCGGGCTGGTAGTAGTCGTAGTAGGAGACGAAGTACTCGACCGAGGCCGCGGGGAAGAACTCGCGGAACTCGTTGCAGAGCTGAGCCGCGAGGGTCTTGTTGTGGGCGATGACCAGAGCCGGCCGGCCGAGCTTCTCGATCGTCGCCGCCATCGTGAACGTCTTGCCCGTGCCGGTGGCGCCGAGCAGCGTCAGGAAGCGCTCGCCGGCCTCGACCCCCTCGGCCAGCGACGCGATCGCCTGCGGCTGGTCGGCGGTCGGCGAGTAGGCGGAGTTGAGCTCGAACTCGGGCACCGGCCGAGGTTAGCGGCCGGCGGGAACGGCTCCCTCGGGCCGGGCGGGGCGGCCGCCGCCGCCGAGCAGGCTCAGCGAGGTCGCCGGGAACAGGATCACCGAGAGCAGGCCGGCGGCGATGAACGCTGCGGCCGTCCCGCCCTCGATCGTCCCGAGCGAGACGCCGATCGCGGTCGCGGCGACGATGAACGGCAGCGACGTCGCCTGCAGCAGCCCGGCGACGACGACCTGCCGGCGGGGCAGGGTGCGCCGGTAGAGCCACGCGGGCAGTCCACGGACCAGGAGGAGGCCCGCGAAGAAGATCGGGATCTCGGCCAGGGTCGCCGGGTCGCCGAGCGCGTCCAGGTCGTAGGCGATGCCGCTGGCGACGAAGAAGACCGGGATGAAGACGCCGTAGCCGATCGCGTCGAGCTTCGTGCGGAGCTCGGGATGGGTCATCAGCGTGTCGCGGTCGACGAGCTTGAGAACCGCCCCGGCGAGGAACGCCCCGAGGATCACCTCGAGGCCGAGCGAGGTCGCAAGGGCGGTCAGCCCGACCAGGAGGGCGAACGCGCCGCGCACGCGGATCTGAGCCGTGGTGTCCTGGAGGCTGGCGAGGACGTCGCGGAGGCGATGGAGGCGCTCGAAGCCCGCTATCGCGAGCCCGAGCAGGGCCGCCATCACGAAGAACGCGCCGAGCAGCAACAGCGTTGCCGTCGCGCTGCTCGCCTCGCCCGAGTAGAACAGCGTCAGGAGGATGATCGTCGCGAAGTCGGCGACCGAGGCGGCGGCGATGACGAGCTGGCCGAACTCCGTGTCGGTCTTGCCGGCGTCCTTGAGGACCGGAATCACAACTCCGAGTGAGGTCGCGGACAAGACGATCGCGATGAACAGGGCGTCGTTGACGACGCCCGTCGCCGCAAGGACGGCGCCGAGGACCAGAGCGATCGCGAACGAGACCGCGAAGCTCAGCGACGCGACGGCCGCGATCCGGCCGCGGAGCTTGTCGTAGTCGATCTCGAGACCGGCCAGGAAGAGGAGGACGGCGAGCCCGAGGATCGACAGGACCCGGACCGGCTCGTCGATCTCCACCCAGCCGAGCACCGCCGGACCGAGGACGATGCCGGCGACGATCTCGAGGACGACGGCGGGCAGTCGAACGGACGGGAAGAAGCCGAGCGCGAGCGGGGCCGCGAAGGCGACCCCCGCGACGATCAGAAGGTTCGTGAACTCGATCTCCACCGCGGTTGAGTCTCCTGCGCCCGCGATTCGTTACGGGTCGCGTCATTCCTGCGAGACTGGCGTCTCGATGGAGGCGACGGACGAAGAGCGCCTGGTCGCGGGCCTCAAGAACGGCGACGAGAGCGCTTTCCGGATGCTGTTCGACGAGCACAACGCGACCCTGATCAGGATCGCGCGGACCTACGCGCCCTCGCAGGCCCTCGCCGAGGAGATCGCGCAGGAGACCTGGGTCGCGGTGATCAAGGGGATCGACCGCTTCGAGGGCCGCTCGACCCTCCGGACCTGGATGTTCAGCATCCTCGTCAACGTCGCCCGGTCCCGCTCGCAGCGCGAGGCGCGGACGATCCCGTTCTCGTCGGCGGCGTCGGCGGACTCCGAGACCGGCGACGGGCTCGATCCCGATCGCTTCTTCGCCGCCGATCACCCGCTCTACGCGGGCCACTGGAAGCTCGGCCCGGCGCCGTGGGGGCTGCCCGAGGAACGGCTGCTGAGCGGCGAGACGAGGGAGGTCCTGATCGGCGCGATCGGCGAGCTGCCCCCGAGCCAGCGCGAGGTGATCACGCTGCGCGACATCGCCGGCTGGATGGCGAGCGAGGTCTGTAACGCGCTCTCGATCAGCGAGACCAACCAGAGAGTGCTCCTTCACCGCGCCAGAACCAGGGTCAGGGCTGCGATCGAGGCGGACCTCGGGGCGGTGGCACCGACGACATGAGCGAGCCGAGCGAAGAGATGGTCTGCGACGAGCTCGTCGAGCTGGTCACCAGCTACATCGAGGGCACGCTCCCGGAGGCGGATCGCGGCCGGCTCGAGCATCACCTCACCGAGTGCTCGTGGTGCGAGGACTACATCGCCCAGCATCGGGAGGTGATCTCGGCCCTCGGTCGCCTCGATGAGGGCGAGCCGGCCGCCGCGGAGCCGGCGTTCGCGGAGCTGCTCGCCGTCCTCCGCGAGCGACGGGGAGAGGGCTCGTAACGATTCGCCCCCTCCCCCGCACTGTTCGGCGATGACCAGCGGCCGAGGAGGAGAGCGATGAGCGAGGGACCGACGGGCACGACGAGCGCAGCCCAGCTGCGGCGCAGCCGCGAGGGCGAGGAGATCGAGTGGCATCGCGTCCTCGCGACGGCGGACCTTCCCGAGGGCCGGGTCACGACGGTCACCGCGGGCCTGAAGAGCGTCGCCCTGGTCCACTACGACGGCGAGTTCTCGGCGCTCGACAACCACTGTCCCCACCAGGGCGGCCCGCTCGGCGAGGGGTCGATCGAGAACGGGATGCTGCGCTGCCCGTGGCACGGCTTCGACTACTGCCCGCTGACCGGGCAGTCGCCGGGTTTCGACGACGAGGCGACCACCTACCCGATCGAGATCCGCGACGACGAGGTCTTCGTGGGCGTCGCGGCAGACCCTCCACACGAGGAGACCGTGACCGACGTGATGGCACGGACGATGGTCGCCTGGGGCGTCCGGCACGTGTTCGGGATGGTCGGGCACTCGAACCTCGGTCTCGCGGACGCGATCAGGCGCCGCTGCGAGGACGGCGAGATGGAGTACATCGGCATTCGCCACGAGGGGGCCGCGGCATTCGCGGCGTCGGCCTACGGCAAGCTCACCGGGCGCCCGGCGGCCTGTCTGACGATCGCCGGGCCGGGCGCGACCAACCTGCTGACCGGGATGTGGGACGCGAAGGTCGACCGGGCGCCGGTCCTCGCGCTCACCGGCCAGGTCGAGTCCCAGGTGCTCGGCCCCGGCGCCTTCCAGGAGGTGGACCTCGCCTCGGCGTTCGCCGCCGTCGCCGACTGGGGCCAGACCGTGCTGCCTTCGAGCCGCCACGCTGAGCTCGCGAATCTCGCCTGCAAGAACGCCCTGCTCGGGCAGGGGGTCTCCCACCTCGTCTTCCCCGATGACGTGCAGACGATCCCGGCCGGCGACGAGGGGCCGGGCGGGCCGGAGGGCCGGGTCGGAGGCTCTGCCGTCACCCCGCCGCCCGAGGACCTCGCGCGCGCGGTCGAGCTGCTCGCCGGGGCGAAGCGCCCGGTCGTGATCGCCGGCTACGGCGCGCGCGAGGCGATGCCGGCGGTGACCGCCCTGGCCGAGCGCCTGAACGCGCCCGTGATCACGACGTTCAAGGCCAAGGGCCAGATCCCCGACGACCACCCGCTCGCCTGCGGCGTCCTCGGGCGGAGCGGCACCCCCGTCGCGAGCTGGGTCATGAACGAGGCCGACCTGCTGCTGGTCCTCGGCGCCTCGTTCTCGAACCACACCGGCATCTACGCCGGGCATCCGATCATCCAGGTCGACTCCGACCGGATGCAGCTCGGCAAGTTCCACCCGGTCACCGTCCCGGTCTGGGGCGACATCGGCAGAACGCTGTCGCTGATCGAGCCCGAGCTCGCCGCGGACCCGCCCGACTCGATCGACCAGCGGCCGGACGTCGCCGCGCGGAAGGCGATCTGGGCCGCCGAGAAGGTCAGCCGCGCGGCCGACGATCGCGGCCACGGGGTCGCATCGGCCGCGGTGTTCGCCGCGATGAGCGATCTCGTGCCCGACGACGCGGTCATCGCGGTTGACGTCGGCAACAACGCCTACTCGTTCGGCCGCTACTTCGAGTGCCGCGGGACCCAGCGCGTGCTGATGTCCGGCTATCTGGGATCGATCGGCTTCGGCTTCCCCGCGGCGATCGGAGCCTGGGCCGCGACCGGCGGCGAGCGCCCGATCGTCGCGCTCACCGGCGACGGCGGTTTCGGGCAGTACATGGCGGAGTTGCTGACCGCGGTCAAGCACGGTATGAACATCACCCATGTGCTCCTCAACAACGGCCAGCTCGGCAAGATCGCCAAGGAGCAGCGGGCGGGAGAGTGGGACGTCTGGGAGACGGACCTGCACAACCCCGACTTCTCCGCCTACGCCGAGCTCTGCGGCGCCAGGGGGATCCGGGTCGAGCATGCCGGTGAACTCGATGCCGCGCTGCAGGAGGCGCTCGCCTGCGAGGGCCCGGCGCTGGTCGAGGTCATGACGGACGCGGAGCTCGTGTGAGCGCGATGGAGCACGACGAGGCGGTTCTCGACGCGAGGCAGCACCTCGAGGCCTCCGCCGGGCCGCCGCTGCTGCCGTTGCCGCCCGGCTACGCCGCCGCCCGGGCGGCGCTGCACCGGGTCGCGGAGGATGTCCTCAAGGCCAAGCGGGAGCTCGAGACCGGCAACGAGATCGCCCTGCGTTACACGCCCGGCGGCTTCGGGACACCGGCCTGGGAGGCGGGTGTGGCCAGCGGGACGGGCGGCCAGGCCCGGGTCGAGGGCACCGACCTGGTCGTCGTCACCGGCGACGCCGCCGAGCGGACGCCCCTCGAGGGCGCGGCCGCGGACGCCGCCGCAGCAGCCGCCGTCGCCGACTGGTTCGCGTTCGGGACCGTGGTCCTCGCCGCGGTGATCGAGAGCCGGCCGGGCACCGACCCGGCGCCGATCCGCCTCTGGCCGGAGCACTTCGACGTCGCGACCGATCTCGGCGACGAGCCCGCCGGCACCCGGGCGACCATCGGCGCGTCCCCCGGCGACGAGCTCCATGACGAGCCCTACCTGTACGCCTCGCCGTGGAGCGAGCAGCCGGCGGGGCCGCTCTGGAACGCGCGCGGGTTCAACGGGGCCGAGCTCGGCTACGCGGAGCTGCTCGCCGCCCCCGACCAGCTCGCGGCGGCCGCCGGCTTCTTCGCCCGGCGCCTCGACTCCCTCGGCTGACGTCAGCCGCGGCCGTCGGCTGCGGCGGCGACGCGCTCGGCGAGCCAGAGCGCGGCGAGCCAGTTCCGGTTGCCCGACCCGCCCATCGCCACCTCGACCCCCTCGGGGCCGCCGGTGACCTTCACGTCCTTCCACGCGACCGAGCCGGGGACGAGCTTCAGGGCGGACTCGATCTCGGGCGGCACCTCGTTCCTGCGACCGCGGATCTTTCCGTCGCTGCTCTTCGCCTCGAACTGCGGCGAGTCGGCGTGGACGCGCACGGTGGTCCGGCCGTCCCCCATCGCCACGGAGACGGCCCGGCCGTGCCGCTTGCCGCTCATCCGCAGCGCGCCCCGGACGTCGGTCTTGAGCGAGACCGGCGGCCCGACCCGCTGACCGACGCCGACCGTCGGAGTCTCGTCGACCGACAGGCCGAGCGGCTCGACGGAGCGGTCGAGGCCCTCGTAGACGCGATCGAGCTCGCCGCCGCTTCCGACGATCGCAAACGAGCGCCAGACCGCGTAGCCGGCGATCGGAATCGCCCCGAGTACCGCGATCCAGGGCTTCTCCAGCAGGTAGGCGGCGGGGACGAAGACGAAGATCATCGCGCAGATGATCCAGGCGGCCCGGTGGGAGCTCCGCGCGACTCCCCAGGCGGTGGCCCGGGCAGCGACCGCCTCGTCGCCGATCGGCGCGATCGCGAGCGACGCCCAGAGATCCGTCTCGCTCGCCGTCATCGGATTGTCGACGGGGTTGCCGGCGATCCCCGGCGGCAGCTCGGACGCCCTTGCCGCTCCTTCGATCTCCCGTCCCTGGACGAACAGCAACAGGAACATGAATCCGCCGACGATGGCGAAGATCGCCGCCAGCGTCCCCTTCGGATTCGCGTCGCCGCCACCGGTCGTCAGCGCAACGGCGAGGACGGCGACGACGACGATCGGCAACCCGACGAAGGCCACGATGCGCGATCTCCTGAACACGGTCGCGCCAGTCTAGGGGCGGCTCTCGACGCCGCCGCGCCGATAGGGTACGGCGTCGATGAGCGTCTCCCAGCGCCTGCTCGCAGCCTTCTGGATCGCCGCCGGGGCGAACCACTTCGCGATGCCCCGCGCATACGAGTCGATCATGCCCGACTACCTCCCCGCACACCGCGAGCTCGTGTTCTGGAGCGGCGTCGCCGAGATCGTCGGCGGGGTTGCCGTCATCTCCCCCGCGACCAGGCGCTTCGCCCGCTGGTGGCTGCTGGGCGTCCTCGCCGCGGTCTACCCGGCGAACGTCCACATGACGCTCCACCCCGAGCGCTACGAGAAGGTCCCGCCGGTCGCGCTCTGGGCGCGCCTGCCGCTGCAGTTCCTCTGCGCCTGGTGGGTCTGGCGGGCGACTGCCTAGAGCCCGAGCTCGTCGGCGTATTTCTCGCGGTACTGCTGGCGGCGTTCGAGGACGTCGCGGACGTAGTCGTATGTCTCGGGGAACTCGATGTCGTCGATCTTCATCCCGGCTCCGCCCCAGGCGTCGGCGTTGCCCTCGCCGGCGTTGTAGGCGGCCAGCGCGGCGACCACGTCTCCCCCGTACTTGTCGAGCAGGTAGGCGAGATAGAACGTCCCGTAGCGGATGTTGAGCTCGGGATCGGCGAGGTCCTCGTAGACGAACGTCTCGCCGCCCGAGAGGTTCTCGATCGTGTCGGCCGTGTCGGGGGTGATCTGCATCAGCCCGCGCGCCCCCGCCGAGGAGGTCTGGTCCTGGAACTTCGACTCCTCGTAGATCACGGCCGCGATCAGGTCGGCGGGCACCCCCTTCTCGGCCGCCTGCTGGCGGATGATGTCGTCGTGGCGGAGCGGCAGCGTCAGCTCGTCGATCGTGCCGCTGACGTCGAGGCGCGAGATCCCGACGATCACGCCGATCACGAGCAGCACACCGACGATCAGGAACAGCCGGCGCAGCCGGATCACTCCGGCCGACTGCGAGCGTGCGGCCGGGCTCATCGCGCTGCCACGAGAGCGGGGAACAGCCGTTCGAGCTCTTCCTCCAGGTCCACGATCGAGCCGTGGTTCTCGACTACGTAGGTCGCTTTCGCCGCCTTCTCCTCCTGGGTGAGCTGCCGGCCGTCTCGGCCCTCGAGGCTACCGTGGCCGCGGGCGGCGGCGCGCTCCATCCGGTGTTGATCGGCGGCGACGACCGTGATCGTCGCGTCGAAGGTCTCGGCCATGTCGCCCTCGAACAGCAGCGGTACCTCGACCACCGCGACCTCGGTCGCGGTCGGCAGCTCCTCCGTCCACTCGCGGACCCGGTCGCGGACCAGCGGGTGCAACAGGGCCTCGAGCCACGCCAGCTCCTCCCGGCGCTCGAAGACGATGGCAGCGACGGCGGCGCGGTCGACATCCCCGTCCGGCGCGACCTCCGCGCCCCAGCGCTCGACGAGGCTGTCGCGGACGGCATCGGTGCCGAGCAGCTCGTGGACGAGCCCGTCGGTCGAGACCGTCTCGGCCCCGAGGTCGGCGAGGATCCGCAGCGCCTCCGACTTACCGGCGGCGATGCCTCCCGTCAACCCGATCAGCGAGGGACCGGGCACGGGCTCAGGACTCTTCGGCCTCCGGCTCGGAGGCGGCGTCGTCGGCTTCCTCGGACGGCTCCTCGCCGGCTTCCTCGGCGGCGGCCGGCTCCTCGGCGGCGTCGTCCTCGGACTGCGCGGCGGCTGCCGCAGCCTCGGCCTCGACCGCGGCATGGGCGGCGGCGAGGTCCTCGTCGGTGATCTCGAGACCGCCCGACTTCGGCTTGTCCTCGGCGAAGACCTCCTCCGAGAGACCGAGCTCGGTGCCGGCATCCTCGCCGGCCTCGGCGACACCGGCCTGGGTGGCGGCCGCCTGGAAGGCGTCGCGGAGCGGCAGCCCGCCCTCGCCGACGCGCTTGATCGAGAGCGAGATCCGGCGGCGCTCCTCGTCGATCTCGAGGATCTTGACGCGGACCTCCTCGCCCGGCTGGACGACCTCGCCCGGCGTCTCGACGTGATGCTCGGCGAGCTCGGAGATGTGGACCAGGCCCTCGACGCCGGGGACGATCTCGACGAAGGCACCGAAGGCGACGACCTTCGTGACCTTGCCGGAGAGCGACGAGCCCGGGCCGTAGGAGTTGAGGACCGTCTGCCACGGGTCCTCCTGCGTCTGCTTGAGGCCGAGCGAGATCCGCTGGCGGTCGCGGTCGATGTCGAGGACCTTGACCTTGACCGTCTCGCCGATCTTCAGGACCTCGGAAGGATGGTTGACGTGGCTCCAGGAGATCTCGGAGATGTGGATCAGCCCGTCGATGCCCTCGAGGTCGACGAAGGCGCCGAAGTCGACGATGTTGGAGACCTTGCCCTCGACGATCTGGCCCGGCTGCAGGCGGGTCAGGATCTGCTCGCGGACCTCCTTGCGCTCGTCCTCGAGGACGGCGCGGCGGGAGAGCACGACGTTGTTGCGGCTGCGGTTGAGCTCGATGACCTTGCACTCGATCGTCTGACCGGTGAACTCCTCGAGGTTGTGGACGCGGCGGATGTCGACCAGCGAGGCGGGCAGGAAGCCGCGGACCCCGAGGTCGAGGATCAGGCCGCCCTTGACGACCTCGATGACGACGCCCTCGACCGGCTCGCCGGACTCGGCGGCGGCCTCGATCTTGCGCCAGGCCTTCTCGAAGCGTGCGCGCTTCTTGGAGAGGATCAGGCGACCCTCCTGGTCCTCCTTGGTCAGGACCAGGGCGTCGATCTGCTCGCCGAGCGAGACCTCGTCGGCGGGGTCGACGGAGCGGCGGATCGAGAGCTCCTGCGAGGGGATGACGCCCTCGGACTTCCAGCCGATGTCGAGGAGCACCTCGTCCTTGTCGATGCGGACGACGGTGCCGGTGACGACCTCACCCTCCTCGAAGTGGGTGATGGTGGCGTCGTAATTCGGGAAGATCTTGCCGTCGAGCTCGAGGAGGAGCCCGTCGGAGCCCTCCACGGGGGTCGCTCCTTCGGGCGCCAGAAGCGCTCCGCCGGCTGTTTGAGTCGCGGACATGGACGCGGGATTGTGGCAAAACCGCATCGTCGACGCAGCTACCCGGGTCCGAGGCCGAGCGCCATGCCGATCCGGGCGGCGAGGAGATGGCCATTCGTCCGCATCTCACGGCGCCGGAACCGGAGCACGGCGTGGCCCGCGGCCAGCAGGCGGGCGTCCCTGGCGGCGTCCGAGCGCCGGCCACGGGGCGAGTCGTGATGCTCGCCGTCCAACTCGGCTACGAGGCCGTGCTCGGACCAGAGGTAGTCGACCTCATAGCCGAGCAGCGGGACGTTGACGCCTGGGACCGGGAGGCTGTGCTCGCGGCAGAACCTCGGGAACTCGGCCTCGCCGCCGTTGCGGGCGCGGGCGACGGGCAGCGCCGGCTCGCGAGCGAGCGCGGCCAGGTTGCCGGTGCCGCGCCGCGGGCCGGCGCGCTCGCACGCGGTCAGGATCTCGGGCCGCTCCGCGAGCCCAAGCCGCTGCGACTCGTCGAAGGCCCGGGTCAGCTGCCGCTCGGTGAGGACGCCGGCGAGGTCGACGAGGGTCCGAGCGGGCGAAGTGACGCGAAGCGGACCGAACGCCCGCCGCTCCGCCATGGGCAGGGAACGGGTTCGGTGGACGACGATGCCGTTGCGCTCGAGTCGCCGGCCGTGCGCGACCGTCACGTGGACCGGCCCGGGAATCGGCTCGAGGATCCCGTAATGCTCGCCGGCGTCGCGGTTGCTGATGAAGGACGGCGCGGTCGAGATCAGCGCGGCGATCCGGAGGGCTCGGCTGCTCGACGCCGGCACGCCGACCGCGTAGGCCCCGGGGAACACGGGATGCAGCGAGCCCCGCGCGACACGAAGCCGAATCGCACCCCGGCTCAGGCTCAGTGCAAGAAGTTGGGCGTGACCGACGATTCCCGATTGTCGGGCCGCGACTATCGCGATCCGGAGATCCATTGGGTGCACCTCGGGCCCGTTGCGAGCCATATCTGCACCCAGTAGATCCACAGGGCCATCGTCCGCCCCCGTTCGGTGACCCATCAAGACTCCCGAGTGTCGATTTGCGTCCAAACCCGTGCGGAAGGTGCGCCGGCGCGGGACCCGGATGCTTGTCTACCCTCCCGAATCGATGCCGGAGCGGAAGACCAAGCGCGGGGACGAACGGACGCCGATCGGCGGCGACTGGGACGTGATCGTCTGCGGCGCGAGCTTCGCCGGCCTGACCGTGGCGCGCGAGCTGACCGGCTCGGGGGCCCGGGTGCTCGTCCTCGACCGCTACGAGATCGGCGAGCGGCAGACCTCAGCCTGCGCCGCGCCGACGACGTGGCTCGAGGCTCTCGGGCTGACCGCCTCGATCCGTCAGACGTTCGGCGATCTCGTCTTCCACACGCCCTACGCGGACACGCGGATGCGCCTGCCCTGGACGTTCTCGACGTTCGACTACCCGGAGCTGTGCGGCCTGCTCTGGGCTCAGTGCGACGCCGAGTTCGAGACCGCCAAGGTCGAGGGCCGGACCGATCCGGGGCTGCCAGCCGTCAACGGGTCGGGTCGCCCGGTCGGGATCGAGACCGACCGCGGTGTCGTGACCGCCCCCCTCGTCGTCGACGCCCTCGGCTGGCGCCGCGTTCTCGGAGACGGCTATCAGCCGCCAGATGCCCCGCTCTCACGCGGCCTCGAGGTCCATCCCGGAGGGACGGGCGCGGACCTGGAGCTCTGGATCGAGCGCGACGTCGTGCCGGCCGGCTACGGGTGGAGCTTCCCGGCCGGGGACGAGCTCCGGGTCGGGGTCGGCAGCTTCGACCCCCGTCACCACGTCAAGGAGCCGACCGTCGAGCTGGCCGAGCGGCTCGACCTTCCCGCCGAGGGCTACCAGGGCAACTGGATCCCCCACAAGCTCCGCGACGGCGTCGGCCGCGACATCTTCTTCTGCGGCGACTCGGCCGGGCACTGTCTGCCGGTTACCGCGGAGGGCATCCGCCCCGCGTTCTACTTCGGGGTCGCCTGCGGCCGCGAGCTGCGGTCGGTGTTCACCGGCCGCTCGAGCCGCGACGCCGCCCTGACGCGCTACGGGGCGTTCAACGACTCGCATCGCTGGAAGTACGAGTGGATGCTGCGGGTCCAGAAGCTCGTGCCGAAGATCCCACCACGGATCCTGGGCCCCGCCCTGAAGGGCATGAGCACCGACGCGTTCGTGCGCTGGTCCTTCGGCCACTACCTCGGGATCTGCCCGGCGACGATCGCCGGCGAGCCGGCACCGGCGCGGCTGCCGGTCGCGGCCTGACGCTCGCTCAGGCGACGATCAGGCAGGTTCCGGCGATCAGGATCCCGACCGCGGCGACGCGGGCGGGGATCAGCGGGCGCTCGTCGAGACCGAGCGCCCCGGCCCGGTCGAGGGCGACCGACGAGGCGAGCTGGCCGGTGATCGTCGTCGCCGCGATCCCGCCGGCTCCGATCGTCCGGACGAGCAGGACGGAGGCCGTCACGTAGACGGCGCCGATCAGGCCGCCGGCGAGCCACCGTCGCGGGACCCGTGCTGCGGCCGGGACCCCCCGCGCGCTGCGGGTGGCGACGGCCGCGATCGCGAGGACGACCGAGCCGACCGCGAAGTTGACCGTCGCAGCCTCAAGGCCGCCGACGTGATCTCCGAGCCGGGCGTTGATCGGCGCCTGGGCCGCAAGCGCGAAGCCGGCGAGGACGATCGCCGCGCCGGCGAGCCTCCTCCCGGTCCCGTGTCCGGCGCCACCGGCCGCCGGCCGCCCGCGAAGGATCAGGGCAGTACCGCCGAGCAGCAGCAGCGCGCCGGCGACCCGCTGCGGGCTGACCGGCTCGGTATCGAGCCCGAGCCATCCCTGCGAGTCGAGGACGATCGAGCCGATCATCTGACCGGTGATCGTCGCAGCGGCCACGCCACCGGCCCCGACGAGCGGCACGGTGACGAGCGCGATCAGCACGAAGGCCGCGCCGATGAGTCCGCCGGTCAACTGCCAGGCGGATGCGTCGCCGATGTCTCCGAGCCCTCCGGCGCCGCCGCTGAGGAGGACGACGATCGCGAGCCCGGCGAGGCCGACGAGGAAGCTGACGAGCGCGGCCGGGACCTTGCCGGTGACCGTCGCCAGCCGGGCGTTGATCGGAGCCTGGAGCGCGAACTGCGCGCTCGCGGCGAGCATGATCAGGACTGCCGGGGCGACGCTCACGAGTGTCCATTCAACCGGTCTCCGCCCCGCGCCTCCGAACTCCCGCGTGATCTTCGCGCCCCCCCGGTGTTGCCGATGAAGGGACACTCATGAAACTGACCGCGGAAGCCGACATCATGGGAGACCGATGAGCCCGCCAGCCGGACCGATCGCACGAACCGTCCTCGCCGCTCAGTCCGACGCGAGACTCGTCCGGCTGCTTCGCGAGGGCCACGATCCGGCGTTCGAGGAGATCGTCCGCCGCTATCGGGGCCCGCTCGTCGGGTTCGCGACCACGATCGTCGGCGATCGGGCGGAGGACGTCGTCCAGGCCGCTCTCGAGAAGGCCCACCGGGCCCTGCTCGCGGACGACCGCGAGATCAACCTCAGGCCCTGGCTGTTCACGATCGTCCGCAACGGCTCGCTCAACCTGATCCGCTCCGAGCCGGTCACCGACGAGCTCGACCCGCTGCTTCTGGCGTCGGCCGGCACCGGTCCCGAGGAGGCGGCGGAGCGCCACGAGGAGATGGATCGCCTGATCACGGCGATCTGCGCCCTGCCGGTGGCCCAGCGCGAGGCGCTCGTTCGGCGCGAGCTCGAGGGCGTCGGGCACGGCGAGATCGCCTCCCAGCTCGGCACGACATCCACCGCGGTCCGCGGGTTGATCTTCCGTGCCCGGACCCAGCTTCGCAACGCGATGGGGGCCCTCGTCCCGCTCCCGGTCCTGCGGGCCCTGCTCGCGCAGGGCTCGGCGATCGGCGCGGCGGGCGGCGCCGGAGCGGCCGGCGGGGGCGCTGCGCTGCTCGGAGGTGCGGGAGCGAAGGGCGCCGCGGCGATCGCGGCGGCCGTGGTGGCCCTCGGGGCCGGAATCGCGGTCGAGCAGAGACACCGCGGCAACCACGACGGCGATGTCGCGGTGGCCGAGGCCGCGGAGAAAGGCAGCGGCCCAGCCGGCGGCGGGAGCGACGGGACGCGGTCGGGCGCGACCTCGGCCGCGGCTGCGGGCGACGCCGGCTCGGCGCACGAATCCAGCGATGCCGGCGGCGGTTCCGATCACTCTCCAGGGTCCGGAGATCCCGGCGGGCACTCCGGGCCGGGTGGCTCCGGCGGCTCATCGGGATCCGGGACCTCCGGCTCCGGCGGCTCGAGCTCAGGCTCCGGCTCCGGCGACTCGGGCTCCGGCTCGGGATCGGGTCATTCCGGACCGGGATCGGGCCACGACGACTCCGGCACCGACTATGAACCGCCCGAGCAGCCCGAGCAGGAGGACAACTCGGGCAGCAGCCACGAAGGATCCGGCTCGGACGGTCACGGCTCGTCGTCGTACGAGGAGCCCGAGGATCCCGAGCCGCCCGAGGTCGAAGAGCCCGATCACGAGTCCTCGGGGCCCGGGGGCGGCTCCGACGACGGCGGCGAGTCGTCCGACGACTAGTACGGGCGCCGGTCGCGACTGAAATTTCCCGCCCGGCGTGATCTTCGGATCGCCCGTGGGTTTCACCTCCACAACGACGAACCAGAGGGAGAGCGGGCCCCGGCCCCTCCACCCACGGAGGTGAAGATGAACAAGGCAAGAAACGCACTGATCGCAATCGCGGCCCTGCTCGTGCTCGGTCTCGTCGCGGCGGGCCCCGCCAGCGCGAAGGACCGCAACCACGACAAGATCCCCGATCGCTGGGAGAAGCGGCACCACCTGTCGCTCAAGGTCAACCAGGCGAAGCGGGATCAGGACAACGATCAGCTCAACAACCGCGGCGAGTTCCAGACCGGCAGCGACCCGCGGGACGCCGACACCGACGACGACGGCACCGAGGATGGCGACGAGGACGGCGGCGTCATCTCGGCGTTCGACGGGACGACGCTGACGATCGACCTCGCCAACGGCGGATCGATCACCGGCATCGTCGACGAGAACACCGAGGTCAAGTGCGGCGACGAGTGCGACAACGACGGTGAGAACTCGGGCCCGAGCGACAACGCCGGGCGGCGCGATCACGGCGACGACGACGATCCCGCCACCGAGGACGACCCGGCCGACGAGGACGAATCGGACGATTCGTCGGACGATTCCGAAGACAGCGAGGACTCGGCCTGCTCGGTCGCGGATCTCGCGGTCGGGGTCGCGGTCCACGAGGCCGAGATCCGGGTCAGCAACGGCGACGCGGTCTTCGAGGAGATCGAACTCGCCAAGTAGCGAAGGACCTGGCGGGACGACTAGGTTGACGAGGGGCGCCTCCGGGCGCCCCTCGTCTTTTCCTCAGTCGACGAGCCGGCGCTCGGCCGCCCAGCGGCTGAGCTCGTGACGATTCGAGAGCTGGAGCTTGCGCAGCACCGCGCTGACGTGGGCCTCGACGGTTCGCGGCGAGATGTCGAGCTTCTGCGCGACCTCCTTGTACATGTAGCCGCGGGCGATCATCCGGAGCACCTCGCGCTCCCGCATCGTCAGCTGATCGAGCTCCGGGTCGACCTCGGCTTCCGGGACGGCACCGGCGAACGCATCGAGCACGAAGCCCGCGAGCCGGGGAGAGAACACGGCGTCCCCGCCGCGGACCCGCTCGATCGCCGCCGCGAGCTCCTCGCCGGAGATCGACTTCGTGACGTAGCCGCGCGCACCGGCGCGAACGACGGCGATCACATCCTCGGCGGCGTCGGAGACGGACAGCGCCAGAAAGCGCTGGCCGGGGTCGGACTCCGCGACCCGGCGGATCACCTCGACCCCGCCCCCGCCCGGCATGTGGACGTCGAGCAGGACCACATCGGGCCGGGTCGAGCCGACCAGCCGGACCGCCTCCTCGACGGTCCCGGCCTCGCCGAGCACGTCGACGAGGCCCTCGACCTCCGAGCGGACCCCGGCGCGAAACAGCGCGTGATCGTCGACGATCACGATCGAGGCGCGGTCGGTCATCGTTCATTCCGTTCGATCGTCAGCACGACTTCCGTCCCCGAGCCCGGCACGGAGACGATCGTCGCACTCCCGCCGTGCCGCTGCATGCGCCCGACGATCGACTCGCGCACGCCACGCCGGTCGGCGGGCACCGCATCGGGCTCGAACCCGGGCCCGCGATCGCGGACGAACGCCTCGATCCGCTCCGGGCCGGCCTCGGCGTAGACCGACACCGGGCCCGCGTCGGCCGCGAACTTGGCCGCGTTGACGAGTGCCTCGCGGGCGGCGGCGACGAGCGCCGCCGCCGGCTCGTCGAGCTCGGCGTCGCCGACGGTCACGACGTCGATCTTCACCCGCTGGGAGTCCTCGACCTCCTCGGCGGCGGCCCGGAGCGACGCCGCGAACCCGCCGTCGCCCTCGCCCGGCCGGCCGGCGAGAAGCCAGCCCCGCAACTCGCGCTCCTGGCGCCGCGCGAGAGCCGCGACCTCGCGAGGGTCGTCGGCCCGCTTCTGCATCAGCGTCAGGGTCTGCAGGACCGAGTCGTGGAGGTGGGCGGCCATCTCCGCCCGCTCCTGCGAGCGGATCCGCTCTGCCCGCTCGTCGGCGAGGTTGCGGCCGAGGCGCCAGATGAAGGGCGCGAGGATCAGCGCCAGAGCGAAGATCGCGACGATCGCGGTGAACGCCGCGTCCCGGGCGGCGCCGAGCGCATCGACCTGTGAGAGGAAGAGCAGCGCGGCCCCGACGACGAGGGCGATCCCGAATCCACCCCGGTAGAGATCGATCAGACGGGCCCGCTCATCGGCGGTGGACCCGGCGGCCGACGCCGGCTCGGCGGTGGCCGCCGCGGGGGCCTCCCGGTCCCGCCCGCTCCGGCGTGACTGGGCCCAGAGCAGCGTCGCGCCGGTCACCGCGAGGACGAGCGGCCAGATGATCGCGTCGCTCCACCAGATGCCGAGCTCGCGGAAGACCAGGAGGCCCGAGGTCGTCAGCAGGCCGACGCCGAGCCCGAGTTGCCACCCCCGGCGTCCGCCGGGAACACCCACCCGCCCGGGGGGCTTCGAGCCCTCGACGGGGATGAGGGCCCAGCAGAGCGCGTAGACGGCGATCAGCACGCCGCCGGTGACCACGACGCCCGCGAGGAACAGGATCCGGACCAGCCACGGGTCCCACCCGAGCCGGGCGGCGAGCCCGGCGAGGACGCCGGCGACGACCTCGTTGGCCGGGTCGCGCCGGAGCCTTGCCGGGCGCTCACCCATCGTCGTCCTCGGGGCTAAGCCCGGCAGCGACGAGGGCGACGCCGGCCGCCGCGCAGATCGCCGCGGCGGCCGGCCCCCAGCCGAGCGCGATCAGGTCGAGCTGGTCGAGGCAGAGCAGGCACCCGAGCAGGGCGACCGCGATGCCTCCGGCCAGCGAGACCCGATCGACGCTTCGCGAGATCACCCGGCGCAGGCCTCCGTGTTGGCGGCCCGCATGACACCGGACTCGGCGTAATCGCCGCCGTCCCAGCCGTGATCCCACTCCCGGTTCGGGTTCGAGATGTCGGCGTGGTCGTCGTTGACGACCGTGATCTGGCCGAGATCGACGTCGGCGTCGAGCCGGAGCATCGGCCTGGCGCTCGCGCCCTCGCCGCTGGTCAGATCGACGTCGGCTCCGTCGGCCTGCTGGCCCGCGACCAGGAGATCGCCGGCTCCCGCATGCGCGTCGGCGACGACGCAGACATCGGATGGGGCGGCGACCACGAGTTGGCCCGCCCCGACCCGCGCGCTGACGTCGAGGGCCTGGTTGGGACCCCAGTCGATTCCGCGGAGGTCGATCGCCAGGCGCCCGATCCCGAGCTCGTAGCCGTCGGCGGGAATCGCCTCGGCGCTCGCCGGACGGTACTCGCGATCGCCGATTCCGCCCTCGAGGTCGAGGTCGGCTGCAGCCGCGACGCCGACGCCGATCGACAGCGCGAGCGCCGGCACCAGCAGCCAGCGGGCGCCGCCGCGGAACGACATCGCCGCCAGGACCAGGCCGAGGATCACGACGATCACCGCGACCGGCACGCCGAAGCCGAGGCCGGTCACCAGTGCGGCGCCGGCGACGAGCACCCCGAACGCCGAGAGCGCCGCGACGGCGATCACGACGATGCCGAGAATGCGAGCGACCTCGCGGCCGCGACCGGTTTCGACCGGCTGACCCGTGCCGTCGTCGGAGGGCACGAACAGCGCCAGCGCCAGGTAGGCGAGGACGCCGAGGCCGCCGAACAGCACCGAGACCGCGAACCCGATCCGGATGATCACCGGATCGATGTCGAAGTAGCTGCCGAGGCCGCCGCCGACGCCGGCGATGATCCGGTCGTCGCGGCTGCGGAGAAAACGGCGAGGCGATCGGCGGACCGTCGGTGCGGGGGTCGTGGGAACCTCGTCGGCGGGCCGCTCGGCGGTCTCGTCGTCGGCTCGCCCTCTGTCTTCAGATTCGTTCATTTGGACTTCTCCCGTGGGGATGGATTGGACTCCATCCAGGCTGAACGCGTCCGCCTCCCCCGTCTATACGGGATGTCCCCTACGCGCCCCGCGACCGTCCCGGGGCCGCAACGGACCGTTCCCCGCGCCTACTTGGCGCTGAGCCAGTCGGGCCCGACCCCGATGTCAACCGCCAGGGGCGGATCGAGGTCGAACGCGCCGACCATCTCGCGCCGGGCGAGTTCGGTGACCGCATCGGTCTCCGAGGCCGGGCCCTCGAACAGGAGCTCGTCGTGGATCTGGAGGATCAGCCGTGACTCGAGCTTCTCGTCGGCGAGCGCGCGCGCCGCCCTGATCATCGCCAGCTTGATGATGTCCGCCGCGGTCCCCTGGATCACGGTGTTGACCGCCAGCCGCTCGCCGAGCGTCCGCGTCTGCCAGTTCCGCGATCGCAGCTCCGGGATCAGGCGGCGCCGCCCCATCAGCGTCCGCACGCAGCCCTCCTCGCGGGCAGCCTCGATCGTCTCGTCGATGAACCGCTTGACGCCCGCGAAGCGCTCGAAGTAGCGGTCGATGTAGGTCGCCGCCTCCTCCTGCGGGATCGAGAGGCGCTCGGCGAGTCCGTAGGCGGAGAGCCCGTAGGCGATCCCGTAGTTGACCATCTTGGCCTTCGACCGCTCGCCGGGCGAGATCGCCTCCGGGTCGGCGCCGATGATCCCCGCCGCCGTGGCGGCGTGGACGTCCTCGCCCGAGGCGAAGATCTCGCGCAGCACCTCGTCGCCGGAGACGTGGGCGAGCACCCGCAGCTCGACCTGGTTGTAGTCGCAGGAGACCAGCTCGTCGCCCTCGGTGGCGACGAAGCAACCGCGGATCGGGCGGCCGAGGTCGGAGCGGATCGGGATGTTCTGCAGGTTCGGGTTCGTGCTCGACAGGCGCCCGGTGGCGGCGCGGACCTGGCTGAAGGTCGTGTGGATCCGGCCGTCCTCGGGATCGATCAGCTCCGGCAGCGAGTCGAGGTAGGTGTTGGTCAGCTTCGTGACCTCGCGCCAGCGCTCGATCTTCGGGACGATCTCGTGCTCGTCGCGGATCTGCGAGAGGACCCGGGCGTCGGTCGAGAAGCCGGTCTTGCCGCGGCGCTTGCGGCTCAGCTTCAGGTCCTCGAACAGGACTTCGCCCAGCTGCTGCGGGGAGCCGATCGTGAACTCGCGGCCCGCGAGAGCCCAGATCTCGGCCTGCAACGACTCCGCCTGACCGGCGAGCTGCCCCGAGATCGCGGCCAGCTTCTCGGTGTCGAGCCTGACGCCCTCGCGCTCCATCCCGGCGAGAACCTCCACGAGCGGCATCTCGACCTCGCTCATCACCCGCTCGAGTCCGAGGTCGTCGAGCTTGACGCGCTGCCGCGAGGCGAGCTCCCAGACGAGGCGGGCCCTCGGTGCCGGGTCGGCCGCCTCTTCCTCCTCCTCGGCTCCGAGGGAGAGCTGGCCGTCCTCGGGCGGGGGCTCGGCGCCGGCGATCGAGATCCCCTCGTCGGCGGCGAGCTCGTCGAGCTCGTAGGTCCGCCGGGCGGGGTCGATCAGGTACGCGGCGACCATCGTGTCGTGGGCCAGGTCGAACGAGCCCGCGGCGAGGTCGGCCAGCAGGCCGCGGGCGGAGTTGCCGGCCATCGACTTGACGTCGTGGGCGATCAGCGGGTGGCCGGAGAGGGCCGCGACCAGGCCCTCGGTGTCGGGCAGGTCGCCGGCGACGAGCGAGGTGCCGTCGAAGCCGCCCCAGCGCCGGCCCTCGATCGCGAAGGCGATCTCGCCCTCGGCGAGGTCGCCGATCGTCCCCTCGGCGGCCTCGGCGTCGATCGTCGAGTCGGCTGGGCGGTCGGGTACGTCGCCCTCCCACGCGTCCTCGAGCCGCTGGATCACCTGGCGGAGCTCGAACTCGGCCGCGGTTTCGCGGAGCTGGGAGAGGTCGGGGCCGCGATCCATCAGCGCCGGCAGGTCGAGCTCGAAGTCAATGTCGGTGTGCATCGTCGCGAGCTGCTTCGAGACCCGGGCGTCGTCGGCGTGCTCGGTCAGGTTCTGCTTCCGCTTCGGGCCCGAGATCGAGTCGATGTTCTCGAGCACCCCCTCGAGCGAGCCGTACTCCTGCAGCAGCTGGGAGGCGGTCTTCTCGCCGATCCCGGGAACCCCCGGGATGTTGTCGGAGGTGTCGCCCTTGAGGCCGATCAGGTCGGGGACCAGCTCGGGCGCGACGCCGTAGCGCTCGATCACCCCCTCGCGGTCGTAGATCTTGGTGTCGGTGACGCCCCGCGACGTCGACATGACCCGGACCCCGTCGCCGACCAGCTGGTAGGCGTCGCGGTCGCCGGTGACGACCATCACCGGGATCTCGTCCTCGCGCGCCTGGCGAACCATCGTCGCGATCAGGTCGTCGGCCTCCCAGCCTTCGACCCGGACGTTCGCGAACCCGAACGCCTCCGAGAGCGGCGCGAGGTGAGGCCACTGCTCCTTGAGCAGATCCGGCCGCGACTTGCGCTGCGCCTTGTAGGGCTCGTAGACCTTCTCGCGCCCCGACCAGCCGGCGTCCCAGGCGACGACCACAGCCCGCGGCCGGTAGTCGGTGAGGATCTTCACCATCATCGACGCGAAGCCGTAGATGGCGTTGGTCGGACGCCCGTCGGAGGTGGCGATCGACTCGGGCAGCGCGAAGAACGCCCGGTAGGCGAGGCTGTTCCCGTCGATCAGGAAGAGATCGCCGTGTCCCTCGCTTCGGTCGCCGTTCGCCGCCACGGTTTGATCATAGGTGCGGCCGATCTGCTTCGATCAGCGGCGATGAAGTGGAAGCGCGGATCGAAGAGCCGCGACGTGATCGACATCCGCGGCGCCTCGAAGGGCTCCGCCGGAGGTGGCGGCGGCGGCCTCCCGATCCCCGGCGGGATCGGGAGCATCGGCGGCGGCGCGGGTCTGATCGTGATCCTCGTGATCGTCGGGATCAACCTGCTCGGAGGCGGGAGCGGCGGCTTCGACGTTCCCGGCGCATTCGGGACCGGCGCGACCGCTCCCGGCGCCGACAACCCGCAGCCGCTGCCGCCCGGCGAGGACCCCCAGGCCGACCTCAAGGACTTCTCGAGCTACGTCTTCGACGACACCCAGGACGTCTGGCGGCGCACCTTCGCCGCCGACGGCGATCCCTACGACACGGCCAAGCTCGTCCTCTACTCGGGCGCCGTCCGGACCGACGGCTGCGGCAGCGCCACGTCCGCCGTCGGCCCCCTCTACTGCCCCGCCGACGAGCGCGTCTACCTCGACCTCAGCTTCTACGAGGACATGAGGCGCCAGCTCGGCGCGTCGGGCGACTTCGCCTGGGCCTACGTGATCGCCCACGAGATGGGCCACCACGTCCAGCGGATGACCGGCACCAGCTCCGAGGTCGACCGCCTCAGCCGCTCCGACCCCGGCGACGCCAACGAGCTCTCGGTCCGCCAGGAGCTCCAGGCCGACTGCTACGCGGGCGTCTGGGCGTCGACGGTGTTCGCCGAGGGCGACCTCGAGCCCGGCGACCTCGACGAGGCCTTCAACGCCGCCGAGGCCGTCGGCGACGATCGCCTGCAGGAGCAGGCCACCGGTCAGGTCGACCCCGACAGCTTCACTCACGGCACCTCCGAGCAGCGCCGCTCCTGGTTCGAGCGCGGCTACGAGTCGGGCGACCCGGCCGACTGCGACACGTTCGGCGCCGAGTCGCTGTAACCGCTCCGGTAGCTACTCGGGAAACATCCGGTAGACCCGGTTCCGGATCGTGTCCATCGTCTCCGGGCTGAGCCGGTCGACGGTCGAGAACACGTGCGCGAACGGCGGTGCGACACGGCGCGGCCGGCCACCGATCGCCTCGGAGACGAGTCGGCCCGCTTCCTCCGGGGTCAACGCCGGGATGCTCTCGTACTGCTTGGTCGGCGTGATCATCGGAGTTCGCACGAGCGGCATCGAGATCGTCGTGAAGCGGACGCCGTCGGCGAGAGCTTCCGCCTGGACGGCATCGGAGAACGCTTCGAGCGCCGCCTTCGAGGCGATGTAGCCGGAGAACCGCGGCGTCCTGATCTGGACTCCGGCGGAGGAGACGTTGACGACCTGGCCGTGGCCCTGTGCGCGCATCGCGGGCAGCAGCCGCATGATCAGCTTGATCGCCGCGAAGTAGTTGAGCTGCATCGTCCGCTCGAAGTCGTGGAAGCGCTCCTCCGACTGGTCGACGGATCGCCGGATCGACCGGCCGGCGTTGTTGACGAGGACGTCGACCGCGTCGTGGTCGGCGAGGATCTCGTCGCAGAGGGCGTCGATCGCGTCGAGGTTCGTCAGGTCGCACGGCCGCGCCTCCGCCCTCCCGGGCCCGGCGGCATCGATCTCGGCCGCGATCCGCTCGAGCGCGCCGGCGCTGCGGGCGACGAGGACCACGGTGGCGCCGGCCGCGGCGACCTGCCGAGCGGCCGCCTCGCCGATCCCCGACGAGGCGCCGGTCACGAGGACGACCTGGCCGGTCAGGTCCTCCCCGCCGGCGAGCGGGCCGAGCGCGGCGTGACGCAGGCCGCCCCCACCGCCGATCGGCTTGCTGGCGACGCGGAACAGCGCGCCGGCCTGACCGCGCGCGGTGCTCTGCAGACGTCTAAGCAGCGGGTTCACCCCGGTCAGTCTCCCACGACCGGTGCCCGAAACCCGCTGCTCCTATGATCACGCCCACCATGGCATCAGTCAGCGCCCAGTTCTCCGTCACCGTCCGCGTCGAGCTCGACGCCCGCAACGAGCCCCTCGGCCGGATCACGGCCGCGATCGCCGAAGCGGGCGGCGGTCTGCAGAGCGTCGACCTCGTACCCGGCGCGGGCCCCGAGGGCAAGCGGGTCCGCGAGTTCACCATCGATGCCCGCGGCCCCGAGCACTGGGAGCAGATCCTGCGCTCGATCGGAGCGATCCGCGGCGCCCGGGTGATCGATTACACGGACCGGACTTTCGCGATGCACCGCGGCGGCAAGATCGAGCAGCACAACAAATACCCGCTGAAGACGCGCGACGATCTCTCGATGGCATACACGCCCGGCGTCGCCCGCGTCTGCACCGAGATCGCCGGCGATCGGTCGAAGGCCTTCGAGTTCACGATCAAGAAGAACACGGTCGCCGTCGTCACCGACGGCACCGCGGTGCTCGGCCTCGGCGACATCGGCCCGGAGGCCGCGATGCCGGTGATGGAGGGCAAGGCGATGCTCTTCAAGGAGTTCGCGAACGTCGACGCGTTTCCGATCGCCCTGGACACGAAGGATCCCGACGAGATCGTCGACGCCGTCAGGCTGATGGCGCCGGGCTTCGGCGGCATCAACCTCGAGGACATCTCGGCCCCGCGCTGCTTCGAGATCGAGGACCGGCTGCGGGAGATCCTCGACATCCCCGTCTTCCACGACGACCAGCACGGCACCGCGATCGTCGTGATGGCGGCGCTGTTCAACTCGCTGAAGATCATCGGCAAGCCGATCGAGTCGCTGCGGGTGGTGATGCTCGGCCTCGGGGCCGCCGGCATCGCCTGCACGAAGATGATGGTCGCCGCCGGCGTCACCGACATCATCGGCTGCGACCGGCGCGGAGCGATCTCGACCGCCCGGGCCGACTACGCGGCGGACGAGATGCCTCCGATCAAGCGCTGGTTCGCCGAGACCACGAATCCCGAGAAGCTCGCGGGGGGTCCCAACGACGTGCTCGAGGGGGCCGATCTGTTCATCGGGCTGTCGGGACCGGGGCTGGTGGATGCGAAGTCCCTCGCCGGGATGAACAAGGACGCGATCGTCTTCGCGATGGCGAATCCGACCCCCGAGGTCATGCCGGAGGAGGCGGAGCCCTACGTCCGGATCATGGCCACCGGCCGATCGGACTACCCGAACCAGATCAACAACGTGCTCGCGTTCCCCGGGGTCTTCCGGGGCGCGATGGACGCCGGAGCTCCGGCGATCACCGAGGAGATGAAGCTCGCGGCGGCCAAGGGCATCGCGGCGGTCGTCACTGATGAGGACCTGAACGAGGACTACATCATCCCCAGCGTGTTCGACCGCGACGTCGCCCCCGCGGTGGCCGCGGCCGTCGTCGCCGAGGCGAAGAACGCCGGCATCGCGAGGGTCACCGAAGAAACGGGTACGTTCGCCGCGATCGGGTAGGAAGCGGGTTCATGAAGATCCTCGTCACCGGAGCCAGCGGCACGATCGGCAAGGCGGTATGCGATGCGCTCACCGCCCGCGGCGATCAGGTCGTCGGGCTCTCCCGCGATCCCGAGAAGGCCCGACAGGGCAATCCGAAGGTCCTCTGGCACGCCTGGAACCCGACCCGCGAGCGCCCGCCCGAGGAGGCCTTCGACGGCGTGGACGGGGTGATCAACCTCGTCGGCGAGCCGATCAACCAGCGCTGGACCGAGGACGCCAAGGTGCGCATCCTCGAGAGCCGCGAGACCGCCACCCGGAACCTGGTCGCGGCCATGCTCGCCGCACCCAGGCCCCCGGCCGTCCTCGTCAGCCAGTCGGCGGTCGGCTACTACGGCGACCGCGGCGATCAGGTCGTCGACGAGTCGGTCGGAGCCGGCTCGAGCTTCGACGCCCAGGTCTGCGTGGCTTGGGAGGCCGCGGCCGAGGAGGCGGCCAAGGGCGGAGTCCGGCTCGTGATCACGCGGACGGGCCTCCTGCTGACCAGGGACGCCGGCCTGCTGGACGAGCTTCTTCTGCCCTTCAAGCTCGGCGTCGGCGGCCCCGTCGCGGGCGGCCGCAACTACATGCCGTGGATCAGCCTCGATGACGAGGTCGGACTGATGCTCTGGGTGCTCGACACCGAATCGGCCTCCGGCGTCTACAACGCGTCGGCGCCGAACCCGGTGACCAACCGGGAGTTCTCGAAGGCCCTGGGCCGGGCGCTGCACCGGCCCGCCGTGATGCCCGTGCCGAAGCTGGCCGTGAAGCTCCGGCTCGGCGCTGAGCTCGGCGAGGTCGCGACCGGCGGCCAGCGGGCGATCCCCAAGCGCGCCCAGGAGGAGGGCTACGCCTTCCGCCACCCGGAGATCGACGGCGCCCTCGCCGACGCGCTGGCCTGAGCCTCAGGGGATCCTCAGCGGCTCGTCCGCGGGCCGAAGAGCGCCGTCCGGGCGCACCACGTACGCGCCGACGCGGTCGAGGGTCGTGTCACCGACATCGTCGACGGACCACGGCCCGAGAACCGAGTCCCGGTCCGAGGTCGCGAAGTAGGCGTCGACCACCGACTTCCGGTCGAGCGGATCGTCGGCGCGGTCGATCGCATCGAGCACCGAGGCCATCGCCTCGTAGCCGTAGGCGGCGAAGCGACCGGGCGGGCGTTCGTAGGCGTCGGCGAACAGATCGGCGAAATCGGGGTCGGCGAGCTGCGAGGGCGCGAGCGTGCCGGAGACGGCCAAAGAGCCCGGAGGGAGCGTGGACGTCGGAGGAGTTCCGGAGATCGTGGCGTCGGCCCCGTAGAACTGACCAGGCGACACGCCGCTGCGGTCCGCAAGAGCCCGATGGGCTCCCGGCAGCGGGCTCGGCTGATAGAGCGCGTCGAGCGGCGGACCACCCGCCCGCTCGGGGCCGTTGGTCACCGAATCAAGCCCGAGAACCAGGGAGTGGGCGTAGGACGCATCGGCGCTCGGGCTGCGAACGACCCCCACCCGCTCGTCGCCGGCCCGTCTCATCGCTCCCGCCGCAGCGGCACCCTGGGCGACGTCGGAGGGAACCACGCGGGCGAACGTCCGGACGCCGCTCGGCTGGACCACGTCGGGGACCTGATCGCTGCCGGGCGCCGCCCGCGTGAGGTCAGTCGCCGAGGCGCCGGCGGAGACCTGCAGGAGGCCCGCCTCGTTGGTGATCGGAAGCGACGTCCTGGTCGAGCCGGAGTCGAGTTCGCCGACGTAGGCGATCGCGGTCGAGTCCTCGGTCGCTGTCCGGGCGTTCGCGCCGGCGAGGGCGGAGCGCGCCCCCCCGTCGGCCGCGTCGCCGAGGACGACCAGCCGTACGGACGTGCCCGCCGCCTCGTCGCCGGCGTCGTCCAGCGCCATCCGTGCGCCGTCGGCGACGTCGCGGCCGTCGGCCGCGCCCGGGCCCTTCAGCGGCGCGCTCAGATAGATCGTCAGCGCGGGGTCGCCGTCGCCGTCCGATCCGCACCCCGCGAACGCCATGGCGATCGCGAGCATCGCGAAGGCCGTAACCGCTGCGAGTCGCGGGCGCATCGGAGCTCAGTCGACCGACCGGGCGCGCAGGCCGAGTCGACCGAGGGCTCCGCGGTGCCGTGAGACGAATCCGTACAGCGACGCGGTCTGCCCGGGGAAGCGGCGCATCGCCCGCGAGGGTACGTGTCCCCCGCGCAGCAGACGGCTCAGCACCGGCGCCGCGTCGGGGCCGGAGAGGACGTGGCCGCCCGGCGTCACGAGGTGGAACGAGTCGAGGCGGAGGCCGGCGGGGACCTCGGTCAGCAGCCGCTGCCCCTCCTCGCTCTGGATCGCGACCGCTCGCAGGCGATCGTCGTCGTCGAGGCGCATCGCCGCCTTCGTCGCCAGACGGCAGAACCCGCAGTCGCCGTCGTAGAGGAGGGCGTGGTCGCGGCGGGATTCCATTGCCCAATTATCGACATCGGGACAACACGGGATCGAACTCCCGGCGCTAGGGTCGAGCCCATGCGGATCGGAATCCTCACCGCGGGCGGCGATTGTCCCGGCCTCAACGCCGTGATCAGGGCGATCGTGCGCTCGGCGATCGACCGCGGCGACGAGGCGGTGGGCATTCGGCGGGGATACGAGGGCCTGGCTCACAGCGACTACATGGAGCTCGATCAACGGGCCGTCGCCGGCATCCTGCCGCTGGGCGGGACGATCCTCCGGACGTCGAGCTTCGAGCCGCTGACCGAGAACGCCGTCGACCAGGTCGCCTTCGCCTTCGAGCGCGACAACCTCGACGCCGTCGTCGCGATCGGGGGTGAGCACACGATGGAGATCACCAGGCAGCTCCACGAGGACGAAGGGCTGCCGTTGATCGGGGTGCCGAAGACGATCGACAACGACATCGTCGGCACCGACTTCACGTTCGGATTCGACACGGCCGTTCACGTCGTGATGGAGGCCATCGACCGGCTTCACACCACGGCTCAGTCCCACGACCGGGTCATGGTCGTCGAGGTGATGGGCAGAAACGCCGGCTGGATCGCCCTCTACGGCGGGCTCGCCGGAGGCGCGGACGGGATCGTCATCCCCGAGGTCGACACGCCGGTCGAGGAGCTCGCCGCGGCCGTCTCCCACCGGCACGAGCGCGGCAAGGACTTCTCGATCATCGTCGTCGCCGAGGGCGCCAAGCTCGCCTTCGCCGACGGCGAGGTGCGGAGGATCCGCGTCAACGCCGAAACCGACGAGTACGGCTACGAGCGACTCGGCGGCATCGGCACGGCACTCGCGAAGGAGCTCGAGGCGAGGACCGGCTTCGAGGCGAGGACCGTCGTGCTCGGCCACATCCAGCGCGGCGGAACGCCGACCGCCCACGACCGGATCCTCGCGACCCGCTACGGGGCCGAGGCCTACGAGCTCGCCAAGGCGGGCCGCTTCGGACGGATGGTCGCCCTGAGCGGGAACGAGGTGACGTCGGTCCCGCTGGAGGATGTCCGCGGGATCAAGACGGTCGATCTCGAGCTGCTCGAGATCGCCAAGCGGTTCTTCTCCTGACCGGCGGCTAGAGCTTCGCGGCCGGGCCGCGCATCCACTCGATCAGCGGATGCCAGGCGCGGAGCAGGGCGCCGATGAAGAGGATCAGCAGGAAGATCATCGCCGAGATGGCTCCGCCGAGGTCGAGGGCGAAGCTGATCATGAACGCGAAGAGCGCGACGGCTGCGAATCCGAGCAACTGCATGGGCGCGAAATCTACAGGGCCATCCGGGTGTCTGCCATGAACGCCGCGACCGCATCGACCGCCGCGTCGCGATCGGCCGCGTCGGCGACCGCCCTGACCAGGCGGGTTCCGATGATGACCCCATCGGCGATCGCCCCGACCCGTGCGGCCTGCTCGGGGGTGCCGATGCCGAAGCCGACCGCGGCGGGGGCGTCGGAGGCATCCTTGACGGCCGCGACCATCTCAGCGAGCTCGGGCGGCAGCTCGGTCCGCTCGCCGGTCACACCGGTCAGCGAGACGACGTAGGTGAACCCGACCGCAGCCGCTCCGATCTCACGCAGGCGCTCGGGCGACGTGGTTGGCGAGACGAAGCCGATCGGCGCCAGCCCGCGCTCGAGCAGGGCGTCGGCGACCGACGGGTCCTCGGCTCGAGGTAGGTCGGGGATGATCGCGCCGGCGGCGCCGGCATCGGCGAGCGTCGCCGCGAAGCGCTCGGGCCCGAGGGTGAGCACGACGTTCGCGTAGACCATCGGTAGCACCGGCAGGCGTTCCGAGACGCGCTCGCAAAGCTCCATCACCGAGTCGAATCGGGCGCCCGCCGCCAGCGCCGCCGTGGCCGCGGCGTGAATCTGAGGGCCGTCGGCGAGCGGGTCGGAGTAGGGCACGCCGAGCTCGATCAGGTCGGCACCGGTGTCGGCGTAGGCGTCGATCACGGCGGCCGACGTCTCCTGGTCGGGAAAGCCGCCCATCAGGTACGGCATCAGCGCCGCGCGGCCCTCCGCCTCAGCGGCGGCGAAGGCGCGCGCAATCCGCTCGATCCCGGTCTCAGCCATCGACGTCGAGGCGTTCGAGCCCGGCCAGGGCCTCGGCGAGGTCCTTATCGCCGCGGCCGGAGAGGGTGAGCACGTCGATCCCGCCCGCCGGCTCCCGGCCCTCGCCGAGGATCCAGGCGACGGCGTGCGAGCTCTCGAGCGCCGGGACGATGCCCTCGAGGCGCGAGAGCTCGCGAAGCGCGAGGAGCGCGTCGGTGTCGGTGATCGCCACGTAGCGGGCGCGTCCGGTGTCGCGAAGCATCGCGTGCTCCGGCCCGACGCCGGGGTAGTCGAGGCCGGCGGAGATCGAGTGAGCCTCGAGGATCTGCCCGTCCTCGTCGGCGAGGACGGCGGAGAGCGCGCCGTGCAGGACCCCGGTCCGGCCCGCGGCGAGCGACGCGCCGTGGCGCCCGTTGAGGCCCTCGCCCGCCGCCTCGACGCCGATCAGCTCGACGCCCGCGTCGCCGACGAACGGGACGAAGCTCCCGATCGCGTTGGAGCCTCCGCCGACGCAGGCGATTACCCGGTCCGGCAACCTCCCGGCGGCGGCGAGTATCTGCTCGCGGGCCTCGTCGCCGATGACCCGCTGGAGGTCGCGCACGAGCGCCGGGTACGGAGCCGGGCCGACCGCGGATCCGATGATGTAGTGGGTGTCGCCGACGTTCGTGACCCAGTCGCGGATCGCGGCGCTGACCGCCTCCTTCAGGGTCCTGGCACCGGCTTCGACCGGCTCGACCGTCGCCCCCATGAGCTTCATCCGCTCGACGTTCGGAGCCTGCCGCCGCATGTCCTCGGTCCCCATGTAGACGACGCACTCGAGGCCGAGCAGCGCGCAGGCCGTCGCGGTTGCGACGCCGTGCTGGCCGGCGCCGGTCTCGGCGATGATCCGGGTCTTGCCCATCCGCCGGGCGAGCAGGGCCTGGCCGACGGCGTTGTTGATCTTGTGGGCCCCGGTGTGCGCGAGGTCCTCGCGCTTCAGGTAGACGGTGCGGCCGACCCGCTCGGAGAGCCTCCCGGCCAGGTACAGCGGGGTCGGCCGGCCGACGAAGTCGCGCAGCAGGCCGTCGAGCTCCGCGCGGTAGACCGGGTCGGCGCTCGCCTCCTCCCAGGCGCCCGTGAGCTCATCGAGCGCGGCGACCAGGACCTCGGGTACGTATCGGCCCCCGTAGGGGCCGAACCTCGACTCGACGGGGCTCATCCGTCCCGCCGCCCGTGGGCCACCGCGCGCCGGACCTGCTTCAGCGCCCGGCGGCGGTCGCGCTCGGCACGCTGGATCTCCCCGGCCCGCCCGGCGGCGACCATGAACGAGGTGATCCGGTTGTGGTCCTTGACGCCGGGAGAGATCTCGACGCCGCTGCAGACGTCCACCCCCCACGGATTCGCGGCGGCGATCGCATCGCCGACGTTGTCGGAGTCGAGCCCGCCGGCGAGCAGGGCCGGCACGCCCCCGCGACGCCCGGCGACGAGATCCCAGTCGAAGGTCGCCCCGGTGCCGCCGTGAGCGCCGCGGCGATAGGCGTCGAAGAGGTGAAAATCGGTCCGGTAGGCGCGCGCGGCGTTGATCTCGGCGGGCGACTTGACACGGAACGCCTTGATCACCTTCGCCCCGGTCCGGCGGTGAGCCTCCGCACAGAAGCTCGGCCCCTCCTCTCCATGCAGCTGGATCAGCGTCAGGCCCTCGCGATCGGCCGCGTCGACGATCTCGTCGAGGTGCTGGTTGACGAAGACGCCCGCGACCTCGCACCGCCGCTTCAGCGCCGCGCCGATCTCCTCGGCCGCGGCGGGATCGATCAGCCGCGGGCTCTCGGGGCTGTGGTTGAGCCCGACCGCCCAGGCGCCCGCCGAGACGGCGGCCTCGGCGTCCGCGAGCGATGTGATGCCGCAAATCTTGACCTTCACACGGTCAAAGATCGCAGATGCGGAGGATCTGCCGAAGGGCGGGATCGGGAGGCACCGCCTCCGGGGGGTTGAGTGTCGGCGGCACCTCCCGATCCCGCCCCCATACGTTCCACGCCGGCGATCGGACCGCTCGTTCGCGGAGCAGTGGGCGGCGGGGCGCCTCAGCCACCCAACTCCTTTCCCAAATCCAGCTCCGCAGCGGTCCACCCACACGTCTCCGCTTCCCCGCGCCCCCGATCCCACGTCGCGGGCCCGGGGGGCGGAGGTGCAGGCGACACTCAGCGCGAAGCGCGGAGCCGGTGCCTCCGTCCCCCGGGCCCAACTCGTGGAACCCGGCCCGCGGAGCCGTTGAGGGAGACGGCTACCCCTGGACCGATGCCGGGCGGTCCGCCAGCTTGACGTCGATGTCCTGCGAGGACCCGCCGCGTAGGACCGTCAGCGTCACCGTGTCGCCGGGCTGCTTGGCGTTGATCGCGGCGATCAGATCCTCCATGCCGGTGATCGGCTTGCCGTCGATCGCGGTGATCACGTCGCCGCCGGCCTTGACCTGCGCGCCCTCGATCGCGACCGTGGCGTCGCCGGCCTGCAGGCCCGCGGCGGCCGCGGGACCGTCGGAGGTCACCTTCTGGACCAGGACGCCCTGGTCGACGTCGAGGTTGAGGACCTTGGCCAGCTCGCTGTTCAGGTCCGCCCCCTCGATCCCGAGGTAGGCGTGCTTGACGGAGCCGCCGTCGATGATCTGCTCGGCCACGCTCTTGGCGGTGTTGATCGGGACCGCGAAGCCGATCCCGACGGAGCCGCTGCTGCCGGAGCCCGTGGCGATCTGGGAGTTGATGCCGATGACGCGACCGTCGGAGTCGATCAGCGGACCGCCCGAGTTGCCCGGGTTGATCGCGGCGTCGGTCTGGATGACGTCGGAGATCGTGAATCCGTTCGGCGCGCTGATCTGCCGCTGCAGCGCCGAGATGATGCCCGAGGTGACGGTGCGATCGAGGCCGTAGGGGTTGCCGATCGCGATGGCCCCGTCGCCGACCTTCACCGCGTCGGAGTCGCCGAGCTGAAGCGGCTGGGCATCGACGTCGCCGGGATCGACGGCGAGGACCGCGACGTCGGTCGAGTCGTCGACCCCGAGGACCTTCGCCGGCAGCGGATCGCCGTCGCCGAACTTGACCGTCACCGAGCTGGAGCCGTCGACTACGTGCGCGTTCGTCAGCACGTGGCCGTCGGAGTCGATGAGGATGCCCGAGCCCGTGGCGGTGCCGCCACCGGACGGCGCACCGAACGGGGAGGCGGAAGCCGTCGGCTTCTCCTCGGCCTCGATGTAGGCGACTCCCTGCGCGTCGTCCTGGTAGACCTGCCCGACGGTGTGGCCGTCGCCGGAGGCGGGCTCGGTGGCGATCGGCGGCGAGGAGGCCACGGTCGAGCCGGAGGAGTTGTCGACCGAGACGATGCCGGTCGCAATGGCGACCACGCCGAGCGCGACGGCGACGATGCCGCCGAGCAGGGCCGAGCCGAAGGAACTGCGGAAGAAGGTCTTGAGTCGATTCATAGCCGCGCCATGGTGCGCGGCCTTCTTCAGCGGCTGCCAAAAAGGCTCTGAACGGAGGCTAAAACTTTCCCGTGTGCAGGCTGAACGCGTTCAGCGCTCGTCGCTGAACAGGTGCTCGCGCGTGCGCTCCTCGTCCGAGACGAGGTCGCGGACGGCAGCCTCCGGGTCGCCCGACCGCATCAGCGACTCGCCGATCAGGACGGCGTCGACGCCGATCCGCTCGAGCTCCTCGACCTGGGCCGGATCGGTGTAGCCGGACTCCGCGACGACGGTCTTCCCCGCCGGTACGTCGGTGATCAGCTCGGGGGTCGTCGCCGTGTCGACGGTGAGGTCGCCGAGGTTGCGGTTGTTGATCCCGATCACGTCCGGGTCGAGCTTCAGGGCCCGTTCGAGGTCGAGCTCGTCGTGGACCTCGATCATGCAGTCGAGATCGACGGCGGTGGCCTCGTCGTAGAGCAGGCGAAGGTCCTCGTCGGCGAGCGCAGCGACGATCAGGAGCACCGCGTCGGCCCCGGCGAGCGATGCCTCCCAGAGCTGGTAGGGATCGACGATGAAGTCCTTGCGGAGGATCGGCAGCGCGGTCGCTCCGCGAGCAGCCTCGAGGTCGGCGAGCGAGCCGTGGAAGTGGGGCTCGTCGGTGAGGACCGAGATCGCCGCCGCTCCGCCGCGCTCATAGGCGCCGACGACGGCTGTGACGTCGGCGTCGGGATTGATGGCCCCGGCCGAGGGTGAGCCGCGCTTGAACTCCGCGATCACCGAGAGGCTCGGCCGGACGAGGGCCTCCTTGAAGGGGCGGTGTCCGCCGCGTCCGGCGAGTCGCGAGCGGAGCTCGTCGCCGGGTTTTTCGGCACTGCGTCTGCGAACGCCGTCACGCGCCGCGTCGACGAGCTGATCCAGCTTGCTCATCCGAGCGGGAGGCTACCGATCCGGGGCGGCGGCGAGGCCGCGTCACCCGTCCTGGCGCGGGGCGCCCATCTCGATCAGCCGGCGGAGGACGCCGGCGGCGGCGCCGGAGTCGATCGCCTCGCGGGCCGCCTCGACCCCGGTTCCGATGTCGGCGGCGGCGCCGCCGACGTAGATCGCGGCACCGGCGTTGAGCACGGAGATGTCCGCCGCGGGGCCGTCCTCGCCGGCCAGCACCGCCTTCGCGACGTCGGCGTTCTCCTCGGGCTCGCCGCCCGCGATCGCCTCGAGCGGGGCCTCGGGGATCCCGAAGTCGCCGGGCTCGACGAACCACTCGCTGGTCCCGCCGTCGCGGACCTCGATGACCCGGGTCGGGCCGGCGATCGAGATCTCGTCGAGCCCCTCCTCGGCGGTGACCACGAGCGCGTGGTCGCAACCGAGCCCGGCGAGGGCCTCGGCGATCGTCTCCTGATACCGGCGGTCGGAGACGCCGAGGAGCTGTCGGGTCGCGCCGGCCGGGTTCGTGAGCGGTCCCAGGAAGTTGAAGATCGTCCTGACGGCGAGCTCGCGGCGGACCGGGACGACGTGCTTCATCGCAGCGTGATGGGCCGGGGCGAACATGAAGCCGAAGCCGGTCTGCCGGATCGCCTCGCCCACCTGCTCCGGCGTCGGCGCGATCTCGACGCCGAGGGCTTCGAGCATGTCGGCGGACCCCGACCTCGACGTGCTCGAGCGGTTTCCGTGCTTGGCGACCGCGCAGCCCGCCCCGGCGGCGATCAGGGCGGCGGTCGTCGAGACGTTGAACGTCGACGGTCCTCCGCCGGTGCCGGCGGTATCGACGAGGTCGGTCCGCCCGGTCTCGACGTGAGATGCGAGCTCGCGCATGGTCCGGGCGAGCCCGATCAGCTCCGGGACCGTCTCGCCCTTGGCTCGCAGGGCGACCAGGAAGGCCCCCGTCTGTACCTCGCCGGCGCGGCCCTCCATGATCTCGGCGAGCACCGCCGAGGCGTGATCGGCCGTCAGGTGCTCTCCGGAGCAGACGGCATCGATGGCGCGGGTCAGGATCTCGTTCGGCATCGCGGCCTCGGGCGCGTCAGTCTCTCACGCCGCTGCCCCGGCGGGAAGGCCGAGGAAGTTGGCGAGCATCCGCTTGCCGAGCGGCGTCAGCACCGACTCGGGGTGGAACTGGACGCCCTCGGCGGGAAGCTCGCGATGGCGCACCGCCATCACGATTCCCTCATAGGAGGCCGACAGCTCGAGCTCGTCCGGGAGGTCGGGATCGGCGACCAGCGAGTGGTAGCGGCCGACCGTCAGCGGCTCCGGCAGGCCGGCGAAGATCGTCCGGCCGTCGTGGTCGATCTCCGCGTCCTTGCCGTGGATCGGCTCGCCCCGCAGCACGCGCCCGCCGAACGCCTCGACCATCGACTGGTGACCGAGGCAGACCCCGAGCGTCGGGATGCCGGCCTCCGGAAACCGCCGCGAGGCCTCGACCGAGACCCCGGCCTCGGCCGGCGTGCACGGCCCCGGTGAGATCACCAGGCGCTCGGGTGCCCGGGCGAGCATCTCGTCCACGGTCTCGACGTCGTTTCGCACCACGTCGATCGCCGCCCCGAGCTCGCCCAGGTACTGGACGAGGTTGTAGGTGAACGAGTCGTAGTTGTCGATGACGAGGACGTTCATCCCCACTCCGGATGCTCGGCCGCGACGTCGACCGCGCGGAAGATCGCCTTCGCCTTCTGCAGCGACTCGCGGTACTCGTAGTCGGGCTTGGCGTCGGCGACCGTGCCGCCGCCGGCCTGCACGTGGGCGAGCCCGTCCTTGACGACGACCGTGCGGATATGGATCGCGACGTCGAGGTCGCCGCGGAAGTCGAGATAGCCGATCGCGCCGCCGTAGGAACAGCGCTTGTGCGGCTCGACTTCGTCGATGATCTGCATCGCCCGGACCTTCGGCGCCCCCGACAGCGTTCCCGCCGGCAGCGCCGAGCGCAGAACGTCCATCGCCCCGAGCCCCTCGCGGAGACGGCCGGACACGCGGCTGACGATGTGGAGGACGTGGCTGTAGGTCTCCACCGCCATCAGCTCGTCGACGACGACGGTGCCGTACTCGGAGACGCGGCCGAGGTCGTTGCGGCCGAGGTCGACGAGCATCACGTGCTCGGCGCGCTCCTTCGGATCGGCGAGCAGGCGCTCGGCGTTCGCGCGGTCCTCCTCCTCGTCCTCTCCGCGCGGGTAGGTGCCCGCGATCGGACGGGTCTCGACCCGGCGACCGGTGACCTTGACCAGAGGCTCCGGCGAGGCGCCGGAGATCTCGAAGTCCCCGAAGTCGAGGAAGTACATGTAGGGCGACGGGTTGACCGCCCGCAACCCGCGGTAGATCGAGAACGCCTCGACCGGGCACTCGGCCGTGAATCGCTGCGAGGGCACGACCTGGAACGCGTCGCCGGCCCGGATGTACTCGACGATCCGCGCCACGTTCGCCTCGAACTGCTCGCGGGTCATGTTCGACTTCCACTCGACCTCGCCGCCGGGAGCGCTCGCGGCCGGCGGCTCGGGGATGGCCCCCCGGAGGTGGTCCCGGGCCTCGTCGATCAGTCCGGCGGCGCGCTCGTAGGCGGCATCGATGCCGTCGCCGGCGAACGCGAGGGCGATGATCGAGACCTCGTGCTGGTGGTGGTCGAAGGCGACGATCAGCTCACAGACCATCAGCGCCAGGTCGGGCAATCCGAGCGGATCGGGATTCGGATCGCCGAGCGGCTCGACGGTCCGGACGAGGTCGTACCCGAAGAGGCCGACTGCGCCGCCGGCGAACGGGATCTCGTCGGCGTCGGCGAGCCCGAAGCGCCCGAGGGCCTCGGCCACGGCGCCGTATGGGTCCGGCGCCGGCGTCCGGCGCGTCGGCTCCGCATCGGTCGAGGCGGCTCCCTCCCACTCGAGCAGCTCCCCGCCGGTCCAGCGGAGCTGCAGGTGCGGGCTGAAGCCGAGGAAGGAATAGCGCCCGAGGCGGCCGCCCTGCTCGGCCGACTCGAGCAGGAACGACGGCGCTTCGCCGCGGAGCTTGAGAAACGCGGAGACCGGGGTCTCGGTGTCGCCGACGAAGGTCTCGACGATCGGGACGACGTTACCGTCCGCCGCGAGCTCGCGCGCCCGCTCGAGAGTGGTCCGGGCGGGCGTCAAGGCGATCGGTCGCCGCGCCGCCGGTTGAGCACCTCGAATGCGCCCTCGATCCCGAGGCCTCGGGAGGCCAGGGCGACCTCCAGGTGGTAGAGAAGGTCGGCGGACTCCTCCGCGACGCGTTCGTCGGACTCGCCGGCGACGGCGCGGGCGACCTCGTCGGCCTCCTCGCGCACCTTCTCGCCGGTCAGCTCGGGGTCGGCCAGCAGCTTCGCCGTGTAGGAGCCCTCCGGCGCGTCGTCGCGGCGCGCGGCGATCGTCCGCTCGAGGACCGGCAGCGCCTCGTGCGCCGTCGGCTGCGGATCGCCGTCGGCGGCGCGAAAGAAGCAGGTCCGCTCGCCCGTATGACAGGCCGGGCCCGCGGGATCGACCAGCGCCAGGACCGCGTCCGCATCGCAGTCGTAGCGGAGCTCGCGCACGCGCTGGACGTTCCCCGACGTCGCGCCCTTGTGCCAGAGCTCGTCGCGGGAGCGGCTCCAGAGGTGCATCTCTCCGGTCTCGACCGTGCGCTGCAGCGACTCGGCGTTCACCCACGCGAGCGTCAGGACCTCGCCGGTGCCGGCGTCCTGGATCACGCATGGGGCGAGCCCCCGCTCATCGAAGACGATCTCGTCGATCATGCGCGTCAGTCTAGGCCCGCCCCCGGGCCGGAAGGCGTCAGTACTGCGGATCGTCACTCGCGTCCGGCGTCAGGTAGGCCTGCGAGAGGCCGCCGTCGACGAGGAAGCTCGACGCGGTGACATAGGAGCTCTCGTCGCCGGCGAGGAACAGGGCGCCGTTGGCGATCTCCTTGGCGAGAGCGAAGCGCCCGAACGGGAGGTGGACCAGTCGCCGCGCCGCCTTCTTCGGGTCACTCGCGAACAGCTCCTGCAGAAGCGGCGTGTCGACCGGGCCCGGGCAGAGCGAGTTGACGCGGACGCCGCGATGCGCGAACTCGACACCGAGCTCCCGCGACATCGCCAGGACCGCCCCCTTCGACGCCGTGTAGGAGATCTGCGAGACGGCCGCCCCCATGACGGCGACGAACGAGGCGGTGTTGATCACCGACCCACCGTTCTCGTTCTCCAGCAGGTGCGGAATCCCGTACTTGCAGCAGAGGAAGACGCTGCGGAGGTTGACGTCCTGCACCTTCTGGAAGACCTCGAGGCTGGTGTCGAGGATCGACGCGTCCTCGGGCGGATTGATCCCGGCGTTGTTGAAGAGCACGTCGATCCTCCCGTAGCGCTCCCGGGCCTGGGCGTACATGCCCTCGACCTGCTCGGGATCGGTGACGTCGGCGACGATCGTCATCTCCCCCTCCGAGCCCTCGGCCAGATCGACTCCGACGGCATGGGCACCCTCAGCGGCGAACAGGCGGGCGGTCTCGGCGCCGATCCCGCTCGCCGCGCCGGTGATGACGCAGACCTTGCCCTCGAGTCGTCCCGGACGTTCGGCCATCAGCTAACCCTCCTCGGTTGCGTAGTAGACGTTCTTGACGTCGGTGTAGTGATCGAGCGCGTCGGGGCCCAGTTCGCGACCGACGCCGGACTGCTTGAAGCCGCCGAACGGGGTCGAGACCCGCACCGACGAGTTCGAGTTGATCGAGATCACGCCGGTGTCGAGGGCGCGCGCCACGCGCAGCGCCCGGCCGCCGTCGCCGCTCCAGACCGAGCCCGAGAGCCCGTAGATCGTGTCGTTGGCGATCGCGACGGCCTCGTCCTCGCCGGAGAACGGGATCACCGCGACGATCGGCCCGAAGATCTCCTCACGGGCCGCGCGGACGTCGTTGGTGGTCGGCTCGAGGACCGTCGGCGGGAACCAGAACCCGGGCCCGTCGGGAGCCTCGCCGCGGAACGCGACCGGCACCTCGCCGTCGAGAAACGACGCGACCGTCTCGCGGTGTGAGGCGGAGATCAGCGGTCCCATCTGCGTGGCCTCGTCAAGTGGATCGCCGACGACCATCGACTTCACCGTTCGCTCGAGCGCCGCCATGAAGTCGTCGATCGCCTCGCGCTGGACGAGGATCCGGGAGCGGGCGCAGCAGTCCTGGCCGGCGTTGCCGAAGACGGCGAATGGCGCCGCCGCGGCCGCGGCCTCGATGTCGGCGTCCGCGAAGACGAGGTTGGCGGACTTGCCGCCGAGCTCGAGCGTCACCCGCTTGATCGTCTGCGCCGCCCCGGCGGCGATCCCGCGCCCGACCTCGGTTGAGCCGGTGAAGGCGATCTTGGCGACGTCGGGATGCTCGACCAGACGCTGCCCGCAGACCGAGCCGGGCCCGGCGACGACGTTGAGGACGCCCTCGGGCAGACCGGCGTCGAGCGCGATCCGCTCGAGCTCGATCGCGGTCAGTGGCGTCAGCTCGGCCGGCTTCAGGACCACGGTGTTGCCGGCGGCGAGCGCCGGTGCCGTCTTCCAGGAGGTGATGACGAGCGGGAAGTTCCAGGGCACGATCAGCCCGACGACTCCGAGCGGCTCGCGGAAGGTCATGTCGACCCCGCCCGCGACCGGGATCGTCTGCCCGAGCAGCCGCTCGGGGGCGCCGGCGTAGTAGCGGAAGCACTCGACGACCATCCCGATCTCGCCGCGGGCGTCGGAGATCGGCTTGCCGGCGTTGCGCGCCTCGAGGACCGCGAGATCGCCCGCGCGACTCTCGATGCGGTCGGCGAGCGCCCGCATCAGTGCGGCGCGATCGCCGGGGGCGACCGCGCGCCAGGCGGGGAAGGCGGCCTTGGCGCGGGCGACGGCGGCGTCGACCTCCTCCGCCCCTGCGCGCGGCACCTCCGCCATCACCTCGGCTCTGGCCGGCTCGACCACCTCGATCATCGATTCACCTCCACTTCGGCTGCGGCGACCAGCGATGCGATCACCTTCGAGCTGACATCCTCCTCAGGGTGCCAGAGCACGCCGAGGGCGTACCGGCTCGCCGGCATCTCGATCGCCTCGATCTCGTCGTCGTCGGCCGAGCGCGCGCTCACCGCGAGCCCGTCGCCGAGCCGGTCGACCCCCTGGTGGTGGTGGGACTTGATCGCCGCCCGCTCGGCGGCGACGGCCCGGGCGGCCAGCGACCCGGCCTCGATCTCGACCTCGTGGTCGCTGAACGTCCCGGGGACCTCGCGATGGCGGGCGGCACCGCCGAGCCGGTTCGGGATGTGCTGGTCGATGGTGCCGCCGCAGGCGACGTTGAGCATCTGCATCCCGCGGCAGATCCCGAGGGCCGGCATGTCGCGCTCGATCGCCCGCCGCAGCAGCGCGAGCTCGAACTCGTCGCGGTCGATGCGCTGACCGGCGGTCTCCGGAGCCGGCTCGGCCCCGTAGACGGCCGGGTCGATGTCGGAGCCGCCCGCAAGGAGCAGGCCGTCGATCCGGTCGAGCAGTAGGTCGGGGTCGGCTGTCACCGCGGGATCGGGCGGCAGGATCGCCGCGATCCCGCCGGCGGCCTGGACCGCGGTCGCGTACGTGCGCGGAGCCATCGCCACCACGACGTCCCAGGATGCCCAGCGCGCCTGCTCGACGGCGGCGCAGATGCCGATCACGGGCCGGCTCATCGACCCGTCAGAGTCTCTCGAAGCCCCGGTAGAGGTCGAAATCGGTGACCGCGGCCTCGGCGGCGCGAAGCTCGATCCGGGCCCGGTTCAGGTAGTGGTCGACGACCTCCTCCCCGAACGCCTCGCGCGCCACCTCGCTGGCGCCGAAGAGGTCGCGGGAGTCGTAGAGGTTGGTCGAGACCCGCGGCGCCTCGGAGGCGTACGCGTTGCCCTCGAGAGGCGGCTCGAGGGGCAGTTCCGCGTCGATCCCGTGCAGCCCGGCCGCGATCATGGCGCTCAGCGCCAGGTAGGGGTTGACGTCGGCACCGGGCAGCCGGTTCTCGACCCGCAGGCCCTCGCCGTGACCGACCACGCGCAGCGAGCAGGTCCGGTTGTCGTGGCCCCAGGCGACCGCCGTCGGGGCGAACGAGCCCTCGGCGAAGCGCTTGTAGGAGTTGACGTAGGGGGCGAACATCAGCGTCATCTCTCGCATGCAGGCGATCTGGCCCGCGATGAAGTGGTCGAACATCGCCTGGTCGGCGGCGAACGCGTTCTTGCCGGTCTCGGCGTCGGCGAGCGAGCAGT
>JAXLSX010000019.1:0-11394 GCA_046330285.1 Solirubrobacterales bacterium | reverse complement strand
TGCGCATGGCTTGCTCCGTTTCCATTGTGAACCTCGCTGCCCTGATCGGGGGTGGGGCTCGCCCCGCCGGCCAGCTCGGTGAAGGCCGCCGTGTGGACCTCGCCGCGATGGCGGAACTGCAGGAACATCCGGTAGGCGCCCGCCGACGGGTAGTCGACGTCGAAGACGATCGGGCCGGAGCCTCCGGGCTCACCCTGCGGATGGGCGTGGAGGAAGGCGAGGTCGCCCTCGCGGAGCACGACGAGGTGGCCGTCGGCTCCGAGGTAGGGCTGGACCCGGTCGACCGGGTCGCCGTTGCGGGTGATCGAGAACTCGGTCCGCGTCATCTCCCCGCCCTCGGGCTCGGGAGAGGAGACCGTCACCTCGTAGCCGTCACCGGCGTCGGCCGTCTCCTGCGGCGACGGCAGCGGGCGGGGCTCGAAGCGGCCGGGGACCGAGAGGTCGGTGGCGAGGGTCATCGCCTCGCCGTCGCCGCTGGTGAAGTCGGCGAAGACGCGGTAGGTGCCGGGGACGGTGGTGTCGATCGCGGCGGTCCAGGTCCCGTCCGGCGCCATCTCCGGGTGGACGTGCTGGAAGCCGGCGAAGTCGCGGCGGACGACGATCAGATGCAGCCGGCGCTCGTGCTCGACCTCGTAGTCGGTGACGGGCTCGCCGTCGGGACCGAGGATCGTGAACCGGTAGGGCTCCCGCGGGCCGCGCTCGGCGCTCATCGCCGCCGGGACGATCCGGTAGCCGGACTGGCTCGAGGCGAGCCCCGGGAGGACGCCGCCCTCGCTTCCCATGCTCTCGTGTGCCTCCATCGTGCTCTCGGTGCTCTCCATGCCGTGCTCGGTCGAGCTGTCGTCGACGTCGGGGTCGACCGCACCGCCGGCCACGATCGCCGCCGTGAACAGCAGGGCCAGGCCGGCGACGAACGCCGCGATTCGGGTCGCCGTGTTCACCGGTTCGTCTCCGAGGTCGTTGCGCAGCTCATCGCTCCGGGCTCCTTATACGGTAGGGGGGTATGCATCACGCGGAGCACCGTAGCACACCCCGGGGGGGTATACGTCGCGACACGCGAGGGTCCCGGAAGCAGGACGGGCCGGCCCCCGTGGGAGCCGGCCCGTCTCGTCAGTTCAGTCGGTCCCGGTCGGGAGGGATGTCGAGGCTCAGCCCCGGTCCCAGCGCTTCAGGAACGGCTTCGGGTTCGTCAGCCGACCGCCGCGGTACCAGCCCGGCTTCCGCCACATCTCGAAGTGGAGGTGGCAGGCGCTGGAGCGGCCGGTCGATCCGACCTTGCCGATCTTCTCGCCGGCGTCGACCCGCTCGCCCTTCTTGACCGAGGGCTTATTGATCATGTGCATGTAGACGTAGTCGTACTTCTTGCCCTTGATCACCGCGTAGTTGCCGGCGCCCGAGGCCTGGTAGTCGACGTAGCGGACGCGGCCCGGCCGTGCGGCGACGATGTTCTTGCGGCAGTTGGCCAGGATGTCCTGGCCCTGATGCCCGCGGCCGGCGCCGATCCCGTCGCCGTAGCTGTGCTTGGCGCGGACCGGGAACGCGTAATCCTTGCCGCCGCCGCCTCCTCCGCCGTCACCGGTACCGGTGCCGCCGCCGCGGCCGGTGCCGATGCCGCCGGATGCCAGGGCGACCCCGGCGAGTGAAGTCACGGCCAGCAGGGAGACCAGCGCCAACAGGCCGGTTCGGCTCGTGAATCGATTCATCGTGCCTCTCTTTCGAAGTGCCTGCGGAGTTAGCTGACGGGCTCGCGCGGAAAGAGTGCGCTGGGGAGCTTCGCTCCCGTTCGCCCCGGGACCGCCTGATCGGAAGGCGGCTAAGTGGTTCCCCCGCTCCGGCCGGCGGTGCCGACGGGATTAGGCAGGTGATGGGTTTGTGAGCAAACGCTTATATAGCAGGCCGACCAGCGGATGGCCAGCGCGAAGCGGCGATCCGTGCCTGGGGTGGTTTCTGGGACCGCGCTTCAGGGAGTGACGATCGGGAACGCCGGGTCCGGCGGCTCGAGCAGGCCGAGGAGCTCGCCCAGCTTCATCGGGTCGCCCTCGACCCGGAGGCGGCCGTCGGCGAACACATCCTCGATCGGAGTCGTCCCGCCGAGGACTTCGTCGAGCGCCCGGCGGTCGACCACCACCGTCGCGGCGGGCTCGCCGCGGGCGGCGGCTGCGCGGTGGGAGAGGACGCCGTTGCTCAGGGTCATCTCGTGGACCTCGCCGCTGTCGGTGAAGTGCCACTCAAGGCTGAAGGCGGTCTCGGCGGCGCGGGGGCCGTCGATGCGGATCGCGAGAGCATCGAAGAGCTGCTCGTTCGACAGGGCCGCAAGCAGATCGGGCGGGATCGTCGTCGCGGTCCCGGACGGGCCCTCGCGGAGCTCGAGTGCTCCCATCAGGAAGAAGTTGCGCCAGGTCCCGTTCTCCGATCCGTAGGCGAGCTGCTCGAACGCCTCGGCCAGCAGCTCGCGGGCCTCGCGGTTGTCGGGATCGGCGAAGACGAGGTGGCCGACCACCTCTGCGACCCAGCGGAAGTCCCCCTGCTCGAAGGCGCCGCGTGCGTTGGCCAGCAGCGCATCGGCGCCGCCGGCGAGCTCGACGTAGCGCTGCCCAGCGGCCTCGGGCGGATGCGGCCAGAGGTGCGCGGGATTGCCGTCGAACCAACCGAGGTAGCGCTGGTAGACGGCCTTGACGTTGTGGCTGAGCGAGCCGTAGTAGCCGTGGCAGTGCCAGGCGCGCTCGAGCCCGGGCGGCAGCTCGAGCTCCTCGGCGGCCTCGCTCGCGACGAGGCCCTTGTTGAGCAGCCGCAGGCTCTGGTCGTGGACGAACCCGTAGAGGTCGCGCTGGGTCGAGAGGAAGCGGACGATCTCATCGCTTCCCCAGGTCGGCCAGTGGTGTTGGGCGAAGGCGACGTCGGCATCGGCGGCGAAGAGGTCGATGGCCTCGTCCAGGTAGGCGGACCAGAGGCGGGCGTCGCGGATCAGCGCGCCGCGCAGCGTCAGCACGTTGTGGAGGTTGTGCGTGGCGTTCTCGGCCATGCAGAGGGCGCGTCGGTCGGGCAGCAGGAAATTCATCTCCGCCGGCGCCTCGGTGCCGGGCGTCATCTGGAAGACCATCCGGATCCCGTCGACGATCTCCTCCTGCCCGGTCCGCTCGATCGTCACGGTCGGAGGGATCAGCGTGATCGTCCCGGTCGAGGTCGTCTGGCCGAGACCCGTCCCGACCTGGCCGGCGGGGCCCTTCGGGAGCAGCGCCCCGTACATGTAGGTCGCCCGACGCGCCATCGCGCCGCCGGCGTAGACGTTCTCGCTGACCGCGTGCTCGAGGAAGCCCTCGGGGGCGAGGATCGGGATTCCCCGCTCGGCGACCTCCTCCTCGGAGACGACACCGCGGACGCCGCCGAAGTGGTCGACGTGGCTGTGGGTGTAGAGGACGCCGGTGACCGGCCGGTCACCGCGGTGCTCGCGGTAGAGGGCGAGCGCCGCCGCCGCGCACTCGGTCGAGATCAGCGGGTCGATCACGAGCACGCCCTCGTCGCCCTCGACGATCGTCATGTTCGAGAGATCGACGCCGCGCACCTGGTAGATGCCCTCGGCCACCTCGAAGAGGCCGTGGATCCGGACGAGCTGACCCTGACGCCAGAGGCTCGGGTTGACGGTCTCGGGGCAGTCGGCGTCGAGGAACTCGTAGGCGGAGGTGTCCCAGACCACGCGGCCGTCGGTGGCACGGACGACGGGGTCGCTGAGCGTCGCGACGAAGCCGCGGCGAGCGTCCTCGAAGTCGGCGGTGTCGGTGAAGGGGAGGTTCAGCCGCAGCGCTTCGTTGGCCGCGGCGACCTGCGGCGTGACTTCCGGATTCGACATGCGGGGAACCTACGACACGGGATGCCGAATGCGCCCGACGCCGGGCACGAACCGTCCGGTTCGCGCCGCGTAGGCCGCGTAGGCGTCGCCCTGGGCCCGGAGCAGGTAGGGCTCCTCGACGACCCGGACCTGGAGCTCGAGGGCGACGGCGAGGGCGACGGCGGCCAAGATCGCGACCGGGCTCGGGACCAGCATCGCGAGGCCGAGCGCGGTCGGGATCATCGCCGAGAAGATCGGGTTGCGGACCCGGGCGAACGGGCCGTCGGTGACGAGCTCGGTCCGCTCGTCGTGGTCGACGCCGATCCGCCAGGAGTCGCCCATGGCGACCTGCGCGAGCAGCGTCAGGACGATGCCGGCGACCGTCACGATCGCACCGGCGACGTGCACGCCGGCGCCGTCGAGCGCGGCGATCGGCTCGACCGTGCCGGTCAGCGCCAGCACCGGTGCGGCCAGGCCGAGGATGAGCGCGACCGCGAAGAGAACGCCCGCGATCCACTCAGGGGATCCGGGACGGCCGCCGAGCCCGTGGAAGCCGGTCGAGCCCGTCGCCCGGACCTGCAGCGCGGTCCGGAGCCCGAACGCGAGCACGAGGTAGAGGACGTAGAGGGCGAGGGCGAGCTCAGCCATCGCCGCAGCACGCTCCCGCGTGCTCGGGGTTGAGATCCGGGCCGGGGGCGCAGCAACCCTCGCCGCGCCAAGTCTCGATGCCCTCGCGGACCGCGACCCCGGCGATCAGCAGCGCCGCGATCGGGTCGAGCCACCAGGCGCCGAACAGGGCGTTGCCGAGGAGGCCGGCGAAGACCGCCGCGGCCAGGTAGGCGCAGAGCATGTTCTGGGTGCCCTCGCCGTGGGTCGCCTGCGAGCCGAGCCGTCGGGCGACCCGCTGCTTCGCCCTGCCGAGCAGCGGCATGCCGATGAGGCTCGACGCGGTCAGTGCCATCCCGAGGATGCTGATGTCGGCGGCCTCGGCCCCGAGCAGGTGCCGCACCGCCTCGACTCCGACGTAGGGGGCGAGGATGAAGAACTGGATCGCGACGAGCTTCTGCGCCCGCTCCTCGGCGGCATCGGAGTGCATCCGCGAGCCGGTGAAGCGCCAGATGATCACGATGCTCGCGACGCCCTCGATGAACGAGTCGATCCCGAAGCCGACCAGTGCGATCGACCCGGCGACGATGCCCGCGAGGATCGCGATCCCGCCCTCGAAGCCCATCCAGACCAGGCTGATCCACGAGAGGATCCGCGCCTGCCGGGCGGCGGCCAGCCACTTCGGCGATGGGCCCGCTGCGGCGCCACCGGCGGGGAGGACCGTCAGGGTCGGAGCGCCAGTCATCGCCGGGCGCCCGCCGGGGTCGCGAGCACCGCACCGACCAGCTCCCGGCCGGGCCCGGTCAGCGAGTAGAGGACCATCTTGCCCTGCCGGCGGGACTCGACGACGCCGGCGTGGCGGAGCACCCGGAGATGGTGGGAGACGAGGTTCTCTGCCCGCTCCATCACCCAGGAGAGGTCGCAGACGCAGGCCTCGTCGGTGTCGGCGAGGGCGGCCGCGAGGGTCAGCCGGGTCGGGTCCCCGAGCGCCTTGGCCGCCGCGGCCCGGGCTTCCGCCTCGGCGGGATCGAGCCGCTCGCGCCGGAGCCGCTCGGCCTTGTCGAGGTCGAGGCAGAGGAGATCGCAGTGGTCGGGCTCGGTCGGAGTCACACCAACAATCTAACAGACGTTGAGATGTTCCCGTCGCTTACGGTAGCGCCGACCCCGCGAGCAAAGGACCCGCATGACCGACACCGGCTTTCCTCTTCCCACCGACGACGAGCTCGACCCCGCCGCGCGCGAGGTGATCTCGAATCTGCCGCCGCTCAACGTCTTCCGCGCCGTCGCCGCCCTGCCGGCGTCGCTGCGGCCGTTCCTCGAGCTCGGCGCGTCGCTCCTCGCCGGCGAGAACCTGACCCCCGCCCAGCGCGAGGTCGCGATCCTCCGCGTCGCCCATCTCACCGACGCCGGTTACGAGCGCCAGCAGCACGAGCAACTCGCCGCCGCGGTCGGCCTCAGCGCCGACGAGATCGAGGCCACCGCCTCCGACGACCCCGGCGCCGCGCTCGACGAGGACGGCACCCTCGTCTGCGCCGCCGTCGACGAGATCACCCGTGACGTCCGCCTCTCCGATGCGACTCTCGCCCGGGTCCGCGAGCGCTGGGGCGACGCCGGCGCCCGCGAGCTGATCCTCACGGCCGCCTACTACAACATGGTCAGCCGCTACCTCGAATCGACCCGCGTCCCCCTCGAGGAGACGAACGTCCTCGGGGAGTCAGACCCCGAGCAGTTGGTCAAAGAAGGCCGGGAGCGGACGGGAGCGGACGGGGCCTGAGCCCGGGGTCCGGACGCTGATCCGGGATCCGCTGTCGGTCGTAGCTCCAGGCGTGAAGATCAGCCCTCTTGCCAGCAGCTCCGTGGGGGTCCACATCGCCCGTGGAGTCGGGGGTCTGGTCGCGCTCGTCGCGGCAGTTCTCGGGACGGCCGTAGTCGGGCCGCCGGCCCTGCTCTTGCTGCTCGCCGCCGCCTTCGCCTGGCGCGGCTGCCCGACGTGCTGGGCGGTAGGGCTGATGCACACCCGCGAGGGCGCGGCGTGCCGCGTATCTAGGGAGGCGTCGAATCTGACGCGACTGAGGGCCCGCTGATCAAGGAAGAGGGACGCGATGCGGCCAAGCGGGCCGTGAGCGGCCCGATGACGCCGAGCAGCGCGCCCCTCAGTCCGTCAGATCAGCCGCAGCCGGTGTTGTTGCCGCAGCTGGTGCACGTGTAACAGCTGCCCGTCCGCTGCATCATGCCTCCGCACTGCTCGCAGGCGGGGCCGAGGTCGAGCTCGCGTGACATTCGCGCCGGGACGACCGGCGGGGTGTCGGTGAGCGCGGCCGTGGCCGGCTGTGCGGCGGCGACCGGCTGGGCCTCGGCGTGGGCGCCGTTGCCGTTGCCGTTCCCATTCCCATTTCCGTTCCCGTTGGTCGGGCCGGCGGTGTCGGGGCTGAAGAGCGCCTGCTGGGCGTTCTTCCGCTCGCGGACCTCCTTGGTCAGGATGCCGAGGTCCTCGTGGGCGTCGACGTCGTCGATGAACCGGCTCGCGAGCCAGCGCATGATGTAGTCGGGCATCGACTTGGCGAACGGGATCTCCTGGTTCTTCGTCATGCCCTCCGGGTCGAAGCGCATGTAGCTGAACTTGTTGACCAGGACCTCGAGCGGCACGCCGTACTGGAGGCCGATCGAGACGGCCGTCGCGAACGCGTTCATCATGCCGCGCAGCGTCGAGCCCTCCTTGCCGATGTCGGTCAGGAAGATCTCACCGACGGTCCCGTCCTCGTACTTGCCGGCGGTGATGTAGCCCTCCTGCCCGGCGATCGAGAACTTGTGGGTGATCGACTCGCGCTCGGCCGGCATCCGGCGGCGGACGGGAACCGGCTGGGCTTCCTCGGCTTCGGCATCCTCGGCGGCCTTGTCGCCGGCGTCGGTGCGCAGCGCCTGGGCGGTCTTCGAGCCGTCGCGGTAGATCGCGAGCGCCTTCAGGCCGCCCTTCCAGCCCTCGGTGTAGGCCTCGGCGATGTCGGCCACCGTCGCCGACTCCGGCAGGTTGACCGTCTTGCTGATCGCGCCGCTGAGGAACGGCTGGGTCGCCGACATCATCTGGATGTGGCCCATGTGGCTGATCGCCCGCTCGCCGACGGCGACGTCGAAGACCGGCAGGTGGCCGTCCTCGAGGCCGGGAGCGCCGACGATCGTGCCCTTCTCGTTGATGTAGGCGCTGATCTGCTCGATCGCCTCGTCCGTGTAGCCGAGGGTCTGCAATGCCAGCGGCACTGAGCGGTTGACGATCGTCATCTGACCGCCGCCGACCAGCTCCTTGTACTTGACCAGCGAGAAGTCCGGCTCGATGCCGGTCGTGTCGCAGTCCATCAGGAAGGAGATCGTCCCGGTCGGGGCGAGCACCGTCGCCTGCGCGTTGCGGTAGCCGTGCTCGTCGCCCATCGCGACCGCCTCGTCCCAGGAGCGGCGGGCGGCGTCGAGCAGGTCCTCGTCGCCGATCTGACCGTCGGGGATCTCGTAGGCCGCGTCGCGATGCATCCGCATCACGTTGTTGTGCGGCTCGCGGTTCTTCTCGTACTCGTCGTAGGGGCCGATCGCGGCGGCGACCTCGGCCGACTTGCGGTAGCCGCGGCCGGTCATCAGCGCCGTGATCGCGGCGGCGACTGCGCGGCCCTCGTCGGAGTCGTACGGCATCCCGTTCGACATCAGGAACGCGCCGAGGTTGGCGTAGCCGAGGCCGAGCTGGCGGAACCGGCGCGCGTTGGCGCCGATCTCGTCGGTCGGGTAGCTCGACGGGCCGACGACGATCTCCTGCGCGAGCAGGACGATGTCGACGGTGTGCTCGAAGTCGGCGGTGTCGAACGTGCCGTCCGGGCGCCGGAACTTCATCAGGTTGATCGACGCCAGGTTGCAGGCCGAGTCGTCGACGTGCATGTACTCCGAGCACGGGTTCGAGGCGTTGATCCGGCCCGACTCGGGGCAGGTGTGCCAGTCGTTGATGATCGTGTCGAACTGGACGCCGGGATCGGCGCAGCGCCACGCGGCCTCCGACAGCTGCTCGAGCAGGTCGCGGGCGCGCAGGGTCTTGATCGTCGAGCCGTCCTTGCGGGCGGTCAGGTCCCAGTCGGAGTCGGCCTCGACAGCCTCCATGAAGGCGTCGGTGATCCGGACCGAGTTGTTGGCGTTCTGGTACTGGATCGAGGTGAAGCCGTCACCGTCGATCGACATGTCGAAGCCGGCGTCACGGAGGGCTCCCGCCTTCTCCTCCTCCTTGGCCTTGCACCAGATGAAGTCCTCGATGTCGGGATGGTCGACGTCGAGCACGACCATCTTCGCCGCGCGGCGGGTCTTGCCGCCGGACTTGATCGTGCCGGCCCAGGCGTCGGCGCCGCGCATGAAGCTGACCGGGCCGGAGGCGAGGCCGCCCTTGCTGAGCTGCTCGCTCGAGCCGCGGATGTTCGAGAGGTTGATCCCGGAGCCGGAGCCGCCGCGGAAGATCTGACCCTCCTTGGTGTTCCAGGCGAGGATCGACTCCATCGTGTCCTCGACGCTGAGGATGAAGCAGGCCGAGCACTGCGGGTGCTCCTCGAAGCCGACGTTGAACCAGACGGGCGAGTTGAAGGCGGCCTGCTGGTTGAGCAGGATGTGGGTGAGCTCGGCCTCGAAGGCGTCGGCGTCGGCGTCGGAGGCGAAGTAGCCGCCCTCGCGGCCCCAGCCGGCGATCGTCCCGGCGACGCGGCCGATCATCTGCTTGACCGAGCGCTCGCGCTCCGGCGAGCCGAGCGGGCCGCGGAAGTACTTCTGGGCGACGATGTTGGTCGCGTTCTGCGACCAGGTGACGGGGAACTCCACGTCGCGCTGCTCGAAGGCGGGGGCGGCGGGGTCGCCGATGATCGCGTCGCGCGTCTCCCACTCGACCTGATCGAAGGGATGGGCCCCTTCGGCGGTGAACCGCCGGTCGATCTTCAGACCTCCGTCGGCGACCTTCGCCGTGGTGTCGATGGGGGTCTCAGAAGCTGCCTTCGTCATGTTTTCCTCTCCTCGGAACGCCTTCAAGTGGTAACGCGTGATGGTTGCGATTGAGTCGGACGTAACAAGGCCGGCGAACCTGTCCCACCGGGCCCCGCTGAGCACCTGCGAGGAGCGTAGGGACGGCTTCGGAGTCGGTCTCGCAGGCATTCCGCAAACCGGGGAAAACGACTCTCGACCCGGGCTGCGAAGTACCCCGCATTTTACGGGGTCGGGTCCCTCGGCTCCAGCTTCCGGACCGATGTCCGGAACCGGCGGCGGCGGGTAGGCGATAATCCACGGCGATGACCGACGGGATGCGGAAGGCAGCGGAGAGCGGACGCGAGCGGGCGGCCGCCGCGAGGGACGCGATGGGCGAGCGGATCGACGCCGCCCGCGAGGCGACCGGCGAGCGCGTCGAGGCCGCGAAGGTGGCGGCGGGCGAGCGCGTCGAGGCGGCGAAGGCCGCCGCGGTCGAGCTCCAGGAGCGCGTCAAGCCGAAGCTCCGTGGCGTCATCCACGAGTACTCGTTCCCGGTGTCGCTGGTGGCCGGCGCGCTGCTCGTCTACTTCGCCTCCGGCGGCCGCGAGCGGCTGGCGCTGGCGATCTACGCGATCTCGCTTTCGGCCCTGCTCGGCACCAGCGCGCTCTACCACCGGGTCAACTGGCGGCGGCCGTCGGCGCGGATGTGGATGCGCCGCCTCGACCACTCGATGATCTTCCTGCTGATCGCCGGCACGGTGACGCCGTTCGCGCTGCTCGTCGTGCCCGGGGCGCTCGGGACGACGCTGCTGATCGCCGTCTGGGTCGGCGCCCTCGCCGGCATCTTCGTCGAGCTCGTCTGGACGAACTCGCCGAAGTGGGTGTCGGTTGCCGTCTACCTCGCCGTCGGCTGGATCGGCGCCCTCGCCTTCCCGTCGATCGTCTCCAACGCCGGCCTCGGCGCCGGCGCGCTGATCGCGGCGGGCGGGATCCTCTACACGATCGGTGCCGTCGTATATGCGCGTCAGCGCCCCGACCCGCGCCCGGCCGTCTTCGGCTACCACGAGATCTTCCACGTGCTGGTCGTCGCCGCGGCGATCGCCCACTTCACGGCGGTGGCGATCTACGCCGGCCCCGCCGGTTGAGGGCGGACGCCGGGCTCGACATCGGCCCGGCCCGGAGCGGCGAGTCGCGTGCAGCGGCCCGGGTTCTGACCGAAGCCTTCCTCGACGACCCGGTCGCCACCGCGATCGGTCCCCGCCGCCGGCGCCACCGCCGGCTGATCAGCCCGCTGTCGTTCCGCGGGATCGTCACCGCCAGCCGCCGCTACGGCGCCCGGGTCACGCTCGCCCGGCGCGACGGCGAGGCGGTCGGGGTCAGCATCGCGTTCGACCCCGGGCGGTGGCCGCTCAGCGACGGCGCCGTCGTCCACGAGCTCGCCTGGGCGGCGGTCGCCGGGCCGGCGCCGATTCGCCGCGCGATCGCCTTCGACCGGGCGGTTCGGGCCGAGCACGTCGCATACGACCACATGTATCTGTGGTTCCTCGGCGTCGACCCGGCCGCGCAGGGCACCGGCGTCGGCCGGGCGCTGCTCGCCGAGCTGCACGGCCGTGCCGACGACCGCGATGTCCCGACCTACCTCGAGACCGGGACGACCGACAACGTCCCCTGGTACGCGTCCGCCAGCTACCGGGTGATCGGCGAGATGACGCTGCCCCACGGCGGCCCGCTCTGGCGGATGGAGCGCGCTCAGCCGAGCCGCTGACGGACCGCGGCGGCGACTTGTCCGGGGCGGTCGCGGACTACGGCGGCGGTGAAGCGGAGGACGGCGAAGCCGCGGGCCTCGAGCTCGGCCTGGCGGCGGGCGTCGGCGGCGAGCTGCGCGGGGGTGGAGTGGGCGTCGCGGCCGTCGATCTCGACGATCAGGCGGTGCTCACGCCAGAGCATGTCGGGGCGGTAGCGGCCGAGCCGCTCGTTCGGCTCCGGGATCG
>JAXLSX010000018.1:0-11858 GCA_046330285.1 Solirubrobacterales bacterium | reverse complement strand
TCACGATCGGCCCCGTGCTCGTTTCGCCCCGGGCCCGCGGCGAGGTCACGATCACCTCCGCCGACCCGGCGGAGAAGCCCGCGATCGTCGGCAACCACCTGACCGACCAGGCCGACGTCGACGCCCTCGTCTGGGGCATCAGGACGGCGCGCGAGCTCGCCGCGACCGCGCCGCTCAAGGCCGCCGTCGGCCGCGAGATCTATCCCGGCCCGGGCGTGGAGGGCGACGAGGCGCTCGCCGCCGACGCCCGCCGCCGCGTCGAGCTCCTCTACCACCCCGTCGGGACCTGCCGGATGGGTGCGGGCGACGAGGCGGTCGTCGATCCCGAGCTGCGGGTGCGCGGCGTCGACGCCCTCCGCGTCGTCGACGCGTCGGTGATGCCGACCATCACCCGCGGCAACACGAACGCGCCGACGATCATGATCGCCGAGAAGGCCGCCGACCTGATCCTCGGTCGCGAGCCGATTCGCGCCGCGGCAGCGCCGCCGGCCGCGACGAGCGCCTAGACCCTCAGGGAATCAGGGAATCGGCACTTCGGCGACGAGGCGCGCCTCGGTCCGGTCCGCCAGCCATTCAGGCAACAGCGCGAGCGCGCTCGTCGCGCTGTCCGCATCGACCGTCCACAGCATCAGGTGTTCACCGCCTGGCCCGGGCTCGCTCTCGCACGTTCCGAGCGCAGGGGAGCGCCGCAGCGGGCTGTCGAAGCCCCTCCATGCCGAGTAGGCGACCGCACATTCCCCCGGCCGGTGGCGATGACTGAGTACGAACCGCATATCGATTCCAGACTCGCACCGCGGTGGGGAAGGCGGTATAGGTAGAAACACTCGTTCAGGGGGATCCGGAGCCACTGAGCCATGGACCCAGCGCACGCCCCTCCCGGCCTGATCGGGCGAGAGGAACAGATGAGTCGTCTCACCGCCGTCCTCGAGCGGGATGCGGGCGTCCCCGTGGTCGCGATCTCCGGCGAGCCGGGGATCGGGAAGTCGCGGCTGCTCGCCGAGCTGGCCGAGCTGGGCGAGAGTGCGCGGATGCTGGTGCTCGACGGCCGCGCCACCGACGTCGAGCGGGATCTCCCCTTCGCGGTCTTCCGCGACGCTCTCGACGACTACCTCGCGTCCGTCCACCCGCGCCGGCTGCTGCCGGTGTCGGCCGAGGGGCGCGCCGAGCTGGCCCGCGTCTTCCCCGCCCTCGCCGAGTACCGCAGCGAGGAGGATGCGGTGCTCGAGGAACGGTGGCGCTCCCACCACGCCGTCCGCGAGATGCTCGGCGGCCTCGCCTCCGACAAGCCGCTGCTGCTCCTGCTCGACGACCTCCACTGGGCCGACGAGGCCTCGCTCGAGCTGCTCTCCCACCTATTGCGGCATCCGCCCCGGAACCGGGTGATCCTCGGGCTCGCGTTTCGTGCCGGCGGCGCCCCCGAGACGCTCCTCGCCGACCTCGGCGAGCTCGACCGGCACGGCGACGTCGAGCGGATCGAGCTCCAGCCGCTGACCGAGGAGCAGTCCCGGACGCTGATCGGAGCCTCGGCGAGCCCCGGCGGTGCGACGGACTCGGTGATCCGCGCCTGCGGCGGCAACCCGTTCTACCTCGAGCAGCTCTCCCGAGCAGATGCCGTCGTCGCCGCACCGGACGAGGACTCGGTCCCGATCGCCGATCGCCGTGACGGACCGGAGCTTCCCTTCGCCGTGGCCGCTGCGATCGCCGGCGAGCTCCGCGAGCTCGACGAGAAGTCCGCCGGCCTGCTGCGGGGCGGCGCGGTCGCCGGCGAGGACTTCGATCCCGATCTCGCGGCGCTCGCGGCCGGCGTCGATGCCGGGGCCGCGCTCGGCGCGCTCGATCAGCTCCTCGCCCGGGATCTGGTCCGCCCGACCGAGGTTCCCCGGCGGTTCCGCTTCCGTCACCCGATCGTCCGCCACGCCGTCTACGAGTCGGCGCAGCCGGGCTGGAGAATCGGTGCGCACGAGCGGGTCGCCCGCGAGCTCGCCGACCGCGGCGAGCCGGCCACGAGCCGGGCGCCCCACATCGAACGCTGTGCCGCGCGCGGCGACTCCGAAGCCATCGCGGCGCTGAGCGAAGCTGCCGCCGAGTCGGCGCCGCGGGCGCCCGCCGCCGCCGCTCATTGGTACGCCGCGGCGCTCGCGCTCGTGCCGCCCGGCGACGAAGGAACCGAGCTCGGTCTCCTCGTTCAACTCGCCCGGACGCAGGCGGCCTGCGGCCGCTACGAGGACAGCCTCGCCGCGACCGAGGCGATCCTCGACCGGCTCCCGGCCGACGACGCCGTGATCCGCGCCCGCGTGGTCGCCTCGGCCGGTCAGGTCCGGCAACTCCTCGGACGCCACGGCGAAGCCCGCGACGAGATCGCTGCGGCCCTCGCCGCGCTACCGGAGGACGCCACGCTCGAAGCGTCAGCGCTCCGGCTCCAGCTCGCCGGCGACTCGTTCTTCGCGGCCGAGTTCGGGGCGATCGAGAGCTCGATCGCGGCTGCCCTCGCGGACGCGCGGGCGCACGGCGATCGGCCGATCATCGCCGCGGCCGCCGGCCTTCGCTCCGCCGCCCTCTACCTCGACGACCGCACCGCCGAGGCGAGGGTCGCCCTCGATGAGGCGCTCGCGCTGATCGCGGAGCTCAGCGACGCCGAGCTGGCCGAGCACCTCCCCTCACACAGCTGGACGTCGCTCGGCGCCGTCTACCTCGAGCGCTTCGACGACGCGATCGCGCTGCTCGACCGCGCCATCGCCGCCGCGCTGGCGATGGGCAAGGGGCACCTGCCGGCGCTGATGCGGACGACCAAGGCGCTCGCGTTGATCTGGCAGGGCCGGCTCACCGAGGCGGCCGAGTTGCTCGAGACCGCCATCGAGGCGTCGATCCTCACCCACAACCCGGTGTTTCTGACCTGGGGCCTGTCGCTGCAGTCGTGGGTCGCGCTGACCGGCGGCGACGTGCCCGCGAGCGTCCGGCTCGCGGAGTCGGCACTTGCGAACAGCGGCTTCGGCGACGAGCCGATCACCGCCACGGCGGCCACCTACCTCGCGGAGGCGCTCGTCGCCGCCGGCGAACCAGAACGGGCGACGGCCACCCTGCTCGACTGCTCCGGCGGACCGGGACTCGACCGGATCGAGCGCGGCTTTCGATCGCGGCCGTACGAGATCCTCACCCGCGCCGACCTCGCCCGCTCCGACCTCGACGGCGCGGAGGGCTGGGCCGATCGCGCTGCGGCTGCCGCCGCCGGTCTGGGGATCGCCGGGCGGGAGGCCGACGCCGCTCGGGCGCGGGCGGCCGTCGCGCTCGCCCGCGACCTCCCCGAGTCCGCGCTCGAGGCGGCGCGCGAGGCCGTCGCGACGGCCGGCGCCGCCGGACTGCCGATCGAGGTCGAGCGCGCGCGGATGCTCGCCGGGCGAGCGCTGGCGGCCGGCGGCGAGCGCGACGCGGCGCAGGCGGAACTCGAGAACGCCCTCGCCGCACTCGACGCGCTCGGCGCCGGGCACCACCGCGACGAGGCCGCACGCGAGCTCCGGGCGCTCGGCGTCCGCGTGGCGAGAGCGGGCGGCAACGGTTCCGCGGGCGACGACCCGCTCAGTGCCCGCGAGCGCGAGATCGTCGAGCTCGTCGTCGCCGGCCGGCGCAACGCCGAAATCGCCGATGCCCTCTTCCTCAGCGTCCGCACCGTCGAGGGCCACCTCAGTCGCGTCTACCGCAAGCTCGGCGTCAGTTCCCGGACCCAGCTGGCCGCCGCAGCCTCCGAAGCCCCCCGAAACGACTGAGGCCCGCCGCCGCTGGTCGCGACGACGGGCCTCTCGCACCTCGGCGGGTGCGGGGAGCGCTAGTTCTGGGCGGGGGCGCTGGCGGGAGTGCCCGCGTCGGCCTCGTCCTTCGCCCGGGACGCGGCGGCGTTGCGCGCGTTGGCGGCGATGAACTCCTCGGTGAACTCGCGCGCGTCAGCGTCCGGGCGCTGCGTGTGCGGCGACTTCATCAGGTAGCTCGACGGTCCGTCGAGCTGGCCGGAGATGCCGTTGTTGAGCGCCAGCTTGATCAGCCGGACCGCGTCGATGACCACTCCGGCCGAGTTCGGGGAGTCCCAGACCTCGAGCTTGAGCTCGACATTCAGGGGCACGTCGCCGAAGCTCTTGCCCTCGAGACGGATGTGGGCCCACTTGCGGTCGGTCAGCCACGGCACGTAGTCCGAGGGACCGACGTGGACGTCCTTGTCCTCGAGCTCAGTGCCCATGATCGACGTGACGGCGTTGGTCTTCGAGATCTTCTTCGAGTCGAGGCGCTCGCGCTCGAGCATGTTGAAGAAGTCCATGTTGCCGCCGACGTTGAGCTGCGAGGTGTGCTGCATCTCGACGCCGCGCTCGTGGAAGAGACGGGCGAGCTGCCGGTGCACGATCGTCGCGCCGACCTGCGACTTGATGTCGTCGCCGATGATCGGCAAGCCGGCCTCCTGGAACCGCTTGTCCCAGTAGTCCTCGCGAGCGATGAACACGGGCAGGCAGTTGACGAAGCCGACGCCGGCCTTCAGCGCCTGCTCGACGTACCACTTGACGTCGCCTTCGGAGCCGACCGGCAGGTAACAGACGAGCACGTCCGTGTTCGTCTCCTTGAGGATCTTGACGATGTCGGCGGTCTCGCCGGGCGCCTTGGTGATCTTCTGCTTCAGGTACTTGCCGAGACCGTCGTGGGTCATGCCCCGCTGGACGGTGACGCCGAGCTTCGGCACGTCGGCGAACTTGATCGTGTCGTTCTGACCCGACCAGATCGCCTCGCCGAGATCCTTGCCGACCTTCTCGACATCGATGTCGAAGGCGGCCGTGAACTCGATGTCACGGACGTGGTAGCCGCCGAGATCGACGTGCATCAGGCCGGGGACCTGCTCCGACGGATCGGCGTCCTTGTAGTACTGGACGCCCTGGATGAACGAGTTGGCGCAGTTGCCGACGCCGACGATTGCGACGCGGACCTTGCCCTCGTCACGGCGACCGTTGCCGGTGTGCGCTCCGTTGCTGGTGCTCATGGGTATGCGAAAGCCTCCTGGGTCTTGGTAACTGGCCGGATCTCGTAGATCGCAGTCACCGCTCCGGCCCCGGACCGTTCCGGGCCTGGGAGCGGACGTACGCAGCTCCGGGGGTCTGCAAAACACCATACCCGGGGTTCGGTTACAGGAACAAATCGGATTCCCGGGCGAGCCGGGCCCGGATCAGCCGTTCGAGTCGAGCTCGACGAGCTGGCCGCGCACGTGCCAGACCCGCTGCAGGACCGTGAACGCGGTCAGCGCGAGCATGACCCAGATCGCCGCCGGGAGCAGGTCGACGCTGTCGATCAGCTCGCCGTTGGCAAACATCAGGCCGGCCGAGAGGATCACGACGCGGACGGGCCTCGTCGCGATCCCGACCTTGCACTCGACTCCGAGCGCCTCGGCGCGGGCGCGGGTGTAGGAGACCATCAGCGATCCGAGCACGACCAGCAGGCAGGCGGCGGCGAGCGCCTCCTCCCCGTCGGAGGCGAACTGCCAGCAGACGGCCGCGAGGACGATGCCCTCTTCGATCCGGTCCAGGGTCGAATCGAGGAACGCGCCGAACTGCGTCCCCTTGCCCGACATCCGCGAATAGCGGCCGTCGAGCGTGTCCATGATCGAGCCGATGATGAAGGCGAAGGCGCCGAGCACGAACATGTCCTCGAGGATCAGGACAGCCGCGGCGAGGTTGAGCACGAGCCCGGTCATCGAGATCGCGTTCGGCGTCAACCGCGACTCGATCAGCCGGTCGCGAGCGATCTCGCGGAATTCGCCAAGGGGCCGGTCCGGGCGCTCACCGCGCCCGCCGCTACCTCCGCCCTGTTGCGGCTCGGCCATCGGCGATCAACCTACCTGGATACCTAGGCGGTGGCTTCCGCAGTGGCTTCTTCGGGCACCGGCCGGAAGGACCACTGCTTCGGGCGGACCGGGGCGAGGACGCGGCTCGCGATCAGCGCCGAGCTGACGGCGACGAGCAGGCCCGCCGCCGCGTCGAACCAGTAGTGGTTCGCGGTGACGACGATCACCCAGAAGACCAGCAGCGGGTAGAGCGACCAGAGGACGCGGGCGATCGGGTTGCGGACTAGCATCACCGCGGTGCCGGCGATCATCGACGAGAAGCCGATGTGCATGCTCGGCACGGCCGCGTACTTGTTGACGAGCAGGCTGACGGCGTTGCTGTCCTGGTCGACCGACGTGAAGCTCGCGATCGTGTCGGTGAACCCCTCGCCGGTCAGCATCCGCGGCGGCGCGGTCGGGAACAGCGCGTAGCCGACGAGCGCGATCGCCATCGCCACCATGAACATGTTGCGGACGAAGTAGAAGTTGTCGTTCCGGAACAGGTAGAGCCAGGCGAGGAAGACGACGCTGATCGTGAAGTGCGAGTTCACGTACATCCAGTTGGCGAAGTCGATCAGCCAGTCGTGGCCGATCAGCGCCTGCTGGAAGCCGGGCTCGAAGAAGCTGTTGAGGGACTTCTCGAGATCGACGATCCGCTCGGCGTTCGCGAAGGCGAGGTCGCTGCGCCCACCGATGAATCCGCGCACCACCTGATACCCCTGGTAGGCGATGAAGAAGAGTGCGAACTGCAGGAGGAGGTCGGACCATCCCCGCGGCAGCCGACGTCCGATGGCGGCTAGCGGTCCGGGCACGAGAGGTCCGATTGTAGGGCCGAGCGGTAGCTCCGGCGAGTCGGCCTAGTCGCCGGCGGCGAGGAAGGCCGCGACCCGGCCGACGACCTCGGGCCGGTCGATCCACGGCCAGTGACTCGCCCCGTCGACCAGCTCGAACTCGGCGTTCGGCAGCGATCGGGCGAAGGCGCGTCCGTTCTCGGGGCCGAGGTAGGGGTCGCTAGCGCCCCAGATGACGAGGGCGGGGCAGGCGATCTCGCCGAGCCGCTCGCCCGCCGCAGCCAGCACCTCCGGGTCTGCCGAGCGGTAGAGGGCGAGGATCGCGCGGCTCATCCCCGGGTCCCAGTGTTCGAGGACCATGTCGACGAACTCCGGTGGCATCGGCCGTCGGCCGGCACGGGCGAGACGGAGCAGTTGGCCGGCGAGCAGGCGGGACGGCGGCCGCGCGAAGGCCTCGCCGATCCCGCGGCGGCGCCAGATCCGAGCGACCCAGTGCCAGCGGTAGTCGGCACTGAGCGGCACCGCGTTGATCACGACCAGGCGACGCACCGCGTCCGGGCGCGCCTGCGCCGCCACCAGCCCAACGGCGCCCCAGTCGTGGACGACGAGCTTGTAGCCGTCCGGCGCGAGCTCGGAGAAGGCATCGGCGAGCAGCCGCCCGTAGGCGCCGACCGAGCAATCGAAGGTGCCTTTGGCCGGGCGTTCGGAGCGGCCGAACCCGGGCAGATCGGGGGCGATCGCCGGGCCGTCGGTCGCCTCGAGGAAGGGGAGCCAATCGCGGGAGTTGGTCGGGTTTCCGTGGACCCAGATCGTCGGAACGCCGTCGCCGCCCCGCTGCCGGAGGAAGATCCGGACCCCGTCGATCTCCATGGATCGCTCCTCGATCGGCGCACTCATCCCCCAGAACCTATCCTCGCCCGGTGATGAGCACGGTCGCCGAGAAACCGCTGATCTGCCTCGGCGAGGCGCTCGTCGACCTGATCTGTCCCGAGCCGGTCGCCGACCGCTCGGACGCCCGCCGCTTCGAGGTCCACTGCGGCGGTGCCCTCGCCAACGTCGCCGTCGCCGCGCGGCGGGCAGGCGCGCCGGCGGCGCTCGCGAGCGCCTGCGGGGACGACGACCGCGGGCGGCTGATCCGCTCGCTGCTCGAGGCCGAGGGAGTCGACCTCCGCTTCTACGGCGTCGTCCCGGGTGCGCCGACGGCCTTCGCGTTCGCCTATCTCGATCTTGATCGCGAGCCGTTCTTCGAGATCCATGGCGCGGGGATCGAGGCCGCGATCACGTCGCTCGCGGGTCGCGAGGAGGAGATCGCGGCGGCGGCCTCGGCGATCGTCTTCGGCTCGAACACCCTCGTCGATCCGGCGGGCCGCGAGGTGACCCTCGCGATCTGCGAGCAGGCGCGGCGGCTTGCGGTTCCGCTCCTCTTCGACCCGAACCTGCGACCCGGCCGCTGGCCCGATCGCGACGCGGCCCGCGAGCAGTGCCTGCCGGTCCTCAGCGAGGCGACGGTGTTGAAGTGCAACATCGGCGAGGCCCGCTGGCTCCTCGCCGACGAGCGGGTGGACGCCGGCGCCGCGGCCGATGCCCTCCACGCGCTCGGTCCCGAGCTCGTGGTCGTCACGGCCGGGACCGCAGCCGCCGTCTGCCGCGGCGCGGCCGTCGCCGAAGCCGCGCCGCCCGATGTCGAACTCGTCAGCCCGCTCGGCGCCGGCGACGCCTTCATGGGCACCCTCGCCGCCGGGCTTCACGCGGGCGGCTTCGACCTCTCTCGCGCCGGCGATGCGCTGACGGCCGCGGCCGAGCAGGGAGCGCTCGCCTGCACCCACCTAGGAGCGTTCGCGTCGTGAGCGGCGGCGGCGAGCGCGGATATGCGAGGGGCGCAAGGCGCCAGGCCGACGGCGACGGCGACGGCGAGGTCGATCTCGACCGGCGTCCGCGGTTCCCGGTTCCGAAGGGCTGGAAGCGCCCGTCTCGGCGCCGGGTCCGGGCGATCCGCGACCGGCTCCGCGAGCTCTACGGATCGCGGCGCAACGATCCCCACGACGACCCCGTCCACGAGCTGGTCCTGACGATCCTCTCCCAGAACACGAACGACAACAACCGCGACGTCGCCTACCGGCGGCTGCGCGACCGGCTCGGCGACTGGGACTCGATCCGCGACGCCCCGACCGAGGAGGTGATCGAGGCGATCCGCCCCGGCGGCCTCGCCAACATCAAGGGTCCACGGATCCAGCAGGTGCTCGGCGAGCTCGGGCCCGAGGCCGACCTCGACTGGCTCCGTGACGCACCGCGCCAGGAGGCCGTCGACTACCTGACCTCGCTGCCCGGCGTCGGCCGCAAGACGGCGGCGTGCGTGATGATCTTCGCCCTCGACCGGCCGGAGGTCCCGGTCGATACGCACGTACACCGGGTCGGCGGTCGGCTCGGCCTCTTTCCACCCGGGATCTCACTCGAGGCGGCCCACGACGAGATGCTCGCGATCACCGACCGCGAGGACGCCTACGAGCTCCACATGAACCTGATCACCCACGGGCGCCGGATCTGCAGGCCGCGGCCGCGGTGCGGCGAGTGCGAGCTGGCGCGGATGTGCGTCGCCCGCCGGGCCGGGCTGGTCGACCCCGTCGCCTGACCCTCGGGCCGAAATCGTTGCGCCCCAGCGGGTAGTATCCGCGCCCGGAAGCGGCGCCCCGCCTCCCACATTCACCGGACATGAACAAGCGCGTCTTCATCTCATTCGGCCTCGTCGCCCTGCTGCTGGTCATCGTGATCCCGCTCTGGGCCTTCAACCGCGACGGCTCCGAGGCCTCCTCCCCCGAGAAGGTCGCCGCCTCCGACGAAGCTGCCCGCCAGCTCTTCGCGACCAACTGCGGCACCTGCCACACGCTCGACCGCGCCGGCACCGACGGCATCGTCGGCCCCAACCTCGACGACCGCCTCGCCAGCGCCGGCCCCGCGGTCGACTCCGCCGCGGTCGACGCGACCCAGCAGCGCGTGATGACCGCGATCCAGCAGGGCGTCGGCAACGGCGCCATGCCCGCCGGCATCCTCGAGGGCTCGAACGCGGAGACCGTCTCCAACTTCGTCGCCCGCGTAGCCGGCCAGTAGTCGCAGATAACTCCGGCGGGCCGCGCCCCGGCTGGGTGAACGACGCCCCGGGGGTGAGAGGGCGACGAGTTTGGCTGGGTAAGGGATCCGCTGGGCACCGCTTTCGTTACCCGGGCGCTTGATTCGCTGCCTGAGGTGACGAAATAGGTGCCATGGCGCCGGTTTCGTTACGTCACCGCCGGAAACGGCCCCTCGAGTAACGAAGCCGGCGCCCCCGACCAGCCGGTGGCAGCAAACGAACCTCACAGGTCCCTTTCCTGCCATCCACCTCCGAGGCGATAGCGATCGCGCCGTCCACCCACATTCCCCCTCCCCAGCCAAACCAACTCGCACCCCCGGTGCGGGCCCCGGCGTGAGCCGAATTGCAGCCCTTGGAACCGAGCCAAACATCTGCTAACTTGGCACTTAGATTTTCGCTAATCCACGCTATTAGACAGCTTCAGGAAAGGAAACTGACACATGGGTAAGACCATCGGAATCGACCTCGGTACGACCAACTCGTGCTTCGCGGTCATGGAGGGCGGCGAGCCGACCGTCCTCGAGAACAGCGAGGGCGGTCGCACGACCCCCTCGGTCGTCGCCTTCACCGACAGCGACGAGCGCCTCGTCGGCACGGTCGCCAAGCGCCAGGCGGTCGTCAACCCGGAGCGCACGATCTTCTCGATCAAGCGCTTCATGGGCCGCAAGGAGGCCGAGGTCAAGGAGGAGGAGACGATGGTCCCCTACTCCGTGTCCCCCGGCCCCAACGGCGACGTCCGGATCAACATCGGCGACAAGCAGTACCCGCCGCCCGAGATCTCGGCGATGATCCTGCAGAAGATCAAGGCCGATGCCGAGGCGAAGCTCGGCGAGACCGTCGACTCCGCCGTGATCACGGTCCCGGCCTACTTCAACGACGACCAGCGCCAGGCGACCAAGGACGCCGGCAAGATCGCCGGCCTCGACGTCAAGCGGATCATCAACGAGCCGACCGCGGCGTCGCTCGCCTACGGGCTCGACAAGGAGAGCTCCGACCAGACGATCCTCGTCTTCGACCTCGGCGGCGGCACGTTCGACGTGTCCGTGCTCGAGATCGGCGACGGCGTCTTCGAGGTCAAGTCGACCGCGGGTGACAACCACCTCGGCGGCGACAACTGGGACAAGGCGATCGTCGACTGGCTCGTCGCCGAGTTCAAGAAGGACCAGGGCGTCGACCTCGCGGCCGACAAGAACTCCCTGCAGCGCCTCTACGAGAGCGCCGAGAAGGCCAAGATCGAGCTCTCCTCGACGCAGGAGACGCAGATCAACATCCCGTTCATCACCGCCGTCGAGGGGCAGCCGAAGCACCTCGACATGAAGCTGACCCGGTCGAAGCTCAACGAGCTCACCGCCGACCTGCTCGAGCGGGTCGTCGCCCCGGTCAAGCAGGCGCTCGCCGACGCGGGAGCCGACATCGACCACGTGGTGATGGTCGGCGGCATGACGCGGATGCCGTCCGTGCAGGAGAAGGTCAAGGACCTGACCGGCAAGGATCCGCACAAGGGCGTCAACCCGGACGAGGTCGTCGCCGTCGGCGCCGCGATCCAGGCCGGGGTGCTCGCCGGCGACGTCAAGGACGTCCTGCTGCTCGACGTCACCCCGCTGACCCTCGGCATCGAGACCAAGGGCGGCGTGATGACGAAGCTGATCGAGCGCAACACGACGATTCCGTCGAAGCGCTCGGAGACGTTCTCGACCGCCGACGACAACCAGACGCAGGTCGAGGTGCACGTCCTCCAGGGCGAGCGCGAGATGGCCTCGGGCAACAAGTCGCTCGGCAAGTTCCAGCTGACGGGAATTCCGCCGGCGCCGCGCGGCATGCCGCAGATCGAGGTCACGTTCGACATCGACGCCAACGGCATCCTCAACGTGTCGGCCAAGGACCTCGGCACCGGCAAGGAGCAGACGATCGAGATCAAGGGCGGCTCCGGCCTCTCCGACGAGGAGGTCAAGAACATGGTCTCCGACGCGGAGTCCCACGCCGACGAGGACCGCAAGGCGAAGGAGCTGGCCGAGGCCCGCAACGTCGCCGAGCAGGCCGTCTACCAGGGCGACAAGCAGCTCGCCGAGCTGGGTGAGCAGATCGACGAGTCCGC
>JAXLSX010000017.1:0-12187 GCA_046330285.1 Solirubrobacterales bacterium | reverse complement strand
GCTGGTCGACGAGCCTCTTGCCGAAAGCCGACCTGTGCTCGGTGTGCCAGATCGCCTGGGCCGTCCCGGCCCGCATGCCCGAGGTCGAGCCGAGCGTGCAGTCGAGCCGGGTGTGGCTGACCATCTCGATGATCGTCGCGACCCCGCGGCCCTCCTCGCCGACCATCAGCGCCCAGGCGTCGCGGAGCTCGATCTCGCTGGAGGCGTTCGAGCGGTTGCCGAGCTTCTCCTTGAGCCGCTGGATCTGGAAGCGGTTGCGCTCGCCGTCGGGGGTCCAGCGCGGCAGCAGGAAGCAGGAGAGTCCGCCCTCGGACTGGGCGAGGATCAGGAAGGCGTCGCACATCGGAGCCGAGCAGAACCACTTGTGGCCGGTGACCTCGTACTCGCCGCCTGGCCCGCCGCCGTTCAGCGGCACCGCGACGGTCGTGTTGGCGCGGACGTCGGAGCCGCCCTGCTTCTCGGTCATCGACATCCCGCAGAGCGCGCCGGCCTTGTCGGGCGCGGGGACCATCCGCGGGTCGTAGTCGAGCGAGGTGAAGCGCGGCTCCCAGGTCTCGGCGACCTCGGGCTGGCGGCGCAGCGCCGGAATCACGGAGTAGGTCATCGAGATCGGGCAGCCGGTCCCGGCCTCGGCCTGCGACAGGCACATGAAGGCGGCGGCGCGAGCGACGTGGGCGCCGGGCTCCGCCTCGCGCCATGGCAGCGCATGGAGGCCGTGGGAGACGTGCATCGACATCAGCTCGTGCCAGGCGGGGTGGAACTCGACCTCGTCGACCCGGTTCCCGAACCGGTCGTGGGTCCGGAGCTGGGGCGGGTTCTCGTTCGCGAGCCGCCCGAGCTCGATCGTCTCGGGGCGGCCGGCGAGGTCGCCGACGGCGCGGATCGTGTCGATCGCGAAGTCGCCGCCCTCGCGGGAGACGGCCTCGGTGAGCGGCCGGTCGGCCGTGAAGACGTTGTAGCCGGCGAGCGGCACTGACTGGTTCGTGACCGCGTGCGTCGCGGCGGCCCCGGGGCCCGTCGCGGCGGGCTTCTCGACGGTGCTCATCGGCACGAACTATCTCAGAACCGAACCCTCGCTAGGGTGCGCCGGGAACCGCAGGAATCAGTGTCAGGCGACCGGAAGGGCCCCACAGAAGATGTCGAAGATCAAAGTCTCCAACCCGATCGTCGAGCTCGACGGCGACGAGATGACGAGGATCATCTGGTCGTTCATCAAGGAGCAGCTGATCCTGCCCTACCTCGACGTCGACCTGAAGTACTTCGACCTCGGGATCGAGAGCCGCGACGCCACCTCCGACCAGATCACGGTCGACGCCGCGAACGCGATCAAGCAGTACGGAGTGGGAGTCAAGTGCGCGACGATCACCCCGGACGAGGCGCGGGTCGAGGAGTTCGGGCTGAAGGAGATGTACCGCTCGCCGAACGGGACGATCCGCAACATCCTCGGCGGCGTCATCTTCCGCGAGCCGATCGTGATCTCGAACGTCCCGCGGCTGGTCCCGGGCTGGACGAAGCCGATCGTCATCGGCCGTCACGCCTTCGGCGACCAGTACCGCGCCGAGGACACGCTGATCCCGGGCGAGGGCAAGCTGACGTTGACCTGGACGCCCAAGGACGAGGGCGAGCCGATCGAGATCGACGTCTACGACTTCCCATCGAGCGGAATCGCGATGGGCATGTACAACCTCGACGACTCGATCCGAGACTTCGCGCGAGCATCGATGCGGTACGGGCTCGACCGCGGCTTCCCGGTCTACCTGTCGACCAAGAACACGATCCTCAAGAAGTACGACGGTCGCTTCAAGGACCTCTTCCAGGAGGTCTACGACGCCGAGTTCAAGGACGAGTTCGAGGCCGCCGGCATCACCTACGAGCACCGGCTGATCGACGACATGGTCGCCGCCGCCCTGAAGTGGGAGGGGGGCTACGTCTGGGCCTGCAAGAACTACGACGGCGACGTCCAGTCCGACACGGTCGCCCAGGGCTTCGGCTCGCTCGGGCTGATGACGAGCGTCCTGATGACTCCCGACGGCAAGACCGTCGAGGCCGAGGCCGCCCACGGCACCGTCACCCGCCACTACCGCGAGCACGAGAAGGGCAACCCGACCTCGACCAACCCGATCGCCTCGATCTTCGCCTGGACCCGCGGTCTCGGCGCCCGCGGCCGGATCGACGGCACCCCGGAGGTCCAGGAGTTCGCCGAGACCCTCGAGCGCGTCTGCGTCGAGACGGTCGAGAGCGGCCGGATGACCAAGGACCTGGCGCTGCTGATCGGGCCCGATCAGGAGTTCCAGACGACCCAGGAGTTCCTGGCCTCGATCGACGAGAACCTGGAAAAGGCCATCGGCTGACGGGTCGCTAGGCGGCCTCGGCCTGGGGGTCCGGACGGACGATGACCGTGTCGGCAACCGGCAGCACCTCGTCGGCGGGCATGCCCACCTCGGCGGCGTGGTCGCGGACGGCGTCGGCATCGCTCGCCTGGTAGATGCAGATCGTGCCGAGCTTGCCGTCCGGCTCCTCGACGACGTAGCTGCGGATCCAGCTGATCTTGCCCGGGAACGCCTCCTCCGCCACCGCCGTCGATCGTGCGGCGGCCGCTTCGAGTTCGTCGGGCGTCTTCCAGGCTTCGCGTCTGCGGATCACGAACATGTCCATGGCTCTTCCTCCTCGTCGCCGCCCCCGGGTTCCGGCGGGCGGTGCCGCCCGATTACCGACCGGCAGTTTGTAAACTAGTGGCAGTGGAACCGAAACGCAAGCGAGGCCCTGGGAGGCCGTCGGAGGGCGCCCGGGAGGCGATCGTCGCCGCGGCTCGCGAGCTGTTCGCCGAGCGCGGCTTCGAGGAGACGACCACGGAGGCGATCCTCGAGCGCTCCGACGTCAGCAAGGGGGCGATGTACCACCACTTCCCGGGCAAGCTCGATCTCTTCGAGGCCGTTTACGTCCAGGTCGAGGACGAGTCGGTCGCCCGCCTCGTCGACCGCGCGAGGGGCGACACACCGCTGGAGATCATCCGGACCGGCAGCCACGGCTACCTGGCCGAGAGCGCGGGCGACAGCGACTTCGTCCGGATCGGCCTGACCCAGGCGCGGCCTGTCCTCGGCTACGAGCGCTGGCGTGAGCTGGCCGCCGCCCGGGGCGTCGGGGTCGTCGAGGCCCTGATCAGGGCCGCCATCGACGCCGGCCAATTGACTTCCGTGGATCCGGCGGCCGCTGCCTCGCTCTGGACGGCGGTACTGATCGAAGGCGGTCTGATGGTTGCGACCGCCGACGACAAGGAGCGAGCGCAGGCGGAAGCGGGCGAGGTGCTCGACCGCCTGCTCGATGGCATGGCGGGCGGCGGCGCCTGACCTCTAGGATCGCCGCAGACTTGGACAAGCACCACAACCCGAGGAGTAACGACTAGTGAGCACCCCAGTGAAGGTCACCGTGACCGGCGCCGCCGGGCAGATCGGCTACGCGATCCTGTTCCGGATCGCCAGCGGCCAGATGCTCGGCCCCGACACCCCGGTGCACCTCAACCTGCTCGAGATCCCGCAGGCCGTCAAGGCCGCCGAGGGAACCGCGATGGAGCTCGACGACTGCGCCTTCCCGCTGCTCGCCGGCATCGACATCCACGACGACCCGAAGCCGGCGTTCGACGGATGCAACGTCGGCCTGCTGGTCGGCGCCCGCCCGCGCGGACCGGGGATGGAGCGCGCCGACCTGCTCGAGGCCAACGGCGGCATCTTCAAGCCGCAGGGCGAGGCGATCAACGCCGGCGCCGCCGACGACATCCGCGTGCTGGTGGTCGGCAACCCGGCCAACACGAACGCGCTGATCGCGCTCTCGCATGCGCCGGACGTGCCGCGCGAGCGGTTCACGGCGATGATGCGCCTCGACCACAACCGGGCGAAGAGCCAGCTGGCGACCAAGCTGGGCGTGACCGTCTCCGACGTGAAGAAGATGTCGGTCTGGGGCAACCACTCGGCCAGCCAGTACCCCGACCTCGTCCATGCCGAGGTCAACGGCGAGAACGCCGCCGAGAAGGTCGGCGATCAGTCCTGGATCGAGGACGAGTTCATCCCGACCGTCGCCAAGCGCGGAGCGGCGATCATCGACGCCCGCGGCGCCTCGAGTGCGGCCTCGGCGGCGAACGCCGCGATCGACCACGTCCACGACTGGGTGCTCGGCACTCCGGACGGGGACTGGGTCTCGATGGGCGTCCCCTCCGACGGTTCCTACGGCGTCGCCGAGGGCATCGTCTCCGGGTTCCCCTGCACCTGCTCCGGCGGCGAGTACTCGATCGTCGAGGGCCTCGAGATCGACGACTTCTCCCGCGAGCGGATCGACGCCAGCGTCGCCGAGCTCGAGGGCGAGCGCGAGACCGTCAGCGGCCTCGGCCTCGTCTAGGAGGCCCCCGTCGCGCGCGGTGGCCGGCCCCCTCGCCGGCCACCGCGGCGATCAGGACCCGGTCGCGGTGTAGCCGCGGCCTTCCTTGGTGACACTGCCGTCCTCGACGAGGCCGGACATCACCCGATAGACGTAGTTCGGCTTGATCTTCAGCTTCGAGGCGATCTCCGCCGCGCTGATCCCGGGCTGCTCCTGGACCGCCTTGAGGGCGTGGTCAGCACGGGTGCCGCCCCGCCGCCGGCGCCGCCGGCGTCCGCTGGTCGTGGCCGAGCGTGATCCGCGGGGTCGCCCCGGCCCCCGCCGGTCGCCCTTGAGGTTCGCGAGCGCCTTCTCGAGACGCTTCTTCTCCTCGTCGAGCTCCTTCAACCGCTCCTCGATGAGCGACCGTGCCTTGTCGAGCACGTTGGCATCGTCTGCCATCTGGACTCCTTGTGGTTCGAATTACAGGTGTCCACCATTTCCCCTCCCGAAACGGTGGACAAACACTGTAGGTCTAAACCACAGTGAGTGTGTAAACCGGAACGGATAAACATCCGCCCGGATGCTTGCCTATCGGTCCTTCAGCTTCTTCGACCGGGTGCGGAAGACGTAGTCCCAGAGCGGCGACGAGACGCCGTAGCCGTAGCGGTGATCCTGGAAGTGGTGCCGCATGTGCTGCTCCCGCAGCTCCTTGCCGGCACTCGTCCTCGGTACGTGGTGGTGAAGGTGGTAGTGGGTGTAGTCGTAGGTGAGGTAACCGGCGATGAACCCGGCGAACGCCGGGTAGGCGGCGGGGGTGCCGAAGATCAGGGCGAAGAGGCCGAGGAAGAGGGCGGCGAGCGGGATGCTCACGGCGGGAGGCATCACGAGGCGGAGCGGGTCGTTGGGGTGCTCGTGATGGACGCCGTGCATGATGAAGTGGAGGCGGCTGCCGAGGGGATGGTCCGGCTCCCAGTGGAAGACCAGGCGGTGGAGCCAGTACTCGCTGAGCGTCCAGATGAACAGTCCGAGCAGGAACAGGCCCGCAACCTGCAACAGGTCGTAGCCGCCGTCGAAGCCCGCCCAGACGCCGACCGCGACGACCGGCACGAACACGATCGCCGGGATCGACGGGTGGACGCGTGAGAAGAAGTCGAGGAACCGGCTCTCGAAGAGCGGTGGGGAGGCGCTGAGGTGATCGCTGCGCTGGGAGGACATCTCACCCGAGATTGTATTCAGGCGGCACCCGTATACAAAGGCCAGGCCAGGCGCCGTCGTGTTGGGCCAGGGGTTGGAATCCTGCCCGCCCGCGATACCCAAACTGCGGGGAAACCGCGCACGAATGCGGGTTTTGCGGGGAACTCCCAGACGGTGCGATTCGCGCTGTTTGCGGTTCGGCCGCCTGCACGGCGGACGCGGCGGTGCCATTCTCGTCGCCACGTCCGATCCAGCGAACCGGGAGATTCGTTTGCCCACCGTCACAGCACCCCCGAAGGCCGCCCGCAGCCGCCGCCCGAAGCAGAAGCCGAGCTGCGAGACCTGTTACTTCGGCGTCCGAATGCTGTGCGCCCTCGAGCTCGGCGAGCCGTGCTCGACCTTCCGTCCCGACTCACCCCACGGTCTCGTCCCGCCGACTCAGCCCATGCTCCTGATCGGCGCCGACGAGGCCGTGCTCGAGCCGGAGCTGCTCGCGGCCTGAGCGTCCGCGCCCGCTCATCCGCGCCCGGCGGCCGCGGATAGATTGCGGACATGAAGCTGACGATCCTCGGCAAGTCGCCCGCCTGGACCGACGCGGGGGGTGCCTGCAGCGGTTACCTGGTCGAGGGCACCGACGACCGCCCCTTTCTCGTCGACTGCGGCAACGGCGTCTTCGCGAAGCTGCGGCTGCGCCGCGACTACCGCGACGTTGAGGCCGTCGTGGTCTCACACCTCCACGCCGACCACCTGCTCGACCTCGTCCCCTTCTCCTACGCGCTGACCGTCGGCCCCGACGCCGGCACCCTCGCCAAGCCGCGCCTGCTCGCTCCGACCGGCGCCGCCTCGTTCTTCCGCCTTCTCGTCGGCACCTGGGACACCGAGGATCTGATCAGCCGGGCGTTCGAGATCGAGGAGTACGAGCCCGGCGCCGAGCTCGAGGTCTGCGGGGTCTCGGTCCAGCCCCACGCGGTCCCGCACTTCGGCCCGACCAACGCGATCGAGCTCCGCGACCCGGCGGGCGGCCGGATCGTGTTCGGCTCCGACGGGCGGTTCAGCGAGCGCCTGATCGAGGCGGCGCGCGAGGCCGACGTCCTGATCGCCGAGGCGACGCTCGCCGAGCCCGATCCCGCGCCGGTCGCCGAGCGCGGCCACATGAGCGCTCGCGAGGCCGGCGAGCTCGCCGCCCGGGCGTCCGCCGGGCGGCTCGTGCTGACCCACATCTCCGACGAGCTCGACCCCGAGCGCGCGATCGCCGAGGCGGCGTCGGCCTACGACGGCCCGGTCGAGGTCGCCGCCGAGGGATCGGCCTGGACGGTCTAGCTACTCTCCGCCGATGGCCCGACAGCGGACGATGCTGGTCAACATCGAGCGGATGCGCCGCGACATGGACGAGCTGCTCGGCGAGGGCTGGGCGCCGGCTCGCGCCACGGCCCGCGCCGGCGACTTCCACCCGCGGGTCGACGTCTATTACTGCGAGTCCAGCTCCTCCGGTGAGCGGAAGCCCCTGGCGATCGTGATCGCCGATCTCGCCGGCGTCGGCGCCGATGCAGTCAACATCGAGATCTCGGGGCGGATGCTCGTGATCTCGGGCAAGCGCCCGGTCCGCCGGACCGAGGGCCGCGCCTACCAGCAGGTCGAGATCCCGACCGGAGCCTTCCGCCGCGCCGTCGAGCTCGGCGTCGACATCGACGCCGATGCCGCCCGGGCGACGTTCGAGGACGGGCTGTTGCGCGTCGAGCTGCCGATCCTGGTTCCCGAATCGACCGCGCGCAGGGTGCCGATCGAGCGGTCACCCGAGTGATGGAGTTCGAGGACGAGGTCGGCGGCGGTTCGCCGATCGAGATCGTCACCACCGAGGAGATCGAGGACGCCCTCCCGGCCGGCGGCGAGCTGCCGGCGGCGCTGCCGGTGCTCCCGCTCCGCGACATGGTCACCTACCCGGGGACGCTGACGCCGCTCGCGGTCGGGCAGGAGCGCTCGATCAAGCTGATCGACGACGTCCTCTCCGGCGATCGCGCGCTCGTCATGGTCGCCTCGAAGGACCCCGAGCTCGACGAGCCCGGGCCCGACGACATCGAGCGGGTCGGGGTCGCCGGCGTCGTCGCCCGGATGCTCAAGATCCCCGACGGGACGATCCGGATCCTCGTCCAGGGCACGAATCGCGTACGCCTCGGGCGCTTCGTCGCGACCGAGCCCTATCTGATCGCGACCGTCGAGGAGATGCCCGACGTCGTCGATCCCGGCCCGGAGCTGCAGGCGCTGACCCGCAACGTCCAGCGCACCTTCAGCGAGATCATCGAGGAGATCCCCTACCTGCCCGAGGAGCTCCAGCTCGCCGTCACCAACGTCGACGACCCCTCGGCGCTCGCCCACCTGATCGCCGGCGCGCTGCGGATCCCGTCCGCCGAGAAGCAGGAGATCCTCGAGGAGGTCGACGTCGGCCGGCGGCTGCGGCGGTTGTCGGAGATCCTCGCCCGCGAGCTCGAGGTGATCCAGCTCGGGACCCAGATCCAGTCACAGGTCCAGGAGGGGATGGACAAGGGCCAGCGCGAGTACTACCTGCGCGAGCAGCTGCGGGCGATCCAGGCCGAGCTCGGCGAGGGGGACGAGCAGCAGGCCGAGATCAACGAGCTCCGCGAGCGGGTCGAGACGGCCGGACTGCCCGAGCAGGCGCGGAAGGCCGCCGACCGCGAGCTCGGGCGGCTCGAGCGGCTCCCGCCGGCCGCGGCCGAGTACGGCGTGATCCGGACCTACATGGACTGGCTGCTGGACCTGCCTTGGAACGAACGCACCGACGACGACCTCGACGTCCAGCACGCCCGGGAGGTCCTCGACGCCGATCACTACGACCTCGAGCAGATCAAGGATCGGATCCTCGAGTACCTGGCAGTCCGGAAACTGCGGCCGGAGTCGAGCGGCCCGATCCTCTGCTTCGTCGGGCCGCCGGGCGTCGGCAAGACCAGCCTCGGGCGCTCGATCGCCCGCGCCCTCGGGCGCAGCTTCGAGCGGATCTCGGTCGGCGGCGTCCGCGACGAGGCCGAGATCCGCGGCCACCGCCGGACCTACGTCGGCGCGATGCCGGGCACGATCGTCCGCGCCCTTCGCGACGCCGGCTCGCGCAACCCCGTCTTCATGATCGACGAGATCGACAAGATGGGCGCTGACTTCCGCGGCGACCCCGCGAGCGCGATGCTCGAGGTTCTCGACCCGGCCCAGAACGACGCATTCCGCGACCACTACCTAGACCTCGACTTCGACCTCTCCGAGGTCATCTTCATCGCCACCGCGAACGTCCTCGACCCGATCCCGCCGCCGCTCCGGGACCGGATGGAGGTGATCCAGCTCTCCGGTTACACGGTCGACGAGAAGCTCCACATCGCCCGCCGCTACCTGGTCCCGCGGCAGGTCCGCGAGAACGGGCTGAAGGCGACGCAGGCCGCGTTCACCGACGCGGCGCTGCGGGCGATCGTCGAGGAGTACACCCGCGAGGCGGGCGTCCGCAACCTCGAGCGTCAGATCGGCACCGTCTGCCGGAAGCTGGCGCGGCGAATCGCCGAGGGCGGCTCCACCGGCCGGACCTCGGTCTCCGCCAAGCTCGCCCGCGAGCTCCTCGGCCGCCGCCTCTACTTCTCGGAGGCACGGCGCCGGACCCGCCGTCCCGGCGTCGCCACCGGCCTCGCCTGGACCCCGGTCGGCGGCGAGGTCCTGTTCGTCGAGGCGACGGCGATGCCCGGCAGCGGCAAGCTGACGATCACCGGCCAGCTCGGCGACGTCATGCGCGAGTCGGCGCAGGCGGCGCTCTCGCTCCTGCGTGGCGAGGCGGCGACGTTCCTGCCCGAGCTCGCCGGCGATCCGAGCGCCTGGTTCGCCGAGCACGACATCCACCTCCACGTGCCCGCCGGTGCTGTCCCCAAGGACGGCCCCTCGGCCGGAGTGGCGATGTTGACCGCCCTCGCGTCCCTGCTCAGCGGCCGCCCGGTCCGAAACGACGTCGCGATGACAGGCGAGATCACGCTGAGCGGGCAGGTGCTTCCGGTCGGCGGGCTGAAGGAGAAGTCGCTCGCCGCGCAGCGGGCGGGGATCAAGCGGGTGATCGTGCCGGACCGCAACGAGGGCGAGATCGGCGAGATCCCGACCGCGGAGCTGGGCGATCTCGAGTTCGTCTACGTCTCCGAGGCCGCTGCGGCCCTCGAGGCGGCGCTCGAGCCGCCGCGCCGCCGCCGCTGAGCCGGCCCGGGGCGGCCTTCGTTTGAGGGATATGCTGGCCGGGAACTGCATCGGGAACCGAGAGGAGCGACGAATGGCGAGCAAGGGCAAGGCGAAGGACAAGGCGAGCAGCGCGTACGAGAACGCGCGTCCCTACGTCCAGCGGCTGATCGAGGACGAGGAGCTGCGCGACAACCTGCGCGAGGCCTACGAGGCCGGTCGCAACGCCTACGACCGCGCTTCGGGTGCCAAGAAGCCGTCGGCGCTGCTCGACGACAAGAAGCTGCAGCGCGATCTCAAGAGCGCCAGCGACTCCCTCCGCGCCGCCTCCGAGGCGCTGCGCGAGCCCGAGAAGCGACCGAGCAGCGGCGGTCACCCGTTCCTGAAGCTGTTGGTGATCGCCTTCATCGGCGCCGTGCTCGCCATCGCCCTCAGCGAGGACCTGCGCAAGGCCGTGCTCGATCAGCTCTTCGGGGCCGAGGAGGAGTTCGAGTACACCTCGACGACCTCGCCGCCGGCGCCCTCCGCCTGAGCGCCACCCGACAACGAGCCGGCAAGGCCGGCGGCGGCTCCGGCCGCGAACTGACCGGAGACAGCGCCGGCCGCATCGTCGACGCGATGCGTGACGCCGTCGCCGAGCGGGGGATCGCGGGGGCGACCTTCGAGCACGTCGCCGCGGCCGCCGGCGTCAGCCGCGGCCTGCTCCACTACTACTTCGGGACCAAGGAGCGGCTGCTCGTCGAGGTGGTGCGGCGCGACAGCGAGAACCGGGTCCAGATGCTGGACGAGCCGCTGCGCGCCGCCGCCGACGTCGACGGGGTGCTCGACGTCCTCGTCTCGAGCCTGATGGACCTGATCGAGAACGATCCCGGCTTCTTCATCGTCCTCTTCGACCTGTTCGCCGCCGGGCGCCGGAACGACGAGATCGGCCGTGAGGTCGGGGACCTGTTCCGGAAGTCGCGCGACCACGTCGCCAAGGCGCTGGAGCAGAAGGATGCCGAGGGCGTGATCGCCCTCCGCTTCGGCGCCGAGGCGACCGTCTCCTACCTGTTCGCGATCGCGGACGGCCTCGCCGTGCAGGCGCTGTCGGATCCCGACCGCGATCAGAGCGAGGTGCTCGAGGCCGGGCGGGCGACCGCCCGGCAGCTGTTCGTGGCCGACTGAACCCCGGCCGGCGGCCTGCGGACGCCAGTTGCAGGTGGCTAGACGCCCCCCGTCCCGATAGGCTGCCCGTCCGGGGGTTGTCAGGAGAGCGAGTGAGGCCCAAGCGTTGAGCAGTAAACGTGGGGAGGACCGGCGCGCCACTACGGCGCCAGATTCGCCTTTCCTGAATGGCCACGGACAGCGCGGGGCTTCGACCCCCGCCCGGATCGCCGCGGTTGCGGCGGTCCTCGTCGCGTTCGTGATCGTCATCGTGCTGCTCTTCGGCGGCGGCGGGGGATACAAGTACACGCTCCTCTTCCAGACCGGAGGCCAGCTCGTGCCGGGCAACGAGGTGCTGACGGCGGGCCAGCGCGTCGGCATGGTCGACACGATCGACCTGACCGACGACAACCAGGCGGCGGTCGAGGTCACGATGGACGAGCCCCTGCGCGAGGGAACGACCGCGGTGATCCGCCAGACGTCGCTCTCCGGAGTCGCCAACCGCTACATCTCGCTGACGCCCGGCCCCAATAACTCGCCGGAAATCGAGCAGAAGTCGACGATCACCGGCGAGGACACGACGACGCCGGTCGACATCGACCAGCTCTTCAACATCTTCCGGCCCCGCGAGCGTGCGGCGCTCCAGAAGTTCATCCAGGGCAATGCGACCGTCTACGCCGGCAAGGGCGAGCTCGCCAACCGCGCCTACAAGTTCCTCAACCCCTCGCTGAGCACCTCCGAGCAGCTCTTCCAGGAGCTCACCGCCGACTCCGTCTCGCTCTCCCGCTTCCTCGTCTCCGGCTCGCAGACCTTCGGGGCGCTCGCCGACCGCCGCGAGGACCTGACCTCGCTGATCGCCACCGCCAATCAGACGATGGCGGCGATCGCGGCTCGCAACGAGGACCTCGACCGCTCGCTCTCGGCGCTCCCGGAGACGTTGCGGCAGACGAACACGACCTACGTCAACCTGCGCGCGACCCTCGACGACCTCGACCCGCTAGTCCAGGCCTCCTACCCGGCGACGAAGAACGCGGCGCCGTTCCTCCGCAGGACCGCGAAGGTGGCCACCGACAGCACTCCGATCTTCGGCAAGCTCGCCGACATCGCCCGCCTCCCGGGCCAGAACAACGACCTCGCCGACACGCTGAAGAAGCTGCCGACGGTCAAGCAGCGCGGCAGCAAGGCGCTGCCGGCCTCGATCAAGGCGATGGACGTCTCCCAGGAGGACCTCACGTTCCTGCGGCCTTACACGCCGGACATCCTGTCGTGGTTGTCGAAGTTCGGGGGAGTCTCG
>JAXLSX010000016.1:0-21877 GCA_046330285.1 Solirubrobacterales bacterium | reverse complement strand
CGGCGAGGAGGGCCGCGGGGTCGCGACGATCATCGAGATGGTCAGCCATACCCGGCTCGACTGCACGCTCGGCTCGACGTCGGGCATGCGGGCCGGGACGGCCCAGGCGATCTGGCACACCGAGCACAGGTCAGCTTTCGGCAAGAGGCTCGTCGACCAGCCGCTGATGGCGAACGTGCTCGCCGACCTCGCGATCGAATCGGAGGCGGCGACCGTCTCGAGCCTCTGGCTCGCTCGTCAGTTCGACGAGGCGCACGCCGGCGACGAGCGCGCGACGCTGATCCGCCGGATCGCGACGCCGGTGCTCAAGTACTGGACCTGCAAGCGCGCCCCCGAGCATGCGGTCGAGGCGCTCGAGTGCTTCGGCGGCAACGGCTACGCCGAGGAGTCGGGGATGCCGCGCCTGTTCCGGGAGTCGCCGCTGCAGTCGATCTGGGAGGGCTCCGGCAACGTCCAGGCGCTCGACGCGCTGCGCGCGCTCGCGAAGGAGCCCGCCGTCCTCGAGCCCCTGCTCGACGAGATCGGCGCCGGCGCCGAGGCCGAGCCTCGGCTGGCGAAGGCCGTGGCGGGGCTCCAGGCCGAGCTCTCAGATCCGGAGAGGATCGAGACGAGGGCCCGGCGCCTCGTCGAGCGGATGGCACTGGCGCTCCAGGGTTCGCTCGTGGTCCGCCACGGCGACCCCGCCGTCGCCGACGCGTTCTGCGCGACCAGGCTCGAGCGCGACTGGGGGAACGTCTTCGGGACGCTGCCGACGGGCGTCGACACGGCGGCGATCATCGATCGTCACGCCGTCCGGATCTGAGTCGCCCATGAGCGACGCCCCGCACCGGGTCGAGATCACGGTCGCCGACCACGTCGCCGAGGTCCGCCTCGACCGTCCCGACAAGCACAACGCCCTCGACTTCCCGATGTTCGAGGCGATCGGCGCGGCGATCGACGAGGTCGCCGCCGACCCGTCCGTCCGGGCCGTCGTCCTCCACGGCGAGGGCAAGAGCTTCTGCTCCGGCCTCGATCTCGCGAGCTTCGCGGCGAGCGGCCGCCCCGTCGATTCGATGTTCGAGCGGCGCCCCGGCGAGGACGCGAACAGCGCCCAGCGCGTCTCCTACGGGTGGCAGCTGATGCCGGCGCCCGTGATCGCGGCGGTCCACGGGAACTGCATCGGCGGCGGCGCCCAGATCGCCCTCGGCGCCGACGTCCGGATCGTCGCCCCCGATGCCAAGATCTCGATCCGCGAGGTCCACTGGGGCCTGATCCCCGACATGGGCATCACCCGCTCCCTCCCCCGCCTCGTCCGCTTCGACGTCGCCAAGGAGCTCGTCCTCACCGCCCGGATCATCAGCGGCGAAGAGGCGGTCCGGGTCGGCCTCGCCACCACCGTCTCCGACGACCCGCTCGCCGCCGCGCGCGAGCTGGCAGCCGAGATCGCCTCGCGCTCCCCCGACGCCACCCGCCGCGGCAAGCAACTGCTCGAGCGCGCCTGGACGCTGCCGCCGGCCGAGTCCCTGGCGCTCGAGGAGGAGCTCCAGCGCGAGCTCCTCGGCTCCGCCAACCAGATGAAGGCGGTCCAGGCGGGAATGGGCGGCGACCCCGGCGACTTCGACGACCCGAGCTGACATGCCGACCCGAGGCCGATTCACCCTGCTGACGATCCGCGGGATCCCCGTCGGGGTCGACTGGAGCTGGTTCTTCGTCCTCTTCCTGATCATCTGGGCGATGTCGGGCTTCTACCGGGACATCCTCGGTAGCTCGCAGGACTCGATCGAGCCGTACGCGCTCGCCGTCCTCAGCGCCTTCGGGTTCTTCGGCTCGATCCTCCTCCACGAGCTCGGTCACGCGATCGTCGCCCAGCGCAACGAGATCGGCATCTCATCGATCACGCTCTGGATGTTCGGCGGCGTCGCCGCCCTGGACCGCGATCCCGACAGCGCCGGCGCCGAGTTCCGGATCGCCGCCGCGGGACCCGCCGTGACGCTCGTGATCGGCGTCGCCTGCCTGCTGGCCGGCGTGGCGATCGACGGGCAGACGTTCTGGGAGGGCACGCGCTTCGAGGTCGACGCCGCCATTTCACCCGGGGTCGCGGTCCTGGCGTGGCTCGCGAACATCAACCTGCTGATCCTGATCTTCAACCTGCTCCCCGCCTTCCCCCTCGACGGCGGCCGGATCACCCGGGCGATCGTCTGGCGGATCACCAAGGACCAACAGCGGGCGACGCTCTTCGCCGCCCGCCTCGGGCAGGGCTTCGCGTACGCGTTCATCGGCCTCGGGGTCGCGATCGTCCTCTTTGGCGACATCGTCTTCGGCGCCTGGCTCGCGCTGATCGGCTGGATGCTCGGCGGCACCGCGCGCGAGACGGCCAACCGCAGCAAGCTCAACACGAAGCTCGGAGGCCTCCGCGTCGCCGACGTCATGGATTCCGACCCGGTCGCGATCCCGGCCGGTGCGACCGTCGAGCAGGCGCTCGACGAGTACTTCCTCCGCTACCGGTGGCCGTGGTTCCCGGTGGTCGACGCCGGACAGCGGTTCGTCGGACTGCTCAACCGCGGTACCGCCGACGCCGTCCCCGAGCTGAGCCGGACGAGCCAGGTCGTCTCCGAGATCATCGAGACGGGTGGGTCGGCCGATCTGACGGTCGGACCGGACGAGCCGCTCGATGCGCTTCTCGGCAACGTCGAGCTGCGCCGCCTCGGCGGCCTCGCGGCGGTCGATGCGAGCGGCCGCCTGACCGGGATCGTCACCCTGGAGCAGGTTGGGCGCGCCCTGAGAGACGCAGCAGCCTGACCAGCGCGGTGATGAAGAGCAGCGTCATCACGACGGCGCTGCCGACGCACCACTGGCAGATGGCGTCGATGACGAAGAGCTCGAGGTAGGTCAGGTAGAGGCTGAACGCGAAGCCGGTCAGCGTCAGCATGAACGTCAGCGCGCGGCCGAGATCGCCGGGGACGAACAGCGAGATGAAGATCATCACGTAGCCGATTAGCCCGAGCAGTGCGACCGGGATCGGGCCGATCTCCGAGTAGCTCGAGGCCTGGACGCGCTCGCAGCCGCCGGTGGTGCAGACCGGGCTCAGCCCCTCGTAGTGGACGACGGTCAGGTATGTGGCGATCGCGATTCCGGCGAGGGTGAGGACGGTCGCGATCAACGTGGGCCGGTCGGCCCAGAGCCGCGTCACTTCTTCGCGTCGGCGAGCTGCTGGTCGATCGCGTCCTCGAACGCGGAGGTCTCGAGCTGGTTGACGTTGAGGACCGTGAGATCGCCGCCGGTCGGCCCGATCTCGAAGGTCGGCGTCGAGGAGACTCCGGCCGCCTGCGCCGCATCGGCCGCCTTGGTGATGTCGTCGCTGACCTCGGAGGATCCGGCCGCGTCGTTGACCTCGGCGACGTCGGCGCCGGCCGCCTCGGAGACGGAGTCGATGAAGGAGCTGTCGGCGTAGCCCGAGTTCTCGGCGCCCTGGCGTGCGTAGGCGATGTCGGCCCACTGCCACATCAGATCCTGCTGGCCGGCGCCGTAGGCGGCAGCGGCGAGCGTCTGCGAGTCGGTGCCGATGAAGGTGAGGAGGTTGAGCTCCATCCGGACGTCGCCGGACTTGACGTACTTCTCGACGAGGTCGGGCAGGACGTTGGCCGTGTACTCCTTGCAGAACGGGCACTGGAGGTCCGCGTACTCGACGATGGTCACCGGGGCGTCGGGATCGCCGAGCTCGTTCCCGGTCTGCGCGATCCCGTCGAAGACCGCGGCGTCGCCGGTGTCGGAGCCGTTGTCGTCGGAACCGCCGGAGCTGATCACGATCAGGGCGATCACGACGATTGCCGCGAGCAGGACCGAGCCGCCAACCAGCGCCCACACCCGCTGGCGGCCCTCCTTGCTCGCCGCGTCCTTCTCGGCGGCGAGCCGGGCCTCGCGAGCTGCCTTCTTGCTCTCCTGTCTGGAGCTCATGGGTCGGTGAACATACATGGTCGCGGGGTCCGGCACCGTGGTTCGGAGGTCGCTGGGTGGGCACCCGGTGACTGAAGGCGGGGCGCGGAAAAACCGACCGCGAGAATCGGATTTCCGTCCCGCCGCCGAGCCCGACGACCACATAGGATGCCCCTCGTGCCTGAACATGACGTATTGGTGATCGGAGCCGGACTCGCCGGACAGCGCGCGGCCCTCGCGGCCGCCGAGAAGGGCGTTTCGGTCGGAATCATCAGCAAGGTCCATCCCGTCCGCTCGCATTCGAATGCGGCGCAGGGCGGCATCAACGCGGCCCTCGATGTCGACGACTCGTGGGAGTCCCACGCGTTCGACACGATCAAGGGCTCCGACTACCTGGGCGACCAGGACGCCATCGAGGTGATGTGCAGGGAGGCTCCCGACGAGCTCCTGCACCTCGAGCACATCGGGGTCACCTTCCACCGCAACGAGAAGGGCGAGCTCGGGACCCGCGCCTTCGGCGGCGCCTCGAAGGCACGGACCTACTACGTCGCCGACATCACCGGCCAGGCGATCATGCACGTGCTCTACGAGCAGCTCATGAAGTACTCCGAGCAGATCGACCGCTACGAGGAGTGGTTCACGACCGACCTCGCGATCGACGACGAGGGCCGCTGCGTCGGCGCCGTCACCCGCAACATCAAGGACGGCTCGACCGAGCTCTTCAAGGCGAAGAGCGTCGTCCTCGCCTCCGGCGGTAACGGGCAGATCTGGCAGCCGACCACGAACGCGCTGATCTGCACCGGCGACGGGATCGCGATGGCCTACCGGGCCGGCGCGACGCTGATGGACATGGAGATGATCCAGTACCACCCGACGACGCTGGCGGGCAAGGGCTTCCTGATCACCGAGGGCGCCCGCGGCGAGGGCGCGCACCTGCTCAACGCCAAGGGCGAGCGCTTCATGGAGAAGTACGCGCCGAACAAGATGGAGCTGGCCTCCCGCGACGTCGTCTCCCGCGCCGAGCAGACCGAGATCAACGAGGGCCGCGGCTTCCCCGACGGCACCGTCGCGCTCGACGTCACCGTCGTCCCGCGCAAGCGGATCCACGAAGCGCTCCGCGAGATCGTCCTCGTCGGCCGCGACTTCGCCGGCGTCGACATCACCCGCGAGCCGATCCACATCAAGCCGGGCAACCACTACACGATGGGCGGCGTCAAGACCGACATCTGGGGCCGGACCAACGTCCCGGGCCTGTACGCGGCCGGCGAGGTCGCCTGCGTGTCGGTCCACGGCGGCAACCGCCTCGGCGCCAACTCCCTGCTCGACACGCTGATCTTCGGCCGCCGCTGCGGCGAGGACGGCGCCCAGCACGCCAAGGGCCACGGCTTCGGCCAGGTCTCGCGCACGGTGCTGAGCGAGGCCGAGGGCCGCGTCGACGCGATCATCGCCCGCAAGCACGAGGGCGGCCGCCGCGTCTCCGAGATCAAGGCCGAACTCGGCAAGACGATGGACGAGAAGGTCGCCGTGTTCCGCGACGAGGAGGGCATCCAGAGCGCCCTCGAGATCGTCCAGCGTCTCAAGGAGGAGGCGACGGCCGCCTACATCGACGATCGCGGCACGGTCTTCAACCAGGACGTCCTCGGGGCGATCGAACTCCAGAACATGCTCGAGAACGCCGAGGCCTGCTGCATGTCGGCCCTCGAGCGCAAAGAGAGTCGCGGCGCCCAGTTCCGCACCGACTACCCGGAGCGCAATGACGAGGAGTGGCTGAAGCACATCGACGTATCGCTGAACGGCGGGGGACCGGAGATCAGCTACTCCCCCGTGACCATCACCGACTGGCAACCACAGGAGAGGACCTACTAGATGTCCGCTTACACCCTCAAGGTCCGCCGCTACCAGCCGGAGGCGGAGGAAGACGACAAGCGCGGCGCCTACTGGGAGACGTTCGACGTCGAGCTCGACCCGACGCTCTCGGTCCTCGACGGCCTGCTGCAGGCCAAGAACGACAAGGACGGCACGCTCGCCGTTCGCTGTTCCTGCCGCGCCGCCATCTGCGGCTCCTGCGGAGTGAAGATCAACGGGCAGTCGACGCTCGCCTGCAAGACCCAGCTCGGCGAGGCCGCCGAGGAGGCCGCGCGGATGTCACGCAACGGCGGCGGCGAGGCCGAGATCGTCGTCGAGCCGATGGGGAACATGCCGGTGATCAAGGACCTCGTCACCGACATGGAGTCGACCCACTGGACGAAGTTCCGCCGGGTCACCCCGTGGTTGCTGCCGTCGGGCCCGCCGCCGGAGCGCGAGTACATCGTCCCGGCCGAGTCGATGGTCGACGTCACCCAGTCGGTCGCCTGCATCCAGTGCGGCGCCTGCGTCTCGTCGTGCCTGTCGATGGAGGCCGATCCCGAGTTCATCGGCCCGGCCGCGCTCGCCAAGGCCTACCGGTTCGTGGGCGACCCGCGCGACGGCCAGACGACCGAGCGCCTGTTCGACCTCGCCAACGACCCGCACGGCATGTACGACTGCACCCACTGCTTCTCGTGCATCGACGCCTGCCCGAAGGGCGTCGCGCCGATGAACCAGATCATGCGGCTGCGGCGTCTCGCCGGCGACGACCACGACATCCAGGACGTCAACAACGGCCGCAACCACGAGCTGGCGTTCGTCAAGAACATCAAGAAGAAGGGCACGCTCGACGAGTCGCTGCTGCTGCAGGAGTCCTACGCCCCCGGCGTCAAGGGCAAGCTGATGCCGCGGGTCTCGTCGATCAAGGGTCTGCTCGGATCGATCCCGACCGCGATCCGCGGCATCAGGACCGGCAAGATGCGCTCGGTCCCGAAGCTGATCCCGGGCGTCCACCACAAGCTGCCCGGCGATGCCCAGGGCCACGTCAAGGAGATCTACGAGCGGGCCGAGGAGAGCAAGATCCAGCTCAACCTCTACATCATCGGCGAGGGCGGCGAGGAGGACCACGCCGCCGAGGACGTCGAGCCCGAATCGGTCTCGGAAGAGCCCACCCCCACTGCATGAACACGAACCACAGGAGCGATCAATGAAGCTTGCGTACTGGCCCGGCTGCGTCTCGCGCGGCTTCACGCCCGAGCTGCACGGCTCGATGGCGCTCAGCGCCGAGGCCCTCGGGATCGAGCTCGTCACCCTCGACCGCGCGAACTGCTGCGGCGCCGGCGTGATCGCCGAGCACAACCAGGAGCTCGCCGACACCCTGAACGCGCGGACGTTCGCGCTCGCCCAGGAGACCGGGCTGTCGATGATGAACATCTGCTCGACCTGCCAGGGCGCGCAGTCGGAGTGCCAGGAGCGGCTCGACGCCGACTCCGCCTACCGCTCCCATATCAACGACACCCTCAGCGGCGAGGGGCTCGCCTACACGAAGGACAAGGACGGGTTCACGAACAAGAACTTCCTCTGGCTCCTCGTCGAGGACTACGGCCTCGACAAGCTCGCCGAGAAGGTCAAGCGCCCGCTCGAGGGACTCCGCGTCGGCCCGTTCTACGGCTGCTACGTGCTGCGCCCGAAGACGCGGCTCGGCTACGACGAGTTCCCCGACCGCGACCTCTACCTCGAGCAGGTGATCGAGGTGCTCGGCGGCCAGGTCGTCGACTACGACGGCGCCCGTCGTTGCTGCGGCTTCCCGGTGATCACGATGAACAAGGACACCTCGCTGCGCCAGGCCGGCACCCACGTCGGTGACGCCATCGACGCCGGTGCCGACTGCCTCGTGACGCCGTGCCCGCTCTGCCACCTCAACCTCGACATGCAGCAGCCGGAGGCCGCGAAGGTCGTCGGCCGCGACCTCGGCCTCGCGGTCCTGCACCTGCCGCAGCTCGTCGGGCTGGCGCTGGGCTTCGACCCCAAGCAGCTGGGCATGCCGAAGCACATCGCCTCGACGGTCACGGTCGAGGATCGCGTCTCAGCGCTGGCTTAGGGCGGTGACGGCCACAGGACGGGCTCCCCGTCCTGTGGCCGGATCGCCTACTTGAACTGCTCCGGGGGGACGACCGCGTCAAAGCCGCCCTCGTCGTTCGTCAGGGTGACGTCGACCTGGACCTTGTCGCCGTTCGGGGCGGTCAGCTCGCACTGGAACTTCGCGCCCTTCTCGGCCTCCTGGTCGTCGGGACAGGCGACGCTGACGTCGGCGGGGTCGACGCCCGCCTGGGGCGCGAGCTGATCCGCTAGCTCCTGCTCGAGGTCGGCGGAGTCGATCGTGTCGCCGCCGCCGATCGAGACGCTGCAGCCGGTCGTGGCCACCGCGAGCGCCGGGACGGCGACCGCGACGGCGAGGATCTTCTTGGCGTTGTTCATGGGGTTCTCCCTCATGGTGATCGTGGATGAGACCTTCGGATTACGCGCATCCTTCCCGCTCGCGCCGGCTCCGGCATCGGGCGGCTCCCTGAACCCGGACCCCTAGATTTGGGGAACTCTCATTCCTCCAATGCGCCCGCCAACTCGCGGCGGCCGCTGATGTCGAGCTTGCGGTAGGCGTTGGAGAGGTGGACCTCGACCGTCTTCGGAGTGACGAAGAGCTCCTGGGCGATCTGCTTGTTGGTCTGACCCGCCGCGGCGAGGTCGGCGACGCGGCGCTCGGAGGCGGTCAAGGAGGCGGGGCCGGAGAGGGCGGCGCTGCGAGGGCGGGCCCCGGTCGCATGGAGTTCGGTCCGGATCGCGGCCGCGAGCGGGTCGGCGCCGCAGGCCTCCGCGAGCTCGTAGGCGCGGCGAAGCGGGTCGCGCGCCTCGCTCGGCCGGCGTGCCCGGCGGACGGCGGCGCCGAGCGCGGCGAGGGCGGTCGCGTGCTCGAGCCGGAGCGGTGAGCCGGCGAGCAGCTCGACCCCGCATTCGAGGTCCTCGATTCCATCGGCGCCGCGCAGCTCGCCGAGCTGCGCGAGGGTGCGTCCGACGGTCCCGGGAGCGCCCCAGCGCTCGGCCAGCTCGAGGTCGGTCCGGAGGACGTCGATCGCCTCCTCGGTCCGGCCGAGCCGGGCGAGCGCCCGCGCCTGCAGGCGCCGCCCCGGGGCGAAGGCGGGATTGACCCGCCAGCCGCAGAGTTCGATGTGGCGCTCGGCCGCGGCGAGCGCGTCGGCGTCGCGGCCTCGCTCCAGCATCAGCTCGATCTCCGCCACCTTCCAGACGAGGGCGCCGTCGCCGATGCCCTCGGGGCGGTCGATCGAGTTGAGCTCGCGCTCGGCCTCGTCGACCCTGCCCCGGCGAATCAACGTCGAGGCGAGGAGGCCGTAGGCGTACTCGAGCGTCGATCCGCCGAGCAGCCGGATCTGCTCGACGCCGGCGCGAAGGGACAGCTCGGCGTCCTCGAGCTCGCCGTGGTGGAGCTCGGTGAACCCGCGCCAGAGCTGAACGCTCATCACCCCGAACATCGAACCCTGCCGGTGCGAGCGGGCGAGCGCCCGGTCCCAGACCTCGATCGCCTCGGGCCGCTCGGCGGCGACGAGCACGACGTTGGCGACGATCCAGGCGAGGCCGGTGTCGACCTCCATCTGGGTGGCCAGCTCGATCGCCGACGATGCGAGATCGGCACACTCGGCCGCCGATCCGCCCCGGTAGAGCCAGTCGTAGGAGGCGGCCGCCGCGAGCACGGCTTCGCCGGGGCTCGGCTCCGGGGGAAGTGTGCGCAGACGCCGGAAGCGCTCCTCGGCGTCGGGGACGTCGGCGCCGAAGTAGATCGAGATCAACTCGACCGACTCGACGATCGGGATCAGCTCCGGTGCCGCTCCGGCGAGATCGCGCTGGGCTTCGGCGGCGAGGTCGGCCGCGCGCTGTGCCTCGCCGACGAAGAGCAGCACCCGCGAGAGCGCATAGGCGGCGGCGACGCGGAGTTCCGGGATCTCGATGCCGCGGTAGGCGGCCAGCAGGTGCTCGCTCGCCGCGGGGCGCCCGGTCCCCGCCTCGGCCATCCCGACCTGGAGCATGATCCCGGGGCGGCGCTCGTCGGCGATCGGCTCGGCGAGCATCCGGCTCAGGTAGGTGACGGCGCTGTCGGCCGCGCCGCTCGCCAGCGCCACCTGGGCGGCGCGATCGAGGACGTCGCTCGCCCACTCCTCGCCCACGGGCGGCGCCGCGAGGAGCTGCGCCGCGACCCGCTCCGGTGCCGCGCCGGCCTCCTGCATCAGGCGCGCCGCGCGCGCATGGGCGAGCTCGCGCTCGCCCGGCGGCACGTCCTCGACGATCGCGGCGCGGACGAGTGGATGGGCGAACTCGAGCGGGGTCCGGGGCGCCAGGATCCCGGCCCTCGACAACGCACCGGTCGCACCCGCGACGGCGTCGACCTCGCGCCCGGAGAAGCGGGCCACCGTCGCGACGTCGCTGCCGTCGCCGAGGATCGCGACCGCGCGGGCCACCTCCGTCGCCCCCTCGGGCAGGCCGCGCAGACGGGAGACGATGGTCCGCGAGACGGCCCGTGGCCCGAGGTCGGTGATCGCGGCGGCGTCGCGTGCGGTCGGCGAGCGCCCCTCGAGGGCCACGGCGTTCAGCGTCTGCTGGACGAGCAACGGGTTGCCGCCGGACGCGCGCCGGCAGGCGTCGCTGAACTCGGCGTCGCCCGGCCGGTCGAAGCGGCGCTCGATGAGAGCGGCGATCCCGATGGCGGAGAGCGGCCGCGGGCTGACAACGACCGTCGAGGGCTCGGCGGCGATCCCGGCGATCAGCGCCGGGTCGACGCCGGGCTCGGTCGAGCGCTGCCCGGCCAGGAGCCCGATCCGGGTGCCGTCGAGTCGATGTGCGAGATAGGCGAGGAATCGGAGCGAGGGCCGGTCGCACCACTGCAGGTCGTCGGCCACCAGGAGCATCGGGTCGTCGCCGGCGACGTTGAGGGCCATCCAGAAGAGCCCGTGCAGGACGGAGAAGGAGACGTTGCCGCCGGCGACGGCTTCCTCGGGAGCCGCGGCGGCGGCGAACAGGCCGGCCGCAGGCTCGGCGGCACCGGCGAACGCCACCTCCTCTCCGACCGCCGCGACGGCGCCCTCGAAGAGCTGACGGACGACGCCGAAGGCGAAGTCGATCTCGAGCTCGCTGCCCCGCGCCGCGTGGACTGCGAAGCCGCGGTCGGTCGCGAGGGCCGTGATCTCCCCGATCAGCGCGCTCTTGCCGATGCCGGCGGGGCCCTCGACCGAGATCACGGTGCCGGCCCCCGCGCCGATGTCGTCGAGGGCTCCGGCGGCCGCGTGCAGCTCGGCTTCGCGCTCGACCAGTCCCTCCCCCACCTCTCCCGCCTGACCCGCCACCGTCAGCCCGTTTCCCCGAGCGCGCCCGCCAACTCGCGGCGACCGCTGATGTCGAGCTTGCGGTAGGCGTTGGAGAGGTGGACCTCGACCGTCTTCGGAGTGACGAAGAGCTCCTGGGCGATCTGCTTGTTGGTCTGACCTGCCGCGGCGAGGTCGGCGACGCGGCGCTCGGAGGCGGTCAAGGAGGCGGGGCCGGAGAGGGCGGCGCTGCGAGGGCGCAGGCCGGATGCCCGGAGCTCGGTCCGGACCGTCTGGGCCAGCGGCTCGGCGCCACAGGCCTCGGCGAGCTCGAACGCCTCGCGCAACGGCTCGCGGGCCTCGGTCGGCATCCGTCGCCGGCGCAGCAGCGCTCCGTGCGCAGCGAGGGCGTGAGCGAGATCGAGCTTCATCGGCGAGTCCCGCAGCAGCTCGATCGCCCGCTCGAGGTCCTCGGCCCCCTCGTCCCCGCGCGCCTCGCCGAGCACGCGCAGAGCGCGCCCGACGGAGCCGTTCGCCCCCCACCGCTCGGCCAGCTTGACCTCGGTCCCGAGCTCGGCGATGGCCTCCTCCCGGCGGTCGAGCATGAGCAGCGCGCGCCCCCGCGTCGCGTGCCGGACCGAGAAAGCCGGGCTCCTGCGCCAGTCGGCGAGCTCCAGGTAGCGGTCGGCGATGACGAGCGCCTCCTCCGGCCTCCCCTGGGCGAGCAGCAGCTCGACTTCCGCCTCGCGGAACATCTGCGCTCCCTCTCCGTGGCCGTCGGCTGCGCCCTCGGTGGCGATCGTCGCCGCCGCCTCGTCGAGGCGGCCGACGTGGATCAGGTTCCGGGCGAGGCATCCGTGCGCGTAGGTGATCGCGTCGAGACCCCAGAGCTCGCACTGCTCGACGGCGAGCGCGAGCGAGGTGCCCGCCTCGGTGAGCTCGCCGTGCCGCATCTGCGTGTAGCCGCGCCAGAGGTGGACGGTGAGTGCACCGAACATCGAGCCGCGCCGGTGGGAGGCCTCGAGCGCGGCGTCCCACACCTCCATCGCCCGGGGCGAGTCCGCACAGACCAGGACGATGGTCCCGGCCGCCCAGAACAGCCCGTTGTCGTACTCCATGAGCTCCGGGACGTCGAGGGCGGCCTCGGCCATCGGCAGGCAGTCGGCGACGTTGCCGTCGCGCATCATCCAGTCGTAGGCGGTCATCGCCGCCAACATCGCCGCACCCGGCTCGGTCGGCTTCGGCGCGGCGCGAAGCTCCGTCAGCCGCTCCCCCGCGTCGCTGATACGAGCCCCGAAGTAGGCCGTCATCAGCTCGGTCGACTCGATCATTCGGCCGACGTCGGCGAGTTCGGGGGGCAGCTCCGCGACGGTCTCGCGGGCGACCTCGGCCGCGCGCTCCTCGAGCCCGGTGAAGAGCAGGATCCGGGTCAGCGCGTAGGTGGCGACCGCGCTCGTCATCGGATCGGTCAGACCCTCACGGGCCCTCTCGAGGTGACTGGCGGCCGACGGCCCGTCGAACCCGACCTGCGCCAGTCCGAGCCCGAACTCGAGCCGCGATCTGCGGTCGTCGTCGAGCGGCTCCTCGAGCACCCGTTCGAGGTAGGCGGCGGCGCTCTCCATCGCGCCCTTGGAGCTGGCTTCGGCCGCGGCCCGTTCGAGCACCTCGGCGGCCCACTCCTCGCCGATGACGTCGGCATTGATGAGCTGCGCGGCGACCTTCTCGTCGCTGGCCCCACGGTCGAGGAGAAGCCGCGCGGCGCGGGCGTGATCGCGCTGCCGCTCTCCCGGGACACGGTCGCTGTAGAGGGCGTCGCGGACCAGCGGGTGGACGAAACCGATCCGCTCGCCCGTCCCGACGATCTCGGCCTGAGCGAGGGCGCCGATCGCCGCCGCGACCGTCTGGTTCTGGTATCCGCAGTACTCGGCGATCGCCTCGAGCTCGGCACCGTCGCCGAGGATCGCCAGCCCGCGTGCGACCTCGGCGGCCTCGGGCTCCAGGCGCCCGAGCCGGCGCAGGACGGTCCGGTTGACGGCCTTGGGGCCGACGTCGGCGATCAGGCCGGCGTCGCGGGCGGTCGGCTCAGCGCCTTCGAGCTCGAGGGCGCTGAGGAGCTGGCGGAGGAGCAGCGGGTTCCCGCCCGTCGCCGTGCCGACGGCGCCGTTGAACGTCCGGTCGGGGGATCCGCCGAGGCGGGAGGCGACGACCTCGCCGATGGCCTCGGCGCTGAGTGGCCCGGGCCGGATGGCGATTACGTCGGGGCCGCCGACGATGTCGGCGATCAGCGCCGGGTCGCTTCCCGGGTCGGTGCTGCGGAGCCCGGCGACCAGCCCGACCGGCACGCCCTCGAGCCGGTGCGAGAGGTACGAGAGGAACCGCAGCGACGGACGGTCGCACCAGTGGATGTCGTCGACGAAGAGCAATAGCGGCTCGTCGCCCGCGAGGTTGAGGGTCATCCAGTAGAGGCCGTGGAGTGCCGAGAACGAGACCTGGTCGCCCCCCTCCTCCCCCCCGACATCGGGGGCGAAGACGGAGGCGGCCCCGGACGCGGCGTCCGCGAAGGCCCGCTCGCGCTCGGCCGGGTCGCTCAAAGCCGCCTCGAAGAGCTGGCGGACGACCCCGTAGGGGAAATCGATCTCGAGCTCGCTGCCCCGCGCGGAGAGGCAGCGGACCCGGCTCTGCTCGGCGTGCTCCCAGGCCCGGCGCAGGATCGACGTCTTGCCGATGCCGGCCGGCCCTTCGACGAGGACGGTCCTGCCGCCGCCGTCGGAGATCAGGTCGATCGCAGCAGTCGTCGCCTGCAACTCCCCTTCCCGCTCGACCAGTAGCTCACTCCCATCCGCCACGAGCCCGAATCTATAACGAGACGGGCCCGTGGCGGCGGGTTTCGGGCTCAGTCGATCGAGTGGTTGGCGAGGAACAGGCCGTCGGGGTCGACGTTGGCCCGGACCTCGCGGAGCCTCCGCAGGGTGCGCTCGCCGTAGATCGACTCGGGATCGACCGGGCTCTCGGCGAAGTTCCCGTAGGCCCCGCCGGTGTCGACCACGTCGAGCGCCTCGCGCGAGGCGGCGAAGGCCGCCTGCAGCGCCGGGACGATCGCCGGGTCCATCAGCATTCCGACGGCGAACGTCATGAACCGCCCGCCGAGCGCTCCCAGCGCCCCGCTCCCCTCGCTGCGGCGCTCCAGGGCACCGCCGAGGTGACGGAACTCGAACGAGAGCAGCGGCGAATTCGTGCCGGGTCCGGCGGCCGCGACGAGTCGGTCGAGGGACTCGGCGTCGAGGTCGGCCAGCATCTGGTGATCGCCCATCCCGGGCACCGGGCCCGGAGGATCCATGTGGAGGGCGAGCAGGTCGGCCGGTGCCACCGTCGCGAACGTGTCGATCTCGGGGCCGAGCTCACGGAGCGGCGCGAGCAGGTCGGTCGCCTGTTCTTCGCTGCCGAGGTAGGCGGCCTCGATCACCGTGAACGAGCGCCCGCGGAGGAACTCCGGGATGTCCGGGAGCGGCGGGATCTGTACGAGCCGGCCGACGGAGGTCACCTCGTCGGGCACCGTCGCCGTCCACCGTCGCCACGCCTCGAGCGCCTCGCCCGCACGCTCGTACGGGAAGAACAGCGCACCGGCGTACAGCTCGGTGATCGGCAGCAGCGAGAACTCGATCGCGGTGACGACGCCGAAGTTGCCGCCGCCTCCCCGCAGAGCCCAGAACAGGTCGGGATCGGTCACGGCCGTCACCTCGCGGAGGTCGCCGTGGGCGCTGACCATCTCGATCGCCGTCACGCGCTCGGCGGCCAGACCGTGCTTGCGGGCGAGCCAGCTGACACCGCCTCCGAGCGTGTAACCGACCACGCCGACGTCGTGCGAGGAGCCGGCGAGCGCGGCGAGCCCGTGCTCGGCGGCGGGACCGACGACCTCGCCCCAGGTCACCCCGGCGCCGACCCGGGCCGTCTTCGTCGCGGGCTCGATCCGGACATCGCGCATGCGCTCGGTCTTGATCAGCATCGCCCCGGCCAGATCGCCGTGGGCGGCGGCGTTGTGGCCGGTGCCCTGGGCGGCGACGCGAAGTCCCTGGTCGCGGGCGAAGCGCACCGCACGGGCGACGTCGGCCGCGTCCTCGGGGATGGCGACCACGGCGGGGTGCTGGTCGACGGCGAGGTTCCAGGCGCCCCTGGCCTCGTCCCAGCCCGGGTCGGCGGCGGTGTGGACGGCTCCGGCGAACTCCTCGCGGAGCGTGCTCAGGTCGATCGTGTGGGTGGTCGGGTTCATCGCGGGCCTCCTCGGCTGGCGGAATCGATTTCGGTGATTCGATCCTGCTCGACCCCCGCCCCCGCGCCATCGAGGGAACCCCCAGACCCCGACCCCAATGTTTGGGGTAATCGCGGTCGGGTCTCAGTCGCCGGCGCCGACCCGGTACCAGTCCACGTACTGGCCGCAGGTCTGACGGACCGGGATCCGCTTGACGGCGCCGCGATCGAGCGGGGTCGCGGTCAGCGACCGCAGGTGAGCCTCGTTCGGGGCGCGGAGGAGCCGGCCGATGAGATCGGGCTCCTCGGGCTCCACCGTCACCTCCGCCTCGACGGGGTCGGTGACGTCGACCTCGGCGACCGGGAACGTCGGGGTCTCGCCGCGGAAGTCGAGGTTCGCCTCGACGGTCGCGTCGAGTCCGAGCTCGGGCGAGCTGACGTGCAGCGGCCGGCGGCTGTCGTACTCGAGCGAGATCAGCCAGCGGCCGGGCTCGGGGATGTCCAGCCCGATGGTCGCGGGAGCGCCGTCGGAGGCGGTGTCGGACGGGGACCAGCCATCGGGCTCGGCGATCACCGGCTTCGTCTTCCAGATCAATGCCGTGCCCTTACCGGTCGCGACCTGCCGCTGCTCGGGGTCGTTGCAGTCGAGGACCGCGCCGGGCGCCGTGCCTTCGTCGAGCGTCCGGCGCTTGCCGGTCCGGCCGGTGTTCTCGTAGAGGACGTAGTCGCGGGTGCGCTTGACCTCGCGGAAGCGGGGCGGGACGCCGGAGGCGGGGCCGCCGGTCGTGGCGAGGACGTACCGGAAGCTGTCGAGGGTCGCCGGGAAGACCGCGTCGACGTCGAACTTCTCGCCCCCACCCTCGCCCTTCTTGAAGCGCGGGCGGGCGTCCTCGACGTCGTAGAAGTTGGTGACGATCCCGGTGATGTCGCCGGAGCCGCGGAGCTCCCAGCCGATGAAGTCGTCGCGGCCGAGGAAGAGGACGGGCTCGCCCTCGACGACCTGACGGAAGGACTCGAGCTGAGAGGCGTGCGAGGCCGGCCCGACGGGAGCGTTGCGGATCACGAGGAAGCTCGACCCGGCGGCGCCGAGGACCAGCACGACCCCGAGCGCCAGCGCGGCGCCGCGACCGGCGAGCGTGCCCCGCAGGGCGATGACCATGACCACCGGAGCGAGGATCGCGAGCGCCTTCGCGGCGATGTACGGGCTGCTGAAGAGGGCGGCGAGGACGTAGACGCCCGCCATCGCCACGAGCAGCGCCGGCAGCGCCCAGTCGCGCTCGCGCCGCTCACGCAGCAGGCCGAGGACGAGGGCGGCGAGGCCGATCAACGCACCGATGTAGAAGGCGGCGGCCGGAGCGCCCGCGGACGCCGGCGTGGCGTCGAACTCGCCGGCGGGCCAGATCCCGAGGGCCTCGAGCGGCGAGAGCGCCTGCGCGAGGTTGCCGAGATCGGAGCCGAAGCGGTCCGGGTTCAGGGCCGAGAGCCGGCTGAAGTCGGCGATCCGGCTCCACTCGCCCGCGGTCGCCACGGCGACGACCAGGAGCAGGCCGAGCAGGTAGGGAGCGAGCTTGCGCAGCCAGTCCTCGGGGAGCTCGGGCCGCGGCTTGACCAGGAACCAGCGGGCCGCGAGGACGACGACGCCGACGGCACCGACCCAGAGCAGTCCGGGCAGGCTGTAGTTGAAGACCGAGGCGGCGGCGATCACGGCCGCGGGGAGCACGCGCCGGACCGGGTGCACCGGTCCGGCGGGCCCCGGCGCGGCGGTCTCCTCCAGCGGCGTCCTCATCCCGACGAGCCCGGCGAGCGACAGCCCGAAGCCGATCAGGAGCATCGCCTGCAGGGGCTCCTTGAAGGCGCCCTGCGTCAGGTAGGCGGCACCGAGGTAGGTGAGGGCGACGAGCGACGCGCCGACGATCAGCCGGAGCCGGCTCATCTTGCCGAGCAGGCCGATCGCGAGCAGCCCGAAGAGCGGTGCCAGCGCCATCGTGAAGCCGGCGAAGACGTCGATCAGGTCGGCGCTTCCGACCCGGGCCACGGCGGCGACGATCGCGTGCGGCCCGATCGGATAGCCACCCTTGATGAAGCTCGGAACCGCGCCCGAGTAGTCGCTGACGTAGTCGGCGATGATCAGGTGCGAGGCCATGTCGTCGTTGACGAGGCCGACGCCGAGGATCCCGAAGAACCCGGCGATCGCGAACGGGAGCGAGGCGGCGAGCACGGTGATGGCGACGACCGGCACGCCGACGACCGCAGCCTCGCGGCGGCCGCCGGACCGCGGCCAGGACCAGACGGCGGCGGCGACGGTGACTAGGGCGAGCACGATCGCCGCGGTCGTCGCGTGGCCGGGCAGGCGAATCGCGATGCCCGCGACGACGAGGAGGACGGCGAGACCGTAGGCGGGGGCGAGCCAGCTGAAGGCGAGCCGCTGGGAGCGGTCGGCACCGACTGCGAATGCTGCGAGCGCCTGGCCCGTCAGCAGGGCGGCGAGCAGGACGAAGGCGAGCGTTGCGTAGGCGGCGATCATCGGGATGCTCCGGTCAGGCGGGCTCCGCGGGCGGGATCACCGCAGCGGCTTTCGTCAGCCGGCGTCCAGGGCGGGGTCGGGAACGCGGACGAGGTCGCGCTCGACGAGGACCTCTGCGACCTGGACGGCATTCGTCGCGGCGCCCTTGCGGAGGTTGTCGCCGACGATCCAGAGGTTGAGGCAGCGCTCGTGCGACGGATCGCGCCGAACGCGGCCGACCAGGACCTCGTCGCGGCCCGCCGCGGCGGTCGCCAGCGGGTAGATCCCCTCGGCCGGGTCGTCGAGGACGACGACGCCGGGCGCCGCGGCCAGGAGCTCGCGGCAGGCATCGGGATCGAGGTCGTCGCGGGTCTGCAGGTTGACTGACTCCGAATGCGCGTTGAAGACCGGGACGCGAGCACATGTCGCCGAGATTCCGACCTCGTCGCCGACGCCGAGGATCTTCCGGGTCTCGGCCATCATCTTCCGTTCCTCGGTGGTGTAGTCGTCGCCGCCCTTGAAGGTCTCGACCTGCGGGAGGACGTTGAAGGCGATCCGGTGCGGGTAGACGTGCGCCGAGGGCTCATCGCCGGCGAGCACGGCCGACGACTGGGAGCGCAATTCCTCGATCGCCCGGTTCCCGGTCCCCGAGACCGACTGGTAGGTCGAGACGATCAGGCGCTCGATCCCGACCGCGTCGAGGATCGGCTTCAGCGCGACGACCATCTGCATCGTCGAGCAGTTCGGGTTGGCGACGACGCCGCGATGGGCGTCGGCCGCCTCCGGGTTGACCTCGCTGACGACGAGCGGCACCTGCTCGTGCATCCGCCAGTAGCTGGTGTTGTCGACGATCACGGCGCCGGCGGCGACGATCCGCGGCGCCCACTCGGCGCTGACCGATCCGCCGGCCGACGAGATGACGAGGTCGAGACCCTCGATCGACTCCTCCGAGATCTCGCGCACCTCGACCTCTCCGCCGGCGTAGGGCAACCGCTTCCCCGCCGAGCGGGCGGATGCGAGCGGGACGATCTCGGCCGCCGGGAAGTTGCGCTCGGCAAGCACCTGGAGCACCGTCGAGCCGACGGCACCGGTGGCCCCGAGCACGCCGACCCGGAGGCCGGACGCGCCGGCCGCGCTCATCGGCCGAGGGCGCGAGCCTTGTGCTCGCCGGTCGAGTCCTCTTCGTGGACCGCGTCGGCGCCGAGCTCGAACGCCGTGTGCAGCGCCCGGACGGCGTCGTCGACGCGATCGGCCGCGATCACGCAGGAGATCTTGATCGGCGACGTCGAGATCATCTCGATGTTGATGCCCTCGTCGCCGAGGACCTTGAAGACCTTGGCGGCGACGCCGGGGTGGCTGCGCATCCCGGCGCCGATGATCGAGACCTTTCCGATCTGGACGTCGGTGAGGATCTCACCCGAGCTCATCCCGTTCTCGCCCTCGATCGCCTCGACGGCGGTGTCGAGGTCGTCCCGGGGGACCGTGAAGGAGAGATCGGCGCCGTGCTCGGTCGAGACGGGCTCGTTCTGGATGATCACGTCGACGTTGACGTTGGCATCGGCGAGCGCGGTGAAGATCCGCCCCGCCATGCCGGGCTCGTTGCGGACACCGGCCAGGGTGACGCGCGCCTCCTCGGCGGAGTGGGTGACTGCTGTGACGAAGGGGTTCTCCATGGTCTCGTCCTCTGCGACCACGAGGGTACCGGTGCCCTGCTCGAACGAGGATCGGCAGTGGATCCTGACGCCGTGGTTGCGGGCGTACTCGACGCTGCGCAGCTGCAGAACGCCGGCCCCCGAGGCCGACATCTCGAGCATCTCCTCGAACGAGACGGTCTCGAGCTTGTGGGCGTCCGGAACGAGCCGCGGGTCGGCGCTGAAGACGCCGGCGACGTCGGTGTAGATCTCGCAGACCGAAGCGCTCAGCGCGGCGGCGAGCGCGACGGCGGTGGTGTCCGATCCGCCGCGGCCGAGGGTGGTCACGTCCTTCGAGTCGGTCGAGACGCCCTGGAAACCCGCCACGAGGACGATGTTTCCCTGCTCGAGCGCCTGCTCGATCCGCCCGGCACGGACGTCGACGATGCGCGCCTTCGTGTGCGAGGAGTCGGTGACGATCCCCGCCTGCGAGCCGGTCAGCGAGATCGCCTGATGGCCGAGATCCCAGATCGCCATCGCGCAGAGAGCGCAGGAGATCCGCTCGCCGGTCGAAAGCAGCATGTCCATCTCGCGCGGGCTCGGCCGGTCGGAGATCTCACCCGCCATCGTCAGCAGCTCGTCGGTCGTCTTGCCCCGGGCCGAGAGCACGGCGACCACCTTGTTCCCGCGCTCGCGCTCGGCGACGATCCGGGCCGCCGCACGCTTCAGGTCCTCGGGCCCGGCGACGGAGGTTCCGCCGAACTTCATGACCACGGTCTCGCCGCCGGGACCGACGCCCGGGGTGCTCGCGGTCATCTCGGTTTCCGGCGCCTCAGCCATGGCGGGTCAGGATAGAGACACCCGCTTCGGGTCAGACGCTGCGGCGACCGACCAGGGCGCGGCCGAGGGTGACCTCGTCGGCGTGCTCGAGGTCGGCCCCGACCGGCAGGCCGCTGGCGAGCCTGGTCAGCGTCACCCGCCCGCGGAGGCGCTCGCCGATGTGATGGGCGGTGGCCTCGCCGGTGGTCGTCGGATTGGTCGCGATGACGATCTCCTCGACACCGCCGGCGTCGACCCGGGCCACGAGCTCCTCGATCTTCAGGTCCGAGGGGTCGATGCCGTCGATCGGCGAAAGCGCACCGCCGAGCACGTGGTAGAGGCCGCGGTACTCCCCGGTCCGCTCGATCGGGATCACGTCCTGTGGCTCCTCGACGACGCAGATCATCTCCCGGCTCCGGCGCGGATCCGAGCAGACCTCGCAGACCGGGCCCTCGGCGAGGTTGAAGCAGGTCCCGCAGAGGCCGATCTGCTCCTTGACCTCGCGGATCGCGGCCGCGAGGGCGAACGCGTCGTCGTCGCTGGAGCGAAGGATGTGGAACGCCAGACGCTGCGCGGTCCGGCGGCCGATCCCGGGCAGCTTCCCGAGCTCGGCGATCAGGCGATCTACCGGAGCAGGGTGCAACTACATGCCCGGCAGGCCGAGGCCGCCGCCTCCGCCGAGGCCGCCGGCGATCCCGCCCATCTTCGACTCGGCGCGCTCCTGGGCGGCGCGAATTCCCTCGTTGACGGCGGCGAGAACCATGTCCTGGAGCATCTCGACGTCCTCGGGATCGACGGCGTCGGGGTCAATCACGATCTCCTGGACGACGAGATCACCGCTGACCTTGACCTTGACCATCCCGCCGCCGGCACTCGCGTCGACGATCTCGTCCTTGAGCTCCTCCTGCGCCTTCGCCATGTCGGCCTGCATCTGCTGCGCCTGCTTCATCAGCGCGCCCATATCCAGGCCGCCGGCTCCGCCGGGCATCCGTCCTCTCGCCATCAGCTGGTCTCCTCCATCGGTTTGTCGGGTTCGTCGTCGATGACCACCTCGGCATCGAACTCGGCGATGAATCGCTCGACGAGATCGTTCTCGCCGGTCGCGGCCTCCACCTCGCCGACCGCGGCGGGCGCCGCGGGCTCGGGCTCGGGTTCCTCCTCGAGCATCGTGTAGACGGGTCGCAGCGGCGACCCGAGGACGGCGAGGATCGCCTTCGCGACCAGCTCGCGGTTGTCCTTGTCGTCGGCCTTGCGCCGGTTGAAGGCCGAGCCCGGAGGGAAGGCGATCATGACGGTGTTCGCGTCCTCGTCGACCGCCACCGGGCGGGCGATCCCGACGACGGCGGAGAGCATCCCGGCGCCGTCCTGGCGCATCTGCTCGAGGACGCCGGGCCAGAGCTCCTTGACCCGCTCGAGCCCGTCCGGCGCACCGGACGAAGGCGCGGGCACGCCTACGGGACCGGGCCGCTCGGGCTCGGGCGCGGGCGCGGCGGCGGAAGTCGGCCCCGGCTCGGACGCAGGGGGCTCGGGTTGCGCGACGGGCTCGCCGGGGACGG
>JAXLSX010000015.1:0-22931 GCA_046330285.1 Solirubrobacterales bacterium | reverse complement strand
CTCCTTGAGCACGCTGGCGGAATGGACCGAGTGGATCAGCCGGACGAGCGGCAACACGTCCTTGACCTTGCGGCTCTGGAGGTTGCCGATGAAGTCCCAAGTGAACGCGTCGCCCCAGCGGTTCCGCTTCTCCTCGAGGTCGCCGAGCCTGTTCTCGCCCACGAGCTCGACGCCGGCATCGGCGAGCGCGCCCATCTCCTCACAGGGGACGTACTTGCAGGCGACGAGGATCTCGGTTCCCGCCGGCACCGCGGAGCGAACCTCGGCGAGATTGGCTGCGACGCGCGCCGGATCGATGTCGCGGAACGGCTCGACCATCAGGCCGCCCCCCGGACGATTCCGGCCTGCCGGCCGGTGTCGCCGCCGTCCCCGCGATGGGAGAAGAAGGTCTCTCGCTCACAGCACGTGCAGATGCCCGCGTCCTCGATCGCCTCGACCCCGGCTCGCTCGAGCAGCCTCCTCGCGACCTCCTTGAGGTCGAGCATGCGCCCGGACGCCACCCCTTCTCCCAGCGGCGCGAAGGCGGCCAGGACTTCGTCGCCGACCTCGTAGCAACACGGACCGATCCCGGGCCCGACCGCCGCCGCGGTCGCACCGATCGCCTCGGCGCCGGCGCCGACGATCCCGGCGGCGAGCCCACGCCAGCCGCAGTGGAGCATCGCCAGGCCGTCCGGGCCCGCGAGCGCGACGGGGAGGCAGTCGGCGACGAAGACGAGCGCCGCCGGACCGGAGCGATCGACGACGTGACCGTCGAGCTCCGGCGGGTCGGCCTGCGGCTTGGGCCAGCCGGAGGGCTGCTGCCGACCGGAGTGGCGAGCGATCTCGGCACCGTGGACCTGGCGTCCCATGACGACGTCAGCCGGGTCGATTCCGATCGCGTCGCAGAGGCGAAGACGGTTGGCGACGACCCGCTCGGTCTCGTCGCCGGTCAGGACGCCGAGGTTGAGGCTCTCGTAGCGGCCCTCGCTGAAGCCCCCGAGGCGGGTCGAGAAGGACGCGACCGCCCCCGGGAGCTCCGCCTCGAGCCACTTCGTTCCTACGCTCTCGCGCCACCGCATCGAACGGAGACGATCCCAGATCGCCGTCAGCCGGATCGTCCGGCGATCTCGAGCGCGGCCTCGAGCTCCGCATCACGGCCGCCGTCGAGCTCGCCGTCGAGCTTCCGGCGCAACGCCCCTCCGAGCCCGGCACCGACGGCGGGCCCTCGGGGAATGCCGGCGGCGATCAGGTCGTCGCCGTCGATCTCGAGTCGGACCTCGCTCCACTCGTGCAGATAACGCCCGATCCAGGCGCCGCCGGCGGCGATCGCGACCAGCTGGACGGCGGGATCGGTGCCGGCGGCGAGCTCAACCCCCTCCGACGGCCGTTCGGGCCTCGCCGCCGCCAGCCGCCGTGCCTCCTCGAGCCCGGTGACGACTCCGGCGGCGATCAGCATCGCCCGGGCCCCGGGCTCGGCGTGACCCGACCAGAGCGGATCGGCGCGAACCGCCGCCACGGCGTCGAGGAGCTCGCCCGCGCCGGGAGCCAGCGGCATCACCCCCCACTCGGCCAGCAGGCGGAACCCGGCGGCCGCCTCTTGCTCGGTCGCGAGGCGCCGGAGTTCGGCGTCGCGACGGTCGCGGGTGACCGTGCCGAGATCCGCGTCCGCCAGCAATCGCCGCGTGACCGGCTCGGGCTCGAGCCCGAGCCTGGCGCAGTAGCGCGCACCGCGAACGGCCCGGGTCGGATCGTCGGCGAACGAGACATCGTGGAGGACCCGCAGCGTCCCGGCGGCGAGATCGGCGGAACCGCCGTGGGGGTCGAGGAGCCGATGGGGCGGCGAGACGGCGATCGCGATCGCGTTGACGGTGAAATCACGGCGCGCGAGGTCGTCCTCGATCGGGGCCGGTTCGACATCCGGCAGCGAGCCCGGTGCCGGATAGGTCTCGATCCGCGTCCGGGCGATGTCGGCGTGGCGGCCGTCGCCGAGATCGAGCACCGCGGTCCCGAAGCGGTCGTGGCGCCTGACCGGCAGTCCGATCCGCTCGAGCACGGGCTCGAGCTCGGCGTCGACGGCGATGTCGATGTCGGCGTCCGGCGGTGTCCCGGCGACGAGGGAGCGGGCCACCCCGCCGACGATCCAGGCGTCGAATCCGGCCAGCGCCTCGCCGACCCGGCCGAGCTCGAGCCGGTCGACGCCGGCGGTCAGATCAATGCCCGTTTCCATGGCTCCGTAGCATGCTGCGTTCGCCGATGAAGCGGATCCTCACCATCTGGCGCGACATGACCGGTGCCGAGCGGGCGGTCGTGGCCGCCGCGACGCTTGCGCTCGCGATCACCCTGGTCGCGGCACCTTTCGCGCTCCTGAAGCGCCCCGACGACGTTTCCAATCCCGACGCGGCCTTCGCCCGCAAGGAGGGCGTCGGCAAGGAGAAGGACCCGAAGCCGGCCAAGACGGTCAACTGGACCCGCTACGGCTACGACACCGGTCGCAGCAAGTTTCTCGACTCGCCCCGCGTCCGTCCCCCGTTCCGCAAGGTCTGGAAGTACACGGGCGACGAGCTGATCGAGTTCCCGCCGATCTATGTCGACGGGCGCCTCTACTTCATCGACAACGACGGGGTCTACGTCGCCCTCGACGCGAAGACGGGGAAGGTGATCTGGAAGAAGCAGCTCGCCTCCCTCAACGCGTCCTCTCCCGCCTATTACAAGGGCGTTCTCTACAGCGTCAGCCTCTCGCCGGGCCAGGCGCTCGCAGTCCGCGCGCGCGACGGCAAGGTGCTCTGGCGCAAGCCGCTCGACGGCCGCGCCGAGTCGTCGCCGCTCGTGATGAAGGGACGGATGTACTTCGGCAACGAGTCGGGCGAGCTCCTCGCCCTCGACATCAAGGACGGCTCGACGATCTGGGAGACCGGGCTCGGCGGCTCCGTCAAGGCGGCCCCCGCCTACGACGGGGGCAAGCTCTACGTCGGCGACTACGGCGGCAAGATGAACGCCGTCGCGGCCGACGACGGTCACATCGTCTGGCAGACCTCCGACCTCGGGCTCGGGATCGCGGGATCAGGCCGCTTCTACTCGACCGCCGCGGTCGCCTTCGGGCGTGTCTACGCGGGCGACGTCGACAACCGCGTCTACAGCTTCGACGCCGACACCGGCGAGATCGCCTGGACCTTCTCGGCCGGCGACTACGTCTACTCCGGCATCGCCGCCGCCGACACGAAGGGCACCGGTCCGACCGTCTACTTCGGATCCCACGACCGCAACGTCTACGCGGTCGACGCGAAGAGCGGCAAGGTCAAGTGGGCCGAGGGCGCGGGCGGGCAGATCAGCGGGCCGGCGACCGTCGTCGGCGACGTCGTCTACGTCTCGACCTTCTCCGGCAACGCGACGATCGGGCTCGATCTCGGGACCGGCCGTCGCGTCTTCAGCTACGACGACGGCGAGTACGGCCCGGTCGTCTCCGACGGGCAGTGGCTGTACCTGACCGGCGGCGTCACCGTGGTCGCGTTCGAACCGGTCGACATCGGCAACTTCAAGTACAAGACCAACAAGGGCCAGAAGGGCATCGTGCCCCCGCACCAGCAGCGCAAGGCCAGGCAGGCGGCACGCAAGCGAGCCCAGCAGGCGAAGGCGAAGAACGAGCAGGCGGCCGGTGGCGGCGAGGCAACGACCGCCACCGGGTCGACGACGTCGACCACCGGCGAAGGCTCGGCGGCCGGCGGCGGCACCGGAGCTCAGCAGGCGGGTGGTCAGTCCAAGCAGGGCAAGCCCGGCGGCGGCCCCGGCGGCAAGCCGAAGAAGGGCAACGACGAGAAGGCCGGCAATCGCGGCTGACGCCGCCTATCTGACGTCGATTCCCGCCTCGCGCATCGCCCGCTTCGCCTCGGCGATCGAATAGCGGCCGTAGTGGAAGATCGAGGCGGCGAGGACGGCATCGGCGCCGCCCTCGAGGATCCCTTCCGCCAGGTGGTCGAGCGAGCCGACCCCGCCCGAGGCGATGACCGGAATCGGGACGGCCGCGGCGACGGCCCGGGTCAGCTCGAGGTCGTAGCCGTCCTCGGTCCCGTCGCGGTCCATGCTCGTCAGCAGGATCTCCCCCGCCCCGCGCTCGGCCGCTTCGACGGCCCAGGCGACCGCCTCCCGATCCTCGACCCGCCGGCGCCCGCCGGCGACGTAGACGTCCCAGGCGGGCTCCGGCCCGGGGACGCGGCGGGCGTCGATCGCGACGACGACGCACTGCGACCCGAAGACTGCCGCGAGCTCGCCGATCAGCTCCGGGCGCGCCAGGGCCGCGGAGTTGACGCCGACCTTGTCGGCGCCGGCATCGAGGACGGCCTGGGCATCGGCGACCGAGCGGATCCCGCCGCCGATCGTGAACGGGATGAACACCTCGTCCGCCGTCCTGCGGGCGAGCTGGACGATCGTGTCGCGGTCCTCGTGTGAGGCGGTGATGTCGAGGAAGACGAGCTCGTCGGCCCCCTCGGCGTCATAGCGGGCGGCGAGCTCGACCGGGTCGCCGGCATCACGGATGTCGACGAAGTTGGTGCCCTTGACGACGCGGCCGTCGTCGACGTCGAGGCAGGGAATGAGGCGCTTGAGCGGCACGCGGCCGGCTCAGGCCTTCTTCTTGCCGAACGGAACCGTGGACGTGGCGGCGCTCTTCGCGAAGGCGCCCGGCTCGAGCTTCGTCACGAGCTCCTTGATCCGGCTGCGCTCGCGACTGCTGAGGTTTCCGGGACGCCCCTTCGACTTGACGAGCAGCTCGCGCAGCTCACCGGCCTCTCCGGGACCGAGCTTGTCGAGGTGCCGCTTCGCGATCAGCGCGACCTCGGCGACGATCATCACCCGCCCCCAGAGGCTCCACTTCGATGCACCCTTGCCGACCGTGCCGATCAGTCCCATTCAGTCCTCTCTCTCGTTGCCGGCGAGGGCGGCCAGCGCCTCCGCCACGGTGAAACGTCTCTCGTAAAGGGCCCGGCCGACGATCACGCCGCCGAGCGGCCGGTCCGCGAAGGTACCGAGTTGCCCGAGGTCGTCGAGCGTGCCCACCCCGCCGGAGTAGATCAGCTCGGCGCCGGCGTCGGCACAGGCGTCGAGGACGGTCCCGAGCCCATCGATGCCGGGTCCCTCGAGTGTCCCGTCGACCTCGACCGGCGTGTAGACGAAACGCTCGACCCCGCGAGCGCCGAGCGCCCGGATCGCGTCTTCGACCGCGGTCTCGGTGGGCCGTTCCCAGCCCTCGACCGCGACCCGGCCGCCGCGCGCGTCGACCGAGGCGACGATCCGGTCGCCGTGCTCGGCCGCGAGCTCGCCGAGCAGCTCCGGGTTCCGCTGCGCCGAGGTGCCGAGGACGGCGCGGGCGGCTCCGGCGGCGAACACGGCCCCCACGCTCGCCGCGTCGCGCAACCCGCCGCCGACCTGGACGGGCACGTCGACGGCAGCGGCGATGCGCTCGATCACGTCCAGGTTCTCCGGCCGGCCGGCCCGGGCGCCGTCGAGGTCGACGACGTGGACGATGGCGGCCCCGCCGTCGGCCCAGCGCCTGGCGGCGTCGGCGGGATCGGCGTCGTATCCGGTCTCGCGGTCGTAGTCCCCCTGGAGGAGCCTGACCGCGCGGCCGCCGCGGATGTCGATCGCCGGATAGAGGGTCAGCATGCGACGAGTGCTCAGGCGGCCGCCGGAGCGGCCGCCAGCGCGGCGAAGTTGGCGAGCATGCGCAGGCCCGCGGCGCTCGACTTCTCGGGGTGGAACTGGGTGCCGAAGACGTTGCCGCGGCCGACGACGGCGGCGAAGCGCGCCCCGTAGGAGGCGGTCGCGATCAGATCGGCGTTCTCGGGCCGGGCCGCAAGCGAGTGCACGAAGTAGAACGGCTCCCCGTCGGCGATCCCGGTCGTCAGCTCTGATTCGCGCTCGATCCCGAGGTGCGCCCAGCCGATGTGCGGCAGCTTCAGGCCGGGCGCGGCGAGCGGCTCGACGCCGCCCGGCAGCAGCCCGAGACCCTCGGCGCCGCCGTGCTCGGCGGAGGAATCGAACAGGAGCTGCATACCGAGGCAGATCCCGAGGATCGGAGTGCCCGCCGCGGCCCGCTCCCTGATCGGATCGCCGATTCCGCGGCGCTCGATCTCGCGCATCGCCTCCGGGAAGGCGCCGACGCCCGGCAGCACGAGCGCCGAGGCGGCGGCCAGCTCGTCCGGGTCGGAGCTGACGGTCGCGGTCACGCCGACGTGCTCGAACGCCTTCGCGACCGACCGCAGGTTGCCCATCCCGTAGTCGGCGATCTTCAGCTCCGGCGGATTCGTGCTCACCGCGCCAATGTTATGGCCGCTGCGGCACCCGGCCGCAGCGGCGGCGTCAGCGGTTCTTGCGGATGACCTTCTCGACGGCCTTCAGCGCCGGCTTCGGCTTCGACTTCTTGGTCACCAGGCCCGACCACGGACACCAGTTGCAGGCGAGCTGGCCCGCCGGGAAGTCGCGCCACGTGTAGACGTAGGCACCGAGGACGTTCCACTTCTTCCGCTTCTTGATGAGCATCTTCAGGCCGTCCTCGAGCCGGTCGGCTTGGCCCTTCTTCCCGACGACGGACTCGCTGCGAGCCGGTCCCTTCGAGGCCCACCCGAGCTCGCCGACGAGGATGCCGACGTTGCGGTCACCCGCCTTCCGGGCGGCCGAGCGGAGGTCGTTCACCTGCTTCTTGACGTCGGCGACGCCGGAGCCGTACGGGTGCGAGTTGATCGCGTCGAAGTGCTTGGCGATCCCGCCGACCTTGTACATCTTCTTGAGGAACTTCGTGGCCTTCATCGACTTCGGGTCGCGCGGGAACCCGTACATGCCGCCGAGCACGATCTTCGCCTTCGGGTCCACCTTCGAGATCCCCTTGTCGAACGACTCGACGAGGTTCGCGTAGGCCTTCGGGTCCGGCTTCGGCGCCCAGTTGTTCTTCGAGTTCTGCTCGTTCCAGGCGATCCAGGTCTTGACCGGCAGGTTGTCGATCTCGGGGACCGCGTCGAAGTAGTCCCCGTTGGGGCTGTAGCGACGGGCGAGCGCCTCCGAGAACTTCCGCCATGCCTTCAGGTCGGCCTTGTCCTCGGGGCCGTAGAGGCCCTTGCCGGTGTCCTTGTGGACGAAGCGCGGGGTGCCGTAGACGACGAGCGTCGGGCGCATCCCGTTCTTGGCGGAGTAATAGACCCCGAGGTCGGAGGAGTGCCAGTCGTAGGGGCCGTTGCGCTTCTTCTGGATCTGCCCCCAGTTGACCGGGACGCGGTTCGTTCCGAACCCGGCGTCGCCCATCCCGCGGTAGTCCTTCTTGCTCGGGCCCTCGGCGAAGATCCCGAAGAAGTCGCTCGGCACCTTCGCGGCCGCGGCCGACTGGGCCGCGAGTGCCGTCACGAAGGTCGCGAGGACCAGGGCCAGGGCGGCCGCCGGGCGACGGACGCGGCTCGGGTTGCAGTGCTGGGTGGTTCGCTCTTGCGATCTGCTCATCTCAATCAGGTTAAGCACATCGGAGCGCCCGGAGTTGCGCCCCGCGCCGCACCGGCTGAGGCCGCCGGCAAACCTGATTCAGGTGTTCAGAGTCCCCTTGGTCGACGGCACCCCGGTCTCCCCGGGGTCGATCGCGACCGCGGTCCGGAGCGCCCTCGCGAAGGCCTTGAAGCAGGCCTCGATCATGTGGTGGGCGTTGGCGCCGTAGGGATTGGACAGGTGCAGCGTCAGCTTCGCGTTCGCCGCGACCGCTCGGAAGAACTCGCCGGTCAGCTCCGCCTCGAACCCGGCGATCGTCACCGGCGGCAGGTCGGAGTGGAAGTGGCAGTAGGGCCGGCCGGAGATGTCGATCGAGCAGACGCCGAGCGCTTCGTCCATCGGCAACTCGACGTGGGCGTAGCGGGTGATCCCGGCGCGATCGCCGAGCGCTTGGTCGAGCGCCTGACCGAACGCGATCCCGACGTCCTCGACGGTGTGGTGGGAGCCCGTCTCGAGATCGCCCTCGGCCTCGACGCGCAACCCGAGCCGGCCGTGACGCCCGAGCAGGTCGAGCATGTGGTCGAGGAAACCGACGCCCGTGGCCGCGGACACGTCACCGCCGTCGAGGTCGAGCTCGAGGTCGATGTCGGTCTCGTTTGTGCGCCGCTGTACGCGCGCGGTGCGATCACCGGATGCCATGAAGATTCATTCCCCCTTCGCCGGGTCGTTCCTGCCCTCGGCGCGGGCGATGGCGGATTCACCGTGCAGGGGAAAGCCCTCGGCGCGGGCGATCTCGTCGACGGTGCCGGCGAGCGCCGCGGCGGCCCCGGCGTCGATCTCGACCCGGCTGATCCGGCGCCGGAAGGTGCCGGGTCCCAGGGGCCCGGTGAAGCGACCGGCCCCACCGGTCGGCAGGACGTGGTTAGACCCGGCCGCGTAGTCGCCGAATGCCGTCGCCGAGCGTTCCCCCGTGAAGACGCAGCCCGAAGTCGTCAGGCGCCGGCCGAGCCCGGCCGCGTCGGCGGCGACGACCTCTGTGTGCTCGGGCGCGAGTGCCTCGGTCAGTGCGATCGCGGCCTCGACGTCGTCGACCGCGACGAGGTCGAACGTCGCCTCGCCGGGATCGCCGTCGCGGTTGCGGATCCGCTCGATCGCCTCGGCCAGTCGCTCGAGCCAGGCGGGGTCGGTGGCGATCGCGACCAGCAGTCCGTCGTGGCCGTGCTCGGCCTGGGAGCAGAGGTCGAGAGCGATCCACTCCGGCGGGACTTCGGCGGCGACGATGGCGACGAGCTCCGAGGGGCCCGCGTAACCGTCGATGCCCACGTGCCGTGAGCACTGGAGCTTCGCCTCCTGGACCCAGGGGCTTCCGGGCCCGGCGATCACGTCGACCGCCGGAATCGCCTCGGTACCGAGCGCGAGGGCGGCAATCGCCTGCGCACCGCCGACGGCGTAGACCGAATCGGCCCCGGCGATCGCGGCCGCCGCAAGTACGGCCGGGGCGGGCAGGCCAGTCCCGGCTTCGGGAGGGGATGCGACGACGACCCGGCCGACGCCGGCGACATTCGCCGGGACGACGCCCATGACGACGCTGGAGGGATAGGGCGCCCTGCCGCCGGGGACGTAGATCCCGGCGGCACCGACCGGGACCTCCGCGACCTCGATCCGCTGCCCGGCCGCGAGCGTCACCTCGGCCGGAACCCGGCCCGAGATCTGGGCTTCGGCCACGGCGCGGACGTTGGCGGCGCTCGCCTGGATCGCCTCGCGCAGCGCCGGCGGGATGTTTTCGGGCGCGGCGGCGATCAGCTCGGATGGAACCTCGACCGGGTCGGAGGCGACCCCGTCGAAGCGCTCGCTCAGCTCGGCGACGGCGGTGTCTCCACCGGCCGCGACGCTCGCGATCGTCTCCGCGACCGCGGCGGCGATGCCCTCAGGTTCGGGTGCGGCCTCGCGCAGCGACGAGGCCAGTCGGGCGGGATCGCTCCCGTCCCAGGCCTGCGTCCGGATCTTCATCCGACGGCGGCCTCGCGGAGCCGGCCGACCATCGCGTCGACCTCGGCGGCACGGAGCTTGTGGGCGACGCGGTTGGCGATCAGCCGGGCGGTGCAGACGGAGATCTCCTCGACGATCTCGAGCCCGTTCTCGTCGAGCGTCCTGCCGGTGTCGACGAGGTCGACGATGCCGTCGGCGAGGCCGACGAGCGGCGCCAGCTCGACCGAGCCCTTGACCTCGATGACCTCGGCCTGGCGCCCCATCCGCTCGAACCAGTCGGTCGCGGTTCGCGGGTACTTGGTCGCGATCCGCATCAGCCCGAGGCGGCGCTCGGCCCGCTCGAGGTCGTCGCCGCCGGTGCGGGCTGCGAGCGCCATCCGGCAGCGGCCGAAGCCGAGGTCGACGAGCTCGTAAACGGCGCGATCGCCCTGCTCGGCGAGAACGTCCTTGCCCGTCACGCCGATGTCCGCCGCGCCCGACTCGACGTAGGTCGGCACATCGGAGGGCCGGACGGTGACGATCGTCAGCCCGTCGAGCTCGAAGATCAGCGCCCGCGAGTCGCTCCGCGGCTCGGCGGTGTCGAACCCGGCCCGGTCGAGCATCGCCAGGCAGCCCTCGAACAGGGACCCGCGCGGCAGCGCCAGGGTGAGGGCGCCGTCGTTCCCACGGTCACGCAGATTCAGGCTCATCATCGGCTTCCGAGCTCCTGCTCGGCCGCCTGGGCGACGTGGACGCGCTCGAGGTAGAGGGCGAAGCCCGCCGCCGGCTGCGGGCTGCCGAAGCGCTCGAGGAGGTCGTCGTAGCGGCCGCCGCCGCCGATCGCCTCGCCGACGGCCGGGTCGTAGACCTCGAGGATCGCGCCCGTGTAGTACCCGAGGTCGCGGAGCAGCCCGAAGTCGACCTGGACGCGATCGGCCACGCCCGCCGCCTCGAGCGCCGCCAGCGTCTCCGCCAGCGTCGCCGAGGCCCGCTCGATCGCCGGTCCGCCGAGAGCGCGGGCGCGTTCCAGCACCTCGGGACCGCCGCGAAGATCGCTGAGCGCGACGATCGTCGCCCGCTCGGCGTCGCCGAGGCCGGCGAGATCTCCCGCCTCGTCCTCGATCGCGACCAGGTCGTGCGTCGCGAGGCATTCGAGGATCCGGTCGCGGGCGGCCCCCTCGACCCCGAGCTCGGTCAGCAGCGACGGGAACAGGTCGGCGTCGCCGAGCCCGATGACCGCGCTCTGGAGGCCGACGGCGTCGAGCGAGGCGACGAGGAGCTCGATCAGCTCAGCGGTGGCGCCCGGGGCCTCGACTCCGATCAGCTCGACGCCGATCTGCCGCATCTCGCGGAGCTGACCGCGCTGGGGGCGAACGCGGCGGAAGACGCTGCCCGAGTAGGCGAGACGGAACGGCCCCGGTTCGGAGGCGAACCGCCGTGCGACCAGCCGCGCCAGCGGTACGGTCATGTCGTTGCGGAGCGCCAGGACGGAGCCGGACTCGTCGAGGAACCTGTAGGTGGCAGTGCCGGCCGGGCCGGCGCCGCGGGCGAAGGCGTCTTGGTATTCGATCGTGGGGGTCGCGACCTCCTCGTAGCCGCGTTCTGCGAACAACGCGAGCAGCGACGACTCGATCGCGCGCAACTCGCGCATCTCCTCGGCGAGGACGTCTCGGGTGCCGGTCGGCAGTGGCTGGGTGCTCATCGGTGCTCCCGGCTCAGATCGAGGCGGTCACGGGATCGTTGGCGACGCGCTCGACCCGGGCGCCGAGCCCGCGCAGGCGTTCGTCGATCCGCTCGTAGCCGCGGTCGATCTGGACGATGTTGCCGATCTCGGAGGTGCCCTCGGCCGCGAGCGCAGCGATCAGCATCGCCATCCCGGCGCGGATGTCGGGGCTCTCGAGCCGCTCGCCGTGGAGCCTGCACGGCCCGTTGACGATCGCCCGGTGCGGGTCGCAGAGGGTGATCCTGGCTCCCATCGCGACGAGCTTGTCGGTGAAGAACAGGCGGTTCTCGAACATCTTCTCGAAGATCAGGATCGTCCCGCTGGCCTGCGTCGCCAGGGCCAGGGCGATCGACGTGAGGTCGGCCGGGAACGCCGGCCAGGGGCCGTCGTCGATCTTCGGGATCGCGTCGCCGAGGTCGTCGCGCACCGCGAGCTGCTGATCCGGCGGGACGAGCAGGTCCCGGCCCTCGATCATGCTCTGGAGCCCGAGCCGCTGGAACTGGCGGCGGATCATCAGCAGATCGCCGGGCTCGACATCGCGGATGCGGAGCTCGCCGCCGGTGGCCGCCGCGAGCGCCATGAAGCTGCCGATCTCGATGTGGTCCGGCCCGATCGTGTACTCGGCGCCGCCGAGCTTGTCGCGGCCGTGGACGATCATCACGTTCGATCCGATCCCCTCGACCGTCGCGCCCATCCGGGTCAGCAGGTGCGCCAGGTCCTGGACGTGGGGCTCGCTGGCCGAGTTTGCGATCAACGTCCGGCCCGGCGTCAGCGCCGCCGCGAGCAGCGCGTTCTCGGTGCCCATCACCGACGGCTCGTCCATGAAGATCTCGCAGGCGTTGAGGCCGCCCGGGGCCTGGAGCTCGATCATCCGCGAGCCGGTCACGGTCGCGCCGAGGTCGCGGAAGGCGTCGAGGTGCGGGTCGAGGCGGCGGCGCCCGATCGTGTCGCCGCCGGGCGGCGGCATCCGGACCTCGCCGAAGCGGGCCAGGAGCGGACCGGCGAGCAGGAACGACGCCCGGATCCGGGCCGCCAGGCCCTCGTCGACCTCGGTGGTGCCGACGCCCGCCGCGCAGAGGCGGAGATCGTTGGCGCCGAGCCACTCGACGTCGACCCCGAGCTTGGCGAGGATCGCGATCTGGGCCTCGGTGTCGCGGATGCGCGGCACGTTCCGGAACACCACGTCCTCCTCGGTGAGAAGGCAGGCGGCGAGGATCGGCAGGGCCGCGTTCTTGTTGCCGGCGGCGGTGATCTCCCCGCTCAGCGGGACACCGCCTTGAATCACGAACTTCTCCAAAGCTTGGCTAGGGTAGACGACGGTGAGCGAGCCCACGATGAACGCGGCCGGCCGCGAAGCGGCATGGGAACTGCTTTGCGAGTGGACCTCCTCCGACTCGCTGCGCAAGCACGCGCTGGCGGTCGAGGCGTCGATGCAGGCCTATGCCCGGATCCAGGACGCGGACGAGGAGCTGTACGCGATCACCGGGCTCCTCCACGACCTCGACTACGAGCGTTTTCCGGACGCCGAGACCGGGCATCCGCGCATGGGGATCGAGGAGCTGCGATCGCGCGGCTACCCCGATGACGTGCTGCAGGCGATCGCCGGGCACGCCGACTACCTCGAGGTGCCGCGGGAGTCCGAGCTCGCGAAGACGCTCTACGCCGTCGACGAGCTCTCCGGCTTCGTCATGGCCTGCGCGCTCGTCCGCCCGACCGGCATCGAGGGACTCAAGGTCAAGTCGGTCCGGAAGAAGCTGAAGCAGCCCTCGTTCGCCGCCAAGGTCGACCGCGAGCAGATCCGCCGCGGGATCGAGGAGCTCGGCGTCGACGAGGGCGAGCACATAACCGTCGTGATCGGGGCGCTGTCGGATCGGGCCGAGGAGCTCGGTCTCACCGCCGCCCAGGTCGAGGCGAGCTGACCGTGCGTCGCACCCTCAAGGTCCTCCTGCTCGTCATCGTCGTCCTGATCGCGCTCGGGATCGTCAACGCGCTCGTCCTCGACAGCCAGACGAAGCCGGCCGAGGTGACGGCGGCGGGCGGCAAGATCGAGTCGGCGTCGTCGGTCGACCTCCAGGTCTTCGATTCGCCGGCGACCGGACCGGGCCCGGAGGGAGCCCCGATCGTCCTCCTGCATTGCTTCGGGTGCTCCTCGCAGTGGTGGAACCCGATACTCGAAGCACTGAACGAGCAGCACCGGGTCATCCGCATCGACCTGATCGGCCACGGCGGCTCCGAGAAGCCGCAGAGCGGCTACGAGATCAAGTCGCAGGCGGCCGCGGCGGCCGAGGCCCTGAACTCCCTCGGCGTCCAGGGCGCGACGGTCGTCGGCCACTCGCTGGGCGGGATCGTCGCGACCTCGCTCGCCGAGCAGGCCAGCGAGATCGTCGACCGCGTCGTCCTGATCGGGGTGCCGTCGGAGTCCGGCGAGGTGGACCTGCCGCTGACCGAGAAGCTCACGCGGTTCCCGGTCGTCGGCCAGGGTCTCTGGCGGCTCCGGCTCGACGCGATGATCAAGAACGGCTACGAGTCCGCGTTCGCGCCGGGCACCGACGTCAGCGAGGTCTTCCCGGGCGACCCCGATCGCGTCGTCGACGACAACCGCGCGATGACCTACGACTCGTTCACCTCGGCGAGCGCCGAGGCCGACGACTTCCTGAAGGAGCAACCCGTCGCCTCCAGGCTCGCCGCCACCGGCGTGCCGTTGATGTGGATCGACGGGACGGAGGATCAGATCATCGACGCGATGGCGGTGTCGGAGGAGTTCCACGCGGTTCCCGGGGCGATCACGAAGATGATCGACGGCGTCGGCCACTCGCCGAACGTCGAAGCCCCCGAGGAGACCGCGAAGCTGATCCTCGACTTCGCCGGCGTCGCGCCGCCGGTCGAGCCCGTCCTCCCCTCGGGAGCCGGGAAGCAGGGCGACAAGGGGGGTAAGAAGGGCAACGGCGGCAACGGCGGCAAGGGCGGTCAGAAGAAGCCGGCTGGGGCGGGCACGGGTGGCGGCTGACCCGATCCGGATCGTCGTCCTCGAGGGCGACGAGACCGGGCAGGAACTGCTCGAGTCCGCACTGACGGTGCTCGAACCCGGCACGATCGGGCTTCCGGTCGAGCTCGTCCGCTTCGATCTCTCGCTCGCGAACCGGCGCCGGACCGCGAACGAGGTCTGCAGCGAGGCCGCCGCGGCGATGCGCGAGACCGGCCTCGGCCTGAAGGCGGCGACGATCACGCCCGAGGGCGCCGATGACGTCGGCAGCCCGAACCGGCTGATCCGCGAGGGGATCGACGGCACGGTCATCGTCCGCACCGGCCGCCGGATCCCCGGGGTGACGCCGATCGCGGGCATCCACCACCCGATCACCGTCTGCCGGATGGCGGTCGGCGATGCCTACGGAGCCGAGGAGCGGCGCGAGGCCGACGGTGACGATGAGGTGGCGCTCCGGACCGAGCGGATCAGCCGCCGGGTCTGCCGGGCCGTCTCCGAGCACGCCTTCCGGATCGCCGCTGCCTCGTCCGACGAGCCGCGGGCACGCGTCTACGGCGGCCCGAAGTGGACGGTCAGCCCGCTCTACGAGGGCATGCTGAAGGAGGAGATGGACGCCGCCGCCGAGCGTCATCCCGACATCCCCTACGAGCCGGTGCTGATCGACGCCACCTACGCGGGGCTGGTCGGCGGCGCCGCCGACGGACCGCTCGTGATCCCGACCCTGAACCGCGACGGCGACCTGCTCAGCGACCTGGTGATGCCGATGTTCGGCTCGATCGCCGGGGCCGAGTCGATCCTGCTCAGCCTCGACGACGAGCTGCGGCCGGCGGTCGCGATGGCCGAGGCGCCGCACGGCACGGCGCCGTCGCTGGCCGGCAAGGACGTCGCCAACCCGATGGCGATGATCCTCGCCTGCGCCGCGGTCCTCCACTACGCGGCCGAGCGCGGGCACCCGGAGGCCGAGGCGGCTTCGGCCGCGATCTACGAGGCGGCGCTCGGCGCCGCCGGCGACGGGATCCGCACCCACGACCTCGGCGGCGAGGCCTCGACGTCGGAGGTCTGTGCCGAGGTCGTCCGCCGGCTCGAAGCCGGCCGCTGAGCCCGGCTCAGACCTCGGTTCCCTCTCCCCCGTCTCCACCGCCCGGCGAAGGAGCGTCGTCGACGCGGCGCCACTCGACGATCTTGCCGTCCTCGATCTCGAAGGTCGTCGCGGCGGTCGCGCCGGCGCCGGATCCGCAGTCGCCGCCGGGACGGTCGGAGAGCAGGAACGTCGCGGTGGTCAGCTCACCCGTCGTCCGCGCCGAGACGACCTCGGCGCCGCAGGGGAGCGAGCGGTTGAAGGCGACGGCGTCGGCGCGCGATTCGATCTTCGTCAGCAGCGGCCCGTTCTCGGCCGTGCTCGGGATCGCGAAGTAGGCGGCCGCCCCGCGCTCGTCGCCGGTGGCGAGCGCCTCGGCCCAGCCCTCGATCACGGCCACGTCGCCGGAGTCGGCGGTGGGCTCGGTGCTCGTCGCGTCGTCGCCGCCCCCGCATCCGGCCGCCGACGCCAGGAGCGCCGCGAGGACGAGGGCTGCCGCCGACCGGTGCGCGAACATGTGACCACGCACGAACATACGTTCGCCTAGACTGAGGAAGACCTGCTTCTGCCTGATGATCATCGGATCCGTTCTCATCCCCCGCTTCGCTCTGCTCGCCGCGACCGGCGGGCGCCGGGAGATGCTGACAGAGCCGATCGCCCTGGCCCCCGAACCGGGACGGGAACAGGCCGTCGGCGAGGCCAGCGGGGCCGCGGAGGCGTTCGGGATCCGTCCCGGGATGCCGGTGTCGGAAGCGCTCGGCCGCTGTCCGCAGCTCGTCCTCCAGCCCCCGGACCCGGGCCGGACGGCGAGCGCCTGGGAGCGGATCCTCCGCCGGCTCGAGGCGATCGGCGCCGAGGTCGAGAGCAACCGCCCCGGCGAGGCCTTCTTCGCCGTCGACGGGCTCCGGAGCATCTGGGGCCCGCGGCGCGCCGACGTCCTCGCGAAGGCGGGCCGGACGCTCGGGACGCCGGCCCGGATCGCGGGCGGCCCGAACCGCTTCTGCGCCCGCGCCGCCGCGACGATGGCGCGCGGCCGCGGGCGGCGGGCGATCCGCGTGGTCGCCCCCGGCTCCGAGCGCGACTTCCTGGCCCCGCTCGCGATCGGGCTGCTCGAGCACGCTCTGCGCGACCGGACGGCGGCACCGGGCCGCGACGATCCGCGGGCGCGACGTCTCGTCGCCACCCTCGAGCGGCTCGGGGTGAAGACGCTCGGCGACCTCGCCGGCCTGCCCCGGATCGCGATCGCCGACCGCTTCGGCGAGCTCGGGCTCCAGGCGAACGACCTCGCCCGCGGGCTCGACACGCCGCTGCGACCACGCACTCCGCACGAGGACCTCGTCCAGGCGATCGGCCTGCCGGAGGCGGCCTACGGCGCGCAGCTCGAGCGGGCGCTCGACCTGCTGATCGAGCGACTCCTCGGCGACCCGCGGCGGGAGGGGCGGGCGATCCGCTCGCTCAGCCTCGAGGCGCGGCTGGCCGGCGGCGGGAGCTGGAGCGCGACCGCGGTGATGCGGAGCGCCAGCAGCTCGCCGGAGCGGCTGCGCCTCGCGATCGCGCCGAAGCTCGGCCTGCTGACCGCCCCCGCCACCGCGCTCGCCCTGCGCGCCGTCGACACGGCTCCGGCGAGCGGCGCGCAGGCGGCCCTCGGCGAGGATCCCGGCGAGCGGCGGCGGGAACGGCTCACCGAGGCCGTCCGGCAGGTCCGCGCCGCGGCCGGGCGCGACTCCGTCCTCCGCGTCCTCGACGTCGATCCCGAGTCGCGGGTGCCGGAGCGCTGGGCCGCGCTGGCCCCCTACAACGATCCCGGCGGCGACCGGTGAGCGCCCCGGCCAACCCGTACGCACCGCGCGAGGTCGCCGTCCGGCCCGGCCCGTCCGGCCCGCGAGCGGTCGGCGGCCGCACCGTCGAGGCCGTCCGCGAGCAGTGGCTGGTCGAGGACCGCTGGTGGACGGAGCAGCCGCTGCGCCGCCATTACCTCGAGCTGGTGCTCGCCGGCGGGCGCTGCCTGGTCGTCTACCGCGACCTCGTCGGCGACCGCTGGTACGAGCAGCGATGAGCTACGTCGAGCTCCACTCCCACTCGGCCTTCTCGTTCCTCGACGGCGCCTCGAGCCCGGACGAGCTCGCCCTGCGCGCCGCCGAGCTCGGCTACCGGGAGCTGGCGCTGACCGACCACGACGGGATCTGGGGCTCGATGGAGTTCGCCCAGGCCTGCCGCGCCCAGGGCGTGCGGCCGATCACAGGCGCCGAGCTGACGGTGATCGGCGACGGCTCCCCTCCCCCCTCCCCCGGCTTCCGCGGCAACTGCCCGCCCGGCGCGTTCCACCTGACCCTGCTGGTGGCGGACGCGACCGGATACCGGAACCTCTGCCGGCTGCTCACCCGGGCCCACGCCGACACCCGCGAGGCCGCCGATCCGAGCCCGCCCGCCGTCAGCCTCGGCGACGTCGCGGGTCATGCCGAGGGCCTCGTCTGCCTCTCCGGCTGCGCCCGGGACGGTGCGCTGGCGGGCCGGATCGCCCGCGGCGACCGCGCCGGGGCCGAGCGGCTCGGCCGGGCCCTGCTCGGTGCCTTCGGCCGCGACCGCTTCCGGGTCGAGCTGCAGATGCCGCTGTGGCGCGGGGACCGCACCCGCAACCGGCGCCTCGCCGAGCTCGCCGAGTCGCTCGGCGTTCCCTGCATGGCCACCGGCAACGTCCACGCCCACGATCGCGACCGGGTCCCGCTCCAGGACGCGCTGGTCGCGGTCCGGCTCGGGGGGACGCTCGAGTCGACGGAGCCGGGGCGCCGCGGCAACGGCGCCGCGACGCTCGTCTCCCCGGAGCGGGCGGCGGCGCGGTTCCGCGAGTACCCCGATGCGGTCGCCGAGACCGCCCGCCTGGCCGAGCGGCTCCGTTTCGACCTGACCACCGACCTCGGCTACAGCTACCCGGGGGCGGAGGACGGCAGCGCCGATCGCCGCCTCGCCGAGGCCTGCCGGGCGCGCTTCGGGGAGCGCTACGACGGCAAGCCCGTGCGGGCCGAGGCCGAGCGCCGACTCGAACAGGAGCTGAACCTGATCGCCGGGCTGAAGCTCTCCGGCTTCTTCCTGCTCCACCGCGACCTGCTCGAGCTCGCCCGCGAGGTCGCCGTCGAGGTCCGCGGACCCGACAGCGCCCGCTCGCTCCTGCCCCCGGGCCGGGGGCGCGGCTCGAGCGTCAGCTCGGTCGTCTGTTACCTGACCGGGCTCTCCCACGTCGATCCCGTCGGCGCCGGCCTGTTCCTCGGCCGCTTCCTGAACGAGGAGATCGCCGAGGCCCCGGACATCGACCTCGACTTTCCCCGCGACGTCCGCCAGCTCCTGATCCCGCGGATCCACGAGCGCTACGGCACCGAGCGCTCGGCGCTGGTGGCCGCCTTCCCCACCTACAGGTCGAAGGGCGCGATCCGCGACTTCGGCAAGGTCCTCGGGCTGCCGCCGGGGGAGATCGAGCGCGCCGCGCGCTCGGCCAGCCACTACGAGCGGGCGGAGCTCGATTGCGACTCGCCCCGTCGGCGGGCGCTCGCGAAGCTGCTCGACGACGCCTACGGCCTCCCCCGCCATCCCTCCCAGCATCCGGGCGGGATGGTGCTCTCGACACAGCCGCTCACCGACCTCTGCCCGGTCGTCCCGGCGGCGATGGAGGGACGGCAGATCGCCCAGTGGGACAAGGACTCCTGCGCCGACGCCGGCTTCCTCAAGATCGACCTGCTCGGGCTCGGCATGCTCTCCGCGGTCGAGCGGACCGTCACCGAGATCGCCCGGGTCCGCGGCGAGCGGATCGACCTATCGCGGATCCCGCTCGACGATCCCGAGGTCTACCGGCGGATCCAGGCCGCCGAGACGACCGGGGTCTTTCAGATCGAGAGTCGCGCCCAGATGCAGATGCTGCCGCGCTCGCGCCCGGAGAACATCGAGGACCTGACCGTCCAGGTGGCGATCGTCCGCCCCGGCCCGATCCAGGGCGGGGCCGTCCACCCCTACCTCGAGCGCAAGAAGCGGCTCCGCGAGGACCCCGATTACGAGATCCCCTACGAGCACCCCTGCCTGGAGCCGATCCTCTCCGACACCCTCGGGGCGATCGTCTTCCAGGACCAGGTCATCCAGGTGGCGATGGCGCTGGCCGGCTTCAGCTCCGGCGAGGCCGAGGGGTTGCGACGGGCGATGAGCCGGAAGCGCTCGGAGGAGGCGATGCAGGCCCACCGCGAGCGCTTCATCGCCGGCGCGATCGCCCGCGGCGTCGAGCAGGCGGTCGCCGAGCGCGTCTTCTCCCAGATCCACGGCTTCTCGGGCTTCGGCTTCCCGAAGTCGCACGCGGCGGCGTTCGGGCTGCTCGCCTACCAGTCGACCTGGCTGCGGGTCCACTACGGGCCCGAGTTCCTCTGCTCGCTGCTGAACGAGCAGCCGATGGGCTTCTACCCGCCCGACGCGCTCGTCCACGAGGCGCAGCGGCGCGGCATCGAGGTCCGGCCTCCCGAGGTCAACGCCAGCGCCGTCCTCTGCCGCGTCGAGGAGGGCGGAACCGGCCCGGCGGTCCGGATCGGGCTCGGGTACGTCAAGGGGATGGCCGAGCGCGACGCGGAGGCCGTCGTCGGCGAGCGCGAGCGCGGTGGCCTCTACCGCGACCTCGGCGACCTGGCCTCGCGCTCGGGGGCGGGCCGGGATGGGCTCGAACGACTCGCGTGGGCCGGTGCCTGCGGCGAGCTCGGAGGTGGCGGCGATCGCCGCCGGGCGCCGCTCTGGCGGCTCGGGGTCGCCCGCGGCTCCGGCGACGGCCAGCTCGCGCTGCCGCTGCCGATGCCCGACGCCCCGGCCCTCGCCGAGCAGACGCCGTGGGAGCGGGTGACCGCCGACTACGGGGCCTTCGGCATCGCCCTCGACGAGCATCCACTCGAGCTCCTCCGCGGCAGCCTGCCGGCGGGGACCGTCACCTGCGAGGCGCTGACCCGGATCCGCGACGGCTCCGAGCTGATCGTCGCCGGACTGCTGGTCGCCCGTCAGCGCCCGGCGACCGCCAAGGGGGTGATGTTCCTGCTGATCGAGGACGAGACCGGCGTCGCGAACGTGATCGTCGTCCCGCCCGTCTACGAGCGGCACCGGCTGACGGTGCGGACCGCGTCGCTGGTCACCGTCGCCGGACGGCTCGAGCGGCGCGAGGGCGTGATCAACGTCGTCGCCACCGCCGTCCGCAGGATCGAGCGCCCGGACGTCCCACTCGCCCGCGTCCACTCGATCGAGCCGAATCCCGAGCGCGAGACCGGCCGCGACATCGGCGATCTCGACGCCGTCCTGCCCGTCGCGCACAGCTTCGGGCGCCGGGGGCGCTGATCAGGTGCAATTTCCCTTGCACGAACATTTGTACGTCCGGGGCCGTTCCTATCTTCCTCCGCGATGAATGCAACGAGAGAAATCAAGAACCGGCCCAGGCGCGGCGATCGGACCGCTCGCGCCCTCGGGGTCGCGGCGATCGACCGGGTCGCCGACCGGATCGATCTGGCGATCGACCTGCTGACGCTCGGCCAGTACGGGCTCGAGTGCCGCGAGGTCCCCGCCGGAACGGACGGCTGCGAGGGGAGCAAGCGCCGGACCCGCAAGGAGTCCCGTGCCGCTTGGGAGGCCCCTCGCACGTCGCGCCGGCCCGGTTGCGAGTGGCAATGGCCGCAGCGGCCCGCTACCAGCGGCCGCTCGCGCGCCTAGCCCCTCGGTTCAGTCCGCTTCGCCGCGGTCGATCGCCCCGACGAGCTCCGCGCCCGCCTCGAGCGTGCGCCTGACCCCGTCGCGGTCGACGTTGGCGACTGTGTCGGTCGGCCAGTGCAGATCCGGGATGAACCCGTCCTGGACGCTGATCGTCAGCGCCCGCCCGCCCGCGGCGTGGATCGGGCTGCTGTCGTAGGTGAGCCCCGCCGGATCGTCGGTAGGGGCCATCCGGAGGTCGGGGCGCCGATCGGCGACGCCCTGGGCTGCGGCGATCATCCCCGGATCGGCATCCCATTTCGCGATCACGCCCTCCCGGCGGAGGAAGCGGACGGTCCCGGGGCCGCCGACGTTGTCGAAGTTGAGAAAGAGCCACTCGCCGGTCTCGTGTGAGTCGCGGTGAGCCTGGGCACCGAGCGTCCCCGATTCCTCGCACCCGGTGATGAGGACTTTCACGCGCGTCGCGGCGAGCGGCTCCTCAGCCAGCCTCGAGGCGAGCGCGGCGACCACACCGCAGCCCGACGCGTTGTCGTTCGCCCCCGGCACGTCGACACCCCTGACCTCGCGCTCGGCGAGCAGCCCGAGGCTCCCGGCGAGCGCCCCGCGGACGGCCCCGAGGAGCTTCCGAGCCGGGCGTCGCCCAGCCAGCGGCTCGAGCACGCCCTGGACCAGCACAAGGATGCTGTTCGCCGCGATCCACCGCGGCATCCAGCGGACCACCCGGGGATGGAAGATCAACCCGCTGCGGGACGTGTCCATGTGGGCGACGAGGCAGATCGTGCGCTCGGCTGCTCCCGCCGGCTCGATCGTCGCGACGACGTTCCGGCTCCGGCCCCGGGCCAGCAGCGAGGAGAGCGGCGCGAATCGGAGCGATCCCTCGGTCAGTAACCCGGCGACCGCCAGGGTCGAGGCGAGCAGCCGCGAGAGCCGAAGGCGTCGCGGCAGAAGCGCCGGCAGGACGGCGAGGCCGAGGACGATCCCGAACGGAGCCCCGAAGGTCGAGTAGCCGCGGAATTCCTCGGTGCGGGCGTCGATGCCGGCTGCCCTGAGGCGCTCGACGAGTGCGTCGGCGGCTGCCGACTCGCCCGGACCCGTCGGCCGCCGCGGCCCGATCTCATCGGCGAGTTCCGTGATCGTCTCCATCGCGACGGCGAGATCCTGGTCGCGGATCGCTGCGGCGGCGGGCACGCGGCCATCCTAAGCGCTGTCGGGCGGCCTGCCTGCGATGCTCCCCGGATGCCCGACCGGCGGACCCGCGTGACCGAGGTGTGCCTCGCGTTCACCGTCGCCGTCGTGCTCGCCGACTCGTCGGTGGTGACGCTCGCCCTGCCGAGCATCCTCCGCGAGTACGACGCGACCGTGTTCGGCGTCTCCTGGGTCCTGACGGCCTTCAACATCTTCCTCGCGGCACTGATCCTGCCTGCGGTCCGGATCGCCCGGAGCCGGCCGCGAAGCGGCTGGGCCGCCGGGGTCGCGATCTTCGTCGCGGCTTCGATCGCCTGCGCGGCCTCCGGCAGCGCCGGAGCGCTGATCGGCGCCCGCGTCCTCCAGGCCGCCGGGGGTGCGCTCGCGGTCGCCTGCGCAATCGAGCTCCTCGCCCGGATCGTCGGAAGCCATCAGGCGGCGGCCCCGGTGTGGGGAACGGCCGGGACGATCGGCATCGCCGTCGGCCCCGCTGTCGGCGGCGTCCTCACGCAGCTCCTCGACTGGCAGTCGATCTTCCTGCTGCAGATCCCGCTCCTGCTGTTGATCCCGATGGCGACCTCGATCCGGCCCCGGGAGGCCGAGCCGGGCCCCGACGGTCCTCTCGACCTGCGCCCGGAGGTCGGCTTGGCCCTTCTCTCGGCCGGGCTCACGGGAGCCCTCTTCCTGCTCGTGATCCTCCTCACCGAGGGCTGGGGCCTCTCGCCGATCGCGGCCGCGGCGACGGTCTCAGCGATCCCGCTCGCAACCTGGGCGGCACGCTGGATCGCCCATCGGGCCGGTCCACCCGCGTCGGCCGCCCTCGCCGGCGGCATCGCGGTTGCGGG
>JAXLSX010000014.1:0-38336 GCA_046330285.1 Solirubrobacterales bacterium | reverse complement strand
TCGAGCGGGCGATCATGGCCGGCGACGAAACGACCGGCGTCTGCGTGATGCGCCTCGAGGCCGGGCTCGACTCGGGCCCGGTCGCGAGCAGGCGCGAGGAGCGGATCGGGCCGCGCGACGACTACGGCGCCCTCGCCGAGAGGCTGGCCACGGTCGGCGGCGACGTTCTCGTCGAAGCGCTCGACCGGCGCGCCGAGGGTCCGCTCGAATACGTCCCGCAGCCCGACGACGGCCTGACGTACGCGGAGAAGATCGAGCCGGCCGAGCGTCGCGTCGACCCGTGGTCCCCGGCGCGTTCGGAGGCGTTGCGGATCCGCGGGCTGACCCCGCACGTCGGTGCGTTCGCCGTCCTCGGCGACGAGACCCGTCTCGGCCTTCGCGACCCCGAAGTGCTCGCCGCCGGGCCGGGGCCCGGCGAGTTCGAGGGCGTCGAGGGGGCCCTAGTGCTCGGGTGCGGCGAGGGAGCGCTGCGGATCGGCACAGTCCAGCCGCCGGGCGGTCGCTGGATGCCGGCCGCCGACTTCCTCCGGGGGCGGGGGGTCCCCGAGCCCGCCGCCCGGCCGCCGCGGTGAGCGGTCCGACGCCGGCTCGGAGGGCCGCCTTCGAGACGCTCCGGCGAGTCTTCGAGGAGGACGCGTGGGCCGACCGCGCGCTGCGGACCGCCGCCGAGCGACTCGGCCTCGAGGGTCGCGAGAGGGCCCAGGCGCAGGCCCTCGCCTATGGCGCCGTCCAGCGCCGGGGCACCACCGACCACTTCATCGCGGCGCTGACCGGCCGCCGGGTCGAGAAGATCGACCTGCCGCTTCTCGCGGCGCTCCGCCTCGGCCTGTTCGAGCTTCTGTTCGCGACCGGCACCGCCGACCACGCGGCCGTCGACCAGGCGGTGGCGCTCGCCAAGGGCCGCGGCGGCCATCGCCATGGCGCCGGGCTCGTCAACGCCGTCCTCCGCCGGGCCGCCCGCGAACGCGACGAGCTGCTCGCCGGGCTCGGCGATGCCGACCCGGAGGCGGCCGCCGTCGCGCACTCCGTGCCGCTCTGGCTCGTGGAGCTCTGGTGGCGGGAGCTGGGCCCGGAGTCGGCACGCTCGATGCTTGCGGCGATCAACGAGCCGCCCGAGCTCGCGCTCCGCGCCAACCGGCTCCGTGGCGACCGCAACGCCGCACTCGCGGCGCTCGCCGAAGCCGGTGTGGAGGCCGTCGCCGCCGATTCCGCCGATTCCACCGATGCCGCCCGACCGCCGGCTCCGGCGGACTCGATCGTCGTCACCGGCGGCGAGCGGGGGAGGGTCGAGGGACTGATCGCCGACGGGCTCGTCGTCCCGCAGTCGCGGGCCTCCGCGCTCGTCGCCGAGATCCTGGCGCCCGTTCCCGGCGAGCGCGTGCTCGACCTCTGCGCCGGCCCGGGCATCAAGTCCGGACAGATCGCCGCCGCTCTCGGCGCCGAGGGGGCGGGCCTGGTCGCCGTCGAGCGCGATCCCGGGCGGGCCGCCGAGCTCCGGGAGATGCTCGACCGCATCGGCGCCGGCGCGGCCGTCGTCCAGCCGGGAGACGCGACCGGGCCTCCTCCGGCGGGTCCGTTCGACGCGGTCCTCGTCGATCCGCCGTGCTCCGGGCTCGGCACCCTCGCCTCGCGGCCCGACGCCCGCTGGCGCCGCCGTCCCGGCGACATCGAGACGATGGCGGCGACGGCCGCGAGGATCCTCGAGCGCGCGATCGAGGCGGCCGGTCCCGGGGGCAGGGTCGTCTACTCGACGTGCACGAACTCGCGGCGGGAGAACGAGGAGGTCGCCGGCGCGACGAGCGCGAGACTGCGGTCGCTCGGCGAGGAGCCCGCCCTCGAGCCGCTTGCGGCGCCGAGCGATCCGCGCTTCCTCCAGACCCGCAACGACCGCGACCGCACCGACGGGTTCTTCGTCGCCGCGCTCGAGCCGTGAGCCCCGCCCGCGGGCGGGTACCGGCCACCGCGACCACTACGATCGCGCCATGAGCTCATCGGCCGAACCGGGCTCCACGACCTTCTCGCGGCCGTCCTGTCCGGGCTGCGGCGAGCCGTGGTTGCGCCCGACCCAGCTTCCGGGCCGTTTCCGCTGCGTCAACTGCCTGCAGCGCTACGAGCTCGTCTCCCAGTGCCCGGGCTGCGGCACCCACCAGACGATCGTCCGGATGAGCGTCGATCAGGACCTCCGGTGCCAGGAGTGCGGCACCTCGATGCTGCGGGTGATCTGATGGCCGAGCGACCCTCGATGCCCACCGGCCGCCGGGTCGCACCGTCGATCCTCTCGGCCGACTTCGCCCGTCTCGGCGAGCAGGTCGACGAGGTGCTCGCCGCCGGCGCGAGGGTCATCCACGTCGACGTCATGGACGGCGACTTCGTCCCGCCGATCACGATCGGCCCGATCGTCGCCGGAGCGATCGCCGATCGCATTCACGCCGCGGGAGGCGTCGTCGACTGCCACCTGATGATCGAGCGGCCCGAGGCCCAGGTCGCCGAGTTCGCCCGCGCCGGGGCCGACTCGATCACGATCCACGCCGAGGCCACCCCGCACCTGAACCGGGTCGTCCACGCGATCCACGAGGCGGGCTGCAACGCCGGAGTCGCGATCAACCCGGGTACCCCGGTCGCCGCCCTCGACGCGATCGCATCCGACTGCGAGCTCCTGCTCTGCATGAGCGTCAACCCGGGCTGGGGCGGCCAGGCCTTCATCCCCGGCTCGCTCGCCAAGCTCGAGGGCCTCCGCGCCCTCGCACCCGCCGCGGTGATCGAGGTCGACGGCGGCATCGACCCCGCCACCGGCCCCGACGCCGCCGGTGCCGGCACCGACTGGTTCGTTGCCGGCTCGGCGATCTTCGGCAAGCCGGACCCGGCGGCCGCCTACGCGGCGATCGCCGAGGCCGTAGGCGCCGAGTAGGCGCCGGGCGCGCCTAGCGCAGCGCCGGGGCGTCGATTGCGCCGATCGCCTCCTGGAGCCAGGCACGGTCCTGGGGCGAGGTCTGATCCCGCTCGGCGCGCTCGGCGCACCAGCGGGTCATGTTGCGGCGGCCGCCGACGGCGATCAGGTCGGGGCCGGTGACGGCGAAGCGGCCGTCGACGAGGGCGACGATCGCGGCGGGCACGTCGGAGCGGGTTCGCAGCGTGACGGCCACCTCGACCCCGTCGATCGCCTTCGGACTGCCCGGGTCGCCGTCGCCGGGACGGGTCGGCCGGACCGAGAAGATCGCCGGCGAACCGCGGACGCCGATCGGCAGCGTCGGGATTCCCTCGATCGGTCCCTCGCGCCAGGTCCCGATCAGCCGGGTGATCTCCGAGCGGGTCTCGCGGCGGACGAGGATGTGGAGCTCGTCGCCGGCGTCGATGACGGTCGATCCGCGCGGCAGCAGCGCCTGCTCGTCGCGGACGATCAGGTTGATCAGCGCCTCCCGCGGCAGGCCGAGCTCCTTGATCATCCGGCCGACCGCCGCGTCCTGTGGCTCGACGCGGAACGCGAGGACGTCGCCGCCGAGCTCCTGGATCATCCCCGTCTCGACGACCGGGCGGGGGAGGGCGGCCTCGTCGGTCGTCAGACCGAGGAACCGGGCCAGCGGCTCGAACGTGAAGCCCTGGAGCAGCGTCGAGATCACGACGACGAAGAAGACGACGTTGAAGAGCTGCGCGCTGCCTTCGACGCCGGCGATCACGGGCAGGGTCGCGAGCCAGATCGGTACGGCGCCGCGCAGTCCCGCCCAGCTGAGCATCACCCGCTCGCGGAACCGGAAGGAGCCGACCTGGCTCGCGAGCAGCGTCGCGATCGGCCGGGCGACGAAGATCAGGATCAGCGCGAGCGCCGTGCCCTCCCAGGCGACGTCGAGCAGCCCGCTCGGGAACACCAGCAGGCCGAGCATGAAGAACAGCGAGATCTGAGCGACCCAGCTCAGGCCCTGGTGGAAGGCGGTGACGGTGCGCCGGGCGGGGACGATGCCGGTTCCGAGGGCGAGGCCGGTCAGGTAGACGGCGAGGAAGCCGGAGCCGTGGCTGACGTCGGCGAGCCCGAAGGCCAGGGCCGCGGCCGCCATCGAGGCGACCGGGTAGAGGCCCGGCGTCGGGTAGTCGAGCCGGATGAAAGCCCAGCGCGCGCCCCAGCCGACGAGGCCGCCGACGACCGCGCCGACGACGAGGTCGCCGGAGAACTCGACGACCATGTTCGTGAGGCCGTACCCGGGCTCGTCGATCCAGGCGATGAACCCGGTGACCAGCAGCACCGCCACCGGGTCGTTGAGCCCGGATTCGCCCTCGAGCGCCCGGGCGAGTCGGCGCCGCAGCTTCGAGCCGCGAAGGACGGCGAAGATCGCGGCCGAGTCGGTCGCGGCGACCGCCGAGCCGACGATCAGCGCCTCGAGGGTCCCGAGGTCGAACAGCCATGCCGCCGCGAGGCCGGCGATCACCGCGGTGACGATCGTGCCGACGACGGCGAGCGAGATCGCCGTCGAGAGCACCGGCCGGATCTCCTGCCAGCCCGCCGTCAGTCCGCCTTCGAACAGGATCAGGACGAGGCCGACGGTTCCCAGTGTCCGCGTCAACTCGACGTCGCTGAACTCGACGCCGCCGATCCCCTCGCTGCCGACGAGCATGCCGAGGCCCAGGAACAGAATCAGGCCCGGAACCCGCACCCGGTCGGCGACCATCGCCGCCGTGATGCCGGCGCCGAGCAGCAGGCCGCCGATCAGGATCAGCTCTGCGTCGGACAAGGTCGCTCCTGGCGGTTCGGGGGCGGCGGGAGGAGGATAGTTGCCGCGTACCCGGATCCCCGTCCCGCCTTTGAGATCGGTGTTCCCGAGCGCTACCATCACGATTGACTGACTTGTCAATCAACGGCCCGCGACCGGCGCCCGGAGGCCCTCTAGCGATGGATCCCAACGTCTCCACCGAGCAGCAGCAGCCGATGTGGCGCGCGCTCGAGCTCGCGGAGGGCGGCCGCGGACTGGTCAGCCCGAATCCGCTGGTCGGCGCCGTCATCGTCGATTCCTCCGGCCGGACGATCGGCGAGGGGCATCACGGCCGCCTCGGCGGCCCGCATGCCGAGGTCGCTGCGATCGAGGCCGCCCGCGCGGCCGGGGAGGATCCCGCCGGGGCGAGCATCCACGTCACGCTGGAGCCCTGCGCGCATCACGGCCGCCAGCCGCCGTGCACCGACGCCATCCTCGCCGCCGGGCTCGCCCGAGTCGTCATCGCCTCCGACGACCCGAGTGCGAAGGCGAGCGGTCGCGGCCCCGGCATCCTCCGCGACGGGGGGGTCGAGGTCGAATGGTCCGATGGCGCCGAGGCGACGGCGGCCCGCCTGCTCAACCAGCCGTTTCGCAAGCACGCCCGGACGGGCCGTCCGCTTGTGACCCTGAAGTCGGCGCTGACGCTCGACGGCCGGACCGCAACCGGGTCGGGCGACTCGAAGTGGATCTCCGGCGAATCGTCACGGCACCTCGTCCACCTCTGGCGGGCGGAGGCCGACGCCGTCGCGGTCGGGATCGAAACCGCCCTCGCCGACGACGCGCTGCTGACGGCGCGGGGTGTCGGGGCCGAGCGCCAGCCGCGCCGGATCGTCTTCGATTCCGACTGCCGTCTGCCGCTCGACTCGAAGCTCGCGACCACGGTCGCCGAGGCGCCCGTCACCGTGATCGCCGGCGCCGGAGCAGATCCGGCGCGCGCGGCGGCGCTTGCCGATGCCGGCGTCGAAGTCATCGTCTGTCCCGGAGACGGCGCCGACCGGGTCGAGGCGGCGCTCCCCGAGCTCGGGCGCCGCGGCGTGACCAGCATCCTGCTCGAGGGCGGCCCGACCCTCGCCGGAGCGTTCGCCGACGCCGGCGAGCTCGACGAGCTGCGCCTCTTCTACGCTCCGATCGTGCTCGGCGGCGCTGAAGCCAGACCACTTCTCGGCGGCGGCGGCGCGCCGCGGATCGAGGACGCCGACCGCGCGCTCGCGGTCACCTGGGAGCCCAGCGGCGAGGACATGCTCGCGCGAGTCCGGCTGCGGGAGTGGTGAGATGTTCACGGGCCTGATCGCGGAGGTCGGATCGGTCGAGGAGATCGATCGCAACGAGGCCGGCGCCCGGCTGCGGATCGCCGCCGACGTCGGCGGCGAGCTCGCCCCCGGCGACTCGGTGGCCGTCTCCGGCGCCTGCCTGACGGCGGTCGAGCCCGGGCCGGGCGGCTTCGCGGCCGACGTCATGAACCAGACGCTTGAGCTGACCGCGCTCGGCGCCCTCGCCCCGGGCTCGCCGGTCAACCTCGAGCCCGCGGTGCGCGCCTCAGACCGCCTCGGCGGGCACATCGTCCAGGGCCACGTCGACGGCACCGGCAGGGTCGTCGACGCGACCGAGGACGGCTTCGCGCGCCGCGTCAGGGTCGAGCTTCCGGACGGCCTCGAGCGCTACGTCGTCGAGCGCGGATCGATCGCGTTCAACGGTGTCAGCCTCACAGTCGCCGGAATCGAGGGGCGTATCGTCGAGGTCTCCCTGATCCCGGAGACGCTCGAGCGCACGACCTTCGGCACGATCGGACCCGGCGATCCCGTCAACGTCGAAGTCGACGTCATCGCAAGACACGCTGAACGCCTGCTGAAAGGCTTCGAGGTGAGCAATGGAAAGTGAAGAGACCACAACCACGACCGCCGGCGCCAAGGCGCCGTTCACCACGATCGACGTGGCGATCGAGGAGATCCGCCGCGGCCGGATGGTCGTCGTCTGCGACGACGAGGACCGCGAGAACGAGGGCGACCTCGTCATGGCGGCGCAGTTCGCCACCCCCGAGGCGATCAACTTCATGGCGACCCACGGCCGCGGGCTGATCTGCCTGGCACTCACCTCCCAGCGCTGCGACGAGCTCGATCTCAACCTGATGACGGCCAAGAACGAGGCGCCGCTGCAGACTGCCTTCACGGTCTCGATCGAGGCGGCCGAGGGGGTCACGACCGGGATCTCCGCCCACGACCGGGCGCGGACCATCCAGGTCGCCATCGATCCCGGCTCCGGTCCCGGCGACCTCCACATCCCCGGCCACATCTTCCCGCTCAAGGCCAAGCAGGGCGGGGTGCTCGAGCGCACCGGTCACACCGAGGCGAGCGTCGATCTCGCCCGGCTCGCCGGCCTCAATCCGGCCGGTGCGATCTGCGAGATCATGAACGACGACGGCACGATGGCTCGGGTTCCGGATCTCGCCTCCTACTGCGAGCTCCACGACCTGAAGATGATCACCATCGCCGACCTGATCGCCTACCGGCGTCAGCAGGAGAAGCTCGTCGAGCGGATCGTCTCGACGTCGCTCCCGACCGAGTTCGGCGACTTCACCGCGGTCGGCTACCGCTCGCTCGTCGACGACAAGCATCACGTCGCGATGGTCAAGGGCGACGTCGACGGCCGCGAGGACGTGCTCGTCCGGGTCCACAGCGAGTGCCTGACCGGCGACGTCTTCCACTCGCTGCGCTGCGACTGCGGCGACCAGCTCGCCGCCGCCCTGGCGATGATCGAGAAGGAGGGGAGCGGCGTGCTCCTCTACCTCTCCCAGGAGGGCCGCGGGATCGGCCTGCTCAACAAGCTCAAGGCCTACAAGCTCCAGGAGGAGGGCCTCGACACCGTCGACGCCAACCTCAAGCTCGGCCTGCCCGCCGACCTGCGCGATTACGGGATCGGCGCGCAGATCCTCCAGGATCTCGGGCTCGGGAGCATCCGCATCCTCACCAACAACCCGAAGAAGATCATCGGCCTCGAGGGCTACGGGCTGTCGGTGACCGAGCAGGTTCCGATCGTCGCCGTCGCCAACCCGCACAACGAGGACTACCTCGCGACCAAGCGCGACCGGATGGGGCATACGCTCCACCACCAGGGTCTCGCCTTCGACGACGAGATGATCCACGGCGAGCAGGAGCGCGACGGGCGCTCGGGCCGCGAGAGCAGGGAGGGCAACGAGGATGGGTGACGGGGAGATCAGACAGCTCGAGCCGGAGGAGCGCGAGCGGGTCGCCGCCGCGGAATGGGCGATCTGCGTCGCCACGTTCTACGGCGACCTCGCCGAACGGCTGACCAACGGCGCCTTCGAGGGCTTCCTCGAGATGGGCGCCGGTGCCGGCTCGGTCCAGACCTTCGAGGTGCCCGGCGCCTTCGAGCTGCCGCTCGCGGCGAAGCTCTGCGCCGACTCAGGCCGGTTCGCCGGCGTCGCCTGCCTCGGCGTCGTGATCCGCGGTGAGACCGACCACTACGACTTCGTCTGCGCCGAGTCGGCCAGCGGCCTTCGCCAGGTGACCCTCGAGTCCGGGATCCCCTGCTCGTTCGGCGTCATCACCTGCGACACGCGCGAGCAGGCCGAGGCCCGCGCCGGCGGCGGCAAGCGGGACCAGGGGCGCAACGCCGCCATCGCCGCGGTGCAGATGCACCTGATGGCCGGCGACGAGAGGCTGAAGTAGCCACCGGCGTCGCCGGTTGGCTACCATGCCGCGTCCGATGGCCAAGGTATGTCACAGCTGCGGTAAGAAGCCCGCGGTCGGAAACTCGCGCAGCCACTCGATGGTCGCGACCCGGCGCCGCTTCAACCCGAACCTGCAGAAGGTCCGGATCGACGAGGGCTCCGGCCCCCGCCGCGTCTACGTCTGCACGCGCTGCCTCAAGGCGAACAAAGTCACCAAGGCTGCATAGCCGGACCGGCCGGGATCTGACCCGGCCCGGCTGTTAGAACTCGGGATTCATGCCGGATCCCTCCGTAGCCCGCTTCCGGCGGATCGTCCAGACCGCCTACACCTATCTCGACGCCCGCCGCGACGAGGTCAACGACCTCAACGTCTACCCGGTCGCAGACGGCGACACCGGCGACAACATGGCGCTGACGATGCGGGCGGTACTCGCCGAGCTCGACCGGATCGAGGCCGAGGAGGGGGAGGAGGCCGACCGCGCCGAGCTCGTCCACGCGGTCGCCCGGGCCGCGCTCATGGGCGCTCGCGGCAACTCCGGCGTGATCCTCAGCCAGATCGTCCGCGGCGCCGCCGAGGAGCTCGCGACCCGCCCCGGTGACCTGATCGACCCGGTCCTCGTCGCCTCCGCCTTCTCCTCCGCCGCCGACGCCGCCTACGAGTCGGTCCGCAACCCGGCCGAGGGGACGATGCTCACCGTCGTCCGGGCGATGGCCAACTCGGCGACGATGCACCTCGCCCGCATCGCCGACGCCGACCTCAACCTGAACGCGGACCTCAGCCAGGAGGAGCAGGACCAGATCCTCGCCGCCGTGCTCGAAGTCATCACCCGGGCCGGCGAGCAGGCCGTGCAGCGCACCCCCGAACAGCTCGACGTCCTCGCCGAGGCCGGAGTCGTCGACGCCGGCGCCCACGGCCTCGTCCTGATCATGGCCGGCATGGTCGCCGGGCTCCGCGGCGAGGAGACGCCGCAGGTCGACATCCCCGCCCAGGCGCCGGCCCGTCTCTCGGCCCCACAACACACCGACAGCCGCTTCCGCTGGTGCGTCAACTTCATCGTCCAGGGCAACGACCTCGACGGGCCTTCGTTCGAGCCGCTCCTGCGCGAGCTCGGCGACTCGATCCTCGTCGTCGGCGACGAGCGCACGCTCCGCGTCCACGTCCATACCGACGAGCCGCCGCTGGCCCGCGCGGTGTTCGACGGCCACGGCACGGTCTCGCAGGTCGACGAGGCGGACATGCGCGAGCAGGTCGCCGAGCGCGAGCGCCGGCTCGAGGCGATGGGAACCTGTTGCGGCTTGGTCGCGGTGGTCTCCGGCGACGGGTTGCGCAGCCTCTACGAGGAGCTCGGGGCCACCGTCGTCAACGGCGGCCCGACGATGAACCCCTCGACCGACGAGCTTCTCGCCGGCATCCACTCCGTAGGTGCCGACGGGGTCCTCGTGCTGCCGAACTCGCCGAACGTCGTCCTCGCCGCCGAGCACGCGGCCGAGCTCTCCGACCGCGAGGCGCACGTCCTCGACTGCACCTCCCAGCAGGCGGGCCTGGTGGCGATGGTGGAGCTCGATCCCGGCGCGACGCTCGCCGAGAACGTCGACCGTCTCGCCGGCGCCCTGGCCGATACGAGGACGGGAGCGGTGGCGCCGGCAGCGCGCGACGACGCCGAGGGCCGCTTCGTTCGCGGCGACGCCGTGGGCTTCGTCGAAGGCGAGGTGATCGCCTGGGGCGGCGCCGGATCGACGCTGGTCACCACCATCGAGGCGCTGAGCGACGGGGCGGAGATCGTCACGATTGTCGAGGGCGAGGGGGCGCCGATCCCGATCGACGAGGTGACGGGGCTCGTCGCCGACCCGATCGAGGCGGAGGCGCATCGCGGCGGTCAGCCGCACTACTGGTGGTTGCTGGCGGCCCAGTGACCGAGTCGAGGGAATGAGCCGGTGACGGCCACGCTCTGGCAGATCCCCGTCTCGCACTACAGCGAGAAGGCGAGGTGGGCGCTGGAGCGGAAGGGGATCGAGCACGAGCGCCGCTCGCCGCCGCCGCCCTCGCACATCGCGATCGCCCTCTGGCTCACGCGGGGCGCCTCGCACACGTTCCCGGTGCTGGTCCTCGACGGTCGTGCGATCGGGGACTCCGCCGCGATCATCGCCGCGCTCGAGGAGGTGCAGCCGGACCCGCCGCTCTATCCCGATGATCCGTCCGACCGGAGGCGGGCGCTCGAGATCGAGGAGTTCTTCGGCAGGGAACTCGGCCCCTACGCGCGGGCGCTCGTCTTCCACGACCTCCGTGACGCTCCCGGGGGGTTCGCCGACTTCGCCGCGCCGATGCTGCCGGGCCCGATCCGCGACACCCGGGCCGGCCGCGCCGCGGGAGGGGCGCTTGCCCGCACCTACACGCAGCTCCGCTTCCGGGTCGCCGGCGAGGAGACCTCGGAGCAGGCCCGCGCGAAGATCCTCGCCGCGCTCGACCGGCTCGAGCGCGAGCTCGACGCGGGCGACGGCACCTACATGGTCGGCGGCCGCTTCTCGGTGGCGGATCTCACCGCCGCGGCGCTGTTCGGGCCGATCGTCCAGCCCCCCGAGGGACCCGACGTAACGGCCGAGCCGCCCCCCGCCTTCGAGGAGTTCCGGGCCGAGATCGCCGACCGCGCCGGCTACCGCTGGGTGCAGGAGACGTTTGCCCGCGAGCGCGGCGACGCCCGCCGTCCCTGAGTCCCCGGCTACCAGCCCTCCGAGCCGGGCGCGCCCTTGATCGGCCCGGTGATCTCCGCCGTAACCCAGCCGCCGTAGAACCCGCCGGGCTGCGGCCGGACGAGCTCGTCTCCGAGCCGGCACTCGACGAGCGCCGGGTAGAAGGAGACGAGGCCGCGGAGATCGCCGAACGCCTCGCTCGGCTGGGGATAGCTCCACGCCGCCCGAGCGGCGGTGGCGCCGCCGGCGACGACGTCCCAGTAGGCTGCCGCGCCCTTCCACTCGCAGAAGCTCCCGCCTCCGACCGGTTGCAGGGCGCCGCCGGCGACGGCCTCGATCGGGACGTAGACGGTCGGGGCGCCGGCGGTCTCGAGCACGCGGATCGCGTCGGGAACGTCGACGATCGTCACGCCGCCGAGGGCGACTCGAACGCGTCTGCCGACCGGCTCGATCCGGGGCGGCCGCGGGTAGTCCCAGACCGATTCCCGCGTGAGCCCGTTCTCAGCAATCCCGGTCGCGGGCTCGGGGTCGGGGCGGCGGCCGAAGCGTGCGGTCACCGGCCAAGCCTACGCCCGCGCGGTTCCGTGCCCGGCCGCTCCTATCCTCGCCGGGTGAGTCCCCGATGAGCGCAGCAGGATCGACCGCAGCCGCCGCCGCCGAATCCGGCCCGCCTGATCCACCCGCGGCGTTCGCCGGGGGCGGGACCACGCGCGAGGATCTCCTCGCGGCGCCGCTCCGCGCCCGCTTGCCGCATTCGCGCCTGGCCCAGCCGCTGACCGACCTTCGCGGGGTCGGCGAGAAGATCGCCGCCGCCGCGGCGCGGATCGGCATCGTCTCCTTCGGCGACCTGATCGAGCACTACCCCCACGACTGGGCCGACCGCTCGGTCGTCACCACGATCGCCGAGCTCGTTCCGGGCCGCCCGGCGACCGTGCTCGCCGAGGTCCGCACGAGTCGCCTGCGGCCGACCCGGCGGCGAAACCTCCGGATCGTCGAGGCGACCGTCGCCGACGGCACGGGCATCGTCTCCGTCGCCTGGTTCAACCAGGCCTGGCTCGCCGATCGCCTCAAGCCCGGGGTGCGGATCCTGCTCAGCGGCCGGAGCGACGGCCGCGGCTTCAAGCCCGAGGCGTTTGAGATCGTGGGGGGGGAGGACGGCCCCGCGGGCGGGGCCGATCCGATCCGCGACGCGCCCGGTCCGCCCGCCGGGCTCCACACGACGGGCCTCGTTCCCGTTCACCCGAGCGGCGAGGGCCTGCGGGTGCAGCGCATCCGCGAGTGGGTCTGGAGTGCTCTTGCGCTGGCGCCCGCCGTCCTCGAGCCGCTGCCGGCGGCGATCCGCGCCCGCCACGGCTTTCCCGGCGCCGCCGACGCCCGGGTGGCGATGCACTTCCCGCGCAGCCGCGAGGACCTCGGCCCGGCTCGCGCCCGCCTCGCCTACGAGGAGCTCTTCCTCCATCAGGCGGCCCTCCAGCTCCGCCGGGGCGAGCGCCGAAGCGGTCGCGCCGCGGCCGGGCTCGGCGAGCCCGGGGCTCTGGTCGCGGAGTGGATCGAGGCGCTCCCATTCGCGCCGACCGGGGACCAGCGCCAGGCGTTCGCCGAGATCGACGCCGACCTGGCGGCGACGAGGCCGATGCAGCGGCTGCTGATGGGAGAGGTCGGTTCCGGCAAGACGGTCGTCGCCCTCTACGCGATGCTGCGGGCGCTCGAATCCGGCCGCCAGGCGGCGCTGATGGCGCCGACCGAGACCCTGGCCGAGCAGCACTTCGCGACGCTCGAGGCGCTTCTGGCGGGCTCGCCGACGCCGATCGGGCTCCTGACGGGTTCGACGCCGACCGCCCGCCGCCGTGAGACCCTGAGCCGGCTCGAGACCGGCGAGCTGCCGCTGATCGTCGGCACCCACGCGCTGATCGAGCCGACCGTCCGCTTCGCCCGGCTCGCCGTCGCGGTGGTCGACGAGCAGCACCGCTTCGGGGTCCGCCAGCGGCGGGCGCTGGACGAGAAGGGGGGCGAGGCGCCGCACGTCCTCCACATGACGGCGACGCCGATCCCGCGGACGCTGTCGCTGACCGCGTTCGGGGACCTCGACGTCACCGTCCTTCGCGAGCTGCCCGCCGGGCGCCGGCCGATCACGACCTGGCTCGTCGGCGAGGAGCGACGTGACGGTGCCTACGGGTTCATCCGCGACCGGCTGCGCGAGGGCCGCCAGGCATACGTCGTCTGCCCGCTCGTCAGCGAGTCGGAGAAGGAGGAGGCGAAGGCCGCGGTCAGCGAGGGCGAGCGCCTCGCGACCGGCGAGTTCGCGGACTTCACGGTCGAGGTGCTGCACGGGCAGATGCCGTCGGCCGACAAGGCCCGGGCGATGGCCCGGTTCGCCGACGGCAGCGCCGACGTGCTCGTCGCGACCAGCGTCATCGAGGTCGGTATCGACGTCCCGAACGCGTCGGTGATGCTGATCGAGGGCGCCGACAGGTTCGGCCTCAGCCAGCTCCATCAGCTCCGCGGGCGGATCGGCCGCGGCGAGCACGAGTCGCAATGCATCCTCTTCGCCGACCCCGAGGGCGAGCGGGCGCGAGCCCGGCTCGAGGCGGTCGTCCGCGAACGCGACGGCTTCGAGCTCGCGGAGGTCGACCTGAACCTCCGCGGGGAGGGGGAGGTGCTCGGGACCCGCCAGAGCGGGCTGCCGCGCTTCCGGGTCGCGACCCTGCCCGAGGACGCGCCGATCCTCGGGGTCGCGCGCGCCGACCTGATCGCGATCCTCGATCGCAGCGACTCGCTCGACGCGCCCGAGCTGGGGCCGCTCGTCGACGCTGTCCGCGAGCGCTTCGGCGACGAGCGCGCCGAGCCGATCGCAGCCTGAGATGCGGATCGTCGCCGGAGAATTCGGAGGCAGGAGGCTGTCGGCGCCACGGGGGGAGGCGGTCCGGCCGACGACCGACCGCGTCCGCGAGGCGCTCTTCTCGATCCTCGGCGACGTCTCCGGCCTCACGGTCCTCGACCTCTTCGCCGGTACCGGAGCGCTCGGGCTCGAGGCGATCTCGCGCGGCGCGGCGACGGCGACGCTGGTCGACGTCGACGTCGCTCCGGCCGCTGCGAACGTCGAGGCGCTCGGTGCCGGCGATCGTTGCGAGGTGGTCCGCGGCGACGCGATCGGTTTCCTCCGCCGCAAAGGCGGGAACTTCGACCTCATCTTCTGCGATCCGCCGTATAGACTCGCCCGCCGCTTTGGTTCCGACCTCGAAGAACTGCTTCCGCGACGACTCCGGGCAGGTGGACGCGTGATCGTCGAGTCCCGCGCCGCCGACGCGCTCGAGCTCGGCCTGCCGCTGCTCGACGGCCGCGAGTACGGGGAGACGGCGATCCGGATCCACGGGAGCGGCCGATGAGCACGCGCACGGCGATCTGCCCGGGCAGCTACGACCCGGTGACCAACGGACACCTCGACATCATCGGGCGCGCCGCCCGGATCTTCGAGCAGGTCATCGTCGGCGTGGTCAACCAGCCGCTGCGCAAGCAGAAGACGCTGTTCACCGCCGAGGAGCGGGCCGGGTTCATCGAGCGGGCGACCGCCGACATGCCGAACGTCGAGGCGAGGGTCTTCTCGACGCTGCTCGTCGATTTCGCGCGGGAGAACAACGCGACGACAATCGTCAAGGGGCTGCGGGCGATCTCGGACTTCGAGTACGAGTTCGAGATGAACCAGCTCAACCGCAAGCTCGCCCCCGAGATCGAGAGCGCCTACGTCATGGCCTCGCCCGAGTACAGCTTCCTCTCCTCGACCGGTGTCAAGGAACTCGCGACGTTCGGGGGCGACGTCGGCGATCTCGTCCCGGCTGAAGTCGCGGTGGCCCTTCGTGAGCGGATCGAACGCTGACTTTCCGGGACCCCCGATGGGCAGGAGCTTGCAGCGTCTTGCAGAATGTTCCCGCGACGCGAGGGTTTTTCCCTCCGACCCCTAAGCTTTAGCCGCACTGATGGACGTCCTCGTTCTCATAGACAAACTCGACGACCTGATCCACAACGCCAGGCCGGTCCCGCTGACCGACCAGGTGCGCGTCGATCGCGAAGAGATCTACGACCTGCTCGACCAGATGCGGGCAACGATCCCCGAAGAGATCAAGCAGGCGCGCTGGATCGTCAAGGAGCGTCAGGAGATGCTCGCCGAGGCCAAGCGTGAGGCCGAGCGCATCGTCAAGGAGGCCCGCGACCAGCAGGCCCGCCTGATCTCCGAGGAGGAGGTCTACAAGCAGGCCGAGCGCGGCGCCGAGGAGATCCTCGAGGATGCCCGCGACACCGAGCGCCAGATTCGCCTCGGAGCCGAGGACTACGCCGACGAGATCCTTTCGACCCTCGAGGTCAACCTCCAGAAGTTCCTCGCCGCCGTCCAGCGCGGCCGCGACCGCCTCGCCGGCCGCGACGAGGAAATCGAACCCGCCGAGGTTTAGGCCGCTTCGGCGCTCCGGCGCCGAGGGGGATTTTGTTCGCCCACGGCTGGGGGCGACACACATGTCGTCCCGTCACGTTCACCGCGCCGACCGGGGAGACCGGACGGGCGAAGCCCGGAGGATCTTCCCGGGGTTATCTAGTACTCGGCTCGGATCACCACGAGGTCGTTCTCCCGCCAGACGACCTCGCCGCCCGACCACTCCGCCAGGTCCTCGGCGCTGTCGGGGAAGTCGCGTTCGGGCTCGAGCGGGGTGACGCGCTCAGCGGGGTCGTCGACCGTGACGACGTCGGCGAGGACCAGGGAGCGCGACTGCTCCCGGACTCGCCGGAACAGGTCCTGCTTCTGCTCGGATGTGAGGTGGTGGACGCTGAGGACCGCGATCACGAGGTCCCAGGGGCCGTCGGGGAGGGGATCCTCCATCCGCGCGAGCCGAACCTCGATGCCGAGCTGCCGCGCCTGGAAGACCATCTCGGGGCTGGAGTCGAGGCCCGTGATCGCGGCGTCCGGGTAGGCCGCGAGCAGCCGCCGCGAGGTCTCGCCGGTGCCGATCCCGAGATCGAGCGCGCTCGCCGGCGGAAAGGGCACGGCGGCGACGGCGGCCTCCTGGAGGGCGTCGAAGTTCGGGACCTCGGCCCGCATCATCTCCAGGTAGGTGTCGGGATTCCAGTGGAACTGAGCGCTCACGCTACCCTCGGAGACTAGATGTCCGAACGGCTGATCGATATCGATGCGCTGGCGCTGCGAAGCGGCGAAGCGTCCACCCTGGAGGTCGTTCTCGACCCCGAGCCGCCGTTGCTCGGGGGTGAGGAACTCGGCCTCGAGGAGGTGCCGATCACCGCTCGTGTCGACGTCTCCCGGACCACTTCCGGCTACGCGCTGCGCCTCCGCGCCCGCGTCGTCGTGACCGGAACCTGCGCCCGCTGCCTCGGCCCGGCGACGCTCGTCCTCGACATCGACGCCCGCGAGGTCGACCAGGGCGAGGTCGACGACCCCGAACTCCGTAGCCCCTACGTCGGCGAGGGTTTGCTCGACCCGCTCGCCTGGCTCCACGACGCAATCGCGCTCGGGCTCCCGGAGCGCCTGCTGTGCCGGCCCGATTGCGCCGGGCTCTGCGAGGTCTGCGGGATCTCCCTCAACGACGTCGAACCGGGCTCGCACACGCACGAGAGCGAGCCCGATCCGCGCTTCGCCAAGCTCCGCGAACTGCTCGATTGACCCCGCTCCGGGGGCCGGAGTCGCGCCGGCGCTCCCGACCGCTACGATTCCCCGCCTTATGGCCGTCCCGAAGAAGCGTCAATCCAGTGCCCGCCGCGACAAGCGTCGCGCCCACGATGCCGTTTCGGCTCCTCGTCTCAACGAGTGCCCGCAGTGCCACAGCCCCCGGCTGCCGCACCGCGTCTGCCCGACCTGCGGGACCTACGCCGGCCGCGAGGTCATCGTCCCCGACGATTCCTCGCCCGAGCTGAGCGGACGCCCCGAGGGCCAGTAGGTGGGGGCTCCGGCGGCGCGTCCGCCGGGCTCCGGCGACCGGATCACGGTCGCCTTCGACGCACTCGGCGCCGAGGCCGGGTTCGATGCCGTCTCCGAAGGGGTCGCGCTGGCGGCGGCCGACGGGATCGCCGTTCGCGTCTTCGGGCCTGAATCCGCCCTTCACGGGCTCGGATCCGGGCTCGTCGAGGTGATCGACACGACCGAGGCGATCGGCAATGACGAGGAGCCCGTTCGCGCGGTCCGCTCCCGGCCGGAGGCCTCGATCGTCCGTGCCGCCGCCGACGTCGCCGACGGCCGCTCCGACGCGCTGGCCAGCCCCGGCTCCACCGGTGCGACCATGACCGCCGCGCTGTTTGCGCTGAAGCGCATCCGCTCGGTCCAGCGGCCGGCACTCGCGGTCGAGATCCCCGCGCCGGGGCGGGGGCGGCCGCTGCTGATGCTCGACGTCGGGGCCAACGCCGACGCCCGCGCCTCCCACCTCGTCCAGTTCGCCTTCCTCGGCTCCGCCTTCGCCGCCGCCGTCCTCGGTGTCGACCGCCCCCGGATCGGGCTGCTGAGCGTCGGTGCCGAGGCGAAGAAGGGCAGCGCGGTCGTCGTCGAGGCGCACGAGGCACTCGCCGAGGCGACCGGCATCTCCTTCACCGGAAACGTCGAGGGGCGCGACCTGCTCGATCCGGATCTCGAGGTCGACGTCGTCGTCGCCGACGGATTCACCGGCAACGTCGTCCTGAAGACCATCGAGGGGACCGCGCGGGCGGTCGGCGACGCCGTTGGGCGGGCGGCCCGCTCGAACCCCTTCGCCGCCGCCGGCGGCCTGCTGCTTCGTCCCGCCCTCGGTGGGCTTCGCTCCGACATGGATCCCGACGGCACCGGCGGCGCGATCCTGCTCGGCCTGCGCGGCGTCGCCGTCGTCGGGCACGGTTCCTCCGGCCCGCTCGGGATCGCGAACCAGATCCGGCTCGCGGCGCGCTCGGTCAGCGAGCGGGCGGTCGCGCGGACCGAGGAGCTGATCTCGAGCTCAGGGGTCGGAAGGAGCGCGATCAGGGCGGCCAGGGAGTCCGAGGCGTGATACACAATTCGTCGTCATGAGCACCATCGGTGACACCGGAGAGCAGGCGAAGGCCGATCGGGGCGCGATCTTCACGATGGTGCGCGACCACCTGACGGCCGAGCTCGACGTTCCCGCCTCCGACATCACCGATGCGACGCGGTTCCGGGACGATCTCGACGCCGACTCACTCGATCTCTACGAGCTCGTCATGGAGCTCGAGGACACCTACGGCATCGCGATGAGCGAGGAAGAGGCCGCGAAGATCGAGACCGTTGGCGCGGCGGTCGACTTCGTCTTCGACCGACTCCCCGGTGACTGACCCGGGCACGGCCGAGCCGCTCGAGGACGAGGCCCCGGGCGAGGGGGCCGTTGCGCCGCTCCTGGGGCTGATCGCCGAGCTCGACCCCGAGATGCGCCTGCAGGCGCTGACCCACAGCTCCTGGACCGAGCGCCGCGTCCGCTCCTGGGGCCGCCTCGCGTTCCTCGGCGACAGCGTCCTCGGGCTGGCCGTCGCCGAGCACCTGTTCGCGCGCTTCCCGCGCTCCGACATCGGCCGGCTGACGAAGATCCACGGCCAGGCCGTGAGCGGCCGGGCGTGCGCCGAGGTCGCCTTCGAGCTCGACGTCCCACACATGCTCGAGGAGTCCTATCCCGCCGACTTCGACGGCGGTCTGGCTCCGGCCGAGCTCGTCGGCAGCGAGCGGGCGATGGCGTCGATCGTCGAGTCGCTGATCGGCGCCTGCTACCTGCAGTTCGGCCTCGAGCGGACCGCCGGAGCGCTGCTGGCGGCGTTCGCGCCCCAGATCGACCTCGCCTCGGGAACGCTCCTCGACTTCAAGTCGGCCCTGCAGGAGCGGCTCGCCCGCCGCGGGCGCCGCGTCCGCTACGTCGTCACCGAGGAGTCCGGCCCTCCGCACGAGAAGACCTTCCGGGTCGAAGCGCGTGACGGGGATGAGGTCCTCGGCACCGGCGCCGGCACGAGCAAGAAGGCCGCCGAACAGGCCGCCGCGGCCGAGGCGCTCGAGGAAAACGGGTCGTGAGCGGGCACTTCCCGCGGTCGGCCGATCCCGTCCGGTCCGGCGGACAGGCTTCCCGGAAGGCATCCAAGGGCCGGAGAGCATGCACCTGAAGTCGATAACCCTGAAGGGCTTCAAGTCCTTCCCCGAACGCACCCACCTGGAGTTCTCTCCGGGGGTCAGCGTGATCGTCGGCCCGAACGGCTGCGGCAAGTCGAACATCACCGACGGCGTGCTCTGGGCTCTCGGCGAGCAGAGCCCACTCGCGGTTCGCGGCCAATCGATGCAGGACGTGATCTTCGCCGGCGGCCGCGACCGCTCCGCCCGCAGCGCCGCCGAGGTCGAGGTCGTCATCGACAACTCCGACGGCGCCGCCGGATCTGAGTTCTCGGAGATCTCGGTCTCTCGCCGCCTCGATCGCAACGGCGACGGCGGCTACCGGCTCAACGGAGCCCGCTGCCGGCTCGCCGACATCACCGAAGCTCTCTCCGACGCCAGCCTCGGGCGTGAGATGCACTCGGTCATCGGCCAGGGCAAGGTCGAGGCCATCGTCCTCAGCAAGCCGCGCGAGCGCCGCCTGCTGATCGAGGAGGCGGCCGGACTCGGCAAGCACCGCAAGCGCCGGCGCCGGGCGCAGCTCAAGCTCGAGCGCACCCGGTCCAACCTCGACCGCGCTCTCGACGTCGAGCGCGAGGCGCGCTCGCGCCTGCGGCCGCTGCGCCAGCAGGCGAACGCCGCCGAGACCCACGCCCGGCTCGAACGTCAATCGCTCGAGCTCCAGCTGCGCCTGCTCGGCGACCGGCTGTCCGCCGGCGGCGGCGATCTCGCGAAGGCCGAGGCGGCCGCGCGGGAGGCCCGCGGTCAGCGCGAGCAGATCGAGGCCAAGCTCGCCGAGGCAAACAAGCGCCGGAGCGCCGTCGAGGAGCGGCTCGCCGAGCGCGACCGCGAACGCACCGCCGTCTGGGGCGAGCTGACCGCTCTCCGCGCCGCGCACGAGCGCCTCGGCGCCCGGACCGAGGCGCTGGCGGGCCGCGAAGCCGAGCTCCGCGCCGCCGTCGACCGTCGCCGCGCCGCGCTCGGAGCCCTCGCCGCCGAGCTCCGCGCCACCGAGCGCGACGCCGAGGCGGCGCTCGCCCGTGAGCTCGAATCGGCACGCACGGCGCTGGCCGAGGCCGGCACGGCGATCGCCGAAGCGATGGACGCCGGCGACGTCGAGCTCGCCTCGAAGCGCTTCCCGCGTCCGCGGCGGCTCCGAGCGTGCCGCTCGCTCCGCGCGCCGGGCCGAGGACATGCTCGGCCACCGCCGCCAGGACTCGCTCGAGCAGCGGGTCGAGACGGAGGCCGAGCTGGCGGAGACGCTCGCCGGCCTCTGCTCGGCGCTCGCCGCGGCTCGCGACGCCGTCGGTACCCGCGCAGCCGCGGTCGAGGAACGCGTCATCGGCGCCCAGGCTGGCGACGAGCTCGCACTCGAGCTGCGCGAATGCTCCCGCGCCGAGGCGGAGCTCCACGGCGAGCTCCGGATCGTCGGTGAGCGCGTCACCGAGTCCGAGGTCCGCGCCGCCGGCCTCCGCGACCGTCGCGAGGAGGCCGAGGTGGAGTGGAAGCGGATCGTCGCCAAGCTCGAGCTCGACCCGGAGCCCGAGCCGGCCTCGCTCGACGACGACGAGCGGACCGCCGTCGAGGCGTCGATCGAGCGGCTGATCCGCCGCCGCGAACAGCTCGGACCCGTCAACCCCCTGGCCGAAGGGGAGTACGAGGCCGCCAAGGAGCACGTCGCCGAGCTCGAGGCTCAGCGCGAGGACCTCGAGCAGGCCCTCGACGAGCTCGCGAAGCTGATCCGCCAGACCGACCGCGAGATCACCGCGGCGTTCGAGGAGACGTTCAAGGCGGCCGGCGAGAACTTCGGCGAGCTGATCGAGCACATGTTCCCGGGCGGCAGCGGCCGCCTGCGGATGGTCGAGGCGCCGAAGCCGGAGCGCGTCCTCGGCGGCGCCGACCCCGAGGCCGTCGCCGGCGACGGAGCCGAGGGGCAGGAGCAGGCGGCCGAGGCGGAAGAGGCCGAGGACGAGGAGGAGCACGATCCCGCCGAGACGGCGGGGGTCGAGATCGAGGTGACGCCGGCCGGCAAGGCGACCCGGCGGCTGTCGCTGCTCTCCGGCGGCGAGAAGTCGCTCGTCGCACTCGCCTTCGTCTTCAGCGTCTTCCTGGCGCGTCCCTCGCCCTTCTACATCCTCGACGAGGTCGAGGCCGCGCTCGACGACGCGAACATCGACCGCTTCCTCCAGCTCGTCCGCCGGTTCTCCGACCGGGCACAGTTCGTCATCGTCACCCACCAGAAGCGGACGATGGATGCGGCCGACGTCCTCTACGGCGTCAGCATGAAGGACGGCGCGACGAAGGTCATCTCGCGGCGGTTGCCGCGCGAGCCCCGCCTCACCGAGGCGGAGCCGGACGCGCGCGCAGCGTAGGCTGCGCGACCGTGCCGACCACCTGGGCAGACCTGCTCGACCTCGGCGACCGCGAGGCGCCGGGCGCCGCCGTGCTCGAAGAGGACGAGCCGAAGCGCCGTGGGTTCTTCCGGCGCCTGCGGGAGAGCATGTCGACGAGCCGCGAGGCGCTCACCGCCGAGATCGGCTCGAGCCTGTTCGAGACGCTCGATACCGAAGCATGGGAGCGGCTCGAAGAGGCGCTGATCATGGCCGACGTCGGGGCCCGGACGACCGCCGAGGTCGTCGGCCGGCTCGAGAACGAGGTCGAGGCCGGCAAGGTCGCCGGGGGAGAGGCCGCCCGCGAGCGGCTCGTCGAGCTGCTCGCCGATCTGGCCGACACCGGACGCGGCACGATCGATCTGAGGCCGCGCCCGGCCATTGTCCTCGTCGTCGGGGTCAACGGCACCGGCAAGACGACGACCGTGGGCAAGCTCGCCTGGCACCTGCAGCGTGAGGCGGGCTTGAGCGTGATGCTCGCCGCCGCCGACACCTATCGCGCTGCCGCCGTCGAGCAGCTCGGGACGTGGGCGGAGCGCGCCGGTTGCGAGATCGTCAAGGCCGAGACGGGCCAGGACGCCGGCGCGGTGGTCTTCGACGCCATCGCCGCCGCCGAGGCGCGGGGAAGCGACGTCGTCCTGATCGACACCGCCGGCCGGCTCCACACCCGCAACGACCTGATGGAGGAGCTCGCGAAGGTCAACCGCGTGATCGACAAGCGGCTCGGCCGCGGCGCCTCGGAGACGCTGATCGTCGTCGATTCCACGACGGGCCAGAACGGCCTCCGCCAGGCGAAGGTCTTCAGCGAAGCCGTCGACGTCACCGGCGTCGCCCTGACGAAGCTCGACGGCACGGCGAAGGGCGGCATCGCCCTCGCGATCGCCGGCGAGCTCGGCATCCCCGTGAAGCTGATCGGCATCGGCGAGGGGATCGAGGACCTGCGCCCGTTCGACGCGACTGAGTTCGCCCAGGCATTGGTTGGCGAGTAGCCTCCGGCCGATGTTCGACCAGCTATCCGAGCGCCTTCAGGGCACGATGTCGGACCTGCGCTCGCGCGGGAAGCTGACCGAGGCCGACGTCGACAAGGCGATGCGCGAGATCCGGCTCGCGCTGCTCGAGGCGGACGTCAACTTCAAGGTCACCAAGCAGTTCGTCGCCGACGTCCGCGAGAAGGCGATCGGCGAGGGCGTCCTCTCCAGCCTCGATCCCGGCCAGATGGTCGTCAAGGTCGTCAACGAGCAGCTCGCGGAGCTGATGGGCGGGAGCGGCCGCGAGCTCGTGTTCGCTTCGAAGCCGCCGACCGTGATCCTGATGGCGGGCCTCCAGGGCTCGGGCAAGACGACGGCTACCGCGAAGCTCGCCAAGCACCTGATCGGGGAGGGCAAGACCGCCGGCGTCGCCGCCTGCGACACGCAGCGCCCGGCGGCGGTCGAGCAGCTCACCCGCCTCGGCGAGCAGGCCGGTGCCACGGTCTACTCGCAGGGAACCGAGCGCGACCCGGTGGACATCGCCGAGTGGGCGCTCGGGCAGGCCCGCTCCGACGGCCTCGACGTCCTGATCGTCGACACCGCCGGCCGCCTCCACATCGACGACGAGCTGATGGGCCAGCTCGCCGAGATCAAGAAGCGGACGAAGCCCCACGACGTCCTCCTGGTCGTCGACGCGATGACCGGCCAGGACGCGGTCAACGTCGCCGAGCAGTTCGCCGAGGTGACCGAGTTCGACGGCGTCCTGATGAGCAAGCTCGACGGCGATGCACGCGGCGGCGCCGCGCTCAGCGTCAAGGCCGTCACGGGCAAGCCGATCCTCTACGCCTCGACCGGCGAGAAGCTCGACCAGCTCGAGCGCTTCCACCCGGACCGGATGGCGCAGCGCATCCTCGGCATGGGCGACGTCCTCTCGCTGATCGAGAAGGCCGAGCAGGACATCGACGCGGAGGAGGCCGAGGAGCTCGAGCGGAAGATGCGCCAGGACCAGTTCACCCTGGACGACTTCATGAAGCAGCTCAAGCAGGTCCGGAAGATGGGGCCACTGACGAGCGTGCTCGGGATGATGCCCGGGATGGGCAAGGCGATGAAGGAGCTGCGCAGCGCCAACATCGACGACCGCGAGCTCGACCGCCTCGAGGCCATGATCCTCTCGATGACGCCGGAGGAGCGCGCCAATCCCGACGTCATCCGCGGTTCCCGGAGGCGGCGGATCGCGGCCGGTTCCGGCACCAACGTTCAGGCCGTCAAGCAGCTCACCAAGCAATTCGAGCAGATGCGGAAGATGATGAAGATGATGGCCTCCGGGAAGATGCCGAACCCCGAGGCGATGATCCGCGGTCAGCTCGGCGGACGGCGGCGATGACGGCCGACCCCCGCGGTCTGTAACCTGCGCCGCCTTCACATGGCAGTACGAATCAGACTCAGACGAGCGGGCTCCTCGAAGAACCCGATCTGGCGCATCGTCGTGGCCGACAAGCGCTCCCCGCGCGACGGCCGCACGATCGAGACGATCGGCAGTTACAACCCGCAGACCGAACCTTCCCAGGTGACCATCGACACCGAGCGTGCCCAGCACTGGCTCGACCACGGCGCCCAGCCGTCGCCGACCGTCGCGAAGCTGCTGCGCACCCAGGGCGTCGAGGGTCCGGCCGGCACCTGATCGGAACCGACCGTGCGCGAGCTCGTCGAGTTTCTCGTCCGCGCTCTCGTCGAGCAGCCGGACAAGGTCGAGGTCGAGGAGTTCGAAGAGGACGGTGACCTCGTGCTCGAGGTCTCCGTCGCCGAGGACGATCTCGGCCGCGTGATCGGCCGTGGCGGCCGCATCGCCAACGCGATCCGTACCGTCGCTCGCGCCGCCGGCGCCCGCGACGACCGCAGGGTCATCGTCGACATCCTCGACTGATCCGGCGGGCTGCGACCGCCGTGCTCGGCGTAGGCTCCTCTGATGCGCCTCGACGTCTTCACGCTGTTCCCCGAGTGGTTCGAGTGGTTCCAGACCCAGCGCCACGTCCGCAACGTCGTCGCGTCCGGGTCGGAGCTCCGCTTCATCGACTACCGGGCAACTACGCCGCTCGGCGCCGGCCAGGTCGACGACTCGCCCTACGGCGGCGGGGCGGGGATGGTGATGCGGGTCGACGTCGTCGACGCCGCCCTCCGCGCCACCTACGGCGAGACGCCCGGCCCCCGTCGGACCGTTCTGCTGACCCCGTCGGGCCGGATGTTCGACGAGGAGCTGGCGCTCGACCTCGCGTCCGAGCCCGAGATGACGCTGCTCTGCGGGCGTTACGAGGGCGTCGACGAGCGCGTTCGCGACCACCTCGTGACCGATGCCGTCTCGATCGGCCGCTACGTGCTGGCGGGCGGCGAACTAGCGGCGATGGTCGTCGCCGACGCCGTCCTCCGGAAGCTGCCCGGCGCGCTCGGCCACGCCGAGAGCGTGCTCGAGGAGTCGTTCTCCGACGCGCTCGAGGGTCACCCGGAGTACCCGCACTACACCCGCCCGGCCACCTATCGCGGCTGGGGAGTGCCGGATGTCCTGGTCTCGGGCGATCACGAGCGCGTGCGGCGCTGGCGCCTGGAGCGCAGCCGCGAGCGCGGTGAAACGGCTTCCGGCGCCTCTTAGCTACTATTCCCCGCCGCGCGGCCGCCCACCGGCCGCCGCCGGTCATCCAGCCGCCTCTCGGCCACCCGGGTCAGGCGGAATCCAGACGAGCCGGAGCCCCGAATCACATGAGCACGATCATCCAGAGCCTCGAGAAGGAGCAGCTGCGCAAGCGCCCGCGCTTCACTGCCGGCGACCGCGTCCGCGTCCACTTCCAGGTGATCGAGGGCAACCGCACCCGTACCCAGGTCTTCGAGGGCGTCGTCATCAAGCGTCAGGGCAGCGGCGTCCGCGAGACGTTCACCGTCCGCAAGCAGTCGTTCGGCGTCGGCGTCGAGCGCACGTTCCCGCTGCACTCGCCCAAGATCGAGCAGCTCGAGATCGCCGCCCGCGGCGACGTCCGGCGCGCCAAGCTCTACTACCTCCGCGATCGCGTCGGCAAGGCCGCACGCGTCGCCGAGCGCCGCTGGGGCATCGGCGAGGAGGTCCTCGGTTCCGAGGAGGACGAGGCCGTCGACGCCGAGGGCACGACTCAGGTCGAGGCCCCGCAGGCCGTCCCGTCCGAGGGCGAGGGGGAAGAGGCGATCGTCGAGGTCGAGCAAGTCGACGAGCCCGAGGCCGAAGCCGCCGAAGCCGCCGCCGAGCCGGAGGCCGCCGCCGAAGAATCTGAGTCCGACGCCGAGGGCGAAGAGGATGCCCCCGCCGAGTCCAACGAGCCGGCTGGGGAGCCGGAGGGAGAAGCCGCGGAGCCGGACACCGACTCCGACGCAGACGAAGAGGCTTCGCGGCAGGACGCCTAGCGGCGCCCGAGCCGACGAACCCCATGCCGAGCATGCCGCGCCCCAAGTCGACGCTCGGCGCGATCGTCGAGCTCGTCGTCATCGTCGGCTTCGCAATCGGCCTCGCCCTGGTGATCCAGGCGTTCGTCGTCAAGCCGTACCAGATCCCGACGGGGTCGATGATCCCGACGCTCCAGGTCGGTCAGCGCGTCCTCGTCCAGCGCGTCAGCTACCACTTCAGCGATCCCGAGATCGGCGACATCGTCGTCTTCCACCCACCGAAGGGCGCCGACACCGTCGAGGAGTGCGGAGTCCAGGTGCCTCCGACCGAGGCCTGTCCCGAGCCGGTCGACGAGGAGTCCGACACGAACTTCATCAAGCGGGTCGTAGCCACCCCCGGCGACACCCTGAAGATCATCGACGGTCACGCGATCGTCAACGGCGAGCGGATCGAGGACGACTTCATCAGGCCCTGCGGCGATGCCCGCGGGTGCAACCTCCCGAAGGAGATCACGATCCCGCCCGATCATTACTTCATGATGGGCGACAATCGTGGAGCCAGCGACGACAGCAGATTCTGGGGCCCCGTCCCCAAGGACTGGATCGTCGGCAAGGCCTTCGCCACCTACTGGCCCCTCGACCGCATCGGCCTCCTCTGAGGTGACGCCGGAGGAGGCTCCGGCGACGGCGAAGCCGAAGCGGCGGAAGTCGCGTCGGCCGGACGGCCGCCGCACGGCCTGGCTCTTCCGCTTCGACCAGCAGTTCGGGCGCCGCTTCGTCGCCGGCGCCGACGAGGCCGGCCGCGGATCCCTCGCCGGCCCGCTCGTGGCCGCGGCGGTTCTCCTCGACTACCGCTGCCTGACGCCGGAGGTCAGAAAAACGCTCGCCGGGCTCGACGACTCCAAGCGCAAGACCGAGGAGGAGCGTGAGCGGCTCTACCCGGCGGTGATCGCCGCCGCGAGCCGCGTCGCCGTCACGGCGCGCTGCGCCGGTGGGATCGACGCCCGCGGCCTTCACGTAACGAATCTGAACGCGCTCGGCGACATGCTCGGGCGCGTCGCCGTCCCCGGCGCCAAGTGCCTGAGCGACGGATTCCGCCTCGGCTCCCGCTGCCGGGTCGAGCACCAGGCCGTGGTCGAGGGCGACGCCCGCAGCGCCGCGATCGCCGCGGCCTCGGTCATCGCCAAGGTGACCCGCGATCGGTACATGCGCCAGGCCGCCGACCGCTATCCCGGTTGGGACTTCGAAGCCAACGTCGGCTACTCCTCGCCGCAGCATCGAGAGGCGATCCAGCGCATCGGCATCTGCGATCTCCATCGCCGCTCGTTCGCGTCGACCGCCTACAGCCAGCTCGAGCTCGGCGCCTGACGCGCCGGATCGTGGTCAGAACGCCGCCGGCAGGTGCTCGATCACCGCGCCGCCGGTCCGATCGAGACTGACTCCGACGACGTCGAAGCGGATCGACCGGTACCGGGGCGGCAGGTTCTCGGCCAGCCAGGCCCGCGCCAACCGCCGAACCTGCATCTGCTTGCGGCGCCCGACCGCGTGGATCGGAAGCTCCGGCCCGTGCCGGCTGCCGGCCCGGACCGTCTTCACCTCGACGAACGCGAGGGTGTCCCCGTCGATCGCGATCGCGTCGATCTCGCCGAACCGGGTCCGGCAATTGCGCGCGAAGACCGTAAGGCCCTGTTGCTCGAGATGCCGGCACGCGAGCTCCTCGCCGATCCGCCCCGTCCGCAGCCGGGCCTGGGTCATCTCCGTCCGCTCCTCGCCATTCCCCGATCGTGGCGCGGTCGGCGTCACGAGTGGGAATCCCGCTGTGAACGAGTGCGCGGATCGCGAGACGAAAGTGCCACACGGATCTGGGACAAGTACGCCGACCGGAACCCCTTCGGCGTCGACCTGATCCACGGTCCCTTCAACGACCCTGACTACAAGGGTCAGATCCGGGGCCGGCTCGTCAAGCCGACGAAGGCTGCGGGGTGGGTCCGCGCGAGCGGCCACAAGGTTCCACTCGAGGGCGGCGAGCAGGCGGAGTGCGACAGCGGTCGCCTCCACTGGGTCGCACGGGACTAGCTACGACGTCTTGCGTCGCTCGACTGGGCTCGCGCGCCGGCCGGCGAACGCGTAAGCGATGCCGGGCGCGGCGATCGCGAGTATCAACAGGGAGAGCAGCACCGGCTTCAGCCAGCCGGCCGTCTCCTCGACGTAGGTGCCGCCCCGGGTGGGGTTGTGGCAGACCGGACCGACCGGCCAGAGCGAGATTCCCTGTCCGATCATCGAGATGCCGTCTTGTGAGCCGCGGGCGATCTCCGGGCAGGCGGTCAGGCGGGCATCCACGACCGCCGCTCCCCACGGGACGATCCCGAGCAGGAGGATCGCGGCGCCCAGGGCGACGTATCGCCAGAAGCGTCCAGGTGGATCGGCGGTCATCGGCAGGTCAGGTAACCAGACCGCGGAGGCAGCCGCGAGCGAATCGGCGTCCTTGTGCGCGTCACCGTGACACTGGGTGACCCACCCGTGCGCCGGGCGCTCCTACCGTCGGTCCGGTGCTGGCACGGATGCGGACACTGGCGATCTCGGGGGTCGAGGCGGTGCCGGTCGATGCCGAGATCGACATCCACCGGGGGTTGCCCGCGTTCACGATCGTCGGGTTGCCCGACGCGGCGATCCGCGAGTCGCGGGAGCGGGTCCGGGCGGCGCTGGTCAACTCCGGGTTCGACTTCCCGCTGCAGCGGATCACGGCCAACCTCGCCCCGGCCGACCTCCGCAAGGCCGGGCCCGGGTACGACCTCGCCATCGCCGCCGCGATCCTCGTCGCCTCCGACCAGCTCCCGGCCACGCCGCTTGAGGGTTGGTGGCTGGCGGGCGAGCTCGCGCTGGACGGCGCGATCCGGCCGCTCCCCGGCGTCCTCGCGATGGCCGAGCGCGTGGAGCGGGAGGGAGGCAGGGGATTCGCCGTTCCCGCCGCCAATGCGGCCGAAGCAGGGCTGATCGAGGGCCCCGCGATCGCCGCGCTCGGCTCGGTATCCGACCTGCGGACGATGGCGGCGGGAGAGGTCCCGTCCGTTCCCTTGCCGGCACCCCCGCGTCGCCTGCGGGAGCTGCCCGACCTCGCCGACCTGAAGGGGCAGCCCGGGCTGCGTCGCGGGCTCGAGATCGCGGCGGCCGGTGGTCACGCGGCGCTCGTCGTCGGTCCTCCCGGAGCCGGGAAGTCGATGGCGGCACGGCGGCTGCCGTCGCTTCTGCCGCCGCTCTCGCGGCGCGAGGCGATCGAGGTGACGCGGATCGCCAGCATCGCCGGCCGACCGAGCGCCGACGGTGCCCTGGCCCCGCGTCCCTTCCGCGCACCGCACCACACGATCTCGACCGCGGGCCTGGTCGGTGGCGGCAGCCCGCCGCGTCCGGGCGAGATAACGCTGGCCCATCGGGGCGTCCTCTTTCTCGACGAACTCGGCGAGTTCTCGCGGGCGACGCTCGAAGCCCTGCGCCAGCCGCTCGAGGAGGGAGCGGTGACGATCTCGCGGGCGAGCGGCGCGACGACTCTGCCCGCGTCCTTCCAGCTCTTCGCCGCCGCCAACCCGTGCCCTTGCGGCCACGGGGTCGACTCGAAGCGCTGCACGTGCCCGGCCGAGCGGATCCGCGCGTACGCGTCGCGGCTGAGCGGAGCGCTCGCCGACCGGATCGACATCGTTCTCGCTGTCGAACAACCTTCGGCGAAGGCGCTGGACGGCGACCCCGGTGAGACGTCGGCGGAGGTGGCCGCCCGCGTCGTCGACGCCCGCGAGGCCCAGCGCGAGCGGCTCGGCGACGACCGCGTGAATGCCTCGATGAGCGACCGCGAGATCGCCGACTTCGCGGGGATGAGCCCCGAGGCGCGTTCGGCGCTCGTCTGCGGGCACGGCGAGCACGGGCTCAGCGGCCGCGGATGGAACCGGGTGATCAAGGTGGCGCGGACGTGCGCCGATCTCGCCGGGTCGCGGGTCGTCGGCGCCGACCACATCGCCGAGGCGCTCTCGCTGCGGCGCCGGGAGGCCGGATGACGGCCTGCGCCGACTGCCTGCGCCGGGGCCACCTGCTGACGCTCCTCGCCGCGAACATCGATCGCTCCGTGGGCGCGAGGGCGGGTGAACGCGCCCGCGACCTCCTCGCCCTCGGGGACCGCGAGCTCGCCGTTGCGGTGGCGCCGACCGACTGGCGTGCGGCGCTGGCGACCGCGGGAGCGCGAGCGCGGGATGGCTGCGCGACGCCCGGATCGACGGACCCGCTCTGGGCCACGTGTGCCCACGCCGGCGGTCTGCCGGGCGGCCTCGAAGCTTTGGGACCATCTCAGCCGCACGCCCTCTTCGGCCGCGGGGACGTTGACCTGATCACCGAGCTCGATCCGGACCGGGCCGTGACGATCGTCGGCTCCCGCCGCAGCGGCGCATACGGCCGCGAGGTGGCGCACGAGCTCGGCCGTGAGCTCGCGGTCGCGGGGATCGTCGTCGTCAGCGGCCTCGCCCAAGGAATCGACTCCGCCGCGCACGAGGGCGCTCTCGCCGGCGGCGGGCCGACCGTCGCCGTCCTCGGCCCCGGCGCCGACCGCGCCTACCCGCGCTCGGCCGGCGGCCTCTACCGCCGGGTGTGTACGAACGGCGCCGTAATCTCCGAGCTCGCGCCCGGACCGGCGACGTTCCGCTGGATGTTCCCCGCCCGGAACCGGCTGATGGCGGCGCTCGGCGGCGTCACGGTGGTCGTCGAGGCGGCCGAGCGGTCGGGCTCGCTGATCACGGCTGAGATGGCGATCGACGCGGGACGCACGGTGGGCGCCGTGCCCGGTCCCGTCACCTCCTGGCGCTCCTCGGGGACGAACAGGCTGCTCGGCGATGGAGCGGCGCTCGTCCGCGACGCGCGCGATGTCCTCGACCTCCTGCTCGGTCCCGGCTCGGCGCCGCCGCAACGGCGCGGGCCGGAGCCCACGCCCGAAGGCCTGGCCGTCCTCGCCGCACTCGACGGCGGCGCCACCACCGCCGATGCGATCGCAGCCGCAGCCGGCATCGGGTTTTCGACGGTCCTGATCGCGCTGTCCGGCCTCGAACGGGACGGTTACGTCCAGGGAGATCACACCGGCCGCTGGACCCGGACGACGCTGGCACCGCCGCGATCCGAGGGGGAAGACCCGTTGCCGCTTATCTAGGATCGCCCGGTGCCCGAGGAGCAGAGGACACCAGTCGCGCTGGCGATCGCCGGATCCGATTCGGGCGGGGGAGCCGGCATCCAGGCCGACCTGAAGGCATTCGCCGCGGTCGGTGTCCACGGCACGACCGCGATCACCGCGATCACGGCACAGAACACGCTCGGCGTCACCGCGATCCACGCGATCCCACCCGAGGTGATCGTCGCCCAGGTCGCAGCGGTGGCCGGCGACATCGGCGTCGACGCGGTCAAGATCGGCATGCTCGGCACGACGGCGACGATCGACGCCGTCGTCGAGGCATTGGCGCTGACCGGGGACGCGCCGGTGGTCGTCGACCCGGTGATGGTCTCCGAGAGCGGCGCAAGCCTGCTCGACGACGACGCACGCGTCGCCCTCGTCGAGCGAGTCCTGCCGCTGGCCACGGTGGTCACACCGAACATCCCCGAGGCGCGCGCCATCACCGGCCTCGGTGCCGAGGCCTCCTCCGAGGAGCTGGCCGCGGCGATCCGCGCGCTGGGGCCGGCCGCCGCAATCGTCACCGGCGGACACGCCGACGGCACCGACCTGTTCGACGACGGCGGCGGCCCCGTCCCGATCCCCGGTCCGGTCCACGCCGACGGTGCCGCCCACGGCTCCGGCTGCACCCACAGCTCGACCCTGGCGGCGCTGCTGGCGATCGGCTTTCCGCTGCGGGACGCTGCGAGGGAGGCCCGTCGCCGCGCCGGCGACGCCGTCGCCACGGGTCTGCGCGACGTCGGCGCCGGCCCGGGACCGGTCGACGCGCTCGACATCGCCTCGCGGCGACCGCGTCCCCCAATGCCATAATCGGCACATGAAGCTCGTCCGCATGAAGCCGGGGTACGGCGATCAACTGCTTGCGGAGGGCGATCCCGAGTTGGCAGAGGACGAGACCCGTCTGATCGAGGCGTTCCGCCGCCAGCTCGACCAAGGCATGTGGGCTGCCGTGCCGACCGGGGGAGAGGGGCGACGCCAGGCGATGCTCGTGCGCGAGTTCGACGAGGTGCCGCGAGACGCCGAGCGCGTGATCTTCATCCCACCGGCGGCCGGCGGATGAGCGTCGCCGCCGCAGCCCTCGCGATCGTCTGCGTGGCCCTCGCCGGCTTCGCGTTCCTGCCCGACCTCGCACATCGCCGGCGCATGCGGCCCAAGCCCGAGCCGAAGCCCCGGAACGGCCGGGCGGTGCCGGACCCCGGCGAGCAGCTCCGTGCCGAGCGGCGCGCCGAGAAGCTCCTCGCCGAGGTGCTCGGAGCCGACGCGTTCGAGGCATACCGGGCGCTCGGCTTCCTCCACTGCTTCGGGGCCGAGCGCGGTGGCGAGCCGACCTACGGCTACCTGATCTACCCGCACAAGCCGATCGTCAGCTTCAACGCGGCAACCGGCGAGCTCCTCAACGAGCACTGCGTCAGCTTCCCCGACCGCGACGAGCCCGAGGGCGCCCAGCGCCTGCCCGACGCCGACGACGCGCTCGCCAAGTGGCTCGCCCTGCGGGCCGACGAGCGCGGCCTCATCAACGAGGCCAACATGCACCTTCCGGGGCGCCAGCTCGATCCCGATCACGTACGCCGGGACATCGCCCGGCTCAGCGAGTGGACCAGCCGCTCGCCCGCCGGGGCCGAGGGCAACCTCGACGATCCCGCCGGCGTCTAGACCTCTCCGTAAGAATTGGAGCCACGATGAGCGACTCGACCGAACTCCCACGTCCCCGTTCCGCGGCCGTCTTCGACGGGCCCGACCGCGCCGCCGCGCGCGCCTACATGAAGGGAATCGGGTTCGACGACGCCGCGCTCAAGCGGCCGACGATCGGCATCGCCAACACCTGGATCGAGGCGATGCCCTGCAACTTCCACCTGCGCGGTCTCGCCGCGCACATCAAGGAGGGCGTCCGCGCCGCCGGCGGCACGCCGATGGAGTTCAACACGATCGCGATCTCGGACGGGATCACGATGGGCACCAAGGGCATGAAGAGCTCGCTGGTCAGCCGCGAGGTCATCGCCGACTCGATCGAGCTCACCGCCCGCGGATACCAGTTCGACGCGCTGATCGCGCTCTCCGCCTGCGACAAGACGATCCCCGGCTGCGTGATGGCGCTCGCCCGTCTCGACATCCCCTCGGTGATGCTCTATGGCGGCTCGATCGCCCCCGGCCGCTACCACGGCCGCGACGTCACGATCCTCGACGTCTTCGAGGCGGTCGGCGGCCACGCGGCGGGAACCGTCACCGATGACGAGCTGCGCGAGCTCGAGGACGTCGCCAGCCCGGGTGCGGGCGCGTGCGGCGCCCAGTTCACGGCCAACACGATGGCCTGCGCCTTCGAGGCGCTCGGCATCTCCGCCGGCGGCTCGGCGATGGTCCCGGCCGAGGACGACGAGAAGAACACCGTCGCCGAGAAGGTCGGCGAGCTCGTGATGAAGGTGCTCAGCGACGACCTTCGCCCGAGCCGGATCATCACCAAGGAGTCGCTCGAGAACGCGATCGCGACGGTCTGCGCGTCGGGCGGCTCGACCAACGGCGTCCTCCACCTGCTGGCCGTCGCCCGTGAGGCGGGGGTGCCGCTGGAGATGGCCGACTTCGAACGGATCTCGAAGCAGACGCCGCTGTTCGCCGACATGAAGCCGGGCGGCCGCTACGTCGCGACCGACCTCTATCGCGCCGGCGGCGTGCCGCTGATCCTCAGCCGCCTCTCCGAGGCAGGCCTGCTCCACCGCGACCAGATCACGGTCACCGGCCGGACGATCGGCGAGGAGGCCGACGCCGCCGACGAGGCACCGGGACAGGACGTCGTCCGCCCGGTCGCGGACCCGGTCAAGGCCCAGGGCGGCCTCGCGATCCTGCACGGCAACCTCGCCCCCGACGGCGCCGTCGTCAAGGTCGCGGGCACCGAGCGGATGGGCCAGACGGGCCCGGCTCGCGTGTTCGAGCGCGAGGAGGACTGCTTCGCGGTGGTCAAGGCGGGCGGGATCAACCCCGGCGACATCATCGTGATCCGCAACGAGGGCCCGACCGGCGGACCGGGAATGCGCGAGATGCTCCAGGTGACCGCTGCCATCGTCGGCAGCGGCCACGGGGAGGACGTCGCCCTGCTCACCGATGGCCGCTTCTCCGGCGCGACCCGCGGCCTGATGATCGGCCACGTCGCCCCGGAGGCCGTGAAGGGCGGCCCGATCGCGGCAATCCGCGAGGGCGACACGATCACGATCGACGTCGCCAACCGGACGATCGACGTCGACCTCAGCGACGAGGAGATCGCCGAGCGGGTCGCCGCCTACGAGGCGCCGGAACCGGCCTTCGCCACGGGTGTCATGAAGAAGTACGCGGACACCGTGTCGAGCGCCTCGGCAGGGGCCGTCACGTCCTGAGTCAGCGGGGCTTGCCGAGGCCCCGGCGGTGGAACTCCCGGACGCGCGTCTCGAGCGTGTCCGGGTCGGAGACGGCGAGGTTCCCGGACCCGAGCGGACGGCCGCAGCGCGAGCACTTCGAGCGCTCCCGGTTGCGGGATCCGACTGCCACCGTCGCCTTGCCACAACCCGGACATCTGACGATCGACAGCATGTGCGAAACCTATGACGGGCTTCGACCACGAACATCCGTGGCGGCTACCCAATATGGGTTGAACAACCTTCAGGAAGCGGCGCCGCCGGCCACCACGCCGGTAGGGTCGGAGCCGTGAGCGGACCTTCCTTCGAAGAGCACGACCTCGGCCTCTCCTGGCTCCCGGACGCGGGTGAGGTGATGCAGCGCGCATGCCACGCGGTCCGGCTCGGCGACGAGGGCAAGGTCTGGATCGTCGACCCGGTCGACGTCGACGGGCTCGGCGAGCGGATCGAGAAGGTCTCCGCCGGAGATCCGGTCGCCGGGGTCCTCCAGCTCCTCGACCGCCACAACCGCGACTGCGCCGAGTTCGCCGAGCGTTACGACGCGCCGCTGCACCGGCTGCCGTTCGGCGGCATCGCGGGCAGCGGCCTCGAGCCGGTCAAGGTCGTCGACAACCGCTTGTGGAAGGAGGTTGCGATCCACTCGCCCGCCGACCAGGCCCTGATCGTGCCCGAGGCGGTCGGCACGGCCCCCTACTTCCGGGCGGGCTCCGAGCAGGTCGGGATCCACCCGATGCTGCGCCTGACCCCGCCGCGACGGCTCGCCGAGTTCGAGCCCGAGCACCTTCTGACCGGGCACGGAACCGGTATGCACGGTCCCGGGACCGCCGCGGCGCTGCAGGACGCGCTCGACGGCTCGCGCCGCCGGATCCCCGAGGCGCTCTTCTCGGTCATCAAGCGCCGCTGAGACGCCCGAACGCGGCAGCCGTCAGGCGTGGGCGGTCTCGCAGAAGCGGGCCAGCAGCCGGTTGAACCGCGTCGGCCGCTCGGCCATCGGCACGTGGCCGCAGTCCTCGAAGACGACCAGTTCGGCGCCCTCGATCCGCTCGACGAACCCGGCCGCGTCGGATGCCGGGACGACGAGGTCGTCGCGGCCCCAGACGATCAGAGTCGGGACCCGGATCCGCCGCAGCCGGTCGAGCAGGTCGTATCCGGTCAGTGCCGCGACCGCGGGGATGAAGCCCGGGGCGCCGAGCGCCGGCGCCATGAACTCGACGAGCAGCTCGCGGCGGAGGCTCTCGGGGTGGCGCATGACCTTGCCGAACGCGACCTGGCGCAACCCGGGCCGCCGCATCGAGATCAGGTCGACCCGCCGCAGCAGGGGATTGGTCGCGACGCTGACCCGGGCACCGGCGATCACCGGCCCCTTGCGCATCGTTGCGTGGCTGATCCCCGCCGAGGAGACCAGGACGAGGCGGTCGACCCACTCGGGCTCGCGGACCGCGACCTCGGCCGCGATGAATCCGCCCATCGAGTTGCCGACGAGGGTGCAGTGGCCGATCCCGAGCTCCTCACGGAGCCGGTCGAGGAGGGTGCCGTACCCCGGCATCGAGATCTCCCACGGAGGCATCGGGCTCGATCCGAAGCCCGGCAGGTCGAATGCGATCGCCCGGTAGCCGAGCTCCGCCATCCGCGGCATGTTCTCGAGCCAGTTCTGCCAGCAGCCGCCGAGGCCGTGGACGAAGATGACCGCCGGCCCGTCGCCGATCTCGGCGTAGTTGATCTGTGCGCCGCCGACGTCGATCGTCCCCAGGTGCTGCTGCCAGTCGATCTTCAGCCAGGCGGGATCGGGGTCGCCGTAGGGGTCGGGGCCGTCGGCCGGGGTGCCGTCGACGGCGGCGATGCGCCGGTAGGGGTAGGTGATCGCGCGCGGCGCCCGCGTCCGCGGTTCGGCCCCCGTCTTCGCCTCGTCTGCTTCCACGAACCGGAGATTAGTCCGGAGACTCGCGACCACCGTCTCCCAGGTGCGATCATTCCGCGATCGCACCGCGTCATACATCGCTCGCGCCGGGCCGCGATCTCGGCGACGAGGAGCAGGCACTCAACGTCACCGACCGCGACCGGATGCGGTCGCTGCTGCCCGCGATCGAGCCCGAACGACAGGTCGACGACTGGGGCCGCTCCGAGCGCATCGAGGGCGCCTTCGACGCGACCCTCGTCGAGTTCTTCTACCGCTACTGGTTCCGCTGCGAGGTCGAAGGGATCGAGAACGTCCCCGCCGACGGCGGTGCGCTGCTCGTCTCCAACCACGCCGGCGCCCTACCGCCCGATGCGGCGATGATCGGCAAGGCGATCCGCGACGAGCACTCCGAGCCGCGGCCGCTCTACATGACGGTCGAGCACTTCTTCAAGGGCTACCCCGGGTTCTCGGCCCTGCTGCCGAAGATCGGCTGCGTGCCGGCTCACCCCGCCAACGTCCATCGCCTCCTCTACGACGAGGGACAGCTGGTGCTCGTCTTCCCCGAGGGCCGAAAGGGCACCGAGAAGCTCGTCAAGGACCGCTACAAGGTCCAGCGCTTCGGCCGCGGGGGCTTCGTCGAGGCCGCGATGCGGGCGGAGGCGAAACTCGTCCCGGTGTGCGTCGTCGGCGCCGAGGAGGCGGCTCCGGTCTTCGCCCGGTCGAAGCTCCTGCAGAAGGCGACCGGCCTCATCTACTTCCCACTCACCCCGACGTTCCCGTGGCTCGGACCGGCCGGGATGCTCGGCTACCTGCCGGCGAAGTTCAAGATCCGCTTCCTCGAGCCGATCGACACGGCCAAGATGGGCTCCGAGCCGGCCGAGGACAAGGCGCTCGTGCAGTCCGTGGCCCAGGAGGTCCGGGCGCGGATCCAGGAGAACCTGCACGAGATGGTCTCCCGGCGGAAGTCGGTCTGGCTCGGATGAGCGACGGGGTGGAGGTCGTCGCCGAGCGCCCCGGGCGCCGGCGCGTGCTGATCACCGGCCTCTCCAGCTACTGGGGCGGCCGGCTGGCGCAGGCGCTCGAGTCGTTCGCCGAGGTCGAGGCCATCGTCGGCGTCGACTCCCGCGACCCGACCCGGGAGCTCGAGCGCACCGAGTTCGTCAAGGTCTCCAACCAGCACGGACTGATCCAGCGGATCGTCCGCGCGGCGCGGATCGACACCGTCATCGACGCCCGGCTCGTCGTCGACTCGATCACCACGAGCCGCCAGCGGGCCCATGAGAGCAACGTGATCGGGACCATGAACCTGCTGGCGGCGTGCGCCGGCGAGGGCTCGCCGGTCCGGAAGTTCATCTTCAAGTCGTCCGGGCACGTCTACGGCTCCGCGCAGAACGACCCGGCCTTTTTCACCGAGACGATCGGACGCTCGCAGCCGGCGGGCAGCCCGATCGAGCGCGACGTCGTCGAAGCCGAGGCCTCGGTGATCGACTTCGCGCACAAGCAGAAGAACGTCGACGTCACCGTGCTCCGCTGCGCCAACGTCCTCGGGCCCGACGTCAACACCTCCTTCGCGAAGATGTTCTCGCTGCCGCTGGTGCCGATGGTCGCGGGCTTCGACCCCCGTCTTCAGTTCGTCCACGAGGATGACGTCGTTCACGCGCTCGAGCACGCCGCCGTGAACCGCCTGCCCGGCCTCTTCAACGTCGCCGCCGACGGCGTCCTCGCCCTCTCGGAGATCATCGGACTGCTCGGTAAACGGCCGCTTCCGGTCCTGCCGCCATGGGGTGCCGGCCTGTTCAGCGCGCCGCTGCGGGCGCTCGGGGTCCAGATCCCGCCGGAGATGCAGAGCATGATGCGATTCGGGCGCGGAATCGACAACCGCCGCTACA
>JAXLSX010000013.1:0-83432 GCA_046330285.1 Solirubrobacterales bacterium | reverse complement strand
CGTCCGCCGCCTCGAGCGCGACGAGATCGACGCCCGCGTAACGGCGTTCAAGGACCTGACCCACTTCTAGGGGAACGGACGCCGGCGGTCTTCCGCGGGGCGTTTGCACCGAACGGGTCGAGGGCGGGGCGCGACCGCAGTGGGCGGGATTCATCCAGCATGTTGGACGAATCGCGCCCATTGTCCGCGGCAATCGCCGAACTCGCGTTTCGCCAGCACGGGGTCGTGGCGCGACGACAGCTGTTGGAGGTCGGCATTCCCGGCTCGACGATCGCCGTCTGGGTCGACCAGGGCCGTCTCCACCCACTGCACCGCGGCGTCTACGCCGTAGGGCATCGGCGAATTCCGCAGGAGGCGCGCTGGCTGGCGGGCGTACTGGCCTGCGGTCCGAGCTCGGCTCTGAGCTTCGGGTCCGCCGGTCAGTGCCGCGGGATCCTGCCTCGGGACCAGCGCTTGGCGGTCCATGTCTCGGTCCCGCGTTCGTCAGGGTGCAACCCCGACGGCGTGGCGGTTCATCGCGTTCGCTCCCTCACCGACGTATCCCTCCATCGCGGGATCCCGACGACCACGGCCACCCGCACCGTCTGGGACCTGGCGTCCATCCTCCCGCCGCTGCAGACCCGCCGCGCCTTCGAGCAGGCGGAGAAGCTGCGGGTGCTCGACCGGCACCGTCTCGCCGAGCTGCGCGCGGCGAGCCCGTCGCGGCGCGGGGCCGGTGTCATCCGCGCCCTCCTCGCCGAGTCGCCGCTGCCGCTCGAGGCGACGAGGTCGTGGCTGGAGGAGGTGATCCTCCAGACGTGTCGCGACAACGCCCTGCCGGTGCCGGCGATCAGCGTGCCCCTGCTCGGGTGGGGGGTCGACTTCCTCTGGGAGCGGGAGCGGTTCGTCGTCGAGGCGGACGGCGGCGACCATCTGACGCCGCGGCAGCGCCGCAGCGACAACGAACGGGACGTCCAGCTCGGTCGCGCCGGCTACCTGGTTCGCCGCTACGACTACGTCGCGGCTACGGACCGGACGGCCGTCTCGGCGGAATTAGCGCTGATTCTCCGCGAACGGGGTAATGAGGCGTTGCTGGGATACTAGTCCCGAGCTTTTCAGACACCGATCGAGGAGAGACAAGTGGCAGACACTCTCACCATCACCGATAACCGCACGGGCAAGACCTACGACGTCGACATCACCGACGAGACGATCAAGGGGATCGATCTCCGGCAGATCAAGGTGAACGAGGACGACTTCGGGATGATGGCCTACGACCCGGGCTACACGAACACGGCTTCGTGCCGGTCGGCGATCACCTACATCGACGGCGAGGCGGGCGTCCTCCAGCACCGCGGTTACTCGATCGAGGAGCTGTGTGAGAAGTCGTCCTACCTCGAGGTCGCATACCTCCTGATCTTCGGCGAGCTGCCGACCGAGCCGCAGCTCGAGCGCTGGGTCTACGACGTGACCCATCACACCTTCGTCCACGAGGACATGAAGGCCTTCTACCGCGGGTTCCGCCACGACGCGCACCCGATGGGGATCCTCCTGGCGGGCGTCGGCGCGATGTCGACCTTCTACCCCCACGCCAAGGAGATCGACAACGACGAGGAGCGCTACATGGCGGCGATCCGCCTGATCGCGAAGATGCCGACGCTCGCGGCCTTCTCCTACCGCCACAGCCTCGGCCTCCCCTACGTCTATCCCGACAACGACCTCGACTACGCCTCCAACTTCCTCGGGATGATGCGGAAGATGACCGAGGTCAAGTACGAGGCCGATCCTCGGCTCGCGAAGGCACTCGACGTCCTCTTCATCCTCCACGCCGACCACGAGCAGAACTGCTCAACGGCCGCTGTCCGCGCCGTCGGCTCCTCCCAGGTCGACCCCTACTCGGCGATCGCGGCCGGCGTCGCGGCCCTCTACGGCCCGCTGCACGGCGGCGCCAACGAGGCGGTCCTCCGGATGCTGCGCCGGATCGAGAAGGTCGAGAACATCCCCGGCTTCCTCGAGGGCGTCAAGAACCGCGACGAGAAGCTGATGGGCTTCGGCCACCGCGTCTACAAGAACTACGACCCGCGGGCGCGAATCATCAAGAAGCACGTCGACGAGGTACTCGAGGTGACCGGCGACAACCCGCTTCTCGAGATCGCCACCGAGCTCGAGAAGCAGGCGCTCGACGACGAGTACTTCACCTCCCGCAAGCTCTACCCGAACGTCGACTTCTACTCCGGCCTCATCTACGAGGCCCTCGGCATCCCGAGCGAGATGTTCACGGTGATCTTCGCGATCCCCCGCACCTCCGGCTGGATGGCCCAGTGGATGGAGATGAACGGCGACTCCGAGCAGAAGATCGCCCGGCCCCGCCAGATCTACACGGGCGAGCGCGACCGCACCTACGTCGAGATGAGCGATCGCGAGGGCCCGGAGAAGATCACCGGCCCGCCGGCCCGCCGGCCGGTCAAGGCCCGCCGCGGCGCCTAAAAAGACAACTCCGACCGGATCCTCCGCTTCGCGTCCGGTCCGGTCGGTCGGCGCGGTGGTACGGGACGGGATGACATATGTGTTGGGCCCCAGCCGGGGAGGTCGCGGCCTACCGGGCGTGTTTCGCGTTCCTATGGAACGCCATTCACGCCCACTGGCAGCAAACGAACCCCACAGGTCCCTTTCCTGCCATCCACCGGCTCTCGCGCCCACCGGGAGCCGTCCACCCACATCCCCCCTTCCCAGCCGAACCAACTCTCGCCCCGCCGGAGACGCCCGGCGTGAGCCGAACGCCAACCCCACCCCCTACGGCGTCCGAACCACCGCCTGCGCCAGCGCCTCGCAGTCGCTGAGAGCGAGCGCGGCGGCCGTCTCGCCGGCCGACTCGTCGAGCTCGGCCGCCGCCGACTGGTAGTCGCCCCCGTCGCGGGCCGCCTCGGCGATCGCGTCGAGCTTGCCGAGATCGGCGTCGAGCTGCTCGAGGTAGGCGGCGACGAGGGCCTGGTCGCCGCCCTCCGGAACTCCGAGCGTGTAGATCCCGTCGCGGACCCGGGCGAGGATCTCGATCCGCGCGTCGGCGTCGGCGGCGACCTGGCGGGCGGTCCCGGGCGGCGTCAGCGTGGTCGCCTCCTCGGTGCCGTCGCGGCAGAAGGCGTTTGCCCGCTCGCCCCATGACGGACCGCTCACCGGCGCGCCGGAGTCGTCGTCACCGGAGGTGAGCAGCCAGACCCCGAGCAGCGCGACGACGAGGCCGAAGACGATCAGCAGGGTCTTGCCGGGGCCGTTCACGGCGGGCCACGCTAGACAACCGCGCGACTCGCAGCCCTCCGGGCCGCTCGACCGCCCTGCTCCGATATACACCTGTCAAGCCATGGCGTCCTACAAACTGACCATCCGCAACGGCCCGAAGGTCACCCGCGAGAAGTACGAGAGCCTCGACGAGGCGATCGCCGCGATGCGCGAGCACACCGAGCGGATCCGGGCCGACGGCGACCTCCCCGAGATCTCGGTGATCCGCACCTACGAGCCCGGCGATCAGGTCAAGGCCCGGCTCGAGATCTCCACCGGCGGCGTCCTCCGCAGCCGCGACGCCGGCATCGACGTGATGGGCGACGGCGCCCTGGTCCCGTTCCGCGGCGGCGTCTTCCGCAAGGAGATCGCGCCGGGGGACGACGCCTACGAGGTGATCGCGCAAGCCATCGCCGGCGAGGACTCCCGATGAGCGCGGGCAGCGGCCGCGGCCACGGCTCCTCCGAGGAGGGCGGCAAGCCCGTCGGCCGCCGCGTGCCCCTGCCGCGCGGAGCCGAGCGCCCCTACACCGTCTTCATCAACGGGACCGAACAGGTCGAGGGGACCGACTACGAGATCGGCAACGGCGTGGTCATCTTCCGCGAGCCGATCATCAAGGAGGATCTGAGCCAGCTCGGCGCCTTCCGCAAGGTCGTCCTCGGCCTCGGCCTCGTCGGCAACTACCAGAAGAACGAGGTCGTGGACGTCCAGTACCGGATCGCCGGGGCCACCCACCTCGCCTCCGATCTCGAGGTCCTCCCCGACTGATCGCTCAGCGGCCGAGGACGCGCTTCTTCTCGCGTTCGAACTCGGCCTCGGTCAGCGCGCCCGACTGGCGCAGCCGCTCGAGCCGCTCGAGCTCAGCGATCCGGTCACCCGCCGCCGGCGAGGAGGCCGCGAACGGAGTCGGATCGCTGCCGAACGAGGACGTCGAGGGCGCGGGCGCCGAGAAGCCGGTCGCGGCGGCCAGGCCCGCCGGGCGATCATCACGGCCCCAGGGGTCGCTGACGAGGGTCCAGATCCAGAACGCGAGGGCCGGCAGCCCCATCACGAGGAACGTGATGCCGACGATGATCCCGCCGAGCTTGCCGTCCTCGGGGATCGAGTCCGAGCCGAGCGCGTGCAGCAGGCTGACCGCCCCGGTGACCGAGAAGAAGATCGCCCAGCCGGCGACGAACGGGCTCGCGCCGCGGCCCTTCCCCCCACCGGGACGCTCGCCGCGGAAGGCGAAGACCGCCATCGCCGCGAGCAGCCCGAAGATCGAGCCCATCAGCGTCAGGATGTTCCCGCCGGTGCCGTCCGGGCACTGCTTGGCCACCACGTACGGCGTGTTCCCGGATGCGCAGGTCCCGGTCTCGAGCAGCTCGGTCAGCGCGTGTGAGAACGCGTAGACCGAGCCCGCGAAGAGGACGATCCCGAGCAGGACGCAGACCCAGTAACGCACCGGGCCGCCCCGCTACCCGAGGCCCGAGAGGGCCGCGACGCGCTCCTTGTGCTGCCCGGCGGTGCCGAAGAGCTGCGCGTCCGCCCGCGCCCGCTTGAGCAGGAAGTGAAGGTCGTGCTCCCAGGTGAACCCGATGCCGCCGTGGACCTGGATCGAGGCCTTGCAGACGTCCCAGGCGGCCTCCGAGGCCCGTGCCTTCGCCATCGCCGCGGCCAGCGGCAGCGACTCGGGCTCGGCGTCGGCGGCCCACGCCGCCGCATAGGTCAGCGACCGCGCCTCCTCGACGTCGTAGAGCATCTTCGCGCACGCGTGGGAGACGCCCTGGTAGGCACCAATCGGCCGCCCGAACTGCTCCCGCTCCTTCGCGTACTCGACGGCCATGTCCATCGCCCGCTGCCCGAGCCCGACGAGCTCGGCGGCGACCGCGACGACCATCCGGTTCGACGCGGCCTCGACGTCGCCCTCGAGCGCCTCGCCGTCGCCGCCGGTCAGCTTCGAATAGCGGCGGGTCTGGTCGATCAGGTCGAGCGACTCGAGCGCGGCGCCGTCCGCGGGCACCAGCCGCGGCCCGTCGGCGCCGAACAACACGATCACGTCAGCGCCCTCGGCATCGACGACGACCGCGTCGTCGCCGATCGCGCCCCGACCTTCGCCGGAGGCGATCCCCGGGAGGTAACGCTCCTTCTGTGCGTCGGAGCCGGCGCTCTCGATCGCGATCCCGGCCGCCGCGTTGGCGAGGAACGGCAGCGGCGCGCAGGCGTACCCGAGCTCCTCGCAGAGGACGACCAGCTCGACCATGCCGAGCCCCTGGCCGCCGTACTGCTCGTCGATCGCGATCCCGGGCCATCCGAGCTCGGAGACCTCGGTCCAGAGCGCATCGTCGTAGCGGCTCGCCTCGGCGAGCTCACGGACCACGTCGGGCTTGAAGCGGGATGCGAGGAACTGCTTGGCCGTGTCCTTGATCTCGGCCTGTTCGTCGTCGAAGTCGAAACGCATGGTTCTCTCTCTTCCTTACCTGAGGCGGGGGAGCTGGAGCACCCGCTCGGCGATGATGTTCTTCATCACCTCGGTGGTGCCGCCCTCGATCGAGTTGGCGCGGCTGCGCAGCATCCGGTAGGTCCACGGCGTGCCACGTTCGAGGCCCTCGGGACCGAGGATGTCGCAGGCGAGCTCGGTCAGCGACTGATTCAGCGTCGCCCACTCCCACTTGCCGATCGACCCTTCGGGGCCGGGGATGCCCGTCTTCATCTGTGCGGTCATCGCGCGCATCCCGCCGAGCCGCAACGCCTCGCAGCCGATCAGGAGGTCGGCGATCCTGGCGCGGATCTGCGGATCGGAGTCGAGGCCGCGCTCCTTGACGAGCTCGGTCAGCGCCGCGAGGTCGCGGGAGACGGCGACGGCGGCACCGCCGCCGAGCCCGGCCCGCTCGTTCATCAGCGTCGTGATCGCGACCATCCAGCCGTTACCTTCGCCCCCGACGAGGTTCTCGTCGGGGATGAACGCCTCCTGGAAGAAGACCTCGTTGAACTCCGACTCGCCGGTGATCTGGACGAGCGGGCGGATCTCGACGCCCTCCTGCTCCATGTCGCAGATGAAATAGGTCAGTCCCTTGTGCTTGGCGACCTCGGTGTCGGTCCGGGCGACGAGCATGCACCACTTCGACTCGTGAGCGAATGTCGTCCAGACCTTCTGTCCGGTCGCCTTCCAGCCGCCGTCGACCTTGACCGCCTTCGTCTTCAGCGAGGCGAGGTCGGAGCCTGACTCCGGCTCCGAGAAGCCCTGGCACCAGATCTCTTCGGCGCTGAGGATCGGCTCGAGCCAGCGCTCCTTCTGCTCCTCGGTGCCGTGAGCCATGATCACCGGCCCGCCCATGACGAGGCCGAGGATGTTCGCCGGCGAGGGCGCGTCAGCGCGGGCCATCTCGCTCGAGAAGATCGCCTGCTCGATCAGGGTCGCGCCGCGGCCGCCGTACTCCTTCGGCCAGGAGATGCCGGCCCAGCCGGCCTCGTGCATCTTCCGCTGCCACTCGCGCCGGAACACGAACGCGGCCTCGTCGCCGTGCGGCTCCGGGCCGGGATGGTTGGCCTCGAGCCAGGAGCGGACTTCATCGCGGAAGGCCGCCTCGGACTCGTTAAGGGTCAGATCCACTCGCTTCTCTCCTCGTCGATCGCTGCCGGGAAACCCGTTCCCGAGGTCCGGAAAACCTACATGTCGCGGGGCGCCGGGCCCGGCTCCGGGTCGATCAGGACGCCGGGGTTGAGGATTCCCTCGGGATCGACCGCGCGCTTCGCCCCGGCGAGCGCGTCGGCGAAGCGGTCGGGCCGCTGGAGGTCGTACCAGGGCCGGTGGTCGCGGCCGACGGCGTGGTGGTGGGTGATCGTGCCCCCGGCGGAGACGATCGCCTCCGAGACCGCGGCCTTGATCTCGTCCCACTGCGCGACCTCGGAGCCGCGCCGGGCCTTGGCGAGGATCGTGTAGTACGGCGCCGGGCCGGTCGGATAGACGTGGGTGAACCGGCACATCACCCGCGGCGCCCCCTCGCCCTCGGCGGGCGCGTCGGTGACCTCGGCGACGGCGCGGCGCGCGGCCTCGCCGACCCGGGAGTGGAACTCGCCGAAGCGGTCCCAGGTGATCGCGGTCTCGAAGGTCTCGCTGATCACGCCGAGCGCCACGAGGCTGTCGCGCAGGTACGGAGCGTCGAGGAACGCCGATCGCCAGGTCCGCGCCGCGGAGTCCTCTCCCGCCTCTCCCCCGCTGCCCGCGGGCTCGCGTTCGGGCTCGGGCGTGCCCCCGTGGTCGGCCGCGCACTCGACCGCCAGCCGCAGGAGGTCGTCGACCGGCGCGAAGGCCGACTCGAAGCCGAGGATCAGGACGGCAGCGGAGCCGTCCCCGGCACCGGTGGTCTCGGCCTCGAGCGGATCGAGCAGGCGGCAGTTCGCCGGGTTGAGGCCGGACTGCGCGATCGCGCGCACCGCCTCGGCCCCGGCCGCAAGCGACGGGAAGAACACCGGTCGCGACGCCTTGAACGTCGGCCGCGGGCGGACCTGGACCCAGGCCTCGGTGATGACGCCGAGGATTCCCTCCGACCCGAGCATCATCCGATCGGGGCTCGGGCCGGCGCCGGACCCGGGCAGGCGCCTGCTCTCCCAGGGCCCCGAGGGCGTCAGCGCACGGATCGAGTCGACGAGGTCGTCGATGTGCGTCTGCACGGTCGCGAAGTGACCGCCGGCGCGGGTTGCGATCCAGCCGCCGAGCGTCGAGAACTCGAATGACTGCGGGAAGTGCCGGAGGGTGAGGCCGTGCGGGCGCAGGCCGTCCTCGAGGTCGGGGCCGAGCGTGCCGGCCCGGATCAGCGCCGAGCCCGAGACCTCGTCGATCTCCGCGATCCCGCTGAGCCCGCCGAGGTCGATCGAGACCGTGCCCCGGTAGCCGCGGCCGACCCTGGCCTCGACGCCGCCGACCACGCTCGTGCCGCCGCCGAACGGGATCGCCGCGAGCCGGCGCTCGGCGCAGAGCTCGAGGACGCGACGGACTTCGTCCTCGTCGCCGGGGTAGGCGACCAGGTCGGGAGTGCGCTCGAAGCGCCCCCGGAAGCCGCGGACGACGTCGCGGTAGGCGCGACCCATCGAGTGGCGGATCCGGTCCGCGGGGGCGTCGCTGAGGATCGGGGCGAGACTCTCGGGCGGGCGCAGCCGCGACGGAGCGACGTCGATCGCCTCCAGCGGCACCGGCTCCTCAATCCGGTCGCCCCCGAATCCGAGCCGCCGCCGGAGCTCGGGCGCGATCGCCTCGAGCGTGGCCCGGTCGGGCGAGCGGTCCGCGTAGCCCCAACCCCAGTGGCTGCGCGGCCTCGCGGCGCGGCTCCCACCCCCGTGCTCAGCGTCCGCCGTCATTGCGACGACCCTAGCATCAAACCGCTTTGCGATGGGACGCGAACGGGAAGAAACCGCAGTTTGCGGGGTCGCCGAACGGCTCTGATTGACCGGTCAGTAGTTACGTCTGACACTAGGCGTAGCGTTTTTCGCACCAAACCCCCCTGTCGACGGGAGTAGAGGGAATGCAAGGAGAGACCAGCAACGAGCGCTGGCAGGAACTGGTGGACCTGCGCGAGGAGTTCGAGCACGGTGACGCCATCCTGCCGACGCGGATCAGTGCGATCGACGGCAGACGGCTCGAAGCCTCCCCTGAGGCGGTCCGTTTCGCCGAGGCACTCGCATTCAACGCCGGTTGGTCCGGCATCTCGGAGGCGCGCCGCCGCAGCAGCAGGCGGCACGACGACCTGGCCGCTTAGACCTACGCCGCCCGCTCGTCGAGCAGGCGGCGGATCTCCTTCGTCCCGAGCCGGGCGGGCTTCGTCTCCTTGACGAACTTCGTCAGCGTCCGGGCGAACGGGAGCGGGCGATCGAGGTGCGGGAAGTGCCCCGCGTCCTCGAAGACCGTGAAGCGGCTGCCGGGCATCGCCTCGGCCGCCCAGTGGCCGTGCGAGGCGGGGATGATCCGGTCGCGCTCACCCCAGACGATCAGCGTCGGAACGGCGTGCGCGAGGTAGAGGCGGTCGCGGGCGCTGACCCGCTGGCCGCGGTGATCGATCACCGATCGCGCCGTGCAGAGGAAGGCGGCCCGGGCCTCGGGGTCGGCGAGCGACGCGTAGCCGCGGGCGATCTCGGTGACGTCGGAGCCCGGCGTCAGCCCGATCGAGCCGAGCCAGCCGGCGACGCGACGACCGGTCCCGGTCACCCAGGCCTTGGTGATCAGCGGCAGGACGAGCTCGGCGCCGGGAAGCGTGGCGGCGCGGAGGAAGATGTTCACGTCCTCCCCGAGCCCTCCGCTCGAGACCAGCCCGAGGCGGTCCGTATGCGTCGGGAACTGGTAGGCGAACTGCATCGCGACACCGCCGCCGAGCGAGTGGCCGACGACCGTCGCCGACTCGTGGCCGAGCGCGAGAAGGAGGTCGCGGGCCCCGGCCGCGTAGGCGCCGAGCGAGTAGTCGCCGCGCGGCTTCGCCGATGTTCCGTGCCCGAGCATGTCGGGCGCGATCACCGTGAAGTCGTCCGCGAGCGCGGGAATCAGCGGCGCCCACGTCTCGTAGCTGCCGGCGATGCCGTGCAACAGCAGAAGCGGCGGGCCCTCCCCCGCCCTCAGAAAGCTGACGCGGTTGCCGTGCAGCGTCACCTGCTCGGCTTCCACCTGACCGTATGGATCCGTGAATCCCTGCTCGGAAGCGTTCATCCCGAGGGATAGGCTAGCCGTCTTGAACACGGTCCTGATCACCGGCGCGGCGGGGTTCATCGGCAGGACGCTCGCCGACCGGCTCCGGGCGGACGGCGCGACGGTCCGCGGCGTCGACTTCGGAGCGGATCCGGAGCGCGAGATCGTCGCCGGCGACATCGCCGCCCGGGGGGCCTGGCAGGACGCTGCGACAGGCTGCGACACCGTCATCCACACGGCCGCCATCGTCTCCAACGCGGCCTCGATCGACGACGCCTGGAGGGCGAACGTGCTCGGCACCCGGAACGTCCTCGACGCCGCCGTCGCCGCCGGGGCGCGGCGCTTCGTCCACTTCTCCTCGGTTCGCGCGTTCGGGGACACCGGCTTCCCCGACGGCGTCGACGAGCGCTGGCCGGTCCGTCCCGACGGCCACACCTACGTCGACACCAAGATCGCCTCCGAGCAGGTCGTCCTGCAGGCCCATGCCGCCGGCGAGATCGAGTGCACCGTGATCCGTCCCGGCGACGTCTACGGGCCCGGCTCGCGGCCCTGGACGATCCTGCCGGTCGAGGCGATCGCCGCCGGCCGCTTCTTCCTGCCGGCGATGGGCCGGGGCGTCCACAGCCCGGTCTACGTCGACGACCTCGCTACCGGCGTCCTCGCCGCCGCTCGCAGCGACGCCGCCGCCGGACAGGTCCTGACGATCTCCGGCGGGATCGGGATCAGCTGCAACGAGTTCTTCGGCCACTACGCGCGGATGCTCGGAAAGCCACCGGCGCGGCGGGTGCCGACGAAGGTGGCGATGCTCCTCGCGGCGATCCCCGAGACGGCCGCCTGGCTGACCGGCTCGACGACCGAGCTGCGGCGCTCGTCGGTCCTCTACATGACCCGGACGGGCACCTACTCGATCGCGAAGGCCCGGCGCGTGCTCGGCTGGGAGCCCGCGGTCGACGTCGCCGAGGGGATGCGGCGGACCGAGGAGTGGCTTCGCGTATCCGGCCACCTGGCGGGCTGACGCCCCGGTCAGGCCGGGAACGAAGCCGAGAAGCGCTCGGCCAGCGCCGTGATCGTGAGACTCGGGTTGACGCCGAGGTTCGCCGGGATCGCGCTCGCATCGGCGACGTAGAGGTCGGGGTGGCCGTAGGCCTCGTGGCGAGCGTCGACGACGCCCGACCCCGGGTCGGCTCCGATCGCGGCGCCGCCGAGGACGTGAGCGGTGATCGAGAGCCCGCCGGCGCTCTCGGGCAGGAGGTTGAGCGGACGGCCCCCGGAGGCGGCGGCGAACTCGCGGGTGACGCGATTGGCGATCGCGAGATAGCTCGGTGGCCGGCGCCCCGGCACGGCGCGGCTGCGCAGCACCCGCCGCCAGGGCCGGAGCGGCGAGCGGTCGAGGCGGAACTCGATCTCGCTCTCGACGTCCTGCATCACCGTCAGCGCGGTCAGCCGCTGCTCGAGGTCGCGCGTGCCGGCGAGGCGGAGCTGGCGGAACGGCGAGCGGGCGATTGCGGCGACGACGTCACGGCGGCGCTGGGCGGGATCGACGCCGTCGACGAGCGGTCCGAGCATCCACCGCATGTGACCGCCGCCGACGTAGCGGTTCTGGGTCACGTGGGTGCGCTCGTCGGGATGGAAGTCGGAGGAGATCGAGGGCCCGCGGCTGAGGTCGTCGCCGGGTGGTTGCATGACCGCCGTGACGGCCTCGCTGTTGGTCCGGACCGCCTTGCCGAGGCGCGGCGAGAGGTCCGGGAGGGTGCCGAGCTCGTCGCGGCACCGGAGCAGGAGCTCCAGCGTGCCGAGGACCCCCGCCGCCAGCACCACCCGGCGAGCGCGCAGCGCCGAGGGGCGGCCCTGCGACGCGATCCGCACCTCGTAGCCCCCGCCGGCGAGCGGCTCGAGCGCGGTCACGTCGTGCTCGGCCATGATCCGAGCGCCGCGGCGCTCGGCGAGGTGGAGGTAGTTGAGATCGAGCGTGTTCTTCGCCCCGTAGGGACACCCGGCGAGGCAGCCGCCGCAGAGCATGCAGCCGGCCCGCTCCGGGCCCTCGCCGCCGAAGAACGGATCGGGCGAACGCCGGCCGGGGCCGTCGCCGAAGTGGATTCCGAGCGGAACCGGCCCGAACGTGTCGGCGGCGCCGACGGCGGCCGCGGCCGCCCGGAGGTGCTCGTCCATCGCGCCGAGATGCGGGTTCGTCGTCCGCCCGAGCATCCGCGCCGCCGTCTCGAGATGCGGGGCGAGCTCACCGCGCCAGTCGGCCAGCCCGGACCAGGCGGGATCGGCGTAGAAGCGCTCCGGCGGCTCGAGCAGGACGGCGCCCCAGACGATGCTGCCGCCGCCGACGCCGGTGGCGCCGATGATCCCGACGTCGCGGAAGAACCGCTGCCAGAAGTAGCCGCGGCGCAGCCCGAGCTTCGGGTCCCAGAGCAGCTTCAGAGGGTCGCGCCGCCCGGCCTCGATGTCGGCGGGCGAGAGCCGGCGGCCCCGCTCGAGGACGACGACGTCGAGCCCCCGCTCGGCGAGCCTCAGCGCGCTCGCCGCACCGCCGAAGCCGCTGCCGACGACGGCGACGTCGCAGTCGAACCCGGGCGCGGCTCGCACCGGCGTACCGGCGGCGCTACCAGTGCATGCCGCGCATCAGATACGCGAACGCGAGCTGCTGGTTGTTGGCCTGTTCGTCGGTCGTGGTGCCGCGTGACTCGGACGCGCCGGGGTCCTTCTTCTTGCTCCCCTTTGCCGCGGCCGAGTCCGGGAACATGTGGTAGGCGCTGTTGAGGATGTAGTCGATCGACTTCGGGTTGATCGCGTAAAGGATCTGCCCGAGGGTCCCGACCGGCGTCGCGATCCGCTTCGGCTTGAAGATGATCGCGTCGCAGAGCATGTCCGCGGCCTCGTCCGGCGTGATCGTCGGGAACCGGTCGTACATCTTCGTCGGGGCGATCATCGGCGTCCGCACCAGCGGCATGTGGATGGTCGTGATGTTGACCTTGTCGTCGATGATCTCCGAGGCGATGCAGCGCGAGAACGCGTCCAGCGCCGACTTCGACGCGACGTAGGCCGAGAAGCGCGGCATGTTCGTCTGCACGCCGATCGAGCTGACGTTGATGATCTGGCCGGAGCGCCGCTGCCGCATCGTCGGCAACAGCCGCAGGATCAGCCGCACCGGGCCGAAGTAGTTGAGCTGCATCGTCCGCTCGAAGTCGTGGAAGCGGTCGTAGGAGAGGGCGATCGAGCGCCGGATCGACCGGCCGGCGTTGTTGATCAGCACGTCGACGTTGCCGTGCTGTTCGAGCACCTCCTCCGCCATCCGGTCGATGTCGTCTACATCGGAGAGGTCGCATTGATGGATGTGGGCGATGCCGCCGCCGTCGGTGATCTGATCGCGCGTCTCCTCGAGCTTCTCCGGGGTCCGGGCGACCAGCAGGACGATCCCGCCGGCGTCGGCGATCTTCATCGCCGCCGACTTGCCGATGCCCGAGGAGGCGCCGGTGACGAGCACGACCTTGCCGCTGACCTCCTTCTCGAGCGACGCGTTCCCCTGCAGGCGGCGGCCGAAGCGGACGATCTCGTCGGGGATCTGATGCTCGAGGATCTGGGCGACGCCGCCGAAGATCCCGGCCCGGCCCTTGGCGGCGCCGACGAGCGTGTTGTCCCGGTAAAGGTCGGGGTCGAGATGCCGCGCCCAGTAGTCCCAGAGCTTGCCCGCGTACGCCTCCAGCGGCGGCACCTTGATCCCGGTGCCGGCCAGGGCTGCCTGGGTCCGGCGCGAGTCGAAATGGGTCGGGTAGTTCAGATACATCAGCACCGACCGCGGAATCCCGAAGTCGTCGAGAGCGCGATCGGTCAGGGCGTTGGCGAACGGCACGTTCCCGAGGGCGACGCCGAGGAGCGGCCCGAGCGCCTCCGTCGTCGACGCCGGCGCCCGCACCGTCGACTGCGGCGCGTGCGCGGCTCGGGCAAAGACGTCGATCACCTCGCCGGCGCTCAGCGGGTCGGGATCGGTGAGGCTGAAGGCGCGCCCGTCGAGGCCGTCGAGGTGGCCGATGTGGTCCATCGCCTTGACGACGAAATCGACCGGGACGATGTTGATCTCGCGCCCCTCGACGCCCGGCATCGGCATCCAGGCCGGGACGACCTGACGGATCCGGCGGATCAGCTTGAAGAAGTAGTAGGGACCGTCGATCTTGTCCATCTCGCCGGTCTCGGAGTTACCGACGACGATCCCCGGGCGGTAGACGCGCCACGGGCGCGCGCACTCCTCGCGCACGACCTTCTCGGACTCGTGCTTGGTCCGGAAGTAGGGATTCGTGTCGAGGTTCTGGGCCTCGTCGAACATGTCCTCGCGCCAGGTCCCCTTGTAGAGGCCGGCGGCGGCGATCGAGCTGACCATGTGGACCCGGCCGGCGTCGACGGCCTCGGCGAGCTCGACCATGTGGCGGGTGCCTTCGACGTTGGCGATCCGCTGCGACTCCGCGTCCGCCTTCATGTCATAGATGGCGGCGAGATGGAAGAGGTGATCGACGTTCCCCTTGAGCCGCTCGACGTCGGCCTCGGAGACGCCGAGGCGGCGCTGCGAGAGGTCTCCGACGATCCCGACGACGCGCTCCTCGTCGACGCCCCAGCGGTTACGGAGCTCGGCGAGACGGCCCTGGGAGCCCTCGCGGACGAGCACGTAGATCGTTCCCTCGCGCTCGAGCAGCAGCTCGACCAGATTGCGGCCGATGAAGCCGGTTGCGCCGGTGACGAAGTACGCCATTCTCAGTTCCCTCCGAAGTCGCGAAAAGCCGACCGGACCCTACACGCTGAAGATGGGCCGGCGGGTGCAACGGCGATGCTTCGCCCGCCGTTCATGCGGGCATACGGTCCCTCATGAGCAGCGCAAACGCCGGCCCCGCGATCGTCTGGTTCCGCCGCGACCTGCGGATGACCGACAACCCGGCCCTGGCGGCCGCCGCCGAGGCCCGGGACGGAGTCGTCGCGGTGTTCTGCTTCGAGCCGGGGCTGGCGACCGGCCGCCACGGTTCCCCGAACCGCAACGCGTACCTGCTGGCGTCGCTGCGCGAGCTCGACGAGAACCTGAAGGCGGCGGGATCGCGGCTCCACTACCGGCACGGCGACCCGGCCCGGGAGATCCCGCGGCTGGCCGCCGAGATCGGCGCCGCGAGGGTGCACGTCAACCGGGACCACACCGTCCATTCCCGCCGCCGCGATCAAGCGGTCGAGACGGCGCTCGCCGGCGACGATCGCGAGCTCGTCGGCCACAGCGGGCTGACCTGCGCCGAGCCAGCGCAGATAACGACCGGCGAAGGCGGCCCCTTCCGCGTCTTCACCCCGTTCTACAAGGCGTGGCTGAACGCGCCCCGCCGCGACAGCGCGGCGAAGCCGCGAAAGCTGTCGCCGCCCGCCGGCGCATCGAAGCTCGAGGCGGGCCGGCCCGCGAGCGAGAGCGACATGAACATCGATGCGACGGCGAAGCGGATAGCAGAGGCGGACGGGCCGGGAGAGGAACGCGGTCGCGAGCGGATGCGGAAGGCCGTCGAAGGCTGCTCCGACTACAAGGAGATGCGCGACCACCCCGGTCCCGACCGGACCACGCGACTGTCGCCGCCGCTCCACTTCGGGACGATCTCCGCCCGCGAGCTCGAGACCCTGATCGCCGCGAAGCGCAGCGAGGGGGCGAAGGCCCTGCGCCGGCAGGTCTGCTGGCGCGACTTCTACCTGAACGTGATCCGCCACTTCCCCGGTAACCGGACCGAGGAGTACGACGAGCGCTTCCGCGGGATGCGCTGGAACGACGACCCCGACTCGCTCGCCGCCTGGAAGGAGGGCCGGACCGGCGTGCCGTGGATCGACGCCGGGATGCGACAGCTGCTCGCCGAGGGCTGGATGCACAACCGGGTCCGGATGGCGGTCGCCTCGTACCTGACGAAGAACCTGATGATCGACTGGCGCGAGGGCGAGTCCCACTTCATGCATCACCTGCTCGACGGCGACGAGTCGCAGAACAACGGCAACTGGCAGTGGTCGGCGTCGGTCGGGGTCGATCCGCAGCCCTACTTCCGGGTCTTCAACCCGGTCCGCCAGCAGCAGCGCTTCGATCCCGACGGCGAGTACGTCCGGCGCTGGGTGCCCGAGGTCCGCGAGCTTCCCGACGAACATCTGGCGACTCCCTGGGACGCACCGGACGACGTGCAGGAGGAGGCGGGGTGCGTCGTCGGGAGCGACTACCCGGAGCCGCTCGTCGACCTCCGCGACTCGCGCGAGGAAGCGATCGCGCGCTTCGGCGACCAGCGCGACTGAGGCCCGAGGCCGCTCCTACTTGCGGATCTTGACCGACCGGGTGAGAGTCGTCTCGTCCCCGTCGGCGTCGGTGCCGGTCACCTCGAGCTCCGCGACCGGATCCTTGCCCTGCTTCAGGGCCTTCTCGATCTTCCTTCGCGACTGCTTCGAGATCTTCAGCTCCAGCGTGACCTTCGCCCCCGTCGCGGCCGAGCCATGCGCCGGCTTCAGGACCTGGTCGGGACCGGGGACCTTCACCGACCCCGTCGCCTCGAAGTCGGTCGGCTCCGAGATCGCCTTCGCATTGATGACCACCTTGCCGCCGAGCCTCTGCAACTTGCTGCCCGACAGCGCGATCTCCGGTGGTGAAGGTGGAGCGCCGCCGTAGGTGATCGTCACGTAGCCGTCGCCGTCGCCGGCCCCCGAGGTGGAGGTCACGCCGGTGGCCGAAGGAGTCACGAAGTTGCTGCCTCCGCCCCCGCCTCCGCCCCCGCCGCGGGCACCGACGGCGCTGGCCCCCGATCCGCCGCCGCCGCCGAACCAGCCCCCGCCTCCGCCGCCGCCGCTGCCCCCACCGGCGGCGTCGCCGCCCCTGCCGCCGACGCCGGAGGACCCCCCCGAGATGTTCCCGGACAGGCCTGTGCACATCCCCGGAACGGTGCCTCCCGCGGCTCCCGGCGCCGCCCCGGTGGCGCCTCCGCCGCCGCACCCGCCCGAGTTCGGGATCTCGACCTCCGATCCCCCGTTCGCACCGTTGGAGCCGTTGAAACCGGGGTTGCCGCCGCCTCCGCCGTCGCCGCCTCCGCGCGCCGTCGCCGGCACGCAGCCGTCGCCGAGGCACCCGTCGGCGCTGCGTCCTCCTGCACCGCCGCCGCCCCCGGCGACGAGGACCCTGTCGGTGAGAGCGTTGCCGCCGCGGCGGACGTCGGAGGCTCCGCCGCCCCCGCCCCCGTTGCAGTACTTGGTCGAGGGCGGGATCACGCAGGTCTGCGATCCGGCGAGACCACCGCCGTTGAAGCCACCGGCGATCGCGGGGGTGTCGGCGCCGGCGCCACCGACCGTGACCTTGAGCGTCTCGCCGGGAGTGACCGACAGGGTCGCCGTCACCAGGCCGCCGAGACCGCCGTCGCTGCTCGCGCTGGCGCCGCCGCGCGCGCCGACGACGGTGAAGGTGGCGCTGTCGACTCCCGCGGGCACCGTCCAGTCGTAGCTCCCGGGCGTGGTGAAGGTGTCCGTGGCGGCCCCGGCGGCTCCCGGCAGCAGCAGCGCGAGCACTGCGATCGCGGCCACTGGAAGCACCCCACGCTTCATCGGTCCCAGTGTGCCAGAGAAGCCTGTCTCATGTCACGATCGATACGAAGCGCGCCGACCTCGGCGTACGCATACACTCCGAGGCCTCCTAGTGATCAGCGCCAGCGACACGCGTTAGCAGGGAAATGGCCGCCACCGAGACCGTGCAGATCGAGATGCCCGCCATGGGCGAGTCGGTGACCGAGGGAACGGTCCTCGAGTGGCACAAGCAGGAGGGTGATCACGTCGAGGAGGGCGAGACCCTGGTCGAGGTCTCGACCGACAAGGTCGACGCCGAGGTTCCCTCGCCCGCGACCGGGACGCTGACCAAGATCCTCAAGGACCCCGACGACGTGGTCAAGATCGGCGAGGCGCTCGCCGAGCTCGAGCCGGGCGGTGGCAACGGCGCCTCGGCGAGCATGACCACGGCCGCCGGCGAGGGCGATGCCGACATCGGCGAGGACAGCGACGCCGAAACGCTTCAGGCCGAGTACCAGGGCGAAGGCGACGGTGAGGCCGCCGACGGCGACGGCGCCGAAGCCGGCGAGCCCGTCGAGCTGACGATGCCGGAGATGGGCGAGTCGGTCACCGAGGGCACCGTCCTCGAATGGCACAAGCAGGCCGGCGACGAGGTCGCCGAGGGCGACACGATCGTCGAGGTCTCGACCGACAAGGTCGATGCCGAAGTCCCTTCGCCGGTCAGCGGAACCGTGCTCGAGACGCTGGTCGAGCCCGACGACGTCGTCAAGGTGGGCCAAGCGCTCGCGCGACTCCAGCCCGGTGCCGGCGCATCGGCACCGTCGGCCGCGGCTTCCGCCGAGGACGCTCCGGCGACCGGCAACGGCGCTGTCGACAGCGATGCCAAGGCTTCTCCCGTCGCGAAGCGGATCGCCGCCGCCGAGGGCGTCGACCTCGGTGCCGTCAGCGGTTCGGGCGCCGGCGGCCGGATCATGAAGGCCGACGTGCTCGCCGCAAAGGAGGGCGGCAACGGAGCCGCCGCGGCGCCGGCCGCGAGCGAGGGCGAGGCGAAGGTCCTCCGCGGTCCCGCAGGGATGCTCGCGAAGGCGATGGAGGAGAGCAGGTCGATCCCGACCGCCACCTCCTTCCGCACGCTCGCCGTCGACACCCTCGACGCCAAGCGCAAGGCTCTGAACGGGGCGCTGTCGGAGCGCGGGATGAAGGTCTCCTTCACCCACCTGATCGCCTGGGCGATCGTCGAGGCGGGCAAGGAGTGGCGCGCGATGTCGCGCAGCTACGAGATCCGCGACGAGAAGCCGAACGTCGTCGATCACGGCGCGATCAACCTCGGCATCGCCGTCGACATCGAGAAGAAGGACGGCTCGCGGAGCCTCATGGTCCCGTGCATCAGGGCGGCGGATCAGGCGGACTTCAAGGCTTTCCACACCAAGTACGAGGAGCTGATCCGCAAGACGCGCGAGAACTCCCTCACCGCCGACGACTTCATCGGGACGAACATCACCCTGACCAACCCGGGCGGCCTCGGCACGGTCGCGTCGGTCCCGAGGCTGATGACCGGCCAGGGCACGATCGTCGCCACCGGCTCGATCGCCTACCCGCCGGAGTGGTCGAACTCGCTGCCCGAGCGCCTCAAGACCCTCGGCGTATCGAAGGTGATGACGATGACGTCCACCTACGACCACCGGATCATCCAGGGGGCCGAGTCGGGCTCCTTCCTGCGCCGGATCGACGAGCTCCTCACCGGCAACGACGAGTTCTACGAGAACGTCGCCCGCTCGCTCGGCGTCGAGCCTTCGACGGTCACCAAGGCCCACCCCGCCTCGGCCTCGGCTCCGCCCCTCGCCGCGGCTTCGACCACGACCGCGCCGCCAAGCTCGGTGCAGGCGCCGCCCAGCGAGGAGCTGCTGCAGGCGGTCCAGGCGGCGACCTCGCTGCTCAAGGCCTACCGCACCCACGGCCACCTCTCGGCGACGCTGAACCCGCTCGGCGGCGACGGCAAGGGCGACCCGGCGCTCGAGCCCAAGAACCTGAACCTGACGCCGGAGCTGATGGGCCAGATCCCGGCATCCATCCTCCGGATCGGCGTGCCCGGCGAGACGCTGCTCGACGCGCTGCCGCGGATGCGCGACGCCTACTGCGGCACGATCGGCTACCAGATCGAGCACCTCTCCTCGCATCAGCAGCGGGTCTGGCTGCGCGAGATGATCGAGACCGGCGCTCATCGCAAGCCGCTCGACAAGACCGAGAAGCGGAGCCTGCTGCGGCGCCTGATCGAGGTGTTCGAGTTCGAGCGCTTCCTCCAGAAGGCCTACCTCGGTCAGAAGATGTTCTCGATCGAGGGGCTCGACGCGACCGTCCCGATGATCGACGAGCTGGCCACGATCGCCCGCAAGGACGGCGGCGAGCAGGTCGTGATCGGCATGGCCCATCGCGGTCGCCTCTCGGTGCTGACGCACAACCTCGGCCGCTCGCTCGAGTCGATCATGGCCGAGTTCGAGGGAGCGAAGGCGCTCGACGCCGTCAAGCGGACGGACGCGCTCCGCCACGGCGGCACCGGCGACGTCAAGTACCACCACGGCGCCGAGGGCCTGTTCGAATCGCCCGAGGGCGACGTCCGGATGCGCCTCTACCCGAACCCCTCCCACCTCGAGTTCGTCGACCCGGTCGTCACCGGCGGCGCCCGCGCCGCGCAGACCGAGCACGCCGGCCCGCAGATGCACCACGACACGAAGGTCGCGGTCCCGCTCCTGCTTCACGGCGACGCCGCGTTCCCCGGTCAGGGCGTGGTCGCCGAGACGCTCAACCTGCAGTCGCTCGAGGGCTACGCCACCGGCGGCACGATCCACATCATCCAGGACAACCAGGTGGGCTTCACGACCGATCCGAAGGACGGCCGCTCGACCCCGTACGCCGCCGACATGGCGAAGGGATTCAACGTCCCGATCATCCACGTCAACGCCGACGACGTCGAGAACTGCATCGCCGCGATCCGGCTCGCGATGGCCTACCGCGCCAAGTTCGCCCGCGACGTCGTGATCGACCTGATCGGCTACCGGCGCTACGGCCACAATGAGACCGACGAGCCCGCCTACACCCAGCCCGAGCAGGCGGCGAAGATCAAGAAGCACCCCCCGATCAGCGAGCTCTACGCCAAGAAGCTCACGGACGAGGGCACGGTCACGATCGAGGAGGTCGGCGCCGACGGCGACGAGCGCCGCGAGGAGCTCAGCGGCATCCTCAAGTCGCTGCGCTCGAAGATCGAGGCCGGCGAGTTCGAGGACCCGACGATCACCGGCGGCACCGGCGAGCTCGACCGGTCGAAGAGCCCGGCCGTCGAGACCAAGGTCTCCGAGAAGCGGATCCGGACCCTGAACGAGGAGCTGATCCGCTTCCCCGACAGCTTCACCGTCCATCGCAAGCTCCGCAAGCCGCTGGACCGCCGGGTCGAGATCCTCGACGACGGGCCGATCGAGTTCGCGCACGCCGAGGCGCTCGCGTTCGCGTCGCTGCTGACCGAGGGCACCCACATCCGCCTGACCGGCCAGGACACGCGCCGCGGGACGTTCTCAAACCGCCACCTCGTCCTCCACGACGAGAAGACCGGACTCACCTACGCGCCGATCCAGAACCTGTCGGGCGCGCTGGCGCCGTTCGAGATCCACAACAGCCCGCTCTCGGAGAACGCGGCGCTCGGATTCGAGTACGGCTACGCCGCCGCCTCGCCGGAGAGCCTGATCCTCTGGGAGGCGCAGTTCGGCGACTTCGACAACTCCGCCCAGGTGATCATCGACCAGTTCATCGCCGCCGGCGAGTCGAAGTGGGGCCAGACCACGCGCCTGACGCTGCTCCTCCCCCACGGTTACGAGGGGGCCGGGCCCGAGCACTCGAGCGCCCGGATCGAGCGCTTCCTGCAGCTCGGCGCCGAGGGCAACATGCGGCTCGCCAACCCGACGACCGCCGCCCAGTACTTCCACCTGCTGCGCCGCCAGGCCCGGATCAAGAAGGCGCGCCCGATGGTCGTCTTCACCCCGAAGGGCCTGCTCCGGCTCGGTGACGCCGCCTCGAAGCTGAGCGACCTGACCGAGGGCACCTTCAAGTACGTGATCGACGACCCGAACGCCTCGCAGCGACGCGACGAGATCAAGCGCCTGCTGCTCTGCTCGGGCCGGGTCTACTACGACCTCGAGGGTCATGACCGCCGTGCCGACGCGACCTCCGTCGCGATCGCCCGCACCGAGCTGATCTATCCCTTCCCGAAGAGCTACATCGCCGAGCTCGTCGCCGGATACCCGAATCTCGAAGAGGTCGTGTGGGTCCAGGAGGAGCCGGCGAACATGGGCTGCTGGCCCTCGATGCGCTGGCGCCTGCCGGAAGCGATCGAGACCGACGTCCCGGTCCGCTACGTCGGCCGCCCCGAGCGGGCGAGCCCCTCCGAGGGCTACCCGGCGGCGCACCGCACCGAGCAGGAGCGGATCGTCCTCACGGCGCTGACGGCGTAGATCGTCCGCTTGCAGAAAGTTTGTTCCGCGGACTAGTCCTGGTACGCTGTACGCATGGAATCAGCGGTCAAGGAGCGTCCCACCGGCATCGAATCGACGCCGCTCTGCGCCAACCTCGGCTGGCTCCTCTCGCAGGCCAATCACGCGATGACGACCGAGATGACCTCGCGACTCGAGGGCATCGGGCTCTACCCCCGGAACTTCTGCGTGATCCAGACGGCCATGGAGGGGGAGTTGACCCAGACCGAGATCGCGCAGACGGTCGGCCTCGACAAGACGACGATGGTCACCAGCGTCGACGAGCTCGAGGCGGCCGGTCTCGTCGAGCGCGTCCCCTCCCCCACCGACCGCCGCGCCCGGATCATCCGGGTCACCCGAGAGGGAGCGGCCAAGGCCGAGGAGGCGAAGCGGATCGTCGCCGACCTCCAGGAGGAGATCCTCGACTCGCTTCCCGCCGCTCAGCGCAAAGGTCTGATGAGCGGCCTGCTGACGCTGGTCGGCGATCGCCTCGCGGAGCCGGCGGAGTGCAGCCGCGCCGTGCGCCGGCGCGACTGAACCCCGCTCAGCTCCCCTCTTCGAAGGCGAACTCGTGGTTCGGGTCGAACGACCCGGCGGGCTCGGCGGCCTCCTCCGGCTTCGGCTCGGGCCGGAGGACCAGGGCCGTGACGGCGATCGCCGCCACGATGAAACCGAGGCCGACGAAGAAGGCGAGCCGGTAGCCGTCGGTCAGGGCCTGGGCCGAGTTCGTGCCGCTGGCGACCAGGTCTTCGGTCCGGGATGCCGACAGAGTCGCCAGCACCGCGAGCCCGAGAGCCCCGCCGACCTGCTGGGTCGTGTTGACGAGGCCCGATGCCAGGCCGGCATCACTCTGCGTCGCCCCCGACATCGCCAGGGTGACCAGGGCGGGGAACGCCAGCCCGGCGCCGATGCCGAACAACAGGACGGTCGGCAGCACGTCGCTGACGTAGCTGCCGTCGACCGGCACCTGGGTGAACAACGCCAGTCCGGCGGCGACGAAGACCAGGCCGGACAGCAGCACCGGCCGGCCGCCGAAGCGGGTGACCAAGGCCGGCGACACCTTGAACGAGAACGCGCCGATCCCGACCGACGTCGGCAGGAATGCGAGCCCGACTTCGACCGGGTCGTAACCGAGGACCCGCTGCAGGTAGAGCGCGCCGAGGAAGAACATGCCGAACAGGCCGGCGACCATCAGGATCTGGACGGCGTTGGCGCCGGTCACGTTCCGGGAGCGGAAGATCCGCAGCGGCGCGAGCGGATTCGTGGTCCGGTGCTCGCGGAGGACGAACCCGGCAAGCAGCAGCGCTGAGACGGCACCGAGGATCAGCGTCCGCGCCGACCCCCAGCCGTAGTCCGCGGCTTCGACGATCGTGTAGACGCCGAGCATCAGCGAACTCGTGATCAGAGCCGCACCGGGCACGTCGGCGCCGTGGCCGAGGCCGATGCCGCGATCGCGCTCGAGCAGGCGGTAGGCCAGCACGGCGGTCAGGAAGCCGATCGGCAGATTGACGAAGAAGATCCAGTGCCAGGAGATCGCCTCGGTCAGGATGCCGCCCGCGAGGAGGCCGATCGAGGCGCCGGCCGAGGCGACGAAGCTGTAGACGCCGATCGCCTTCGCCTGCTCCGGCTGCTCCGGGAACATCGTCACGATCATCCCGAGGATCCCCGCCGACGCCATCGCGCCGCCGATGCCCTGGACGAACCGGGCTCCGACGAGCATCCCCTGGCTGGTGGCGATGCCGCAGAGGAGCGAGGCGGCGACGAAGACGCCGAGGCCGGTGAGGAAGATCGTCCTGCGGCTAATCAGGTCGCCGAGGCGTCCAGCGAGAAGCAACAGCCCGCCGAACGGGATCAGGTAGGCATTGACGACCCATGCCAGGCTCGACTGGGAGAAGCCGAGGTCGTCCTGGATCGAGGGCAGGGCGACGTTCACGATCGTCCCGTCGAGGATGATCATGAGCATTCCGGCGCAGAGGACGTAGAGCGTCAGCCAGCGCCGCTTCGCGTCCGCCGGCTCATCGCTCGCTGCGGTTGCGCCCAATGCCGTCGTCGATTCCGTAGTCATTCGTCAGCTCCCTGTTTTCGCGTTCCGGTCGTACCGTAGCAGATAGATCCGTAGCAGATCATCTTGCGTGCAACTGTCTCCGAGTGGACGAGCGTGGACCTGGCTCGAACGCACAGAGGGCGCCGGATGGAGGTCCGGCGCCCTCTGAGGCACCCACGGGAGAGAGGAGTCCGGGTCAGCCGGAGACCGCTGCCCTGCCGATCAACGCCGCGGGGACGGCGCCACAGACCGTGCAGGGATCCTTGGCGCAGACCTGACTGCGCCCGGTCCCACAGTCGGGACACGAGACGCGCGGCGCGTGTCCCACGAAACCACGCCTCGCATCGCGAGCCCGGGAGATGGCCCGTTCTCCGATCCTCGAATTGGAGGAACTCTGCATGGACCGCAGTCTGCCGCGCGGTCGACAGCGCTCACATGTACTCGTGTCCAGGATTCCCCGCGGCGGCTTGTGCACCGCGTAGGGGTCGCGGGCCGGCGGTGGCCGTGATCTAGCCTCCCGGCCGTGACCGACGCAGCCACCGCAGGCGAGCGCGAGTTCCGGCCCCGCGCCCCGGGGCCTCTCTGGATCTGGGTCAAGCGCGCCTCGTTCGTCGAGCTGGCGATCTTCATGGGCCTGCTCGTCGTCTGGCTGGCCCCCGGACTCGAGGGGCCGACCTTCCTCTTCGGGATGGCGCACGGGATCGGCTACATCGCGCTCTGCCTGCTGCTCTGGGTCGCGATCCTCCGCCGCGAGGCGCCCTTCTGGCTCTTCGCCGCGACGCTGACCCCGGTCGGCCCGGTCGGCAGCGTCGCCGGCATCGAGTGGATCGAGCGCCGTGGCGGCAGCGCGAAGGCCGAGGCGGGGACCGACGAACGGACTCCCGTCGGAACCTGATTGGATTCCCGCCATGCAGCGCCTCATCTTCGACCAGGACTACAGCCAGCCCATCGAGCAGGTCTTCGCGTACCTCTCCGAGCACGAGAACCTCGCCGACCTCTTCGGCGCCAAGGTGACCCGGCTCAAGAACGGCACCGACGGCAACCGCAACGGCGTCGGCTCGGCCCGCGAGCTCAAGGTCGGCCCGTTCCCGCCCTTCGAGGAGACGGTCACCGAGTTCACCCCGAACGAGCTGATCGCCTACGAGATCACCAAGGGCTCCCCGCTCAAGGGCCACCACGGCGAGATGCGCTTCACCAAGGAGGGGGACAAGACCCACCTCCACTACGAGATCTCGTTCGCCTCGAAGCTCCCGGGCCTGGACGTGATCATCGCCCAGGGCTTGAAGAAGAACATCACCAAGGGCCTGGCGTCCGCCTCTTCGAAGATCGGCTGACGGCTTAGTTCCACGAGGCGGGGCCGGCGGGCACGTGCCCGCCGGGGCAACTCCCAGCGAGCCCGCGAGCTGCGGTTTTTGGCGTGGCTGCGAGGCGTCGGATCAAGGAAGAGGTCGGCGATGCGGCCTTCAGGCCGTGAGCCGGCCGATGACGCCGAGCCCGACGCCTCGCAGTCCGCCAAAAAAAATGGGCCGGGGTTTGGGCCGCGGGAGGCAGGGGGTCCGCGCGGCCCGCACCCCAGCCCGCGCGTCGGTAGCCAGGGAGGGATGCCGACGCGATCGCCCCCGGAGGCGGGACTAACCGGGAGCGAGCTTTATGAAACCTGCACTTGCATTCTGCTACATCGAAGCCGGGTCTGCAATCCCGCTAACGCAGAGTCAGCGGAGTTCGCGCAGAACCCTATGCAAGATTCCGCCATGACGAAAGTACTTTCGTTCGTTGGCGGTGTCGAGACGGACCCTGACGGTGAAGGTGATCGGGTCCCCGGATTCGGGCTCCGCCGTGACTTCGGCCTCGGTGGCGCTGTCGGGATCGAGCTCGCCGATCGAGATCCGCTCCACCCCGGTCAGCCCGAGCGACTCGGCGCTCTCACCGTCGGCGAACTGCAGCGGCAGCACTCCCATCCCGATCAGGTTCGAGCGGTGGATCCGCTCGTAGCTCTCGGCGATCACCGCGCGGACGCCGAGCAGCAGCGTCCCCTTCGCGGCCCAATCGCGCGATGAGCCCGACCCGTACTCCTTGCCGGCGAGGACGACGAGCGGGATGCCCTCCTCCGCGTACTTCATCGCCGCGTCGTAGATCGGCATCTCCTCGCCGTCGGGCATCAGCCGCGTCCAGCCGCCCTCGCGGTCGACGAGCTGGTTGCGGAGGCGGACGTTCGCGAACGTGCCGCGCATCATCACCTCGTGGTTGCCGCGACGCGACCCGTAGGAGTTGAAGTCGCGGACGTCGACGCCCTGCTCGATCAGCCAGCGGCCGGCCGGGCTGTCCTTCTTGATCGCGCCGGCGGGCGAGATGTGGTCGGTCGTGATCGAATCGCCGAGCTTGGCGAGGACGCGGGCGCCGGTGATCGGGTCGGCCGCCTCCGCCGGCTCGGAGTCCATCCCCTCGAAGAACGGCGGCCGGCGGACGTAGGTCGAGTCGGGCCAGTCGTAGCGGTCGCCGTCGGGGACCTTGATCGCCTTCCAGCGCTCGTCGCCCTCGAACACGTTCGCGTAGTTCTTCTCGAACATGTCGGCGCGGACGGCGTCGGCGACCGTGTCGCGGATCTCCTCCGCGGACGGCCAGACGTCGCGCAGGTAGACCGGCTCGCCGTCGCTGCCGGTGCCGAGAGGCTCCGACTCGAAGTCGAAGTCCATCCGGCCGACGAGCGCGTAGGCGACGCAGAGCGGCGGCGAGGCCAGGTAGTTGGCCTTGACGTCCTGGTTGATCCGGCCCTCGAAGTTGCGGTTGCCGGACAGGACCGCGCAGACGACCAGGTCCTTCTCCGCGACGGCTTCGGAGATGTGCTCGTCGAGCGGACCGGAGTTGCCGATGCAGGTCGTGCAGCCGTAGCCGACGAGGTCGAACTTGAGCTTGTTCAGGTACTCGTCGAGCCCCGACTTCTCGAGATAGTCGGTGACGACGGTCGAGCCCGGCGCGAGCGACGTCTTCACCCAGGGCTTGACGTCGAGGCCGCGCTCGACCGCCTTCTTCGCCAGCAGGCCCGCGCCGATCATTACCGACGGGTTCGAGGTGTTGGTGCAGCTCGTGATCGCGGCGATGACCACGCGGCCGTGGTCGAGGTCGAAGGAGTTGCCCTCGGCGTCGGTCACCTCGATCGAGTCGTCGCTGCAGCGCTCGGGCGCGACGGCGGTCGCCGCCGGCGCCCCCTCGGGCGCGTCGGTCGGGGAGCCGGTCGCCGTCTCGCTGCCGTTGCCGGGCGGGTCGGAGGCGGGGAACGAGCCGGTGTCGGGCTCGCGCTCGGTCCCGAGCGCTCCCGCCGCCGCGTCGTTGAAGCCGCGGAGCGTCTCGAAGAAGGCGTCCTTGGCGTCGGTCAGGGCGATCCGGTCCTGCGGGCGCTTCGGCCCGGCGATCGCGGGCACGACGTCGCCGAGGTCGAGCTCGAGCGTGTCGCTGAACGTCGGCTCCTCGGCGTCGGGCTCGTGGAACATGCCCTGCTCGCGCGTGTAGGCCTCGACCAGCTCGATCACCTCGCTGCCGCGGCCGGTGAACTCGAGGTAGCGGAGGGTTTCGGCGTCGGGCGGGAAGATCGCGCAGGTCGACCCGAACTCCGGCGACATGTTGCCGAGGGTCGCGCGGTCGGCGAGACCGAGGGTCGGCAGGCCGGGCCCGTAGAACTCGACGAACTTGCCGACGACGCCGCGCTCGCGCAGCATCTCGGTGACGCGGAGGACGAGGTCGGTCGCGGTCGCTGCATCGCCGAGGCGGCCGTCGAGGCGGAAGCCGAGCACCTGGGGCAGCAGCATCGAGATCGGCTGGCCGAGCATCGCGGCCTCGGCCTCGATCCCGCCGACGCCCCAGCCGAGGACGCTGAGGCCGTTGATCATCGTCGTGTGCGAGTCGGTGCCGACGAGGGTGTCGGGGAAGGCCCGGTCGACGCCGTCCTTGGTGTCGGACCAGACGACGCGGCCGAGGTGCTCGAGGTTGACCTGATGGCAGATGCCGGTCGCCGGCGGGACCACGCGGAAGTTGTCGAAGGCCTTCTGGCCCCAGCGCAGGAACTCGTACCGCTCCTCGTTGCGCTCGAACTCGCGCTCGGCGTTGACCGCGAAGGCGCGGGCGTTGCCGAAGGCGTCGACCTGAACCGAGTGGTCGATGACGAGGTCGACGGGGACCAGCGGGTTGATCTTCGACGGGTCGGAGCCGAGCTCGTCCATCGCGTCGCGCATGGCGGCGAGGTCGACGACGGCCGGGACGCCGGTGAAGTCCTGCATCAGGACCCGCGCCGGCTGGAACGGGATCTCCTCGGTCGGCTCGGCCTTCGCGTTCCAGGCCGCGATCGTCTCGACGTCGTCGGCGGTGACCCCGACGCCGTCCTCGAGCCGGAGACAGTTCTCGAGCAGGACCTTCAGCGAGTAGGGAAGGCGGGCGACGTCGTACTTCGACTGGAGTGCGTCGAGACGATGGATCTCGTACTCGCGCCCCGAGACCTCCAGTGTCGATCGGGCGCCGTAGCTGTCCGTCATCTCGTCTCCTTCCCGCCCGGAGGCGCTACTCGTCGCTGTCTTCCTTCTCGGACGTCTTCTCGTGGTCCGCCTCGCCGTAGATCGTAAGCCCCTCCGATCGCGCGTCCTCCTCGGGGAAGCGATCGCCGAGCGGATGGCCGTGCTTGTCGCCGTGGGAAGCGGCCTCGATCAGCTGCTCCTCGGCGAGCTCGAACCCCTCGGCGACCCCCTCCCCGCCCTCGGCCAGCGGCCGCTCGGCCTCCGGGAGGCGCTGACTGTCGGTGTGCCCGCCGATCGCGCCGGCCTCGGCGGCCGCGGCGGCCTCCTCCTCGGCGATCAGGTCGCGCAGACGGTCGTCGGATTCCTTGCTCATGGCGTCTCCTGGTTTGGTGCAGGGGTTGCGATGACGCTACCCGGTCGGTCGCGCAGCCGGATCGGGGGTGGGTACGGGTCAGCGCTTGTCGGTCTGGCCGCGAGCGAGTTGCTCGGCGACCTTGGTGCCGCCGCCCCGCTGCGCGCGCGCCGCGATTCCGGGAAACCAGTGAGCGAAATGGGCCAGCGCCCGCTGCTGCAACGGTGCGACCGCGACCTCGGCCCTGTTCCGCTCGATCGCGGTGACCACTCCCGTCGCGACCTCGTCCGGGGTCGAGGTGCCGACGCCGGGGGGAACCTTGGCGCCGGAGTCGGCGAACATCCCGGCGTCGCGGATGAACCCGGGCATGACGACCGAGACGCCGACGCCCGAGCCATCGCCGGCAAGGTCTTCGCGAAGCGCGAGCGCGAAGCCGCGCAACCCGAACTTCGTGCCGTTGTAGATCGAGGCGCGCGGCGAGGCGGCCTTGCCGGCCAGCGAGGAGACGAAGATGAGATGGCCGTCGTGGCGGTCGACCATCGCCGGCAGCAACGAGTGGGCGAGGATCATCGGCGCCTCGAGGTTGACCCGGACCGCGCGGGCGAGCTCGTCGGCACTGAAGTCGGAGAGCTGACCCGACCCGGGTAGCCCCGCGTTGGCGACGAGGATGTCGATCGGGCCGTCCGCCGTCGCGTCAGCGGCCAGGCGCTCGGCCGCCCCGGGTTCGGCGAGATCGGAGACGACGACGGAGTGGCCGCCGCCGGGAAGCGACGCCGCGAGCTGCTCGAGCTCGGGGCCCTTGCGGGAGCTGAGGACGACCGCTCCACCACGGGCGGCGAGCGCGGTCGCGATCGCGCGTCCGATCCCTCCCGTCGCCCCGGTCAGAAGCACCCGCTTTCCGGCGATTTCCATGCCGCCAACCTACATGCAGCGCCCAGAAGGCGGTTCGTCAGGCGGCTCGTGACGCTTTGTAAGCATTTGCTTGCAGAACGCTTACGACTTCGCTACAGTGCCGCGACCCTAACGCCGAGTCTCCGGATCTCCGGAGAGCGGGGGACCCAACCAGGACCCCGATGGTCCACGGGGCTAATCCGCCATTCAGGCGGAGGCGCAGGCTCCTTGCAGCGCCAGCCCGTCAGCTAACTCCGCAGGCGCAAACGAGCCAGATAGGAACATGAACAGACTCATCACCCATACGGTGCATCGCACCGCCCTGACCCTGGCCGCGGCGCTCGCAGTGTCCGCCGCGGTCCTCCTCCTCGTCTCCGCTTCGGCAGTCGCCGGCGGCGGGCTCAGCACCGGGACCAAGACTTCCGGCAAGCCCGGCAAGGCGAAGCTCCTGCCGAGCGGCAAGGCGATTCCGCCCGACAACGCTCCCCCTCGGGTCGTCAAGGCGATCAAGGCCGCGAACAAGATCCGCAAGACGAAGTACGTCTGGGGCGGCGGCCACGGCAGCTTCAACGACAAGGGCTACGACTGCTCCGGCGCGGTCAGCTACATGCTCCACGGCGCCCGGATGCTGAAGCAGCCGATGACCTCGGGCTCGCTCGCGAGCTGGGGCAAGAAGAAGAAGGGCGACTGGATCACGGTCTACGCCAACTCCGGCCACACCTGGGCCGTCGTCGCCGGCCTCCGCTGGGACACCTCCGGCGGCCCCGGCCCCCGCTGGCACAAGGGCATGGCGTCGCGGTCGGGCTACGCCGTCCGCCATTACAAGGGTTACTGAGACCACCCCGGCGAAATGCTCCGGCTTCGCCGTCCGCTTCCGCCGGCCGGCGCGCCGGCGGGAACGGGAAGACATATGTGTTGACCCCAGCCGGGGAAGTCCAACCTGGACGTTCCTCGGCTGGGAGACACATACATGTCATCCCGTCCAGTTCACCGCGCCGGCCGGGGAGACCGGACGCGAAGCGGAGGATCTCCCCGGAGTTAACTGATGCCCAAGGCGTCCTTGACCGGCACGTAGTCGGAGCCGACGCCCTCGGCCACGCCCGGGTGGGTGACCTTGCCGGCCGCGACGTTGACCCCGGGCCAGAGACCCGGGTCCTTCGCCAGCGCGCCCTCGACGCCGTTATCGGCAAGCGAGAGGACGTAGGGGAGCGTCGCGTTCGTCAACGCCTGGGTCGAGGTGATCGGCACCGCGCCGGGCATGTTCGCCACGCAGTAGTGGGTGATCCCGTCGACCTCGTAGACCGGGTCGGTGTGGGTCGTCGGCTTCGAGGTCTCGAAGCAGCCGCCCTGGTCGATCGCGACGTCGACGAGAACCGCGTTGCGCTTCATCAGCCCGAGCTGCTCGCGCTTGATCACGTGCGGTGCCCGCGCCCCCTGGACGAGGACCGCACCGATCACGAGGTCCATGCTCGGCAACATCGTCTCGATCGAGAGCGTCGAGCTGTAGACGGTGGACAGCGAGCCTCCGAACTGGAGGTCGGCGCGGCGCAGGGCGTCGATGTTGAGGTCGAACAGGAACACGTCGGCCGCCATGCCGACGGCGATCTGGGCGGCGTTGATCCCGACCGCTCCGGCGCCGATCACCATCACGTTCGCGGCCGCTACGCCGGGGACGCCGCCGAGCAGGATGCCCCGGCCGCCCATCGGCTTCTCGAGGAAGAACGCACCGGACTGCGTCGCGAGCCGGCCCGCGATCTCACTCATCGGCGCGAGCAGCGGCAGCCCGCCCTTGGCGTCCTCGACGGTCTCGTAGGCGATGCAGGTGGCGCCCGACTCGCAGAGGCCCCGGGTCAGATCGGGTGCCGGCGCCAGGTGCAGATAGGTGAACAGGGTCTGGTCCGGACGCAGCATCTCGACCTCGACCTGCTGCGGCTCCTTGACCCCGAGGACCATGTCGGAGGCGGCGAAGACCTCCTCGGCCGTGTCGATGATCCGCGCCCCCTGAGCCTCGTAGTCGGCATCGGCGATCGCGCTGCCCTCCCCCGCCCCCTTCTGGATCAGCACCTCGTGCCCGTGCTCGGCGAGCTCGCGCGCGCCGACCGCGGTCAGCGCGACGCGGTACTCCTCCTCCTTGATCTCGGTGGGGACTCCAACCTTCATCTCTCTCCTCTTTCCTGGTTGTCGGTTCGGGGGGTCTACCTGACGAGCTCGCGTGCTCGCAGCGCGAGCCAGAGCTCGATCCTGTCCTGTGCCTGACTGAGATCGCGTCCGGTCAACTCCTCGATCCTGCGGATCCGGTAGCGGAGCGTATGCCGGTGGCAGTAGAGATCGCGGGCCGCCCGCTCCCACTGCCCGTTGCGCTCGATGAACGCCTCGAGCGAGCGCAGCAGCTCCGGCCCGTATTCGCCCTCCCCTTCGGAGATCGGGCCGAGCAGGTTCTCGGAGTAGGTCCGGAGCGCGTCGTCGTCCTGGAGCGAGAGGAGCAGCGTGAACGCGCCGAGGTCGCGATGGGAGGCGACGTCGGGCGTGTGCCCGTTCGCCATCGCCGTCGCCTCGAGCGCGCATCGCGCCTCGTGGAAGGCGCGGCGGAGCGCGGCGACCTGGGTCGGCCGGCTCGCGGCGGCACGGACCCGGCGGTCGGGACTCGCGAGCGCATTGCGGCCCTCGCGGGCGAGCTCGACGGGATCGCGGTCGCCGGAATCGACGATCGCGCAGAGCAACGGACGGCCGGCGGCGGCGTTGACCGCGACGAGCGAAGGGACGCCGAGGGCCTCGGCGAGGACGACGGGATCGTCGGCCGACTCCTCGAGCTCGTAGAGCAGCACGGCGACCCGGCCCTCGATCCCGAACGGCTGCAGGCGCCCGCGCAGCTCCTCGTCGCCGAGCTGGCCCCCGAGCGCCTCGGCGAGGACGTCGCCGGCGAGGCGGCGCTCGGTCTCGCGAACCGCGCGCTCGCGCATCATCTCGAGCGCGACGACCATCGCCGCCTGGCGGGCGAGCAGCCGCTCGAGGTCGCCGACGGGTCCGGTGCGGCGGGCGAGCACGAGCCAGTGCCCGCGGCCCCCGCTGCCGCCGAGCGGCACCGGCACGGCGATCGCACGACCGGCCAGCGACCCGCGCTCGACGACGAACATCGCCTGCCGGCCCGCCTCCGAGCGCTCGTTGACCTCGACCCGGATGTCGGATGCCGCCTGCTGGGAAAAGCCCCGCTCCTGCGGATGGCGGGCGAGCTCGACGCCGCGATCGTCGAGCAGCATCGAGGCGCCGGAGACCGAGTCGGCGATCGCCCGCATCACCTCGGGAAGGCCCCGCTCGGCGAGGACGAGCCCCTCGAGCAGCGCGTGGACCTCGACGCTTCGCTCCAGCGCCTGGTAGCCCTCGTTGATCAGGCGGGTGGATGCCCAGCGGGTGACCGCGATGAACGGGAGCTCGAACGGGAGCTCGAACAGCGGCAGGCCCTTGGCCTCGGCCTCCTCGGCCATCGCCGCCGGCAGGGTCGCGTGATCGAGGCCGACCGCGAGGCCGATCCCCGCCGCGCCGGCATCCGCGAGAAGACGAACGAACTTGCGCTGGCGCGCCGCGGTCTTCAGGTTGATGCCGTTCGTCAGCAGCAGCTCGCCGCCCGACAGGAACGGTGTCGGGTCGTCGAGCTCGCTGATGTGGACCCAGCGGATCGGGTTGTCCGGCGCACCATCGACGGCGAGCTCGAGGTCGAACTCGTCGAGGAGGCTGCGGACGGTCAGCATGGTTCGGTGGGCCCTCGGCCCGGCGTCGCCGCTACTCGGCCTGGACCTTGTCCCAGGCTTCCTCGAGCACGTCGCGGAGGACCGTGCCGATCTCCTCGAACTGCTCGGGGCCGCAGGTGAGAGGCGGCGCGAGCTGGATCACGGGGTCGCCGCGGTCGTCGGCCCGGCAGATCAGGCCGCGGCGGTAGAGCTCGCCGGAGAGGAAGCCGCGGAGCAGCCACTCGGACTCGTCGTGGTCGAAGCCCTCGAGGGTGTCGCGGTCCTTGACGAGCTCGATCGCGTGGAAGAAGCCCGCGCCGCGGACGTCGCCGACGATCGGGATGTCGCGCAGGTCCTCGAGCATCTGACGGAACTGGCCCTCGTGCTCGCGGACGTGACCGCAGAGGTCCTCCTCGGCGAAGACGTCGAGGTTGCGGAGCGCGACCGCCGCGGCCACCGGGTGGCCGCCGAACGTCGAGCCGTGCGCGAACGACGCCGTCCCGGTCGAGAACGGCTCGTAGACCTCCTCGGAGGCGATCATCGCGCCCATCGGGATGTAGGCGCCGGTCAGGGCCTTGGCAGTCGTGATGATGTCGGGCTGGAACTCGTAGCGCTGGGCGCCGAAGTAGTGGCCGAGCCGGCCCCACGAGCAGATCACCTCGTCGGAGATGAGCAGGACTCCGAACTCGTCGCAGATCTCCCGGACCCGCTGGAAGTAGCCGTCCTGAGGCGGGATGCACCCGCCCGCGTTCTGGAGCGGCTCGAGGATCACCGCGGCGACGGTGTCGGGCCCCTCGAACTCGATCCGGTCGCGGAGCCGCTCGGCCGCCCAGAGGTTGTCGCGCTCGGCCGGCCACCGCAGGTGGTTGGTGTTCGGCACGTGCGAACCGCCGGGCATCGACGGCTCGAACGGCACCTTCAGCGGCGTGATGCCGGTCGCGGTCAGGGCGCCCATCGTCGTCCCGTGGTAGGCGACCTCGCGGGAGATGATCTTGTGCCGCTGGCCGCGTCCGTGGGCGCGGTGCCAGTTGCGCGCGACCTTGATCGCGGCCTCGACCGCCTCCGAACCGGAGTTGGTGAAGAAGACGTGGTTGAGGTCGCCCGGGGTCAGCTCGGCGACCCGCTCGGCGAGCTCGATCGAGCGCGGGTGGGCGTAGCTCCAGTTCGTGTAGAAGTCGAGCTCCTTGATCTGGGCGAGGGCGGCCTCGCCGTACTCGACCCGGCCGTGACCGGCGTTGCAGCAGAACAGGGCGCTGAGGGCGTCGAGGTAGCGCTTGCCGTGGTCGTCGTAGACGTAGGGGCCCTCGCCGCGGGAGATGATCGGGATCTCGTGCTGATCGTCGTAGCCACCCATCCGCGAGAAGTGCATCCAGAGATGCTTCCGCGCCATCTCCTGCAGGTTCGAGCCTGCGTCATCGGTCTGCGGGTGGACGTCCTGGGGGGTGCTGACAGCCACGATCCCAACTCTCCTTCATGGTCGACTCGACGCTTTGCACAAAGGTAGAACGTCGATTTGGAGGGCACAACCGAGATTTGGTTCAAGGCCCCGAGAGCCGATTGTACGCTCCGTACAACCACGGTCGCGGCCGTTGGGACATTCGCGGAATTTCCCGCTTGTCCCTTCCGTCCGGAGATCGAATTCGGTTAGGTTTCCGGCAGGGCACATTTTCCGGACCTGTGAGGAGGAGTTACGGAAGCAGCAGCCACATCCAACGGTGGCAGCCAAGCTGGGGTGACGCTGAAGGGCGTTACGAAGCGGTTCGGCGAGTTCACCGCGGTCGATGCTCTCGATCTGACGATCGACGAGGGCGAGTTCTTCACCCTGCTCGGCCCCAGCGGCTGCGGCAAGACCACGACGCTGCGGATGATCGCCGGCTTTGAGCAGCCCGACGCGGGCCAGGTGCTGATCGACGGCACCGACGTCGCCGGCCAACCCGCCCACAAGCGTCCGACGAACACGGTGTTCCAGAGCTATGCGCTCTTCCCCCACCTCAGCGTCAAGGACAACGTCGCCTACGGCCTCAAGCGCAAGGGTGTCGACAAGGCCGAGGTCGACGAGCGCGTCCAGGCGGAGCTCGAGCGCGTCGGGCTCTGGGGCGAGGCGAACCGTCGCCCGAGCCAGCTCTCGGGCGGCCAGCAGCAGCGCGTCGCGCTCGCCCGCGCGGTCGTCAACCTGCCGAAGGTGCTGCTGCTCGACGAGCCGCTCGGCGCCCTCGACCTGAAGCTCCGCAAGGGTCTGCAGGTCGAGCTCAAGCGGATCCAGCAGGAGATCGGGATCACGTTCGTCTACGTCACCCACGACCAGGAAGAAGCGCTGACGATGTCCGACCGGATCGCGGTGATGAACCGCGGCATCGTCGAGCAGGTCGCGGTGCCGGAGGAGGTCTACGAGCGCCCGTCGACGACGTTCGTCGCCGGGTTCATCGGCGTCTCCAACCTGATGCCCGGAATCGTCAGCCGCCTCGAGGGCGACAACGCAGTCGTCGATCTCGACGCCGGCGTCACCGTCACCGCGCCGGCCAACGGCATCGGCCAGGGTGAGCAGTGTCACGCGGTCGTGCGACCCGAGAAGCTCTACGTGACGCCGAAGGGCCAGCAGGCGACCGAGCGCGCGAACGAGCAGTCGGTCGAGGGCGTCGTCGCCAGCTCCGTCTACCTCGGAACGGCGACGCAGCTCGTCGTCGAGCTCCGCGGCGGTTCGCGGATGACCGTGCTCTGCCCGAACACCGACGAGGCCGAGCGCCAGTCCCTGCCGGGCGGCGGCGCCGACGTCAAGCTCTCGTGGACGCCGGAGCACATCCACCTCGTCCGCGAGTCCGGTGCCGAGCGCGCCACGGCCGACCACGAGGCCGTGACGCTCCCGGCGAGCCAGGCGGCCGGCTGAGATGAAGCCGCTGCTGCGCGTCGCCCTCGCCCTCGTCGCACTGGCGGCGGCGGTCGGGCTCTCGGCGTGCAGCGACCTCGGGGCCGGCGGCCTCGACGGCCCGACCCAGACCGCGACGGCGGCGCCCGGCCCCGGAGACGGCGAGCTGACGATCTCGAACTGGCCCGCCTACATCGACAAGGACACGGTCGACGAGTTCGAGCAGAAGACCGGGATCTCGGTCGAGTACATCGAGGACGTCAACGACAACAACGAGTTCTTCTCGAAGCTGCAGCCCACGCTCGCCAACAGCGACCCCGCGGGGCGCAGCATCTTCGTCGTCACCGACTGGATGGCGAACAAGATGCACAACCTGGGCTACCTCCAGAACTTCGACCAGAAGTCGGTCGCGCCGGCGATGGAGAATCTGATCCCGAGCCTGCAGTCCCCCTCCTTCGATCCGAACCGCGAGTTCTCGCTGCCGTGGCAGAGCGGCATGACGGGCCTCGTCGTCAACAAGGCCCTGGCACCGGACGTCAAGAGCATCAACGACCTCTTCGACCCCAAGTACCACGGCAAGGTCACGGTCCTGAGCGAGATGCGCGACACCGTGCCGCTGATCATGAAGGCGGACGGCATCGACCCCGAGGACGCCACGGCCGACGACTGGCTCGCGGCGATCGACAAGCTCAAGGCCGCCGTCGACTCCGGGCAGATCATCGGCGTGACCGGGAACTCCTACATCAACGACATGGCGCGCGGGGACGTCGTCGCGGCGATCGGCTGGTCCGGGGACGCGATCCAGCTGCAGGCCGACAACCCCGACATCAACTTCGTGATGCCCGAGCAGGGCTGCATCATCTGGGCCGACAACATGGTGATCCCGGTCGGCGCCCCGAACCCGGCGGCCGCCTACGAGTGGATGGATTACGTCTACCAGCCGAAGAACCAGGCGCAGATCGCAAACTACAACTACTACACGACCCCCGTCGCCGGGACCAAGGCCTACTTGAAGAAGATCAATCCGGAAGCCGCGAAGAGCCCGCTGATCTTCCCGACCGAGCAGTACACGAAGAACTGCTCGACCCAGCCCGACCCGCCGAAGCTCGACACCGCCGAGATCGAGAAGGCGTTCCAGAGCCTGATCACGGGAGGCTGATCGATGCGCGAGTGGGCACGGACCAAGGGCATCCCCTACTTCCTGATGGGGCCGGGTCTCCTCTGGCTGGCGATCTTCTTCGTCCTGCCGATGCTCTTCATGCTCTCGGTCTCGCTCTACCAGGGCTCGCTCGACACGACGTTCGAGATGACCTGGCACTTCGAGAACTTCAAGACGGCGCTGACCGACTTCGACACGCAGTTCGTGCGCTCGTTCATCTACGCCGGGATCGCGACGCTGCTCTGCCTGGTGATCGCCTACCCGCTCTCCTACGCGATCGCGTTCAAGGCGGGACGCTGGCAGACGGTGATGCTGCTCGCGGTGATCGCTCCGTTCTTCACCACCTACCTGATCCGGACCTACGCCTGGCAGACGATCCTCTCCAACGACGGCAGCGTCGTGAACTTCTTCCAGACGATCGGGCTCGTCGGCGACAACGGCACGATCCTGAAGACGCCGACCGCGGTCATCGCGGGCCTCACCTACAACTTCCTGCCGTTCATGGTGCTGCCGATCTACGCCAGCCTCGAACAGATGGACACGCGCCTCATCGAGGCCGGCAAGGACCTCTACGGCAACGCCAGGACCACCTTCCGGAAGGTGACCCTGCCGATCTCGATGCCGGGCGTGATCGCCGGCACCCTGCTGACCTTCATCCCCGCGGTCGGCGACTACATCAACGCCTCGTTCCTGGGCAGCCCGAACCAGGCGATGATCGGCAACGTCATCCAGAGCCAGTACCTGAACGTCAAGGACTATCCGATCGCGGCGGCGCTCTCGTTCATCATGATGGCGCTGATCGTCATCGCGGTCGCGATCTACATCAAGTTCGCCGGTGAGGAATCGCTGATGGGCGACGAGGCCGAGGTCGTGACCGCGAAATGAAGGTGATCCGATGAAGGCCATCAACTGGCTGCGCGAGCGCGGCGTGATGATCTTCGCGATCCTCGTCGTGATCTACACGCTGCTGCCGATCGCGGTGATCATCGCGTTCTCGTTCAACGATCCGGCCGGCAAGTTCAACTTCACCTGGCAGGGCTTCACGACCGACTACTGGGCCAACGCCTTCGACATTCCCGACCTCAACGCGGCGATGCTCCGGAGTCTCGAGCTCGCGGCGCTGGCGACGATCGTCTCGACGATCCTCGGGACGATGATCGCCCTGGCGCTCGTCCGCTACCAGTTCCGGGGCCGCCGGGGAGCCAACCTCCTGATTGTGATCCCGATGACCAGTCCCGAGGTCGTCATCGGCGCCGCGCTCCTGTCGATGTTCGTCTACTTCCAGATCAGCACCGGGTTCCTGACCCTGCTGATCGCCCACATCATGTTCACGATCAGCTTCGTGGTGGTCGTCGTCAGATCGAGGCTGATCGGCTTCGACCGAAGATTGGAGGAGGCCGCGCGTGATCTCGGCGCCGACCCACGGACGACGTTCCGCACCGTCACCCTGCCGCTGATCGCGCCGGGCCTCGTCGCCGCCGGTGGTCTCGCGTTCGCCCTCTCCCTCGACGACTTCGTGATCTCGAACTTCAACTCGGGGACGACGGTGACGTTCCCGCTCTACATCTTCGGCGCGGCCCAGCGCGGGATCCCGGTCCAGGTCAACGTGTTCGCGACGATCCTGTTCGCGCTGACGGTCATCGCGATGGTCGCGACCGTCATCCAGCAGCGCCGGGCCGAGAAGATGGCGCAGGTCAGGCCCGATCAGGACGACGGGACCGGCGGTCTCGTGTCCCGCCGGGACCCGGTCAGCACCGCCGGCTCCGCCGCGTGAGCGACCACACGCTCCTGATCGGCGGCGAGTCCGTCGCCGGTTCCGGTGAGCCGATCGCGGTCGAGAACCCGTTCACGACCGAGACGGTCGCCACCGTCGGCTCGGCCTCCCCCGAGCAACTCGACGCCGCGGTCGCCGCGGCGCGCGAGGCCTTCGAGACGTGGTCGCGAACGCCCGCCCTCGAGCGCGGCGAGATGCTCCACGAGGTCGCACGGCGACTGCGTGAGAACGGCGAGGAGCTCGCCCGGACGATGACGTCCGAGGGCGGCAAGCCCCTCGTCGAGAACCGGGACGAAATCGAGTGGTGCGCGGCGTGCTTCGACTACTACGCCGAGGTCGGGCGCGACAGCGCCGGCCGCGTGATCCCGCCGATCGAGTCAACGCAGCTCGCAATGGTGGTCAAGGACCCGCTCGGCGTCGTCGGCTGCATCGTCCCCTGGAACTACCCGCTGCTGCTGCTGACCTGGAAGGTTGCCCCGGCGCTGGCGGCCGGCTGCTCGGTGGTCGCGAAGCCGTCGGAGATCACGCCGCTCTCGACGCTCGAGCTCGCCGGCTGCTTCTCCCACCTCCCCGCCGGAGCGGTCAACATCGTCGCCGGCGCCGGCGACGCCGGTGCCGCACTCTCCGCCGACGAGCGCGTCGACTGCATCGCGTTCACCGGCTCGGTCGCCACGGGCCGCAAGGTCGCACTCGCGTGCGCGGACCGGCTCGCCCGCGTCAACCTCGAGATGGGCGGCAAGGACCCCTTCATCGTCTGCTCCGACGTCGCCTCCGAGATCGAGGTCGCGGCGCGCGGCGGCGCCTGGGCCGCCTTCCTCAACGCCGGGCAGGTCTGCACGTCGGCCGAGCGCTTCTACGTGATGAAGGACGTCTACGACGACTACGTGTCGGCTTTCGTCTCCCACACCGAGAGCCTCGTCCTCGGCGATCCCTTCGACGAGGCGACCGACGTCGGGCCGATGGTCTCCGCCCCGCAGCGGCAGAAGGTCGTCGACCAGGTCGAGGCCGCGGTCGCGGCAGGCGCCGAGGTCCTCGCCGGCGGCGGGGACGGCGGTCAGGGGCGGGGCCACTTCTTCGCCCCCACCGTCGTCACGGGTGCGCCGGCTGAGACCGACCTGTTGCGCGAGGAGACGTTCGGGCCGGTCGCGCCGATCGTCCCGGTCGCGGACCTCGACGAGGCGATCGCGCTCGCCAACGGCACCCGCTTCGGCCTCGGCGCCAACGTCTACACGCGCGACCTCAAGAGCGCGATCCACTGCATGCGCGAGCTCCGTGCCGGCACCGTCTGGATCAACGACCCGCTGACCGACAACGACGCGGGTCCCTTCGGCGGCTTCAAGCAGTCGGGGATCGGCCGGGAACTCGGGCGCGAGGGGCTGGAGGCCTTCCAGGAGACGAAGCACGTCCACATGGAGACCGAGATCGAGCCGAAGGACTGGTGGTACCCCTACGGCCCGGGCGGGGGCGCCGCCTAGCGACCGCGCGGCTCAGGCGCGGCGTGCGGCCTTACGATCGAGAGCGTGCGTGGTGAGCTGGGCAACGACCGTCCCCGAGACCGCTCCCGCGACGACGTCGCCCGGATAGTGGACCCCGGTGTGGACGCGCGAGTAGGCGATCGCCGCCGCGAGCGCGTGCAGCGGAACGGCGGCGGGCGGCATGACCCTGCCGACGCCGGCGGCGAAGGCGAACGCGGTCGCGGAATGACCCGACGGGAAGGACGTCGAGCTCGGCATCCGCACGTGCCGTGCGATCGGCACCTGCTCGGCGATCCGATCCGGCCGCGAACGGTTGCTGAGCGGCTTGACGACGAGGTTGAAGAACGCCGCCGCGGTGCCGACCGACGCGAGACCCATCACGGCCGCACGGCGCCCCGTCCGGCCCCCGGTCGCGGCGAGTACGGCGGCCGAGGCGATCGAGAGCTTCGAGTAGTCGGCGGCACGGGAGAGCCGGGACATCGCTCGGTCGAGCGTCGGCGTCGGCGTCCGGGCGATCGCGGCGTAGAGCGCGAGGTCGACCCGTTCGGCGTCCTCGAGCCAGCGGCCCGGTTCGCTCGCGGGCGGTTCGGCGGGCGACTCCTCCATCGGCGCTGATTCTATGAGCGTCCGCAGGACAGCCGCCGTCGCCGCCCTCGCCTCCGGGACGATCGCGATCGCGCTGCTGATCCTGATCGCCGTGAACGCGATGCCTCGCGGCCTCTTCGTCGTCGGCCTGCTCGGCCTCGCCTCGGTCGGTGCCTGGTACGCGATCGTCGGCCCGCTGACGTTGCGGGTCGCCGGGGCGACGGCGACCGTGGTCGGGCTCGGCGGCTCGCTCTGGCTGATGCTCGACGGCCGGGTCGTCGACGAGATCGCCCTGATCCTGGCGGCCGCGGTCTGTCTGATCTGCACCCGCGCCGCATTCTGGGCCCGCGCCGACCTCGCCGCGGTCGCTCCTCCCGAGCACCCCGTCCTGTTCTTCAACCCGCGCTCGGGCGGCGGCAAGGCGGAGCGGTTCGGGCTCGCCGAGGAGGCGGCGCGACGCGGCTTCGCCGTCGTCGAGCTCCGGGCGGGGGACGACCTCGCGGATCTCGTCCGGGCCGCGGTCGCCGACGGCGCCGACGCGCTCGCGATGGCGGGCGGCGACGGCTCCCAGGCGGTGGTCGCAGAGATCGCCGCCGAGCTCGGTCTCCCCTACGCCTGCATCCCCGCCGGGACCCGCAACCACTTCGCCTGCGATCTCGGCGTCGACCGCGACGACGTCGCCGGCGCCCTCGACGCCTTCGTCGACGGCGGCGAGCGCCGCGTCGATCTCGGCGAGGTCAACGGCCGCGTCTTCGTCAACAACGTCTCCCTCGGCCTCTACGCGAGCGCCGTCCAACGCGCCGGTTATCGCGACGCGAAGATCCGAACCCTGCTCGAGGCGGTGCCGGAGATGGTCGGCCCGCAGGGCACCGGCCTCGATCTAGTCTGGGCCGGGCCGGGTGGGCACGAGCACCACTCGGGCGTCGCGATCCTCGTCTCCAACAACCGCTACCGGCTCGGCCGGGCCGTCGGCTCGGGTACGAGGCCGCGGATCGACGACGGCCTGCTCGGGGTCACCGTGTTCGGCGCGCCGCGCGGACGCGGTGGCGGCGGCGGGCTCCAGCGACCGTGGCGCGAATGGAGCGCGCCGGAGTTCGAGGCCGGCGCGGCCCACCCCGTGCCGGCCGGGATCGACGGCGAGGCGGCGACGCTGGAGGCACCGCTGCGCTTCCGGATCCGCCCCGGGGTGTTGCGGGTCCGGGTCGCGCGGAGCCACCCGGGGGCGTCACCGTCGGCGGCCCTGCCGGAGGGCTTCCGGCAGTGCGCTCTCGGCCTGCTTCGGATCGCACTCGGCCGCGACGCGGACTGACCCGCTTGCGCCGCTGCGGCGGAAGGCGCGGCCCGAGTTTGTGCAACGACGCACCAAGGGGCGGCAGTACCATCGGCGAGGACTTCCGAGACCGAGACGCCGAAGGAGACAGGCGATGGAGCCCGAGACGCTGACGCAGGCCGGCACCGACGAGAACGCAGCCGGTGAGCCGGAGACGCTGAAGAACTACATCGGCGGGGAGTGGGTCACATCGGCCGCGACCGAGACCCTCGACGACGTCGATCCCGCCACCGGCAGGGTGCTCGCGCGGGTGCCGCTGTCGACGGCGGCGGACGTCGACGCCGCGGCCTCCGCCGCGCGGGCGGCGCAGCCGGCGTGGGCGGCCACCTCCGTCGCGAAGCGGGCGCGCGCCGTGTTCGCCCTGCGCGAGGCGCTCTGGGCCAACCAGGAGGAGCTGACCCGCCTCGTCACCGAGGACATGGGCAAGGCGCTCGACGACGCGCGCGGCGAGGTCGGGCGCGGGATCGAGTCGACCGAGAACGCGTGCGGCATCCCGAACCTGCTCAAGGGCGAGACGCTCGAGGGCGTCGCCGGCGGCGTCGACGTCGAGATGTGGCGTCAGCCGGTCGGCGTGGTCGCCGCGATCACCCCGTTCAACTTCCCGGCGATGATCCCGCTCTGGTTCCTGCCGTATGCGATCGCCTGCGGCAACACTTTCATCCTGAAGCCGTCCGAGCGGGACCCGCGGACGCCGCAGCGGATCGTCGAGCTGATCGACGGGATCGATCAGATCCCCGCCGGCGTGGTCAACATCGTCCACGGCGCCCACGACGCGGTCAACGGGCTGCTCGACCACCCCGAGATCGACGCGATCAGCTTCGTCGGGCAGGCGTCGACCGCCCTCCACGTCATGGACCGCGGCACCCGCTCGGGCAAGCGCGTGCAGGCCCTCGGTGGCGCCAAGAACTCGATGGTCGTGATGGACGACGCCGATCTCGACCAGGCGGTCCCGGCGATGATGCAGTCGGCGTTCGGCAATGCCGGGCAGCGCTGTCTCGCGGGTTCGGTCGCCGTCATCGTCGGCGACCAGGAGCGCCGCCGCGAGGTCCGCTCCGCCCTGGCCGACGCTGCGGCGACCCTGCCGACCGGCAACGGCGCCGAGGAGGGCGTCGTCTGCCCGCCGATGGTCGCCGCCGACGCCCGCGACCGGATCTCCGCCGCGGCCGACCGCGCGATCGAGCAGGGCTCGGAGGTCGTCGTCGACGGCCGCGACAAGACCAACGCCGCCGGCGCGCTGATGGGCCCGACGATCCTGACCGTCTCCGACCGCGAGTCGGAGCTCGCGCGCGAGGAGCTGTTCGGGCCGCTGCTCGCACTGCTCGAGGTCGAGGATCTCGACGACGCGCTCGGGTTCGTCAACTCGTCCCGCTACGGCAACGCGTCGGTGATCTTCACCGAGTCCGGTGCGGCGGTCCGCAAGTTCCGGAACGAGGTCGAGGCCGGGATGGTCGGCGTCAACGTCGGCGTTCCGGCGCCGGTCGCATGGTTCCCGTTCGCGGGCTGGAAGGACTCCATGGTCGGCGACCTCCACGCGAACGGCCACGACGCCGTCGAGTTCTACACGCGCAAGAAGGTCGTGACCACACGCTGGCAGCCCGCGAAGAAGGGCGCCGCCTTCGGCACCCACTGACCGGTGCGGGCGCCCTAGCGCTCGGAGCCCCAGACCCTCCATGCGATCGCGAAGACGATCAGGATGGCGATGACGAAGATGACTGCGACCGGATCCATCCGGCTCCTTTCGTTGCTCTCCCGATTCCCCTACCCCCTCGCCGCGGAACCACACCGGACGCGAACTGCGCGTAATCGAGCAGAGGAATAGTCTCCGCGCCGGAGATCGTCGTCATGTCCAGCGACGAGAGGAGAGGGAATGGAGAGCGCAACCGGGGCACTCGGGTCGACGCCTGCCGCCGAGCCGCCGTCGTCGTCCGCGTCAGGCGGTGACAAGGGCCTGAAGGGCGGGGCCATCGGCTTCGCCTCGAGCGTCGTCATCGGCGTCGCCTCGACGGCTCCCGGCTACAGCCTCGCGGCGAGCCTCGGGTTCGTCGTCGCGGCCGGGGTCGGCCTGTTCTCGCCGGCGGTCCTCTGGGTGGCGTTCCTGCCGATGCTCTGCATCGCCTTCGCCTACTACTACATGAACCGCCAGGACCCGGACTGCGGCACGACCTTCACCTGGGTCACCTCGGCGATGGGCCCGTCGATCGGCTGGATCGGCGGCTGGGCGATTATCGTCGCCGACGTCATCGTCATGGCGAACCTGGCCCAGATCGCCGGCCTCTACAGCTTCCTGCTGGTCGGGATCGATGCTCCGTCGACGATCGCCGTGACCTGCATCGGCGTGATCTGGATCGCGATCATGACCGCCATCTGTTACATCGGGATCGAGCTCTCGGCCCGGACCCAGATCGCGCTCCTCGGAGCCGAGATCCTCGCGCTGGCCGCCTTCGCCGTCGTCGCCCTGGTCAGGGTCTACGCCGGCGACTACCCGGACTCGATCGACCCCAGCCTCGGGTGGCTCAACCCGTTCAACATCGACAGCACGACGGCGCTGATCGACGGGGTACTCGTCGCGGTCTTCATCTACTGGGGGTGGGACAGCGCGGTGACCGTCAACGAGGAAACCGAGGACCCGACCGAGGGTCCGGGGAAATCCGCGGTCGTCTCGACCCTGATCCTGCTCGCCATCTACGTGATCGTCTCGATCGCGGCGCAGGCCGTCCACGGTGAGGAGTTCCTGAAGCAGAACAAGGACGACGTCCTCTCGGCCCTCGGCCTCGACGTGCTCGGCTCACCGCTGGACAAGATCCTGATCATCGCCGTGCTGACCTCGGCGGCGGCGTCGACGCAGACGACGATCCTGCCGACGGCGCGGACGTCGCTGTCGATGGGAGCGGTGAAGGCACTGCCGAAGATCTTCGCCCGGGTCCATCCGCGCTACCAGACCCCCGACTTCTCGACGCTGCTGATGGGCGGGCTGTCGATCGTCTGGTACTTCGGGCTGACGCTGATCAGCGAGGACATTCTCGGCGACTCGATCGCCGCGCTGGGCCTGATGATCGCCTTCTACTACGGGCTCACCGGCTTCGCCTGCGCCTGGTTCTACCGCCGCGAGCTGACGACGAGCGTGAAGTCGTTCTTCGCCGTCGGAGTGATGCCCGTACTCGGCGGGCTGACGTTGACCTACGTCCTGATCAAATCGATCAGCGACCTCTCCGAGCCGGGCAAGCGCGACGTGCTCGGGGTCGGTCCGCCACTGGCGATCGCGATCTTCTTCGCGATCCTCGGCATCGTCGTCATGATCCTCCAGCGGATCGCCGAACCCGAATTCTTCCGGCGCAAGCCTTCGGTGGCGGAGCCGGGATCGCTCGCCAAGAAAGCGGAGGCAGCCTCATGAACAACGAGATCATCGTCGGCTACGACGGGACCGGCTGCGGGCACGCGGCACTCGACCTCGCCTGCGACCTCGCCAAGGGCCTCGGCTCGAAGGTGATCGTCGCCTACGGCTACCAGCCCTACCAGGGGGCCGGAGAGATCGGCACCCAGCGCGAGATCATGCGCGACCAGGGGCAGGCGTTCATCGACGAGGGCGTCGAGTCGGCGCAGAAGTGCGGCGTCGAGGCCGAGGGCGCGCTGATCCCGCAGCGGCCGGCCGCGGCGCTGGCCGCCGTTGCCGAGGAGCGCGACGCGCGGATGATCATCGTCGGCACGTACGGCGACAGCCCGATCAAGGGCGCGATCCTCGGCTCGACTCCCCACAAGCTCGTCCAGATCGCGAGCGTGCCGGTCGTGGTGACGCCGGTCGCCGACGCGTAGTCTGGACCGCGTGTACATCACCTACGAGCCCGAGACCGGGGCCGTCTACATCAGCCTGATCCCCGAGGACGCCGGCTTCGTCCCCCGCAGCGCCATCACCCTCGAGGAGGTCGAGGAGCTCGGGGAAGCGGGATCCGAGATCGCCCTCGACGTCGACGAGGAGGGTCGCCTCGTCGGGATCGAGGTGCTTGCGCCCGAGAGCCTCCTGCGTTCGGAGACCCTCGGGCACCTGCGAAGGGGCTGAGTCCTAGAGCTCCCCGAGCTTGCGGATCTGGAACGCCCGGACGATGTCGGTGACGCCCGACATCAGGGCCCAGATCCCGGCGAAGACGAGGAGCGTGTACTGCTTCTCGATGAAGAACTGACCGCCGGTCCAGAAGGCGAGGATCACCATCAGGATCCCGGCGCCGAGGCCGAGCCACCAGACGTCGCTCTCGTCACGCTCGGCGAAGGCCTGGATGATCCAGAAGATGCCGACGATAAGGAACAGGAACCCGAGGATGTCGGCGATCGCGGCAAACGTGTTCTCGGGCGATATGAACGCGACCACTCCGGCGACCACGAACAGGAAGCCGAACAGCAGGAACATCCACCGGCCCCGTTCGACCATCCCCGCGATCGCGAACTGCTGCAGGCCGCTGATGAAGAACATCAGGCCGATCAGGACGCCGACGGTGGTGATCGAGGCCTGGTCGAACTGGAGGATCACCAGCGCGATCACGATCCAGCCGATCCCGAACACCAGCCACAGCCACCAGAACCTCGAGAGACCGCGGAGCAGCTCGCGCCCCTCCGGCCCGGTCATCATCGGACTTCCTTCCATCGTCACTCCTGAGTTCGCGTCGCCGGGGCCGAGCCTCGGCGAGATGTTGATCTGAGCCCTGCGCCGTCCCCGGAATTCGCCGCGGACGGGCGGATTCCTCGCGCCTCAGCGGCCGACGTGGATGCCGATCAGCTCCGGGATCCCGCTGACGATGCGGGTGATCGGCCCCGGCTTCCGGTCCTGCTCCTCGGCCAGCTCCTTGCGGATGATCGCGCGCCGGATGATCGCTCCGCCCGCGAACCGGAAGGGCTCGGGGGGAACGCTGACCGGCGGCGGGTCGACGATCGGGAGGGTGGTGAACTCGTCGCGCCGATCGAGCGCGAGCGAGGCGAGCGCCCGGCCGACCATCTGCGAGGGACCGACGCCGTGGCCCGTATAGCCGAAGCCGGCGAAGCTGCGGGCCCCGACACTGCGGATCACCGGCAGATGGGTCGGCGAGACGTCGATTGGGCCGCCCCAGGCATGGGTGATCGCCCGGCCCTCGAGCTGGGGGAAGAAGCGCAGCAGGTCGGCCCGGACGGCGTCCGTCAGCTCCGGGTCGATCTCGGCGCGCCCATGAACGTTGGCGCCGCGGACGATCTTCCCGCCACCCCAGCCGAACGCGATGCGACCGTCCCGCGTTGTCCGGAAGTAGTGGACCATGTGCCGCGAGTCGGTGATGCACTCACCGCCGGTCCAGCCGAGCTCCTCGAGGATGTCGGGAACGGGCTCGGTGATGACCATGTGGCTCGAGGTGACGGTGAGCGAGCGGCGCAGCGGGCGGAACCGGAGCAGCGATCCGCCGGCGGCGAGAACGGCGGAGCGGGCGCGGACCGCGCCCCCCGGCGTCGTCGCGACGACGCCGCCGTCGCGGTCGGTGAGCGCATCGACGCGGGTGTGCTCGTGGACGACCACCCCGGCCTCGACGATCCGCTCGCGGAGCCCGGCCGCCAGCCGTGCGGGCTGGACCGTCGCGGCGACGGGGTAGAAGGCGGCGCAGCGGAACAGCGGCGAATCGCAGCGGGAGCGGACGCCGTCGCGGTCGAGGACGTCGATCCGGCCCTGCTCGCCGAGCTCGGCGCAGGACTCGGCCACGGGGTCCCAGGCGTGGTCGAAGTAGGGCGCGGTCGAAGCCTGCAGGTAGCCGGCGCGGGTGAACCAGGCGTCGACGTCCTGCTCCTCGCACCAGCGACCGATCGCGTCGACCGAGGCGTCGCCCGCGTGGACCATCTCGACTGCGGCGCGATCGCCGAAGTTGCGGCGCAGCGTCGGCAGGCTGAAGCCCATCGAGTTGACGAACCCGCCGTTGCGGCCGCTCGGGCCGAAGCCGCAGTGCTCGGCCTCGAGCAGGACGACACGGGCATCGGGGTCCTGTTGCTTGAGCCACCACGCCGCCCAGAGTCCGGTGTAGCCGCCGCCGACCACGAGGACATCGGCGACCGTGTCCTCGGTCAGCGCCGGCAGCGAGGGGGTGCCCTCGAGCCCGGCTTCCTCGATCCAATATCCGTGTGCGTCGTGCCGCATCGTCCTCGCGGACTCCCTAGAAGGTCTGGGGGGCCTCCGCGGCGCGGCCGGTGCTGCGTTCGATCATCGTCGCCTGGACGTCGTTGACCGGCTCGCCCGGCGCTCGCGTCCTCCGCGTCCACTCGCCCTCGGCGTCGAGGTTCCAGGCCCCGGCGTTGTCGGCGAGGCTGAGGTCGAGGATCTCGATCATCTCCTCCCGCACCCCCTCGTCCTCGACCGGGATCACGAGCTCGACCCGGTTGTAGAGGTTGCGCGGCATCAGGTCCGCGGACCCTGTGTAGACGCGGGTCTCGCCGGGGCGCTCGAAGCAGTAGATCCGGGAGTGCTCGAGGAAGCGCCCGAGGACGGAGACGACGGTGATGTTCTCGGAGACGCCCTCGACACCGGGCCGCAGCGCGCAGATCCCGCGGACGTTGAGCTCGACCTTCACCCCGGCCTGCGAAGCGCGGTAGAGCGCCTGGATCGTCCGCGGATCGAGAAGCGAGTTCATCTTCATCCGGATCCGGGCGGGACGCTGGGAGCTGTGGGCCTCGATCGTCCGGTCGATCTCGGCGAGCAGGCCCTCGGAGAGGTTGAACGGTGCGATCAGCGCCTTCCGGTAGTTCTGCGGGCGGGCGTAGCCGGTCAGGTAGTTGAACATCTCGGCGATGTCGGAGCAGATGCCGGGATCGACGGTGAAGAGCCCGAGGTCGGTGTAGAGGCGGGCCGTCTTCGGGTTGTAGTTGCCGGTCCCGATGTGGGCGTACTGGCGAACCCCGTCACCCTCGCGCCGGACGACCAGGACGCACTTGGCGTGAGTCTTCAGCGCCGGGATCCCGTAGACGACGTGGACGCCGGCCTGCTCGAGCTTCTTCGCCCAGCGGATGTTGGCCTGCTCGTCGAATCGGGCCTTCAGCTCCACCATGCAGACCGCCTGCTTGCCGCGCTCCGACGCCTGGATCAGCGCCGGGACGAGCGGTGAGTCGTCGCTGGTCCGGTACACGGTCTGCTTGATCGCGAGGACGTCGGGGTCGTTGACCGCCTGGCGGACGAACGCCTCGACCGACGTCTGGAACGAGTCGTAGGGGTGGTGGACGAGGATGTCGCCCTCGCGGATCGCCGCGAGCAGGTCCATCGTCTGACCCTCGGGCGCCTGCAGCCGGGTCTGGGTGACCGGGGAGAACGGCGGGTAGCGGAGGTCGTCGAAGCCGGAAACGCCGGCGATGTCGAAGAGGTCGTCCATCCCGATCCAGCCGACGTCGTAGACCTGGTCGGGCCCGATCCCGAGCAGCGAGACGAGGCGCTCCCGGAGGCGCGGGTCGAGATCGCCGGTCAGCTCGAGCCGGATCACCTCGCCGAAGCGGCGGCGGCGGATCTCCTCCTCGACCGCGCGGCGGAGGTCGTCGGCCTCGTCGGAGACGTCGTAGTCGGTGTCCCTGGTGACGCGGAACAGGGTGTGGCCGATCACCTCCATGCCCGGGAACAACGCCCCGAGGTTGTGGGAGATGACGTCCTCGAGCGCGACGAAGGTCTTGCCGTCGCCGATCGGCAGGTAGCGACGGAGCAGCTCCTTCGGCACCTTCACCCGGGCGAGGACCTCCGTGTCCTGGACCGGATCGCGGAGGACGACGAGGAGGCTCAGCGAGAGGTTCGAGATGTAGGGGAACGGCCGGCCGACGCCGAACACGAGCGGCGTCAGCGCCGGGAACACGCGGCTGTTGAACAGCTCGTCGATCTCGGCGAGCTCGTCGGGGGTCGCCTCGTCGTAGTCGACGATCCTGATCCCGCGCTCGGCCATCGCCGGCACGAGCTCGGAGAGGAGGCATCGCTCGAGGCGCTCGCGCTGGGCGATCGTGCGCTCGCGAACGGCGGCGAGAACCTCGGCCGGGGGGATCCCGTCGGCGCCGCCGGCGGTCAGCGAGGCGACGATCTTGTCGTGCACCCCCGCCACGCGCACCATGTAGAACTCGTCGAGGTTGCTCTCGTAGATGGCGCAGAACTTGAGCCGCTCGAGCAGCGGCAGCGTCGTGTCCTCGGCGAGCTGGAGGACTCGGTCGTTGAAGTCCAGCCACGAGAGCTCGCGGTTGAAATAGAGCCAGGAGTCCTCGAGGTCGACCGGCTCCGGGGTGGTCGCGACGGGCTCGGCGGGAGCAGTCGGAGCGGGGCCTCCGTTGACGGCGGCGGCGTCCCGTTCGATGTCGAGTTCGCTCACTGCCTCAACTGTAGAGCGCCGGAGTCCTCGGCGGGACGCCGGTGGCCCGAGCTGAAAGCAGGCTGGCCGTTTCGGGGGTCGTTCGGGCGATTGCGAGGGAATAGCCATCGGCGAGCTGTGCGAGCGAGCGCTCCCACGTGCGCTCGCGCGCGGCCGCCATGCCCCCGCCGGCGAGCCGGGCGCGGAGGGGCGGGCTCTGCGCGACGCGGACGAGCTTCGCCGCCAGCTCGCGGGCGTCGGGCTCGGCCAGCAGGCCGCTGCGACCGTGCTCGATCAGATCGGCGGGTCCGCCCATGGCGACCGCGACCACCGGAAGCCCGCTGGCCTGCGCCTCGACGACGACCTGCCCGTAGGTGTCGGTCTGGGAGGCGAACAGGAAGGCGTCGGCATCGGCGTAGGCGCGCGCGAGCTCGTCGCCCTCGAGCCAGCCGAGGTGCGCCGCACTCGCGCCGAGACGCTCGCGCAGCGACTCGGCCTCGGGGCCGTCGCCGGCGAGGACGAGCCGGAGACGCGGCTCGAACCGGCGCGCAGTCGCGAACGCGTCGGCCAGCAGGTCAATCCCCTTCTCTCGGGTCAGCCGCCCGGCGTAGAGGACGTCGAAACCGGTGCCGCCGAGCGGGCGGGTCCGGTGCTCGGGCGAGAAGCGCTCGGTGTCGACGCCGCGGACCCAGCGCGCGACCCGCTCCGGCGGAACGCCGAGCCGTTCCAGCGAAGCGTCGGCGGACGCGCTCGGCGAGAGCACGATCTCGCACTCCCGGTAGAGCAGGCTCATCGCCAGGCCCATCGTCGCGGCGAGCGCCTCGTTGCCCGTCCGCAGCCGCGCGTAGTCCACGAACTCGGTGTGGTGGCTCGCGACCAGCGGGATCCGGGCGATCCGGGCGGTCAGCGCTGCGGCGACGCCGGCGGGTCCCGGCGTGGCGACGTGGATCAGGTCGTAGTCGCCCGCGGCGAGGGTCTCGACGAGGCCGGGCAGCGAGGGGATTCCGAGCTGCATGCCGTCGTAGTGGGGCATCGGGACCTCGGCGACGGCCGGCAGGCGCCGGTCGACGCCGCGGTCGGTTCCGACGACCTCGACCTCGAAGCCGGGGACGGCGAGCTCGCGGATGCGCTCGACGGTGTGCGCGACGCCGTGCGGCGCGTCGATGGCGTCGACGACGAGCGCGACCCGCGGCTGGCGGCGGCGGTCCTCGTCGAGGCGGGCGCGCTCGCCGGCGAGGAAGGCGATCGCCGGCACGTAGGGGACGACGGGGAGGCAGGCTGCGAACAGCTCCGGGAGGGCCGCGGCCGCGTTGCCCTCGGCGGCGATCGCGCCGGTCAGAGACGACGCCGCCGCCCGCAAGCGTGCGTCGTGCACGCTGCGGGCGCGGCGGAACAGGTCGCGGTGGCGGAACCCGTCACGTTGCATCAGCTCGATCAGCTCGGGCCCGGAGCCGATCCCGAGCGCGTCGATCCACGACGCGAGCAGGGACCGGGCGTCGCCGGGGTCGAAGTCGTCGCCCCCGGTGCCCTCGCGTGCACGGCCCTCGCCGACGATCCGCTCGAGCAGCGAAAAGACCGCGGCGGGCGGTGGGGGCGCCACGGGGGCGTCGTCGCCGAGGAAGCTGCGGGCGGCGATGGCGATCGCGGCGTGGGCCCACTTCTCGGCACTGCCCTCCTCCCCCCCTGGCTCGCCGGCTCCGGCCCTGAGCCGGGCGAGGAAGCCGGCGGCGTCGGGAGCGGCGGGCGTCTCGGTCCAGGTCCGGCCGATGTCGACCCCCGCGTGGTCGTCGGAGCCGCCGACGGCGGCGAGGCCCTGCGTCTCGGCGAATACGGCGGCGGGGCGGTTCAGCTCATGGGCCCGGGAGCCGTTCCGGGTCTCCCAGGTCCCGAACAGCTCCGCGAGCCGGCGCCGATGGCGCGGCGCGAGCGGCGCGGCCACGGCGTAGAAGGGGTGGGCGAGCGCGCATGCGATCTCGTTGCCGCGCAGGTACTCGGCGCACTGCTCGACGTTCCCGGAGTGAGCCTGGAGCCACCCGTGATCGTCGGGAGTGATTCCGAAGCAGAGCACGTGCACGGCCTGCGGCTCGCCGGGGAAGGAGACGGTCAGCTCCTCCGAGATGAAGACGTCGGGGCGGTCGGCGATCGTCAGGACCCCGTCGATCGTGTCGTGGTCGGTGATCGTCACGAAGTCCATGCCGCGCCGCTTGGCGAGCTCGTAGACCTCCTCGGGCGGGGTCGCGCACTCGGGCAGCCCCGCCCGGCGCTGCACCCCGAGCTTCGAGACCTGCGAGGCGGTCGAGTGACAGTGGAGGTCGGCGCGGCTGCGGGCAGTCCCGCTGGTTTCGGGGGTCATCGGTGCTCCCTCGTTCGATTCGCTCATTCGAGAGGGAGATTCGCGACAGCAGGGCATGCAGGCGTTAATCGCCTGCAACCAGCCGGTTATTTGGCTGTGAACGCTCCTCGGCTAGGAAACGTCCGCTTCGGCTTCCGCCAGCTCAGCAGCGGCTCGAGAGGCGCGCTCGGCGGCCGCGACCCGCTCGCGCTCCGCCTCCTCGAGGGCGGCCCGCGCCCGTTCGGCCCGCTCGGCCGCCCGGCGCATCTCGGCAGCCCGGGCGATCTCGCGATCGGCGGCGCGGATCAGCAGTCGCCAGACCCCGCGCTCGTCCGACTCCTTCCAGAGCTCGGCAAACCGGTCGTAGAGCAGCGAACGGCGTGCGCGGAGGTAGACCTCGAGGACGTCGAGGCCGCGGTAGGAGGTCCGGTGCGGCGCCCGAGCTGCGAGCTTCGGATCGAGGTCGGGATCGTCGCCCGCCCGCGAGCGAACGGATTCAGCATCCGCGAGCCGGAGCTTCCGGCGATGGCGGGCGAGCCTCGGGAGCATCACGTCGCAGTCGTGGATCTCGCCGAGGAGATCCTGGAGTTCCTTCGTCCGCTTCCGCGCGGTCGCCGCCGGGCGGCCGAAGCAGAAGCCAGTTGCCTCGAGCACATAGCGGAGGCGCTTGGCGGCGATCCGCATCGCGTGCTGCACCTCCGACGCCTCCGGGTCGAGGGCGTCGGGAGCGAACGCCTGGAGCTCGCCGACGCGGACGAGGACGATTCGCGCCGCGTTCTCGGCCAGCGAGCCGGCCGGATCGAGCCCCTTGACCTTGCGCGCCTTCACGGGGCTCCCGCCGCGCTTCCGCCGTCGCCGTTGCTAGTCGCGATGGTCGCCGGCGGCGCGGCTCCGGCCGCCTCACGGGCGGCTGCGGCCAACTCGTGGACGGCGGCCTCGATCCGCGCGAGGCGCTCGGGCTCGACCGGCCCGGCGAGCGCGTCGTTGGCCTCGAGCTGCTCGACTTCGAACTCCTCGATCAGCGATGCGATCCCGCGCCGGTCGGGGTGCGGCATCGCCTCCGAGAACGAGCCGAGCATGCGAATCGCGACGTCGCGGTCGCGGCGCTCGCCGAGGGCGTCGGCGAGACCCTTGATCTCGGCGAGGACGGCCTTGGCCTTCTTCTTCGGAAAGCACGGCCAGAAGACCTCGAGCGCGGCCCGCAGTCGTCGCGATGCCACCCGCATCGCGTGAACGCGGTCGATGTCGCTGACGTCGAGGACGTTCTCGGAGTGGTCGATCATCTCCCGGCAACGGACCTCGAGCACCCGTGCCGCGACCTCACCGTAGGCAAGCTCGGTGCTCAAGCCGGGGATCTCCCGTGCCTTGGCCATGCGCCCAGCCTAGTGACTGGCGGAAGCTAGGCGGCCTTGTCGGCGACGTCGCCGTCGCCTTCGCTCAGCATCTCGAGGATCACGCCCTCGCGGAGCCCGCCCTTGCCGATCTGAAGCGGCTGGCCGAGCATCTGCGAGAACTGCTCGAGCAGCAGCACGCCGGCCGCGAGTACCTCGACCCGGCGCGGATCGAGCTCGAACATCTTCGCGACCTCGACCGCCGGATCGCTGGTCAGGACGCGGACGCCGCGCTCCAGCGTCTCGTACTCGAGCACCGCGCCGACGAGCCGGCGCAGCGACGTCGCGCTGCCGCCGACGGCGACGGCCTGGTCGGGGTGTTCGAGCTCGACGTCGGCGAAGAAGTCCTCGATCCGCTCGCGGAGCTTGCGGATCTCCCCCGGCCCGGGTGGATCGCCGGTGATCAGATCCTCGGAGAGGACGCCGGAGCCGATCCCGAAGGAATGGACGTCGCGGACGCCCTCGGCAATGGTCCCGAGCGTCACCTCGGAGGACCCGCCGCCGACGTCGACGACGGCGATCTCGCCCTCGACCGGGTGGCCCAGAGCCTTCGTCGCGCCGATGAACGCAAGCCGGCCTTCCTCGTGGTCGCTGAGCACGTCGACGGGAACCCCTGCCGCCCGCTCGATCTCGGCCGCGACGGCAGGCCCGTTCGCCGCCTTGCGGATCGCGGCGGTGGCGACGATCCGGATCGCCTCGGCGCCCAGTTCCTGGGCCAACCGGACCTGCGTGCAGACCACGTCGACGACCTCGTGCAGCTTCTCCTCGGAGATCTCGCCGCCACCTCGCGTCACGTCCTTGCCGATCCGCGTATAGGCGCGCTGCTCCATGACCTTGCGGAGCTGTCCCTCCTCCGGTTCGGCGACGAGAACCCGGGTCGTGTTGGAGCCGATGTCGATCGCCGCGCAGAGCATCCGTGTCTCGCTGATCTTGTCAGAGGCGCCGCGACGGGAACGGGCGGGACGAGGCCGCCCGACCTCGCGCAGGAGGGTCACCGGGGACATGTGTTGATCTTCGTGAGCGCGACGGCGGAATTGGTTAACCGCAGGTGAAGTTCGCCGGAAATATCGTCGTTAGCAGCGTTTTCACGCCTGATTCACCGAACTTTCACCGGCTCCGGAACAGCCGCGGGGAACCTCCCCCCATGCGCATCGGAGATCCGCTCGGCGACCGGCTGGGCCTCAATGTCCCGTACGAGTGGTGGCCCGGCGAGGAGCTACTCGCCGAGATCGAGGAGGCCGGGTTCGGGTGGGTGCAGCTTCCCGCGCCCCCGAGCTCGGTCCTCTCCGACACCCGGAGCTGCATCCGCCACGCTCGTGCCGTCGCGGCGTCGCTGCGCCAGACCGGCCTCCGGGCGGTCCTTCACGCGCCCGGAGATCTCTCCGCCGGCGACCGGGCATCGGACCGGGCGCTGGCCGGCGCGCTCTCCTACGCAGCAGAGTGCGGAGCCGAGCAGGTCGTTTATCACGCGCAGATGGTGTTCGAGGGTCGCGGCGCCGAGGACCGGCTGCTCGCCGAGACGCGCTCGCTCGCGGTGCTCTGCCGGACCGCCGAGCGCGTCGGCGTCCGGCTGGCGCTCGAGAACCTCGCCCCCGTCTACCCCGGGCCGGAGACCGTCTCCGCCAACCCGCTGGCGGTCCGGGCGCTCGTCCGCCGGCTCGACTCCGAGGCCGTCGGGCTCTGCCTCGACGTCGGCCACGCGAACGTGATCGCCGGGCTTCGGCGCACCTCCCTGCACCGGATGCTCGCGCCCGTCCTCGACGTGGCGACGATGTTCCACGTCCACGACAACCTCGGTGCCCGCTGGCACGCGACCGACCAGCGACCCGGCCTCGACCCGCTCCGGCTCGACCTCCACCTCGCCCCCGGCTCGGGCACGATCGACTGGGCCGAGGCCGGAGCGCTGCTCGCTCCCCATGGAGCGCCGCTGCTGCTCGAGATCCATCCGCCCCGGGCCCGCCCGACCGAGCTCGCGGCCGGCACCCGCGCCGAGCTAGGAATGCTTGACGACGATGCTCTCGATGCTGTTGCCGGCGGTCCGGCAGCGATCGATCCCCTCTTCTAGCGCGTCGTAGATGTCCTTCCAGCGGAGGACGAACATCGGGTCGATCGCGTTGTCGAAGAGGGAAGCGAGCGCTCCCCGGTAGAGACGGTCGCCCTCGCGTTCGAGTTCGCGGATCTGGTCCAGGCGCTCGTCGACGCGGTCGAGCTTCTCGAGTCCGTCGAGCGCGCCCGCCAACGCGCGGCCGCTGTCCCGGAGCACCCCGGCGAGCTGCTGCGCCTGCTCCATCGGCGCCTCGACGTGCTTGATGACGAGCTGCTCGGAGACCTCCTCGACGTCGTCGACGACGTCGTCGATGGCACCGCCGAGGGCGTGGATGTCCTCGCGGTCGAACGGCGCGAGCTTGCTTTCGCGCAGCCGGTTGACGAGCTTGTGGGTGAGCCGGTCGCCCTCGTGCTCGAGCCGGGTGATCTCGGCTCGGAGGCCGCGGTCCTCGGGCCAGGTGCGCAGCAGTTCGTCGAGCGCCCCGGCGGCGTCGGCCAGGTTGTGCCCGGCATTGCGCAGGAGGGTGAACATCTCCACCTGCGGGGGCTTCGCCCCGAAAGCGTTCCAGTGACGCCTAGCTGACTGCAGGTCCTGGGTGGGACGCATCCTCGAACTCACGGAAGAGGCCGGTGACTACGAATGCCGTCTGCTCGCCGATGTCGACCGCGTTGTCCCCGATCCGCTCGAGGGCGCGGGCGACGAGCATCATCGTGATCCCCCACTCGCGTGTGTCGATGTCGTCGCCGATCTCGATCGCCCGGGCGAAGCACTGGCGGTTGAGGTTGTCGACCACGTCGTCCTGGCGGACCAGGTCGCGGGAGAGGTCGATGTCGCGGTCGGCGAACGCCTGCTTGCACTGGCTGACGAGCGACTTGACCTGCTGGCCCATCGTGATGATGTCGCGCATCATCTCCTCGTCCCGCGGCGGTTCGTGGCCTGTCAGCGGGATCACCTTGGCGATGTTCACGCACTGATCGCCCATCCGCTCGACCGACTTCATGACGTGGAGCAGCGCCGCGATCAGTCGCAGGTCGGTCGCCACCGGCGCCTGCAACGCGAGCAGGTTCAGGATCGACTGATGGACCTCGAGGTAGCGGCCGTCGATCCGGTCGTCGTCGGCGATCACCATCTCCGCGAGCTCGACATCGGAGTGACGGATCGCCTCGAGCGTCCGGCTCAGCGTCTCGGCGACGAGGTCGAGCCCTCCGAGCGCCCGCTCCTCGAGCTCGGTGAGCTCCTCCTGGTACCCCTGGCGCGTGGTCGTCATCCGAACCGCCCGCTGACGTAGTCCTCGGTCGCCTGCTTCTCGGGGTTCGAGAAGATCTTGGTGGTCTCCCCGATCTCGACGAGCCGGCCCGGATCGCCGCTCTTCTGGAGGTTGAAGAACGCCGTGTAGTCGCTCGCCCGGCTCGCCTGCTGCATGTTGTGGGTGACGATCGCGATCGTGAACTTGGACTTGAGCTCCTGGATCAGGTCCTCGATCGCAAGCGTGGCCACCGGGTCGAGCGCCGAACAGGGCTCGTCCATCAGCAGGACCTCGGGCTCGACCGCGATCGCGCGGGCGATGCAGAGCCGCTGCTGCTGACCACCCGAGAGGCCGGAACCCTGCTTGTCGAGGCGGTCCTTGACCTCGTCCCAGAGGTGAGCTCCGCGCAACGAGCGCTCGACGATCTCGTCCTTCTCCGCCTTCGAGACCTTGGAGGCGTTGAGGCTGAGGCCGGCTGCAGTGTTCTCGTAGATCGACATCGTCGGGAACGGGTTCGGCTGCTGGAAGACCATCCCGACGAGCCGCCGGACCTCGACCGGATCGACGCCGCGGGCGTAGATGTCCTGCCCGTCGATCTCGATCGCGCCGGTCGCGTAGGCGCCGGGCGTGAGCTCGTGCATCCGGTTGATCGACCGCAGGAACGTCGTCTTGCCGCAACCGGAGGAACCGATCAGGGCGGTCACCTTGTTCGGCTCGATCGTCATGTCGACGTCGGCGACTGCGTGGAAGTCGCCGTAGAAGAGGTTCACGTCGCGGGCTTCGACCCGCTTTGCGGTGGCCTCCTCCCTGCCGGCTCCCCAGCTCGACCGCTGGGCCGGCTCGGGACTGCGCCCGAGCGGCGACACCTCGGCCGTGGCGGGCTCCCGGGCGACCTCGGGATTGGCGGTGCTTTCGATCATTTCCTTCCTTTCCTCCTCCATGGAGTCAGCGGATCTCCGTCCCGTAACGCCGATAGACGAACCGCGCCGCGAGGTTGAGGATCAACACGATCAGGATCAAGATCAGAACCGCAGTCCACGCCCGGTCGATGGAGGGCTCCGGGGGGACGCCGGGGTTCTTGTATTCGTTGAAGGCGTAGACGGCGAGGTTCTGCATCCGGCCGTCGAAGGGGTTCAGATTCATCGAGTCGGTGACGCCGGTCGTGACGAGCAGCGGGGCGGTCTCGCCGATGACCCGGGCGAGGGCGAGCATGATCCCGGTGACCAGGCCGGCGAGGGCGGTCGGCAGGACGACCTTCGTGATCGTCTTCCACTTCGGCGTCCCGAGCGCGTAGGAGGCCTCGCGCAGGTGGTTGGGGACGATCTTGAGGATCTCCTCCGAGGAGCGGATGACGATCGGGATCATCAGGACCGTGAGCGCGATCGAGCCCATGATCCCGAGGCGGATGCCGGGGCCGAGGAAGATCTCGAACAGGGCGTAGGCGAACAGGCCGGCGACGATCGACGGGATGCCGGTCATGACGTCGACGAAGAACGTGAGAGCGCGGCTCAGGCGCCCGCTGCCGCCGTACTCGTTCAGGTAGATGGCGGCCATCAGCCCGATCGGCACCGAGATCAGCGCTGCAATCCCGGTGATGATCACGGTGCCCCAGATCGCATGGGCGGCGCCGCCGCCCTCGCCGATGACACCGCGGGCGGTCTCGGTGAAGAACGCCGTGTCGAAGCGGTTGATCCCCTTGCTGACGACGGTCCAGACGAGCGAGACGAGCGGGATCATCGCCAGCAGGAAGGCCGAGGTGATCGAGACGGTCACGACGCGATCCTTCGCGTGGCGCCTGTCCTCGACCGAGCGCGACCAGGCGTAGACGCCGACCGTGGCGACGAGCATGGTCCCGACCGCGAAGAAGCCCCAGGCGAAGATCCCGAAGACGGTCAGCAGCACGGTGACCAGGGCCGCCGCGCCGACGACGGCGATCCAGGTCGCGTTCTTCGGCATGTGCCCGCCGCCGGCCGTCAATGCGCGTGCCGCGGAGGGCGTGGTTGCCGAGCCGCTCACTGGATGTTCGTCCTCGCGATGATCGCCCGCGCGCTCATGTTCACGATCAGCGTGATCGCGAACAGCACGAGGCCGGAGGCGATCAGGACGTTGACGTCGATCCCCGAGGACTCCGGGAACTGGAGGGCGATGTTGGCGGCGATCGTCGACGGGTTCGTCGTACTGATCAGGTTGAAGCTGATGATCCCCGAGCCGGAGAGGATGATCGCCACCGCCATCGTCTCGCCGAGGGCGCGGCCGAGGCCGAGCATCGAGCCCGAGATCAGCGCCGACTTCCCGAACGGGAGCACGGTCATCCGGATCATCTCCCAGCGCGTCGCGCCGAGGGCCGTTGCGCCCTCCTGAAGCTTTCGCGGGGTCTGGGTGAAGACCTCGCGGGCGACCGCGGAGACGATCGGGAGGATCATCAGCGCGAGAACGAGGGAGACGGTGAACATCGTCCGGCCGGTGACCGACGCGGGGCCGGCGAAAAGCGGGAACCACCCGACGTGTTCGGCGAGCCACTCGGTCACGGGGACCGTGGCCGGGCCGAGGACGGCGATGCCCCAGAGGCCGTAGACGATGCTCGGGATCGCCGCGAGCATGTCGATCACGTAGCCGAGCGGCTGAGCGAGCCGACGCGGGGCGATGTGGCTGATGAAGAGGGCGACGGCGGTCGCCAGCGGCACCGCGATCAGGACGGCCAGGGCGGCGGCGAGAAGCGTGCCGAAGAGCAGCGGCCAGATGTAGTTGACCAGGGTCTCCTGCCCGGGAAGCTCTGCCGTCGAGGCGGTGATCGCCGGCCAGGCCTGGCCGATCAGGAAGACGGCGACGCCGGCGAGGAGGAGCAGGATCGTGATCCCCGCCAGGACCGTGAGGTTGGAGAAGATCCGATCGCCGCGACGGCGGCTGCCGCCGCTGGCGGCGGCGAGGATCTGGCCCGCGTTGGTGGTTGTGTCGTAGCTGCTCAAGTCTCTGCGTTCGTAGTCAGTCGGAGAGAGGCGCGGAGGCCCCGCCGCGGCAGCAGCGGGGCCTCCTGCGACTCATCACTCGCTCCGGACAACCGGGTGTCAGGACCCGATTGCGTCGACCGCAGGCTGGATCTGGCTGCGGATCTGGTCGGAGATCGGTGCCGATCCGGCGTTCGAGGCCGCGGCGTCCTGGCCTTCGGGGCTGATGACGTAGTTCAGCAGCGCCTTGACGATGTCGCTCGTGGCGGTGTCGTCGTAGGCCGTGCAGGCCGCGTCGTAGGAGACGAGGACCAGCGGGTAGGAGTCAGGCGACGTCGTCGTCCTGTTGATGTCGTAGGAGAAGATGTACTTCCCCTCCGTCGACTCCTTCGACTCGTCGAGCACGGCGGACGCGCCCTCGGAGCTCGGCGCCACGTAGGTGTCGCCGACCTTGATGCTGGCGACGCCGAGGTCGCCGGCCTGGCTCTCGTCGGCGTAGCCGATCGCGCCGTCGCCGTTCTTGACCGCGTCGATGACGCCCGAGGTGCCGTTGGCGGCCTCGCCGCTCTTCACCGGCCAGGTGTCGTCCGCCGGGTAGGACCAGGCGCTCCCCGCCGTGTCGGCCAGGTAGTCGGTGAAGTTGGCCGTCGTACCGGAGTCGTCCGAACGATGGACCGGCGTGATGGTCTTGTCGGGCAGCGTCGCGTCCGGGTTGTCGGCGGCGATCGCCTGATCGTTCCAGTTCGTGATCTTGCCGTCGAAGATGCCGGCGACCGTCTCCGGCGACAGCTGCAGGTTCTCGACCTCGGGGAGGTTGTAGACGACCGCGATCGCGGAGATGTAGACCGGGATCTGGATCATCTCGCCGCCCTGGTCGGTGCAGCGCTTCTCGGCGCCGGTTAGCTCCTCGTCCGCGAAGGGCGAGTCGGTGCCGGCGTAGTCGGTGTTGCCGCCGGCGATGAACTGCTCGCGGCCGCCGCCCGACCCGACCGGGTCGTAGGAGATCGTGACGTCCGGGCTGCCGTCCTGGATGCCTGCGATCCAGGCCTCCTGGGCTGCCTCCTGGGCGCTCGAACCGGCGCCGGCGATCTCACCGGAGAGCGACGAGTCCGATGCCGCACCGGAGCTGTCGCTGCTGCTGCTGTCGCTGTCGCCACACGCGGCGACGCCGACGGCGAGCAGGGCCACCGCGGCGAGCATTGCGAAGAACTTGCGTGAGTTCACTGAATGTGACTCCTTGTGTCGATTGTTGGGATGCAATCCGGAGGGGGCACGGGGGCGCCCCGGAACGGTTCTCCGGGCGAACTCAGCGTCCCAGCGATCGACAGGGCCCTTGTTACGAGCCTGTGCCCGAGCTGTGAAAAAGGTGTTAACCGGGGCCGGAGGGCCGGCGGCTAGGCGTCGGCGGGCTCGAGCGCGGGCTCGGCTTCCGCCGGCACCACGTCCTTCGCGGACCCGGCCGGAGCGTCGGATGCCGACGGGTCGAGCGGCTCGGGATCGAAGCGGTAGCCGATCCCGAAGTGGGTGTGGATGTAGGACCAGCTCGGCGAAAGCTGCTCGAGCTTGATCCGGAGCTTGCGGATGAAGACGTCGACGGAGCGATCTCCGTGGGCCATCTCATAACCCCAGACGCGCCGGTAGATCTCGCCGCGCTCGATCACGCTGCCCTGAGCGTCGGCGAGCGCCTGCAGGAGCTCGAACTCGCGCCGGGTGAGGTCGGCGCTTCGGCCGGCGACGAACGCCTGGTACTGGTCGGCGCGGATCTCGAGCTCCCCGACGACCTGGGGGCCGCGCTCGGGCTCGCCGGCGCTGCGTCGACGCCGGCGGCGGACGACGGCCTCGATCCTGGCCATGACCTCCTCGGGATGACAGGGCTTGTTGACCCAGTCGTCGGCACCGAGCCGGAGGCCGCGGACCCGCTGGGCGACGGTCGACTCGTTCGTGCAGATGATCACGCCGAGGCCCGGCAACATCCCGCAGACCCGCTCGAGGTACGGCCACGCCTCTTCGGGCGGCAGCACCGACATGTCGAGGACGAGCGCGTTGATCTTCATCGCCACGAGCTCCTCGACGGGGACGATGCCGCCGAGCACGCGGTGCTGCCAGCCCGCCGCGTCGAGGCGGTTGCCGAGCACCTTGAGGAAGGCGCCGTCGCGGTCGAGGACAGCGACTCGGAGTGTTCCGGTGGAGGAGCTCATCGCGAGCGGGCCGGGCGCGAAGGGGCCGCGGCCTCACGGCCATCGTAGCGGCGCCCCGGTCCGATTTCGGCCTTTTCGCGGCCCGGTAACCGGATTTTCACAACCCCGTCTCCGGATGTTCACCGGGCCCCGTCTCCCCGCAGCGAAGGTGCCTGCCAGCACGGGAGCGCATCCTCGTGCGGCGCGCGGCCTCCTCCTGCCCCTGGGCCGCGCGCTTTCGTTGTGGAGCGTTCAGCTCGTGATCGCGCCGCTCGCGGCGAGCGCGATCACGAGGATTCCGAGCGGAATCCGGTAGGCGACGAAGACCGCGAGGGAGTGGTTCGCCAGGTAACGGAGCAGCCAGGCGATCGCCGCGTATCCGGAGGCGAAGGCGACGAGCGTCGCCACCGCGGTCGGCACGAAGCCGACGCTGCCCTCGCCGCCGATGTCCTTGAGTTCGAAGAGGCCGCTGAGGACGACGGCCGGAACCGAGAGCAGGAACGAGTAACGGGCGGCGGCGGTCCGGTCGAAGTTCCGGAACAGACCGGCCGAGATGGTGGCGCCCGAACGCGAGACCCCGGGAATCAGCGCGAAGGCCTGCCAGATGCCGATGAAGACGCCGTCGCGGCCGTTGATGTCCTTGAGCGGGCGCTCGCGCTTGCTGTACCGCTCGGCGGCGAGCATCACGAACGAGAACGCGATCAGCATCGAGCCGACGAGGTAGAGGCTGCGCGCGCCGGACTCGATCTGGTTGCGGAAGATGAAGCCGAAGATCGAGATCGGGATCGTGCCGAGGATGATGAACCAGCCGAGGTTGGCCTCGGTGCTGCGCTCGGCGAACGGGATCCGCAGCTCGCGGATCCAGGCCCGCGCGATCCGCAGCAGGTCGATCCGGAAGAACATCAGGACGGCGGCCATCGTCCCGAGCTGGATCACCGCGGTGAAGGCGGCGCCCGGATCGCCCCAGCCGGCCATCGCGGGAACGATCAGCAGGTGGCCGCTCGAGGAGATCGGCAGGAACTCCGTCAGGCCCTGGACGAGCCCGAGCACGATTGCCTGGAACACCGACATCGGCGCGCAATCCTAGGGGTCGCGGCCTCCGGTAGAGTGCGCTCCCGTGAATGGCACCCCTCGCAAGCGCGCTTTCGCAGCGGTCGTCGCGGCCGTCGCGCTCGTGGCGATGGCCCTCGCCCCGGCCGCCATGGCGGCGGACGGCGTCGGCCTCGGAGGCCGGACGACCGACAAGAGCGTCACGTTCTTCTGCTTCGGCGTCATCGCGCTGTTCATCCTCCTGCCGATCGTCCTCTCGCTGATCCAGTGGAAGCTCGAGGGTCGGAAGGAACGGATGCGCGAGCAGATCGAGCGCGTCCGCCGCTCCTAGCGCCTCACCCCCGCTCCTGACCTGATCGCCGTTCTGCGGCCGCGATTGCGGCCGACTCGACGTTCGTGCGTATCGTGTGAGCTTGCTCACACTTCCTTAATACTTTGCAGGCATCGGGGTAGTTGCCGCCGAAGCCCGACCCTCCCGACCACCCGTCGCAGGCTCCGGGCTGCCCGACAAGCGCAGAAGCGCCAGGAGGTTCCTCACCCATGCGGATCGTTCCGACACACGCAATGACTTCTCGCCGCGCCGTCGCGCGCGGCGCCGCCCTGCTCGCGCTGGTTCTGCCCGCGAGCGCCGTCGCGGCGCCTCCCGCCGGCGGCGGCGATCCCGGCGCCGGACGCGAGGACGCCGACTCGGCGGCCGACGTGGCCGCGCTGATCATCGGCCTCGGGGCAGGCCGCGCCACCGAACCGCCGCGCCCGGTCAACCCGGTCGGCGCCCCGGTCGACTACGGCACCGCGATCAACACCTTCGGCGGCGGCGGCATGCGCACCCACGAGGGCCAGGACATGTTCGCTCCCGAGGGAACGCCGGTCGTCTCTCCGACGTCGACCGAGGTGCTCGAGACCGGGACCGACGGCGGCCGCGGCAACTGGGCCGCCCTCTGGGATCCCGCCGCGAAGCACACCTACGTCTACATGCACATGAGCGCGCCCGCCGATGTCGCCGCCGGCGAGAAGCTCGACCCGGGGCAGCGCGTCGGCCTGCTCGGCTGCACCGGCTCCTGCGACGGCGCCCACCTCCACTTCGAGATCCGCGAGGGCAAGAGCCCCTACGCGAACCCGATCGACCCGCTGCCCGAGCTGCAGCGCTGGCAGCGGGCGAAGTAGCCGACGCTCCCGCCCCGGCCGGAATACGATCGCGGCGTGGAGCTCGTCACCTACGAGACCCGCGGCAGCACCGCGATCCTGACGATCAACCGGCCCGAGCGCCGCAACGCGGTCGACACCGCCACCGCCGGCGAGCTGCTCGCCGGGCTCCGCCGGTTCGAGGCCGACGACGAGCTCTGCGTCATGGTCCTGACCGGCGCCGGCGACCAGGCCTTCTGCGCCGGTGCCGACCTGAAGGCGGTCGCCGCGGCCGGATCGATTCCGGGCGACGTGGTCGAGGCGGTCGCCGGACGGCCCGAGGGCCCGATGGGATTCACCCGGCTGACGGCGGCGAAGCCGGTGATCGCGGCGATCGGCGGCTGGTGCCTCGCGGGTGGGCTCGAGCTCGCACTCTGGTGCGACCTCCGGATCGCTTCGCGAAGCTCGCGCCTCGGCTATCCCGAACGACGCTGGGGCGTGCCGCTGATCGACGGCGGCACCCTGCGACTTCCACGGATCGTCGGCCTCGGCCGCGCGCTCGATCTGATCCTCACCGGCCGGATCATCGAGACCGGCGAGGCGCTCGATTGGGGGCTGCTGACCGAGGTCGTCGACGACGGCGCTCACCTCGACCGGGCACTCGAGATCGCCGACGGCCTCGCCGGCTTCCCGCAGAAGACGATGCTCTCCGACCGCCGCTCCGCGATCGAGGGCTCGACGCTGCCGCTGGCCGAGAGCCTCGAGTTCGAGGCGCGCGTCGGCATCGAATCGGTCCGGACCGGGATCGAGGGCGCGGCACGCTTCGCCGGCGGCGAGGGCCGCGGCGGAGCCGGAGCCGGCGTCTGAATGCAGGAATTCCGCTGGCGCAACGGCACCGGGCGGGCTACCATCGATCCATGCGGAGGATCCTGACGACAGTCGTCGTCGCCCTCGCCACCGTGGGGGCCGTCGGCATCACCGCTTCGGCAGCGGAGGCCAAGCTCTTCAAGACGAAGGCGTTCCTCGAGGACATCGGCAGCGCCGGGTCCGGCACGACGTTCGTCTTCAGCGGCCACGTCGAGTCGAAGAAGAGTCGCTGCCTGGGCAAGCGCAAGGTCTCGATCTACCTCGCACCGGTGCGAGCGGCGACTCGCGGCGTCAGCGCCGACGATCCGATCGTGAGCGGGAAGACGAAGCGGAACGGAACCTTCGCCCTCGATTCCGGTTTCGAGATCATCATCGCCGCGCCGTACGAGGCGCGCGTCAAGCCGCGAAAGCCGAAGCCCGGTGTCCGCTGCGGTGCCGCGGTCTCGGCGCCGCGGTCGCCGCTCGCCGGCTGAGCCGGCCCCCGGCTCCCTAGATCCGGAACTCGCGCATCAGCCGCTTCTCGGTCTCGCCCTCGACCGAGGCGACCACCTCGATGTGATCCTCGAGCGGAGTGCCGCGGATCTTCGTCGCGAGGAGGTCGTCGACCTGGAAGATGCCCGCGGAGTTGTTCATCTTGATCTCGACCCGGATCGGGCGGTCGGTGCCGCGCTCGATCGTGACGTCGTCGATCGCGGCGGCGGAGATCGAGTGGATGCCGATGTCGCCGCGCTCGACCGGCAGCCGCGAACGGCCCTGGGCCATGTCGAGCGCATCGGCGACCCTGACCACGCCGGCCTCGAGCGTGTAGGGCTGACCTCGCCGGCGGTGGCCGATGATGCAGTGCAGTGCCTCGGAGACGACGACGGTCAGCTCCGGCTCCTCGTAGATCCCGGCGAGGAGCTCGCGGAGCTTCGGCTCGGCGAGGAACAGGCTGTAGGCCTCGTGGTCGGTTCGGTGGATCGTCATCCCGGTGTCGTGGAGCATCGCCCCGGCGAGGACGACCACCTCGGCGTCGCGCTCGCTCATCCCGTGGTCGCTGACCATCGCCGGCGGGATCCCGGCCCGGTCGGCGAGCCGCAGCATCCGCAGGGCGATGTTGGCGACGATCTGGATGTGGACCCAGGAGTGGTCCGACATTCCGAGGCGCTCGGAGCCGACCTGCTGGAGATGCCACCAGGCCCGGACCTGAGGATCGGCCGCGGCCCGCTCGACGAAGCGCTCGAGCCGGCGATTGCCTCGAGTCGGCACACCGAAGCGGACCGACTCGATGCGCTCGGCCAGCGACGGCCCGCCGGTCTCGGGCTCTTCGGGTCGATCGGGCTGCTCCGCCATCGCAGCGCAGTCTGGCAGCGACGTCAGGCGAACGGCGAGACGATCTCGAGCAGGCGCGGCCAGAGGGTGAGCTCGATCAGCGCCGCGAGCAGCAGCATCGGCAGCGCGAGGCCGACGGTGACGAAGGTCGCCGCGAGGAGCTCCTCCCACTCGTCGCGTCGCGAGGCGATCAGCCAAGCGGCGAGCGGCAGGAAGACGGCGGTCAGCTCGAGCAGGGCGTGAGGGAGGACGGTCAGGATCAGCAGCCCGCTGCCGATGTCGAGCTGAGCCGACATCGAGGCGGCGGTGAGCCCGAGGGCGAACGCCTGGGTCAACAGCGAGAAGACGGTCACGGCGATCACCCACGCGATCGCAACCGGCCCCGCCTTCTCGTGGATGATCCGGGAGAGGCCGGTCTTGGTCTCCGCCACCTGCTGGAGCGAGCTGCCGGCGATGAAGCCCGCAACGCACGCGGTCGCGTGCAGCGCGAGGACGAGGAGGTTGCGGCCGAGGATGTGCTCGAAGTCGGCGAGGCCGACCGGCTCGCTGATTCCCGGCAGGAAGACCGGCGAGGGGTCGGCGGGCGCGAACTGGGAGACGACCCAGACCGCGACGAGCAACCCGGCGGCGATCGTCAGCGCGCCGGCGAACCAGGGACCGAGCACCGGGCCGGGCTCGCGCATCCAGCGCTCGAACGTCGAGCGGCTCGACCGCAGGCCGGCAGCGATGACATAGCCCTCGGTTGCGGGCGGGGCGGGCGGTTCGGAGCTCACCCGGTAAAGATCGGCGCCGGCGGCCCACCGCTTGAGCGCAGCGGGCCGCCGGCGTCACCCCCGGTCGTCAGTGGCGGGGCGTCAGCCTCCGCAGACGGGCCACGGGCTCGAGCCCGAGCGCGACATCAGCAGGGCGGCGCGGTAGTCCTGCTCGGCCTCCGGGGCGGCGGCGGGGTCGCCGGAGCCGCCGACCGAAGCCCAGGTCTGCAGGTCGAACTGGTACTTGCCGCGGTAGGTGCCGGACGGGTCGACCGCGGTCGGGTCGCCGCCGGACTCGCAGGAGGCGATCGAGTCGAGCGTCGCCTGATCGACGCCGACCGACTCGGGAGAGCCGTACTCGGGCTCGGCCGCGCGGCGCTTCTTCTCGGCGGCGATCTCCTTGCGGAGCTTCGCCGAGCCGTCGGCGAGGGCGACCTTGCCGGCCGTGCGGGCCTCGCTGAGGTCGCGCTTCGGAGCGACCTTCAGATGATCGGCCTTGTCGTAGAGCTTCTCGTAGCGGACCCGGGCGACGCCGATTCCGAGCGACCGCTCGAACTGGCTGTCGTGGTCGAGTGCCGGCACGTCCGCGGCGGGCTCGCCGGGACCGGTGGAGGCGTCGGGGGTCGTGGCGGCCAGCGCTACGCCGGCTCCGCCGAGCGCGAGGGTGGCTCCGACGGCGAGGACGGCGAGGCCGTCGCGTCGCGAGCGACCGCGCTTGGGGCGTGCAGGTTCAATCGGTTGTCTGGGCAGCATCGATCCAATCCGTGTGCGTGAATCCGAACCGGGGTGAGTAGGTTGCGAGCGTCGGGCCGGCAACGACCGGGTTCAGTTGACGACACAAACGATCCCGGTGTCAACGGGATCCATGTGTGAGGCCAGTCACAGTCGCAATCATTCGTTCACACTTCCCTTGCATCCCATGAACAAGCCGTCCGAGCCGCCGATCTCGCTCTACACCGCCGTCTTCGGTGACGATGCGTACCTCGAAACGGCCGTCTCGGCGGCCCTGATGCGCCAGGTCGCCCGGGCCGAGCTGCCGCCGTCGATCCGGCTCAACCGGACCGGATCGATCCTCGCCTTCGGCAAGCTCGACCGGCTCCGGCCGGGGTACCGGCGAGCCGTTGCGATCGCCCGCGAGGCGGGCTACGTCCCGGTCGAGCGGATCGCCGGCGGGCGCGCCGCGGTCTTCGGCCCCGGCACGATCTCCTTCTCGCACGCGATCCGGGCGGGCGGCGGCTCCGGCGCCTACCCGGGAACGCGGGACCGGTTCGGCGCGATGGCCGAGCTGATCGCCGCGGCGGCGCGGAAACTCGGCGCCGATGCGGCGGTCGGCGAGGTCGCCGGCGAGTACTGCCCGGGCGAGTTCAGCGTCAACTCCCGCGGCGCCGTCAAGCTCGCCGGGATCGGCCAGCGGGTGATCGTCGGCGGAGCCCACGTCGGCGCCGTTATCGCGGTCCGCGGCGCCGGCGCGATCAACGCCGTCCTCGAGCCCGTCTACGAGGCACTGGAACTTGACTTCGACCCGGCCGCAACCGGCTCCCTCGCGCTCGAGATCGGCGAGGACGACGAACCCCTCCCCCGCGATGAGCCCGACCCGCTGATCGAGCGGGCGGTCGCGGCGATCCGGACCGAGCTCGAGGCGCGTTACTCACTCGAGCCGGCGGCCCCGGCCGAATCGACGCTGCGGATGGCGGAGGAGCTCAAGCGCGAATACGAGCCGCGGGCGTAGCCCGTCGCCACTGAGCCGAGGCGATCGGGTAGAAAGGCACCGATGCCCGGGATCGGCACCTTCATCAGCGCCGGCCGCTCGCTGCCGCAGGCGGTCGAGCGGGTCCGGCTCGCCGAGTCGCTCGGCTACGACTCGACGTACGTCACGCACATCGCCGGCCGGGACTCACTGACGGTGCTGGCGACGTACGCGGCGCACACCGAGCGGATCAGGCTCGGGACCGGCGTGCTGCCGATCTATTCGCGGACCCCGGCGGCCACCGCGCAGACGGCGGCGACGATCGACGAGGTTTCGGGCGGACGGATGGTGCTCGGGGTCGGCGTCTCCCACCGGGTCACGGTCGAGGCCTGGTACGGGCAGACGATCGACAAGCCGGTGGCGGAGATGCGCGAGTACGTGGAGGCGATGCGGGCGATGTTCCACGGCGAGGAGCCGCCCGCGGGCGAGCGGTGGCCGACCAAGTTCCGCTTCATGGGCTACGACGTGCGCCCGGAGCTGCCGATCTACATCGCCGCGCTGTCGCCGAACATGCTGCAGCTGGCCGGCGAGATCGGCGACGGCGTCCTGCTCTGGCTCTGCGATCCACCCTACGTTCGCGACGTCGTGATTCCCGAGGTGCGCAAGGGCCGCGAGCGGGCGGGTAAGAGCCTCGAGGGCTTCGACATCGTCCCGGCCGTGCCGTCGGCCGTGACCGACGACCGGGCGAAGACGCTCGATCGCGTCCGCGGCGACCTCGTCACCTACCTGTCGCTGCCCTTCTACCGCTCGATGCTGGAGCGGTCCGGATTCGGCGAGGAGATCGCGGGCTTCGACGAGGGGATCGCCGGCGGCGACGTCGAGGCGGCGAAGGCGGCGATGTCGGAGCCGATGCTCGACTCCCTCGGCGGCTTCGGCGGCGCCGACGATGTCCGCAACGCGATCACGCGCTACCTCGACGCGGGCGCAACCTCGCCGGGTGTCAGCCCGGTCCCGACGGCGGACTTCGACGCCACCCTGAAAGCCGGCGCCGAGCTGATTTAGGCGCGGCTCCGACCACGGCTACTCGTATTGCAGGGCCTCCATGACCTCGATTTTCGAGGCGCGGCGGGCCGGCCAGATGCCCGCGAGGATGCCGGCGATGCCGGCGACGACCAGGACGACGATGATGCCGGCGATCGGGATGGCGAGCACGAGGCCGTCGTCGCTCAGTGCCTCGACCGCGGCGACCGCGATGCCGAGTCCGATGACCGCGCCGATCAGGGCGCCGATCATCGCCGTGATCAGCGACTCGTAGCGGACCATCCGCCGGATCTGGGACTTCGACGCGCCGATCGCGCGCAGCATCCCGATCTCACGGGTCCGCTCGTAGATCGTCAGCACGAGGGTGTTGACGACTCCGAAGAGGCTGACGATGACCGACAGCGCGAGCAGTACGTAGATCAGCGCCAGGAGCTGGTTGATGCCGTCCTCCTGCTCCTGCTTGAACTGCTGCTGATCGCGCGCCTCGGCCTGCGGGAAGCGGTCGGCGAGGAGCTGGTCGATGCGGTCCTTGGTGGCGGTCGCGTCGGCGCCCGGCGCGAAGCCGACGAGCATCGCGAAGTCCTGGCGGGCGTCGAACTGCTGCCGCAGCGTGTCGACCGGAAGCGCGAGGCTCGAGACGAGGAGCTGCACCCGGTCGCGGACGCTCCCCTCGACGCGGACCTGGATCTCGTCGCCGGTCGCGGTCTTCAGCGTCAGCGTGTCGCCCACGGAGACGCCGTTGTCCTCGGCCCACTGCGACTCGACGATCGCCTCGTCGGCGCCGAGGCCGGTCAGCGTCGAGTCGTCGCCGTCGACCCAGTCGAGCTTGGCGACCTTCGTCAGCGTGTCCGGGTCGAGCCCGGTGATCAGATCCTGCTTGGCCGTCGCGAGCTCGACCTCGGCCGGGGCGCCCGTCAGCGGCGAGACCGTCTCGACGCCCTCGACTCCCGCGACCTGCCGGGCGACGTCGGAGGAGATCGGCGAGAAGCCGTCGGTGTTGGCGACGATCAGGTCGCCGGCGAAGGTCTCGTCGAGCGCGTCGCCGACCGACTTCGTCGCCGAGGCGGCGAACACCGCTGCGAAGACGACGAGGGCTACGCCGATCATCAGCGCCGCCGAAGTCGTCGCGGTCCGGCTCGGGTTGCGCAGCGTGTTCTCCCGGGCGAGTCGCCCGATGACTCCGCGGAGCCGCTCGATCGGCTTGCCGACGAACGAGGCGAGCGGCGTCACGATCGTCCCGGCGAGCATCGCGATGCCGACGAAGAGGAGGATCAGCCCGAACCCGAGCAACGGCAGGGCGGAGCCGAACGAGGCGGTGCCGAAGAGGCCGCCGACGATCGCGGCGATCCCGAGCAGGACGAGAACTCGCGCGATCCAGACCCGGCGCCGGGTCGGCGGTTCGGTGCCCTGGCCGTCCTCGCGCAGCGCTTCGAGCGGCGTGACCCGGGTCGCGCGGATGGCGGGGACGATCGAGGAGGCGAGCGTCGAGACGACGCCGACGATCAGCGGGACGACGATCGACGCCCCGGTGACGACGATCCCACTCTGCGGCAACTCGAACCCCATCGCCTTGAAGGCCCCGGTGACGAGCGCGACGAATCCGAGACCGGCGAAGATCCCGAGGACCGAGGCGATGATCCCGAGCGTCAGGGCCTCGCCGAAGACGGTCGCCAGGACCTGACGCGAGGAGGCGCCGAGGGTCCGCAGCATCCCGAACTCCCGCGTCCGCTGAGCGACCGTGATCGAGAACGTGTTGAAGATCAGGAACGCGCCGACGAAGACCGAGATCCCGGCGAAGACGAGCAGGAACGTCGTCAGGAAGCTGAAGCCGTCCTTGATGTCGGCGGACTGCTGGGCAGCGTCCTCGGCACCCGTCTTCGCCTCCGCGTCGGCCGGCAGGACCTCGTTGAGACGAGCCGCGAGCTCGTCGGCGCTGACGCCGTCGGCGGCCTGGACGTCGATGTTGTCGAGCTCGCCGACCTTGCCCGTGATCGCCTGCGCCTCGGGCAGGGTGAAGAGCGCGAAGCTGGCGCCGCCGAGCGGCACGCCGGACCCGAACCTGCCGATGCCCGAGAGCGTGTACTCCTTGGCGCCGCGGGCGCCGCTGATCGTGATCTTCTGGCCGACCTCGTAGCCTTCCTCGTCGGCGGTGATCGAGTCGATCCCGACCTCGTCGGAGGTGGCCGGGGCGTCGCCCTCGACCCAGGTGAACGGGTTGAAGGGCTCCGGCTCGAGGCTGCCGGCGATCTGCGGGGGGCCGCCCCCAGCCGGCCCGATCCGGTCGCCGTTCTCGTCGAGGATCGCGATCGACGTCGAGTCGCTGATCCCGCCCGCCGCCTTCTCGACGCCGTCGACCGCAGCGACCTTGTCGACCAGCGAGTCGGGCAAAGCGGCCCCGGACTCGGGCAGGTCGAAGCCGGTGTCGAAGGCCGACTTCGGCTGGACGGTGACGTCGATCCCGGCGTTGGCCTCGGCGAAGATGTCGTCGAACGCCTTGTCGACCGATCCCTTCAGCATGAAGGTGCCGGCGACCATCGCGACGCCGAGCATGATGGCCAGCGCCGTCAGCGCCGCCCGCAGCTTCCGTGAAGCCAGCCCGCGGAGTGCCAGGCCGAACATCAGATCAGAGGTCCCGCATCAGGCCGATGACGTCGTCCTCGCCCTCCACCTTCTGGTCGGCGGCGACCTGACCGTCGGCGAGGACGATCACGCGATCGGCGTAGGCGGCCACCTTCGGATCGTGCGTGACCATCACGACCGTCTGACCGAACTCGTCAGCGGACGTCCGCAGCAGCTCGAGGACGCCGCCGCCGGACTTCGAGTCGAGGTTGCCGGTCGGCTCGTCGGCGAAGATGACCGCGGGGCGGGCGATCAGGGCGCGGGCGATCGCCACCCGCTGCTGCTGCCCGCCCGAAAGCTCGGAGGGCCGATGGGTCGCTCGGTCGGAGAGGCCGATCGTCTCCAGGAGCCGGTCCCGCCACTCGGGGTCGACCTTGCGGCCGGCGATCTTCAGGGGCAGCTCGATGTTCTCCTCGGCGTCGAGGACCGGGACCAGGTTGAAGAACTGGAAGATGAAGCCGAGCTTCTCGCGCCGGAGCGCGGTCAGGCCCTTGTCGTCGAGGGCGGTGACCTCGACCCCGTCGATCCAGGCGTGGCCGCCGGTCGGCTTGTCGAGGCCGGCGAGCAGATGCATGAGCGTGGACTTGCCCGAACCCGACGGCCCCACGATCGCAGTCAGCTGTCCCTTCGGGAAGTCGAGGCTGACGCCGCGGAGGGCGTCGACGGCGGCCTCGCCCTCGCCGAAGCGGCGGCTGAGATCGCGGCAGGAGACGATCGCCGCGCTCCCACTCGCGTCGTTCTGACCTGCGACCCCTTCGTCAGCCATGGCGGCCGAGGTTAATGGCTTTGACGTGAGAGGATCAGGCCGATCCCGAAAGGAGACGGACGATGGCGAGATCAGAAACCACCGGGCGGCTGCGGGAGCGGCTCCCCGGAGTCAACGCAATGGGCTTCGAGGTCCGGGCGGGTACGGCGCGCGGACCCGCGATCCTCGGCCCGACGCTCTCGGCCCCGGTCGCCGTCGGCGCTCTCGCGATCGGCGCGGTCGCGATCGGCGCACTGGCGATCGGCCGGCTGACGGTCGGCCGGGCGACGTTCGAGCGGGTCGAGATCGAGGAGCTCGAAGTCGGTCGGCTGAAGGTGCGCGAGCTCGAGGTGAGCGAGCGATCCGGAGAAGCGCCGCGATCCGGGGAGGCAGGAGCATGAAGGTCCTCGCGTTCAGCGACCTCCACCAAGATCTGGCAACGGCGGCCGACCTCGTCGCCCGCAGCGGCGACTACGACGTCGTGATCGGCGCCGGGGACTTCGGGTCGGTTCACGAGGGCGTCGGCGAGACGATCGCGGCGCTCGCGGGGATCGAGACTCCGACGCTGCTGGTCCCGGGCAACAACGAGACCGAGGACGAGCTGCGGGACGCCGTCGCGGGCGCGGGCTGGTCCGCGGCCACCGTCCTCCACGGCGAGGGGACCGAGATCGGCGGCACCGCGTTCTTCGGGCTCGGGGCCGGCATCCCGACGACGCCTTGGGACTGGAGCTTCGACCTGACCGAGGACGAGGCGGCCGAGCGGCTCGCCGCCTGTCCCGAGGGCGCGGTGTTGATCGTCCACTCGCCGCCGCAGGGCCACTGCGACCGGCCCTCAGCGGGCGATCACCTCGGCAGCACCGCGATCCGCGACGCGATCGAGGCGAAGGCGCCGCCGCTCGCCGTCTGCGGCCACATCCACGAGGCGTGGGGCGATCGCTCGGCGATCGGGAATTCGGAGATCGCCAACCTCGGCCCGTCCGGCGCCGAGTTCGAGGTCTGAGGAGGGCCGCATGAGCAAGGAAGGCAAGCTCCCACGCGACCTCTACGAGGCCGAGCTCTACGAGCTCCAGGTCCGCCTGGTGCAGATGGTCGACTGGGTCAAGCGCACCGGCGCCCGCGTCGCGATCGTCTTCGAAGGACGGGACGCGGCCGGCAAGGGCGGCGTCATCAAGCGGATCAACGAGTTCGTCTCACCGCGGGTCGTCCGCACGGTCGCCCTGCCGGCACCCTCCGACCGCGAGCAGACCGAGTGGTACTTCCAGCGCTACATCGCCCACCTGCCGGCGGCCGGAGAGGTCGTCCTCTTCGATCGCTCCTGGTACAACCGCGCCGGGGTCGAGAAGGTGCTCGGGTTCTGCACCGCCGACGAGCACCAGCGCTTCCTACGCCAGTGCCCGACCTTCGAGCGGATGCTCGTCGACGACGGGATCATCCTCCTCAAGTACTGGTTCTCGGTCTCAGAGAAGGAGCAGGCGAAGCGCTTCGAGGCCCGGATCGACGATCCGCTCAAGCAGTGGAAGCTCTCCCCCACCGACCTCTACTCGCGCAGCCACTGGGTCGACTACTCGCGCGCCAAGGACGAGATGTTCATCCACACCGACATCCCCGAGGCCCGCTGGCACGTCGTCGAGTCCGACATCAAGCGCAACGCGCGGATCAACTGCATCTCCCACGTGCTCAAGAGCATCCCCTTCGAGCACGAGGAACAGCCGCGGGTGAAGCTGCCGAAGGTCCAGAAGGACGAGGGCTACCAGCGGCCGCCCGAGGACCTGTACGCCTACGTCCCCGACGTCGCCGCGAAGCTGATCGAGAAGAACGACTGAGGCCTCAGCGGCTCTCGTCCCGTGGGACCTGACCGATCCGGTCGACCACGCCGGTCTCGAGCGCCATTCCCTCGATCTCTCCGTTGAGAACGGTCCTGGTTCCGATCAGGGCCCCCGTGCGGGAGTCGAAGATCAGGTCGTCGCGCTCGTTCAGGACCGTTCCGTCCGACGCGGTCACGGTCTCGTCCGTGTCCGGTCCCCCGTTGAACCACATCCCAACGGCGATCCCCTGCCTGCCGGATTGATTCCTCGTAGGCCCGATCAGGTGCACATACCGGAGCTTCGCCAGCGCGCCGTAGAACGAACCCTTGAGATCGGAGGGAGCCGGCGCCGAGACGAGGAAGTCCTCGACGGCCCGGAAGACCTGCTGTTCGCTGTGGAGGCTGAGATCTCCGCGCCGCTGGCGATCGTTGAGGACGCTCTTCTCGACGACTGCGAGCAACGCCGCAGGCTTGCGCGGCAACGCCAGCATTCGCTCGTAATCCAGGGGCGTCTGCCCGAGATAGACGCGATCTCCGCCGTGCTTGATCCGGTGCAAACCCGGAGTGTCGCGAGTGCTGGTGTACGCGCCGCCGCCTTGCCGGTTCGTCCAGACCTGCCCAACCGCTCCGTACCCCTGCGTCCGCCGGTAATAGAACTGGCCGCCTTCGAGCGGGGGCTCCTGCTCACGATGTGCGCTCGCCGCGAGCGCGAATTCCTTCAGGGTCGCGGAGGCGCTCGGCGGCGACAGCGGGATCCCGCGATCTCCACCGGACACGAGCACGGCCAAGGCGGCCGCAGCCACGGCGCCGACGACGGCGATTCCGAGCCGGCGGGGGGCGATCGAGGGCCTCATCCGCTCCGATCGACGCCTCGCAGGAGGCGCGGCGAGGATCCTTTGCAGCAATTCTTCGGGGCCGATAGCGGAGGCGCCGATTGACTCCTCCCGCGAGGCTCCGAGGCCTCGCAGCTCTTCGGCGAACGCGTCGTTCATTGGCCTCTCCTCTCGATCGGTGTTGTCAGCGAGTTCAAGCGTCGGCCCGCCGAGCGGGCCTCGAGTGCTCCGCGGAGCGCTCGGCGGGCGCGGTGGAGGCGGATCCGGGCGGCGTTCCGGGAGCAGCCGAGGGCGACGGCGATCTCGCCGGCGTCGAGGTCCTCCCAGTAGGCGAGGCCGAGGATCTCCCGCTGGTCGGCGGGGAGCGAGTCGAGCGCGTCCTCGACCTCGCTGCGCGCTGAGTACCCGTGGGTACCCCGCTCGTCGGCCGCCTCCGCCTCGAGGCGGTCGGTGAGGCGGCGCCGGCGCGCCTCGCCGCGATGCTGATTGGCCAGCACCCTGCGGGCGATCCCGTAGAGATACGGGAGCCGGCGCTCACCGGCGGGCAACTCCTCGAACCTGCGCCAGGCGACCAGGAACGTCTCGGCGACCGCATCGTCGGCGTCGCCGGCGGAAACCGCGCGCCGCCGGGCGTACGAAAGGACCTCGTCGAACGAGCGCTCGTAGAGATCCCTGAATGCCTCCCGCCGGCCTTCCTCGGACATCGCCATGTAAGTGGAGTGTCCAGCCAAAGCCCGATCATTTCGACCGGGATAGGCTGCGTCCATGTCGATGACCGAGAGTGCCCCGCCAGATCCCGCCGCCGCGAGCACCGCCGACGAAGCGATGATCCTCGACCCCAACAACCCCGGTTTCGAGCATCTCGAGCCTCGTGACCGCGAGGCCATCGAGGCGACCATCGCCTGGTTCGAGGAGCGCGGGAAGGTGGCGCTCAAGGACGCCGACCGCGAGCACCGCTGGTACTCCGACTACCTCGAGTTCCAGGCGAACGAGGGCATCTTCTCCCGGTTCCTGACCCCGGCGCGCGACGGCGGCGGCGACCCGGAGCGGCGCTGGGACACGCAGCGGATCTGCGCGTTCAACGAGGTCTCGGCCTTCTACGGGCTGGCCTACTGGTACACGTGGCAGGTCACGATCCTCGGGCTCGGGCCGATCTTCATGTCGGAGAACGAAGCGGCTCGCGAGCGGGCTTCGAAGCTGCTGGCCGACGGTGAGATCTTCGCCTTCGGCCTCTCCGAGCGCGCCCACGGCGCCGACATCTACTCGACGGACATGATCCTGACGCCGAACGCGCCGGGCGAGGGCTGGAGCGCGAACGGCGGCAAGTACTACATCGGCAACGGCAACGAGGCGGCGATGGTCTCCGTCTTCGGGCGGATCGACGGGATCGAGGGCGCCGACGGCTACGCGTTCTTCGCGGCCGACTCGCGGCACCCGAACTACGAACTGGTCCGCAACGTCGTCAACTCCCAGAACTACGTCAGCCAGTTCGACCTGCGCGACTACACGGTCGAGCCCGGCGACATCCTCCACCAGGGGCCCGGCGCCTTCGACGCCGCCCTGAACACGGTCAACATCGGCAAGTTCAACCTCGGCTTCGCCTCGATCGGGATCTGCGAGCACGCCCTCCACGAGACGATCACCCACGCCGACTCGCGGATCCTCTACGGCAAGCGGGTCACCGACTTCCCCCACGTCCGCCAGGCGTTCGCCGACAGCTACGCGCGGCTGATCGCGATGAAGCTGTTCGCCAACCGGGCGATCGACTACATGCGCTCCGCCTCGCCGGAGGACCGCCGCTACCTGCTGTTCAACCCGCTGACGAAGATGAAGGTGACGACCGAGGGGGAGCGGGTCATCGACGAGCTCTGGGACGTGATGGCGGCGAAGGGCTTCGAGCGCGACATGTTCTTCGAGATGGCAGCCAAGGACATCCGCGGGCTACCGAAGCTCGAGGGCACCGTCCACGTGAACATGGCCCTCGTCCTCAAGTTCATGCCGGCCTACCTGTTCGATCCCGATCCGGCCCTCGCTCCTCCCGAGCGCGCCCTCGCCGCCGGCGACGACGAGTTCCTGTTCCGCCAGGGCCCGGCGCGCGGCCTCTCGCGGATCCGCTTCAGCGACTGGCGCGCCGCCTTCGAGCCGTTCGCCTCGGTCCCGAACGTGGCCCGCTTCGCCGGTCTCGCCGAGTCGTTCATGAAGCTGCTCGTCGACGCCGCGCCCGACGCCGATCAGCAGCGCGACCTCGACTACCTGCTGACCCTCGGCGAGCTGTTCACCCTGATCCCCTACGCCCAGCTGATCCTCGAGCAGGCGAAGTTCGTCGGCCTCGGGACCGACACGCTCGATCAGATCTTCGACGTCCTCGTCCGCGACTTCTCCGCCTACGCGGTCCAGCTCCACGGCAAGACCTCGGCGACGCCGACCCAGGCCGACTGGGCCCGCGCGGCGATCGCCCGCCCGGAGGTGGACAAGGAGCGCTTCGACTCGGTGTTTGGGACGGTCCGAAGTCTCGCGGGGCGTTACGAGATGCGTCCCTAGGCGACCCCGGGGAGATCCTCCGGATCGGCTGGGTGAACGGCGCTCCGGGGACGGGAGGGCGACGAGGTTGGCTGGGGAGGGGGTCGGAGAACGCCGGTTTCGTTACCCGTGCGCTTGATTCGCTGCCCGAGGTGACGTTATGGGTGCCATGGCGCCGGTTTCGTAACTTCACCGCCGCAGATGGCCCCGCGGGTAACGAAACCGGCGCTCGGCCGGCTCGGTGGCAGCAAACGAACCCCACAGGTTCATTTCCTGCCATCCACTGACCCTGGCGCCCGCCGAAAGCCGTCCACCCACGTCCCCTTCCCAGCCAAACCAACTCGCACCCCGCCGACAGGCCACGGCGCGAGCCGAACGGCCCTAGAAGTACCGCTCGCTCTCCGGCACCTTCGGCATCTCGCTGGTGATCCGCTGCATCGTGCCGAGGAAGCGGTGGACCTCGGGGTAGAGGACCGGCTTGCCGTTGTTGAGGACCGCGACCGAGATCGCCCGCTCGGGGTCGGTCCAGGCGAGCATGTTGGTGAAGCCGAGGTGGCCGAAGGCGTGCTGGGTGTCGAGGCCGTAGAGGCTGAGGATCCGGGCGCCGAGCATCAGCCCGTAGGAGAAGCGCGTCGGGAAGCCGAGTGAGAGGTCGACCTCGAGATGGGAGCGTTCGATCAGCGCCCGCCGGATCGTGTCGGTCTCGATCACCCGGACGCCGTCGAGCTCGCCGCCCCGGCGCATGATCTCGAAGAACCTGGAGAGCTCGCGGGCGGTCGTGACCGTGTTCGCCGCCGGAACGATGCCGGTCAGATAGCGCGGGTCGTTGGTCGTTTCGACGAGGTCGTCCAGACCGGTGCCCAAGGCCCGGCTGAGCAGGGTCGAGAGCGGCGGAGCCGTCTTCGGGCCGGTGATGTAGTTGACCGCGACCTCCTCGACGTCGTCCGGATCGACGCCGTAGTTGGTCCAGCGGAACCCGAGCGGGTCGAGAAACTCCTCGGCCAGGACGGCGCGGATGTCCTTGCCGGTGACGCTGTGGACGACCTCGGCGAGGATGAACCCGCCCGAGACCGCGTGGTAGGCGAGCTGGGTGCCGGGGAGCATCGCCGGCTTCGCGTCGCAGAGCACCTCGCGCAGGTACTCGCGGTCGTTGATGTAGTCGAGATCGAGGGCCTCCCGGGGCAGGTTCGGCACCCCGGCCTTGTGGGCGAGGACGTGGCCGACGGTGATGCTCCGCTTGCCGTGCCGCTCGTAGCCGGGGATGTGCTCGGCGACCGGGTCCTCGAGATGGAGCATCCCGCGCTCGCAGAGCTTGTGGACGACGAACGCCGTGATCGCCTTCGAGGTCGAGTAGACGCAGAACGGCGTCTCCGTCGTGGCCGGCACCTTCTCGGCGTCGCCGGGATCGCGCGGGCCGTTGCCGCGCGCGTGGCCGATCGCGCGGTCGAGGATCACCTCGCCGTGCCGGCGAACGCAGACCTGCAGAGCCGGGTGGACGCCGCTCCGGTACCAGTCGGTCGTCGCCCGCCAGATCGCCTCGACGTTGCGGCTCTCGACGCCGCCGGCCTCCGGCTCGGCCTCCTCCCCGACCGTCGTCACCGAGTCGAGGTCCCGCGGGACCCGGACCCGGCGCAGCGGATCGGGAAGGACCGGCAGGCGCGGAACCGTCGGCAGCCTGTTCAGAGCCGCCATCCCCGGCGGCACGCTCGGCATCACCTCGGTTCCGCCTCCGGTCCGGCGGAGGGCCTCAGCCCTTCGTGGCGGTCTGCTCGCCGGCCGCCTCGGTCGTGCTCTTGGCGGCCCGGTCCTCGTAGGCCGCGCGCTGCTGCTCGTCGACCTCGGCGAGGACCTTGTCGGCCTTCATGAACCGGGCGATCGCCTCGCGGCCGCTGCGCGGGACGAGGCTGAGGATCACCGAGATGCCCGCCGACGACTTCGGCACCCAGACGTCGAAGCGGTTCGTCTCGATCGCCTCGACGATTGCCTCGGCGACCTCCTCCGGCTCCAGCTTCTTGACGCCGCGGGTGTCGGTCAGGCCGCTGCCGAGCTCGGTGTTGACGACGGCCGGCATCACGCAGGACACCTCGATGCCGGTGTCGACGTTCTCGAGCCGGACCGCCTCGCTGAGTCCCACCACCGCGTGCTTGGTCGCGCAGTAGGTGGCGCCGCCGGGAAGCCCGGCCTTGCCCGCCTGGCTGGCGATGTTGACGATGTGGCCGCTGCCCCGCGGGAGCATCCGCTCCAGCGCGAGCTTGGTGCCGAAGATGACGCCGTGGAGGTTGATGTCGATCATCGTCTTCGCGGTCTCGTCGGTCTCCTCGACGAACGGGCCGACGGGCATGATCCCGGCGTTGTTGACGAGGACGTCGATCGGGCCGAGCTCGTTCGCCGCGTCGTCGAGGAAGCGGCTGAAGGACTCGCGATCGGTGACGTCGAGCTGGAAGGCGACGCAGTTGCCGCCGAGCTCGGCCGCCGTCTGTTCGGCGAGATCGAGATGGATGTCGCCGATCGCCACCCGGGCTCCGCGCCGGATCAGCGACTGGGCCGTACACCTGCCGATGCCGCGGGCCCCACCCGTGATCGCTACGACCTTCCCCGCTACCGACTTGACCTGCTTGCGCGCCACGATCGGGCTCCTCTCCAGTTGAAAGCGTTGTGCCGCAATCATCCCGCAACCGCGCGCTCGGCGCGGTCAGGGACCGAGCACCGCCACGGCGAGAGCGAGCGCCACGGCGGCGCGGTCCTCGAGCGAGTCGACGAGCAGGTGCTCGGCCGGCGAATGCGCGGCGCCGCCGAGCGGTCCGAGGCCGTCGATCGCGAGCGGAAGATGGGGCGCGAGATTGCTGGCGTCGCTGGCGCCGCCCCGCGAGGCGGCGACGATCGGGCGGCCGAGCAGGCCCGACGCCCGCTCGAGCGGAGCGGCGGCGGCATCGCCCATGTCCATTCCCGGCCAGAGCCGCAGACGCTCGACCGCGAGGGCGACGCCGTCGAGCTCACCCGGAATCGACTCGATCACCGGCTCGAAGCTCGCCTCGTCGTCGGCGCGCATGTCGACCGAGAGCTCGCCGCTGCCGGGGACGACGTTGATCCCCTCGCCGGCGCTGATCATCGTCGGCACGACGCTGAGGGCCTCCGGTCCCCTGGGCTCGTGACGGGACGCCAGCGCAGTCGCAACGGACGCGAGCGCGAGCAGCGCGTTGCGCCCGGCGTCCGGCTGAGCGCCGGCGTGGGCGGCGGTGCCGGTCGCCTCGACCCTGATCGCGGCCGCTGCCTTGCGGCGGACGACCACGGCCTCCTCCCCGTCCGCGGTCCGCTCGCCGCCCTCGAAGCAGAGGCAGGCGTCGAAGTCGGAGAAGCGGGGGCCGTGAGCGAAGGGCTCGGTCCGGAACTCCTCGTCGTTGACGAGCAGAAGCGCAACCTCGGCGTAGAGCTCGCCGGCCTCCGCCAGGGCGCGGAGGACGCCGAGGGACAGCGCCACGCCGCCCTTCATGTCGATCGTGCCCGAGCCGATCAGGCTGTCGCCGTCGCGCGAGGTCGGCTTGTGGGCGTCGTGGGCGACGACCGTGTCGAGGTGGCCGACGAGGAGCAGGCGCCGCTCACCCTCGCCGGCGATGCGGGCGACCAGGTCGGGCGCGTGAGCGGGCGAGGAGCAGGGGATCCGGTCGATCCGTGCGGCCGACGGCAGCATCGTGGTCACGAGCCCGACGATCTCCTCGGCGGCGCGGGCGTCACCGGACGGCGTCGAGACGGCGACGAGCCGCTCGACCTCGGGCAGAGCACGGGCGGCGATCGACTTCGCCCAGCGGGTGCGCCACTCGCTGTCCTGGGGTGCGGGCATGACGGTGGCGCAACCTACAGGCGCTGATAGCTTGCCTGCGCCCCGGACGTCCGGGGCGCAACGGCGGCGACGCCGGCAAGGACCGAGCCCTTGAGCAGCAGCACCGGAGAGAGGACCCCACTCGGCGACGTTC
>JAXLSX010000012.1:0-105582 GCA_046330285.1 Solirubrobacterales bacterium | reverse complement strand
TCGTGGGGAGCTGGATCTGGCGGCAGGCGCTCGCCGAGGGACGCAGCGCCCGGCTCTCGCTGCTGCTCACCTGGTGGGCGGGGCCGATGGGCTCGGGGCTGTTCGCGGCCCGCAAGCGGCTTCCCGGCTGGCTCAACTAGCCCACTCCGCAGGCCGCAACGAACTTCCCGGCGCACCCATCCGGCGTCGCCGGGGTCGGCGAAGCGCCACAATTGGCTATAGGCAATGGCGGAAGAGCTGAACACCACGGATCGCAGCGCCTGGCTGCGCTGCTACCGCTGCTGGTCGCAGCGCCTCGAGGCGCAGGTCCACTACGACGCGATCCTGCGGATCGATCCCGAGACCGGCGAGCCCGCCGAGCGGATCGACGAGGTCCAGGAGTCTGTGGTCCAGTGCCTCGACTGCATGCACGACCAGCCCCACCTCGCCGTCGAGGAGGGCAAGGTCGTCCCGATCGAGGACCGCTGGGAGCGGCTCGTCGCCGGCACCCCCTGGGTCGCCTCCTGCACCGTCACGGTCGATCAGGACCTGGTCGAGGTCTGCTCCGGCCCCGAGGCCGCCGACAGCCTCACCTACGGCGCCTTCGGCGACGCCGGCACCCGCGAGTTCTTCACCCACGTCCGCTTCCACAAGCACGACGAGGAACGGATCGTCGTCCACCTCCTAGTCGAGCTCTACGCCCGCTCGCCGAACGAGGCCTCCGAGGTCCTCGAGTCCGCAGCGAGGGGCCCGCTCGAGATCACCTCACTGGCCGAGGAATCCCGCCCGCCGGCGCACGCGGCCGACGAGGCTCATTAGATAAATCCGACCGGATCCTCCGCTTCGCGTCCGGTCCGGTCGGTCGGCGCCGTGAACGGGACGGGAAGACATATGTGCCTGGCCCAGCCGGGGAGGACGGTGGCCCGCCGGGCGTGTTTCGCGTTCCCATGGAACGCCATCCACGCCCAGTGGCAGCAAACGAACCTCACAGGTCCATTTCCTGCCATCCACCTCCAAGGCGACAGCGATCGCGCCGTCCGCCCACATCCCCTTCCCCAGCCAAACCAACCCTCACCCCGCCGGACAGGCCCCGGCGTGAGCCGACCCGGCCCCGGCGCGAGCCGAACCAGCCGAACTACCGGATGAAGCTCTCGGACCCGTCCAGCCTCCGGATGAACGCCACCAGCAGCTGAATCGCTCCCTCGACGTCGGCGAGGTCGACCATCTCCACCGACGAGTGCATGTAGCGGAGCGGGATCGAGACGAGCCCGGCGGCGATGCCGCCCTTCGAGATCTGGATCGAGTCGGCGTCGGTGCCCGTGTAGCGGCCCGAGGCCTCGAGCGTGTAGTCGATGCCTTCGGCCTCCGCGGCGTCGCGGAGGAGGTCGGCGACGATGTGGTTCAGGGTCGATCCGCGGCCGATCACCGGTCCGGAGCCGAGCGCGTGATCGCCGTTCTCCTGCTTCGAGATGCCGGGCGCGTCGGTCGCATGGGTGACGTCGACGGCGATCCCGATGTCGGGCGAGAGCGAGAACGACGTGGTCGCGGAGCCGAACAGGCCGATCTCCTCCTGCGAGACCGCGCAGCCGACGACCCCGACGGCGACGTCGTCGCCCTCGCTGATCCGGCGCGCTACCTCGAGGGCGACGTATGAGCCGAGGCGGTTGTCCATCGAGCGCGAGGCGAGCCGGCCGTTCGGGAGGCTCAACGGATCGGCCGCGAGGACGGCGGGATCGCCGACGCTGACGTACTTGAGCGCGTCGTCCTTGTCCTTGGCGCCGATGTCGATGTGCATCGACTTGATCTCCGCCGGCTTCTTGCGGTCGTCGGGCTCGAGCAGGTGGATCGGCTTCTTGCCGATCACGCCCGGGACCTCGCCGTCGCGGCCGCGGACGACGACCCGCTGCCCGACGAGGTTCTGGGGATCCCAGCCGCCGATCGGGCCGAACCAGAGGAACCCGTCGTCGTCGACATGGCTCACGAACAGGCCGATCTCGTCGATGTGCCCGACGATCGCGACCGTCGGCCGGTCATCGGCGACGCCGACGGAGACCGTCGAGGAACCGAGCACGTCCGCGGCCACATCGCCGAACGAGGCGGCCTCGCGCCAGACCTCGGCGGCGGGGGTCTCGTAGCCGGACGGCGCGGGGACGCGGATCAGCGCGTCGAGGGTCTCGGGCGTCTCGCTCATTCGATTGGTCTCCTCGTCGATCGGGTTCGATTACAGCTTCGCAAGCCGGCAGCGCCGGTGTCAGGCACAGACCGGGCCGGGGTCAATCGCGCCACTCACCGCCGGTGGCGACCGGCGGCCAGCCGGCCGCGGCGGCGACGCGCGGGTCGAGCCCGGGAACGCCCGTCGCGATCGTGTGACGCTCACGCTTCTTGTCGGCGACGAGGCCCGCGTGCTCGTAGACGCGGTCGTTGTCGGCGTAGAGCAGCCGCGGCATCAGCGTCCTCGCTTCGGGGTCGGCGAGGCCGGGGACCGCTCCGGCGACCCGGTAGCCGAAGTCGGGATCCCGCTCCCAGCGGACGTCGGGCAGCCCCGCGAGGACGGCGCCGACGAGAGCATGCGTCACCTCGGCGCATCCGGGCCGGTCGGCGGGTCCGCCGACGGCTCCCTGCTTGATCGCGACGACCGGCCGGTCGTAGTCGGTGAGAGCGGTCAGCAGTCCGGCGGCCGTGCCGGCCTCGCGTGGCGCAGCGACGTGTTCGAGCCAGAGCAACACCGCCGTCGCGGGCTCGAGCAGCGCCACCGGGGCCAGCGTCCCGATCCCGCGGCACGGGATCACGAGGAAGCCGGCGCCGGCGTCGAAGGCGCCGTCGGGCCCGATCAGCGACCCCCCGCGCCCGGAGACCTCCGGTTCCCACTGCGGCGGGCCCTCGGGACGGCCGCTGAGGTCGGGGCTCCGGGTCGCGTAGGGATCGGCCAAGGGTCCCGGTCTACTCCCCGGGGTTCTTGCGCGGGATCAGGACCGTCCGCTTGAACTCGGCGACCAGCGTGTTGTCCTGCTTGTACACGCGGGTGTGGACCTTGACGATGCCGCGGTCGAGCTTCGACTTCGACGGGCGCACGTCCAGCACCTCGGACTCGCAGTAGAGCGTGTCGCCGTGGAAGACCGGGTTCGGGTGGCTGAGCTCCTCGGTCGCCAGGTTGGCGATCGCCTTGCCGGAGACGTCGCTGACCGACATGCCCAGCGCCAGCGAGTAGACGAGGGGTCCGACGACGACGTTCTGGCCCTGCTGCGACTCACCGGCGTAGACGTCGTTGAGGTGCAGCGGATGGTGGTTCATCGTGATCAGGCAGAAGAGGTGGTCGTCCGATTCGGTGACCGTCTTCGCGGGCCAGTGCTTGTAGACGGCACCGACCTCGAACTCCTCCAGGTAGCGCCCGTAGGCGTGCGCTCCGGACGCCTCGCGACCGGCCTGGTCGGTGATCAGCTCATGGGTCTCGTTGTCGCTCATTGCTCCTCGTTCGTTCTCGTTCGGGGGACTGGGAAGGGGTTCGGCGGCGACGGTCTCAGCGGACGCGCTTGAGCTTGCCGCGCGCCTCGTGCTTGGCGATGACGCCGCCGAGGAGGCGGATCACCGCCGGATCGCCGCCGATCTTGACGACGCCGTGCTCATAGGCGGTGTGCCAGTGCGCGAGGTCGGCGTCGGCGAGATCGTTGAAGTCGGCGCGCGGCATCGAGATCTCGATCCGTGCGTCCTCGGGCTCCTCCTTGGTGATCTCGGGGCCCGGTGCGCTCACCCGGAAGACCTGGACGTCGCCGCGGCCGCGAAGCTCGAGCCGGGCGACGAGCTTCAGCTTCGTCAGCGCCGGCAGCTGCTCGAGCAGCCGCTTGTAGGCGATGCCGATCAGGTCTTGGGTGATCGAGGACATGGCTCAGATCTTGTTGCGCTGCAGCAGCTTCTTGCCGATGACCATCCGCTGGATCTCCGACGTTCCTTCGCCGATCAGCAACAGCGGGGCGTCGCGGTAGAGGCGCTCGATCTCGTACTCCTTCGAGTAGCCGTAGCCGCCGTGGATCCGGAAGGACTGCTCGACGCACTCCTTGCCGGCCTCGGAGGCGATCAGCTTCGCCATCCCCGCCTCGAGGTCGGAGCGCTGTCCGGCGTCCTTCATCCGGGCTGCCTTCAGCGTCACGAGGCGGGCGGCCTCGATCTTCGTGGCCATGTCGGCGAGCTTGAAGAGGATGGCCTGGTGCTGAGCGATCGGGCGGCCGAACGTCTTCCGCTCCTGGCTGTAGCGGAGCGCCAGCTCGAGCGCGCGCTGGGCGATGCCCACCCCGCGGGCGGCGACGTTGACGCGACCGACCTCGAGCGCGTCCATCATCTGCGAGAAGCCCTTGCCGAGCCCCTCCTCCTCGCCGCCGAGGATGCGGTCCGGGGCGCAGCGGTAGCCGTTGTAGACCAGCTCGGTCGACTCGACGCCCTTGTAGCCCATCTTCTTGATCTGCGGGGGAACCTCGAGGCCGGCGTATTCGCCGGTGTTCTTGTGCTCGCCCGGGACCTTCTCGGTGATGAAGCAGGTCATGCCGGTGTGCGGCGGGTCGGCCTTGGTGTCGTTCTTCATCAGCGTGAAGACGACGCCCGAGCGAAGTCCGTTGGTGACCCACATCTTCTGGCCGTCGAGGACCCACTCGCCGGTCGCCTCGTCTTTCTTGGCGGTCGACTTGATGCCCTGGACGTCGGAGCCGACCTCGGGCTCCGACAGCGAGAAGGCGGCGCGGATCTCGCCGGTCGCCATCTTCGGCAGGAAGTAGTCCTTCTGCTCGTCGGTGCCGAACTTCATCAGCAGGTAGGAGCCGATGAAATGGGTGTTGACGACGCCCGAGATCGAGATCCAGCCGCGCGACAGCTCCTCGACGATCATCGTGTAGGTCGTCAGGTCGAGGCCCATCCCGCCGTACTCCTCAGGGATCGTCACCCCGAACAGGCCGAGCTCCTTCATCTGCTCGACGATCGGCTCCGGGAACTTGTCCTCGTGGTCGTACTCCTCGGCGACGGGGATGATCTCGTTGTCGACGAAGGAGCGCACCATCTCGGTGATCTCCTTCTGGATGTCGGTCTTCTCTTCGAAGGTCGGGGCGTCTACGGCCATGTTCTGGAGGGCTCCTGCGGGGATCTCGGGGCGGATTCGGGACTGGTCGCGGCCCCGCGGGCTTGCGCTTTCTCGCGGCGGCCTGCGACGGGCGAAGGATACCGGCGCCCGGATTCGGACGCCCGAAAGCGGAGAGGCTCCCCCGGGTCGAACCCGAGGGAGCCTCTCGACGGCTTCGGCTTTCGGCCGGAGTTCAGCCGGTCGTCGCGTCCGTGGACGAGCCGCCGAGCTCGATTCCGGCGTCGGAGAGACTCTGCGCCGCCTGCGTCAGCTCGGTCTGGAAGTCCAGGCCGGCCTGCTGGAGCGCCGTCGCGGCCTCCTGGAGAGCCTGCTTGTCGCCCGACTCCGCCGCGTCGCTGACGTCGGTCAGCTTCGAGGAGAAGTTCTCGAGCGCGGAGAGGGTCTGGTCGTGGCCCTCCTGAGCGTCCGGGGGCGGCTGGAGCGCGCTGAAGTCGTCGATCGCGCCCTGGATCTCGTCCTCGGCCTGGTTGACGAGGTCGCCGAACTCCGCCTCGTCCTTGGAGTTGGAGATCTCGGTGCCGAGCTGCTGGAAGCTGGTTCCGAACTCGAGCAGGATCGCCTGCGCCTGCTGCGCGTACTCCTCGTTGCTGAGGGCCTCGGAGCTGCTCGAGCTGCTGTCGGTGCTGTCGTCGCTGCCGCAACCGGCGAGCGCGATCAGCCCAACGAGGGCGAGGACGATGAGCGGAATTCTGAGAAGTCGCATGTAACTCCCTGGTCGGGGCCCTCCGATCAGGGCCGATTGCGGGCTGCAGTCTACGTGCGAGGGGGACGTAACCGCGCCGCGAGCCTCCGGTAGCGTCCGCGGCCCCACTTCCGAGAACCTCTCCAGGAGCAGAATGAGAAACCCACGCCAGTTCTTCGAGCCCCTCGCCATCGGCGCCCCCGATCCCGTGCTCGAGGTGCCCTTCCGCCCCTCGCGGATGATCCATTTCTTCGACGCCTCGAACGAGAAGATGGCGGCGAAGGTGCCGGACATGGCCAAGCAGGCCGACATCCTGCTCGGCAACCTCGAGGACGCCGTCCCGGTCGACAAGAAGGTCGCCGCCCGCGAGGGCCTCGTCAAGGTCGCCAACGACGTCGACTTCGGGGAGACGCAGCTCTGGACCCGCGTCAACTCGCTCGAGAGCCCGTGGGTCCTCGACGACCTGACGACGCTCGTCACCGAGATCGGCGACAAGCTCGACGTGATCATGGTCCCGAAGGTCGAGGGCGCCTGGGACATCCACTACGTCGACCGCCTGCTCGCCCAGCTCGAGGCCAAGGCCGGTGTCGAGAAGCCGATCCTCGTCCACGCGATCCTCGAGACCGCGCAGGGCGTCGTCAACCTCGAGGAGATCGCCACCGCGAGCCCGCGGATGCAGGGGATGAGCTTCGGTCCCGCCGACCTCGCCGCCTCGCGGCGGATGAAGACGACCCGCGTCGGCGGCGGGCATCCCGGCTACCTCGTGATCAACGACCCCGATCCCGACGACCCGGAGGCGCCCCGCGCCACCGCCCAGCAGGACCCGTGGCACTACTCGATCGCCCGCATGGTCGACGCCTGCACGTCGGCCGGGCTGCTGCCGTTCTACGGCCCCTACGGGGACATCAAGGACGTCGCCGGCTGCGAGGCGCAGTTCCGTGCCGCCTTCCTGCTCGGCTGCGTCGGCACCTGGACCCTCCACCCGGTCCAGATCGGGATCGCCAAGAAGGTGTTCAGCCCCGATCCGGACGAGGTCAAGTTCGCCAAGAAGGTGATCGAAGCGATCCCCGACGGCAAGGGCGTGCACATGATCGACGGCAAGATGCAGGACGACGCGACCTGGAAGCAGTGCAAGGTCATGGTCGATCTCGCGGAGATGCTCGCGGAGAAGGACCCTGAGTTGAAGGAGGCCTACGGGCTCTAGAGGCCCGGGGCAGCGGACCGGTCGCCGGGGGCGGCCGGTTGCTCCACATTTCAGAGCAGGATTGCTCCAAAAGTTAGAGCGAAGTTGCTCTATAGTCGGGCGCGATGAACCCGTTCCGCTACAGCGAGCCGGTTCCCACGGCCGAGCTGATCGACCGCGACGAGGAGACCTCGACCCTCGTCGAGACGGCCGTGAGCGGCAACAACAGCCGCCTCGTCGCGCCGCGGCGGTACGGCAAGACTTCGCTGCTGAACCGGCTCGGCGACGCGCTCGAGCGCGAGGGCTGGAACGCGGTCTACGTCGACTTCTTCGGCGTCCTCACCCTGGCCGACGTCAGCGCCCGGGTCGAGCGCGCGTACGCGACGCAGCTCCAGGGGCCCGTGGCCGCCTGGTTCGCCGGATTCCGGCGCCGCCTCCGTCCGAGCCTGCGAATCGGCGCCGACGAGGGCGTCAGCGCCGACCTCGAGCTCGCCCTCGACCCTGCCGCCGAGCCGCCGCTGCTCGAGCGCCTTGCGATCCCGAAGCAGATGTTCGAGCGGACCGGGACGCGGACGCTCGTCGTCTTCGACGAGTTCCAGGACGTATTGACGGCCTCCGACCGCGCCGACGCGGTCATCCGCAGCGAGATCCAGCACCACGGCGACGCCGCCAGCTACGTCTTCGCCGGCTCCCAGCTCGGGATGATGCGCAGCCTCTTCGCCGACAAGCGCCGTGCCCTCTACGGACAGGCGCGGGCGCTCGACCTCTCCCCCCTCGACCCCGCCGACGTCGCCACCTACGTCGACCGGCGCTTCCGCGACACCAACCGCGACGCCGGCGACGCGATCGGCCCGCTGCTCGACCTCGCCCAGGGTCACCCGCAGCGGACGATGCTCCTCGCGCACCTCCTCTGGGAGCGGACGCCACCGGGCGGGCGGGCGACGGAGGAGCAGTGGGACGACGCCGCGCGGAGGGCGATGGTCGAGGTCCAGGACGAGCTCCGGGCCATCTGGACCGGGCTCAGCCCCGGCCAGCGGCGCGTCCTGACGGCGGTGGCCGAGAACCGCGAGGGCATCTACGCCGCCGGACGCCGGCACGGAGGCTCGCGGGGCGGCTCCGCGAAGGCGGCCGTCGATGTCCTCCTCGACACCGGCGAGATCTACGCCGACCCGGCGACGAAAACCGGCCACCGGGTCGTCGACCCACTGCTCGGCGAGTGGGTCGCCGGCGGGAGGATGAGCTCATGAGCCGAGCGCTGAGCTATCCGATGCGCGTCCGCTTCGCCGAGTGCGACCCGCAGGGCATCGTCTTCAACTCCCGCTACCTCGAGTACTTCGACGTCGCGATGACCGAGATCTGGCGTGAGGCACTCGGGCCCTACGACCAGGCGACCGCCGACGCGGGCGTCGATCTCGTCGTCGCCGAAGCCGGGGTCCGCTATCGCGACTCCCTCCGCTTCGACGACGTCTTCGACCTGCGGGCGACGGTGCGGCGAATCGGGACCACGTCGATGATCACGGCGATCGCGGTCGTCCGCGAGGGCGCGGTCGTCGCCGAGGGCGAGCTCCGCCACGTCTTCCTCGACCGCGAGAACAGCAGGCCGACGCCGATCCCGGCGCCGGTCAGGGCGGCGTTCGAGCCGTACCTGGAAGCCGGCGAGCCGCCGGATCCCGCCTGAGTCCCGGATGCTCGATCATCTGCGGTCGTGAGCGACGAGGAAGCAATCGACCCGCGGCGACGGCGGATATACGTCACCGGCCATCGCAACCCCGACACCGACTCGATCGCGTCGGCGATCGCCTACGCCGAGCTGAAGCAGCAGATCGACCCCGAGAGCGAGTACGTGCCGGTGCGCCTCGGCAAGATCAACGCGCAGACGTCCTGGGTCCTCGAGCGCAGCGGCGCCCGCCAGCCGGATCCGATGGTCCACGTCTTCCTCCGGGTCAGCGACGTCATGCAGGAGTCGTTCCCGGCAGCCGACCACCGCGAGCCACTGCGCGAGGTCGGCCGGACGATGGCGGCCGGCGACCTCGACATCGTCCCGATCGTCGGCGACGAGGGCGAGCTGATCGGCGTCATGACCGAACGGGCGCTCGCCCACCGCTACATCCGCGAGACCGGCAAGACCCACAGCCTCGCCGACGCGCCGACCACCGTCTCGGCGATCGTCGGTGTCCTCGACGGCGAGCTGATCGAGGGTGACGACGACACCGTCTCGGGACGCGTCTGGGTCCACTCGATCGACGCCTCCCGGAGCGACAGCCGGATCTCCGACGGCGACATCGTCGTGGTCGGCAATCGCGCCGACGCCCAGCGGCAGTCGATCGAGCTCGGCGCGGCGGTCCTGATCACGAGCAACGGGATGCCCCCGGCCGAGGGCATCCGCGAGCTCGCGCGCGAGCGCGGGACCCGGATCATCATCAGCCCGCTCGACTCGTACGTGAGCTGCCGGATGATCACCCTCGCCTCCCCGTGCGAGGGGATGGCGGACCGCTCGCCGCTGACCGTCGATCCCGACGACCTGATCGTCGACATCTCCGAGCAGATCAAGGACGTCCACTACCGCGCCGCCGTCGCCGTCGATTCGCGCAACCGGCCGGTGGGGCTGCTGACCCGCAGCGACCTGGTCGCGCCGAAGCCGCGCCGGGTGATCCTCGTCGACCACGCCGAGGCGGCGCAGAGCGTGCCCGGGGTCGAGCAGGCCGAGATCGTCGAGATCCTCGACCACCACCACATCGGCTCGATCGAGACACGGATCCCGGTCACGGCGACCTTCGACCCGGTCGGGTCGACCGCGACCCTGATCACCGAGCGCTTCGTCGGCCACGAGATCGAGCCGATGGACTCGACGGCGGTCCTCCTCCTCTGCGCCATCCTCTCGGACACGGTCCTGCTCAACTCGCCGACGACCACCGATCGCGACCGGGCGATGATCGACTACCTCGAGGACCTGATCGACATCAACGCGATGCAGCTCGGCCGCGAGATGTTCGACTCGACGTCCGACGTATCCGAGGTCTCGGCCCGCGAGATCGTCTCCCGCGATGCCAAGGAGTACACGCTCGCCTCGGGCGAACTGATCTCGATCGCCCAGATCGAGACGGTCGGAACCCGGGTGCTCGAGCGCCGGGCGGAACTGGCCGAGGCCATCGCCGAGGTCCGGGAGCGCAATGACTACGCGCTCGCGGCGCTGATGGTCACCGACATCCTCGAGCAGCGGACGATGCTCGTCACCGCCGGCGACGACTCGGTCGTTGCTCGCGCCTTCGGCGAGAGCAACGAGGATGGCCTGTTCGAGCTCCCCGGCGTGATGAGCCGGAAGAAGCAGGTCGCCCCGGTCCTGCTCGGGGCCTGACGGTCCGTCTCGCCGGTTTCGATTCCGGCTATTTCGATCCTTGTTCGGTAACCGGCGCATCCGCCGGGCCGCTCGGGTAACTTGCCGCCGGCCGGGAGGGCCGGCAGCGGGACAACAGCGCATTCGCGCGCGTCGAACAGGGGAGCAGGGAATGAGGATCAGTCGACCGACCGTGTCGCTCGCAGCCGCCATCGCGGCCCTCGCGATCGCGGCACCGGCAGCCGAGGCGGCGGGACCGTCTCCGACCTTCGCGACGGGGCCCGACGGCGCTCCGCAGCGGCTCGGAACGGCGTCCTCGATCAACGAGGTCTGCCTCGCCGACTTCGACGGCGACGGGCACATCGACAACGCGGCGGCTTCGATCTACTCGGGGGGCCGTTCCGTCGGCATCGCTCGCGGCGACGGCACCGGTCACCTGGGCCCCTACGGGAACGAGGCGACTTATCCGACGGGCACACCGAGTTGCGCGACCGCCGACTTCGACGGCGACGGCCGAGCCGAGTTGGTCGCCGCCGGCTCGAGCTCGGAAGCGCTGACGCTGATCGAGTGGAACGGGTCCGCGTTCGCAACCTCGACCATCGCCACGGGCGCACCCGTCTTCGAGGTCGAAACCGGCGACGTCGACGGCGATGGCAACGCCGACATCGTCGTTCTTCGACGGCTCGGCGACGCGACGGAGGGCAACATCCAGGCGTTCCTCGGCGATGGTGCGGGTGGGTTCGTCTCCGCGCCTGTCGCGACGGTCGGCGCTCCGCAGCCGCTGTCACTCCGCCTCGGCGACCTCAACGGCGATGGTCGCGACGATGCCGTCGTCTGGAACTCGGGCGATTCGAGCGGCGTCGGCCGCGGCGGCGCCCGACTCCTGGCGGGAGCCGACGGGACCTTCGGCGCACCCGCGCCGGTTGCGAACCTCTCCGACCAGTTCGAGCTCACCGACGTCGACGGCGACCACCACCTCGACATCCTCTACTCGAACGTGTTCGTGAACGTGCTGCTGGGCGACGGAAACGGCAACTTCACGGCCGACGGCACGACGTACCCGAGCGCCGGTCCCCAGCCCGACGGGTTCGCCCCGCTCGGCCCGGTGGCGGTCGCCGACTTCAACGGCGACGGGATCGACGACATCATCGCCGGCGCTCAGAACCAGGGCGACACCGAAACGAATCTGTTCGCCTTCGCCGGAACCGGAAGCGAGACGGCGCCGTTCTACTCGGAAATGGTCGGCCCGATCCCGTTCCTCTCGGACCTCGGGCTGCGGGTTCGCACGATCGATGCCGCTGACTTCGACGAGGACGGCCTGCCGGACGTGGCGGCGGGAACGTTCAACAACTTCGGCTACGTCGGGGTGCTCCTCGACACGACGCCGGTCGCGGCCGCGAACCGGGTGCCGCCGCAGATCACCGGCGTCGCGACGCCGGGCAAGACGATCACCTGCTCGCCGGGCCAGTGGACCGGCAAGCCCACCTTCACCTACGAGTGGTTGCGGAACGGCTCGCCGATCGGCGGCGAGGACACGAGTGCCTACGTCGTCCGCGCCCAGGACGCCGGCAGCCAACTCGCCTGCCGCGTGACGGCGACGAACAACGGTGGATCGAGCCAGGCGACCAGCGCCTCGGTCGTTGCGTCGGCGGCGCCGGTACCGCCGGCGAACACGACCGCACCCTCGGTCTCCGGCGAACCCGACTACGGCCGGACCATCGCCTGCGCGGCGGGCGACTGGACGGCCGGTGGGACGTTCACCTATCGCTGGCTCCGCGACGGCGCTCCGATCGTGGGCGCCGAGGAAGCCGGCTACGAGGTCGGCAAGGCCGACGTCGGGAAGAAGCTGTCCTGTCGAGTCACCGTCACCAACCCGGACGGCAGCGGTTCGGCGAGCTCCGCCGCCGTGACGGCAACCGGGTGCATCGTCCCCGGCGTCGCCGGGAAGCGCCTGCGGGCGGCGAAGAAGGCGATCGTCAAGGGCGACTGCGCGGTGGGAGCGATCCGCCGCAAGCCCGGCGCGAAGCCCGGGCGCGTGCTCCGCACCAAGCCGAAGGAGGGCACGGCAGCCCCCAGCGGCGCGCGTGTCGACCTGGTGGTCGCGAAGCGCCGCTGAGGACTGGAGCTAGATGTCCCGCCGGTGAGTGATCCGGCCGCCGACCGTAGTCAGCCGGACCTCCGAGTTCGACACCTTCGCGAGCGGCACGCCGAGGATGTCGCGGTCGAGGACGGCCAGGTCGGCGGCGAGGCCGGGCCGGACCCGCCCGCTCAGGGTCTCCTGGTGCAGCTGGTAGGCCGAGTTGCGAGTGTGCATGGCGACCGAGGCCGGCAGGGTTATCCCCTCCGACCGCCGCAGCGGCTTCGGGTAGCCGGCGTAAACCTCGTCAGCCGTGCGGTTCACGGCCATCTCGACCTGCCGCATCGGGAGCAGCGGATCCACCGGCCAGTCGCTGCCGCCGCAGAGCATCGCCCCCGCCTTCTTCAGGCTGCCGGCGGGATAGACGTTTCGGAACCTCCTGCTCCCGATATAGGGACGGAGGCGATCGACCGTGTAGCTGTCCCGCTCGGCCCACTGCATCTGCATGCTCGCGAGCACGCCGAGCTCGGCGAAGCGGCGGAAGTCGGCCGGGTCGACCAGCTCGAGGTGCGTGATCGTGTGTCTGTTGTCGGTCCGGCCGTTGCCACCGACGGCCGCCTCGAACCCGTCGAGCGCCGTGCGGACGGCGCGGTCGCCGATCGCATGGACGTGGACCTGCCAGCCCGCGGCATCGGCCGCGGTGATCGCCCTTCGCGACACCTTCGGGGACCAGTACGTCGGACCGCGATCCTTCCCCTGGACCCAGTGGGGGTGCTTCTTCGTCCCCTCGTTGACGCGATACGGCTGCAGCAGGGCGGCGGTCTGGGTCGGGTACTCGATCACGCCGTCGAAGAACATCTTCAGGTTGTCGATCTCGAAACCGGGGCGCGAATAGGTGGATCGCAGGTCGGCGACGCGCTCGAGCATCGCCTCGGGATCGCGAGCCTCCTCAGCCTCGACGAGGAGTGCGACGTGGGGCCGAAGCGGCATCTCACCGCGGTCGGCGAGCGCCGCGAGCGCCGCGAGCTCGGTCTCGTCGGCGGCCGCGTGCAGGCACGAGGTGATCCCCATCTTCGCCATCACCCCATAGCCGGCTCCGAGCGAGTCGGCATCGTCCTCCACGGTGGGCGGGGGAATCAGCCGGTAGACCAGGTTGATCGCGTTGTCGTGGAGGATGCCGGTCGGACGGCCGCGGCGGTCGCGGACGATCTCGCCGCCGGGCGGATCCTTCGTCTTCGAATCGATTCCCGCGAGTTTCAACGCTCGCGAGTTGACGAGCGCGATGTGTCCGTCGATCGCGTAGATCAGGATCGGCCGCCTGGTGTCGAGCGAATCGAGGTCCTTGCGGGTCGGGAGCACGTCCATCGCCGAGGCGTCCCAGAGCGAGACGTTGAGCCACCCGTCCGGTTCCTGGCCGGCTGACTTGGCCAGCAGCTTGCGGATCCGCTTCAGCAACTGCGGAATGTCGAGAATCGCGTAGTTCAGGCTCGGCGCCGTCAGCAGCTGCCCCCCTGAGAACGGGTGCGCATGCCCGTCGTGGATCCCCGGCATCACCGTGCCGCCGTTCGCGTCGATCAGTTCCGTGTCCGGACCCGCGTGGGCGAGCACCTCGGAGTCGGAGCCGACCGCGGTGATCAGGCCGCCGGACACCGCGACAGCGGTGGCGGCCGGGATCGACGAGTCGGCCGAAATCACGGAGCCGTGATGGACGATCAGATCGGCGGCGGCGTCGCGGCGGCCGAATGCGGCGGCCGGCCCGGCGAGGGCGGCGGCACCCGCGACCGCGGCGCCGCGCGCGACGAATCCGCGCCTTGACATCGGCAGCGCACCTCTCGCTCCGGATTTCCGCACGGCGGACACCCCGGCTCGACCTTACCTCCCTTGACTACAAAGTCAAAGTTCGGAGCGGCACGCAGCGGCGCGGGGAGCGGCTTCGGCCGCCCCCCGCCCGCGAAGTTGTGGCTCAGGCGAGCTTGGCCTTGAGCTCGTCGAGGGCTGACTGAACCTCGGACGGGAGGTTGTCGAACTTGGCGAGGTGCTCCTCGACCTGCGGCAACTCTGCGGCCAGCGCCTCGGTGTCGACCGCGAGCAGCTCCGCCATGGCGTCATCGGCCATGCCGAGACCCTCGACGTTGAGCTCGCCTGGAGCGGGAACGTTGCCGATCGGCGTCTCGACGACCTCCGACTCGCCGTTGCAGCGGCGGAAGACCCACTCGAGGACACGGCTGTTCTCGCCGAATCCCGGCCAGATGAACTTCCCGTCGGCGTCCTTGCGGAACCAGTTGACGTAGAAGATCTTCGGCAGGTCGGCGCCGCTCTGGCGGCCCATCTCGAGCCAGTGCTCGAAGTAGGCGCCCATGTCGTAGCCGCAGAACGGCAGCATCGCGAACGGGTCGAAGCGGAGCTGGCCGACGGTGCCGAATGCGGCCGCCGTCATCTCCGAGGACATCGTCGCCCCGAGGAAGACGCCGTGCTCCCAGTCGAACGCCTCGCGGACGAGGGGGACGACCGAGGCGCGGCGACCGCCGAACAGGAACGCGTCGATCGGAACGCCCTCGGGGTCCTCCCACTCCGGCGCCATCGACGGCGCCTGGGCGGCGGAGACGGTGAAGCGGGCGTTCGGGTGGGCGGCCGGGGTCTCCGAGTCCGGAGTCCAGTCGTTCCCGTGCCAATCGACGAGATGCGAGGGAGCTTCCTTCGTCATCCCCTCCCACCAGATGTCACCGTCGTCGGTGAGCGCACAGTTGGTGAAGATCGTGTCGCCCTCGACCGCCTTCATCGCATTCGGGTTGGTCTCGTAGCCCGTTCCCGGCGCGACGCCGAAGAAGCCGGCCTCGGGGTTGATCGCGTAGAGCTTGCCGTCGTCGTGGAACTTCATCCAGGCGATGTCGTCCCCGATCGTCTCGACCTTCCAGCCCTCGAGCGACGGAATCATCATCGCGAGGTTGGTCTTGCCGCAGGCGGAGGGGAAGGCTCCGGTCACGTACTTGACCTCGCCGGACGGGGACGTGAGCTTGAGGATCAGCATGTGCTCGGCCATCCAGCCCTCGTCGCGGGCCATCGCCGAGGCGATCCGCAGGGCCAGGCACTTCTTGCCGAGCAGAGCGTTGCCGCCGTAACCCGAGCCGAACGACCAGATCTCCCGGGTCTCCGGGTAGTGGACGATGTACTTCGTCTCGGCGTTGGTCGGCCAGGTGCTGTCCTCGTCGCCCTCGGCGAGCGGGTCGCCGACGGAGTGGACGCAGGGGACGAACTCGCCGTCGGCGCCGAGTGCCTCGAGCGCGCGGGCGCCCATCCGGGTCATGATCCGCATCGAGACGGCCACATAGGGCGAGTCGGTGAGCTGGACGCCGATCTGGGACTTGTCGGAGCCGAGCGGGCCCATCGAAAACGGGACGACGTACATCGTCCGGCCCGCCATGCAGCCCTCGAACAGGCCGGAGAGCGTCTCGCGCATCTCGGCGGGCTCCATCCAGTTGTTGTTCGGGCCGGCGTCGTGCTCGCGCTCGCTGCAGATGTAGGTCCGGTCCTCGACCCGGGCGACGTCGCTCGGGTCGGACCAGGCGAGGTAGGAGTTCGGACGCTTGGCATCGGAGAGCTTGCGGAACGTGCCGGCCTCGACGAGCTCGTTGCAGAGCCGGTCGTACTCCTCGGCGGAACCGTCGCACCAGTAGATCGACTTGGGCGTGGTCAGCTCGGCGATTTCCTCCACCCAGCTGGTCAGGGCCTCATTCTGCGTGGGCGCCTCGGGCGCGGCGGTTGCGTCGGTCATCGTGGGGTTGCTCAACTCCTATCTCGGGGTGCTGCCGTTGGACGCCGCCGCAGTAGGCAGGGCCGGCGATATGCAGACGTAGGGGTGAAATCCATTGTGCCGGAAAGCCTATTTTCCTGCCCCGGGGGCGAATCCGTAGTGCCCACGTGGCCGGCTACGTAACCGGGTCGGCAAGCCGCTCGGCGACCGCTTCGGCGGCCTCGCGGCCGGAGCCGATGGCGCCGTCCATGTAGCCGTTCCAGACGGTCGCGGTCTCCGCCCCGGCCCAGTGGATCGGCCCGATCGGCTCGCGCAACGCCGGGCCGTTGTCGCTCCATGCTCCGGGCGGCATGAAGCCGCCGTAGCAGCCGCGCGACCACTCCTCGGCCGCCCACGCCTGATCGACGTAATGGACGGGGTCCCCGGCCTCCGGGCCGAACAGCCGGGCGAAGCACCCGGCGACGATCCGCCGGCGCTCGTCGCGGCCGAGATCCATCGCCTCGCGAGCCGCCCGCCCCTCGAGGAAGCCGAGCAGCACGCCGGGGCTGCCGTCGGGAGGCGAGTTGTCGAAGCCGACCGAGACGGGACCGGTGACGCTGGTGACGGCGCCCGAGAGCCCGCGCTCGCGCCAGAACGGCCGCTCGTAGACGGCCATGCACTTGACCACGCTCCCCTGCGCCATCCGCTGCGAGAGGCCGTCGCGAACGACCGGCATCGGCGGGTCGTAGGCGATCCGTCCGGCGAGGGTCGGCGGCACGGCGACGATCGCCCGCCGGGCGCGGACCGTGACCCGGTCGCCGGTCACGAGCACGCCCTCGGCGGCCCACTCGATCCGCCGGACCGGGTTGCCGAGCTCGACGACGCCGTCGCCGAGCTGCTCGGCCATCCGCAGCGAGATCAGCTGCGTGCCGCCGACGACGCGGTCCTGCTGCGCGCCGCCCTCGGTATCGGTGAGGATCTCGATCGAGCCAGCCGAGCGGATGTAGAAGAGGACGTGGAGCAACGAGACGTCGCGAGGCTCGGCGGCCCAGACGCCGATGATCGCGAGCCGGAGGATGTCGCGGGCGACGCCGGTGCGGACGTTGCGCCGCATCCACGACTCGAACGTCTGCCCGTCCCAGGATCCGGCCTTCGGGGCACGCCACGGCGCCTCGGGCGGGACGGTCGCGGCCATCGAGTTGAGCCGCTTGAGGACGATTCCGACCTCGGCGAGCCCGAGCGGGTTCACCTTCGGGATGGTGCCCTCGTAGCGCCCGATCCGGCCGCCGCGCTCGAACAGGTTCGTGCCGGCCGAGTGCGTCGGGAACGTCTCGAGGCCGAGCTCGGCGATCAGCCCGTTGACCCGATCCTGCGTCGGGCCGACCCACTGCGCGCCGAGCTCGACGACCTTGCCGTCGCCGATCGGCTCGTTCAGCGTCCTGCCCCCGACCCGGTCCCGCGCCTCGCAGACGACGACGCTGCGACCGGCGGCGGCGAGCGCCCTGGCGGCGGCCAGGCCGGCGAGGCCGGCGCCGATGACGACGACGTCCGCCTCCCTCGCATCGGCGTCGCGGCGACCGAACATCGCGGCCGATCCTATTCGCCGCTGACGCGGTAGGGTTCCGCCCCGCTCGGGGCGCCGGACGCGCGCCGGGCCACCTCCCAACTCCATGCGCTTCTACGAATTCGAATCACGCCGCCTCGTCGAGCGGGCCGGGATCCCGGTGACGAAGTACGGCTTCGCGAAGACCGCCGACGAGGCCCGCAAGGCGGCCGCCGAGATCGGCGGCCCCGTGGTCGTCAAGTCGCAGGTCCTGACCGGCGGCCGGATGAAGGCGGGCGGCGTCAAGTTCGCCGACACGCCCGACGAGGCCGCCGAGCACGCCGAGGCGATCCTCGAGCTCGAGATCAACGGCCACATGCCGGTCGGAGTCCTCGTCGACCCGAAGGCCGAGGTCGAGCAGGAGTACTACGCCGCCGTCCTCTGGGACGGCCGCGCCAAGCGCCCGATGATGCTGTTCAGCGACATGGGCGGCATCGACATCGAGCAGGTCGCCGAAGAGCACCCCGATCACGTCGGCCGCGGCCACATCTCCAACCTGCACCCGATCGCCGACTTCCAGGCGAAGGAGACCGTGGCCCGCTGCGGCATGACCGGCTCCGAGCTCGGCCGCGCCACCCGCGTGCTCGCCGGGCTCGCGCGCCTCCAGCGCGACTACGACATGACCCTCGCCGAGATCAACCCCGTCGCCCGCCTCGCCGACGGCTCCTTCGTCGCCCTCGACGCGCACATGGAGATGGAGGACGAGGCGGTCGGAAGGCACAAGAAGGTGCTGGAGTCGATCGGCGTCGACCTCTCCGAGCCGCGCGAGGATTACGAGCCCTCCGAATTCGAGCGCAACGTCAAGGCGATCGACTCCGCCGACCACCGCGGCGTCATCCAGGGCAAAGACCACGGTTTCCACGGCAATCTCGGCCTCGTGATCGGAGCCGGCGGCGGCTCGCTGACGCTGACCGACGCGGTCCGCAGCCAGGGCGGCAAGCCGGCCAACTACGCCGAGATCGGCGGCAACCCCTCGGTCGCCAAGTCGAAGGGCCTTGCGATGGAGGTCCTGAAGAAGGACGGCGTCGAGAAGATCGCGGTGATGATGTCGATCGTCTCCAACACCCGGGTCGACATCGTCGCCCGCGGCGTCATCAAGGCCTGCCTCGAGCTCGGCAAGGATCCCGCCGAGACGATCGCGATCTTCCGGATCCCGGGCGCCTGGGAGGAGGAGGGCTACAAGATCCTCGACAAGTACGGGGTCGAGTACGCCGACCGCACCACCTCGATGTGGGACGCCGCCGGAACCGCCGTCAAGAAGATCCAGGGAGAGGGCGCATGAGCATCCTCCTGAACGAAGACTTCACCTTCATCGTCCAGGGCATCACCGGCCGCGAGGCCGTGAACCTGACCCGCGAGTGCCTCGACTACGGCGCGAAGATCGTCGGCGGCGTCACCCCGGGCCGCAAGGGCCGCGAGGTCCACGGCGTCCCGGTGTTCGACACCGTCGAGCAGGCCGTCGAGCACCACGGCTCGCCCCCCGACGGCGCCGTCGCCACCGTCCCCCCCGCCTTCACCAAGGACGCGGTGATGGAGGCGATCGAGAACGGGATCAAGCTGATCGTCATCGTCACCGAGCGGATTCCGCGTCGCGACGTCGCCGAGATGGTCGAGCTCGCCAACGAGCGCGGCGCCCGGATCATCGGCCCGAACTGCCTCGGACTGATCTCCCCCGGCGTCGCGAAGATGGGCGGCATCGGCGGCCCCGCCAAGGACGCCCGCAAGGCCTACGAGCCCGGCCGGGTCGGCGTGATGTCGCGCTCCGGCGGGATGACGACCGAGATCTCCTCTTCGCTCACCGCCGCAGGCCTCGGCGTCTCGACGGCTGTCTCGATCGGCGGCGACGCGATCATCGGCTCGACCTACGCCGAGCTGATGCCCCTCTTCGAGGCCGACGAGCAGACCGAGGCGATCGTGATCTACACGGAGCCGGGCGGGCGGATGGAGGCCGAGCTGGTCGACTGGCGCGAGGCGAACAACTCGCGGCTCCCGATCGTCGCCTTCATGGCCGGCAAGTTCATGGACGACGAGGAGATGCAGGGCATGAGCTTCGGCCACGCCGGCACGATCGTCGAGGGCAAGGAGGACTCGGCGACCGAGAAGATCGCCCGCCTCGAAGCGGCCGGCATCCCGGTGGTCGAGCGGATCCACGAGATCCCCGACGTCGTCAAGGAGAAGCTGAATGGCTGACCTGGACGGAACCTTCATCGAGGTCGAGGTCGCCCCCGACGCGGCCGCCGACGTCGAACTCGCGCGCAAGCTCGAGGAGGTCTGCCCCGTCGACATCTTCGCGGCGACCGACTCGGGCGTCGAGATCGTCCGCGGCAACCTCGACGAGTGCGTCCTCTGCGAGCTCTGCCTCGACGCCGCCCCTGACGGCGCCGTCGTCGTCCGCAAGCTCTACGACGGCACCGAGCTGAAGCGCTAGGCGGTCGTCCGCCGGAGCGCCGGCGGTACCGTTCCGCCTCCGCAGCCGGAACCGCCGAATGAACTTCACCGAGGACGTACTCAGCAGCTTTCCCGCAGCCCGCCTGGCGATGGTCACCGTCGCCGAGGACGGGGGCCGCCGCGAGTGGGGATTCGGCGAGGTCCTGATGCGGTCGTCCGGCCTCGCCGGAGCGCTCGTCGCCCGTGGTGTCCAGCGCGGCGACGTCGTCCTGACGCTGATCGGCAACCGGCCCGAGTGGGTGCTGACGATGCTGGCCTGCTTCCGGATCGGCGCGATCGCCCTCCCCTGCAACACCCAGCTCCGCCGCGCCGACCTCGCCCACCGGATCGCGGTGAGCGACCCCGTGCTCGCGATCGGCGAGGAGCGCTGGCTCACCCAGCTCCCCGACGGCATCGACTACATGGACATGGCCGACGTCGCGGCGATCCTCGACGAGGAACGCCCCCAGGAGCCCCCGGCTCCGCCCGCGGACCTCGATCCCGGCGACCCGGCGCTGATCGTCTTCACCTCGGGGACCACCGGGCCCGCCCGCGCGGCCGTCCATCCTCAGCGGTATCTGGCCGGGCAGCGGCTCCAGGCCGAGCACTGGTTCGGCGCCCGCCCCGGCGAGCTCGCCTGGTGCACGGCGGCCAGCGGCTGGTCGAAGTCGGCCCGGAACGCGTTCATCGCTCCCTGGCTCGCCGGCGCCGCGGCCTACCTGCAGGAGGGCCGGTTCGAGCCGGCCGAGCGGCTGGCGATCTGCGAGCGCGAGCGCATCAACGTGCTCTGCCAGGCGCCGACCGAGTACAGGATGCTCGCGAAACGGACCGAGCTGCGACCGGTGTCGTGCCTGCGCCGGCTCGTCAGCGCCGGCGAACCGCTCAACGCCGAGGTGATCGCCGCCTTCCGCGGAGACATGGGCCTCGACATCCACGACGGCTACGGGCAGACCGAGACCGGGGCGCTCACGGGTGCGCTGACCGACGGCGAGGTCCGCGACGGCTCGATGGGGCGGCCGCTGCCGGGGATCGAGCTCCGCATCGATGACGGCGAGCTCCTGTTGAAGACGACGAGTTGCCCGACCTTCTTCAGCCACTACATCGGATCGGAGCCCTACGCCGAGGAGTGGTGGCGGACCGGCGACCTCGTGCGCGCCGACGACGACGGCTACCTCTGGTTCGAGGGGCGCAGCGACGACGTGATCCTCTCCTCCGGCTACCGGATCGGCCCGTTCGAGGTCGAATCGGCGCTGATCTCGCACCCCTCGGTCTCCGAGGCGGCGGCGGTCGCCGCTCCGGATCCAGAGCGCGGATCGGTCGTCAGGGCCGTCGTCGTGCTCCGCGACGGGACCCCCGGCGAGGAGCTGGCGCGGGAGCTCCAGGAGCACGTCAAGAACCAGACCGCCCCCTACAAGTACCCGCGGATCGTCGAGTTCGCCGATTCGCTGCCGAAGACCGCCAGCGGCAAGATCAAGCGGGCGGAGCTCCGCGGCGGCGCCGCGTGACCCCGCGGCTCGGGGACCCGGCTGCGGCCGCGGGTCCGGGCCCGGGGGCAGGCATGACCTTCGGCGCCCTCTTCACCGTCACCCTCCTGGTCCTGCTCAGCATCGGCGCGACGCTGCCGGTCCTGCCGCAGTACGTGAAGGGCCCGATCGGGTCGACCGACCTCGCGGTCGGCGTGGTCACCGGCGCCTACGCGATCACGGGCCTCGCCTTCCGGCCGCTCGCGGGAAGCTTCGCCGACCGCCGCGGCCGCAAGCCCGTTGTCATCGCGGGAACCGTCGTCACGGTCGTCGCGAGCCTCCTTTACTTCCTGCCGCTCGGAGTCGCCGGGCTCATCGGCGCCCGCCTGATCCTCGGTGCCGGCGAGGGCGTCGTCTACACGGCGAGCTCGGCCTGGGTCGTCGACATCACCGACCCGGCTCGCCGCGGCCGGATCATCGGGCTCTACGGCCTCGCGATCTGGGGCGGGCTGTCCTTCGGGCCGCCGATCGGCGACCTCCTGCACCGGAGCATCGGGTACGGCGCCGTCTGGGCCTTCGCCGCCGCCGCCCCACTGGTGGCCGCGATCGTCGCCTCGCGGATCCCGGAGCCGCCGCGGCCGGCGCAGGAGCCGGCCGACGACGGCCGGACCCGGCTGTTCGCCCCCGAGGCTGTCGGCCCGGGGCTCGCGATGACGATGGCGACGCTCGGGTACGCGGCCCTGGCCGGCTTCATCGTCCTCCACCTCGACGACCGCGGCATCGCCCACGGCGCGAGCATCTTCACCGCATTCGCGCTGACCGTCGTCGCGTCGCGGGTGCTGTTCGGCTGGCTTCCCGATCGCTTCGGCGGAGTCCGCTGCGCCGTCGGCGCCGGGCTGCTCGAAGCCGCCGGCCTGCTCGCGATCACGCTCGCGAACGACCTCGCGGTTGCGCTGGCCGGAGCGATCGCGGTCGGCGGCGCGTTCTCGCTGATCTTCCCGAGCCTGGTCCTCCTGGTCATGGACCGGGTGCCGCAGAGCCGCCGCGGGATCGCGATGGGGACGTTCACCGCCTGCTTCGACCTGGGCGTCGGCATCGGAGCGCCGATCGCCGGCGCGGCCGCCGCGCTCGGCGGCTACGGCTGGTCGTTCGCGGTCGCGGCCCTGGCGGCCACCGGAGCAAGTGCGCTGGCGCTCATCGTCGGCCGGCGCCGGATCGGCTCGGTGGCGTTGCCGGCCGCTGCCGCCGTCTGCCTGGCGGCGGTCGTGCTCCTGCCCTCGCGCGCCGACGCCGCCGATCCCGACTGCCTCGACGGCACCGTGCCCCCCGTCACGCGCTCGGCCGAGCCGCTCCGCTTCGGGATCACGCCGCTTGCAGCGGGCAGCGCCGGCGCGGCGCAGGATCCGCCCGTCCCCGAGGACAGAGCCGCTGCGATCGCGCGGCTCCGGAAGCTCCAGCCGCGGGGCCGCGACCTCGTCCTCCGTCTCAACCGGATGTTCTGGTCCGACGGCGTCGCCGGGATCCGGCGCTACGCCCGGATCGTCGATCGCTTCGCCGCCGCGGGCTTCGAGACTGAACTCCAGGTCCGCTACCACCCGCCGTCCGGAAAGGCCGGCGACATGGCGGCCTGGAAGCGGTACGTGCGCCGCGCCGCCCGGATCCTCGGCCGGCGGCCCTCGGTCACCGCCCTCTCGATCACCAACGAGGCGAACTTCGACGTCTCGCCGAACACCTCCGACGGGAGCTACCCCGGCGTCCGCCTCGCGATCGTGCGCGGCGTCCTTGCCGCGCGGCACGAGCTCCACCGGATCGGCCGCGAGGACGTCCAGCTCGGGTTCTCGTTCGCGTGGCGGTGGTTGCCCAGCTCCGATCGCGAGTTCTGGGAGGAGCTCGGGGCGCGGGCGACGCCTCGGTTCAAACGGGCGCTCGACTACGTCGGGCTGCAGATCTATCCGGGCCTCGTGGTCCCGCCCGCGATCCCGCCCGGCTCGAGCGCCGGCGCCGAGACGGTCAAGGCGCTGACGCTGATGCGCCGCTGCTATTTCCCGAAGGCGGGGCTGGGACGGGAAACCGACCTCTGGGTGACCGAGAACGGCTACGTCACCAACCTCGGCCGCACGGAGGCGTCGCAGGAGGAGGCCCTCACCTCGACCGTGCGGGCGGTCCACCGCTGGTCGGGGACGCTCGGGGTCAGCGACTACCGCTGGTTCAACCTCCGCGACAACGTCACCGGTGGGCCGGGGCTCTTCGACTCCGTCGGGCTGCTCCGCGAGAACTACTCGGCGAAGCCGGCGTTCTCCGCCTACCGGCGGGCGATCCGCGCCTACGGGACCGGGGCCGTGCCCCTAGAGTCCCGCCGATGAGCGACCAGCCGACGATCGTCCTCCACGGACTTCCCCCCTCCCACCCGTCCCGCGCCGCCGAGGCGGCCATCCGCTTCAAAGGTCTCGAGTTCGAACGGGCCGAGATGGACATGACCAGCGGCCACAACGACCACATGGAGTCGATCTACGGCGAGGGGAACCGCACGGTGCCCGGCATGGTCGTCGACGGCGATCCCGTCCACGGGTCGCGGGCGATCTTCGCCCGGCTCGACGAGATCGTCCCCGAGCCGTCGCTGCACCCGGAGCCGATCGCCGAGGCCGTCCGCGAAGCTGACCGCTGGGGCGACGAGGAGCTTCAGGACCTCGGCCGCAGCCTGCCCTGGGGCGCCCTCCACTTCCGGCCCGAGTCGATGGGGACGTTCGCCGGCGGCGAGACGCTCGATCCGGCCGGCACCGACTTCGCGATCAGGTTCGTCCGCGGCATGTGGAAGTACCACGGCATCAGTGCCGTGCGGCTCGCCGAGCACCTCGCGGGCCTGCCGTCGAAGGTCCGGCGGATCGAGGAGTTCGCCGCCGAGGGCGTGATCGGCGGCGAGGAGCCCACGGCGGCGGACCTGCAGATCGGATCGACGATCCGGGTCCTGCTGACGATCGGCGACCTCGAGCCGCTGCTCGGCGGGACCGCGGGTGAGCGGATCGCGCTGCGCTGGTTCCCCGACTACCCGGGGCACGTGCCGGCCGGCGCATTCCCGCGGGGCTGGGTGCCGGCCGCCTGATGATCGAAGCCAGGGGGCTGACCAAGCGCTACGGCGCTCAGGTCGCGGTGCAGGGCGTCTCGTTCCGCTGCGAGCCCGGCACCGTGACCGGGTTCCTCGGACCCAACGGCGCCGGCAAGTCGACGACGCTGCGGATGATCTGCGGGCTGACGCCGCGATCGGCGGGTGAGGCGACCGTGCTCGGTGCCGACTACCGCCAGATCGCCAACCCGGCCCGCCACGTCGGGGTGATGCTCGACGCCAGCGCTCAGCACGGCGGCCGGCGCGGCCGCGAGACACTGAGGCTCTGCGCCGACACCATCGGCGTCGAGCCCGGCAAGGTCGACGAGATGCTGACCCTCGTCGGGCTCGACAGCAGGGCCGCCAAGCGCCGGGTCGGCAAGTACTCGCTCGGAATGCGGCAGCGCCTCGGCCTGGCGCAGGTGCTGCTCGGCGAGCCCGACGTGCTGATCCTCGATGAACCGGCGAACGGCCTCGACCCGGAGGGGATCATCTGGATGCGCGAGCTCCTCCGGCGCTTCGCCGCCGACGGCGGAACCGTGCTGCTGTCCTCCCATCTCCTCAACGAGGTCGAGGTGATCGCCGACCAGTTGCTGTTGATCAAGGACGGCGCACTCGTCGCGTCGGGCTCGAAGGACGAGCTCCTCGCGGGCACCGGGACACTCGTCCGCAGCCCTGAGCCGGAGTCGCTTCGGCGGGCACTGGAGGCCGCGCGAATCTCGGTCACCGCGGCGGAGGCCGGCCTGATCGCCGACTCCGACCCCGAGTCGGTCGGCCGCGCCGCTCACGCCGGCGGCGTCGTGCTCAGCGAACTCCGCGCCGCGGACGGGGCCGGGCTCGAGCAGCTCTTCCTCTCGCTGACGTCCGGCCGCGAGGACGACCAGTGAACGCCGCGTCGATCACGAGCCGCTCCGAGCGGCCCTCGCTTGCCCGCCTCGGCAGGGTCGAGGCGCGGAAGATGGTCGACACCCGCTCGGCACTCTGGCTGCTCGGGCTGACGGCGCTGGCCTCGTTCGCCTCGGTGATCGTCGCGATCATCTTCGACGACACGACGCGGGACTTCGGCGAGATGTTCGTCGACGCGATGCTCGCCGCCAGCATCCTGATGCCGATCATCCCGATCCTCCTCGTGACGAGCGAGTGGTCGCAGCGGACCGCGCTCGGAACGTTCGCGCTCACCCCCGTTCGCGAGCGCGTGATGACGGCGAAGCTGCTGGCGCTGCTGACTCTGCTCGTCGCGTTCTCGGTCCTCTGCCTCGTGATGGCACTGCTCGGCGCCGCCGTCGCCGGCTCCGGCCTCGGCTTCGACGGCGGCAGCGCCGGCGAGGTGGTCGCCTACCAGGTCCTGAGCCTGCTCTTCGGGTTCGGCCTGGCCGCGGTCCTGATGAACTCGCCGGCCGCGATCGTCCTCAACTTCGTGGTGCCGATCCTGATCGCCGCCGTCGCGGCGATCTCCGCCGGGGTCGAGTCGGTCGTCGCCTGGGTCGATCCGTCCGTCTGGTCACAGCTGGCGGACGATTCCGTCAACGAATGGGACAAGATCGCGACGGCGACGGCGGCGTGGGTGATCCTGCCGATCGTCCTCGGCCTGATCCGGCTCCGCCGCCGCGACGTCTCCTGACCGTCAGCCTGCGCCGCGCTGGCGCGGGCTCGTGATCGGCTTCAGGTTCGCCTCGACCTGCGGGCGCAGATGCTCGAAGGCCGGCGGCAGCGACAGCTTCTCGCCGAGATGCTCGGCGGGCTCGTCGACGTCGAACCCGGGCCCGAGCGTCGCGATCTCGAACAGGACCCCGCTCGGCTCGCGGAAGTAGATCGAGCGGAAGTAGAAGCGGTCGATGACCGGAGTCGGCCGGGCGCCGCCGGCGGCGACCTTCGCCCGCCACTGCTCGTGCTCCTGGGGCGTCGACGCCCAGGCGACGTGGTGGACGGTGCCGGCGCCCTGCAGCCCCGGGGCATCCGGCGGCCGCTCGTAATGGATCCGGCCCCCGCGAACGTCGCCCCGGGCCTCCCAGCTTCCGCCAGAGCCCTCGAAGCCGAGCCCGCGGAGCAGGTCCTCGCTGCGCTCCGGAGCCGACGCGTAGGCACGGACCGCGTCGAAGCCGCGGAGCGCGTGCTCGGCCGGGATCTCGGGGTGGCGAGCCGACAGCGGCGGGTCCCCGGCGTCGTCGACACGGAGCTCGTGCGCGAGTCCCTCGGGATCGGCGAAGCGGAGGACGTCGCCGTCCCGCTCCGTCGCGACGCCGTTGTCGGCCAGCCGGGCGGCCCAGAAGTCGAGGGTCTCCGGCGATCCGACCCGCCAGGCGACCGTGTGGACCATCCCGTCCCCGGCCCGTCCCAGGGGCGCACCCGGGAACTCGAAGAAGGTGATGTCGGAGCCCGCGTTGCCTTCCTCGTCGGAGAAGAACGTGTGGTAGACGCTCGGATCGTCCTGGTTGACGGTCTTCTTGACCAGCCGCAGGCCGAGGACGCCCGCGTAGAAGTCGACGTTGTCCTGAGCGTCGGCGGTGATCGCGGTGACGTGGTGGATTCCTTCGAGCTTCATCGTCGCTCCTGACGGTCGGGCGGTTGCAGGCTAATCGCGTTCGAACCGATTATGGTTGCACTGTCAACGATCTCGGGCTACGATCGTTCCATGGCTACTTCCGCGACCCGCGCCCCGGCTTCGAAGCCGGACACCCGGCAGCTCGACGAGCTCGAGCTCGCGGCCTGGCGCGGCATGCTGTTCGCCTACCGCAACATGACCGCGGCGATCGACGCGCGGCTCGAGCGCGAGCACGAGCTCTCGCTCAGCTCCTACGAGGTGCTGCTGCTGCTGTCGAAGGCCGACGACGACGCGCTGCGGATGGGCGAGCTCGCCGATCAACTCCTCCTCAGCCGGAGCGGCCTCACCCGGCTCGTCGACCGGCTGGTCGCCCGTGGGCTGCTCGAACGCCACACCTGTTCGGCCGACCGCCGCGGCACCTACGCCCGGCTGACCGACGCCGGCCGGAAGAAGTTCGGCGAAGCACGGCCGACCAACCTCGCCGCGATCCGCGAGCAGTTCGTCGACCGGCTCGAGGACGGGGATCTCGAGGACCTCGCCCGGGTCTGGGGCCGGCTCGAGGAGCCCGGCGCCGAGCCGGACGACTCGGGCTGCTAAGCATCAGGCGTGCCCAACCGCCTCGCTGACGAGACCTCCCCCTACCTCCTCCAGCACCGGGACAACCCCGTCGACTGGCTCCCCTGGGGTGAGGAGGCCAACGAGATCGCCCGCGAGCGCGACGTCCCGATCCTGCTCTCGATCGGCTACTCGGCCTGCCACTGGTGCCACGTGATGGAGCGCGAGTCGTTCACCGACGAGGCGACCGCTGCCTACATGAACGAGAACTTCGTCCCGGTCAAGGTCGACCGCGAGGAGCGCCCCGACGTCGACGCGATCTACATGGAGGCGCTGCAGGGAATGACCGGCGGCGGGGGCTGGCCGCTGACCGCCTTCTGCGATCCCGACGGCGTCCCGTTCCACTGCGGCACCTACTTCCCACCCGAGTCGCGGGGCGGCATGCCGAGCTTCATGACGGTGATGGAGGCCGTGGTCGCGGCCTGGGCGATGCAGCGGGACGAGATCGAGGGTGCCGCGGAGCGAACCCGATCCCAACTCGGCGCGATCGGGCGGATGCCGCCTTCCGCCGACGACATCGGGCCGGAGCTGCTCGACGCGGCCGTTCCAGCGCTGCTGGCGCTCGTCGACGACGTCAACGGCGGCTTCGGGTCGGCGCCGAAGTTCCCGCCCGCCAGCGCCCTCGACCTGCTCCTGGCGCGCGGCGAGCACGAGCCGGTCGAGCTGACCCTCGACGCGATGGCCGCCGGTGGCATCCACGACCAGCTCGGCGGCGGTTTCGCCCGCTACGCCGTCGATGCCGGCTGGATCGTGCCCCACTTCGAGAAGATGCTCTACGACAACGCCCTGCTCGCGCGCACCTACCTCCGCGCCCACCTCGAGCTCGGCCACGACCGTTACCGAGCGGTCGCCACCGGCATATGCGATTGGGTCCTGCGCGAGATGCAGGCCCCCGAGGGCGGCTTCTACTCAGCGCTCGACGCCGACTCGGAGGGCGTCGAGGGTCTCTTCTACACGTGGACCCCGGCCGAGGCCAGGGCCGCGCTCGACCGGGCCGGCCTCGACCACCTCGAGCCCGACCTCCTCGCTCATTTCGGGATCGGGCCGCGGGGCCAGCTCGAGGGGCGGAGCGTCCTTCACCTCCCCCAGGGCCTCGGCGCCCCCGAGCCCGCCGGGCTCGACGCGGCGAAGGCGGCCCTGCTCGCGGAGCGCGACACCCGCGTCCGGCCGGGGCTCGACGACAAGCGCCTCTGCGCCTGGAACGCGCTGATGGCGGGATCGCTGGCCGAAGTCGGCGCCGCGCTCGGCGAGCCGCGCTACGTCGAGGCGGCGCGGCGCTGCGCCGACTTCCTCCTCACCGAGATGCGCGACGAGAGCGGTCGCCTCCTCCGCGCCTACAACGACGGCCGCGCCCACCTCAACGCCTACCTCGAGGACCACGCCTACCTACTCGAGGCCCTGCTGACGCTGTACGAGTCGACGTTCGAGGTCCGCTGGTTCGACGAGGCCATCGCCGTCGCGACGGCCATGGTCGAGCGTTTCGCCGACGACGAGCAGGGCGGCTTCTTCACGACCTCCGCCGATCACGAGAAGCTGATCGCCCGCCGCAAGGACCTCGACGACCACCCGGCGCCCTCCGGCAACTCCGCCGCCGCCAACGGCCTCCTGCGCCTCGCCGCGCTGACCGGCGACGCGACCTGGGAGCAGCGGGCACGGGGAGTCCTGCTGCTGCTGGCTGGTCCGGCGTCGAAGCACCCCCAGGGGCTCGCCTACCTGCTCGCCGCCGCCGACCGCTACGTCTCGCCGGCCCGCGAGGTCGCGCTCGTCCACCCACCCGGCGAGCCGAACGCGGTGGCCCCGCTCGCGGCCGCCTATCGCAGCCGCTACCGGCCCCACGCAGTCCTCGCGGCCGGCGCCGCGGGTGAGGCGAACCCACCGCTTCTCGCCGATCGCCCCGCCGCCGAGGAGGGCGCGCTCGCCTACGTCTGCGAGAACTTCAGCTGCCGCGCTCCGGTCGCCCTTCCGGCCGAGCTCGAGGCCTTGCTGGACTGAGGACTGAGGAGGGTCAGCGTCCGGGCAGCCGCGCCTTGGTCCGGAGCGTCGCCACCATCCCGAGACCCGCGTGGGTCGGGATCGAGCACCAGAGCCGGTAACGGGACGCCTTCCGCAGCTTCAGCTGGAGTGTGCCGGTCTCCCCCGGTTCGACGTCGCCGACCTCGGCGACGCGGTCCGACCCGATCCGCCGCAGGTTGAGGTCGTGCGGATCCTCGCCGTAGTTGTAGAGCTGGACGATCGCCTGCCCCGGCGCCACCTTCGGCCGCGACAGCGACAGGCTGTACTCGCGGGCGGTCACGAGGAGCCGCGACGGCGGCGGGTCGGCCGCCGGCGCACCCACCGGCACGAGCGCGGCACCTGCGAGCAGCGCCGCGCCGATCGCGATCCGGCGCCTCATCCGATCAGCACCGGGCGAGCGAGCCCCGAGGCGCCGGGGATGACCTCGTCGGCGTCGACGCCGAACCACTGCTCGATCAGCGAGCAGTAGACCGAGCGGAAGTCGGAGGTCGAACGCAGGTTGTCGTCTTCGTCGAGCACCTTCAGCCCCGGCCACTCGCCGATCATCTGGCCGCGGGCGCCGGAGCCGATCAGGAAGGCGTTGCCGCCGGCGCCGTGATCGGTGCCGGCCGAGCCGTTCTCCTCGGGCCGGCGGCCGAACTCCGACCAGGCGAGGGTGATGACCCGGTCGTCGAGCCCGCGGGCCTCGAGGTCGCGCTGGAAGGCGAGGAGCCCGTCGCAGGTCTCGCCGAGGTAGTTGCGGAAGTCCTCGGCCTGCTCGTCGTGGGTGTCGTAGCTCCCCGGCGCCCCGACCGAGGCGACCGTGATCGGCAGGCCGGCGTCGAGCATCGCGGCGAGGCCGGCGAGGCTCTCCGGGAAGTGGCCGGTGTCGGGGTAGGTCACCGGGGAGGTGATCTCGCCCGAGAAGGCGCGGAGCTGCTCCCGCAACGTCTCCGCCTGGCGGACCACTCGGCCGGCGCCGCTGAGCTGCGGGTCGCCCGACTTCTCCGCGGCGACGCCCATCCGCCCGAACGCCTCGAACATCAGGTCCTCGACGTCGCCCCAGACGCCGGGCGCCCAGAGGTCGTAGCTGGCGCCCCATGTCGCCGCGACCGGAACCCGGCCGGTCGCGAGGCTCGGCGAGAGCGACCCGTCCAGCGACAGCCCCTGGAGCGGATTCTCGTCGCTGCCGACGACATCGAGCAGCCGCCCGAGCCAACCGGTGTTGGTGTGGGCGCTGAGCTCGCCGACCTCCCAGTAGTGGCGGGAGGTGAAGTGCGACTGGTCGGCCGAGGGATAGCCGATGGACGGGAAGACGGTGACCTTGCCCTCGCCGTGGAGCTGATGGAGGGGCGCCGCCGACGGATGCCACTGCAGGCGCGAGTCCTCGGTCCAGGTCGGCCCGGCTCCCGGCGCCATCCGGAGCTGGGGCCGCAGGCGCCGGTAGGTGTCGTCGGCGACCGGCGAGAGGATCGAGAGGGCGTCGATCCCGCCCTCCAGGAAGACCGAGACCAGCACCTTCCCCTGGCTCCCTGCCGCCTTCGCGATCCCCTCGACGAACGCCTGGGGTCGCAGCAGGCTCGCGCCGTAGACGCTCAGCGCCATGGCGCCGCTGCGGAGCAGGAAGGAGCGCCGGTTGAGCCCGGTGCCGGCCGGTGCCGGCATCCCCGCTTCGATCGCCGGCAGCCCCCGGCCCGCTTCGGCGAGCGAGCGCCGCGCGAGCTCGGAGCGGGTGAACTCCCCGCAGCAGCGATGTCGGGGGGCGTTGCTCATGAGGTCTGGAAGTCGGGGCTCATCACGATCAGGATCCGCAGGGCGTTCTGGCGCAGCGCCCGGTAGGCCTCCTGCTGCCAGTCGGCGGTGGCGACGCTCTCGACGCGGCCGGCGAACCGCTGCAGCTCCGTCCTCGTCCCGTCGGAGATCGAGGGATTGCCCCAGAACCGCAGCGCCTTCTGGACGGCCTCGGAGGCGGTCTCCTTCGCGTCGTAGTCCTCGGTGTCCTCTTCCCGATCGCGCGTGTTGTATGCGGCCGCGGACCAGCGACCGCTGATCCGCGCGGTGTCGAGCCAGCGCTGCTCGTCCCAGCCGGCGACGTTCGGAGGCTCGAAGAGCCGCTGCCCGGCCTCGTCGGCGATCCAGGTCCAGGCGTCGGTCGAGATGCCGCTGCGCCGGGCGCGGAGCATCCCCGCGATCTGGACGATCGGCGGCTTGACCATCCGCGGACCCTCGTAGACGGCCGGGTGCATCAGGATCGCCTCGACGACCCGGCGGATGCTGCGGTCGTGCTTGTAGCCCCGCTTCAGCGCCGCCAGCGTCCGCTTCGGGGGCGCGACCGGGACGAAGTAGGCCCAGAGCCGCTCGATGAAGTACCCGGCGTGGGCCGGGTGCTCGATGCAGAGACGGCACGAGTCCCGCCAGTCGAAGTTGCCCGTCTTCCCGAAGATCCGCTTGCGGCCGTCGTCGTGGCGGTCGGGCTCGTAGCGGAAGTTGATCATCCCGAGGTCGTCGTCCCAGTCGTTGGTCCAGCCGGTGAGGGCGCGGGCCTGCTCGCGGACGTCGTCCTCGGTGTAGCCGTTGGAGGCGCCGAGGGTGAACAGCTCCATCAACTCGCGGCCGTAGTTCTCGTTCGGTGCCCCGGCCTCGTTCTCGTTCCCCGACAGCCAGACGAGCATCGCCGGGTCCTTGGTGACGGCCAGCAGCAGATCCTCGAAGGAGCCGAGGCCGCGCTTGCGGAAGAGGTCGTTCTGCTTCAGGTTGAGTGCGACCTGGCCGACATCGGCGGTCGCGAACCAGTCGTGCCAGACGAGCGCCATCCGCTCGACCAGCGGCTGGTCGGAGCGGACCATCCGGTCGAGCCACCAGAGCAGGTCATGGCCCCACGCGTCCTTGGGCGCGAGCGGCAGGCCATCGTCGTCGTGGGGGGCCGGTCCGTGCAGCTTGGCCTTGCCCTTCGGGCGGGTCAGCGACAGGACCGCCCGGCGCATCCCCTTCCGGCTCAGCTTCTCGGCTTCCCCCGGCGCCGGGCCGAAGCCGGCACGCCAGAGCAGGCGCTCGGCCTGCGAGACGCCGAATCGGCCGCGATAGACGGGGACGGACACTTGTCCTCAGGTCGGCACGACCCGCGCGCGGGTTGAGGGGAAGGCGCTCACGATGGACGATGTTGCCTTCCGGAGCGGACGAACGGGAGGACGCCGGGCGTCCTATGCTGAAGCGCATGGAGGGAGGCTCGACGAAGCCGAAGCGGCAGGGACCGACGACGGTCGCCCGGGCCTACTTCGCGGCGCTCGACGCACACGACCTCGATGCCGCCGTAGCCCTCTGGGAGCCGGGCCGCACCGACCGGATCGTCGGGATGGCGGAGTTCACCGTTCCCGACGGCTTCAGGCGCTGGTTCGGCGCACTCTTCGCGGCGTTCCCCGACGCGCGGCTCGAGGTGATCTCGGTCACCGCGCAGAAGGAGAACGCAGCCGTCCGCTACCGGGTCACGGGGACCTTCGACGGCACCGGGAAGTTCGAGGGCCTGAGCCCGAACGGCGCCCGCGTCGACGTCGAGGGCTTCGACCTGTTCACGGTCCGCGACGGGCTGATCGTCGAGAACCACGGGTTCCTCAACGGCGCCGATCTCGCCCGTCAACTCGGCGCGCTGCCTCCGCAGGGCTCGATCGCCGAGCGCGGGATGACGGCGGCCCTCAACGCCAGAGTCGCGGCGGGCGGACTCGTCGGCGCGCTCAGAGAACGGGCAGGAACTGGGAGATCTCCCAGGGCGTGACCCGGACGCGGTAGTCGTCCCACTCGGCCCGCTTGATCTCGATGAAGCGGTTGAAGGTGTGCTCACCGAGCGTCCTCAGGACCAGCTCGGACTCGGCCGCGAGCTCGATCGCCTCGCCGAGGTTCTCGGGCAGCTGCTCGATCCCCCGGCGCTGCCGGTCCTCCGGCGAGAGGTGGTAGAGGTTCTGCTCCATCGGCTCGGGCAGCTCGTAGCCCTTCTCGATTCCCTCGAGACCCGCCTGCAGCATCGCGGCGAAGCAGAGATAGGGGTTGCAGGCGGGGTCGGGACAACGCAGCTCGGCCCGCGTCGCCGCCTCCTGGCCCGGGTGGTAGAGCGGCACGCGGATCAGCGCCGAGCGGTTCCGGCGCGACCAGGCGAGATAGACCGGCGCCTCGTAGCCGGGGACGAGGCGCTTGTAGGAGTTGACCCACTGCGCGAACAGCGAGGAGATCTCGCGGGCGTGCTTGAGCTGTCCGGCGATGAACTGCTTCGCGGTCTGCGACAGGTAGTACTGGTCGTCGGCGTCGTAGAACGCGTTGGCGCCGTCGCGACTCAGCGACTGGTGGACGTGCATGCCGCTGCCGTTCTCGCCGTTGAGCGGCTTCGGCATGAAGGTCGCGTGCCAACCGTTCTTCATCGCGTATTCCTTGACCGTCATCCGGTAGGTCATGCAGTCGTCGGCCATCGCGAGCGCGTCCTTATAACGCATGTCGACCTCGTGCTGGGACGGCCCGACCTCGTGATGGGTGTACTCGACGTGGATGCCCATCTGCTCGAGCGCGAGCACGGTCTCACGGCGGACGCCGGAGCCGGCGTCGAGGGTCGTCAGGTCGAAGTAGCCGCCCTCGTCGAGGACCTCGGGGATCCCGTCGGCCGGCTTGGCGTCGCGGAAGTAGAAGTACTCGAGCTCGGGGCCGACGTTGAACTCGTCGAAGCCCATGTCGTGTGCGCGCTGGATCGCGCGCCGGAGGATCCAGCGCGGGTCGCCCTCGTAGGGCTCTCCCCCCGGCACCTGGATGTCGCAGAACATCCGCGCGGTCGGCTGCTCCTCCGGGCTCCAGGGAAGCGTCGTGAACGTCGCCGGATCCGGGACAGCGAGCATGTCCGACTCCTCGATCGGGTTGAAGCCCGTGATCGAGGAGCCGTCGAACCCGTTGCCGCCGGCGAAGGCGTCCTCGAGCTCGGCGGAGTTGATCGAGAAGCTCTTGAGCTGACCGAGGACGTCGGTGAACCAGAGCCGGATGAAGCGGATGTTCCGGTCGGCGACCTCCGCGATCACGTCTTCGGCGGTGCGGGAGGGGTTCGGGGTCGAATCGCCGGTCATCTGGCTCGAAGCTCCTTGGTCGGGAAGCAGCACCCTAGATGATCGCCTCTCGCGCGGGTGGCGCCGCCGGGGCTGATCCAGCCGCGGTTCACGGACGTTGGAAAGGGCATCAGGACCCTTGAAAGAGGCCGTTGGCGCCGGTATAACTTACCCAACGTAAGTAACCGGCTAAAAGTAAAGTAAAGGCTCGATCAACGGCCGGTAAGTCGAGACCGAAACGCATCCCCCCGGAGTTCCGCCATGACCGTGAAGACTGATTACGCCCGTTTCGACATCCACGACGAACTGACCGCCCCCGCCGGCAGCGAGCGGCTGCTGAAGAGCATCTCGACCTCCGGCGGCGCCGTCTCGAAGCTGGTCGGCGTTCTCGCCGGCTCGCCCGCGACCCTGCGCGCCTTCGCGCGAATGCGCTCGGAGCTCCACTCCGGCGACCTCCCGCCCGCCACCGCGATCCGGATCGGCCTCGCCGTGGCCGAGCGCCGCGGCGACGGCTACAGCGTCGCCCAGCATGCCCGCTCGGCGCGCCTCAGCGGTATCGGGCTCGACGAGATCTCGCTCGCCCGCGGGTTCGCCTCCAACGACCCGAAGGAGGCGGCGCTGCTCGCCTTCGTCAAGGGAGCGATGGACTCCGAGGGCCACCCGCCGCACTTCCTCCTCGAGGAGGCCCGCGAGGCGGACTGGACCGACGAGCAGCTCCTCGAGGCACTCGGCGAGGTCGCGCTGAACGAGTTCCAGAGCCTGGTGGCCAACGCCGCCGGCCTCCCCCAGGATCAGATCGACTCCGCGGCGCTGCCGGCCGCGGCTTAGGTCTGACCAACCCCGGGGCCGACGGGCAGCGGCCCTGAAGGGGCGACCGGCTTCGCCGGCGCTGACTCCCTTCAGGACCGCCACCCGCCGGCCCCTTCGCGTTGTCCCAGCCGGCCGGGACAACGCCGCAGACCCGGACGGCCGCGAAACCGGCGGCGTTCTGGCTGGTGAGAGATGGCCGTGGCGGGCACTGATCGGGATCAGGGCTGCACAGCAACCGCAATCCCGATCGGTGCGGGGCACCGGATGCCCGCCGGCCGCGTCGCCTCCCCCTCCCCAGCCAAACGGCCCCGCGTTCCACCTTTCGCCCCTCCCCTCCCCAGCCGATGGGCCCCGCGTTCCACCGCCCGCCCCGCCCTGGTGCGCCCCGAAGAGGGGGCCGGCGGGGGTGCGGTCCCGACGGGAGTCAGCACGAGCGCAGCGAGTTGCCCCGGCGGGATCGCGCCCCTGCCGGCCCCCGCCGCCAACGACCGATCGAAGAACTGGAGAGGGCCCCGGAAAACCGGGGCCCTCTCGTTAGCGGGTCGCTAAGCCGGATCCTGTCTGGCGCGACCATCCATCTCGACGGGGCCTGAGCCCCGAAGGGACCACGTTCTCCGTGGTCCTGCGGCCTACCTGGACCTCGCCGGGCCGGGTCGTCGGTCCTGCTTGGCCTTGCACCGGGCGGGGTTTGCCCGGCCGCCGCGTCGCCGCGACGCCGGTGCGCTCTTACCGCACCATTTCACCTTTGCCTGTGCGCCCGAGGGCGCCATCGGCCGTGTGTTTCTGTGGCACTTTCCCGCGGGTTTCCCCGGGTGGGAGTTACCCACCGCCTTGCCCTTTGGTGTCCGGACTTTCCTCGAGGGATACCTCCCCCGCGATCGCGTTGACCCGCGTCGGCGATGTTAAGGCAGCGCCGAGAGGCGGTGCCGCCGCCCGACAGGCGCCGGGCGGCTCAGCTCAACTCGGAGCCGCAGGCGACGCAGCCGTCGGCGTGAAGCGACCGCTCGCCGCAGACGGGGCAGCCGGCGACGCCGGCGCTGCGGAGCTCGCCGTAGGCGCCGACGACGACGTCCTCGAGCGAGCGCGCCGACCCGGACCCGCCGGCGCTGCCGCCGCGGCGCGCGGCCCGGCGGGATGCGCGACGACGGGTTGTCCGCACCGCGGCCACGTCAGACCTTCCTGAAGACGCCGATCACCTTGCCGAGGACCTGCGCCTCGCGGGAGACGATCGGCTCGTAGGCATCGTTCTCGGGCTGCAGCCGGACGGCCTCACCCTCGCGGAAGAACCGCTTCACGGTCGCCTCGTCCTCGATCATCGCGACGACGATCTCGCCGTTGTCGGCGTCGTCGGCGGGATGGACGACGACGTAGTCGCCGCCGAGAATCCCGGCGTCCTGCATCGAGTCGCCCTTGACCTTGAGCGCGTAGTCGCCGTCGTCGGCGCCGATCACTGCCGGGATCTCGAGCTGTTCCTCGACGTTCTCCTCGGCGAGGATCGGCGTACCTGCCGCGACCTGGCCAACGAGCGGGATCGACGGGCGCATGACCCGCTTCGTCCGCTCGACGAGGATCTCGATCGCGCGCGGCTTGGACGGATCGCGGCGCAGCACCCCGGAGCTCTCGAGCTTCGCGAGGTGCGCATGGACGGTGGACGGCGAGTGCAGCCCGAGGGCGGCGCCGATCTCGCGGACCGTCGGCGGGTAGCCGGTCTTGTCGAGATGGCCCTTGATGAAGTCGAAGATCTCGCTCTGGCGCTTGGTCAGGTTCAGATCCATTTCGGCTTCGCCCTCCTGGACGATGATGCTGTCGGTTTGCGCTCCGGAGCCGCTCGCAGCGGTCCGGGCAGGGAACACATGTTCGCAGAGTAGACGGGCCTTCGGATGGAATCAATCGCGAGGTGACCCCGATGGACCGCGGCGCTTACAATGGCCGCCCCTCGCGGCTGTGGCGGAACTGGTAGACGCGCAAGGTTGAGGGCCTTGTGGGCTGTATAAGCCCGTGGAGGTTCGACTCCTCTCAGCCGCATTCGACGACCCACGGCCCGTCCCACCGGCGGGCCGTCGTCGTTTCCGCCGGAACGCACGAACCGGCACACCTGTGTTCCGCCTCTGATATACGTGGAAGCCGTCGGGCCGCGGGACCCAGGGAGGGGAACCGGCCGCAACCGCTGACATCGATTGGGAGTGAGTCGAAGCCGATGCTGAACCCTGGCCGCCGCGCGTCCGCCCTCCGGGCACCCCTCGCACTGTTCGTCCTGCTCGTCGGCCTGGTCGCGCTGACCCAGGCCGGGTCCGGTTCCGCCGGCGCCGACACCGGCAAGCCGAAAGTCGCGGTCAAGGTCGCGACGGACAGCCAGAAGCAGCTGCTGAAGGACGGCGCGCTCGAAGTCGCGGTCAAGAGCCCGTTCGCCGAGAAGGTCAAGGTCGTCGCCGCACACGAGGGCAAGCGCAGCCTGTTCGAGCGGAAGACGCTCCGGGTCAGCGGCAAGCGCACGGTCAAGCTTCCCCTCACCGCCGACGGCGAGCGGCGGCTCGGTAGCTGCGGCGCGAAGGAGGTCCGGGTCCGGGCGCTCTATCGCGTCAACGGGAACAAGCGCAAGGCCGTGGCGATCCGCAACCTGAAGAAGGACGCGAGCCGCTGCGACAAGCCCTACACCCCGGTCCCGGTCGAGAACGCCGACCGCTGCGACTTCCTCGATCCCGCGGTCTGCCTGCAGCCGTTCCCGAACGACTACTTCACCGTCGCCGACGACTCGACGGCGACCGGGCGGCGCCTGAACCTCAACCGCGAGTCGATGCCGGCCAACATCCACGACACCCACATCGACCCGACGGACATGAACCGCGCCGACGGCTTCAGCCCCGGCAACCTGATCACGATCAAGATTCCCGGCGTCGATACGCCCGCGGCGTTCGCGAACAGCGGCTTCGTCGCCGAGAACGACCTTCACGCCTACGACGACCCCGATCAGCCGGTGATCGTCATCAACGCCGACACCGGCGAGCGCCAGCCCGTCTGGGCCGAGCTCGACTCGAACCCGACGGCGGTCGATCCGAGCGACAACGGACCCGGTGGGATCGGGCAGAACCCGGGCAACACCGATCCCGTCAACCTGATCATCCGGCCGGCCGAGAACTTCGACTTCGGCGCGCGCTACATCGTCGCGCTCCGCAACCTCCGCAACGCCGCCGACGAGCCCGTCGAGGCGCCGATCGGCTTCCGCGTCTACCGCGACGACGACATCACCGACCAGCCCGAGGTCGAGTCGCGCCGCCCGCACATGGAATCGGTCATCGACGACCTCGTGACCAAGGCCGGCGTCGACCGGGACAGCCTCTACATGGCCTGGGACTTCACGGTGGCGAGCGAGGAGAGCGTCACCGGCCGGGCGACGACGATCCGCGACGACGCCTTCGCCCGCCTCGGCGACACGAACCTGGCCGACCGCAAGATCCAGGGCGACTCGCCGAGCTGGACGATCACGCGCGTCCTCAACCAGGGCGACCCGATCCCCTCTGGCGAGCGCGGCATCCCGGCGCAGATCGCGCGCCGGGTCGAAGGCACGATCAACGTGCCGTGTTACCTCGACGAGGACGGTTGCCCGAGCGGGGCCGAGTTCGCCCACGACGGCGACGGCGAGATCACCTGGAACGCGAGCTACGACCGCGACGTCGAGTTCCGCTGCGAGATCCCGGACTCGGTCGTCGCCGGCAGCGGACCGGTGCATCCGGCGGCCGTGGGCATCTACGGCCATGGCCTGCTCGGCAGCCAGGACCAGCTCACCGGGCAGGCAGCCCTCGCGCAGCAGGAGAACACGATCTGGTGCGCGATGGACTTCGAGGGCTTCGCCGAGCAGGACCTCGGGGCAGTGATCGCGGCGCTCGCCGACATGTCCAACTTCAACAAGCTCGCCGACCGGATGCAGCAGGGGTACCTGAACTTCATGTACCTCGGTCGCGCCCTGATCCACCCCGACGGCCTCGCGACCGACGCAGCGTTCGAGTTCGACAACGGCGATGGCGCCGAGTCGGTCATCGACACGAGCGCCGGTGCCGACACCCGTCTCCAGTACATGGGGGTCAGCCAGGGGGCGATCATGGGCGGCGCCCTGACCGCGCTCGAGCCCGACGCCGACCGCGGCGTGCTCAACGTGACCGGGATGAACTACTCGACCCTGCTTCGCCGCAGCGTCGACTCGGACGAGTACTTCAAGATCCCGGGCATCGGGCTCTACGCCAACTACCCGAACGAGCTCGAGCGACCGTTGCTGCTCTCGCTGATCCAGCTCCTCTGGGACCGGGGCGAGGCCAACGGCTACGCCCACAACATGACGACCGACCCGCTCGCGAACACTCCCCCGCACGAGGTGCTGCTGCAGGCAGCGATGGGCGATCACCAGGTTGCGAACGTCGCCGCCGAGGTCGAGGCCCGGACGATCGGGGCGTCGGTCTACACGCCAGCGCTGAAGGCGGGCAGGCACTGGGATGCGAACCCGTTCCTCGGAATCCCGCAGATCGACATGGGCGGCGCGTCGAAGCCGCCCTACACGGGCGGGAGCATGCTCGTCTACTACGACGGCGGGCCGGTTTCGTTCACCGGCACAAGGGGGCAGGGTTCCGGGACCGCGCCGAGCGCCAACGTCCCGCCGCGTCCCGAGTGGGGCTACGGCGGCGACCCGCACGGCTACCCGCGGGCGGCCGCTGACGGCCTCCTGCAGGAGGGAAGCTTCCTCCGCGGCGAGGGCGTCCCGCAGTGCATCGACTCGACCCGGCTCTGCTTCTCGAACGGGTACACCGGCACCCCGTAGCCCGGGCCGTGTGCCCGGCCGCGCTCACTCGAGGAGGTCGAGCACCGATCGGGCCCAGCGGACCGACTCCCGCTCGAAGGCGATCCCCCGCATCAGCGTCAGATAGGGCCCGAACCCGGGCTGATCGGGGCCCGCGGCGAGGAACTCCTCCTCGCTGACGTCACCGAGCGCGCCATCGCGCAGTTCGATGTAGGCGTCCAGCTTCTCCCGGTGATGGGCGAGGCGAGCGCGAACGGCGGCCGCGACGTCCTCGCGGTTGTCGCCGTCGAGGGCGGCCACCTTCACCAGCAGGTCGTCGCGGACCATCGTCGGCGCGGACTCGGCGCGGACGAACTCGTCGATCGCCTCGTGGCCGGCCGGAGTCAGGCTGAAAACGCGCTTGTCGGGCCGCTTGGCCTGGCGGACGCGGCGCGCGGTCGCGAGCCCGTCGGCTTCGAGCCGGTCGAGCTCGCGGTAGATCTGCTGGCGCGAAGCCGGCCAGAAGTTCGCGACCGAGTGGTCGAAGCGCTTCGAGAGCTCGTAACCGGTCGACTCGCCGCTCGCGAGCGCGGCCATCACGGCGTGCCTCAGCGCCATCCGTCGCCTCCCCGTGGGCCGACTCCTGCTATATAGTCAACTTTATGACTAGTCACATTGATGATTATACGGCAGCAGCGGACGCACCTCCGGCGACGGAGCGCTGGACGAAGACCGTCCCGCCCCTCCCCGATGCGCCCGATGTCGTCGTGATCGGGTCGGGCCTCGCCGGCCTGACCGCCGGCGCCTACCTGGCCGTCAACGGCAAGACGGTGCTCGTGCTCGAACAGCACGACGTCGCCGGCGGCTGCAGTCAGACCTTCCGGCGCAAGAAGCAGTGGTGGTTCGACGTCGGCTTCCACTACATCGGCGGCGTCAGGACCGGGGAGATGTCGAAGCTCCTCCGCGGCCTCGGGCTCGGCGACCGGATCGGCTTCGCCGAGCTCGATCCCGACGGGTTCGACACGTTCGTCTTCCCCGACCTCGAGTTCAAGGTGCCGGCGGGATGGGATGCCTACACCGACAGGCTCGCCGAGACGTTCCCCTACGAGGACGACGGCATCCGGGCGGTCACCGGGGTTCTCCGGAGCGCGATCGAGGAGCTGCGCCGGGTCGGCGTCCCCAATGCCGACACCGACTTCGAGGAGTACATGCGCCTCGCCCCCACCGTCGTCGCCTGGGGGATGCGACCGCTGACCGAGCTCTACGACGAGCACTACCTGAGCGAACGGGCCCGGGGCGTGCTGACCGCGCAGGCAGGCGACTACGCGACCCCTCCCTCCCGCACCCCCGTGCTGATGCACGCGGGCCTGATCGACCACTACATGCAGGACGGCGCCTTCTACATCAAAGGCGGCGGCCAGGAGCTCGTCGGCCAGCTCGTCGAGCTGATCCACGCCAACGGCGGGCGGGTCCGCACCCGCGCCGCGGTCAGCCGCGTCCTGACCGAGGCGGACGGCGAGGGCGACCACCGGGTCAGCGGCGTCGAGCTCGAGGGCGGCGAGACGATCGACGCAGCCCAGGTCATCGCCACCGGCGACATCAAGCACCTCTTCCTCGAGCTGCTCGACCACGAGGCCGTCTCCGAGCAGACCCGGGAGCAGGTCGCCGGATACCGGATGGCGACCCCCCTGGTCAACGTCTACCTCGGGCTCGACTTCGACATCTCCGAGCGGATGCCGGCGACCAATTACTGGCTCCACACCCGCTACGACCAGGAGGCCTACTACGAGCCCGTGGCCGAGGGCAGGCTCGACGAGGAGCCGCCCGTCTACATCTCCTCGGCGAGCGCCAAGGACCCGGGGGGCGGCGGACACGCCCCGGAGGGTTGCTCCACGGTCGAGCTGATGACGTGGGCGACTCCCGACCCCGAGGCCTGGGGTGTGCATGACGAGGACGAGCACGGCAAGTACAGCAAGCAGGCCTCGTACCTGAAGGCCAAGGAAGAGCTGACCGAGCGCCTGATCGATCGGGCCGAGGAGAAGCTCGGCCCGCTCCGCGAACACATCCTCTGGCGCGAGACGGCGACCCCGATGACGCAGACCCGGTACACGCTCTCCTCCGGCGGCTCCTGCTACGGGATCGAGCTCGCGACCGACCAGTTCGGGCCGCTACGCCCCGGGCACCGGACCGAGATCGAGGGGCTGATCCTCGGCGGCGTTTCCAGCCGGAGCGGTCACGGCATCGTCGCCGCGATGTCCGGCGGCTTCGAGTGTGCGGCGATCGCCCTCGACCGCGACCTCCGCAAGGAGCTCGCCGAGGGAGCGGTGTTCGCCGACCCCGCGACGCTGACGACGCACCTGCCGGGCTGGGACTCGCTCGAGGCGAGCCGGAAGCTGCAGGAGAAGTCGCGCCGGGTCCGCGCCGCCTAGGCCCGCGCGGACGGAGTGGCGCGAGCGGAGCCCGGCGCCGCTAGTCTCGCCCGCGCATGAAGGCCTGGATCACAGCCCTGGTCGCGGCCGCGATCGTCCTGACGGGCGCCACCCAGGCCTCCGCCCTCCCCCGCCTCTCCGCCGAGCCCGACCCCGATTCCGGTGGCCGGATCGTCGACTCCCGCGGCCGCGAGGTGCTACTCCGGGGCGTCAACGTCAATGCCCTCGGCGAGTACTGGCAGGGGACGGACGTCGACCCGACGCTGCCGCTCGAGCGCCGCGACCCGAAGCGGATCGCCGGGATGGGCTGGAACGTCGTCCGGCTGATCGTCTCCTGGTCGCGGGTCGAGCCGAAGCCCGGCCGCTACAACGAGCGCTACCTCGACCGGGTCGGGAAGTGGATCGGCCGCCTCCGCGACCAGCGCGTCTACACGATCGTCGACTTCCACCAGGACGCGTGGGGCGCCACGCTGGCCGCGAGGCCGGGCGAGGACTGCCCGGAGGGCTCCGAGCCCGCCTTCGGCTGGGACGGGGCGCCGGGCTGGGCGACCCTCGACGAGGATCAACCCCGCTGCTTCACGAACGCCCGCGAGGTGAATCCGGCCGTCAGCGCCGCCTGGCGGAACTTCTTCGCCGACACGCCGGGGCCCGGAGGCGTCGGAGTCCAGACGCGCTACACGCGGATGCTCGCCCACGTCGCCGAGCGCTTCGCCGGCTCCCGGGCGGTGGCCGGGATCGACGTGATGAACGAGCCCGGAGCCTTCGGCGGCACCGAGACGGCGCAGCTCGGGACCTTCTACGAGCGCTCGCTGGCGGCGATCAGGCGCGGAGAGCGGCGTGGCGGCGGCTTCAGCCATCTGGTCCTGATCGAGCCGAGCGTGCTCTGGTCGCTGATCGGCCAGGGCCCTCCTCCCCCCTTCGACCACGATCGCAACATCGTCTACTCCCCGCACCTCTACGGCGGCAGCATCGGCGGCGAGGGACCACCCAGCCGCGCGCAATTCGAGACCGCGGTAGCGGAATCGGCCGCCAACTTCGGCGGCGCCCCGGTTCTGACCGGCGAATGGGGCGGCGACCCAGCCCGCGCCACCGGAGCGGCCGGCGACTACTTCAACTCCCACCAGGCGCTCCAGGACGAGTTCCGGATCGGCGCGACGCTCTGGACCTGGAAGCAGTCCTGTGGCGACCCCCACGCGGCGACCCACGGCGGCGAGCCGCCCCTGCCGCCCTGGAACATCTTCGAGATGGACTGCTCGAACGGCGGCAACCGGATCGTCGGGATGCACCGCAAGCTCGTCAAGGACATCCGCCGCGGCTACGTGCGGCGAGCGCCGGGGCAGCTCGATTCAATGAGTTGGGATCCCGAGGCGAAGATCCTGCGCGCTTCGGGCCGCGGAGCGAAGCCCGGCGACGGGCCGATCGAACTCTGGTTCCCGGTCGAGCACCAGTGGTTCATCAAGGGCGACAACCTCGGCGCAGCCGCGATCTTCCGCGGCAAGGCGAACGGGAGCCTGGTCACGGTGGAGACGAAGGGGCCGCGGTGGTCGCTCGTCATGCGGTTCGGCTGACCGCCGAACGCTCCAGCCGCCGAGTCGGAACAATGGACCGACCTTGAGGATCTCCGCCAAAGCCGACTACGCCGTGCGCGCTGCGATCGCGCTGGCGGGACCCGATCAGGAGGGGCCGATGAAGGGCGACCGGATCGCCGAGGCCCAGGGGATCCCGCTGCGGTTCCTCGAGAACATCCTCGGCGAGCTCCGGCACTCGGGGCTCGTCCAGAGCCAGCGCGGCGCCGAAGGCGGCTACTGGCTCGCGCGGCCGGCCGAGAAGGTCACCGTCGCCGAGATCATCCGCGTCGTCGACGGCCCGCTCGCGACCGTGCGCGGAGAGCGGCCCGAGGATCTCGAATACCTCGGCCGGGCCCAGAAGCTCCAGGACGTCTGGGTCGGCCTGAGGGCGAACATCCGCGAGGTGCTCGAGTCGGTGACGCTGGCCGACATCGTCGCCGGCGAGCTACCCGGGCCGGTCGACGAGATCGTCGGTCGCCCCGAGGTCTGGGAATCGCACTGAGCCGTCGGCTCAGCGGCGGCGGTGCGGCCGCCTCTCGCTGAGCGCCGGCCGCGAATGCGGGTCGCGCGAGCGCTCGCCCTTCCCGGGGGCGACGGGGCCTCCATGGCCAGCCCGCGATTCGGCCCGCTCGGCGAGGCGCTGGGCGACGATCCGCCCGGCGTCAGCCGCCGAGACGACGACCGCGCCCACGCAGACGACGATCGCCAGGACGATCAGTGCCGCTGCACCGAGCTCGACAGCGCTCACAGCACCTGATCGCCCTGTACCCGAGGGTCGAGCTCCAGGCTCAGGCGACCTGGAGCTCGTCGGTAGGGGCCGTCGGTGGCCCCTCCTCACCCTCGAAGACCCGCGCCCGGCTCGGCCGGGCGAAGATGATCTGACCCTGTTCGAGCTCGAGCTCCTCGGCCTCGGCCCTCGTCACCTGCGCCCAGGCGCGATCGCCGCTGGCCATCGAGAGCTCGACGCGAACCTCGAAGCCGAGGTGGCTGACCCGCTCGATCATCGCCTCCTCGGAGCCGTCGACCTTGACAAGCCCGAGGTCGAGGTCGTGGGGCCGGATCAGCGCGTTGCCGAACCGGTTGACCTCGCCGACGAAGCCCATGACGAACTCCGTCTTCGGGTGCTCGTAGAGCTCGCGCGGGGCGCCGACCTGCTCGATCTTGCCGTCGTTCATGACGACGATCTGCTCGGCGACGTCGAGCGCCTCCTCCTGGTCGTGGGTGACGAAGATCGTCGTCACGCTGACCTCGTCGTGGAGGTGGCGGAGCCAGGTCCGCAGCTCCTTGCGCACGGTCGCGTCGAGCGCGCCGAACGGCTCGTCGAGAAGGAGCAGCTTCGGCTCCGCCGCGAGCGCCCTCGCCAGCGCCATGCGCTGGCGCTGACCACCCGAGAGCTGCGACGGATAGCGATGCGCCATCCCCTGCAACTGGACGAGCCGGATCAGCTCCTTGACGCGATCGCGGATCTGGTCACGCGGCGTCTTCCGGATCTTCAGGCCGAACGCGATGTTGTCGCGGACGGTCATGTGCTTGAACGCGGCGTAGTGCTGGAACACGAAACCGATCCCGCGCTCCTGGACGGGGACGCCGGTGACGTCGTTGCCGCCGAGCAGCACATGGCCGGCGTCGGCCTGCTCGAGGCCGGCGATCAGCCGCAGCAGCGTCGACTTGCCGCTTCCGGACGGCCCGAGCAGGGCCGTCAGCGACCCCTCCGGGACATCGAGGGTTACATCGTCGAGAGCCAGAAAGTCGCCGAAGCGCTTGCTGACGTTCTCGACCTTGATTCCGATCTGGCGATCCTGGTCAGACATCAGACGTTCTTTCCCTTCCTGTTGATGAGGTTCATGAACAGCAGCGTCAGCATCGCGATGGCCGCGAGGACCATCGCCGCGGCATAGCCACCGCTCTGGTTGAAGACCTCGAACTGCTTGCGGACGAAGAGCGGCAGCGTCTCCGTCTGGCCCGAGATCCGTCCGGAGACGACGCTGACCGCGCCGAACTCCCCGAGGACGCGTGCGGTCGACAGCACGATCCCGTAGGTCACACCCCAGCGGATCGACGGCAGGGTCACCCGCCAGAAGGTCTGCCAGGCGTTGGCGCCGAGCGTCGTCGCCGCCTGTTCCTGCTCGTCGCCGATCTCGCGCAGCACCGGAACCACCTCCCGCACCACGAAGGGCAGCGAGACGAAGATGCACGCGAGGATGATTCCCGGCGTCGAGAAGATGATCTGGATTCCCTGGTCGAAGAACCACTGACCGACGAATCCGTCGCGCGGCCCGTAGAGGAGGACCAGCGCGAGGCCGATCACGACCGGTGAGATCGCGAACGGGATGTCGATCAACGCGTTCAGGAACGCCTTGCCCCGGAACTTCTGCCGGACCAGCACGAGCGCGGTCAGGATCCCGAACGCGGTGTTGATCGGGACGGCGATCAGCACCGTGATCACGGTCAGCTTCAGGGCGTGCAGGCCGTTCTCACTGGTCACCGCCTCGAAGGACTGGAAGAACCCGTCCTCGAACGTGCGGATGAAGATCATCACCACGGGGACGATCAGCAGCGCCGCGAGGTAGAAGAGGACGCTGTAACGCAGGCCCCAGCGGGCCCACCTCGAGCCGCCGTCCATCGGCCCCTGACGCTTCTGCGGCTTCTTCGAGCGCTGCTCGAACTGCTGCTCCTCGCCGGAGATCGGGAATGCCGACGCCTCCATCTAGATCGCCTCCCCTCGACGCGCGATCGCGCCGAGCGCGACCAGGATCGCCAGCGAGATCGCCAGCAGGACGACGGAGACGGCGGCCGCCCCGGTCGTGTTGCCGGACTCGATCTGGCCGAAGATGAAGACCGAGGCGACCTCGGTCTTGCCGGGGATGTTCCCCGACAGCAGGATCAGCGAACCGAACTCGCCGATCGCCCGCGCGAACGCGAGCGCGGCGCCGGCGAGGATCGCCGGCCGCAGGTTCGGGAGGACGATCCGGCGGAAGATCGTGAACCGGCTCGCGCCGAGCGAGGCCGCTGCCTCCTCCATGTCGCGGTCGAGCTCGATCAAGGTCGGCTGGACGGCGCGGACCACGAACGGCAGCGTCACGAACAGCAGCGCCATGACGACGCCGGCGACGGTATAGGCGACCGTGATCCCGACCGGGCTGTCGTTGCCGTAGAGCGCCAGCAGCGTGATGCCCGCGACGATCGTCGGCAGCGCGAACGGCAGATCGATCATCGAGTCGATCAGCTTTTTGCCGGGGAAGTCATCGCGGACCAGGACCCAGGCGATCGCGGTGCCGACGACGACGTTGATCACCGTGACGACGAGCGCCGCGAGCACCGTCAGCTTCAGCGCGTCGAGCGCCTGCGGGTTCGTGGCGTATTCCCAGAACGAGCCGAAGCCGTCCTCGAACGAGCGGAAGACGACCGCCGCCAGCGGGATCAGCACCATGATGCTGAGCCACGTGACGACGATGCCTCTCGACAACAGCGCGCTCCCGAGGCGCGGCCTGAAGGCCGGCCTCGGGAGGCTCACTGCTGCCGGCTGAGCGCTGCCGCTCATCAGCCGGTGCTCACTCCGAGGTTCCGCTCGATCTCAGCGACCGAGCCGTTCTCGGGATCGAAGAACTCGGTGGTGACCTCATCCCAGCCACCGAGCGATTCGATGTCGAACAACCCCTTCGGAGTCGGGAACTTGTCCTCGTTCTCCTTCAGGACCTGCGGGTCGACCGGGCGGTAGCCCTCGTCGGCCCACTGCTGCTGGCCCTCGGGGGTCCAGAGATAGTCGAGGAACGCCTGCGCGGCCTCCGGGCTCTGAGCGTCGGAGGTGACGGCGCCGACGGTCTCGATCCGGATCGTGTCGTCCGGGATCACGTAGTCGACGTCCTCGCCGGCGTTCTGCGCCCGGATCGCCTCGTTCTCGTAGCTGATCAGGACGTCGCCCTTGCCGGAGCTGAACGTGGCGAGCGCGTCGGACGCACTCGGGTCCTGAACGGCCGTGTTCCCGAGCAGGTCGGCGACGTACTGGAGCGCCTCCTCCGGGGACTTGCCCTGATTGATCTGGGCGCCGTAGGCGGCCATGATGTTCCAGCGCGCGCCACCCGAGGTGAACGGGTTCGGCGTGATGACCTCGACGTCGTCGCGGACGAGGTCGTCCCAGTCCTGGATGTCCTTCGGGTTGCCGCTGCGGACCGTGAAGGCCACGACGGACTCCTCGACGACGCCCTTGTACTTGTTGTCCTGCCAGTCGGAATCGACCAGGCCGGCATCGACGAGACGGCTCATGTCGGGCTCGATCGCGAAGTGGACGAAGTCGGCCGGCTGGCCCGCCTCGACCGCCCGCGACTGATCGCCGGAGGCTCCGAACGAGTTCGAGAACTCGACGTCGGCGCCGTCAGCCGCCTGGAAGCCCGGCTCGAGAACCTTCTCGTAGGCGTCCTGAGGAGTCGAGTAGCCGACGAGGGTTACGTTGCCGCTGACCGAGCCGCTCGAGCTCGTGCCGTCGCTGCTGCTCGAATCCGAGCTGCCGCAGGCGGCGACGCCGAGCCCGAGGGCCAGTGCGGCCGAGGCCGCTATCGACGCGCGAAAGCCGCGCCGGCGCATCAAGTTGTTGGGTTGCATCTTGACCTTTTCGATTGAGTTGGTGAACAACGGCGCGGCACAGTAGCAACATCGGAGGATGTATGTCTAGTGATCCGGTCGACAAGGTGGGAAAGGCGCGCGTCCTCGACGCCCCTCCCCGGTCACCGGAAGCCGTCAGCGCAGGTCGGTGAGCCAGACGTCGGCGAGCGACTGCGCCGCGGCCGCGGAGTCGATCCCGCGCACCGAGCGCTCGATCCCGACGACCGCCGCCGAGCCGCGGACCGTCGTCAGCAGCGGCGCCGCCGCGATCCTCCGGGCGGCGCCGCGGGCGAGGTCGTCGGCGATCTCGACGGTCCCCGAGCGGAGCGCCGCGAGCCGGTTCCCGGCATCGGGTTCGGGGCCGAGCTCGACCTGGTCGATCCCCGGCCCGAGCCCGAGATCGGTCCCCCACCACTCGGCGTTGCGGGCGAGCAGCACCGAGCCGCCCTCGCGGCCGCGGAACTCGAACGGGCCGGTCCCCGCGGCGTCGAGCCGCAGCGACCCGCCGCCGAGCCCGATCAGCGGTCCCGGGGCGACCAGGCCGAGATGGGGATCGGCGAGATCCGTCGCGAAACCGGCTACCGGCCGGTCGAGGATGAAGCGCACCCGGCCGGGACGCGGCGAGTCGGCGGCCGTCAACCCGGGAAGCAGCGTCCGGCCGAGGGGGGACGACGTCCAGCGGTCGACGTTGAGCAGGACCGCGTCGGCGTCGAGGGGTTCGCCGTTCTGGAAGGAGACGCCGTGGCGGAGGGTGACGGTCCAAGCGGTCTCGTCCGGGCTCGGGCGGATCGAGCGCGCGACCCCCGGGCGCCGGCGGGTATCGCCGAACGGCCCGGTCTGCCAGGTTCGCAGGGGCTCGAACACCTGCCGCGAGGCGAGTCGCTCGGACCGGTCGTCGACCCGCAGCGGATCGAGCGTGCCGACCTGGTCGGCGACCGCGACCGTCAGGGTGCCGCCGGGCTCGGGAGCCGCGGTCCGGCCGGCGGAGCCGGATTGCGGATCGGGGCCGCAGCCGGCGAGCGGGAGGAACGAGGCCGCGACTGCGACGGCGAGGGCCGGCGCGCGCAGCCGGCGACGGGCCCGCGGCGGGCGCCGCGGAGGTGGCTCAGATCTTGAGCAGGACGATCGTGTTGACGACGAAGAGCACCGCAAAGAAGATCGTCCAGCGGTCGAGGTTGCGCTCGACCAGCGATCCGCCGCCGAACGAGCTGCCGCCGCCGCCGATCCCGAAGGCGCCGGAGAGGCCGGCGTCCTTGCCCGAGTGGAGCAGGATCAGGAAGACGAGGATGATCGAGATCAGAACCTGGACTATTCCGAGAAGCGTCTCCATGTGAGGGCGGCAGTCTAGGCCATCACCCTTGGCCGCGCTCGGCCTCGGCGGCGTCGATCTCCTTGAGGATCTCGATCGCGTCACGCCTGAGCTCGGCGTCCTGGCGGGCGAACTCCTCGTCGGAGAGCTTCTCCTGCGCGTGGTCGAGCTCGGTATCGCGGATCTCGCGGTACTTGGCCTGCTTGCGCGCCTCGAGCTCGGCGAGGACGGGATCCTCGAGGCCGGGTTCGGCCGGAGCCCCGGAGCGGCGCAGCGGCACCGAGATCCAGGCTGCGACGACGGCCAGGAGCACGATCGCGAACAGCAACTCGAGCATGGGGCGGGGCCTAACCCTGCGAGGGGCGGTCGAGCTCGCGCGCCAGGCGGGCCCCGTAGACGTCGCTGACGCGCCGCCGCTTGCCCTCGGGGGTCGGCCAGATCGCGAACAGCGCGCCGCCGACGGCGACGATGACGCCGAGCCAGAACCAGACGACGAACGGGTTGACGTTGAAGCGGATCTCGGCCGGCGGCGGGTCGCTCAGGTACTTCTGCGACAGCGCCGAGATCAGCTCCCCCTGGATGTCGGCGAGGGCGGCGATCCCCTGCGGGGTGTTCGGCACCTGCGCGGCGAGCTTGGCGTAGCGGCTGTCGCCCTCGTCGATGATCGGGTCGAACGTGCTGAGATCGGGCTGCATCGCGCTCCAGAGGTCACGCGAGAAGCTCTCGGTCCTTCCCACCTCGCTGGTCGCCTCGCCCTCGAAGAAGCTCCGCAGCGGTGCGCTCGGGTCGGCGGCCGCGCCCGAGTAGTACTCGCGCTGCGGGTTCAGGGTGGTGACGTGGCGCCCGTCCTTGGTGACCTCCAGCTGGGCACCGAACGCCAGCTTCTGCTCGGTCCCGTCGATGTCGCTCGTCGGGCGCAGGTAGGTGATCGTGTAGTCGCCGACCTGCGCCTGGTCGCCCGGGCTGAGCCGGAGGTCCCGGCTGGTCTGGAAGCTCGAGGACGCGGCGATGCCGAAGAGCGCGAGGACGAGGCCGACGTGGACGACGTAGCCGCCGTAGCGGCGCCGGTTCCGGGTCAGCAACGATCCCAGGGCGGCCGTCCGGCTGCCGCCGACGAGGCGGCGACGCGCGACCGACCCGCGCCAGAACTCCTGTCCGACGGCGACGATCGTGAACACCGCGACGAGGAACAGCATGTAGGCGGTGATGCTCTCCGCCGCGATGCCGGTCAGCAGGAGGACCACGGCCGCTGCCGCGGTGGCTGCGAGCGGGAAGGCGATCGCCCGCCAGAACCCGCGCAGCGTCACCCGGCGCCAGGCGACCAGCGGGCCGATCCCCATGAACAGGACCAGCACGATCGCGAGCGGGGTCGCGTAGCGGTTGAACCAGGGCGCCGCGAGCGAGGAGGACTCGCCGGTGACCGCCTCGGAGATCAGCGGGAAGAAGGTGCCCCAGGCGACGACCGCGGCGAGGCCGACGAGGAGGACGTTGTTGAGCAGGAAGATGGCCTCGCGGCTGAACAGCGAGTCGAGCCGGCGCTCGGATCGGAGCGAGTCGAGCCTCGAGACGATCAGGATCGTCGAGCCGATCACGACGACGCCGATCAGCACCAGCAGCGGTGGCCCGACCTTCGACTCGCCGAACGCGTGAATCGACTGGAGTACGCCGGAGCGGACGAGGAACGTTCCGAGCAGCGACAGCGCGAACGTCGCGCAGATCAGCGAGACGTTCCAGACGCGGAGCATGCCGCGGCGCTCCTGGACCATGATCGAGTGGAGGAAGGCGGTGCCGGTGAGCCAGGGGATCAGGGCCGCGTTCTCGACCGGGTCCCAGGCCCAGTAGCCGCCCCAGCCGAGCTCGCTGTAGGACCAGCGCGCGCCGAGGGCGAGGCCGACGGAGAGGAAGATCCAGGCGACGAGGGCGAAGCGCCGGGTCGAGCGGATCCAGCTCGCGTCGAGCCGGCGCGTGATCAGGGCCCCGATCGCGAACGCGAACGGGATCGTGAAGAACACGTAGCCCGAGTAGAGCATCGGCGGGTGCATCGCCATCGCCGGATGCCGCAGGAGCGGCGTCAGGCCGGCCCCCTCGGCCGGCACCGGGTCGGAGGCGGCGAACGGCCAGCTGTCGGCCGCGGGGATGAAGATCCCGGCGACCATCATCCCGATGAAGAAGATGGCGACCCCGGCGAGCACGGCGGTCGCCCAGGGGACGACCTCGCGGTGGCGGTTCCGGGTCAGATAAAGGACCGCCGCCGAGGCGATCGAGAGCACGAAGGCCCAGAGCATCAGCGACCCCGCCTGGCTCCCCCAGAGCGCGGTCAGCTTGTAGAGCAGCGGCGTCGTCGTCGAGGAGTGCTCGGCGACGAGCGCGACCGACAGGTCGGTGCGGACGAAGAGGGTCTCGATCGCGATCACGGCCACGACCAGGAGGCCGCACATGGCGTAGATGGCCCGGCGGGCGGAGATGACCCAGCGGCGATCGCCCCGGGTCCCGATCAGTGCGGCGACGGCCGCGTAGATCGCGACCAGGAGGGCGGCGATGAGCGCCGCCGAACCGAGGGCGCTCACTGCTCGATCACGACGTGCTCGGGGTCGGCCGCGGCCTCGTCGGAGAACTTCGACGGGCACTTGGTGATCAGGCTGTCCTTCTCGGCCATGAACGTGCCGCTGTCGTCGAGGCGACCGGTGACGATCACCTCACGACCCTCCCGGAACGGGTCGGGCACGACCCCTGAGTACGACACCGGCAGCGCCTCCCCGGCGCCGTCGCGGTCGGTGATCTCGAACTCGAGATCGGTGCCGTCCCGCTTGTACTCCTTGACCTCGCCGGTCAGCTGGTAGGTCTCGCTGCTCGGTCCGGCGGCGAGCACCTCGGAGGGCTCGCGTGCCTCGGTCCCGGCGCTGAAGGACGTGTAGATCAACGCAACGGCCAGGAGCACGGCCGCAGTCAGCGCTACGACGAGACGGATCTTCCGCTTTCGGTCCTGATCCATCGGGTCGCGGATTATCGCAGGGTGCCGTCCCCGGGCCGGGACGGGCCGGCGATGGCCCGCTGCTATCAATCACCGGGATGACTGAACCCAGAACGATCCTGATCACGGGCGCCTCGACCGGCATCGGCGCCGCCACCGCTAAGCGCCTGCGCGAGAACGGCGATCGGCTCGTTCTCGCCGGCCGGCGCGAGCAGCCGCTCGACGAGCTCCGGGACGAGCTCGGCGGCGGCGACGACATCCTCGTCCAGACCTGCGACGTGACCGAGTGGGACCAGGTCGAGGCCCTCGCCGCCGCATCCCTGGAGGCCTTCGGCGGCATCGACGTCGTCTTCGCGAACGCCGGATTCGGCGCCTCCCGTGGCTTTCTCGAGGAATCGCCGGAGCACTGGCGGACCATGGTCCTGACCAACGTCCTCGGCGTCGCCCACACGATCCGCGCCACCCTCCCCCACCTGCTCGAGCGCGGCACCGGCCACTACGTCATCACCAGCTCGGTCGCCGGCCGCCGAGCCCTCCCCGGATCGCTGTATTCGGCGACCAAGTGGGCCGCCACGGCCATCGGCGAATCGCTCCGCCAGGAGCTCCGCCAGATGCACGAGAACGAGCAGATCAAGGTCACCCTGATCGAGCCCGGCATGGTTGACACCCCCTTCTTCGACAACCGTCCCACCGGTGCCCTCGAGGCCGACGACATCGCCGACGCGGTCCTCTACGCGATCACCCAGCCGGACCGGGTGGACGTGAACGAGATCCTGATCCGCCCAAGCTCGCAACCAACGTAGATAACTCCGACCGGATCCTCCGCTTCGCGTCCGGTCCGGTCGGTCGGCGCGGTGGTACGGGACGGGAAGACATATGTGTCGGGCCCAGCCGAGCGACCGCGAAGCGGGAGCGAGGACTTTGGCGAGCCTGCGAGGCGCAGGATCAAGGACGCAGGAGCCGCCGCGGCCTCCAGGCCGCAAGGCGACGAGGACGCAGAGCCGGCGTCTCGCAGGCCGCCAAAGCGGGTGAGGGGAATCGAACCCCCGTCACCAGCTTGGGAAGCTGGTGCTCTGCCATTGAGCTACACCCGCGGGGGCGCTCATTCTAGGCAGCGCGGTCGGCTCGCACCTCTAACCTTCGCCGCCGTGTCGAACCGTGGATTCATCGCCGTGCTCGCGGCAATCGCCTTCATCGCGCTGCTGACCTTCGGGCTGATCGCGAAGAAGGGTGCGGACATCGCCGTCGGCGAGCCCGCACCCGATACGCCGATCGAACGCCTCGACGGCGACGGCACCATCAGCGTCTCCGACTACCGGGGGCAGTGGGTCCTCGTGAACTTCTGGGCCTCGTGGTGCAAGCCCTGCGAGGACGAGTCGCCGGCGATCGAGGAGTTCGCCCGCGAGCACAAGGGCGAGATGGCGGTGCTGGGGATCAATTCCGAGGACAACAGCGTCGACGCGAACGCCTTCATCGACGAGTACGGCCTGACCTGGGACATGGTCAAGGACACCGGCGACCACAGCGACGACTACGGAGTACTGGGCTTCCCGGAATCGTTCCTCGTCGATCCCGACGGCAACCTGGCATTGATCCAACGCGGGCCGATGGACGAGCAGTTCCTCGAGGACCGGGTCGCGCCCCTGATCAGCGGCGCCGACGCGGCGCAATGACGCGGCTCGCGGCACTCGGAGCACTTGCGGCGACGCTGCTCGCGCTCGCGCTCCCCGCTGCCGCCGCGGCGGCGGAGACGAACGCGTCCCTGCCCGACATCGAGGACGAGGTCATGTGCACGATCTGCGGCACCACGCTGCAGCTCTCGAACTCGCCCCAGGCGGAGCGCGAGCGCGTCTTCATCAACGAGCTGATCGCGCAGGGCAAGACCAAGGAGCAGATCAAGGCGGCCCTCGTCGACGAGTACGGCCCCGAGGTGCTCGCGGTGCCCGACGACTCCGGCTTCGACCTGATCGGCGGCTGGGTGCTGCCGGTCGTCGGCGTCATCGCCGGCGCCGTCCTCGTCGCGCTCGCCGCCAGGCGCTGGCGCCGGGACCAGCGCCGCGAGGACGCCCAGGCCGCACCCCCCGCCGGACCCGACCCCGCCTCGGACGAAGCCAAGCGGCTTCGTGAGGATCTCGAGCGCTACGGGTCCTGACCCCTACCGCCGCGGCCGGACCGTCAGGCCACGTGGCCGCGACAGCGCCGGAGCGACGTAGGGCCAGCGGCGCTCGCGCGGGACCCGGAGCCGGAACCGGAACCGGGCCGGCTCGGTGTAGAAGCGGTCGAAGCGGTAGCGCATCCGCCAATGGCCGCGACGGTCGGTCCGGAATGCGTGGCCGACGGTCCGGTACCGCCGGACCCCCGAGCCGCGAACCTGGAGCTCGACGAGCTTGCCGTGCGGAAGCGCCGCGCCGAGCGCGCCGATCGAGCCCCTGAAGACGACGCGGCGCCCGGCGCGGACGTTGCGCCGGACCCGATCGATCCGGGCCTCGCCGCGGACATCGACCGCGACCGGATCGGACTCGGCGCCGAGGTAGCGGCGCGAGCCGGCCCAGCGAACGACAATGGTTCGCGACGGCCCGCGGGTGAGCCGGGTCCGCACCCGCCCCCGACCATCGGTCGTCAGGGTCCGCCCTGCCGGCTCGAGCGAGGAGCCCGCGGCGAACCGCTCGACGACTTCGACCTCGGCATCGTCCACGGGCCGGCCGGACGCATCGCGAAGGACCGCCTCGAACCGGGGCCGCGAGCCGTAGGCCACCTCGGCATCGGTCCGCCCGCCGACTCCGGCCCGGATCCGGGTCCGCTCGCGGAGCGGGAAGTCGAGGACCATGTCGGAGCCGTCGGCCCGCGACGTCGTCAGCGCATAGTTGCCCGCCCGATCGGCCGCCAGGGCCCGGAAGACGTAGGGCCCCGGCCGCTCCGAGCTCGAATCGACGCGCGCCTGCAGCTCGTTCCCGACGCGCTGGGTCGGCAGCTCGCGCCAGGCTCCGCCGGAGCGGGGCCGGTAGGCGAGCGACCAGGCGACGAGGCCGGAGTGCGGGTCGGACGCCGCGGCCCTGATCAGCTCCGGGTCCTCGGGGTCCTGATGGTCGGAGAAGGCGAGCTCCGGCGGCGAGTTGTCGACGTAGACCGTGCGCGCGGCGCAGCCCGGCTCGGCGCCGGCGCCGTAGTCGAGGGCGCAGACGCGCAGGGTGTTCGGGCCGTCGGCGAACGGTGCGGAGGTGGTGTCGGTGGCCGCCTGGACCGCGTACGCCGGCGGGCAGGGCCGCATCCGCCGGACCTTCGCGGACCCGGCGACCACCTCACAGGGAATCGAGCGGGTCGGCGCGATCGTCCTCCCGTTCACGGACACCTCGACTCGGCGCACGCCCGAGCCCAGGTCGGATGCCACGGCTCCGACCGCACCGGTGCCGCGATGCCACCCCGGCGCGCTTAGCGAGCCGCCGGGGACGATGGTGGGCACGCGCCGGTCGGAAACGGTGAGGTGCACGGACCGGACCCAGGCCTTCGCCTGCTCGCTGGTCGCGCAGCCGCCGCCCGCGGCGCACTCGAGATTCGCCGCGAAGCCGGCGCGGCCGCCGTCGCCGAGCTCGCGGTGGACCTCGACGAAACCGGTCGCCGAGTCGCGCCCGGAGGCGATCGTCCCCGCGGTCGAGCCGCTGTCACCGAGGAAGGAGAGGCTCGCCTCGTGCCCCGCGTCGTCCCGCAGCCGCGCCTCGACGTCGACCCCGGTGATCCGGGCCCCCTCCGGCGCCGACCAGGAAATCCGGCCGTAGCGGCCCTTCGGCGATCCGGTGATCGGGCGGATTTGCAGCGAGTTCGCGTCCTCGTCCTCCTCGCAGCGGTAGAGGAACCCGTAGTCGCCGCCGTTGACCCGGTCGAAGGCGGCGTCGGCGAACTCGCGGTTGGCGCGGTCGCACTGGACGACCTCATAGGTTCCCGCGGCGGCGCTCGGCGGGCTCAGCCAGGCGGCGAGCAGCGCCAGGGAGAGCGTCCCGGCGATCGCGATCAGCCCGCGTCCCCTCCGGCTCGTCGGCATCTTGATCATCGGCGCGGTCCCTCCTCGGTTCGGATCGGCGCCCCGGCCGGGCGCCCGCCTCCACCAAGCCCGGGAAGCGCGAAGCCGCCCCGTCAGCGCCGCGATGCCGCGACGAGGGCCGTGAGCACCGCCGCCGCGGGCCGTTCGCCGTGCGCCGCCGCGAGCTCGCGGCAGAAGACCGCCCGGGCGTCGCGGTCGAGGGCCGGCAGGATCAGCTCGAGCTCGCCGTCCAGCGCGGGATCGCGCGCGAGCACGTCGTCGAGCACGCGCAGCTCATCGGGCGTCGGCCCGTCCTCTTCGATCGCAGGCATCCACTCACTGCAACCCCGGCACCGTTCGGCGTGCCCCCCTCGGATCCGGAATTCGCCCCCCGGCGGATCAGCTGCCGGCTTCGGGCGCCTCGATCAACTCGCGGGCGACCGCGAACAGCGTCTCGCCGCGATCGCCACCGGGATCGAGCGCGACCTCCTCGCCGCCGCGATAGCGAACCCGCGCGAAGGGCTTGCTCCGGAGCTTCCGGCGCCGCAGGTAGGCCTTGCCCTCCTCGCCGTACGAGCTGACCCGGTCGATCAGGAAACGGTGCGGCTTCTCGATCACGCCGGCACCGGCTCCAGCCGGCGGAGGGCCGCTCGGAGGTCGCAGAGGATCAGCGAGGCGAGCGAGAAGCGGTCGGCGATGCCGATTACGGTGAACCCCTCGTCGCGCATCGCGAACAGCTCCCCCGCGTCGATCGCGACGTGGACGTAGGCCGGATCGGCGTGACCGGGATCGGCCGCCGCGGCCCAGAGGCGCTCGGTCTGGGCGGCCCAATCGCGGGCGTCGGTGGCGGCGAGAACCTCGCCACGACCGTCGATCACGGCACAGGAGCGCAGCCCCGCCGACTCCTCGATCAGCTCGGCGACGACGTCGCCCGCACGATCCGTCGCGGCCGTCACGACCCGTCCGCCTCGCATCCATCCTTCACCTGCGGGAACATAGCGACCGTGGATCTGGCCAGAGGCTCATGGATCACCATCGTCGCGATCTGCCTGATCGCCGCGCTCCTCGTCGCGATCAACGGCTACACCGGCTACGCGATCACCCTCGTCGCCGTCGGACTCGCCGCCGGCGTCAACCTGACCTGAGCGCTCAGCCCTGACGGAAGGGGCCCTTGCTCTCGTCGGCCGGGCGGTAGGAATCTTCGGGCTCGACGTGGATGAGCACGTCGGCGTTGTTGAACTCGCCCTCGATCGCGTCCCGGAGCCGGTGCGCTTCCTCGTGGGCCTCCTCGAGGCTGGTACCGGTGCGGAACTGGACGTGCAGGTCGATGTGCCGGCGCGAACCCGCCCGCCGCCCGCGGAGCTTGTGGTAGCCGGCCATCTGCGGCGGGCGCGAGTCGGCGATGACGGCCTCGATCCGGTCCATCTCGTCCTCGGGAAGGACCTCGTCCATCAGGACCCGGCCCGAGCGCATGGCGAGGCGGATGCCGGTCGCGACGATCGCCCCGGCCACCAGGAGGGCTGCGATCGAGTCGAAGGAGGCGTTACCGGTGACCTCTACGAGGACGAGCCCGACCAGAACCGCGACCGAAGTCAGCGCGTCGGCCCGGAGGTGGGCGGCATCCCCCTCGAGCGCCGGCGACTCGAGCGCCCGCGCGCGCCGGTAGAGGTAGGCGGAGACGACGAGGTTGGCGATGATCGAGAGGCCGATGATCGCGATGCCGATCCCGACCGACTCGACCTCGGAGCCGTTGATCAGCCGTCGCACGGCCTCGACGACGATGATCGCCGCGCCGAGCAGGATCAGCATCGCCTCGGCGCCGGCGGCCACGTTCTCGGCCTTCTCGTGACCGTAGGGGTGGTCCTCGTCGGCGGGCTCGTCCGCTTTCCGGACTGAGACGAGGGCGATCAGCGAGGCGATCAGGTCGATCGCGGAGTGGACCGCCTCGGTCAGGATCGCGATCGACCCGGTGAGGATCCCGGCCACGACCTTGAGCACGATCAGGACGCAGTTGGAGATGACCGACAGCCACGCCGCGCCGGCCTTCGTCGAGGTCATCGGAGCCCGTCCACGGTGTCGGCGATCGCCCTTGCCGCGCGGCCGCGGTGGGAGATCGCGTGCTTCTCCTCCGGCCGGAGCTCGGCCATCGTCCGGCCGTCGCCGATCTCGACCGGGACGAAGGCGGGGTCGTAGCCGAAGCCGCCGTCACCCCGAGGCTCCTCGGCGAGGGTGCCTTCACAGCGGGCCTCGCACACGGTCTCCTCCCCGGTCTCACCGACGAAGGCGATCGCGCAGACGAAGGCGACCGAGCGGTCGTCGCCCGGGCCGACCTCCTCGAGCAGGAGCGCCAGGTTCTCCTCGTCGGTGGCGTCCTCGCCCGCGTAGCGCGCCGAGCGGACCCCGGGGCGCCCGCCGAGCGCAGCGGCGGCGATGCCCGAGTCGTCGGCGAGCGCCGCCATCCCGGTCTGCTCGTGCGCGGCACGCGCCTTGCCGAGCGCGTTCTCGGCGAAAGTCTCTCCGTCCTCCGGAGGCAGGACGACCGAATCGGGCAACGGCTCGAGGTCGGCTCCGGCGAGGATCTCGCCGAGTTCGCCGAGCTTGTGCTGATTGCGGGTGGCCACGACGATCGACCGCCGGTGCGGCCGATCGCTCACGCCCCCGTCGCCTCCAGCTGCAGCACCCGGAGGTCGGCGATGCCGGCCTCGGCCAAAGCCAGGAGTTCGTCGAGCGAAGCTCGCGAGAGCGGCGTCTGCTCGGCCGTGGCCTGCACCTCGACGAGGCCGCCCGAGCCGGTCATGACGACGTTGGCGTCGACCTCCGCCCGCGAATCCTCCGAGTAGTCGAGGTCGCAGAGCGCACGGCCGTCGACCACTCCGACGCTGAGCGCCGCGACGGTGTCGGTGAACGGAAGCTCCTTCATCTCACCGCTCTCGACGAGTCCGGAGAGCGCCTCGTGGAGGGCGACATAGGCCCCCGTGATCGATGCGCAGCGGGTGCCGCCGTCGGCCTGGAGTACGTCGCAGTCGACCCAGACCGCACGCTCGCCGAGCGCCTTGAAGTCGACGACGACCCGGAGAGCGCGGCCGATCAGCCGCTGGATCTCGATCGAGCGCCCGTCGGGACGGCCGCGCTTGGAGTCGCGCTCCTTCCGCTCGCCCGTGGACGCCGGCAGCATCGCGTACTCGGCGGTGACCCAGCCGGTGCCGCGGCCGCGCATCCACCTCGGCACCTCCTCCTGGATCGAGGCGGTGCAGATGACGCGGGTCTCGCCGACCGAGATCAGCGCCGACCCGTCCGCGGTCCGGACGAACCCGGTCTCGATCTCGACCGGGCGCATCTCCGCGGGGGTGCGCCCGTAGCTTCTCTCGTCTGCTCCCACGCGGCCAGTCTTCCAGATCCGCGACCGCCCGCCGGATCGCGGGCGGTCGCGGTCCGGGCCGTCCTCACCCCCCGAACGTGATCTTCTGCACGCCCTGGATGATCTTCTTGGTGATCGCCTCGGCGAGCTCCTTGCCGATGCCCGAGAGGCTGCCGAGGCCGCCGACGGCGGCAACCATGCCGCCCATCAGGGCGGCGACCAGCAGCACGAGTCCGACGTACTCGACCGTCCCCTGGCCGTTTTCGGCGGCGAGGCGCGATCGCACCCACGCCGAGACATCGAGCGCCCGGCAGTGGGCGGTGGCGAAAATCGCGTACATCGCGAACTCCCTTCCCCGGCCTGAGCAGCCGGATCGTTGACGCGATCGATGCTTCGCCGGTCGGGCCGACCGATCAATGCCCGCGTGTGCCGGTCAGCCACGGCCCGGTGCCGACACTGTCAAATGGCCCTCCGGCGAGGTCTCCCGATCGCGTAACCTGCGGCGGCCGATGGCTCGTTGGAGAGGCATTTTCGGTCGCAAGGGCAAGCGTGACGCCGATCCCGATGCGACCCCGACCGATTCAGGTGGCGCCGACGACCCCGCAACCGCCCTCTATCCGTCGACCGCCGGCCGCGGAACCGGCTCGCAGCCGGTCGAAGGGGATACCGGCGACGACCCCTACGGCACCGAGGACTGGGCGGCCGTCCCCGAGCCCGGCGGCGAGACCGGCGATCGCGAACCGGTGCGCCCGATGATCGAACCCGACACCGGCACCGCCGAGTGGGCCCCTCCCTCGCCCGTCAGCGGCCGCCGCCGCGAAGCGGATTCCGCGGAGCTGGAGTCGCTCGAGCCGGAGTCGGCCGAGCTCGAGGCCGTCGAGCCTGAGTCAGCTCAGCACGAGATGGTCGAGCCCGAGTCGGCTCAGCACGACGTCGTCGAACCGGCACCCGAGGCATCCGAGGAATCCGAGGAGGACGACGAGGCCACCGACGCCGGGCCCGACGCGGACGAAGAGCCATCGGAGCCGCACCCGGCCGTCTTCGACGCCGAGGCGGGCGACGAATCCGGCGGACCCGAGGCCCCGGAGGACGAGCCGGAAGAGGATTCGGGGGGTGACACCGGTGACCGGATCAAGGTCGCCGCCGACGAGGCCGCGCGGGCGGCGGAGATGCGCTCCCACGACGAGATCCTCGCCCTCGAACGCAACCTCGAGCAGGCGCAGGCGAGCGCTCGCGCCGAGATCGAGGAGCTGGCATCGCGCCTGCGGGCGGCCGAGGCCCGCTCGACCCAGGCCGAGGAGCGGGCGGCCCGGCTGCAAACCGAGAAGGACGAAGTCGAAGCACGGGCGCGGGAGCAGGCGACCCAGTGGCTGCGGCGGCAGGTGGCGAAGCTGAAGGCCGAGGCCCAGCAGCGCGTCCGCGAGGAGGTCGAGCGGATCCGTGCCGAGGCCGCGAACGCCGACAACCCCGAGGCGGCCGCGAGCGGCGCCGAGGCGGAGGGCCTGAGGAGCGAACTGAAGCTTGCCCGCGAGGAAGCCGATGCTCGCGTCGCCGAGGCGCGCGACGACGCCAGGCGGGAGGCCCTCGAGGGCCCGGCCGGCGACGAGCTGCGCGACCGGGTCGAGGCGGCCCGCGCCGAGGGCCGCTCGGAGGTCGAGGCCGAACTCGAAGCCGATTCGGAGCCGCGCCGCAAGGAACTCGAACGCCGCGCCCTGGCCGCGGCCGAGCAGCAGACCGCCGAGCGCATCGCCAGGGTCGAGGCCGACGCCGACGAGCGCGTCCGGGCCGAGGTGGCCGTGGCGCGGAAGGCCGCGGAGGAGCGGTTCGCCGAGCTCCTCGGCAAGCGTGAGCGGGAACTTCAGGAGGAGCGCGAGGCGCGGGCGCAAGCCGTGGCCGACTCGCACGAGCGGTTGAGCCAGATCGAGCGCCAGGCGATCGAGGCGGCCGAGCGGGTCAGCGCCGCCGAACAGCAACTCGAGGACGAGAAGGTCCGGCTCCGCGAGGAGTCGGCGGCCGAGGTCGAGACCGCGGCCGAGCAGGCGCGGGCGGTCGCCGAGGCCGCGGCCGCGGAGCGCATGCGCGACCGCGAGGACGAGCTCAAGGACGCGATCGCCGCGGCCGAGCAGGCCGAGCGCGACGTTGAGTCGAAGGTGACGGAGGCGGAGCAGCGCGCCGCCGACGCCGAGACCCGGGCGAAGGAGCTCGAGGCTGAGGCCGCAGCCGCGATCAGCGAGGTTCGTCAGGCCGCCGCCGACTGGCTGCGGGACCGGACGAAGGCGATCCGGGCCGAGGCCGCCGCCGGGCGCGGCTCCGACGACTGATCAGCTGCCGGCTCAGAGGGCCGAGCGCCAGCGCTCGTGCGCGGCGACTCGGGCGACGGCGTCGGCGACCACCGGCGTCGGGCTGACGCTCGGCGGCGGCGGGCCGCCCGCGAGCTCCTCGACCGTTACGAGGACCGAGCGCGCGAGCGCGACCGGGTCGTAGCCGCCCTCGAGGCAGACGAGGATCGGGGCGCCGAGCTCGCGGCCGAGCTCACGCATGGCGGCAGTCATCGCGGCGTAGTCGTGGTCCTCGACGGTGCAGTTGGCGAGCGGATCGCCGGCGTGCGCGTCGTAGCCGGCCGAGACGATCAGCAGATCGGGCCGCCAGGACCGCGCCACCGGAACGACGACGTGCTCGATCAGGCCGCGGAAGTCCTCGCCGCCCGATCCCGGCGGCACCGGCAGATTCAGCGTCATCCCGTCGCCGGGACCGCTGCCGAAGTCGCCGGCGGCCCCGGTTCCGGGATAGAGCGGGCTCTGATGGATGCTCGCGTAGAGGACGTCGGCGCGGCGATCGAAGATCTCGGCGGTCCCGTTGCCGTGGTGGACGTCCCAGTCGAGGATCAGGACCCGCTCGGCACCGCAGGCTGCGAGCGCGTGCGCGGCGCCGACGGCGGCGTTGTTGAAGAGGCAGAAGCCCATCGCCCGGTTCGACTCCGCGTGGTGGCCGGGCGGGCGCAGCCCGCAGAACGCGTATTCGTGGTCGCCCTCGAGCAGCAACCGCGCCCCCTCGGCCGCGGCTCCGGCCGCCCGCAGGGCCGCCTCCCACGACGCCTCGACGACGACCGTGTCGAAGTCGATCGCCCCGCCACCCGCCGCGCAGAGCTCCTCGATCGAGTCGACGAGCGCCGGTCCGTGGACCCGGGTCAACCAGTCGCGCTCGGCCGGCGGCGGCTCGGCGACCTCGAGGCCGGGCCAGCCGGCGTCTTCGAGGACCGTCTCGATCGCCCTGATCCGGCCCGCGTTCTCAGGGTGCGGGCCGGTGTCGTGGAGCAGCGATGCCGGGTGGCGGAAGTAGAGGCCCATGGCAGCCGGATACGGTACTGCCGCCTTGGCGACGAGCGACCCGAGTCCAGATCCGGCCCGCGCGCCCGCGGACGTCGCGGTCGTCGGCGGCGGTGCCGCCGGCCTCCATGCCGCGCTCGAGGCCGCCGAGGCGGGCGCGAGCGTCGTCGTCATCTCCCGCAAGCCGCTGACGGAGACCGCGAGCTTCCGCGCCCAGGGCGGTCTCGCCGCCGCGATTGCAGCCGACGATTCGCCGGCGCGCCACGCCGAGGACACCTTCAACGCCGGCCGCGGCCTCTGTTACCCCGCCGCGGTCGAGGTCCTCGTCGAGGAGAGCCCGGCGGCGGTCGAGCTGCTGATGCGTCGCGGGGTCGCCTTCGACCTCCAGCCCGACGGCGAGCTCGCGCTCGGGCTCGAGGGCGGCCACTCCGCGCGGCGGATCGTCCACGCCGGCGGCGCCGAGACGGGCCGGGCACTGACGAGCCGCCTCGCCGAGCTGACCTCGCGCAACGACCGGATCGAAGTTCTCGAGGATGCCTCGGCGCTCGCGCTCTGGTCGGACGGCGACCGCTGCCACGGCGTCCTCACCGATCGCGGTCCGGTCCCGGCCGCTGCCACGATCCTCGCCACCGGCGGCGGCGCGGCGCTCTGGGAGCGGACGACGAACCCGCGCGGCGCGATCGGCGCCGGAGCGATCCTCGCCCACGCCGCCGGAGCCGACCTCGCCGATCTCGAGCTCTGCCAGTTCCACCCGACGGCGCTGTCGCGGCCCGGCGACCGCCTCGACGGGTGGCTGATCACGGAGGCGGTCCGCGGCGAGGGTGCGCTACTGCTCGGCGCCGACGGCCGCCGGTTCACCGACGAGCTGGCGCCGCGGGACCAGGTCACCGCCGCCATCCTCGACCGGATGGCAGCCGACGGGACCACGGCCGTCGAGCTCGACCTGCGGCCGGTTCCGATGGAGCGGTTCCCGACGATCACGCGGACGCTCCAGTCACTTGGAATCGACGTCGCCCGAGACCTCGTCCCGGTCGCCCCCGCCGCGCACTACCTGATCGGCGGGGTCCACACCGACCTCGACGGACGGAGCTCGCTGCCGGGCCTGCTCGCGGTCGGCGAGGCGGCGTGCACCGGGCTCCACGGCGCCAACCGCCTCGCCTCGAACTCGCTCAGCGAGTGCTTCGTGTTCGGGAGCCGCGCGGCGCGCGCCGCCCTCGACGGCCCCGGGCCCGACCCCTCGCCCCCGCCGCCCGACCCGGATCCGGAGTTCCCGGCGCCGAGCGAGGAGTCCCGGAGCGCGGTCTGGGAGCTGGCCGGTCCGATCCGCGACCCCGAGCGCCTCGAGCAGCTCCGCTCCGACCCCTACCCCCTCGCCCGCCTGATCGCCGCCTCGGCGCTGGCTCGCGAGGAGTCCCGGGGCGTCCACCGCCGCCTCGACCGCCCGCGCGTGGACCCGGCGCTGGACATGCACCACAACGTCGTCGGGCCCGACGAACGGGCGCGGATGGACCGCTGGCCGGCCGACGACGCCCGGATCCCGCTGACCCGGGCTTAACGCAGGCTTAACGTCCGGTTGCACGCAGTCAACGTGCGGCCCGTCACACTTCCGGATGCGGGGGGGTAACCGCGGACCAAGGAAAGGTTCAGGGAACCCATGTATCAATTCAGTCGTTCGATCTATCGGGAGCTTGCCCCGAAGATCGCAGAGACCACCAGCGCAGGTTGCGCGAGCAAGCAGCACATCCTCGACGCCTGCGAGGGCACGATGCGACGGCTTCTCACCGACCGCCGTTACTTCGCGCGCCCGACCAAGGTCCTCTTCACCGAGCTCCGCGGCCACTTCCCGATCAGCGAGCAGCTCTACGTCCTCCAGGTCGTGGATCGCAACGTGAAGCTCGCGCTCCGCTACCTCGACGAGGTGCCGCCCGAGGAGCTCGCCGGTCTCGTCGATCGCGAGTGCAAGGCCCACACCCGTCGCGGAACGCCGTGCCAGCGCGAGCCGCTGCCGGGGCGCGACTACTGCCCCTCCCACAAGCACCTCGAAGAGGACGTGGTGATCGAGGGCGAGGAGACCCGCGAGGAGGAGCTCCAACTCGTCGCCTGAGTGCCGGCCCGGCGCAGCTCGGGGCCGAGGCGGCCCCGAGCGCGGTGTAATGGGCCGGTGCTTCTCGGGGTCGACGTAGGAGGGACCTTCACCGACGCCGTCCTCGTGGACGGCGACCGGGTCACGTCCGCGAAGGCGCCTTCGACCCCCGGCGACCAGTCGGAGGGCGTGGTGGCCGCAATCGCCGCCGTCCTCGAGGCGGCGGGTGCCGAGCCGGCCGCGGTGAGCCGCTTCGCCCACGGGATGACCGTCGGGACGAACGCGCTGCTCGAGCGCCGCGGGGCGCGGACCGCGCTCGTCGCGACCGCCGGGTTCACCGACCTGCTCGAGATCGCGCGCCAGAACAGGCCCTCGCTCTACCGCCTCTGCGAGGACCGCCCTCCCCCGCTCGCGCCGCCCGAGCTGCGGATTGCGGTCGACGAGCGGATCGGACCCGCGGGCGTCGTCCGGCAGCTGACCGCTGCGGAGATCGACCGGGTCGGCGACGAGGTCGAGCGCCTCGAGCCCGAGGCCGTCGCCGTCTGCCTGCTCTTCGCGTTCGCCGACCCCACCCACGAGCGGCTGCTCGCCGCCGCTCTCCGCGAGCGCTTTCCCGGCCTCCACGTCTCGAGCTCCTCGGGCGTCCTGCCCCGGTTCCGCGAATACGAGCGCTGCGCGACCACCGTCCTCGACGCCTACCTCTCGCCGCTGCTCGGCGGCTACCTGCGGCGGCTCGGCGAGCGCTGCGGCGAGCTCGGCATCCCGGAGCCGCTGATCATGCAGTCCTCCGGCGGCGTCACCGATGCCGCCCGCGCGGCGGCCGGCGGCGCCTGGAGCGTCCTCAGCGGGCCGGCGGGCGGCGCGGTCGGAGCCGGCCTGCTCGCCTCGGCCTCCGGCCGCGGTGACGCACTCGGTCTCGACATGGGCGGAACCTCCTGCGACGTCTGCGTGGTCGAGTCGGGCCGGGTCGGGCGGACCGAGTCCCGCGAGTTCGACGGTCGCCCGATCCAGCTGCCGATGGTCGATGTCCACACGGTCGGCGCCGGTGGCGGGTCGATCGCCTGGCGCGACCGCGGCGGCGCGCTGCGGGTCGGCCCGCGATCGGCGGGAGCCGAGCCCGGGCCTGCCTGTTACGGCAAGGGCGGGACCGAGCCGACGGTGACGGACGCGAACCTGCTTCTCGGTTACCTCGACCAGGAGGCCGGGCTCGCCGGCGGCATCGGGCTCGACCGCGAAGCCGCGCGAGCGGCGGTCGGGGCGCTGGCGGCCGACCTCGGCATCGGGGTCGAGGACGCGGCCGTGGGCATCCACGCGGTGGCCAATCAGGAGATGGTCCGGGCGCTTCGGGTGATCACCGTCGAACGCGGGATCGATCCGCGCGGATTCGACCTGCTGCCGTTCGGCGGGGCCGGGCCGCTCCACGCGGTCGCGATCGCCGAGGAGCTGGGGATCGGCCGTGTCCTCTGCCCCCGGTCGGGAGGTGTGCTGTCGGCACTCGGCCTCGTCTGCGCCGAACGCCGCCGCGACACGACCCGGACCGTGATGCTGAGCGGATCCGAGCTGAGCCGCGATGGGCTCGCCGGGGCCGTTGCGGCGGCACGCGACGGCCTCGACGCTCCCGCCGGGGCCGTGCTCGAAGCGATCTACGAGCTCCGCTACCGGGGCCAGTCCTTCGAGCTGCCCCTCGACGGCCCGCTCGACCCCGACCCGGACGAGCTGGCCGAGGAGTTCGCGGCCGAGCACGAGCGCCGCTACGGGTACCGCGAGGACGACGGCGAGGTCGAGCTCGTCAACGTCCGGCTCGCCGCCCGTGAGGAGCTCTCCGACTTCGACCCGCCACCGGCCGGGGATTCCGAGCCGCGGCGCTCGCGGCGGGAAGCCCGGTTCGGCGCGACCGACGTTGCGATCGAGGTCGTGACCGGCGAGCCCCCGGCCGGCCTCCGGCTCGACGGGCCCTGCGTGTTCGAGCTGCCGGAGACGACCTTCCTCGTACCGGCCGGCTGGCAGGCGGAGGTCGACGCGATCGGGACGATCGTCGCCACCCGCGAGGTGCCGCGATGACCGGCCCGTCCCCGGATCCGATCGAGCTCCAGGTCCTCAGCGGGGGGCTACGCTCGATCTGCGACGAGATGGGCGCCGTCCTGATCCGCGCCGCCTACTCGCCGAACATCAAGGAGCGCCACGACTGCTCGACCGCGATCTTCGACGCCGGCGGCGAGCTGGTCATGCAGGCCGAGCACATCCCGGTCCACCTCGGATCGATGCCGGCCGCAGTCGAGGCGGTCGCCCGGCTGGCCGGGGACACCTCCGACGACGACGTCTGGATCCTCAACGACCCGTTCCGCGGCGGCACCCACCTGCCCGACATCACCCTCGTCTCCCCCCTCCTCCTCGGCGGTGACCTGTGCGGGTGGGTCGCGAGCCGCGCTCATCACGCCGACGTCGGCGGGCCGACGCCGGGCGGGATGCCGGCCGACTCGCGAACGCTCGCCGACGAGGGGGTGGTCATCGAGCCGCGTCGCGCCGGAGATGCCGAGCTCGTCGCGCTGGCCGAGCGGATGCGCCGTCCCGACCAGCGGCTCGCCGACCTCCGGGCCCAGCGCGCCGCCAACCTCCGGGGCCGCGACCGCATCGACGAGCTGGCGGGGCGAATCGGCCGCGAGCGGCTGCTCGCTGGAATGGCGTCGGTCCTCGACTACGCCGAGCGCCGCAGCCGGGACGCGATCGATGCACTCCCCGACGGCGTCCACGAGGCGGCCGACGAGCTCGAGGCGGCCGACGGCACGCCGATCCCCCTCCGCGTCCGGGTCGAGATCGCCGGCGAGGAGATCGCGATCGACTTCGCCGGATCGGCCCCGCAGGTCGACGGCAACCTCAACTGCCCGCTGCCCGTGACCCGGGCGGCGGCCCTGTTCGCGGTTCGTTCGCTTACGGATCCCGACGCTCCCGCGTCGGCAGGTGCGTTCCGCCCGGTCCGGATCGACGCGCCCGCCGGCTCCGTCCTCAACGCCCTGCCGCCGGCCGCGGTGGCGGCGGGGAACGTCGAGACCTCGAGCCGCGTCGCCGATCTCGTCTTCGCGGCGCTGGCCGACGTCGCCGACGGGCCCGCGCAGGGCCAGGGGACGATGAACAACCTGACGCTCTCGGGCCACAGCGCCGGCGAGGAGTTCACCTACTACGAGACGATCGGCGGCGGCCAGGGCGCCTGTGTCGGCGCCGACGGCCCGAGCGGCGTCCACGTCGCCATGTCGAACACGCTGAACACGCCGGTCGAGTCGCTGGAGGCTGACCTGCCCGTGCGGATCACCGAGCTAGCGATCCGGCGGGGAAGCGGAGGCGGCGGCCGTCGGCACGGCGGCGACGGCGTTGTCAGGGAGTTCGAGGCGCTGGCGCCGATGCGCTTCACGCTGATCACCGAGAGGCGCTCGCGCGGACCCCGCGGGCGGCTCGGCGGCGGCGACGGTGCCGCCGGGTCCAACAGTCTCAACGGCAGCCCATTGCCGGCCAAGTGCGAGGGCGAGCTCGTCGCCGGCGACGTCCTGCGGATCGAGACGCCGGGCGGCGGCGGTCTCGGATCGGAACCGATCCCGGGATGAGTGCAAGACAATGTGCGACTCGTAACTTATTTGCCGTTGAGGGAAGGCTGGTCTAGACTCGCGGCCCTCCGACGGGCCCACCAGCGGCCCCGGCAGGGTCGCCCTCGTCCGAGCCTCGCGACCCCGCCCTGAACCACGACCCCGGACGACAAATCACCATGCCAATCGCTTTCAAGGAATGGTCCGTCACCGTGCGCGCTCTCGCCGAGGGCGAGCAGCTAGTCACCCTCCGCAAGGGCGGCATCCGCGAGGAGAACAAGCACTTCGAGCTCGAGCACGAGCAGTTCTTCCTCTACCCGACGTTCGACCACCAGCGGAACGACCTCGTCCGTGAGTCCCATCACCCGGAGCTGCGCCGGGCCCTCGAGGAGGGCGTCTGGCCCGACGAGGAGCCGCCCCCGCGGGCACTCCTCCAGGACGGCGGCATCCCGCAGCCCGACCGGGTCCGGATCCGCGCCTGGGCCGAGGTCGCCGACCACTTCACGATCGAGGATCCGCGGATCGTCGACTCGCTCAGCCCCTACCACGTGTGGACGCAGGACTACGCCCGCAAGCGGCTCCGCTGGAAGCGGACCCACCCGCTGCATGTGCTGCTGCTGAAGGTCCACCGGATCCCGCGACCGGTCACGGTCCGCGTCCGCGACGAGCACATCGGCTGCCACTCCTGGGTCGAGATCGACCGCGACCTCCCGTTCGAGGGCGTGCCGGTCATGGCCGACGAGGAGTTCGACCGCGCCGCAGCCTCGATCCGCGAGACCTGCGGCGCCGGCTCGACTGAGCAGGAGCCCGAGCCGGCGCTCGCCTGAGCGCCCGCTCGCGCTTGCCCGAACCACTCACCGCTCACCTACCCGAGGATCTCGGGCGGGGTGACGGAGGCGCGCTCGTCCTCGGGATCGGTGGCGGCGGCGACGTCGTCGGCTCGCTCGCGATCGCCCGCGAGATCGAGCGAACCGGCCGCCGCGTCGAGCTGGGCGGGGTCGCCTGGGAACGCTTCTCGGTCGACCCCTACCACGCCGGGCCCCGCCCGCTCGAACACCTGAGCGGCGTCGAGAGGCTCGGCGACGCGGCTGCCCTGACCGGCGGTGACGGCCGGACCCCGGAGGGTGTCCGCCTCGCCGAGGCCGGCGTGGCGGCTCATCTCGGTCGCCCGACGGCTCTCGTCGACGTCAACGACGGACCCACCGCGGTCGCCGGTGGGATCGAGTCGCTCGCGGACCGGCTCGAATGCGACCTCGTCGTCCTCCTCGACGTCGGCGGCGACGTCCTCGCCACGGGCGCCGAGCCCGGGCTCTCGAGCCCGCTCTGCGACGCGCTGCTGCTCGCCGCCGCCGAGCACCTTCCCGATCGGATCGACGTCGTCGGCTGCGCGTTCGGGGCCGGCTGCGACGGCGAGTTGACGGTTGCAGAAGTCCTCGACCGGGTCGCCGCCCTGGCGCGCGAGGAGGCGTGGAGCGGGACGCTGTCGCCCGCCGCCGACGCCGCGCGCGAGGTCGTCGCCGTCGCCGGCTCGGTGCCGACCGAAGCAAGCCTGCTCGCCGCCCGCTGCGCGCTCGGCGAGACCGGACCGGTCCCGATCCGCGACGGCCGGCGCACGGTCGAGCTCGGGCCTGTCGGCGCCCTCGGCTTCGTCTTCGACGCCCGCCGCGCGATCGGCCCGGCGGCTCCGCTGGCGGAGCTGATCGCCGGGGCGGGGTCGATCGAGGAGGCGCGGGCGGCGATGGCGGCCCGGGGAATCCGCACCGAGCTCGACTACGAGCGCGAGCGCGTCGGGACCGGCGGCTCGTGACCGACGCGGTCCGGCGGCCAACCGGAACATCGCGGCGACGGCGTCCATAGACTTCCCGGCCATGGAGGGAATTCCCGAGACTCGTACGCGGAGGAGCCGGCTCCGCAGCTTCATGCTTCCGGCCCTGATCTCCGCTGCCGCCGTCCTCGCGCTGCCCGCGATCGCCACGGCCGGACCGACCGACTGGACCGAGCTGCGGACTCTCAACATCGCCCACCAGGGCGGTGAGGACGAGGCTCCCTCGAACACGATGTACGCCTACGACCGGGCGCTCCGGCTCGGCTCGGACATGCTCGAGACCGACATCAACACGTCGGCGGACGGCAAGCTCATCGTCATCCACGACGGGACGGTCAACCGGACCACCAACGGCACCGGAGCCGTCGGCGACATGACGCTGGAGCAACTGCAGGCGCTCGACGCCGGCTACTGGACGGTCCCCGGGAAGGGCACCGACCACTCCGACCGCCCGGCCTCCGACTACCCGTTCCGCGGCGTCGCCACGGGCGACGTGAAGCCCCCGCCCGGGTTCAAGCCCGCGGACTTCCGGATGACCACGCTGCCGCAGGTGATGAAGAAGTACCCCGACGTCCCGATCAACATCGAGATCAAGGGCCAGGCCGACGAGACCCCCGCCGACTACCTCCACAACGCCGAGGTGCTCGCCGACTTCCTGAACGGGCTCGGTCGCACCAAGGGGATCGTCGTCGCCTCGTTCGACGACGCAGCGCTCGCTCACTTCCACGAGCTGGCGCCGCAGATCGACATGGCCCCGGCGACCGGCGGCGTCGCCGGCTACGTCCTCGGCAACACTCCGCCCCCCGAGGGCTCGAAGGTGTTCCAGGTCCCGATGAAGTTCAGTGGGATCCCGGTCGTGACCCCGGAGTTCGTCGACAAGGCGCACAACGACGGCTATGCCGTCCACCCCTGGACGATCGACGACGAGCCGACGATGAAGTACCTCTTCGACCTCGGCGTCGACGGGATCATGTCCGCCCAGCCGATGCGACTCGAGAAGACCATGTGCAACATGGACGTCTCGCGGCCGCCGGTGCCGAAGGGCTCGCCGGGCAAGCACTGCACGAAGAAGTCCTCGATCGCCTGCAGCGTGCGGGCGAACGGGATCGACCTCGGTGACGGCGCGACGGTCGCGCTGAGGCGCCGCGACAGCTTCGACAGCCGCTGCGCCGGAACGGTCGTCCTCGAGACGAAGGGCGGCAAGAGGCTGGCGAAGGGCCGGTTCAACTTCGGATGGCTGCCCCCCTCGGAGAGCGGGCTCGACCGGCGCCAGACAGTGATCGACTCGACACCGAAGCTGGAGAAGGCGGTCGCGAAGGGCAGGACGATCCGCGCGGTCGTGCAGCCCTACGACGCGTTCGTGACGCGGACCGCGTTCGACGCCTCGTCGACCTCAGCCGGCTAGAGCCGCGCGAACGAACTCGACGTCGGCGCGGAGGGCGTCGGCGTCGCGCGGGGTCTCGACGACCGACGGCGCGTCCGCGGCGCGGATCATGTGCCGGAGGTCGTCGAGGGGGATGGTCCCGGCGCCGATGTTGGCGTGCCGGTCCGCGCCGGTCCCGGCCGGATCGCGCGAGTCGTTGACGTGCATCAGGTCGATGCCGCCGGTGATCGCGATCGCGCGCTCGACGGCGTCCGACAGATCCTCGCCGGCCGCATGAGCGTGGCAGGTGTCGAAGCAGAAGCCGACATCGACCCCCGTCTTCGCACCCTGCACCGCCTCCCAGAGCAGGGCGAGCGCGTCGAAGCGGCGAGCGACGGCATGGTCGCCGCCCGCGGTGTTCTCGAGGTAGACCGGGACGTCGGAGTCGAGCTGCTCGAGGGTCTTCGCCATGCGCCCGACACCGGCATCGATTCCGTCCTCGGCGTGACCGGGATGGACGATCACCGCCAGCGCTCCGACGGCGGCTGCCGCCTCGCACGTCTGCGTGAGGATCTTCCGCGAGCCGTGCCGGATGTTCGGCTTCGGCGAGCAGACGTTGATCAGGTACGGGGCGTGGACGTAGATCCCGACCTTCGAGTCGCGCAGCTCGCCTGCGTCCGCGCGCTCCGGCGGCTTCTCCCACCCCTGTGGATCGGAGAGGAACATCTGGATCACGTCGGCCTCGACGGCGGCCGCCTCCGCGAGCGGATCGATTCCCTGCACGTGTGCTCCGACGGGTGGAGAGCTCATCACCGCAGCGTAACCGCGAGCGCTTCGCTACTCGTCGGCCGGCCAGAGCGCCGCTTGAAGATCGATCAGCGCTCCCTCGAGCTGATCCATCCGACCGCGACCGATCGCCTCGGCCCAGGCGTCGCGGGCGGCGGCGATCGCGCGCCGCGCGGCGACTTCCGCCCCGCGGGCGCGATCGGTGGCGCGAACGAGCTTGGCCCTGCCGTCGGTCGGGTCGGGAACCCGCTCGACGTAGCCCAGTCGCTCGAGCTGGTCGACGGCGGCGACGACGGACGCTTTCGTCACCTGCGCGCGTTCGGCCAGTTCGGTGACGCGGCTGCCGTCGGCGGCGACGTGCTGGCCGATCGCGAGTAGCGAGGGCCTCAGGTCGGCGTAACCGGCGGCGGCGACCTCGCGGGCGACGATCTCGCTCAAGACCATCGCCGGGTAGCGGAGCAGGTTTCCGAAGTTCCCGGTGCCGATCGGCGCGCGGGTGGCGCCGAACGGCTCCGGAATCGCTTTCGGTCTTCGACTTGATGTCATTTCGTTTGGTAGGCTAACTAACTATCGGGCGGAAAAGCGGATCTGGGAGGAACCGAGATGGACAACTTGCAGGACGATCGCGAGTGGGGACACAACCCGGTGACGGGTGAACTGGCTCACGTCCTCTCCCGCCCCGAGGGTGGCAGGAGCTTCGAGGTCGACCTCTGGCTGCAGCCCGGCGCGGCGGTGGCGGGCGCCCACGTCCACCCCTCCCTGATCGAGCGCTTCGAGGTCCTCGAGGGAGACGTCACGTTCCTGGTCGACGACGCGGAACGCCCGATGGGAGCCGGCGACGGGCGCGCGGAAGTGCCCGCCGGTGTGGTCCATGACTGGTGGAACTCGGGCACCGGCATCGCCCGGGTCCGGGTCGAGGTCGAGGCGTCACCGGGGACACCGGCCGGGACCGCGGAGAACTTCGTCGCGATGATCGAGGCGATCTGGTCGCTCGGAGCGCTCGGGAAGGTCAACGACAAGGGGATGCCGGACCCGCTCTGGCTGGCGGCCATCGCGCACGAGTACCGCTACGTCATTCGCTTCGTCAGCCCACCGGCGCCCGTGCAGTCGGTGCTCTTCCCGCCGCTCGCGGCGATCGCCAGGAGGTTCGGCCGCAACCCCGCCGATCCGTCCCTGCACGGCTCGGCGGCGCCGATCTGGATCGACGACCCCGGCGACGAACTCGACGTGCTCCTCGCTCGTCACGTCGGCGCGGCCGCGGCACGCGACCGCGCCTGACCGGCTCTCGCCCGGCAACCGCGGCTGCACGGGCGCCCGGCACCATCCGAGCCGAGGGGCGCGCAGGTCTACCCTCGTAGGCCGTGCCCTGGACCGAAACAGACTCGCTCAGCTTCACCGTCCGCTTCGAGGAGGGTGACGAGGAGTGCGCGGAGCGGACGCTCGACCGCCTCGAGGAGCTTCGACTCAAGCTCGAGGAACGGTTCGAGCGCGTGCCCGGCGGCGTCACGGCGATCCTCCACCCGAGCTCGGGATGGCTCGCCGCCGCCCACCCGTTCCTGCCGGCCGCTCGCGCGGCCGCGGCTCCGGCGGGCCGGCGCTACCTCGCCGGCTGGGCGACGCGGACCGAGCTCCACACGCTGACCGACAGCGCCCTCGAGCGCCGGGCCGGCGGCCCCGACTCCCTCCGCGCCCTGCTCGGCACCTCCGAGCGCCTGTACGCGCAGCTCGTCCTGGCGGCGAACAACGACAAGATCCCGCCGCCCTGGGGCCCGCGGGCGTTCAGCCGCTACCTCCGCTGGGCCTGGCTGATCGAAGGCGGGGCGCAGTTCTACGCGGGTCAGTACTCGAGCTTCAGGCCGGCCGTCCTGCGCCGCCTGAACGAGGGCCCGGCCCCCTCCTTCCCGCCCTCGGCGCGTGACGCGATCATCCTCGGCGGGTCGGTGTTCGACCTGCTCGACACCGAGGTCGGCCGCCACGCCTGCGACCTGCTCGTCGCCCGCCTGCCGAAGGCCGGCCCCGAGACGGCGCTCGAAACGGCGTTCGGCGCCAGCATCCGCGAGATCGAACCGGTCTGGCGCGAGCACGTCGAGCTGATCGCCGCCGGCTCGGCGACCGACGGCTTCGAGCGGATCGTCGGCCCCTCGCCGCTCTAGGGCATCAGGGCCCAGATCAGGCCGGCGAGCGCTCCGAACAGGAGCAGGCAGACGAGCATCGCCGCAGCGAGGCGGAACGCCGCCCGCCGCTGGTCGACCGGCTCCGGCTCCAGGGGCGCGACGCCATCGAAATTGAGCAGCTCCCGCGCCGCCTCGGCGCCGGAGGCCGGCACGAGGATGTCCCGCGGTCCCGCCGCGAGGAAGTCGGGCACGTCGAATCCGCCGGAGCGGCGGAGGATGCTGGGGATCCCCTCCTCGAGGAGGATGTTCTGCATCAGCTCGGCCTCCGCGAGGTTGAGGGCGACCGCGACCCGGACTGTCTCGCCGCGAGCGAGGCGCGGCTGGATCTTGCGCGCCCGTTCGACGTGCTCGGCGACCGGGCCGACGTCAGCCGGGCCCGCTGCGGTCAACGGCATGCCGCAGGCCTCGCAGAACCTCTCCTCCCCCGGCCGCCCCTGCTGGGCCGCCCCGCATCCCCGGCAGACGAGCGGCGCCTCAGACGACGTCGAGATCCTCCTCCTCGATCTCGCCGTCGCGGATCCAGAAGCCGCGGACCACGGGCTCGTCCCAATCCTCGAGCGAGCAGATCAGCCAGAGGACGTCGGGCCAGTTGGCTGCGAGGTTGACGTCGGTCTGCGACGGGAAAGCGGGGCTCTTGGTGTGCGAGTGGTAGATCGCGACGAGCTCCTCGCCGTCCTCCTCGATCCGGTCCATGATCCGGATCTGGTCGCTCGGATGGACCTCGTAGCGCAGCCAGGTCGCGGCGGCGTTCCGGGCGCGGTGGACCGACGTCATCTCGCCGGTATCCCCGCCGATCAGCCCGCAGCACTCCTCGCCCTGCTCGCCCCGCGGCCGGGCCTCGCGCGAGTGCGCGACGATCTCGTCGATCAGGTCGCGGCGGATCCGCATCGGGGGACTACTACCACCAGTTGGTGGTCTCGAGCCCGTCGATCGCGTCGACGTCGGTCGTGTAGACGCCGGAGGAGAGGTACTTCCAGCCGTCGTCGGGGATCAGGAAGACGACGTTGCCCTCGTCGAGCTCACCGGCGATCCGGTTGGCGACGTAGGCGATCGCGCCGGCGCTGACGCCGGCGAAGATCCCCTCCTCGCGCAGCAGCTTCTGAGTCCAGACGATCGAGTCGCGGTTGGAGACCATGATCTTCCGGTCGAGGACCGAGAGATCGATGATCGGTGGGATGAAGCCGTCGTCGAGCGAGCGAAGGCCGTCGACCAGCTCACCCTGCATCGGCTCGGAGGCGACGATCTTCGTCTCCGGGTCGTGCTCCTTGAGGCGGCGGCCGACGCCCATCAGCGTGCCGCCGGTTCCGAGCCCGCTGACGAAGGCGGTGACCTCGTCGAGCTCCTCGAGGATCTCGACGGCGGTGCCGTTGTAGTGGGCGAGCGGGTTCGCCTCGTTGCCGTACTGGTAGGGCACGTAGTAGGACGAGTCGGCCTCGGCCATCTCGAGCGCCATCTCGACGGCGCCGTTCGAACCCTTCGGACCCTCCGAGTAGACGATCTCGGCGCCGTACATGGCGAGCAGCTGCGAGCGCTCGGTGGTGACGTTGTCGGGCATCACGGCCTTCAGGCGGTAGCCCTTGCGCCGGCAGATCATCGCCAGCGCGATGCCGGTGTTTCCCGACGTCGGCTCGAGGATCGTTTGGCCGGGCGCGATCAGCCCCTCGGCCTCGGCCCGGTCGATCATGGCCTTCGCGACCCGGTCCTTGACGGACCCGGTCGGGTTGCGGCCCTCGAGCTTCGCGAACATCCGGACGTTCGGGTTCGGAGTCAGTCGCTGCAGCTCGACCAGCGGAGTGTTGCCGATGGCCTCGAGAACGCTCTCGAACTGGCCGCCGCACGGTCGGTTCATCAATTCGCCACCCATACTTCAATAAGTGTAGTGAAGTCCCGCATCCCCGACAGGCATTTCCTTGGATCCCGATCGGGATTGGGCGGTTCGGGCCTGGCCCGGTCCTGAGAACGATTCAGGATATGGTGCGGGGGCTTCACCGGCATGGGGCGGGTGCGGCTTTTCAGTGAGAGAGAAAGGGAGACGACCAGTGCAGAGGAAGACCAGGATTTGGTCGCTGCTCGTACTCGCGATCGGTCTGATTGCCGCCTTTGCGGTTGCCGGATGCGGAAGCGACGACAGCACGAGCGGCAGCAGCGACAGCACCGAAGCGAGTTCCGGCTCCGGGACCATCGACATCTCGAACGCAGAGCTGATCAAGGAAGGGCAGCTCCTGGTCGGCACCGACGCGCCGTACCCGCCGTTCGAGATCGGTACCCCCGAGAGCGGCGACTTCAGCGGCTTCGACAAGGACCTCATGGACGCGATCGCCGAGAAGCTCGGCCTCACGCCCACCTACCAGAACAGCTCGTTCGACACGATCTTCCGTGACGTGGCGAGCGGCCAGTTCGACGTGGTCGCGGCAGCGGCGACGATCACCCCGGCCCGCGAGAAGGTCGTCGACTTCTCCGTCCCGTACTACGAGGCCCAGCAGGCGCTCGTCGTGCCCGAGGGCTCCGACATCACGTCGACCGCCGATCTCGGCGGCCTGGTCGTAGGCGCCCAGCAGGGCACCACCGGTCAGACCCTCGCCGAGGACGAGACCGACGCCGGCGAGGTTCGCGGCTTCAGCAAGGGCGCCGACGCCCTCGCCGCCGTGACCACCGAGCAGGTCGACGCGGCGATCGTCGATCAGCCGTTCGCGGCCGACGCCGTCGAGAAGCAGGGCGGCATCGAGATCGCCCAGGAGATCTCGACCGACGAGGTCTACGGGTTCCCGACCGCGCCGGGCAACCCGCTCAACGACGCGATCAACGAGGCGATCGCCCAGCTGATCGACGATGGCACGATGGACGAGCTGTACCAGGAGTACTTCTCGACCGACGCGCCCGAGTCGGTGACGAACCCCAAGTAGATAAGCCGAGCCGAGCCGCAGGAACTTGGAGCACAGGGTCTTGCGGCCGGCACGGACACGAGAAGGAGCGCCCCCGGGCGCTCCTTCTCGTTCGGGGACGGATATAAACCCCGGGGCGGGGCCAGGATCGAGTTAGGAACGAGGGCGCATGGAGTTCATCCGGCAGTACTACTTCGACTTCCACGTAATGAGCGACAACCTGTCGCCGATCCTCGACGGGTTCTGGCTGACGCTGAAGCTCTCGATCCTCGGCGGTATCTTCTCGCTGATCTGGGGGCTGATCCTCGCCGTCCTGCGGCAGTTGCCAGGAAAAGCCCTGGCGCCCATCCGCTGGGTGACGATCGGCTACATCGACGTCTTCCGCGGCATCCCTCTGCTGATCGTCCTGCTGCTCGTCTCCGGCGGACTCAGCACGCTCGCCGCGCCGATCGGCGGCGACGTCCTCCCGGACTTCATCGGCAAGCCGACCTGGTTCGGCGAAACGAGCCCGTTCTGGTACGGCGTCATCTCGCTGACGATCACCTACGGCGCCTACATGGCTGAGGTCTACCGCGCCGGCATCGAGTCGGTGCCGGGCGGGCAGATGGAGGCGGCTCGCTCGCTCGGGATGAGCCACAACCAGGCGATGCGGCACGTGATCGTCCCGCAGGCGGTCCGTCGCGTGATCCCGCCGCTGCTCAACGACTTCATCGCCCTGATGAAGGACACCTCGCTGGTCAGCATCCTCGGCGCCGCCGAGGTCGTCTACGTCGGCCGCCAGATCCAGTCCGACATCTTCAACGGCTCCGGGCTGGTGATGGGGGCGATCCTGTTCCTGATCGTCACGATCCCGCTCGCCCGACTGGTCGATTACATGATCGGCCGACAACAGGCCCGCTACCAGAGGGGGATGGCATGAGTCCCGACGCAGGCTCGGTCGTCCCGACGACCGGCGAGCTCACGACCGCACCCGACGGCTCGATCCTCGGACTCCACGACGTCCGCAAGAGCTTCGGCGACCTGGTCGTCCTCGACGGCGTCGAGATGACCGTCAAGCGCGGCGAGGTCGTCTGCATCCTCGGCCCCAGCGGATCGGGCAAGTCGACGCTGCTGCGCTGCGTCAACCTGCTCTCGCCGCCCGACAGCGGCCGGATCGTCCTCGAGGGCGAGGAGATCACCGGCAAGGGCACCGCCGGTCTCGATTTCGTCCGCCAGCGGGTCGGGATGGTCTTCCAGCAGTTCAACCTGTTCCCGCTGAAGACCGCGCTCGAGAACGTCACGCTGGCGCCGGAGACGGTCCTCGGCCGCTCCGAGGGCGATTGCCGCAAGCGCGGCGAGGAGCTGCTGACCAGGGTCGGCATGGCCGAGAAGATGGGCGAGTACCCGGACCGGCTCTCGGGCGGCCAGCAGCAGCGGGTCGCGATCGCGCGAGCGCTCGCGATGGACCCCCACGTGATGCTGTTCGACGAGGTCACGAGCGCCCTCGACCCCGAGCTCGTCAAGGAGGTGCTCGACGTCATGCGCGAGCTCGCCGACGAGGGGATGACGATGATGGTCGTGACCCACGAGATCGGCTTCGCCCGCGAGGCGGCCGACCGGGTCGTCTTCATGGACGGCGGCGTGATCGTCGAGGACGGGCCGCCGTCGCAGGTTCTCGACAACCCGCAGCAGGAGCGCACGAAGTCGTTCCTGGGCCTCGTTCTCGAGCACTGATCAGCCACGGGGCCCCCGCCCGGTCACCCCTTGTGGGCGTCCGGGGCGACTCGCTACCCTTTCGCCTCCGTGTCAGCAGCTCCGACATCCGGGGCGAGGCCGGCGACCGGAACCCGAAGCCGTGTGGCGCTGTCGATCGCGCTGCTGGCCCTGATCGCCGCGATCTGCTCGCCCGCCCGCTCCGACGCCGCCCAGGCCCCGAAGGGGTTCTTCGGCGTGCACCCGCTAGCCGCGGCGACGGCCGACTACGCCGAGATGGCGACCAACGACGTCGGATTCGTCCGGACCGGATTCGTCTACCACCAGGCGAACCCGGGACCGACCGTGCCGCCGGTGACCTACGACTGGACCAACTTCGACGCGATCGTGGCGGGCGCCGCGGAGCAGGGCATCGACGTGCTCCCGGTCCTGCTCGGGACGCCGGGGAACACCGAGCGCGGCTCCACCCCGCTCGACACCCCGGAGGCGACCGCGGCCTGGAAGGACTATCTGACCGAGCTGGTCCGGCGCTATGGGCCCGACGGCGAGTTCTGGACCGATCCCGTCAACGCGGCGCTGCCGAAGCACCCGATCGAGGACTGGCAGATCTGGAACGAGCCGAACTCCTTCAACAACTGGGCGAACCCCAACGCCAAGAGCTACGGGAAGCTGCTGTCGATCTCGGCGAAGGCCATCCACGCCGAGGATCCGGCCGCCGACATCGTCTCCGCCGGCGTCATCTCACAGCCGGTCAACCGCAGGGCCGACGACGGTGACGTCTACCTGAAGAAGATGCTGCGCTCGAAGTCCGCCGCGAAGGCCGCCGACACGATCGCCATCCATCCCTACACCGGCGCCGTCAAGGACGTCAAGAAGCAGATCGAGCTCACCCGCAAGGTGCTCGACAAGGCGAAGCTGAAGAAGACGCCGATCTGGGTGACCGAGATCGGCTGGGGCGAGGGCACGAGCTCGAACCCCCTGATCGTCTCCGCCTCCAAGCAGCGGAAGAACCTCCGCGACTCGTTCCAGATGATGCTCAAGGAGCGGAAGAAGCTGAACATCGGCAGGGCCGTCTGGTACCAGTGGAAGGACGGCCCCGACCCGGTCTGCAGCTGGTGCAGCACGTCCGGCCTCCTGAACGAGGACGGCTCGCAGAAGGAACTCCTCACCGAGTTCGCAGCGATCGCGCGGCGCTAGGCGTTAAGCCGCCGCCGGCCCGGTCAAGCTCTCGCCATGCGAGAGATCGAATCGCGGCTGCGGATGGTCGGTGAGGTGTCATCGCCGCTGACCGACCCGGCGCAAGCCCCCAAGCAAGGCGACGAGGGAGCCCCGGAGGCGTGGATCATCCTCGATGACGAGGTCGGTGAAGCGGTCGGCGGGATCGAGCCCGGCGCCGAGATGATCGTCATCACCTGGCTCGACCGGGCCGACCGGGAAGTGCTGAGCGTGCATCCGCGAGGCGACGTCTCCCGCCCACCGCTGGGCGTCTTCGCGACCCGATCCCCCGCGCGCCCGAATCCGATCGGCCTGCACCGTGTGCAGATCCGGGAGATCGACGGCAGCCGCCTCCGGGTCGCAGGACTCGAGGCCGTCGACGGGACCCCGGTTCTCGACCTGAAACCGGTCCTGGGGGGAATCAGCGAGAGGTAGGTGTCGATTTCGGCTGGGCCCGTTCGTCTACGAGCGACCATCCCAACGAGGAGGAAGCCATGAAGTACCTGCTGCTGATCAATCAGGGCACCACGCCGACGCCGGGGACGCCCGAATGGGCAGAGCTCTCCGAGGAGGCCCAGGCCGACGTCTTCGCCGCCTACCAGCGACTGAACGAGACACCGGGCGTGACCCCGGGGTCGCGGATGCAGCCGCCCGAGACGGCCACGACGGTTCGCGTCGCCGACGGCGAGACGCTGGTGACGGACGGTCCCTACGTCGAGACGAAGGAGGCTCTCGGCGGCTACCTGTTCCTCGAGGCCGACGATCTCGATGCAGCGATCGCGGTCGCTGCCGGAATCCCGGCCGCAAGCATGGGCGGAAGGATCGAGATCCGCCCGCTCGCGGAGTGAGCGCGAGCCTCGAACGGGCCTACCGCGACGAGTGGGCGCGGGTCCTGGCCACCCTGATCGGCCTCCTCGGTGACTTCGACCTCGCCGAGGAGGCCGCCCAGGAGGCCTTCGCCGTTGCCGCCGAGCGCTGGCCGCGGGACGGGACGCCATCCAATCCCCGCGCATGGCTGGTGACGACGGCCCGCAATCGGGCGATCGACCGCATGCGCCGAAACCGGGTCCTGACCGAGAAGACCCGGCTGATCGAAGCGGACGCGGTGACGGCGATGGATGGGGAGATCGAAATCGACGAGACACCGATACCCGACGAACGCCTCGAGCTGATCTTCACCTGCTGCCACCCGGCCCTCCGGACCGATGCGCAGGTAGCGCTGACCCTGCGTGCCGTCGGTGGGCTCGAGACCGGCGAGATCGCCCGAAGCTTCCTCGTCCCCGAGAAGACCATGGCGCAACGTCTCGTCCGCGCAAAGCGCAAGATTCGCGAGGCGGGCATCCCGTTCCGGGTGCCACCGGACCGCGAGCTGCCGGACCGGCTCGCCGCCGTGCTGGCGGTCGTCTACCTGATCTTCAACGACGGCTACGGCGGGCGCGGCGAGCTGACCGCCGAGGCCTTGCGGCTGGGACGCCTGCTGGTCGAGCTGATGCCCGACGAACCCGAGGCGCACGGCCTGCTCGCGATGATGCTGCTCCTCGACGCGCGCAGCGAAGCCCGCTTCGCCGACGGTGAGATCGTGCTCCTCGCCGATCAGGACTCCTCCCTCTGGAAGCAACAGGACATCGTGCTCGGGCGGGCTGAGCTCGATCGGGCGATCGCCCTGCGCGGACGCGGCCCCTACGTCCTGCAGGCGGCGATCGCGTCGCTGCACGCCGAGGAGCTACGCGACTGGGAGGAGATAGCCGCGCTCTACGCGGAGCTGTCCCGGCTGACCGGCTCACCCGTGGTCGAGCTGAACCGCGCCGTCGCCGTCGCCGAGGCCAAGGGCGCGGCGGCAGGGTTGGAAATCACCGACGGACTGTCCCTCGATGACTACCACTACCTGCACTCGGCCCGGGCCGAGCTCCTGCGGAGGCTGGATCGCGACGCCGAAGCGAGAGAGGCCTACGATCGCGCCCTCGAGCTCGTCACGGACGACGCCGAGCGTCGCCTGATCGAACGCCGGCGGTCGGAGCTTTCCTAGCCGGGTCCCGGCGCCGAGAGCTTGCGCCGGCGCTGGAGCCTGCGCTGGAGGTTGCGGAAGTAGGGCGAGGCCCCACCCCGCTCCGCGATCGCGGCCGGGTAATGGTGGGTGTGCCGAGCCGCTCGCCATCCCCTGATCCGGCCGCCGACGCCGCTGACGGTGCGGTCGATCGCCGCCTGGCCGCCGAGGATGACGAGGTCGCGGGCGACGATCCCCGGCAGCCGCGAGGGCGTCATCACTCCCCACTTGCGGAGCACGTAACCCCGCCCGAAGCCGGTCAGGTAGTTCTTGCCGCGGGAGCCCGACCCGAGCGTGGCCGAGTGCTCGTGGACGCCGAGGGCGTCGGGCGCGAGCCTGCAGATGCCGCCGGCCTCGAGCATCTTCAGCGCCAGGTCGACGTCCTCCCAGTAGGCGAAGAGTCGCTCGTCGAAGCCGCCGACGGCGAGGAACGCGTCGCGATCGAAGGCGGCGGCCTTCGGCGAGGGGCCGATCGGGTCGGCGGCGCCCGCCAGGGCCGACAGCGGCTCGCCGTTCAGGTAGTCGTAGACGAGCAGGGTCCGGTCGAGCTCCATGCCGGCGCTGTCGATCAGCTCCGGGTGGCGCCAGTCCCGCAGCACCCCCGAGGTCATCACGATCCCGCCGGCGGGATCGAGTGGGGCGATCAGCCGCTCGACGAAGTCGGGATCGCAGACGCAGTCGTCGTTGAGCAGGATCAGGATCCCGGTCGAGGCGCGCCGCGCCCCCAGGTTCATCGGCATCGAGAACCCGGCGTTGCGGTCTAGTTGCACCACCTCGGCGAAGTCGTAGGCGGCGCAGGCGGCGGAGACGGCGCGGCCCGGCGAATCGTTGTCGATGACGATCGTCTCGTGCTCGACGGTCTGCGCCGCGAGCGAACCGAGCAGCCGGTCGAGCCTCCCTCCCGCGGGGGACTGGGACGGGACGATGACCGTCGCGGCGCTCACGGACGCAGCGGGCTCAGAACGCGCCGGTGCCGCGGATGACCGCGGGAAGCGTGTGGATCAGGATCCGCAGATCCTGACCGAGCGAGGGGTTCTCGATGTACTGGATCTCGACGGCCAGCCGCTCCGAGAACGTGAGCTCGCCTCGCCCGAACACCTGCATCGGGCCGGTTACCCCGGGCTTGACGCTGAGCCGGACCCGCTCGGCGTCGGTGTAGCGCTCGACCAGCTCGACCTGCTCGGGCCGGGGGCCGACGATGCTCATCTCGCCGACCAGGACGTTGATGAGCTGGGGCACCTCGTCGAGGCTGAGCCGCCGCAGGAACGCGCCGACCCTCGTCACCCGGGGATCGTCTCGCAGCTTGAAGACCGGCTCGTCGAGCTCGTCGATGTCGACGAGGCTGCCGAGTTTCGCCTCGGCGTCGACGGCCATCGTCCGCAGCTTGTACATCCGGAAGGGACGGCCGTCGAGGCCGGCGCGGATCTGCGAGAACATCACCGGGCCGGGGCTGTCGAGCTTGATCGCGATCGCGATGATCACGGCGAACGGCGCGAACAGGAGCAGGCCGATCGACGCGGCGGCGACGTCGAACAGGCGCCGGATCAACAGCGTCGACCGCGACGGATCCCAGGTGTTGTACTCGAGGATCGGCAGGTCGGCGAGCTGGATGAAGCGCTCGGAGGGAAGCGCCTTGCCGCGCAGCGGAGAGACGACGCTGATCTTCACCTGCCGGCTCCGGCAGAGGTCCTTGAGGTAGCCGATCAGGTCGGCCTCGACCCCCGTCGCCGCGACGACGATGCGGTCCACCCGGTCGGTCAGGGCGACGAGCTCGTCCTCGCGCTCGCGGCCGGTCCCGAGCTCGCCGATCTCCCGCACGGCGGCCAGCTCGAGATGCATCTCCTTGAAGAGCTGGAACTTGCGCTGCAGCGACGCGAGGACCGGACCGTCGCCGACGAGCCCGACGAGCTCCGGCGGCGTCCACCGCCACCACAGCAGCCGCACCAGCGATCGGAAACCGATCCCGGCGATCGCGGCCACGAAGAACAGCTCGATGGCGGTGCCCCATTCGACGAGCCCGACGGGGGTCAGCGACAGGAGCATCACGACGATCGTCGTCGTCAGCGCGGTCCACGCGACGAGCGAGGGGACCTCGTCGGCGGTGAGGTGGCGCAGCGCCCGGTGGTCGCGGTCGTAGAGGCCGAAGAGCTTGGCGAGCAGGGGCCACAACGGCAGGAAGAGGAACGCCCAGAACGTGCCCGTGGCGGGCACTGTCGCGATCAGGGTCGCGACCGAGGCGGCGGCGACGTCGGCGAGCGCCAGCAGGCGCCGGCGCCGGGCATCGCGCCACCAGCGGCCGCGGCGAACGGGGACCGCGCCGCGGGCAGCGGCGACGACCGGGGCCACGGCATCGCGCGGCTCCGCAGAACCCTCGGCTACGGCCTCTCGGCCGGCGAGATTCGGCATCTAGCCCCCGCCCCTGCCAGCCGAGATGCCTGATGAACCTTCTGCCTGCATGTAACGCACAGAGCATAGACCTGCGGTCCGGATATCACGACCCGGAACCGACGCCGAGACCGGGCTCGATCGAAGCGCGCGGGATCACCAGCGGCGCCAGGATCAGCGCCCTGCCCCCGTAGGCGACGAGGCCGCCGCGATTGCCGAGCTCACCCTCGAGGCCCGAGGCGAGCAACCAGGGGCGGAAGTCGTCGGGGGTCAGCTCGATCGCGCGGATGCTGTCGAGCCGGGCCGCGGCGAGGTTGCCCGCCGCCTGCTCGATCGTCGCCAGCCGCAACCAGGGCTCCGAGCTCCACGGCTCGATCGCCGCCGCCGAACGGGCGGCGGTCGCCGCGTCGTCGAGGCGACCGGCCGCCAGCGCCTCGTCGGAGGCCGCGAGACGGTTGCCCGAGGCCGCCAGAACGCCGGCCGCCCAGATGGCGGGCACCGCGAAGACGACTGCGACGAGGGCGATGGCGGGCGCCGGAATCCTGATCGACGTGCTCGCGGTGGATGCCGAACGTGACCGTCCAGCTGCGAACGTGCCGTTCGCGCAGAGGGCCGCCGCCACGAGGATCGGCACGGCGGTCGCGGGCACGTCCCAGGTCCAGTCGATCAGGACGCCGACCAGCCCGGTCGCGATCAAACCGAGGGCGGCCCCGGCGGCCGGGCCCCCGCCGCGCCCGCCGCGATCGCGCGCCGGCGGGACGCCGGCCGCGGCGATCGCCCCGAAGAAGACGAGGAACGCCGCGAGCCCGGCGATCCCGAGCTCGGCGAGCAGCTCGAGCGGCTCGGAGTGAGCGTTCCGGACCGGCGTCTCGAGGTTGCCGTAGCGGTTCCAGTAGAGGCCGTAGCTGCCGGCACCGATGCCGCGGAGCGGCTCATCGCCGGCCGCGTCGAGGGCCGTCGACCAGAACTGCGCGCGGCCGGAGCCGGTGACCGACAGATCCCCCGATCCGGTGCTCGCCTCGCGGCCCGACGTGGCGGCGAAGTCGCCGGCGATCCTCCCCGGCCCAGCGAGGAGGACCAGGACGACGAGAGCTGCGAACGCGGCCGCGAGCACGTGGCGCATCCGCAGGCCCGGGATCGCGATCGCGGCGCCGCGGGACACGGCCGGCGGGCCGAGCAGCGCGGCCGCCGCGACACCAACGAGGACGGCAGCGCCGACGACCGCCTCGGCGCGGCCCGGCGTCGCCAGGGGCGCATCGAGGATGCCGCTGCCGAGGGTTGCGGCGACGGCGGCCGGAATCGAGACGGCGACACCGACCGCGAACGCCGCGAACGCTCGCCCGCGCGACCGCGAAGCCGCGATCGCGACGCCGGCCCCGATGGCGATGGCGATCAACGCTCCGCGCGAGGACGTCATGTAGGCGGTCAGGCCGACGATCGGCATCGTTCCCAACGCGATGGCGGCACCTGCCCTCCCGCGCGCCTCGGCGGCTGCCCAGACGAGGAGCGGAACCGCCATCGCCGCCATCGAGCCCAGGGCGTTCCAGTACCCGACCGGGTAGCTGAGGCGGCCCGCGGAGGACCGCATCGACGCGACGAGGTCGGCGTCGCCGCCCCCGATCCCGGCGAGCCTGGACGCCAGCGCCAACGCGCTGACCGCGACCAGGCCGGCCGCCAGCCCGAGCAGGATCGAGCGCCCCTGCCCCGGCCGGATCAGGAGCCCGGCGAGGACGAAGGCACCGAGGTAGCCGGAGAGGCGGACCACGTCCTCGAATCCGGCGCCGCGGTCGAGCGACCATCCGAGCGAGAAGGCGGCGAAGACGGCGATGAACGCGAGCGCGGCTGCCGCGAGGACGAACGTCCGGCTGAGGACCCGGTCGCGAGCTGGCCCGAGGGCCGTGACCAGGACCGCGATCCAGGTCAGGGCGGCGGCGATCCCGAGCGCCTCGGCCCCGTAGCCCCCGCTCTCGAGCGACAGCGCGACGACGACGACCGCGACCGCGGCGCCGGGAGCTGAATCCGGGAGCTTCCCGGCGATCGGTGAGGGGGCTTTCACTATGGTCTGGCGTCGTGATTCGCCCGACCCGAAGGCAGGCATCGCTTGCGCTCGCGATCGTAGCGGCGCTCTGCGCCGCCCCCGCCGCCGCGCTCGCCGCCGCACCCGCGAGCGACGAGTACGTCCTCGAGATCCCGGGCGTGCGCCAGACCGAAAGCGGTCCGGTCGCCGGCGCGGCCACGGGCGACGGCGACGCCGGCGACGGCGTCCAGCGCGGGGTCGTCGCCGAGCAGGACACGCCGTCCACCCCGCTCGCGGCTCTCGGCGACGCGCTGGCGGGCTTCCCCGCTGCCTTCGCCGTCGGCCTCCTGGCGCTCGCCGCGATCGTCGCGCTCGCCGTCTCTGCCTCCCGTCCGACCCCGCACAGCCCACGGTGACCGGGTTCGCGAAGCTGCCGGCGGCGCTCGCCGCCCTCGTCGCGATCTGCGCGCTCGCCGCCCTCGCCGGCTGCGGCGGTGGCGACGACGAGCCGGCGGACGTCACCGCCGACCCCTTCTACGGCGTCGCACCTGAAGGCCTCCAGAACCCCACCGACTACGAGCGCATGCGCTCCGGCGGTCTCGGGACAGTGCGCGTCGTCCTCCAGTGGTCGGGGATCGAGTCCGAGAAGGGCGTCTACAACTGGCAGAGCAGCGACCAGGTCCTGAGCGCGCTCGCGCTGGCCGGGCTCGATCCGCTGGTCACCGTCTACGGGACGCCCGCGGCCTATGCGTCCGACCCGACGGAGGCGCCGACGAACGACGACGAGACCTTCGACGCCTGGGCCGACTTCCTCAAAGCAGCGGCGAACCGGTACGGCAGCCAAGGCGACTTCTGGCCCGCTTTCACCGACGCGAACCCGGGCACCGATCCGCGCCCGATCCAGGAGTGGGAGATCTGGAACGAGCCGAACTCCTCCACCTTCTGGTCCCCGACGCCCGATCCGGCCGCCTACGCCGACCTGATCAAGCGCTCGGCGAAGGTGATCGGCAAGGAGGACCCGGAAGCGAAGGTGATGAGCGCCGGCATGTTCGCGACGCCGCAATCGGACGGCGCGATCGTCTCCTACGACTTCATCGACTCGCTCTACGGCGTCAGCGGCGTCGACGACGCGATCGACATCGTCGGCCTGCATCCCTACGGCCCGGACGAGAAGGCCGTCGTCGATCAGGTCGAGAAGACCCGCAAGGCGATCGACGATGCCGGCAGCGACGCCCCGATGTGGGCGACCGAGATCGGCTGGGGATCCAACCCGAAGAGCGGCAACGACCTCTCGAAGACCCCGGAGGAGCAGGCGTCGCTGCTCAGCGACACGTTCGGCGAGCTCAGCGACTCACGCGACGACCTCGGCCTCGAGGGGGTCGTCTGGTACACGTGGCACGACTCGACCGAGTCCGCGGTCGGCGAGTGCGGATGGTGTGCGACCGCGGGCCTCGTCGACGCCGATCGCGACACGAAGCCGTCGTGGACGGCCTACACCGACCTGACCGGTGGGACCCCCTAGGGCCCTGGTTCCCAGTGCCGTAGAGCGCGCCGGGCGCGCTCAGGCGGCGCCGCCGGCCATCGCCGGCAGGATCACGACGGTGTCGGATCCGGAGACCGCGGTGCCGAGCCCGTCGAGCAGCCGCACGTCCTCGTCGTTGAGGTAGACGTTGACGTAGCGGTTGAGCTCGCCCGCGTCGTCGAAGAGCTGGCCGCTGACGCCGGGATGTGCGTCGGCGAGGCTCCGCAGCACGGAGCCGACGTCCTCGCCCTCGACCTCGACGACGGACTCGCCGCCGGTCTGGGCGCGAAGTACCGGTGGAATCTTCACCTTCGACATGGCCGGGAACCCTACAGATCCGGGCGTCGCGCCTACTCGAACCCGGCGGGCATCAGCGCGCCCCGTTCGGTGACCTCGTGGTAGCAGAGGACGTCGCGGGCGAAGTAGTGCCCGACGAGGCTCCGGCGGGTGGCTCCGGGACGCGTCACCGCGGAGCCCCCGTGGGTCAGGTTGTGATGCCAGAAGAGGACGTCGCCCGCGGAAGCGGTGAACTTGACCGGCTCCTCGCCGGTCCCGGCGACCAGCTCGCGCATGCGCCGAACGTAGGCGTCGCCCTTGTCGGCGATCTGCAGCGGCGGCGGGTCGGGAACGCCGAGGTCCTCGGTCATCACGTACGGGAACCGGTGGCTGCCGGGGACGTAGAAGACGGGTCCCGCGCCCTCGTCGATGTCCTCGAGCGCGACCCACATCCCGACGAGGAAGCCCGGCGGCTCGGTCATCATGTGGAAGGCGTCGGAATGAGCCTCCTGCTGGCTTCCCTGGCGGAAGTAGATCGTCTGGAACAGCCCGGCCTCGCGGCCGAGGATCAGCTCCATCAGGGCGAGAGCGCGCTCATCGCTCGCCAGGCGGTTGCTCGCCGGCGACTCACGATGGACGTTCATGTAGCGGGGGTCGAGGTGGTGCTGGTGGATCCGGCCCGATGCGGCGAAGCGGTCGACCTCCTCGTTCGCGGCGGCGACGGCTTCGGCGTCGAAGAACCCCTTCGCGACCAGGTAGCCGGTCTCCGGCCACTCGCGCAGCCCCTGCTGGAGCGCCGGGTCGAGCGCGGCGAACCGCGGGTCCGCCTCGAGCTCGGCGAGCCCGTCGGGCCGGTCGAGCAGGGCGACGCCCTGACCGCGGCCGGCCACCTCGGAGTGGCTGACGAGGCCGAACCAGGGGCCGCTCAGTCCGAGCTCGCGGTAGCGGCGCCGGGTCGGGCGCAGCTCCTCGCGGTGCAGCATCTGTCCCGCCGCCACGACCGGCCGGAACCGGCCGAGCCGGTTCCGCGTCCTGCCTATCGCCTCGCGCAGCGCCATGGGAGGCCGCGAGCCTACCGGGCGGCTTCTAGCCCTGGCAGAACAACTCGTAGTCCGGGAACTTCCCGAGATCCTCGTCGGCCACGTGTGGGGCGTTCGGGCCGCAGATCGGGCAGTCGGGATCGCGCCTGACCTTGAGCTCGGTGAACTCGGTGCCGAGCGCCTCGAACAGGAGCAGGCGACCGATCAGCGGCCGGCCGGCGCCGGTGACGAGCTTGACCACCTCGAGCGCCTGCAGCAGGCCCATGATGCCCGGCAGGACCCCGAGGACGCCGGCGGCGCCGCAGCTCGGTGCGAGCTCGGCCGGGGGCGGCGTCGGGTAGAGGCAGCGGTAGCACGGGCCCTCGTGGGGCACGAAGGTCGAGATCTGGCCGTCGAAGGAGAGGATCGACGCCGAGACGACCGGCTTGTTGAGCCGGACCGACGCGTCGTTGAGCAGGTAACGGGTCGGGAAGTTGTCGGCGCCGTCGACGATCACGTCGTAGTCCGAGAGCAGCTCGATGACGTTCTCGGGACCGAAACGGACCCGGTGCTCGACGACGTTGACGTCGGGGTTCAGCGCCTCGATCGCCATCCGCGCGGACTCGGTCTTGGGCATCCCGATCCGCTCGGTGTTGTGGATCACCTGACGCTGCAGGTTCGACGAGTCGACGACGTCGTCGTCGATCAGCCCGAGCGTGCCGACGCCGGCGGCCGCGAGGTAGAGCGCGGTCGGCGAGCCGAGCCCGCCGGTGCCGAGCAGCAGCACCTTCGCGTCGAGAAGCTTCATCTGACCCTCGAGCCCGATCTCGGGAACGAGGATGTGGCGCGAGTAGCGCTCCTTCTGCTCCTGGGTCAGCGACCGGGGCGTGACGACGGGCAGGCCGCGGTCGCGCCACAGCGTGATCCCGCCGGCCATCGAGCTGACGTCCTCGTAGCCGAGCTCCTCCCCCATCGTCTTCGCGGCGAGCGCCGAGCGGATTCCGGAGGCGCAGTAGAGGATGATCCGCTTCGAGCGGTCGGGCACGTACTGCTCGATCCGCGACTCCAGGTAGCTGCGCGGGACGTGGATCGCGCCTTCGATGTGGCGCTCCTCGAACTCGTGCTGCTCGCGAACGTCGACGATGGCGACGTCGCCGGATTCGATCTCGGCGGCCGCCTCCGTCGGCTGGACCTCCTCGATCTCGGCCTTCGCCTGAGCAATCAGGTCGGCGCCGCTGGCACGGTTCTTCGTCTCGGTCTCAGGAGTCATTACTTCAGAAAGTATAGCGACTCGGAATCGCGCCGTCGATCAGCCCAGAGCGGGTCGCATCTGGCGCAGGCGCCGCACCCGCTCCTCGATCGGAGGATGGGTGCTGAACAGGTTCGCCATCGCCTTCCCCTTGCCGCCGGCGAGCGGCTTGACGATGTACAGGCACTCGGTCGACTCGTTGACCTTCATCGGGATCGCCTTGCTTCCCTCCTCGAGGCGGAGCAGTGCCGACGCGAGGCTCTCGGGGTTGCCGCAGATCTGGGCGCCCGTCGCGTCGGCGGAATACTCGCGCTGGCGGGAGATCGAGAGCTGGATGATCGACGCGGCGATCGGGGCGAGCAGGACCAGTGCCAGCGACGCGATCAGCCCGAGCGGGCTCTCGTCGTCGCCGCCGAACCAGAGCAGCATGTAGCCGAGGTAGGTGATCGCGCCGCCGATCGCGGCGGCGACGGCCTGAATCAGCGTGTCGCGGTTGCGGATGTGCGCGAGCTCGTGGGCGAGGACGCCGCGGAGCTCGTCGGGCGAGAGCAGCTTGGTGATCCCGGCGGTGACGGCGACGGCGGCCTTCTCGGGGCTGCGGCCGGTCGCGAACGCGTTCGGCGCCTCCTGGGGGATCACGTAGAGCGCGGGCATCGGCATCTTGGCCGCGGTGGTCAGCTCGCGGACCATCTCGTAGATCTGCGGCGCCTGCTCCTCGGTGATCGGCTGGGCGCCGGCCGACTTGAGGGCGATCTTGTCGCTGAACCAGTAGACGCCGAGGTTCATGACGAGCCCGATGCCGAGGAACAGCAGGGCAGTCTGCGGCCCACCGATCAGGGCGCCGATGACGACGAGCAGGCCGGTCAGCCCGGCAAGCAACAGCGTGGTGCGGATTCCCGCGGCCCAGTTCGAACTCTTGGTGGTCGTCATCGGGGTGCCTCCTGTGGCGTCTCGGTGAGCCGGGAATGGTTGCAGACCCGGATAAGGGGTCCCTAATCAAGGGTTTCCGGGGATTGGCGACGATGCGCGGCTAATGGCCGATCGCGATGCGGTCGATTGGGAGGTGATGCGCCGCGGAACGCTCCTCACCCAGGTCCTCCTGGTCAACCTGCTGCTGATCGCCGCGGCGGTGATCGCCGCCTCGATCGCGTCGAACCCCGACAGCGCGCTTCGCGACAACGCATCGGTCGGGCTCGTGCTCGGTTTCGCCGTGGCGGCGACGGTCGCCGTCAACATCTGGATGCTCGCGCGGCGCTTCCAGCCGCTCGAGCGGCTCGCGGCCGAGATGGAGGAGGCCGACCTGAGCAAGCCGCCGGAGCCACCCGTCGTCACCACCGGTCCGACCGAGGTGGTCAGCATCGAGCGCTCGTTCCACGCGATGCTCGAACGACTCGAGGCCGAGCGGCGCGGCGCCGCCAACTCCGCCCTCGGCGCTCAGGAGCGCGAGCGCGAGCGGATCGCCCGCGACCTGCACGACGAGGTCAACCAGGCGTTGACCGCGATCCTGCTCCGCCTCGAGGCGATGCGGCGGCAGTCGGACGACCCCGAGGCCGCGTCCGAGCTGGGCGAGATCGGCTCGCTGATCTCGCGAGCGATGCGGGAGCTCCTCGACATCGCCCGCGGCCTGCGCCCGACAACCCTCGACGATCTCGGGCTGAAGGCGGCGCTGGCCACCCTCGTCGAGGAGGTCGAGCGCGAGGCCGGGATCCAGGCGGGGTTCGAGGTCGAGGGCGATCTCGACGGCCTCTCCGACGACCTCCAGCTCGTCACCTACCGGGTCGCCCAGGAGGCCGTCACCAACGTCGTCCAGCACGCCGACGCACAGCACATGCGGGTGCGGTTGATCGGATCCGGCGACGCGATCGAGCTCCGGGTCAGCGACGACGGCGCCGGATTCGAGGGCGGCCGCGGCGACGAGAAGCTCGGGATCGCCGGGATGCGGGAGCGGGCGCTGCTCTGCGGCGGCTCGCTCGTGGTCGAATCCGTGCCGGGCGCGGGGACGCGGGTAACGCTCCGGGCCCGAACTGCCGATGAGATCGCCATGAACGGCATCGAGAGCAGGAGCGCGGCCCGATGAGGGTCCTGATCGCCGACGACCACGGGATCGTCCGGTCGGGCCTGCGAAAGCTGCTCGAGAGCGAGGACGGGATCGAGGTCGTCGCCGAGGCCGGCGACGGCGTCGAAGCGCGCGACCGCGCGCTCGAGTTCCGGCCCGACCTCGCGATCCTCGACGTGAAGATGCCGCGTATGGGCGGGCTCGAGGCGACCAAGGCGATCCGCGAGACCGCCCCCGACGTCTCCGTCCTCGTCCTGTCGATGCACGACGAGGACCGTTATCTGTTCGAGGCTCTGAAGGCGGGGGCCTCCGGCTACGTGCTCAAGCGTGCCGCCGACCGCGAGCTGATCGACGCGATCCGGGCGGTCGAGCGCGGCGAGCCCTTCCTCACACCCGAGGCTCAGCAGGCGTTGATCCGCGACGTCCTCGACGGCGGCGAGAACCGCGGCGAGGAGCTGACGCCGCGCGAGGAGGAGGTCGTCAAGCTCGTCGCCGAGGCGCACACGAACAAGGAGATCGCCGAGATCCTCGGCCTCGCCGAGAAGACCGCCGAGAACCACCGCTCGAACGCGATGCGGAAGCTCGGGATGCGGGACCGCGTCGAACTCGTCCGCTACGCGATCCGCCGCGGCCTGATCGAACCCTGACGCCCGCCCTCAGGCGGGCTTGCGGAGCGTGACGACGTCCTGGTACGGGGCGCCCGCGGGGACCTCGCGACCGGACCACCATCCGCGCTCGATGTCCGGGCCCGGTTCGAAGCCGGCCTCGGCCGCTGCCGTCAGGAGCTGGGCCTCGAACAGCCCGACGCAGAACTCGGGGACCCGCGGGTCGGCCGCGAGATAGGGCTCGCCCGCCGCGTCGGTCAGGCGGTGATCCAGGCGGAAGGCCGGCGCCGTGCCGGCCAGGAGCTCCTCGGTCGCGGCGTCGACGAGGAAGAAGGTGGCGACGAGGACTCCGCCGGGCCGGAGGACGCGCACGGCCTCGCCGAGGTAGCGGCGGACTCCGTCGGGCTCCATGTGGGTGAAGACCGAGGCCGCGAGCGCCGCGTCGAATCCGTCGGCGGCGAAGGGGAACTCGTAGGCGGAGGGCGGCACGTCGCCGCGAGGGTTGTACTGGCGGTTGCGCACGTCGGCCACCTGGAAGCGGAAGTTCGGGTGCCTCGACGTGATCTCGCGCGAGCACCAGGCGATGAACTGCGGGACGACGTCGAAGCCCTCGTAGCGGCCCTCGGGCAGCTGCGGGATCAGCGCCACCGCGGCACGGCCGATGCCGCAGCCGATGTCGAGGACGTCGCCGTCCGGACCGAGCCCGTTGTCGCGGACGAGGCGATCGCGCCAGTAGGCCCCGACCGGGGCGAAGTCCTCGCGGCGGCCGACGTACTGGAGCCGTCGCGGCGGCAGCAGCGGGTCGCGGCCGCGGATCCGGTCGAGCGCGTCGACCGGAGCGAAGGCGACGGCGCGGAAGCGCGGCGAGTACCAGATGCTCTTCAGCACCGAGCGGGCGCGCTCGCGGAAGGTCTGCTTCTTGATCGCGCTCACCTGGGGTACCTTGCTGCCCCGATCCGATCCGCAATCGGGGACCGCCGTGGCCGCTGCAGTCTCACACAATCCCAGTCGCCGAAAGCTCCGGGACGGCTCCTTCATCGAGCTCCGGGAGGTGATGCCGACCGACAAGGACGCGATCGCGAGCGGCTTCTCCCGGCTCAGCCCCGAGTCGCGCTACCGCCGCTTCTTCTCCTCGCTCGACCGGCTGTCGGCGACCGACCTCGCCTACCTGACCGAGGTCGACCACCACGACCACGAGGCCGTGATCGCCTTCGACGACGACGGCGGGACGGTCGGCGTCGCCCGCTACGTTCGCGGCGACGAGCCCGACACCGCCGAGGTCGCGGTCGTGGTCGTCGACGACTGGCAGGGCAAGGGTGCGGGCACGGCGCTGCTCGAACGGCTGACCGAGCGCGCATCCGAGAACGGGATCGAGCGGTTCGTCGCCCTCGTGCTGCAGGAGAACTCGGAGGCGATCGACCTCTTCCAGTCGATCGACGCGCGCACGACCGGGCCGAAGCGGACGCCCGACGGCTACCTCGAGCTGATCATCGAGGTGCCGCCCGGCGAGGTGAAGGGCACCGCGCTCGGGCGAGCGCTGCGGACGGCGGCGGCCGGCACGGCCGACATCCATCCGTGGCGGCTGATCAAGGAGCGGCTGCAGGCCATGCAGCAAAACCGACCTGATCGCTAGGATTTGGCCCATGCTGTTTTCGACCAAGGCCGAATACGGGGTGCGACTGATGGTCGCCCTCGGCCGGCAGGGCGGTGAGCGCCCGGTTGCGCTCGCGTCGCTCGCCGACTCGGAGACCCTCCCCCTCTCCTACCTCGAGCATCTCGTGGCGAAGCTGCGCGATGCCGGCCTGGTCAGCTCGCAGCGGGGAGCCCACGGCGGCTACCGCCTCGCCGTCCCGGCCGAGGACATCCGCATGCTCGAGGTCGTCGAGGCACTCGAAGGACCGATCGCCCCGATGGACTGCTTCGTCGACGGCGTCGACGGTCGGGTGCTCTGCTCGCACGAGTCGGACGGTGACGCCGCCTGCTCGACGAAGCTGCTCTGGACCAGGGTCCACGGCGGCATCACCCGGGCGCTGGCGGGCACCACCCTCGCGGAGCTGATCGAGTTCGAGAACCGCGACAGGAAGCTGAAAACGGTCGCGGCCGGCGCCGCCTGAGCGTCCCGCGCAATCCCGAAACGAACTGAGAACTGGAGTCGAATTGGCTGATCTCGAGATCAAGAACCTGCACGTGTCCGCGGAGGACAAGGAGATCCTCAAGGGGCTGAACCTGGAGGTCAGCCGCGGCGAGGTTCACGCGCTGATGGGGCCGAACGGCTCCGGCAAGTCGACCCTCGCGAACTCGATCATGGGCCATCCCTCGCTCGAGGTGACCGACGGCTCGATCGACTTCGACGGCGAGGACGTCACCGAGTCCTCCCCCGACGAGCGCTCCCGCGCCGGGCTCTTCATGGCCTTCCAGTACCCCGTCGCCGTTCCCGGCGTGACCGTCGCCAAGTACCTGCGGATGATCGTCAACGCCAAGCGCGAGGCGGCCGGTGAGCCCGAGATCAAGCTCAAGGACTTCGCCCGGACGACGCAGGAGGCGATGGAGATGATGGACATCCCTCGCGACTTCTCGAGCCGCTACCTGAACGACGGCTTCTCCGGCGGCGAGAAGAAGCGGATGGAGATGCTGCAGATGGCGCTGCTGAAGCCGAAGATCGCGGTCCTCGACGAGACCGACTCCGGCCTCGACATCGACGCGCTGCGGACCGTCGCCGAGGGCGTCAACCGGTTCGCGGGCCCCGACATGGGCGTCCTGATCATCACCCACTACCAGCGGATCCTCCACATGGTCGAGCCCGATCGCGTCCACGTCATGTACGAGGGCCGGATCGTCAAGGAGGGCGGCCCCGAGCTCGTCGGCGAGCTCGAGGAGAAGGGCTACGGCTGGATCAAGGAGGAGGTCGCGGCCGGCGCCTGAGCGCCGCCGCGGCGACGAGATGGCATCGGTCGCCTCCGATCGCACCGCGGCCCCGGAAGCGCTCGACCTCGAGCGGATCCGGGCCGCCTTCCCGACCCTGAGCCGGATGATCGGCGACGAGCCGCTCGTCTACCTCGACTCGGGCGCGAGCTCCCAGCGCGTGCTGGCCTCGATCGAGGCCGTCGATCGCTACGAGCGCCGCCATCACTCCAACGTCCACCGCGGCTCGCACACGCTCTCGGCCGAGGCCACCGACGCCTACGAGGGCGCGCGGGCGACCGTCGCCGACCACCTCGGCGCCACCGACCGGCGCGAGATCGTCTTCGTCCGCAACGCGACCGAGGCGATCAACCTCGTGGCTCGCGCCTGGGGCGGCGCCAACGTCGGCCCCGGCGACCGGATCGTGCTCACCGAGATGGAGCACCACTCGAACATCGTGCCCTGGCAGCAGCTCGCGGAGGCCACCGGCGCCGAGATCGACTGGGTCGGGATCGACGACGACGGCGAGTTGATCAGCGCCGAGCTCGAGGCGGCGCTCGCGCGCAGCCCGAAGCTGCTGGCGATCACTCATCTGTCGAACGTGCTCGGCACGCTCAACCCGATCGCGGAGATCGCCGCGATGGCGCACGACGCCGGGGCGCTGATCCTCGTCGACGGCGCGCAGTCGATGCCGAAGCTCGGTGTCGATGTCGCCGCGCTCGGCGTCGACTTCTACGCCGTCACCGGACACAAGGCCTACGGCCCGACCGGGATCGGTGCGCTCTGGGCCCGGCTCGACCTGCTCCGCGAGATGCCGCCCTTCCTCGGCGGGGGCTCGATGATCCGCAAGGTCACCAAGGAGGGGACGACCTACGCCGACCCGCCCGCCAAGTTCGAGGCGGGTACCCCGGCGATCGCCCAGGCGATCGGAATGGCGGCGGCGCTGCGCTGGCTCGACGCTGCGGGGATGGACCGCGTGCTAGTCCACGAACGGGAGATCACCGCCTACGCGATGGAGCGGCTGACCGCGATCGCCGGCCTGTCGGTCTTCGGCCCCCCGGCATCGCCCGAGCGGATCGGCCCGGTGTCGTTCGCGGTCGAGGGCATCCACCCCCACGACATCGCCGAGATCCTCGACCGTCACGGCGTCGCCGTCCGCGCCGGCCATCACTGCGCCCAGCCGCTGATGCAGCGCCTCGGGGTCCCCGCTACCGCCCGCGCGAGCTTCGGCATCTACACCACGCGCGAGGAGATCGATCGGCTCGCCGAGGCGATCGACGACGCCAAGCGCGTCTTCGGAGTCTGAACCGTGGACGAGCTCTATCGGGACCAGATCCTCGAGCACTACAAGCGGCCGCACAACTTCGGCAGGCTCGACTCCTTCGACCTCGACTACGAGGACACGAACCCGTTCTGCGGCGACGAGCAGCACGTCTTCATCAAGCTCGACGACGAGGGGAGGGTCGCCGAGATCTCATTCGAGGGCCAGGGCTGCGCGATCTCGACCGCGGCGACCTCGCTGCTCACCGACGAGTTGATCGGCATGACCCGCGAGGAGCTCCTGCGCCTGCCGAAGGAGACGGTCCTCGACCTGCTCGGAATCGAGATCTCCGCGACGAGGATGAAGTGCGCGATGCTCGGCCTCAAGGTCGTCAAGTCCGCCAGTCTCGGCGAGCCCGCCGATTGGGAGGACGAGGGGGTCGACGGGGATCCCGCTCAGGCCGGCGAGCTCTAGGCCGTTCGCGGCCGGACGGCGAGCCGAGCGTCGACCCCAGGTCAACTGTCAGAAACCACCTCCATAGGGCACGTAATTGAAAGTTGACCGCGAGTCAGCGTTTATGGCTTGCCCGCCGCCCGGCGAGCTTTCTCCAGATGATTCCGCCGAAGACGACCCGCTCGCGCGAGAGGGTGTCGTTGCGGCCGATCCAGGGGCGGAACGAGCGGGCGAGCAGCCAGAGCGCGGCTCGCGGTGAGCTCTCGGCGACCATCAGGCGGTCGATGTCGCGGCGATGCTCGGGCAGGATCCGGGCGCCGAGGCGAAGCCGGAGAATGGTGCCGAGCTGGAGGATCAGCATGTAGCGCCCGACGTAGGCCGAGCGCCAGCCCGGGCTGCGAGCGGCGAGGCGGAAGCGGCGCGCGGCGCGCCGGGCCCGCATGGCGACCGCCCCGAGCGGACCCTTCGGCGGCGCCACCCAGTGTCCCTCCGCCTCGCTCACCGTGACCGATTCTCCGTGGCGGACGTAGTCGTGGGTCGGGCGGTCGACGTAGGCGAGCGGAGCCGTCGCCATCGCGCATAGCGCGAGCCAGTGGTCGTGGTAGAGCTCCTGGCCGGTGCCTCCCGGCGGGAACGGGAGCGCAACCGCGAGCAGCTCGCGCCGGAACATCGAGGCGGCGCCGGTGACGTTGTTGGTGATCAGCATCGAGGCCATGCTCCGGAAGTTGTTCCGGCGCTCGAAGAAGTAGGTGTCGGAGAGGACCCGGCCGCCGGCGTCGGCGATCCGGACGTCGCTGTAGGCGAGCAGCGATCCCGGTGACGCATCGAGCGCCGAGGCGAGCACCTCGAGCTTGTCCGGATGCCAGCAGTCGTCCTGGTCGGCGAGGGCGATCAGCGATGCCGACGACGGCGCCAGGCAGATCGCCCGCTCGAAGTTGCGGAGGAAGCCGAGCCGCTCGGGGGAGCGGTCGACGACGAACCTCGGGTCGCCGCCGACCGCGCGCTCGAGGGTCGCGAACGCCTCGGACGAGGAGCAGTCGTCGCTGATCACGCAGACCCAGTCCGTCCGGGTCTGCGCCCGGATCGAGTCGAGCTGGGTGCGAAGGCGGCCGGGCTCCGGCTCGTAGGTGGCCATGCAGATCGCGATCGGCGCCGAGCCCGCGGCCGGCTCGGGGGACGGAGGATCGGCGGCGGCCGGCTCGGACGAGCCGGGAACGGTCAGGAGGCTCCACCAGAGCGCGCCGCGGTCGTAGCTGCGTTCCTCCGGCATCGAGTCGGCGTCGAGGGGGAACTCGAGTCCGCGGGCCCGGATCCGGACGCCCGCGGGGTCGGTCGCGGCCTCCAGCGTGCCGCCGACCCAGAAGGCCGTTCCGGCGCCGACTCTGATCGGGTCGGGCGGGGCGGTCGCGATCTCCCCCGCGCCGCCGACGATTTCGATCTCGGCTCGTTTCATGCTCGTCGCGCCATCCTCGCGCTTCCCGCGCCGGCCCGCCGCCGGGTGCCCGCTAAAATCCGACTCTCAAAGTAGGGATTGATGACAGACCACACCGTGTGCACAGTCGAAGAGCTCCCCGAGGGGGCGAAGAAGATCGTCGAGGTCGACGGGATCGAGATCGGCGTCTTCAACTGCGGCGGCGAGCTGCTCGCGATCGAGGATCGCTGCTCGCACGACGACGGTCCCCTCGCCGAGGGGGAGTTCGACGCCGGTGCCTGTACCGTTGAATGCCCGCGGCACGGCTCGCTCTTCGACCTGAAGACCGGCCGCCCCAAGACCCTTCCCGCCTTCGCGCCGGTCGAGACCTTCCCGGTCCGGGCAGAGGATGGGCAAATCAAGCTGGAGGTTGACTGAGATGAACCCGCCACCCGAGACCGCGACGATCGACCCCAAGCAGGCCGAGCGTGAGGCGATCAAGGACATCAACCAGGACTACAAGACGAAGTTCGGCTTCAACGATCCCGAGACCGGCTACGTCTACAAGGCCCCGAAGGGCCTGAGCCGCCAGCTCGTCGAGGACATCTCCGAGTACAAGAACGAGCCGCAGTGGATGCGCGAGTTCCGGCTGAAGGCGCTCGACCACTTCCTCGAGCGCCCGATCCCGCAGTGGGGCGCGAACCTGAACCAGATCGACTTCGACGACATCCACTACTTCGTCCGCGCCTCCGAGAAGGCCGAGCGGAGCTGGGAGGACGTCCCCGACGACATCAAGAACACCTTCGACAAGCTCGGCATCCCCGAGGCCGAGCGGAACTTCCTCGCCGGCGTCGGCGCCCAGTACGAGTCCGAGGTCGTCTACCACCAGGTCCGCAAGGACCTCGAGGAGCAGGGCGTCCAGTTCCTCGACATGGACACGGGCCTGCGCGAGCACGAGGACATGGTCCGCGAGCACTTCGCATCGATCATCCCGGCCAACGACAACATGCTCGCCGCGCTGAACTCGGCCGTCTGGTCGGGCGGCTCGTTCGTCTACGTCCCCCCCGGCGTCAAGGTCGAGATGCCGCTGCAGGCCTACTTCCGGATCAACACCGAGAACATGGGCCAGTTCGAGCGGACGCTGATCATCGCCGACGAGGGCTCCGACGTGCACTACATCGAGGGCTGCACGGCGCCGGTCTACTCGACCGACTCGCTGCACTCCGCCGTCGTCGAGCTGATCGCCCGCCCCGGGGCGCGGATCCGCTACACGACCGTCCAGAACTGGTCGCAGAACGTCTACAACCTCGTGACCAAGCGCGCCCGCGCCGAGGCCGACGCTACCGTCGAGTGGGTCGACTGCAACCTCGGGTCGAAGATCACGATGAAGTACCCGTCGATCTACCTGACGGGCGAGCGCGCCCACGGCGAGATCCTCTCGATCGCGTTCGCCGGTGCCGGCCAGCACCAGGACGCCGGCGGCAAGATCATCCACGCGGCGCCGAAGACGACATCGTCGATCTTCTCGAAGTCGATCAGCAAGGACGGTGGGCGCTCGACCTACCGCGGGCTGCTCGAGGTCGCCAAGGGCGCGACCGAGGCCCGCTCGAAGGTCGTCTGCGACGCACTGCTGCTCGACCCCGAGTCGCGCTCGGACACATACCCGACGATCAGGATCGACGAGAACGACGCCAACGTCGGTCACGAGGCCTCGGTCTCGAAGATCGGCGAGGAGCAGCTCTTCTACCTGCAGTCCCGCGGGCTCGACGAGGAAGAGGCCTCGAAGATGATCGTCAACGGCTTCATCGAGCCGGTCGTCAAGGAGCTGCCGATGGAGTATGCGGTCGAGCTCAACCGGCTCATCGAGCTGCAGATGGAGGGCTCGATTGGCTAGCGCGGCCGCTCAGGCGGCCGAGCCCACGTGGCTCGCCGAGCGGCGCGAGCAGGCGATCGAGGCGGCCCGGGAGCTGGCGCTTCCGGGGCCGAAGACGCGCGGCTGGGAGTTCACCGACCTCGCCAAGCTCGACCTCGCCGCCTACGGGCCGGCCGAGGGCGGCGACCTCGCCGCGGCCGACGGGCTCGCGAGCCGGCTGACCGTTCCCGAGGGCTCGGCGGGCCTGACGCAGGTCGACGCCTTCTCGAGCACCGATTTCGGCGAGCCCACTGGGGACACCGGCCCCGACGGCGTCACCGTGATGAGCCTGGCCGCCGCCGCCGAGCGCTTTCCCGACCTCGTCGCCGACCGCGTCGGGACCATCGTTCCCACCGGCAACGATCCGTTCGTCGCGATCAACGAGGCCGGCTGGGTCGGTGGCGCCCTCGTCTACGTGCCGCGCAACGCCCGCCCCGAGCACCCGATCGCGCTGACGGCGATCCAGCAGGCGTCAGGACGGACGCTGAACTGGCGGACGCTGATCGTCCTCGAGGAGGGCGCCGAGGCCGAGGTCTGGGAGCGCTACGTCTCCGCCGACGACGCCGGCGAGGGGCTCTTCAACGGCGTCACCGAGGTGATCGTCGGCGAGGGAGCCAACCTCCGCTACGTCTGCGGCCAGGACCTCTCCGAGAAATCGTGGGTGTTCGCCAGCCAGCGCGCCGAGGTCGCCCGCGACGGCCATCTCGAATGGGTCGCCCTCGGCTTCGGCTCCGCCAACGGCAAGGTCCGGATGGAGACGAAGCTGACCGGACGCGGCGCCGGCGCGCGGGTCACCGGCGCCTACGTCAGCAACGGCCGCCAGCACCTCGACTACGACACCACCCAGGAGCACGCAGCCGAGGACACGACCTCCGACCTCGCGTTCCGGGGCGTCCTCGACGGTCGCTCGACCGCAGTCTGGCGCGGGATGATCAACGTCGACAAGGGCGCCCAGCGGACCGACGCGTTCCAGGACTGCCGCAACCTGATCCTCTCCCCTCGCGCCCACGCGGACGCGATCCCGGGTCTGCAGATCGAGGCCGACGACGTCGCCTGCACCCACGCCGCCGCGGTCGCCCAGGTCGATCCCGAGCAGCTCTTCTACCTGACCTCCCGCGGCCTCGGCCGCGAGCAGGCGAGCGAGCTGATCGTCGGCGGATTCCTCGCCGAGCTCGTCGAGCGGGTGCCCGAGGGAGCGGTCGCCGACGCCCTCGCGGACGCGCTCGAGTCCCGGCTCGCCGAGCTGCTCGCCTGAGCGATGCCGGCGCGTCTGGGCGCGGCGGCGGCGATCGTGGCCGCGGCCACGGCGCTCGCGTTCGGATGCGGCGGTGAGAAGGATTTCAGCGCCGACGAGTTCGTCGACTCCGCCAACGCGGAGGGCGCCGAGCTCGCGCTGGGCGAGCAGATAACGACGACGCCCGCCGACGAGCCGGTCTACTCGGTCAGGTTCGCCGCCCCGGCCGGAGACGACCCGAACCCGCAGCTCCAGAGCGGAGACAGCAGCGGCACGATGGTCGTCGCGGGCGATGCGACCAGCGCCGGCGACGAGTTCGACCACTGCGAGAGCTCAGCCGACCTGACGTGCTTCCGGGCCGCGAACGTCGTCCTCCGGTTCGAGGGCATGGCGGCGTCGGACCGCGCCCGCGTCAGCGGGGCCGTCTCGGCGCTGGCATCGGACGGCTAGTCGACGGAGTCGTCGCCCGCGGCGCGCCGGCGCTCGCGGACCGAGGCGACGATCACCGCGACCAGCACGATCGCTCCGGGGATCACGTAGGGCAGCCAGTGGCCCGCGTGTGCGACCGGGACGGCCACGTCATCCGTTCGCCTGCGACAGCAGGTAGAGGCCGAGGACGCTGAAGAAGACCATCGTGACCAGCATCCAGACCTGCGAGTAGGCGGCGGTGCGCGGGTCCTTCCAGAGCGACAGCGCGCGGTCGTGACCGAGCGCCAGCGCGATCACGTGGCCGACGACGATCGACCCGAACTGCACGTACCAGATGGCCGTCGCCCCGACGAGGCCGTAGTTGATGCCCGAGCCCGCGGTCCCGAACCAGTTCGAGCCGTCGCCGAAGGGGTCGGAGAGCAGGAAAGTGAACTGGGCCTGCTCCTGGTAGACGACGAGGCTGAAGTAGTGGGCGACGAGATACGCCAGCGCGATCGGGATGAACGCGTGCGCGAACTTCCGCCCGAGCTCGAGCGCGGAGCGCTTGCCATCGACGATCCGCATGCCGTAGATGCCGCCCCAGAAGATCGCGGCGACCGCGGCGAGCGTCCCCGCGAGGTAGAGCGTGTTCGTCACCCGCAGGGCGGTCACCGGGGAGAGGCCGGCGTCGGAGAAGGTCTGGAAGGTCGAGCTGATCGCGTCCTTGAGCACGCCCTCCTGGGCGCCGTCGAAGGTCGTCGCGCCGATCGCGGTGAGGACGAGCGCGAGCGAACCGGCGGGAACGGCCCAGGTCGTGGTGCCTGCAAGCAGCGGCCGCCTTCCGAGGCGCCCGTCGCGGACCTCGAAGATCGCGAGGCTGCCGAACATCCCGAAGTACTGGGTGAAGGTCTCGCCGCGGTCGGTCCAGCGCTCGATCCCGAACAGGCCCATCGCCACGAACGTGTACAGCGAGTACGCGACCGTGGCGGTGGCGATGGTCTGCGGGGTGACGCCGGAGGCGGCGAAGCCGGTCTGACCCCAGACGAGCTCGAGGAAGATGAACCCCACGAGGCCGGCGACGGCGGGCCAGCGACCGAGCCGTTCGGGGTAGTTCAGCGGGGCGGTCTGCTTCTGGCCGACGAGGGCGCTGAAGGCCGCCGCGA
>JAXLSX010000011.1:0-117173 GCA_046330285.1 Solirubrobacterales bacterium | reverse complement strand
AGGGCCCGTTCGAGTCGAACGGGACCGGCAACCTGCCCGCGGTCGACTTCGACGTGACCGCGTCGATCGACTCCGGCGACACGAGCTTCGATTTCGACGGCGGCCTCACGCTCACCGACGCCGGCGCCTGGGTCGGCTTCCAGGGCGACGATTACCAGCTCGACGACGCGACGTTCCAGGCCGTCAAGTCCTCCTACGAGCAGTCGGCCTCTCAGCAGGCCGAGGGCGATCAGGGGTCGCTCTCGCAGTTCGGGATCGATCCGCAGAGCTGGGTCACCGGCCTGCAGAACGAGGGCACGGAGGATCTCGACGGGACCGAGGTCGTCCACGTCTCGGGCACCGCCGACGTCCCGAAGATGCTCTCCGACCTCAGCGACGTCGCCCAGCAGACGGGCCAGGCCGCCGACGTCGACCCGAACTCGCTGAAGCAGCTCGAGGACACGGTCACCGACGCGACCATCGATGTCTACGCGACGACCGGGGACTACTCGCTGCGGAAGATCGCGATCGGCCTGACGCTGGCCGATCCGCGGGGCGGCTCGGGCGAGGTCACCGTCGACCTCGGCATCGGCGTCGACCCCGAGGCCGACGAGTCGATCGAGGCACCCTCGGACGCGCAGCCGCTCGACGAACTGCTGAACCAGATCCCCGGCGGGGCGGCCGCTCTCGGCGGCCTCGGATCCGGGACCGGCTCCGCCGCTCAGCCGACGACTCCGCCCGACGTCTCCGGCAGCGCTCAGAAGTACTACGACTGCGTCGCGAAGGCCAAGTCCTCGCAGGCGGTCGACGACTGCGCGAGCCTGCTCGGCGGATGAACGACCGCGGACCGGCTCTGAACAGGGACTTCTTCCTCGGTCCCGACGGATGGCCCTACCTGCTGGTGCCGTTCATCCCGCTGGCGATCGGCCTCGACATCGCCGGCGCCTCGGCGGGAATGATCTTCTTCGCGGCTGCGATCGGGATCATCCCGACGGCAGCGCTGATGGGCCGGGCGACGGAGGAGCTCGCGGAGCGCTCCGGACCGGGCATCGGCGGACTGCTCAACGTCACCTTCGGCAACGCGCCCGAGCTGATCATCGCCCTGTTCGCGCTCGCCGAGGGCCTCCAGGAGGTCGTCAAGGCCTCGATCATCGGCTCGATCATCGGCAACGTGCTGCTCGTGCTCGGGGCGGCGATGGTCTCGGGCGGGATCGGCCGCCCCGGCGAGGTCCAGAAGTTCGACCGGACCGCCGCGTCGTCGCAGTCGACGATGCTGTTCCTGGCGGCCGCGGCGCTGCTGATGCCGGCGATCTTCGAGCTCGTCGAAGGTCGCGGGCTGCCGTCGGTCGGACCGGAGCTCGTCGACTACGGATCCACGGTGGAGCTCCTGTCGCTCGCCGTCAGCGGGGTGCTGATCCTCTGTTACATCGCCGGCCTCTTCTTCTCGCTCAATACCCACAGCGACGTCTTCAACCCGCGCGCCGACGGTCACGGCGGGGGTGGGGCGGAGGCGACCGGCGAAGCCACGGAGGTGGAAGCGGACGATTCCGGCGACGACACCTGGGGCTGGTCGATCCGGACCTCGGTGATCGCACTCGCGATCGCCGGCGTCGCGGTCGGCGTGATGTCGGAGGTGCTGGTCGGATCGATCACCGAGGCGTCGGAGTCGATCGGGCTCAGCGAGTTCTTCATCGGCGCCATCGTCGTCGCGATCGTCGGCAACGCGGCCGAGCACTGGGTCGCGGTCCTCGTCGCCTTCAAGGGCAAGATGGACCTCGCGGTCAACATCGCGATCGGCTCCAGCGCCCAGGTCGCGCTGTTCGTCGCGCCGGCCCTCGTCTTCGCCTCGTTCCTGATCGGCCCGAGCCCGATGCCGCTCGTCTTCAACGGCTTCGAGCTCGGCGCGATCCTGCTCGCCGCGCTGATCGCCAACGCGGTCACCTCCGAGGGAGAATCGACCTGGTTCGAGGGCGTTCAGCTCCTGGCCGTGTACGCCGTGTTTGCGATCGCGTTCTTCGCGGCATAGAAGGGAACCGATGGGCGCAGCAATCCTCCTCGCAATCAGCTTCGCGATCATCCTCGCGGGAGCGCTCGTGTTCACGAACGCGGTCGAGTGGCTGGGACACAGGCTCGAGCTCGGCCAGGGCGCGACCGGCAGCATCCTCGCCGCGGTCGGCACCGCCATGCCGGAGACGCTGATCCCGATCGTCGCCATCATCGGCGGCTCCGAGGGCTCCGAGGACGTCGCAGTCGGCGCGATCATCGGCGCACCGTTCCTGCTGGCGACGCTCGCGATGGCCCTCGTCGGGACCTCGGCGTTCCTGTTCCAGCGCCGCCGCGAGCAGGGTCTCGCCCTCAAGGCCGACATCGAGACGCTCGACCGCGACCTGCTCTTCTTCCTCGCCTTCTTCGGAGCCGGGCTGCTCGCGGGCGTCGCTCTGCCAGACGCCCTCCACCTTCCGCTCGCCGCCGTCTTCTTCGTCTCCTACCTGGTCTACGTGCGGGCGACGTTGCGCTCCGGCGGCGAGGTCCAGGAGGCGGAAACGATCGGCCGCCTCTACATGGATCGCGGCGAGGACGATCAGCCGCCGACGAAGCTGATCGTCCTCCAGCTCGCCGTCGGCCTCGCCGCGATCGTCGGCGGCGCCCACCTCTTCGTCGAGGAGATGATCCACGTCGCCGAGTCGCTCGGGGTCGAGGCGCTCGTCCTCTCGCTGATCCTCGCGCCGCTCGCCACCGAGCTGCCGGAGAAGATCAACAGCTTCTTCTGGATCCGGGAGGGCAAGGACAGCCTCGCGCTCGGCAACATCACGGGCGCGATGGTCTTCCAGTCGACCATCCCGATCGCCTTCGGCCTCGCCCTGACCGGCTGGGAGCTCGACCGCTTCGCCATCGTCTCGGCGGGCCTCGGCCTCGCCGGCGGCGCGCTCGCCTACTTCACCCTGCGCACGCGGGGGCGCTTCGAGCTGATCCCGGTCGCGACCTGGGCCAGCCTGTTCACGGCGTTCCTCGTCTACGTCCTCGCCACCGCCTGATCCGGCGGCCGGCGTGAGCCGGGGCTAGGCGCCGAGCTCGTCGAGGGCGCCGAGCACGAGGTCGTCGTGCTTCTTCGGCTGGACCTTCGGGAAGACCTTGGCGATCTTGCCGTCGGGATCGATCACGAACGTCGAGCGCTGGACTCCCATGTACTTCTTGCCGTACATGCTCTTCTCGGTCCAGGCGCCGTAGGACTCGGCGACGGCGTGATCGGGATCGGCGAGGAGCGTGAAGCCGAGCCCGTACTTGTCGTCGAACTTGGCGATCGCGCCGACCTCGTCGGGCGAGACGCCGAGGACGCGGGCGCCGCGCTGGGCGTACTCGGTCGAGCGGTCGCGGACGCTGCAGGCCTGGGTCGTACAGCCCGGGGTGTCAGCCCGCGGGTAGAAGTAGAGGACGACCCACTGGCCGCGGAGGTCCTTCAGCGCGACCTCTTCGCCCGACTGGTCGGCCAGCTCGAACTCCGGCGCCTTCGCACCGGGCTCGGGCATCTCCGCGCTCATTCCTCGTCCTCGAGGTCGGGATCGGGCTCGAGCTCGTCCTCTTCGTCCTCGTCGAGGGCGTCGTCGACGGCGATGCTCGTCGCCTGCGATGCGGCTCCGGGATGGCGGCGGCTGTGGAACTCCTCAAGCGCCTCCTCGAGCATGGTTTCGTCGACCGGGACCTCGTCGGAGACGCGGACCCACTCGGTGCCCTCGGTCGCCTCCTCCTCGAAGACCTCCTGGTCGACCGTCGCCGAGTCCTCGACGATGATCACGACCTCGGTCTGAGGGTTGACGTAGGTCCCCGGCTGGACGGCGAGCTGATCGAGCTCGTAGATGTCTCCGATGTCGGCCACTGCGAGTGCGTTTATACACCGGAGGCCCGTCGTGCCGGGGTTGCACAGTCGAGCGGCCCGGAGGGCCGCGAGTCGTGCGGTTGTCTGGCTATTGACCGAGAGATTCCAAATCGGTCAATTGGCGGGCGACCTCGGCCTCGACGTCGAGCGGCTCCTTCCCCTGCCGGGCCCGGCGCTGGTTGCGGGCGACGACCAGCTGGCGGACCTCGGCGACCAACGCCGGATCGGCCTTCAACTGGACCGCCGCGGGGGCGGTGATGCGCCGCAGCTCGGCCTCGATGTCGATCGGGGTCTCGCCGCGCTCGATCTGGCGAAACGCCTTCGCCTCGAGCATCTGCCGGATCTCGGCCTCGCGGGCCGCCCTGCTCATCGTCGATCCGAGGTCGGCGCCGGGCTTGGCGCCGTCGTGATCCATCGCAAAGGTCCCCTTGCCGATCTCGCGATAGACGGCGCCCGAGCCCGCGAACGCGATCGCGGCGATCGGTGCGACCAGGAGGACGACGACGATGATCACCTCGCCGTTGCTGATGGCTAACGGCAGCACCCGTTCAGGGTAGCGCCGCCCCCGCCCGGCGCGGGCGACTCAGGCCGTCGCCCGGCGCCGGGCGAGGCGGCCCCGCAGGCCGCCCTCGCGACGGCGGTCCTTGAGGATCCGCTGCGCCGCGTTGTGACCGGAGGCGGCCATGACGCCGCCGCCGGGGTGGGTGCCGGCTCCGCAGAGATAGAGGCCGTGGAGCGGGGTCGAGTACTTCGCCAGCCCGGGAGTCGGGCGCATGAACGCCATCTGCGCGATGTCCTGCTCGCCCTGGAAGATCGAGCCGTCGACGAGGCCGAAGATGTCCTCGAGATCCGGCGGCGCCAGCACCTCGCGCTCGAGGATCGATCCCTCGAGGTTGGTGGCGAACTGACCGATGCTCGCGACGCAGGTGTCGGCGTACTTCTCGCGCGAGCCCTCCGGCCACTGCTCGTGCTCGGTCGGGCCGTACTGGGTGAACATCGTCGCAATCCAGCGGTCGTCGTCGGTCAGCGACGGATCGACCGAGGAGGGGACCTCCATCTCGACGTAGGGGTTCTCGGCGGGCACGCCGCGGACGGCGTCCTGCCAGGCGCGCTCGAGGTAGTCGAGCGACGGGCACCAGTTGACCCCGGCCGTGAGCAGGTGCTTGGAGTCCTCCTCGCTCAGACCCTCGTATACCGGGGCCTCGGAGAGGACCATGTTGATCTTCACCGAGGCGCCGCGGGTCCGGTAGGCCTCCATGTCCTCGCGGATCTCGTCCGGGAAGTTCTCGCCGCCGGCGAGGTCGAGGATCGTCGTCTTCGGGTGGGCGCCCGAGGCGACGATCGGCGCCCGGTGGACGGAGCCGTCGGCGAGCGTCACGCCGGTGACGCGGCCGCCGGCCGAGTCGATGCTGACGACCTCGGCGTCGGTCCTGATCTCGGCGCCCGCGGCGCGTGCGCTCGAGGCGATCGCCTCGCTGATCGCACCCATGCCGCCGACGACCTGGCCCCAGGAGCCGACCTGTCCGTCGAGCTCGCCGAGCGCGTGGTGGAGGAGGTTGTAGGCGGTGCCGGGGGAGTAGGGGCCGGCCCAGACGCCGACGACGCCGGTCGAGGCGATCGAGCCCTTCAGGTAGTCGTTCTCGAAGAGGCTGTCGAGCCAGTCGCCGACCGACATCGTGAAGATCCGGATCAGCTGCTGGACGTCGCGCTGGGACATCCCGGCGACCCGGCCGGCTTCCTTCAGCAGGCCGGCGACGTCCGCGGGAGCCTTCGACCCGGGGGCCGGGGGGTTGCGGATCATCATCGGGCGGACGAAGTCGGCCGCCATGAACAGCAGTTCCTCGAACTTGCCGTAGGCCTCGGCGTCCTTCTTGCTGAAGCGGGCGATCGACTCCTGGGTCTTGACGACGTCGTCGTGGAAGATGATCGGCCCCTCCGGGGTCATCGCCGCGTAGGCGGGATCGAGGGGGTAGGCCTTGTAGCCGTAGCGCTTCAGCTCGAGGTCGGCGACGACCTTCGGCTGCAGCATCGAGACGACGTAGGAGCAGCGGGAGACGCGGGCGCCGGGCCAGACCTCTTCGGTCACGCAGGCGCCGCCGAGGATCGGACGGCGCTCGAGGATCAGGGTCCGCAGACCGGCGTGGGCGAGGTAGGCACCGGTCGTCAGTCCGTTGTGGCCGCCGCCGACCACGATCGCGTCCCAGTTGCCACCTCCGGACGCCGTCGCGGGGGCGCTCCCGTTCATCGAAGTGGACCCGGACACGGTGGTGCTCCCTGTGCTCTCCATCTGCGGAAAGCTAACAGATCGTTCAATTGACTACAAGGTCAACGACCGCCCCCGCACCCCCTAGACTCCCCGGCGATGACAGATCTCCAGACACTCGCCAAGCAGCACCTGATGCTGCATTTCTCCGACATGACGCTCGAGGCCGAGGACATCCCCGTCCTCGTCAGAGGCGACGGCTGCCACATCTACGACGACAAGGGCACCCGTTACATCGACGGCCTCTCCGGCCTCTACTGCACCAACCTCGGGCACTCCCACGGCGAGGAGATCGGCGCGGCCGCGGCGGCGCAGATGGCGACGCTCCCGTTCACGACGAACTGGACGACCGCGCATCCGCCGTCGATCGAGCTGGCGACGAAGCTGGCCGAGCTCGCCCCCGACGGGTTCGAGCGCACGTTCTTCACCTCGGGCGGCTCGGAGTCGGTCGAGTCCGCCTACAAGATGGCCCGCCAGTGGCATCAGGCCAACGGCGAGCCCGAGCGGAAGAAGGTCATCGCCCGCCGTGACGCCTACCACGGCACCTCGCTCGGCGCCCTCTCCTTCACCGGGATCCCGGTCTGCCGGACTCCGTTCGAGCCGCCGGCGATCCCGACCCGCCACGTCTCCTCGACCAACGCCTACCGCCACCATGCCGGCCACGACGATGCGGCCTTCACGGCGGCGCTGCTGGCCGAGATCGAGGACGTCATCGACTTCGAGCGGCCGGAGACGATCGCGATGATCATCATGGAGCCGGTCCAGAACGCGGGCGGCTCGATCGTCCCGCCGGCGGGTTACTGGGACGGCCTCCGGGAGATCTGCGACAAGTACGGAATCCTGCTCGTCTCCGACGAGGTGATCTGCGCCTACGGCCGGATCGGCGAGTGGTTCGGCGCCCAGCGCCTCGGCTCGCAGCCGGACATGATCACGTTCGCCAAGGGACTCACCGGGGCCCACTTCTCGATGGGCGGCCTGCTGATGAACGACAAGGTCGCCGAGCCGTTCCTCACGGGCCGGAACGACTACCTGCACGGGATCACCTTCGGCGGCCACCCAGTCGGATCGGCGATCGCGCTGAAGGCGATCGAGATCATGGAGCGGGAGAACGTGCTCGACAACGTCCGCTCGAACGAGCCGCGTGCCCTCGAGCTGCTCGAGAGCCTGAAGGACATCCCGATCGTCGGCGACGTCCGCGGCCTCGGCCACTTCTTCGCCATCGAGTGCGTCAAGGATCAGGAGACGCGGGAGCCGCTGACCGAGGAGGAGGCGGGCTGGCTGCTCAAGGACGTCCTCTCCGACAAGCTCTTCGAGAACGGGATGATCTGCCGCCTCGACGACCGCGCCGAGCCGTTCGTCCAGATCGCGCCGCCGCTCGTCGCCGACATCGGCCTGTTCGAGGAGATCACCGACATCCTCCGGATCGGCCTCACGCACGCGGCCGAGCAGCTCGAGGCGGGCGTCCCCGCTTAGACAACCGCGCGACTCGCAGCCCTCCGGGCTGCTCGACTGCGCTGTCCCGGCACTGCGCCGCCATACGCGCGGCCTGGTTCTCGTCCTTTCGGATGACCCCGGTGGCGTCCCTGCGGCCTACCCCGGAATCGTTCCTCGGGCCGATTCCGCGGCCGCGGTCCGCTCATACCTTCGCTCCAGCGTCAATCGAAACGACTGGAGGCAGACAAAATGAGCAGGAAGAACTTGAGGAGAACGGCATGCGGGCTGGCGGCGGTGCTGTCGTTCGCGGCCGTACCGGCGGCCGGGGCGGCGAAGCCGAAGCCGAAGCCGGCGGTGAAGCTGGGGCTGAGCGCTCCGGCCAGCGTGGCGGCCGGTCAGCAGACCGGCGTCACCGTGACCGCGCTGACCGCCAAGGGCAAGCCGGCGAAGGACTACCGCGGGACCGTCACCATTGCGCCGGTCACCGGCGGCCAGGTGCCGGCGGCGTACCGGTTCAAGCGTTCCGACCGCGGGCGTCATGTCTTCGCCGGGGTCGTCCTGACGAAGGCGGGTGCGACGGAGCTGAAGGCGGCCGGAACCGGCAAGCCGGCCGTGTCCGGTGCGCTCTCGGTCCAGGTCACGCCCGGACCGGTGCGGGAGATCGGCCTGACCGCGCCCGCCAAGGTGACCGCGGGCCAGTCGTTCACCCCGAAGGTCAGCGGTCGCGACGCCTACGGCAATCCCCTGAGTGCCCCCGGTGCGGTTGAGCTGCGGATGTCTCCGGCGGGCAAGTGCTCGGGCGGGAGCTGCTCGGCGACCGAGGCCGGCGATTACTCCGTCCGCGCCGCCGCCGGCGGCGCCACGGCCCAGGCCGCGGTCCGGGTTGACCCCGGCCCGCTCGCGGCGATCGACGTGAGCACGCCGGCGACGGCGACGGCCGGCGAGCGCTTCACGCCCGTCGTCAAGGGCGAGGATGCCTACGGGAACGGGCTCGGGACGATCGACGGCGGCTACGAGCTGTTGATCGACCCCTCGGGTTCCTGCGACACGACGACCTGCAACGGAACGATGCGGGGTCTGCACTGGATCGAGGCGGTCTACCAGGGCCACTCGGCCGGATCGGAGACGACGATCGAGGCCGGGCCCCTTTCCCGGCTCGTCCTCAGCCCGGTCGGTCCCGGCGCGACCGGGGTGCTCGCACCGCAGCAGCCGGCCGGCGCCAACGCCACCTACTCGGGGCCGAGCCTGCCACGGGCGCGGACCTGGGCGGCCGAGGGTCGCGACGCCTACGGCAACTCGCTCGGCGACGTCACCTCGCAGGCGACGTTCACGGTGGGTGGGCGCCCCTGCTCGGGTTCGACCTGCACGGCGACCGTGCCGGGCCGGGACGAGGTCCGGGCGACGATCGGCGCCGCCGACGGCTCGAACTCGCAGCTGACGGCCTCCTACGAGTCGGCCTGGACCATGGGGTGCCGCGGTGAGAACTACGACGTCAACCGCGACATCACGGACGGTTGCGAGCAGGTCCAGCCGAACCCCGGTCACACGACCGAGGAGACGGCGATCGACCTCGGCTCGAGGTCGTGCAGCGACAGCGCGTCACAGACCTCGTTCAGCGGCACGATCCACTCCGACACCCGAACGCACAGCGACGTCGACGGGTACGTGCAGGGCAACCAGTCGGCGCCGGTCTGGTACCGGGTCAAGGCCACCGGCGGGATCTGCGTCAACGACATGGCCCTGACGTTCCGGACGAGCGGCGGCAAGGATGAGGCTGACGGTGCCGGCACCTGTTACTCGTTGCAGGTGCGGACCGATCGCAACCAGGTGACGCTCGCCCTCGACGGGAACGGCGGTCCGAACGTCCTCGAGCGCGGATCGGGGTGGTACTCCGACAACAGCGTGATCTGGTTCCGGGTCGCGAAGTCCTGCGCGAGCCCGGGGCCGGAGTCGGTCGACTACACGGTCGACTTCCGGCTCTAGGCGCCGCGCCGCGCGACCGCGTCGACCGCGACGCAGCCGTTCGGACCGGCGAGGACCGGATTGAGCTCGGCCAGCACGAGGCCCTCGGCGAGCAGGAGCTCGCCGAGGGCCGACGCCGTTGCGGCGACGGCGGCGATGTCGGCCGGCTCGCCGCCGCGACCGCCGGTGAGCAGCGCCGCGCCGCGGAGGCCGCGGAGGGCGATCTCGACTCGGTCGGGGGAGGCGGGGAGCGGGATGATCGCGACGTCGTCGAGCGCCTCGGTCCAGATCCCGCCGATGCCGACCACGAGCGCCGGGACGACGGCGTCGGCGCGGGCGGCGACGAGGAGCTCGACTCCCGGATCCGCCATCCGCTCGACCAGGAGCTCGGCACTCGCTGCGAGTGGGAGGTGGAGCAGCCGCCCGGCGGCATCCGCGACCTCGGCGACACTCTCGAGTCCGAGGACGATGGCGCCCGCGTCGCTCTTGTGCTGGATCGCCGGTGAGGAGAGCTTCAGGGCGACCGGGAAACCGAGCTCATCGGCCGCCGCGGCGGCCGCGGCGGGATCAGCGGCCGCGCGCCCGTCCGGGACCGGGATGCCGGCGCCGCCGAGGAGGGCCTTCGCCTCGGCCTCCGAGAGCCAGGCGCCTTCGCCGCGTGCCGCCGACGCCGACGCCGCCGACACGTCGCGGAGCCGGCCCGGGTCCCCGGGTGGGCGCCGGAGCTCGGCGGCGCAGCGGACCGCGGTGTGGAGGCCGCCGACCGACGCAATCCCGCGAGCGGAGAGCTCGCGGATGATCTCCTCGCCGATCAGGTCGGGGAGGGTGGAGGCGAAGATCGGGACGGCGGTGGACCGCTCGGCCCCATCGGCCAGCCCGTTCCGCGTCGCACGCCACTCCGGCTCGGTCTCCTCCGAGAGCTCCTCCGGGGTGTCGTGGAAGATGATCATCTGGTCGATCGCCGGGTCGTTGCCGACGGCGGCGACGATCGCGGCGAGACGTTCCGTCTCACCCCAGATCTGCGACGTGTAGTCGAGCGGGTTGCCGAGCGTCGCCGCCTCCGGCAGGAGGCCGTCGAGCTCGGCGCGAGTCGCGTCCGAGACCGGCGGCAGCTCGAGCCCGACGCGGTCGGCCTCGTCGGCGGCGATGCCGGAGTCGCCACCCGAGCAGGTCAGGAAAGCGAGCCCGCCGCTGCGATCGGGCCGCGCCCTCGGCTCGGCGAGGACGCGAGCGATCTCGAGCAGCTCGTGCGGCTCGCGCGCCCAGCAGGCGCCCGCCTCCTCGATCAGCGCCCGGAAGACCCGCTGGTCGCCGGCGAGCGAGCCGGTGTGGGCGGCGGCGGCTCCCGCGCCCGCCTCCGAGGAGCCGACCTTGAGCACGACGACGCCGATCCCGCGCTCGGCGCAGTCGGCCAGTGCGGCCGCCAGCCTCTCCCCGTCGCCGTCCTCCTCGAGGAACATCGCGATCGAGCGGACCCCGTCGGCGGCGCACAGGGCGCCGAGCCAGTCGCTCGCGTCGCAGACCGCCTGGTTACCGGTCGAGACGATCGTGTGGAAGCCGATCCCGCGCCGCGAGCCGAGGGCGTTGACGGCCACGTTGCCGCTCTGGGAGATCATCGCGACGCCGCCGACGGGCAGCGACTGCACCGAGTCGCCCCAGAGCCCGGCCCGCGCCGGGAAGTTGACGATCCCGTTCCCGTTCGGCCCGCAGACCGGGAAAGACGCGGCCCGCGCCGTCGCGACGAGACGGGCCTCGAGCTTGCGCCCGGACTCGACCTCGCCCAGCCCGGCGGAGACGACGACGGCACCGCCGCAGCCGAGCGCGACCGCATCCTCGATCGCGCCCGGGACCGCCGGGGCGGGAACGGCGACGGCGACGGCGTCGACGGCGTGGGGCAGGGCCGACAGCGCCGGCACGCACTCGACGTCCCGGATCCGCTCCCGCTTCGGGTTGACGCCCCAGAGCTCGCCGTCGTATCCGAGGCGGGCGAGGTTGCGGAGCAGGGTGTCGCCGTAGGCGCCCTCGCGGTCGGTCGCGCCGACGACCGCGATCGATCGCGGTGCGAGCAGGCGGGAGAGACCCTCCGTGTTCATGCCCAGGCGATCAGTGAAGCATGCGCTCGACGCCGCGGCGCTCGAGGCCGCGAACCGTCACGAGGCGCTGGATCTCGCTGGTTCCCTCCCAGATCCGGTCGACCCGGAGCTCGCGGAGGAACCGCTCGGCGACGTTCGAGCGCAGGTAGCCGCGCCCGCCGAAGGCCTGGACGCAGCGATCGGCGCAGCGCCAGGCATTCTCGCTCGTGAACAGCTTGGCCATCGAGGCCTTGCCGTGGACGACCTTGAGGTCGATCCCGCGGTCGGCCATCTCGGCGACGGTCAGCATCAGCAGTCGCCCGGCTGCTGCGTCGGCCGCCGAGTCGGCGAGCGGGAACGAGACGCCCTGGTAGTCGAGGATCCGGCTGCCACCCTGTTGCCGGCTCGCCGCCCAGGCGACGGTCTCGTCGAGCAGCCGCCACATCGCGCCGACGCAGCGAGCCGCGATCCCGAGCCGCTCCTCGAGGAACCAGGCGCGCTGGAGGTCGTCGCCTCCGCCGATGCCGCCGATCGCGTCCTCGGCGGTGACCTCGACGTCGCGGAAGACGATCGTCGGGTGCCCGTCGGGATAGGAGTGGGTGAAGGCGGGGTCGTCGATGATCTCGACGCCCGGCGCATCGCGATCGATGACGAACAGAGTCGGCAGCTTCTCCCCGTCCTGGAGCACGTTGGCCATGACGATGTAGACGGCGGCCACGTCGCCCGTCGTGACGAACCACTTCTCGCCGTTGATCCGGTAGCCGTCGGCGGTCGGCTCGGCGACGGTCGCGATCAGGCTCGGGTCGGAGCCGGCGTCGCGCTCAGTCACCGCGTAGGCGTCACGGATCTCCCCGCGCAGCGCCGGGAGCAACCAGCGCTCGATCTGCGCCTCGGAAGCGTGATGCCAGACGTTGTAGGCGTTCGGGACGTGCCAGTGGATCGCGTTGGTGCTGCGGCCCCACTGCTCCTCGACGAGGGCCCATTCGAGCCGGCTCCAGCCCTGGCCCCCGTACTGCGGATCGTGGAGGCCGCCGGTCAGCCCGGCGTCGGTGGCGGCTCGCTTGATGTCCTCGATGAGGTCGTCGGGAAGGATGCCGTCGCGTCGCTCAGCCTCCTCCTCGAGGGGGAAGAGGATGTCCTCGGTGAACGCGCGGGCGCGGGACTGGATGTCCCTGGCGCGGTCATCGAGCTGGAAGGGAATCTCGTCCATGCCAAGGGCTCCCGTCTGGTAGGTGGCGCTCTCCAACTTGACCGGCACCCTAACATAGATTGATCGATTGACTACAAGGTCAACCGGTACGATTTTCCGGCAGCGACAGAGAGGAAGAGACAGGACATGGCGACGACCGCAGTCGCGACGAACGGCGACCTCCACCTCGATCCCGCCGACGTCCGGGCGACGCTGCAGCCCGTCGAGAGGGCGTCGATGCTGCCGCCGGCGGCCTTCGTCGAGCAGGGGGTCCTCGACTGGGAGATCGAGAACATCTTCAGCGCCGGCTGGGTCTGCCTCGGTCACGCCTCGGTCCTCGCCGAGCCCGGGAGCTGGCTGAAGCGCGACATCGGCCCGACCGGTCTCTTCGCCCTGACCGGCGGCGACGGCACGGTCCGGGTCTTCCTCAACGTCTGCCGCCACCGCGGCGCTCAGCTCGTCGAGGAGACCGAGGGCAAGGTCAGGCGGCGGATGCAGTGCCCCTACCACGCCTGGTCGTACGACCTCGACGGCAGCCTCGTGGCCGCCCCCCATATGGACGAGGTCGAGAATTTCGACCGCGGTTGCTTCGGCCTGATCGAGGTCCACTCCGCGGTCGTGGGCGGCCTTGTACTCGCCGACCTCAGCGGCGCGGCGCCGGAGCCCGCCGAGCACGTCGGCGACCTGCTCGGCTTCCTCGATCGCTGGCACGTCGGCTCGCTCGAGCGCGCGCGCGAGACCGTCTACGAGGTGGCCGCCAACTGGAAGGGCATCGCCGAGAACTACAACGAGTGCCTTCACTGCCCCGGCGTCCATCCGCAGCTGAACGCGCTCAGCGACTACCGCAGCGGCGACTCGCAGTTCGGGGCGGGGCGCTGGTGCGGTGGCTCGATGACCCTGAACGAGGGCGCCGAGACGATGGGCACCGGCGAGGGTCATGCGACCACCCGCCCGCCGATCGCCGGCCTGGACGAGAAGGAGATCAACTCCGTCTACTACTTCTCGCTGTTCCCGAACGCGCTCGTCTCGCTTCATCCCGACTACGTGATGCTTCATACCCTCTGGCCGAAGGCCCCGGACCGGACCGAGGTGACGTGTGAGTGGTTCTTCGAGCCCGAGACCATGGCGCGGCCCGACTTCGACCCGAGCGATGCCGCCGACTTCTGGGACATGACGAACCGCCAGGACTGGTACGTCTGCGAGCTCACCCAGAAGGGGGTGGGAGCGAAGGGATACACCGCCGGCCGCTACTCGGCCGACGAGGGCGACGTCCACCGCTTCGACACCCTCGTGGCGGAGCGTTACATGGAGGCGCTGGCATGAACCCCATCGCAGCCCAGCTCGGCGAGGTCGGCCTTCCGGCCCCGGTCTCCGAGCTCGCATCGAAGGACTGGGACGTGGTCATCGTCGGCGGCGGCCACAACGGCCTCACCGCCGCCGCCTACCTCGCCCGCGCCGGCCGCTCGGTCCTCGTCTGCGAGCGCCGCGAGCGCCTCGGCGGTGCCTGCACCCTCGAGCGCCCCTTCGACGACGACCGCTTCGTCGTCAGCCCCTGCGCGTACGTCGTCGGTTTGCTGGACGACGTCGTCATCGACGAGCTGCAGCTCCACAAGCGTGGCTTCAAGTACTGGATGGCGGATCCGAACCTCTGGGTGCCGTTCGAGGACGGGACCTCGTTCGGCCAGTTCCTCGACGACGACGCGACGCAGAGGAGCCTCGACGCGCTCGGCGTCGCGCAGAAGGACATCGACGGCTACTGGGCATACGAGGAGCTGTTCGACGACGTCCGCAAGCTCCTCCGCAAGGGCGAGCGCGACACCTGGCTCGGCGACACGCCGACCCGTGGCGAGATCGAGGAGATCCTCGGCGGCGACGAGGAGAAGATCGCCCTCGTCTTCGAGGACTCGATCGCCGACGTCCTCGATCGCTACCTCGACGACGAGCGGCTCAAGACCGCCCTCTACGGCCAGGGGATCATCGGCACCTGGGGCGGACCCCACGAGCCCGGGACCGCCTCGATCAAGCTCATGCACTACCAGGGCGACATGGGCGATCAGGGACCGGTCTGGGGCTACGTCGAGGGCGGCATGGGCATGATCAGCTTCGCGATCGCCGACGCCGCACAGGAGGCGGGCGCGACGCTCGCCTGCGGCCTCCCGGTCGCCCGGATCCTGCCCGGCGAGGGCATCGAGCTCGAGGACGGGACCGCCATCCGCGCCCGGACGGTGATCTCCAACGCCGACCCGAAGGTCACGCTCCGCCTGCTCGGGAACGACGCCGTCCGCTCCGCCGATGCCGCCTACCTCGACCGGCTCGAGCAGTGGAAGATCCGCAGCCCCGTGGTCAAGTTCAACGCCGCGCTCGACCGGTTGCCGAGCTGGACCGCCGCTCCCGGCGAGGATTGGCCCGCGCGAGCGACCGTCGACGTCTGCGGGACCATGGCCGAGGCCCAGGAGGCCTTCGATCGCTGTGCAGCCGGCGAGCCCGCCGTCGGGTTCGGCGAGATCTACGTCCAGACCGGCTACGACCCGAGCCCGGCGCCCGAGGGCAAGCAGCTGATGAGCGTCTTCGGTCAGTACGCGCCCTACGACATCGCCGACGGCGACTGGGACTCCGCCCGCGAGGGCGTCGCCCGCCAGTTCATCGACCTGATCGGCCGCTTCGCGCCCGATTTCGAGGACGTCCTCGCCGACTACGAGGTGCTCGGCCCGCCCGACATCGAGTCGCGGATCGGACTCACCGGCGGCAACATCTTCCAGGGCGAGGTGACCCCGGACCAGATGTGGGAGGGACGGCTGAGCGCACGTACACCGGTCGAAGGGATCTACCTGTGCGGAGCGGCGACCCATCCCGCCGGCAGCGTCATCGCGCTGAACGGCCGCAACGCCGCCGCGGCGGTCCTCGCCGACACCGGCGGCGAGCTCCCCGGCCGCCACGATTAGGCTGCCGCCATGAACGAGATCGCAGCCCAGCTCGGCGAGGTCGGACTTCCCGCCCCCGTCTCCGAGCTCGCATCCAAGGACTGGGACGTCGTCATCGTCGGCGGCGGCCACAACGGCCTCACCGCCGCCGCCTACCTCGCCCGCGCCGGCCGCTCGGTCCTCGTCTGCGAGCGCCGCGAGCGCCTCGGCGGCGCCTGCACCCTCGAGCGCCCCTTCGACGACGACCGCTTCGTCGTCAGCCCCTGCGCCTACGTGCTCGGGCTGCTCGACCAGCGGGTGATCGACGACCTCGAGCTTCGTCGCCGCGGACTGCGCTGGTGGATCGCGGACCCGAACCTGTGGATCCCGTTCGCCGACGGCAGCTCGCTCGGCCAGTTCCTCGACGACTCCCGCACTCAGGCGAACCTCGAGGAGATGGGGGTCTCGAAGGCCGACATCGACGGCTACTGGCGGCACTCGAAGCTCTACGACGACATCCGCAAGCTGCTGCGCACCGGCGAGCGCGACGCTTGGGAGGGGGAGACCCCGACCCGGGCCGAGATCGAGTCGATGCTCGGCGGCAACCAGGAGATGATCGACCTCGTCTTCGAGGCGTCGATCGCCGACGTGATGTCGGATCACTTCAGCGACCAGCGCCTCCACGACGCCTTCTTCGGCGGCGGTGTGATCGGCACGTGGGCGGGCCCGAAGGACCCCGGCACCGCCTCGGTCAAGCTGATGCACCACCAGGGCGACCTCGACGGCCAGGGCTCGAACTGGGCTTACGTCGAAGGCGGCATGGGCATGGTCAGCTTCGCGATTGCCGACGCCGCCCGCGAGGCCGGGGCGAGCCTCGCCTGCGGCGTCCCGGTCGCCCGGATCCTCCCCGGCGACGGCGTCGAGCTCGAGGACGGCACCCGGATCCGCGCCCGCACGGTCATCTCGAACGCCGACCCTAAGCGCGTCCTCGACCTGATCGGCCGCGACGAGATCGCGACCGCCGATGCCGCCTACCGCGATCGGCTCGAGGAGTGGGACGTCCGCAGCCCGGTCGTCAAGTTCAACGCCGCGCTCTCCGAGCTTCCGAACTGGACGGCGGCCGGCGGCGCCGAGTGGCCGGCGCGGGCGATGATCGAACTCACCGACGGAATCGACTCGGCCCAGGCCGCCTTCGAGCGCTGCGCCGCCGGCGAGCCCGCGGTCGGCTTCGCCGAGGTCTACACGCAGACCGGCTTCGACCCGAGCCCCGCGCCCGAGGGCAAGCACTCGATGACGGTCTTCGGCCAGTACGCGCCCTACGAGCTGTCGAGCGGGGACTGGGATTCCCGGCGGGAGGAGGTCGCGCGCCAGTTCATCGACCTGATCGACAAGTTTGCGCCCGGGATCGAGGACCGGCTGATCGACTACGAGGTGCTCGGCCCGCCCGATATCGAATCAAGGATCGGCCTCACCGGCGGCAACATCTTCCAGGGCCAGGTGACGCCCGATCAGATGTGGGAGAAGCGCCTCTCGGCGCGGACGCCGATCGAGGGCTTCTACCTCTGCGGCGCCGCCACCCACCCGGGCGGCAGCGTGATCGCGACCAACGGCCGCAACGCGGCGAACGCCGTCCTTGCCGACGGCTGAGCGCCGCGGCGTCCCGGGACTACTCGAGCTCCGGGGGCATCGCCTTCGGGCCGTCCGGGTAGAGGGTCGCCATCGTCTCCGCCGAGAACTCGAGGGTGTTCGCGGCCTCGGGCGGGGCGCCCATCACCAGCCAGAGCGCATCGGCGTCGGTGTCGTTGAACGGCTGGCGGACGGTGTCGGGATCGACCAGCAGCGAATCCATCGGCGCCAGCGTCAGCAGGTCGCCGTCGACGCGGATCCGGCCGGTGCCCTCGAGCAGGACGTAGAGCTCCTCGGTGAGGATGTGGCGGTGCCGGGTCGATGCCTGGCCCGGCGCGAGTCGCCAGAGCCTCGCGCCGAGATGCTCGGCCCCGAGCTGCTTGGCGAGGTCGGTGTTCTGCACTCCCATCTGGTTCGACGGCCTCCAGAACGCATCGCCGGCGATGAGCTTCCGATAACCCAATCTGACCTCCTTCGCTGCGGTTAGGCTCGGCGCAGTGAGCTCCGAGACAGCAGATCGTATTCTCGAGGCCGCCTGCGAGCTGATCGCTGAGGACGGCATCGACGAGGTTCGCATCGCCCGCGTGGCGCAACGCGCGGGAGCCTCGACCTCTCTGGTCCACCACTACTTCTCGACCCGCGAGGAACTCCTCGAGCAGGCCCTGATCCACTCCTTCGAGCAGGCGGGCGACGAGCGCTTCGGCGCCGAGGTCGCAGCGGGGGGTGCGGTCGAGACCCTGGCGGCGGCGATCCGCGACAGCCTTCCCTACCCCGGCGGGCAGGAGCGCGAGTGGGTGCTCTGGGTCGAGCTCTGGCTGCGCGCCGTCCGCGAGCCCGATCTGCGTCCGGTCGCAGCGCGGCTCTACGACCGCTACCGGCGCTGGATGGCGGACGTCGTGGTCGCCGGCGTCGACGGCGGCGAGTTCGCGGCCGACACCGACGTCGAGCGCGTCGCCAACCTCGGCGTCGCGATGCTCGACGGCACCGGCGTACGGGCATTGCTCGACGATCCCGAGATGGACGTCGAGGCGGCCCGGGCGCTGGTCGCCGACGTTCTCGGCGACGCGGTCGGGATCGATCCGAAGCGCCTCCTCGGCTGACGACGGTTCCCGCTTGCGCGTCGCGGTCCGGCGCAGTAGTTTGAACGGCGGTTCAGCTTTCGAGGAGAGGTGGGGACCGATGGAGCGAGAGAAGAGCGCTGGCGCGCCGTGAGCCCGCGGCCGGCGATCGACCATGTGCGGAAGCCGCAGATCCTCGACGCGGCCGCCGCGGTGATCACGGAACGCGGCCTCTCGAACACGCGGATCGCCGACGTCGCCGAGCGCGCCGGTACCAGCCCGCCCGCCGTCCTCTACTGGTTCGAGACGCGCGAGCAGCTGCTGACGGCGGCGCTGATCGCCGACGAAGAGGCCTTCGCCGAGCGGATCGGGGAGCGACTCGACGACGCGGTCACCGCAACCGAGAAGCTCGCGCTCCTGATCGAGGCGACCGTGGCCGAGCCGCGGATCGACCTCTGGATCGAGCTCTGGGCACGCTCGCTGCACGACCCGGATGCGGCGCGCGAACGGCTCCGCCGCGACCGCGTCTGGCGGTCGCTGTTCGCCGAGGTCGTTCTCGCCGGACGCGCCGCCGGTGAATTCGACCTCGCGGTCGACCCCGACCTCGCCGCGCTCTCGATCACCTCGTTCATGGACGGCCTCTCGGTCCAGATGACGCTGCGCGACCCGGCGCTCACCCCGGAGCTGATGGAGTCGCTGCTCGTCGGACACGCCGAGGGCATCGTCGGAGCGAGCCTCCGTCCCGGTCTCGACGCGGAGGCGGTGGGCGCGTGACCCTCGACCCGCGCCTGAACCGCAGACAGCTCCTCCGCGCGGGTGCCGGCGGAGCTCTCGGCCTCTACGGGCTCGGCGCGCTCAACGGCTGCACGGTCGAGCGGCCGATCGACAAGCCCGAGAGCACCGCCGCCGTCAAGCCCGAGATCGACGGCGACATCCTGATCTACAACTGGGCCCAGTACATGGACCCCGACATCAAGAAGCGCTTCAGCGAGAAGTACGGGGTCGAGGTCAACGAAGTCAACTTCGACAACCTCGAGGCGATGGTGACCAAGCTGCGGGCGGGCGGGCGGTACGACGTGATCTGGCCGACCCCCGAGTACGCCTACCGCCTCAACCAGGAGGGGCTGCTGCACCGGTTCAACCGCGACAGCCTCCACAACGCCAAGGGGATCTCGTCCTTCTACGACAAGGGCTGGTGGGACCCCGACAGCGAGCTCTCGATCCCCTACACCTACTACACGACCGGAATCGCCTGGCGCAACGACGTCGTCTCCGGGATGACGGGCTCCTGGAACGACCTGACGAACCCCGACGGGGCGGGGAAGATGTTCATCCTCGACGACTTCCAGGAGGCGATCGGCGAGGCCAACCTGATCAACGGCTGGGACCTGAACACCGCCGATCCGAACGAGCTCGAGGTCTCGAAGCAGACGCTGCTCGACCAGAAGGAGTTCGCGCGCGGGATCTCGACGAACTCGACCCAGAACCTGGTCAACGGCACCGCGGTCATCCACCAGGCCTGGAACGGCGACATCGTCAACGTCCGCAACCAGGTCGACAACCCTGAGGACTTCTCCTACGAGACCTGCGACGAGGGCGTGCCGGTCGGGACCGACCTGATGTGCATCCCGATCACCGCTCGCGCGCCGGGCACGGCGCTGAAGTTCATCGACTGGATCATCCAGCCGGACAACGCCGCCCAGAACGTGATGTGGAACGGCTACCCGCAGCCGGTCGAAGGCGGCAAGGAGGCGTTCGCGAGCCTCGTCAAGGACGAGCCCTCGATCGACGTCAAGCTCGAGTCGCTCGGCGACGGCGGCATGGAGTACCGCCTCGACGACCCCGACGACCGGGCTCTGTGGAACCAGACCTGGACCGAGGTCAAGGCGTCGTGAACCGAGGGCCGACACGCCGGAGGTCCGCCGGGGCGTGAGCGCGAAGGGCTTCTGGTCGCGGTTCCTGCTCCCCGGCGGCGTCTGGCTGCTGCTGCTCTTCGTCGTCCCGATCTGCCTCGTCCTCGCGCTCTCCTTCGGCTACACCGACGAGCTCGGCCGAGCCGTCTACTCGTTCGGGCTCGAGAACTACCAGGACGCCTTCGACCCGCTCTACATCCCGGTGCTGCTGCGTTCGATCGGCTACGCCGTGGCGACGGCCGCCTTCTGCCTGCTGCTCGGCTACCCGATCGCCTATTACATCGCCCGCCACGGGGGCCGCCGCAAGCACCTGCTGATCGCGCTGCTCGTGATTCCGTTCTTCGTCAACTACCTCGTCCGCACCTACGCGTGGGTCGCGCTGCTGGCCGACGAGGGGCTGGTCAACAGCGCCCTCAAGGACCTCGGGCTGACCGAAACAGGCATCCAGTTCGTCAACACGCCCTACGCGGTCGTCGGCGGCCTCGTCTACGGCTACCTCGTCTTCATGATCCTGCCGATCTACGCGTCGCTCGAACGGATGGACGGCTCGCTGATCGAGGCCGGCAAGGACCTGTTCGGCACCCCGTCGCGCGTCTTCATGCACGTGACGCTGCCGCAGACCAAGCAGGGGATCCTCGCCGGCTGCGTGCTCGTGTTCCTGCCCGCGGTCGGCGACTTCGTCTCCGCCCAGCTCCTAGGCGGCCCCGATACCTACATGGTCGGGAACCTGATCCAGGACCAGTTCTTCGCCGCCAGCAACTGGCCGTTCGGCTCGGCGCTGACGGTCGTGATGATGCTGTTCCTGTCGATCTGGATGCTCGGGTATCTGCGCTCGGCGGCGCGCGAGGCACGTGACCCGGTCGCCGCGGGGGGAATGTGACCGGCGTCCCACCGACAACCGTCGGGACCGGTCCGCTCGGCAAGCGGAAGGCGAAGGCTCGCGAGGAGGGGTTCGACCGCCCGCGCTTCCTCCGGATCTACAGCTGGCTCGTCTACCTCTACCTGTTCATCCCGATCGCGGTCGTCGTCCTCTTCTCGTTCAACTCGGTCAAGTCGCTGCAGTCGTTCCAGGGGTTCTCGCTGCAGTGGTACGACGAGTTCCTCTCCGACCCGACGCTGCGCGAGTCGCTGTTCGTCTCGCTCCGGATCGCCCTGATCACGATGATCGTCGCGACGATCGTCGGCACGATGCTGGCGATCGGGCTCGTCCGCGCGAAGACGCGCTGGAGTCCGGCGGCCAACGTGCTGATGCTGATCCCGCTGGTCACGCCCGAGATCGTCGCCGGCATCTCGGCGCTGCTGATCTTCTCCCAGCTCGGGATCCAGCTCTCGTTCTGGACGATCGTGATCGCCCACATCACGTTCTCGATCTCCTACGTCACGGTCGTCGTCCGCGGCCGCCTCGCCTCGATGGGCGACGAGGTCGAGCAGGCGGCGATGGACCTCGGCGCGACCCGCTTCCAGGCCGTCCGCCTCGTCCTCGTGCCCGAGCTCTGGCCCGCGATCGTGGCCGCCGGGTTGCTGACGTTCGCGCTCTCGTTCGACGACTTCGTCCTCTCGTTCTTCACGACGGGAGAGGACGTCCAGCCGCTGCCGGTCCGGATCTGGTCGGCGATCCGCTTCGGCGTCTCGCCGACGATCAACGCGATCGGGACGCTGATGATGGTCGTGTCGCTGACGGCCGTCGTCGCGGCGGTGCTTCTGCCCAGGTTCTTCGGGCGCAAGGAAAGCGGAATCAAGGTCCTGACCGGACAGGAGGAGTGACGTGGAGCAGGCAACGGTGAGCGAGACCCAGCCGTCCCCCGGCGGCGACGGCGGCGAGGCGATCCGGCTCGAGGGGGTCACGAAGCGCTTCGGCGACTTCACGGCCGTCGACGCCATCGATCTCTCGATCCCGCGCGGGGAGTTCTTCTCCCTGCTCGGCCCGAGCGGCTGCGGCAAGACGACGACCCTGCGGATGCTGGCCGGCTTCGAGATCCCGACCGAGGGACGGATCCTGCTCGAGGGCGACCCGGTCGAGGATGTCCCTCCGTACCGGCGCAACGTCAACATGGTGTTCCAGAGCTACGCGCTCTTCGGCCACCTCGACGTCGCCGACAACGTCGCATTCGGGCTCAAGCGCCGCAAGGTCCAGAAGGACGAGATCGGCCGCCGCGTCGACGAGGCGCTCGAGCTGGTCAGTCTCGGCAGCCGCGCGAAGTCGCGCCCGTCGGAGCTCTCCGGCGGCCAGCGTCAGCGCGTCGCCCTCGCCCGGGCCCTCGTCAACCGGCCGGCGGTGCTGCTCCTCGACGAGCCGCTCGGCGCCCTCGACCTGAAGCTCCGCCGGCAGATGCAGGTCGAGCTCAAGCAGATCCAGCGCGAGGTCGGGATCACGTTCGTCTACGTGACCCACGACCAGGAGGAGGCACTCTCGATGTCGGACCGGATCGCGGTGATGAGCGACGGCCGGATCGCGCAGTGCGGGGCGCCGGAAGACGTCTACGAGCACCCGACCGAGGAGTTCGTCGCCGGCTTCATCGGCATCTCGAACATCATCGAGGGCGTCGTCGACGGACCCGGATCGGTCAAGGTCGGAACCGGGATGCGGCTGGAGGCACCGGTCCCCGGCGACTGCGACGTCGGCGACACCGTCCAGATCTCGGTCCGGCCCGAGAAGATCGCGGTCGACGAGGAGATCGAGCCGGGCATGGCCACCATGACCGGACGCGTCGTCTCGCGGATCTACCACGGGGTCAACACCCAGATCACGGTCGAGCTCGGCCAGGGCGCCCACCTCGTCGCGCTCGAGCAGGCCACCTACCGCGCCAGCGCCGACGACCGCTGGGAGGAGGGCATGGAGGTCCGCGTGGGATGGCATCCCGAGAACTGCTTGGTCCTCAGGTGACCCGGGGCCGATGCGGGTCGTAGTCGTCGGGGCGGGGCTGGCGGGGCTCGCCGCCGCCGACTCGCTCGCGGCGGCCGGGCACGAGCCCGTCGTTCTCGAGGCCCGCGACCGGGTCGGGGGCCGCGTCTACTCTCGCCCGCTGGAGAACGGCGCCGTCGTCGAGATGGGCGCCGAGTTCATCCTCCCCGGCTGCGAGGAGGTTCTCGGGCTCGCCGGCCGCCTCGGGCTCGGGCTCTGGGACAAGGGCATGCGTTACGGCGAACGCGAGCCGCGCGGGGTCGAGGTTCCGGCCGGGTCGATGGAGGCCGCGGTCGCGGCGATCGACGCGGCACTCACCGCGGGAGCGGGGGAGGGCCGGAGCGTCCGCGGCCTGCTCGAGCGGCTCGACGTCGCCCCCGGCGCCCGCGAGGCGATCCTCGCCCGGGCCGAGGTCTCGGCCGCCGCCGACGGCGACCTGGTGCCCGCTCATGAGCTCGGTCTGCTGGCCCGGGTCAGCGATCTGCCCGCGCCCGGCATCGCCGGCGGCAACCAGCTCCTCGCCGAGGCGATCGCCGACGCGGTCGGCCGCGAGCGGATCCACCTCGGTTCGCCGGTCCGTTCCGTGAGCGTCACCGGCGACCGCGTCGATGTCCGGACCGATTCGGGGGAGCTCGCCGCGGACGCCTGCGTCCTCGCCGTGCCGGCGTCGGTTGCCGGCGGGATCGAGCTGGCCGGCGTGCCCGGCGCCGCCGAGGCCCTCGCGGCCGTCGCCTACGGCCACGCGGCGAAGCTGTTCGTCCCGCTGCCCGCCCCGGTGCCGGTCAGCGCCACGCTCGCCGTCCCGGATCGTTACTGGGCATGGACCGCCTCCGGCGACGACGAATCGGCGTCGCAGCCGCTCGTCAGCGCCTTCGCCGGTTCGCCGGCGGCCCTGGAGGGACTCGCGGTCACGTCCGGTCCTGACCTTTGGGCGGCGAAGCTCGCCGAGCTCCGGCCCGACCTCGGGATCGATCCCTCTCGCGCCGTCCTCTCGACCTGGGACGACGACCCGTGGGTCGGAGCGGCCTATTCGGTCGACGCCCCGGCCGCCGCCGTCGAGGTGCTGACCGGGCCCCGCGAGCGGATCGCCTTCGCCGGCGAGCACCTCGGCGGCGAGATGAGCGCCCTGATGGAGGGCGCGATCAGGAGCGGCCGCCGGGCCGCCGCCGCGCTGGCCGCGCCGGGCGCTCCGGTGGTCTAGGCCAGCGGCGAGTTGCCGCCGGAGGCGCGCTCGGCGGCCTCGACCAGCTCGTCGCGGAAGTCCGGGTGGGCGATGCGGGCGAGCTCGAGTCCGCGCTGATGGACGGTCTTCCCCTCGAGCTCGGCGGCGCCGTGCTCGGTGACGATCACGTCGACCTGGTGCCGTGGGGTGGTGATGACGGCTCCGCGGTCGAAGGCGGGGACGATCCGCGAGCGGGTCTCACCGTCGACCTCGACCGTCGAGGGCAGGCAGATCAGTGAGCGGTCCTCGACCTCGAAGCCCGATCCGGCGGCGAAGTCCTCGGAACCGCCGATGCCCGAGTACTGCCGCCCGCCGATCGTGTCGGCGACCACCTGGCCGTGGACGTCGACGGCCAGGGCGGCGTTGATCGAGACCATCTTCCGGTTGCGGCGGATCGTCTCCGGAGAGTTGACGACGTCGACGGGGAGGAACGCCACCTCCTCGTTCCCGTCGAGCCACTCGTAGAGCCGCTTCGAGCCGAAGGCGAACGTCGCCACCGAGACGCCGTCGAAGATCCCTTTCCGATTCGAGACCGCGCCGGCGAGGTGGAGCTCCATGAGCCCGTCGGTGAACATCTCCGAGTGGATCCCGAGATCCGAGTAGTCGCCCTCGGCGAGGATCGTCGCGATCATCGAGGGGACGGCGCCGATGCCGGTCTGGACCGTCGAACCGGACCCGATGAAGGCGGCGGCGTTGGCGGCGATCGCTCGCTCGGCGTCGCTCGGCTCGGGCGCCGGCAGCTCCAGCGGCGCGACGTCGCTCTCGATCAGGACGTCGACCTGGTCGACGTGGATCCGGTGCGGGTACTCGGGCGGGAGGCCGGCCGTGCGCGGGTAGCCGCCGGAGGCCTCGACGACCAGCAGCCGGTCCGGGTCGGCCCCGGCGCGATTCAGCTCGGCGATCGAACCGCCCGCGTGCAGGGCGAGCGAGCACCATCCGTCGGCGTCGGGAGCCGACGCGACGGTGCACATCACCCGCGGTGACTGCCGCTCATAAAGCGGGGCGAAGCGGCGGAAGTCTGCGGGGGCGAAGCTGATCTCGGCGCCGGCGTCCCGGAGCGCTCGCTCGAACGGGCCGAAGAAGCCGGAGAGCAGGTGGACGCCCTGGCGGGTGAAGAGCTCGGTCCCGACCCCGAGCAGCGCGCCGTAGACGTTGAGCTCGGTCCAGTCGTCGCGCTCGCCGAGTGCGTGGAGGAAGCCCGGCGGCTGGCCCGGCCCGAGCGGCAGCCCGAGCGAGTCCGCGGGGCGGACGAGGTCGGCGGCTTCGGCGGCGGTCGCCATCGCCGCCATCCTCGCAGCCCGGGGCCGGAAGTGAGCCTCCGGCGATTGCGCCCGGCCGCCGCAGGGGCTATCCTTCCGGCGGTTGACTGATTGGTCAATCGGTTTTCGGCCGCGGGCCGCAAACGGGCTTCGAGAGCCATTCCCGGCCGCCGAGGCGCCCGGCCCCGCATCCGATCGGACCCACAAAACGACTTACAAGGAGCGATCCACGGTGGTTGACTTCACCCTGACCGACGAGCAGAAGGACCTGCGCGAGATGGCGCACAGCTTCGCTGAGAAGGAGATGCGCAAGGTCGCCTGGGAATACGACAAGGAAGGCACCTGGCCCCAGGAGATCATCGAGAAGGCCTGGGAGGTCGGCTTGATGAACACCCACACCCCCGAGAAGTACGGCGGGCCGGGCCTCGACTACCTGTCGGGCTGCCTGATCGAGGAGGAGCTCGGTTGGGGCTGCTCAGGCATCGGCACCTCGCTGGCAGCCAACGGCCTCGCCTCGGCGCCTGTCGCCCTCGGCGGCAGCGAGGAGATCAAGGCCGAGTACCTCGGGATGCTGACCGAGGAGCCGAAGCTCGCCAGCTTCTGCCTGACCGAGCCGGACGCCGGTTCCGACGTCTCCGGGATGAAGACGACCGCCACCAAGCAGGGCGACAAGTGGGTCATCAACGGCTCCAAGTGCTTCATCACCAACGGCCAGTACGCCGACTGGTACACGGTCTACGCCAAGACCGACAAGGAAGCCGGTCACCGAGGCATCTCCGCCTTCGTCGTGCCGCGTGACGACACGGTCGTCATCGACAAGAAGGAGGACAAGCTCGGCCAGCGCGCGTCGAACACCGCCACGGTCACGTTCAACGAGACCGAGATCCCCGCGGGCAACCTCCTCGGAGAGGAGAACAAGGGGTTCAAGCTGGCGATGATGACGCTGGACCGGACCCGTCCCGGCGTGGCCGCGATGGCCGTCGGCATCGCCCGTTCGGCGTTCGAGTTCGCCTGCGACTACTCGAAGGAGCGTCAGCAGTTCGGCGTGCCGATCGCGATGCACCAGGCCGTCTCGTTCATGATCGCCGACATGGCGACCAAGATCGAAGCCGGTCGCCTGCTCACCTGGCAGTCCGCGTCGAAGCTCGACAACGGCCTCCGGAACACCCTCGCCGCCTCGCACGCGAAGCGCTTCGCCGCCGACTCGGCGATGGAGGTCGCGACCGACGCCGTCCAGGTCTACGGCGGCTACGGGTTCATCAAGGAGTACCCGGTCGAGAAGATCATGCGCGACGCGAAGATCATGCAGCTCTACGAGGGCACCTCGCAGATCCAGCGCCTGGTCATCGCCAAGGAGGTCCTGATGGGCCGCAACGTCGATGAGCGGATCCCCGAGGCCATGGAGCCGAAGGCCATCGAGGAGGTCCCCGCCTAGATCAGCGGAGACCAGACGAATCTGCCGAAGGGCCGGGCGAGAGCTCGGCCCTTCGTCGTTCGTGGGGGCGATGGGGCTGCGCCCGTTGGGGCGTTGGGTCGCGGCGGCGCCGTGCCCGCGGTGGTTTGGGCTGGGATGGGGGTGCGGGAGCCGGCGGGAGCGCCACCGTTGGGTCGCGGTCCGTCCGCTGCGGCGGCATTGGGCAGGGTTTTGCGTCGCGTGGACGCCGAACCCTGCCCAGTGACCAGGGTTTGCGGCCACTGGATGGGGTTTTGCGTCCTATAGCGGCAAAATCCCATCCAGTGAGGGCCCGCGCCAGCCGGACGCGCAGTCGAGCAGCCCGGAGGGCGCGCCGACCGGACGCGCAGTCGAGCAGCCCGGAGGGCTGCGAGTCGCGCAGTTATCTATACGTAGAGGCCGGCGGATGCGACTGGTGGGCCGGCTGGACTTCATGTCCGGCCGCTCACCTGGGGCCTTCGATGGCCCTGGTCACGCTCCGTCCGTGGCGCGTGCCCTTCAGGCGATCCGCCGACCTCTACTTCCGTGGGTATCGGTGCCCGACGGGGGAACTTGAGTTCTGCACGGAGGCGTGGACGGGCGGGTCCGGGGGCGCCGGGGGCGCGGCGCCTATAGTCGGCCCATGGCCGAGAGCCGTTCCAAGCCGATGGCGGAGGCGGTCGCCGAGGCGACCCGCGCGACCGAGCGGCGCCGCAAGGGCGGCAGGCCACCGGGGCGACCTTCCGACGTCTTCGGCGGCGAGCTGCGCCGGCGGGACGTGTTTCCGCTGCTGGTGCTCCACCTCGTCGACCGGGAGCCGACGTTCGGCAACCGGCTGATCGAGGACATCGAGGAGATCACCCAGGGCGTGATCACCGTGAACCCGAACACGATGTACCCGCTGCTGCGCGACCTCGAGAAGCGGAAGCTGATCGAGGGCCGCTGGGAGCACCCGGACCGGCGGACCCGGCGCTTCTACTCGATCACCGACGCGGGCCGGGAGGAATACGGCCGGCTGCAGAACGAGCTGTCGCCCTTCCTCGACTCGATGATCAGGACCGTGACGCTGATCAAGCGCGAGATCTATGGCGACGGTTGAGGCGTCGGTCGAGGTCCCGGCACCGCTGGCCGACGTCTGGGAGCTCTACTTCGACCCCGACCGGTGGCCCGGCTGGGTCGACCAGTTCGCGGCGGTCGTTTCGGCGAACGGCTACCCGGAGGCCGGTGGCGAGCTCGTCTGGCGCTCGACCGCGGCCGGCCGCGGGCAGGTCCGCGAACGCGTCGTCGAGCACGAGCCGCGGTCGCTGCACCGGATCGAGTTCGAGGACCCCGAGTCGCGCGGGCGACTCGAGACGCGCTTCGCGATCGTCGCTGAGGGCGAGGAGGGGAGGACACGGGTCTCGCAGCGGCTCGACTACGAGCTGACCGGCGGCGGCCCGCTCGCCCCGATCACCGACTTTCTCTTCATACGGAGCCAGATGCGGGGGTCGCTCGAGCGCTCGCTCGGCGCTCTCCGACCCGAGGCGAACGGGTAGCCTTCCGGACCCCGGGGTCGCCCCCCGGCCGCGCGACGGCTCGTCTCGCCGCGCGCCACGCACACTTCACGAACCCAGATCAGAACCCACGTTAGGAGCGGAATGTTCGTCTTCAAGGCTGCAGTCGTCGGTGCGGGCACGATGGGAGGCGAGATCGCCCAGGCGATCGCCGTCGCCGACATCGACGTCGTGCTCAAGGACATCGACCAGAAGTTCGTCGACCACGGTCTCGACAAGGCCCGTGAGGTCACCAAGAGCCAGCTCGACAAGCTCGTCTCGAAGGAGAAGCTGACCCAGGAGCAGGCCGACGCGCGCCTCGACGAGGTCATGGGCCGGATCGAGGGCACCACCGACTACTCCTCGTTCGGCGACGTCGACTTCGTCATCGAGGCCGCTCCGGAGCGGATGGAGATCAAGCAGGCGGTCTTCGCCGAGCTCGACGCCGTCACCCCCGGCCACGCGGTCATCAGCAGCAACACCTCGTCGCTCTCGATCACCGAGATGGGCGAGGCGACCCTGCGCCCGGACAAGGTCGTTGGCTTCCACTTCTTCTACCCGGCGTCGATCATGCCGCTGCTCGAGATCGTCCGCGGCGATGACACGTCCGACGAGACGATCGCGACGGCGTTCAACTTCGCCCAGGCGATCAAGAAGCAGCCGATCGTCTGCGACGAGGTCCCCGGCTTCGTCGTCAACCGGATCCTGAACTCGTCCGTCGCTGAGGTCTGGCGCGAGCAGCACGAGAAGGGCCTCTCGATCAAGAAGATCGACGAGGGCATCGCCGCCGCCAACGCGGCGCCGATGGGCCCGTTCATCCTCACCGACTTCCTCGGCCTCGACACGGTCCTTCATGTCGCCGAGCACCTGCGGGAGTCCTACGGCGATCGCTTCTACGTCCATCCGGGCATGCAGAAGCTCGTCGACGAGGGCAAGCTCGGCGTCAAGACCGGCGGCGAGGGCGCCTACAAGGACGGCGAGCCCAACCTCGACGGCGACGCCGAGCCGAACGTCGACGAGATCGTCGAGATGTTCTCGCTGAAGGCGCTCGTGGAGGCGTGCCTGATCCTCGAAGAGGGGGTCTGCACGGTCCGCGAGATCGACCTCGGCATGATGGCCGGCGCCGGGCTCGACCCGCGCCGCGGCCTGCTGCCGCCGTTCACTAAGGCCGACGCCACCGGGCTCGACGTGATCCTCGAGCAGCTCGAGAACCTCGCCGAGAAGCACCCGGACCGCTTCGAGGTGCCGGTCACGCTAAAGCGCCTCGTCGCGCAGGGCCGCCTCGGCGCGAAGTCGGGCCAGGGCTTTTACGCCTACCCGCAGCCGGACGAGGGCGATCAGACCGACACGATCAAGCTCGAGACCCGCGAGGGCGGCGTCGCGATCGCCTGGCTCGCCAACCTGCCGATGAACTCGATCAGCCCGCAGGTCATCGTCGACCTGCGGACGGTCTGGGAGAAGCTCAAGGCCGACGACTCGATCCACGCGATGGTCGTCGCCTCCGCGGCTCCGCTCGGGATGGTGTTCTCCGCGGGCGCCGACATCAAGGCGTTCACGAAGATGGACGAGGCCGGCGGCAAGGAGCTGATCGAGGACGGCCATTCGCTGCTCCGCGAGTTCGGCACCGAGGGGATCGCCACGATCGCCGCCGTCAACTCGCTCGCCTTCGGCGGGGGTTGTGAGCTCGCGATGGCTTGCGACATGCGGATCGCCGCCGAGTCGGCGGTCTTCGGGCAGCCCGAGGTCAAGCTCGGGATCATCCCCGGCTTCGGCGGCACCCAGCGACTGCCGCGCCTGGTCGGACCCCAGAAGGCACTCGAGATGAACATGGTCGGCGACCCGGTCACGGCCGGCGAGGCCTACGAGATCGGCCTCGTCAACTACCTCGTCCCCGACCACGAGCTGTTCGACACCGCGCTCGCCTTCGCCCGCAAGCTCGCGGGCCAGGCGCCGATCGCGACCGAGCAGATCAAGAAGGTCTCCCACCAGGGCGACATCGACGATGGAATCGAGGCGGAGAAGGCCGGTTTCGCCGCCGCCTTCTTCAGCGAGGACGCCAAGGAGGGCATCAGCGCCTTCCTCGGCAAGCGCACGCCCAAGTGGAGCGGCAAGTAGCCGCAGACGGATCGGAGAGCACTCGGCGCCCGGGGACGGGCGCCGAGCTGCTCGCCGAGCTGATCCGCGAGTCGGGCGCCACCGTGGCGCTGACGGGCGCCGGGATCAGCGTGCCCTCGGGCATCCCCGACTTCCGGACGCCCGGCGAGGGGATCTGGTCCGACGTCGATCCGTTCGAGGTCGCCTCGATCGACGCCTTTCGCCGCGACCCGAAGCGCTTCTGGGACTTCTACCGGCCGCGGTTCAGCATGCTCGGCGACAAGCGGCCGAACGACGCCCATGACGTCCTGGCCCGGCTCGAGGACGACGGGCAGCTCGACGTCGTCATCACCCAGAACATCGACCGCCTCCATCGAGCGGCCGGCACCCGCGACCTGATCGAGGTCCACGGATCGATCGCGACCTCGAGCTGCGTCACGTGCGGGCGCTCCTACGACCTCGACGAGGTCGACTCGCTCTTCGACGGCCGCGGCATCGCCGTCTGCGACGTCTGCCCGGGTCTGGTCAAGCCCGATGTCGTCCTGTTCGGCGAGATGCTCCCGGTGGCGGCCATCGAGCGCGCCCGCGCGCTCGCTTCCGCGGCCGACCTGATGCTCTGCGTCGGCTCCTCGCTCGAGGTATTCCCCGCCGCCGGGCTGCCGGAGCTGACGCTCGCCCACGGGGGCCGGGTCGCGTTGGTCACCCAGGGTCCGACCCCCTACGACCGCGACGCCACGGTCAAGCTCGACGGCGACGTCGCCGAGGAGCTCCCCGCCAGCCCGCGCGCTCGGCTAGCCGAGCGCGCGCTTGCGGATCGCCGTCTCGGCCTCTCTGAGCGCCACCTCGAGCGAACCCCGGTCCGGGACTCCGCCGTCGAGGACGGTCCGCTGCGCCGCCGAAGCGGCCTCCGCGGCGGCCGGCAGCCCCGAGCCGCTCGCGGCCATCGCCCGCAGGGCCGCGTCGAGGCCGAGCGCGGCGGCGGCGAGCCGCCCCGCGTCGAGGTCGCCGCGGGCACGGACGATCAGATCCTCGTGCGGCCCGACGACCTCGCGCCCGGCGAGGACGGCCGCCACGCGCTCCTGGGGCCGCAGCGCCTCGTAGTCGCGCTGCACGAGCTTGCGCCGCTCGGGCTCGCCGAGCTCGTTCGCAGCCCGCCAGCGCCCGTCGGCGACCTCGTCGCCGGTCCCGTAGCCGAACCGGACCGCAACGGCCCGGGCGGCGTCGACGTCGCCGACGTACGGGTCGCCGACGGCCGTCCGGTGCGCGTGCAGGAGCCGGTTGAGCTCGGCCGCCGCCTCACGGGCGAGCGTGCTCCAGAGCTCGCGATCGCCGCAGACCTCGCCGAGCCAGCGCTCCGCCGTCGCCTCGTCTGCGAACGGGCGCGGGCGGACGAGCGTCGCGCGGGTGAGGGGGAGGGGGGCGGCGCCGGGGGTCTCGGCGAGGGGCTGCGCCTTGCCGCGGCGCAGGCGCGGGCCCGCGCGCGAGGCCCCGAGGGTGGTCAGCACGAGGACGTCGGGCTCCGCGTCCGGGCGCGCCTCGGGGCGGATCAGGTAGCGGCCGTCACCGGGGCCCAGTCGCCCGGGCAGATCCAGCTGAGCGAACGGCAGTAGCGGTTCAGGGGCCAGGGCGGCGCCCCAGTCGCTACTCGCCGATGTGGGCGTTGCTCGCCTTGTCGCCCTTCTTGGCGGGCAGCGAGAACTTCGACGGCTTGACCGGCACCGTGGGCTGGTCGAGCTCGGAGATCCGGTTCAGCAGCTTGTCCCACTGGTCGGGCTTCAGCATCCCGGTCAGCGGCTGGCCGCCGCTGTCGGTGCCGTCCGGCGTGTAGCCGACGTGGATGTGGTCGTTGTGGTCGGCCATCGCGAAGGTCGGTCCGCCCATCTCCATCAGCGAGATGATCTGTGCGGGCTCCATCGGGCCCTGCAGCTTCAACAGGTCGTTGATGACGGCCTCGGTGATCGAGCCCTGACCCTGGTTGCCGAGGATCGGGATGCCGTTGACCATCGCGATGTCGACGGCGTCGCCGGTCGAGTGGGCGCTGACGTTGCCCGACGTGGTCATGACGCTGTGGCCGCACTTGAGCGAGGTGAGCGTGAGCCGGTAGCCGCGGGCGACGAGGTACTCGAGCATCGCCAGGACGCGGCGGTCGATCTGGCCGCTCGCGATGTCCTCGCGGCCGCAGGAGTAGATCTCGAGGCGCGGGTCGGCGAGCACCTGTCGCTGGAGCTGAGACTTCGAGGCGAGCAGTACCTGGCCGACCGTCGCCTGATCGTCGAACGGGTTCTTGCCGGCGGCGCGGTAGATGGCCGTCGCCTCGAGCAGCTTCCAGCCGTCGAGGATCGGCTTCGGGTCGATCGTGTGGGCGCCGCGGCCCGCCGGGGTGATCTCGAAGTGGAGGTGGGGGGCGACCTGCGGGTCGGTCTGGCCGACCTCGCCGATGATCGTGCCGCCGACCACCCGCGAGCCCTTGCGGAGCGGGGCGGTGTCCATCGTCTTCGAGTCGAAGCGGAGGACGCCGGAGAAGTAGGACTTGAAGGTCTCGTAGCCGGGCATGCCCTTGCCGAGCAGGTCGTCGACCTGGGCGCCGAGGCTGCCGCGGCCCTTGGTCGGGCCGGCGTCGTTGCTGCCGTTCTCCTTGCGGTTCGGCAGCGCGTAGAGGCGGTCGCGGCTGTCCTCGGTGTTGGTCGGGCCGGCGTCCGGGGAGCGCCAGTCGCCGAGGCCGCTCGACAGCGGCGCCGGGGCCGGGGCGGTGGCCGCCTTGTCCGGGCTCGTCTTCTCGTCGTCGCCGGTCGAGCCCGAGGCCTTCGAGCCGCCCTTGGCGCCCTTGGAGTCCTTGGACCCGAGGCTCGTCTCGGCCTCGTTGTGCATGGTCTGAGCCTTGGTCGTCTTGCTGGCCGAGACCTGCGGCTTGCTGTCGCCGTCGCCCGGGGTGATCAGGTTGAAGTCCTTGGCCGAGAGGCTCTTCTGCTTCGGCACCGGGATCGCCTCGGCGATCTTGCCGAGGCCCGCGTACGTGTACTCGTTGCCGTAGGCGTCGCGGAGGACGATGAAGCGGCCGAGCTGCTTGCTCTGGCCGATCTTCGTGATCACGCCGTCGTTGGCGGCGACGACCGGCGCGCCGTTCTTCGAGTAGATGTCGATCCCGCGGCGGGTCGGCGAGTCGCTGACGACGTCGGCGACGTTGCCGCTCGAGCCCGGGCTCGGCGCCGCGCGCTTGATCGCGGCCCGCTCGGAGATGTCGTCGGCGTACCGGGACTTGGCGGCGACCGGGAAGTGGGCGCCCTCGGTCAGGCCGGTGAGCGAGTCGACGAGGCCGCTGGGGAGGTTGCCGTACTGCTTGGCGTAGAGGAGGACCTCGTCGACGTACCAGTCGGCGTGGTTGTAGGCGAAGATCGCCTGGTAGAGGTCGTCCTCGGCGCCGGCGGCCTTCAGGTACCTGGCGGCGGCGCAGATCGCGTCGACCGGGTTGTAGGGGTCCTTGCGGCCGTCGTTGTTGGCGTCGACCCCGTACATCTCCCAGGTCGCGGGCATGAACTGCATCCAGCCCAGGGCGCCGGCGGTGGAGACGTTGAGGTTGGTGCCGAAGGCCGTCTCGATCCGGTTGATCGACGCCAGGACCTCCCACGGCACCCCGTACTGGGTTCCGCAGGCCTGGTAGATCGGGAGCAGGAAGGGCGGGATCGAGAATTGCTCGATGACGAAGTTGGGGACGCCGATCGGGGCGGCGCCGGTGCTGCCGATCGTGACGGTCGGGTTCGAGTTGGTCGGCGCGCCGTCGGGGCGGCGGATCTCCGGCGTCGGGATCTCGTTCGGGTCGCTGGACCCGTCGCTGCCGCCCTTCGAGCCGTCGCCCTCGTCCTCGTTCTTGACGGTGAAGTCGCGGCCGCCGTTCTTGTCGCCGCCGAACGGGTCCTTGCCCGGAAGGTCGTTGGGGTCGTCCCGCGGCGGCGGCGTGTCGTCGCTCGTCGACGTCGTCGGGTCGGTGGTGGTCGTCGGGTCCGTGGTCGTCGAAGGCGGGGTGGTGGTCGTCGGCGGCGTCGTCGTGGTCGGCGGGGTGGTCGTATTAGTCTCATCCCCGTCTAGAGGGTTGGAGCAGCCCGGGTCGCCGAGGTCGACGGCGCCGTCGCCGTCGTCGTCGCGAAGGTTGGAGCAGGCGGGGAGGGCCTGGCCGGGGTCGAGCGTGCCGCCCCCGGGGAGGTCGACCGAGACGCCGGAGGACTGGGCGCCCACGGCACCCGCAGCGAGCACCGCGAGCAGCGTGCCCAGCACCAGAGTTATGACCAGTCGGTTCCTCATTCCCATGCACCCTTGTCGCGAGACTCGCTCAGCCCTGCCTGCTGGACGCCGACCTCTCCAAGAGCGCGAGGAAAACTATCCGTCCGGGCAGCGGAATGCAACGACGAACCGATACCCGCAATCGGGCATCCCAATCGGCTGTTCCGCGGTCTCTTCGTAGTCATCTCTGGAAGACGACCGCGTGCCTGATCGCAGCCGGTGGCGAAAGGTACTGAAATGGGCGCACGGACATGTGATCGATCAGTTACCGTCGTTACTTGAACGATGGGAACCAACCTTCGGGAGCGAACGTGGCGGAAGACCAAGCGGGATTGAGGGCACGGGGCGAGGAAGTGATCGGCGAGCTGGCGCAGAGCCTGCTCGAGAACCCCCTGTTCAGCCAGGCGCTCGGCAAGGCGCTCGGCGCCGGCGAGCGCGCCGCCGGGGCGCAGCGCGCCGCCCTGAACGCGATCGACGTGTCCAGCGCCGGCGACGTCGAGCGGCTCGCCCGCCGGGTCCGGGCGCTCTCCGACCGCGTCGAGGCGCTCGAAGACGAGGTCGACCGGCTCCGCCGCCGTCCGGCGGCCGACCCTGCCCCCGAGGCCGGGGTCGGCGAGCCCTCCTGAGCCGTCCGAAAAGCGTACCACAGCCTCTAGTCGAGGTTTAGACTGTTCCGGGTTTCGGGATCGGCCCGGTCGGGTCCGATCCGGTCGAGCCGAGTGCCGCGACCGCGGCGTCGGCGAGGCGGAGCAGGGCAGCCTCGAGCGGTTCGTCCTCGAGCCGGCGACCGTCGAGGCTGCGGACGACGAGCGCGGCCGCCGCCGCGACGCCGAGCCGGCGCGCCAGGGTCAGCACCGCCGCGGTCTGGAGATCGTGCAGCCCGGGCGCCGCGGCCGGCCCGGGGAGGAGGTCGGCGCTCGTCACCACCGCCTCGGGGACGTCGGCGCTGGCCCCGAGGGCCGAGGTCAGCTCGCGATCGGGGACCGTGCCGGCCTCGCTGCCGCCAGGGCCGCCGGCACCGGCACCGCCCGGGACGCCCCCTTCATTCAGTGCGGCGCTCGTTCCGTCGGCGGCCACGGCGGAGCCGACGACGACGGCCGACCCGAGCGCATGCGGGCAGGGCCCGATCGCGGCGCTGGTCCCGATCCGGACGAGGCGACGGATTCCGAGCTCCGCGGCCTCGCCGAGGACGACGACCGCGCTCGGTCCCCCGATTCCCGTCGCCTGGACGGTCAGGGCGCGGCCCGAAGCCGTTTCCCCGTGGTAGCCCCAGAGTCCGCGGTTGTGGTTGCTCATTCGCGGCTGCACCATCACGTGCTGGGCGATGGTCAGAGCGCGGGCGGGGTCGCCGCAGATCAGGGCGTCCGCTGCGGTCGGGGCGCTGGGGCGGAGGTGGAAGGGCACGGCGAGGCGACGATAGACGGCGCCGCCGCCGCGCCTCGGCTGGATCCGGCGGCCCCTAAGCTTGAGGGATGAGCGAAGCCGACAAGGACAGCGCCGGCTCCGGCACCGAGGCGGTGGGCGATGCCCTCCGCAGCGCGGTCGAGCGGACCCTCGCCGTCACGGCGGAGTCGGCCACCGGCACCCGGGAGCGCGCCCAGGGGGTCCTCGACGACGTCGTCCGGCGGGGTCGCAACGCCCGCGAGGAGGTCGCGCGCCGTGGCGAGTCGGCCACCTCGCGGCTCGCCGACGCGATCGGCGAGCTCCGGGCCGCCGACGGCGAGGCGATCCGGAGCCTCGGAGAGAGGCTCGACGCGATCGAGCGCCGGCTGGCGGCACTCGAGGGCGCGGACACCGGAGAAAAGGGCGAACCTAAGGCTCAAGTCGAGGTTGAGTCGACACCGCTTGAACCCGATGAACAAGGGGATCCCAGGGACTAGATGGCAGGCGGCCGCCGGATACTGATCGCCGGCATCGGAACCCACTGGGGAACCGAGTTGGCGCTGCGGCTGGAGCGGGATCCGGAGGTCGAGCAGGTCCTCGGGATCGACACGACGCCGCCGCTGGCCCAGCTCCAGCGGACCGAGTTCCTCGAGGCCGACATCCGCAGCCCGCTGCTCGCCCGCCTCGTCCCGGCGACAGAGGCGGACACGCTCGTCCATGCCGGGATCCTCTGGTATCCGGAACCCGGGAAGCCGAAGCGGGCGCTCCACGACATCAACGTCATCGGCACCCTGCAGCTCCTCGCCGCATGCGAGCGGTCGCCGACGCTCGAGCGGGTCGTCCTCCGCGGTTCCGCCGCGATCTACGGATGCGAGCCGACGGGCCCGTCGTTCTTCACCGAGTCGATGGCGGCCGACTTCCCGCTGCGGACCCGGTTCCAGCGCGACATCGGCGAGCTCGAGGGCTACTTCGCCAACTTCGCCAGGCGCCACAGCCGGCTCACCTGCTGCATGCTCCGCTACCAGCCGGAGATCGGCCCCGGCCTCGACTCGCCGATCGCCCGCTACCTCTCGCTGCCGGTGGTCCCGACGCAGCTCGGCTTCGATCCCCGCCTTCAGCTCCTGCATGCCGACGACGCGACCGCGGCTCTCCACGCCGCCGCGATGAACCCGATCCGGGGCGCGGTCAACGTCGCCCCGAGCGGCTCGATCTCGCTGTCGCGGGCGCTGCGGCTGATCGACCGGCCGCAGATGCCGATCCCGCATCCGCTGTTCGCGCCGGCCATGGCGCGGCTCGGCGACCGGCTCGGCGCCGGCAGCCTCTACGGCGACGCGGTCAGGCTGCTCCGCTACGGACGCGGCGTCGACAACTCGCGCCTCCGGACCGAGCTCGGCTTCGAGCCCGTCTACGACGCCGTCGCCGCGATCCGCGACTTCGCCGCCGCCGACCACGGTCTCCGGCTCGTCTCGATGCCGGGTATCGGCTCGGCCCTCGATCGTCTCGCGGGGATCTCGCGGTGAGCGCGGCCGCGGCACCGGCGGGCTCGATCCCCGAGATCGGCGTGCGCTTCCTCCGCAGCGTCCGCACCGCGGTCGACGGCGGGCTCGATCCGATGAGCGCGGCCGAGGCGGCCTCGGCCGACCTGCCGAAGACGCTCCGGGACTCGGTCGAGCGGATGGCCCGGCGGCTCCGCGGCGAGTACCACGAGGACGAGTGGGGCTTCGACGAGGAGTTCGCCGAGGCGGCCTATCCGTTCTTCGAGCTGCTCTACGACCAGTGGTGGCGGGTCGACGCGGTCGGCGTCGACAACGTCCCTGCCCACGGCCGGGCGATGCTCGTCGCCAACCACGCCGGAGCGATCTTCCCGTTCGACGCCTCGATGATCACCGGAGCGATCATGAAGGAGCACCCGCTGCCGCGGTGGCCGCGGTTCATGGTCCTCGACTGGGCCTTCTCGCTGCCGTTCCTCTCGGCGTTCATGCGCAAGGTAGGCGGCGTTCCCGCCAGCCCTCACAACGCCACCCGAATCCTCTCCGACGACGGGCTGATGATGGTCTTCCCCGAGGGCGTCAAGGGCACCGGCAAGCCGTTCGCCGAGCGCTACCGGCTGCAGCGATTCGGCCGCGGCGGGTTCGTCGAGGTGGCGCTTCGGACCGGGTCCCCGATCGTCCCGATCGCCGTCGTCGGGTCGGAGGAGATCTACCCGAAGATCGCCGACAGCTCGCTGCTGGCGCGGGCGATCGGCGCTCCCTACGCGCCGATCACGCCGACGTTCCCGTGGCTCGGTCTCGCCGGCCTGGTCCCGCTGCCGTCGAAGTGGCGGATCGAGTTCTGCGAGCCCATCGACCTCGGCGGGCTCGGCCCGGAGGCGGCCGACGATCGCCAGCTCGTCTTCGAGATCTCCGAGCAGGTCCGGGAGACGATCCAGCAGAAGCTCTACGAGAACCTCGTCAAGCGCGGCTCGGCGTTCATCTGAGCAGCACGTGATGTCCGCCGCGGATGAGCCGATCTCGATCAGTGAGGCGTCGCGGCGCTCCGGCGTGCCGGTCTCGACGCTGAAGCGCTGGGCCGAGCAGAAGGTCGTCGAGGTGGAGGGCGGGACCTGGACCACCGCCGCCGCATCGCAGGCCCGGGTCGTGCACCGGATGCGCGAGCGCGGCCATTCGCTGCGGGAGATCCGCAGCGCCGTCCGCGACGGCCGGCTCGCGTTCGGCTCGGTCGAGGATCTGCTGCCGGGCCCGACCCGCAGCCATTCCCGCGCGGAAGCGGCCGAGATCGTCGGCCTCGAGGAGGATCTGATCGAGCGGGTGATGGCGCTCCTCGGCACTCCGATGGCGCTGACCAACCGCGTCACCGACGAGGACATCGCCGCGCTCGAACGGATGGCGGGCGCCCTCCGCAACGGCTTTCCGCTGATCGCCCTTCTCCAGCTCGTCCGCGTCTACGCCCAGGCGGGCCGCAAGATCGCCGAGGCCGAGGTCCGGCTCTTCCACCTGTTCGTCCACGAGCCGATGATCCGCGACGGGATCCCGCCGGTGGTGATGGCGGAGGACATGGAGCGGATGGCCTCGGAGCTGCTGCCGACGGTGGCGCCGGTCCTCGAGTACATCCACGGCCGCTACCTGCGCTTCTACATGGAGCAGGACGTGGTCGGTCACATGGAGGCCGACCTGCCGCTGACCCGCAGCCATCCCGACCGGGTCTCGATGGCGTTCTGCTTCGTCGACCTCACCGGGTTCACCCGCTTCACCGAGGAGGAGGGCGACGAGGAGGCCCTCGATCTGGTCGAGCGCTTCGTCGAGACCGTCGAGGCGACGCTTCCCGCCGACGCGACCATCGTCAAGACGATCGGCGACGAGGTGATGATCGTCTCCTCCGAGCCGCGGATGCTGACCGAGTGGGCCGTCGGGTTCCTGACCCTGTTCGACCAGCGACCCCGGCCGCGGGTGGCCATCCACTGCGGCGGCGCGGTCTATCGCGACGGCGATTACTTCGGCAGCGACGTCAACCTCACCCACCGGGTCGTGACCCGGGCGCTCGCCGGCGAGGTGCTGGTGACCAAGCCGGTCGCCGACGCGATCGGCGAGTCGGTCTACCTCGACCTCGAGCCGATCGGCGAGGTGGCGCTGAAGGGGGTGCCGGAGCCGACCGAGCTCTACGTCGCCACCGCCACCAACGTCCGCATGCGATGAGCGATTCCCGCCGTGGACGTCCTTATTCTGGCCGCGTGCAGAGCTCGCCGGCCATCGAGGCGCTGGCCGACGCGGTCGAGGCCGGAGGCCTGATCGACCGGAGGTCGGCCGGGGTCGTCCTCGTCTCCGGCGGCCCCGACTCGGCCTGTGCCGCGGCCGCATTGGTGGCGCTCTGTGGACCCGAGGCGATCTCCGCCGTCCACCTCAACTACGGGTTGCGCGCCGACTCCGGCGAGGACGAGCGCGCCGCGCGGGCGCTCTGCGCGAAGCTCCGGATCGACCTCCATGTCGACCGCCCCGACCTCGGGCGCGGCAACGTCCAGGCCCGCGCCCGGGATGCCCGCTACGCGGCCGCCGAGAGGCTCCGGCGCAAGCTCGGCTACGACTGGATCGCGACCGGGCACACCCGCAGCGACGTCGCCGAGACCTTCCTCTACCGGCTTGCCGTCTCACCCGGGACGCGGCCGCTGCTCGGCCTCGCTCCCCGGAGCGGCGACGTCGTCCGCCCCCTGCACTCGATCTCGCGGGAGGAGACCCGCGCGGTTGCGCTCGAGGCGGCGCTGCCGTTCGTCGACGACCCGAGCAACGCACTGCCGCACTACGCCCGCAACCGGATCCGGAACGAGATCCTGCCCCGGCTCGCCGACATCGGGCCGGAGGTCGAGCGCAACATCGCCGCGACCCACGCCGAGCTCCACGAGGAGGCCGAGCTGCTCGCCGAGGTCGTCGCCGAGACCCTTGCGGCGGCGGGAGCGGGCGGCGGCGCCACCGTGATCGAAGCGGAGGAGCTCGAGCGGATGGCGCCGGGGCTGCGCCGCCTCGTGCTCCGCGAACTCGCCGAGCGCGCCGCGGGCCGGAGCGTCGCGCTCAACCGCGGTCACGCCTCGCGGATCCTCGCGCTCGCCCTGCGCCCGCAGGGCGGGGAGGTCGAGGTCGGCGGCGGCCTCAGCGCCTTCTGCGAGGCCGGCACGGTCCGCTTCGCGACCGGAACCGACCCGACCCCCGAATCCGTCCGGATGACCGTTCCCGGCGTCGCCCGCTTCGGTGACTGGGAGCTCCGGGCCGAGCTCCGGACCGGGCCGGTCGACCCCGAGGGCCCCGGGCTCGCCACGCTCGACGCCGGGGCGATCGGCGACGAGGTCGAGATCAGGGCGTGGCGGGACGGCGACCGGATGCGCCCGCTCGGCCTCGGCGGCACGAAGACGCTGCAGGACCTGTTCACCGACAGCGGTGTGCCCCGCTCGGTCCGCTCGCGGATCCCGGTCGTCACCGCCGGCGGCCGGGTCGCCTGGGTCGCCGGAGTCGCCGTCGGCGACGAGTTCAGGCTGCTCGAGGAGTCGACCGAGGTCGCCGTCATCACCGCGCGCGCCGTGACCCGGCGCCCCTGAATACACTCGGCCGCGATGGGCGATCCATCTCCGAGCAGCGGGACCGGCCGGATCGGCGAGACCCTGATCGCGTCCGATCGGCTGCACGCCCGCGTGGCCGAACTCGGCGCCGAGATCAGCAGCGACTACGCCGATCGCGACCTGGTCATGGTCGGCGTCCTCAAGGGCGCCCTGATCTTCATGGCCGACCTGATGCGCGAGCTCAGCGTCCCGTGCGAGATCGACCTGATGGCCGTCTCCAGCTACGGGTCGGCGACCGATTCCTCCGGGGTGGTGCGGATCCTCAAGGACCTCGACACCTCGATCAACGGCCGCGACGTCCTGATCGTCGAGGACATCGTCGACTCGGGACTGACGCTGCAGTACCTGCTGCGCAACCTCAACGCCCGCGACCCCGCCTCGATCGAGGTCTGCGCCCTGCTGACCAAGCCTGAGCGGCGTCGCGTCGAGACGCCGATCCGATACGTCGGATTCGAGATTCCGGACCGGTTTGCGATCGGCTACGGGCTCGACCACGCCCAGCGGCATCGCAACCTCGATTACGTCGCCGCCCTCGAGCAGGATCGGTAGGCGGCGGCGCACGATCCCTCGCGGCGGTCCGAGGCGGGTTGAGCGGGGATTCCTCCCTGGTACGCTCAACATTCGGCTGGGCCCGTTCGGACCCCATTCCCATGCGGATTGCACCTGAAGGACACCTGAGATGAAGCGGATCTCGCGCAGCGGCGCCCTGGTTCCGATCCTGATCGTGATCGTGCTTGCGTTCTTCGCGCAGCGGATCATCTCGCCGCCGCAGCAGGACAGCGATCCGACCTACTCGGACTTCATCGCCCAGATCAACAACGACACGACCGCCCAGCAGATCAAGTCGGTCGAGATGAAGACGAGCGACAACACGATCAGCGTCACCGAGGACGACGGCACCGAGTACTCGACCGGCTACCCGCCGAACACCGAGGAACAGCTCGTCAACACGCTCGAGCGCCAGGACATCAGCACCACGGTCAAGGGCCAGGGCGGATCGTCGATCCTCTCGCTGCTCACCTACATCCTTCCCTTCGTCTTGATCTTCGCGTTCTGGATCTTCCTGATGAACCAGATGCAGGGCGGCGGCTCGCGGGTCATGAACTTCGGCAAGTCGCGAGCCAAGCGGATGTCGGTCGACGCGCCCAAGATCACCTTCCGCGACGTCGCCGGAGCCGACGAGGCCGTCCAGGAGCTGCACGAGATCAAGGAGTTCCTCGAGAACCCGAAGAAGTTCCAGTCGCTCGGAGCCCGGATCCCGAAGGGCGTCCTGCTCTACGGGCCTCCCGGAACCGGCAAGACGCTGCTCGCCCGCGCGGTCGCCGGCGAGGCGGGCGTCCCGTTCTTCTCGATCTCGGGCTCGGACTTCGTCGAGATGTTCGTCGGCGTCGGCGCCAGCCACCGTCCGCGACCTCTTCGAGCAGGCGAAGCAGAACTCGCCCACCATCATCTTCATGGACGAGATCGACGCGGTCGGCCGCCACCGCGGCGCCGGCATGGGCGGCGGTCACGACGAGCGCGAGCAGACCCTGAACCAGCTCCTCGTCGAGATGGACGGCTTCACGATGACCGACAACATCATCCTGATCGCCGCGACCAACCGGCCCGACATCCTCGACCCGGCGCTGCTGCGCCCGGGCCGCTTCGACCGCCAGATCGTCGTCGACCGCCCCGACCGCAAGGGCCGCAAGAAGATCCTCGAGGTCCACACCCGCGGCAAGCCGCTCGCCGCCGACCTCGACCTCGACGTCCTCGCCGGCCAGACCCCCGGGTTCACCGGCGCCGACCTCGCGAACCTGATCAACGAGTCGGCCCTGCTCACCGCTCGCAAGGGCAACCGCGAGATCACGATGGTCGAGCTCGAGGAGGGGATCATGCGCGTGATCGCCGGCCCCGAGAAGAAGTCGCGGGTGATGGGGGAGAAGGAGCGCCTGATCACCGCCTACCACGAGCTCGGGCACGCGATCGTCGGCCACCTGCTGCCGAACTGCGACCCCGTCCACAAGGTTTCGATCATCAGCCGCGGCCAGGCGCTCGGCTACACGATCTCGCTGCCGACCGAGGACAAGTTCCTGACTACCCGGGCGGAGCTCGCCGACACGATGGCGATGACGCTCGGCGGCCGGGCGGCCGAGGAGATCGTCTTCAACGAGATCACCACCGGCGCATCCAACGACCTCGAGAAGGTCACGCAGACCGCCAAGCAGATGGTCATGCGCTACGGCATGTCCGAGCGGCTCGGCCCCCGCGTGTTCGGCCACGACCGCGGCCAGCCCTTCCTCGGCCGCGAGTTCTCCTCCGAGCCCGACTACTCCGACGAGATCGCGCGTGAGATCGACGACGAGATCCGCCGCGTCGTCGAGGAGGCGCACCAGACCGCCAAGGACATCCTCAACGAGCGCCGCGACGAGCTCGAGGCGCTGACGAAGATCCTGCTCGAGCGCGAGACGATCGACGCGAAGGAGTTCGTCGCGCTGCTCGACGGCGCCAGCGAGGAAGAGGTTTTCGGTTCGGCCGACGACGAGGGCGGCTCCGAGCCCGCCGCCGACGCCGGCGACGAGTCGCCGCGCGAGTCCGAGCGCGAGGCACCGCGCTCGATCACGCCCCCGCCGCGTCCCGGTTTCGCCGGCGGCGCCGCGGAGATGCGGGCCGACGAGCCCGAGCGCGACTGACGCGTTCGCGAGCCGGATCGGACGTTCGTCCGCGTTCTTGACACCGGATCGTCCGGCGCTACGGTGGTTGCCGGTCTGATCTTGTGAGAAAAGTGAGTCGCAATCACGCGTTCCTGCTGGTCTGCCTTCTCGCGACCGCTCTCGCAATCGGTGTGCCCGCGTCCGCCGACGCCGGGGCCGACCTCCGGATCGGCTCGGTGAAGGCGGCGCCCGGCCAGCTGAAGCCGCTGCACGTCGGGGGGACCGTGGGCAAGGTGAGGCTCACGGCCAAGGTGAAGAACAACGGCGACGAGCCGACCGTGAAGCACCCCTTCGCGAAGTTGAGCCTGAGGGGTGCGGGAGAGCTTGAGTTCGGGTTTCACGCCTCGACGAACTTCAAACAGATCGGCCCCGGCGAAACGGGCACGGTGAGGCTGGCGGCCGATCCCAGGTTGGGACCGACGACCTACACGCCCAGGATCTGCGTTTCGCGCAGCGGGTCCCAGATCCAACGTGCCCGGCCGAGTTGCAGCGACGGCCCCGACTTCGCCGCGGTCGCCCTCACCTACGAGGGCTCGGTGTCGGTCCAGCTTCCGATTCTCGGGTACGCCAAGCTCGACTCGATCGCAGGCCCGGTCTTCCGGCTCGACGAGCAGGCCTCTTCGAAGCGCGGCAAGTTCGTCTACAAGGGCAGCGGCGCACTCGAGCACACGGTTTCGGGCTCGAGCGGGCTCTGCTCGATCACGGGGAGCAAGAGCGCACAGATCGCAGACGGAAGCGATCTCGTCTTCGACAAGACCCTCCAGGACTACTCCGGCCAGATCTCCAACATCGACGTCGTCGGCACGGTGCAGACCTGCAACGGTGTTCCGCTTTCGCTCCCGGTTCGGACCGTCCCGCTGAAGATCGGCCCGATCTCGCGGGATCCTCCCGGCCTCGACGGGCCGCTCACCGGGACTTCGACCGCCGGCGGTGCGTCTTACAAGTGGGGCTTGGCTCCGGGGTGAGCTAGAACTCAGCCTGTGACGACCATCATGGGCATCGTCAACGTGACCCCCGACTCGTTCTCCGACGGCGGGCGCTACCTCGACGCCGAGGCCGCGATCGCCCACGGCCGCGAGTTGCTCGCGGAAGGCGCCGACATCCTCGACGTCGGCGGCGAGTCGACCCGGCCGGGCGCGGCCGAGGTCGGTGTCGCCGAGGAGACCGAGCGGGTCGTGCCGGTGATCGAGGCACTCGCCGCCGAAGGCGCGCGGACGTCTGTCGACACCTCGAAGGCGGAGGTCGCAGCGGCGGCGCTGGCGGCCGGGGCGGAGATCGTCAACGACGTAACGGCCCTCGGCGACCCCGAGATGGCCGCGGTCTGCGCCGACGCCTGCTGCGGCCTGATCCTGATGCACATGAAGGGGACGCCGAGGACCATGCAGGAGGACCCGCGCTACGACAACGTCGTCGCCGAGGTCGGAGACTTCCTCGCCGGGCGGCTCGCGGCCGGGGTCGCGGCCGGGGTCGAGGCCGAGCGGGTCTGGCTCGACCTGGGGATCGGCTTCGGCAAGACGGTCGATCACAACCTCGAGCTGTTGGCGCGGATCGACCGGATCGCCGAGCTCGGCCGCCCGGTGGTCGTCGGCACCTCGCGCAAGAACTTCATCGGCGTCGTCACCGGCCGCGAGGTCGGCGAGCGGATCGGCGGCAGCATCGCGACGAACGTGCTCGCCGTTGCGGGAGGAGCCTCCGTACTGCGGGTCCACGACGTCGCCGAGACCATCGACGCGATCCGGGTCGCGGGACCGATCCTCGGCCTTTCCGAGCCGCTCGCGGGGGCAGTGTCGTGAGCGGCGAGCCGGTCCGGATCGAGCTCCGCGGCCTTCGGGCCTTCGGGCCGCACGGGGTCAGCGAGGCAGAACGCGAGGTCGGCCGGCTGATCGTCCTCGACATCGACCTGGCCGTGGCCGACTGCCCGGCCGTCGCCGACGACGAGCTCGGCGGGACGATCGACTACGGCGCGGTCGCCCGCGTTGCGAGCGAGGTCGTGACCGGGACGAGCTGCCGCACCCTCGAGCACCTCTGCGGGTTGATCGCGGACCGGCTCGAATCGGAGTTCGGCCCCGATGCGCTCGAGATCAGGGCGGCGAAGACCGAGCCGCCGATCCCGGAGGCGATCGGCGAGGTGGCGGTCGTGCTCAGGCGCCCGCCGCGATGAGCGGGCCCGCGCGGACCGGCTACCTCGGCCTCGGTTCGAACGTCGGCGACCGCGTCGCCAACCTCCGGGCCGCGATCGCCGGCCTCGGCGGGCGCGGGGTGGAGGTCGAGGCCGTCTCCTCCGGCTACGAGACCGAGCCGGTCGGGGAGATCCTCGACCAGCCCGACTTCCTCAATCTCGCGATCCGGATCCGCACCGATCTCGGGCCCGAGGAGCTGCTCGACGCCTGCAAGGCGGTCGAGGCGGACGCAGGCCGTGACTTCTCGGCGCCTCGGCACAGCCCGCGGCCGGTCGACGTGGATCTGCTGCTGCTCGGCGACCTGGAGTACGAGACCGAGCGGCTGCGGCTGCCGCACCGCGAGGTGACCTCGCGCCGCTTCGTACTCGTGCCGCTGCTGGAGCTCGACCCGGATCTGACGCTGCCCGACGGCACCGTCCTGCGCGGATGCCTCGACGCGCTCGGAGACGGCGAGCGCGTGGAGCCGTTCGGCCCGATCGAGCTCAGGCGCTGAGGGGCTCGAGCCAGGCGGCCGGGAAGCCGGGCGGCGTGTGTCCGGGGAAGTCGGGCACGACGCGACGGGCCAGCTCGCCGGCGGGCCGCGACTCGATGTGGGGCCGGAGGTCGTCCATCGTCATCAGCAGGGCGACGCTCGGGGCGATCTGGAAGTCGGCCGCGTTCGGTTCAGTTCCGCCGATCACGCCGTCGGCGATGTAGCCGTCGATCCGGTCGAGGAGTCCCGGGAGCGCCGCCAGGTCCGCGATCGCGTGCGCGTCGTCGGCCTTGTTGAAGCGGGCTGAGAGCTTGGCGATCGGCGGCGCGGTCTTCGCCGCGACGGGCACCGGGAGCCCGAGCTTGGCGCCCTTCAGGTAACTCTCGATGGCGCCGCTGTCCTTGCTCAGGAGGTTCCAGACCAGGCGCCGGGCGACGTCCTGAAGAACCTCGTCGCCCCAGGCCTCGGCCTCCTCGACCTTCGCCCGCGCGTCGGCGTCGGCCGGGAACAGGGGAGGGTCCGGAACGAGTCGCTCGAGCTCCTGGCCGATCGCCCGGCTGCCCTGGACCTTGCGGCCGTCGATCCGCAGCGCCGGGACCGTCACGCCAGGGAACCCGGCCGCGCGGAGGATCGGCTTCGAGATGACTGCGACGAGGTCGATCCGCGAGTAGGGGATGCCCTTGCGCTCGAGCATCAGCCTCACGGTCCAGCCGGGGTGGGATGCGGGAATCGTGAACAGGCGTGCCTTCATGGCGGCGAACCTACACGCATCCGGCACGCGGCGGTTGCGACAATCGGCCGATGCTCCTCGCGGTCGACGTCGGCAACACCCAGACGCACGTCGGCGCCTTCGCCGGCGCCGAGCTGATCGGCGACTGGCGCCTGGCGACCCGCGGCGACTCGACCGCCGACGAGCTCGCACTGGCGATCGCCGGCTCGCTCGAGTTCCGCGACCTCGATCGCGGCGACGTCGAGGGGCTGATCCTCTCGACCGTCGTGCCGCGCCTCGCTCCCGAGTACGAGCGGCTCTGTACACGCCACTTCGACGTGCCGTTCGTCGCGGTCGGCCCGGCCGCGAAGACCGGGATGCCGATCCTGATCGACAACCCGCACGAGCTCGGCTCCGACCGGCTCGTCAACGCCGTCTCCTCATTCGAGCGGGTCGGCGGCCGCTGCCTGTCGGTCGACTTCGGGACGTCGATCAACGTCGACGCCGTCTCGGCCGACGGCGAGTACCTCGGCGGGGTCATCGCCCCCGGGCTCGAGGTCTCGATCGACGCCCTCTCCTCGCGGGCCGCGAAGCTGCCGCGTTTCCAGCTCACGCGTCCCGAGCAGGCGATCGGCCGGAACACGCAGACGGCGCTCCAGTCCGGGTTCGCCTACGGGTTCGCCGGCCTCGTCGACGGGGTCGTCGCGCGGATGCGCGAGGAGCTCGGCGAGGACGCGACCGTGATCGCGACCGGCGGCATGGCGACGACGATCGCTCCGCTCTGCGAGACCATCGACATCGTCGACCCCTACCTGACGCTGACCGGCCTGAGGCTGATCTGGGAGCGGAACCGGTGAGCCCGCAGCCGGCCCTGACCGAGCCGTTCGAGATCGGCGGCGTCCCGATCTCCAACCGCGTGCTGCTGGCGCCGCTCGCCGGGATCGGCAACTGGTTCGTGCGCCTCCAGGCTCGCCGCCACGGGGCCGGGCTCGCGGTCTCCGAGATGGTCTCGAGCCACGCGATCCACTACGGGAACGAGCGCACGATGACCGAGCTCCTGCGGATCCACCCCGATGAGCATCCGACCTCGATCCAGCTCTTCGGAGCCGACCCCGACGTGATGCGAGGAGCGGCCGCCGTCGCCACCGAGGCCGGCGCCGATCTGATCGACCTGAACATGGGCTGTCCGGTCAAGAAGGTCCGCAAGACCGGCGCCGGCGCTGAGCTGATCTCCGACCCCGATCTCGCCGTCGCCGTCGCGGCGGCTGCCGTCGAGGGCGGCGGCAGGCCGGTGACGGTGAAGCTGCGCTCGGGCCTTCGCGCCGGCGACCGCTCGGGCGTCGACGTCGCCGTCCGGCTCGTCCGCGAGGCCGGGGTGGCGGCGATCGCCTTCCATCCCCGCTCGGCGGCCGTCCAGCACAAGGGGATGCCCGACTACGCGCTCGTGCGCGAGCTGACCGGGCTGATCGACGTCCCGGTCATCGTCTCCGGCGGCCTCGACAGCGCCGAGTCCGCCCGCACCGCCTACAGCGAGTCGGGCGCCGACGCGGTCATGATCGCCCGCGGTTCGTTCGGCTACCCGTGGATCTTCGAGGAGCTGACCGGCCGCCGCACAGCAGCGCCCGACCGCGAGGAGATCGCCGCCGAGCTGCTCTGGGTGATCGACGCCGCCGAGGAGCACCTCGGGGCGCAGCGCGCCTCCCACTACCTGCGCAAGTTCTACCCCTGGTATCTGGCGCGGATGGGGGTGGCGCACCGCGACGCCGCCGCCTTCCAGCAGCTCGAGGACCTCGACGAGGCCCGCGAGCGCGTTCGCGACCTCGGCGCCGCACGTCTCGCGGCCGCCTGAGCCGGCGTTTCCACGCACCCGCGGGCATCGCGTCCCAGGCCGATTGAACCGGCGAGAGCCGTTGCTATAGTTCCGCGCCGCCGTGCCCGACCAGCGGCCCCTCGCGGGACTGCGAATCGGGCGTTTCTGTTCTCCGGGAGGGCGTTTTCAGACGGCAACCGGGGACGAACACGAGGAAGGTAGAACGTGGCCAGAGAGTCCCTGATCACTCCCGAAGGTCTCGAGAAGCTGAAGGCGGAGCTCGAGGAGCTCCAGACCACGCGCCGGCGCGAGGTCGCCGAGCGGATCAAGGAGGCCCGCGAGTTCGGCGACATCGCCGAGAACTCCGAGTACGACGACGCGAAGAACGAGCAGGCCATGCTCGAGCAGCGGATCGCCCAGATGGAGGAGCGTGTCCGCCGGGCGATCGTCGTCGACAAGGATCAGGTCGACACCGGCGTCGTCTCCGTCGGCGTCAAGGTCCACGTCAAGGACCAGAAGACCGGCGACTCCCGCAAGTTCCAGCTCGTCGGCTCGGCCGAGGCCAACCCGGCCGAGGAGAAGCTCTCCCACGAGTCCCCGATCGGCAAGGCCCTGATGGGCCGCAAGCGCGGTGAGATCGTCAGCGTCGAGGTTCCGCGGGGTCCGGCCAAGGAGCTGAAGATCACGAAGATCGAGGCCGCTTAGTTCGGTCGTCGGCGGGGCCGGGCGGCGGCATGCCCCGCCTCCGCGAGGTTTTCGGGGGCGGGCCGGTGGGGATGGACCCCGCCTCCGCACTTCGTGCTGAGTGTCGGCGGGACCCATCCCCACCGACCCTTCTCCGCGCGTGAAGCCGGCGGGGCACACCCCCGCCCGGCCCTTGGGCGTCGCTGGTCGATGCGGCCTGAGCTCGTGATTGAGGGTGAGCGGGCGATGTCGGATGTCGGACCCGGCCACTGATCGGGATTTGGGCTGCTCAGCAACCACGATCCCGATCAATGGCTCGTACTGGGCCGAGTTTGGTGTCCATACGACCCACAACCCGGCCCAGTGCCCGGCGTGAGCCTCCTCAACCGCCCGCCCGCATCCCCCTCACTGCCCTAATCCCTTTGCACCGCGCCGATAACCGCGCGCCCAAGCCGCCGCCGAACGACCCGTCCGCCTACACCTCGTCCAGGTGCAGGTCGAACAGCTCCACGTCGAGGATCCGGCCGAGCTTCTCGCCGCAGCGGCGCTGGGTGCCGAACGAGCGGAAGCCGACCGCCTCGTGGACGGTGACGCTCGCAGGGTTCGGCTGCGCGATCCGGGCGAGCAGGACGTGGATCTCGGGCAGCGAGCGCGCCCGTTCGACCAGATCGGCGAGCAGCGCCCGGCCGATGCCGGCACCGCGGCTGACCGGGTCGACGTAGACCGAGACCTCGCCGGTCCGCCGATAGGCGCCGCGCGGGGACCAGGGACCGATCGAGGCCCAGCCGACGACCTTGCCGTCCTCGACCGCGACCGTGACCGGGTGGTAGGGGGCGCGAGCGGTCAGCCACTCGTCGTCGCGGCCGGGCTCGCGGGGCTCGATGTCGAACGTCGAGACGCTGCCTTCCACCTCGCGGTTGTAGATCGCGAAGATCCGCGGCAGGTCCTCGGGGGCGGCGAGGCGGATGTCGATGGTGGCCGCGGCGATCCCTGCAGGCTAGATAAGGCCGCCCGGCGGCGCCTACGCCCGCGACTCGCTAGGGCAGCCCGGTGTCGGGGTTGATCGGCAGCCCCGGGCCGCTGTAGGCGGTCCGATCCCAGACGGCGTCGACCGTCTTCATCGACTGCTTGAAGTTCCGGTCGTCGACCGCGGCCTTGTAGAGCTGGGCCTGGTAGCAGTACTGCTGGTCGTAGATGTAGAGCGCGTACTGGAAGCCGAGCTCGCCGCCGATCTTCTTGCCGTTGGCCCGGGCCGAGAACTTCATCGTCTGCGACGCGGTGCCACCGCGGTTGAACGGGCGGTTGGTCCGGATCCGGCTGATCTTTCGGAACTTGACCCGCGAGAGGCCCGGGAGCGATGCGAACGCGCGGCGGCGTCCGTCGAACCACTTGGCCGGCGTCCCGCCGCAGACGGTGGACGAGCCGCCGTAGTCGATGCTCTCTCCGTCGTCGCCGAAGATCGAGAGCCCGTAGGTGCCGTATGCGGCCTGCCAGCTCTGGGGCCCGAACCAGACCCAGTTGGGGCCCGAGTGCTTGACGAAGTTGCCGCCGGCGCGGGCGTTCGCGGCGGGCTCGGAGGCGCTGGAGGGGATCGCGGCGACGAGTGCGATCAGCGCAACCAGCGCCGGCAGTGCAAAGCGCGAACGACCCATCCCGGGCGGCACCCTACCAGCGGCCGCAGCTCGTTTCGCCACTCGCTCAGCCGGTGGCCGTCGGCGGTGCGGTTTCGAGGTCGAGCACCAGGGTCTCGACCGCGGCGTCGAGGTCACGGGCCGAGATGCCCGGCGCCGAGACGTTGAGCTCGGTCGTCGCCGTCGGTCCCCGGATCCCGCGGACGAGGGCGATCTGATCGCCCCGCGTGCGCCCGTCGCCGGTCGTCATCAGGACTCCGGGCTCGCCTCCGAACGAGCCCTCGAAGACACGTACCGGCTCCCCGGGCAGGTTCGCGTCCGCGTACTCGGCGGCGAACGCGAGCGGCTCGAGCGCCTTCAGGTCGTGGGCCTTCGCGTAGCCGCGAAAGAAGGCCTCCTCCGAAGCGATCGTCGCGACCGAGCGCGAGACCGACCGGAACGTCAGCGGCGCGACGATCAGGACCAGGATCACCTGATAGATCAGCACCGCCTTCAGCGGGTCGCCGAGGTTGAGCAGGAGGCCGTAGATCCCGCCCCCGATCACGTTGATGCCGACGAGCCAGAGGATCGTCAGCTTGATCGTCCGCGCGATCGTGCCGCCGTCGCGCCGGGCGATCGCCGATGCCGCGGACAGCTCGGAGGCGACGTCGGCGGGGCTTCCAGGCCCGAGTTCGTCGATGACGCCGGCCGCGATCCGGGCGTTGCGGTCGACCTTCACGTTCTTCGCCGCCTTGCCGCCCCCGGCCTCGGTCGCCTCGGACGCCTCCTCGCGCAGCCGGCCGGCGATCTTGGCGGCGTCGGCGCAGAGGTTCGTCAGCTCGGTCGCGTCGGTGATGAGCGTGTCGCGGACGACCGTCAGGACCCCGGCGAGGTACTCGGCGCCGAAGTCGCCGGGGCTGCGCTGGAGCCACTCGCTGAAGGCGGGGGAGAAGAGCTCGGTCAGCCAGCCGCGGTCGACGCCCTTCTCGACGAGCGCGCGGACGCCCTCGGCGGCGTCGTAGCGCTCGGCGCCGGCGCCCGCGGTCGAGAGGTCGATCCCGGAACCGACCATCAGGTAGGGCAGATACCCCATCGCCGCCGGCACCCGGGCGACGACGGCGGTGCGCTGGTAGGTCCTGGTCGAGTCGTCGGAGCGGACCTCGTAGGTGCAGTGGAGGATCGTGCCCTTCAGGCCTCCGGGCAACTCGCCGTGGCCGGCTCCCTCGACCTTGAAGCTGGTGCGCCCGAAGAGACCGCCGTCGGTTGGGAGCGGGCCGTCGGTGCCGGGGCTCAGCCCGTTACCGGCGACGAAGGAATCGAGGAGCCCCGTGGTCGCGTCGTACGCCATCGCGCCGAAAACCTAGCCGCCCGAACCGCCGCCGCGCCGGCGCGCCGCCGCGGCTTCCGCAGGTTGCGGGGAAGCCGGTGGCATGGGCGCGCCATGCCGCCGGACCGACCGACACCCCCGTCTATACTTCTGCATCCGCGCAAACCACAAACCGGAGGGCTGAACGATCGGCAAGCAGGCGCCGAAGAATTTGATTCAGAACTCCGGTGGCAGCGCATTCCCGGGGAGCGTCCAGGCCGGGGACGGGCAAGCGTCCGGGCGGGGTCCGAGGATTACGACCCCGAGCTCAAGTACCCACGGAAGACAGGTCAGGTAGCCAGTGTTCGAGAGATTCACAGAGAGGGCCCGTCAGGTCGTCGTCCTCGCCCAGGAGGAGGCACGGACCCTCAAGCACAACTACATCGGCACCGAGCACATCCTGCTCGGCCTTCTCCGCGAGGAGGAAGGGCTCGCCGCCCGCGTCCTCGAGTCCCTCGACATCACCGTCGAGCGCGTCCGTGCCCAGGTGGTGCGGATCGTCGGCTCCGGTGAGGAGGTCACCTCCGGGCAGATCCCGTTCACGCCGCGCGCCAAGAAGGTCCTCGAGCTCGCGCTCCGCGAGGCGCTCTCGCTCGGCCACAACTACATCGGCACCGAGCACATCCTGCTCGGCCTGGTCCGCGAGAACGAGGGCGTCGCCGCCCGCATCCTGCTCGACTTCGACGCCGACTCCGAGAAGATCCGCAACGAGGTCATCCGGATGCTGTCCGGTCCCGGCGGACGCCGTCAGGGCAGCTCCGGCAGCTCGAGCTCGACGGGAACCGGCGAGGGCAAGAAGTCCTCGAAGCTGCTCGACCAGTTCGGCCGCAACCTGACCAAGCTCGCCGCCGACGGCAAGCTCGACCCCGTGATCGGCCGCGAGACCGAGATCGAGCGGATCATGCAGATCCTCTCCCGGCGCACCAAGAACAACCCGGTGCTGCTCGGCGAGCCGGGCGTCGGCAAGACGGCCGTCGTCGAGGGCCTGGCCGCACGGATCACCAACGGCGAGGTCCCCGAGCTGCTGCGGAACAAGCAGATCTACACGCTCGACCTGGCGGCCCTGGTCGCCGGCTCGAAGTACCGCGGCGAGTTCGAGGAGCGCCTCAAGAAGGTGATGAAGGAGATCACCCAGCGCGGCGACATCATCCTGTTCATCGACGAGCTCCACAATCTCGTCGGTGCCGGCGCGGCCGAGGGCGCGATCGACGCGGCCTCGATCCTCAAGCCGGCGCTCGCCCGCGGCGAGCTGCAGACGATCGGCGCGACGACGCTCGACGAGTACCGCAAGTACCTCGAGCGCGACTCGGCGCTGGAGCGGCGCTTCCAGCAGATCAAGGTCGACCAGCCGTCGATCGAGCAGAGCGTGCAGATCCTCGAGGGCCTGCGCGACCGCTACGAGCAGCACCACAAGGTCAAGATCAGCGACGAGGCCCTCGCCGCCGCCGCCGATCTCGCCGACCGCTACATCTCCGAGCGCTTCCTGCCGGACAAGGCCATCGACCTGATCGACGAGGCCGCCTCGCGGCTGCGGATCAAGTCGATGTCGCAGCCGCCCGTCTACCGCGATCTCGAGGACGAGATCGACGAGACCCGGCGCGCCAAGGAGGCCGCGATCGAGGCCCAGGAGTTCGAGAAGGCCGCCAACCTCCGCGACAAGGAGCGGCAGCTCACCGCGAAGAAGCGCGAGCTCGAGGAGGAGTGGAGCTCCGGCGAGGAGGGCACCCGCCCGGTCGTCGGCGAGGAGGAGATCGCCGACATCGTCTCGATGTGGACCGGCATCCCCGTCTTCAAGCTGACCGAGGCCGAGACCAAGAAGCTCGTCCGCATGGAGGAGGAGCTGCACAAGCGCGTCGTCGGCCAGGAGGTCGCGATCACCGCCGTCTCGAAGGCGATCCGCCGCGCCCGTGCCGGGATCAAGGACCCGAAGCGGCCGTCCGGCTCGTTCATCTTCCTCGGCCCCTCGGGCGTCGGCAAGACCGAGCTCGCCCGGACCCTCGCCGAGTTCTTGTTCGGCGACGAGGACTCGATGACGCGGATCGACATGTCCGAGTACATGGAGAAGCACGCGGTCAGTCGTCTCGTCGGCTCGCCTCCCGGCTACGTCGGCTACGACGAGGGCGGCCAGCTCACCGAGGCCGTGCGGCGGAAGCCGTACTGCGTACTCCTGCTCGACGAGATCGAGAAGGCCCACCCCGACGTCTTCAACATCCTGTTGCAGATCCTCGAGGACGGCCGCCTGACCGATGCTCAGGGCCGGACCGTCGACTTCCGCAACGCGATCGTGATCATGACGTCGAACGTCGGCGCCCAGGACATCGCCCGCAACACCCCGCTCGGGTTCGCGGTCACCGATGAGACCGGCACCACCTACGACGACATGAAGAAGCGGATCATGGGCGACCTGAAGAAGGTCTTCCGCCCCGAGTTCCTGAACCGGATCGACGAGGTCATCGTCTTCCACAAGCTCAGCCGGGACGAGATCAAGGTCATCATCGACCTGCTGATCGGCCGCGTCCGGACGCAGATCTCCGAGCACGAGCTCCAGCTCGACCTGACCGAAGAGGCGAAGGATCTGCTCGTCGAGAAGGGCTGGGACCCGTCGATGGGAGCACGGCCGCTGCGCCGCGCGATCCAGCGCTACATCGAGGATCCGCTCGCCGACGAGGTGCTCAAGGCCGGCCCCGACTCGATCGAGTCGGGCACGACGGTCCTGGTCTCCCGCGACGAGGCGGGCGACGAGAACGACCAGCCGCTGAAGCTCGAGCTGATCCCGCCGAGCAAGCCGGTCGGCGAGGACAAGCAGCCGGTCGGCGTCGGAGCCAAGGGCGCCGAGGAGGACGAGTCCTCCGAGGACGGCGCCGGCGACGAAGCCGCCGAGACCGGCAGCGAGCCGACCGAATAGGACTCGAGGTCGCGGGCGGCGCCGGCTCGGCGCCGCCGCTCGGTCAGTCGGTGCGCAGCTCCGCCAGGCCGGCCGGCGGCGGCCACGGCGCATCGCGGCGGTCGGGCACCGCAGTTGTGCCCGTGCCGGTGCCCGCTGGGGCGGGGCGCTCGGGGTGGAACCGGTAGCCGACGGCGAAGTGCGTGTGGATGTACCGCCAGTCGGGCGCCCAGATCTCGAGCTTGCTCCGCACCTTGCGGACGACGACGTCGACCGAGCGGTCGCGATAGCGCATGGCGCCACCCCAGACGATCTCGTAGATGTCGGGGCGCTGCATGACCGTGTCGGGGTTCGACGCGAGTGCGGTCAGCAGCCTGTACTCGCGGACAGTGAGCCCGGCGCGCCGGCCCTCGACGAGGACGTCGAACTCCTTCGGGCGGATCTCCAGGTTGGCGATCGTGATGGCTTCGGAAATGTCCGGCCTCCCTTGGACGGCCCCCAGGTGGACGGTGACGCGAGCAAATATGTGTCAAATCGGTCACCGGCATGTGAAGCGCGGGTTTCGCGGTGGAGAAGATCGTGTTACGCGCCGGGCCCCGCGTAGGGTGGTGCGAGATGGACGAGCGTCGCCCGCATCGACCCGAGAGGCCGCGCGCGCTCGTTGCGGCAGGGGTCCTCGCCGGGCTCACGGCCAACTACTGGGCGCTGGAGACGCTGCTCGCAGACCGCACCGACCCCGCCGGTTCGTGGATCAGCGATCTCGGCGCGAGGACCGAGGACACCGGGCTGCTGTTCGACCTGCTCGAGGCCGCGTCGGGAGTCGTCCTCGTCGCCTTCGCGCTCCTGCTCCTGCCGTTTCTCGCCGGACGCTCGCGCGAGCTCCGGTGGGGCTGCTGGGGTCTCGTCGCGGTCGGCGTCTGCACGATCGTCGACGGCGCCTTCCCGCTGAGCTGCGGTGAGAACCTCGCCGAGCCGTGCAAGCTGCGCTACGACATCGTCGACCTGATCCACGGCGGCGAGACGTTCCTCTCGATCGGGATCACGATCGTCACCTTCGGGCTCTTCGCGGCCGGCTTCCTCCGTGACGGTGCCGCACGGATGCGACGGATCGGCGCGTGGACCGTGGCCGCCGGCGTGGCCTGGACGGCCTGCAACGTCCTGATGGGAGCGCAGTACCTGGTCGACGATCTCGCCTCCGCGAAGGGCATCTTCCATCGCGCGGCGCAGGTCGTCCTCGGGGCTTGGCTGATCGCCCTCGCGCTAACGGCGCGGCGAGCGGACCCTTAGCGACGCCTTCCGCTCGTGCGGGGCGCGGTGCCGTCCCCCGGGCTTGGCAGGATCGTCGGTGATGGCCAAGCAGCGCAGCCGCTACGTCTGCCGCGATTGCGGGCACGAGTCGCTGGCCTGGTCCGGGCAGTGCCCGGGCTGCTCGGAGTGGAACACGCTCGAGGAGGTGGTCGTGACCGCGACCACGGCGGCGGGCGCCGGCCGCTCGCCGCGCCGCGCCGCCGCGGCGCCGCGCTCGATCCCGCTGCGGGAGGTCGAGGCTCCGGCCGAGGAGCGCCTCGGGACCGGCATCGGCGAGCTCGACCGCGTCCTCGGTGGCGGCCTGGTGCCCGGATCGCTCGTCCTGCTCGGCGGCTCGCCCGGCATCGGCAAGAGCACGATCACGGCGATGGCGCTCGGAAACCTCGCGGCCGCCGGTCGCGACGTCCTCTACGTGACGGGGGAGGAGTCGGCCGCGCAGGTGAAGATGCGCGCCGAACGGCTCGGCGAGAGCGCCCTCGACGTCCCCGCGCTCGCCGAGACCGATCTCGGGGCGGTCGTCGCGGCGATCGAGTCCGAGCGTCCCGACGCGTGCGTCGTCGATTCGGTCCAGACCCTGCACTCGGCGGAGCTCTCGAGCGCGCCCGGCTCGGTCGCCCAGGTCCGCGAGGCCGCGAACGCTCTGATGGAGGTCGGCAAGCGCAACGGCACCGCGCTGATCCTCGTCGGTCACGTGACCAAGGAGGGCGCCGTCGCTGGGCCACGGGTCCTCGAGCATCTAGTCGATTGCGTCCTGCTCTTCGAGGGCGAGCGCGAGCGCTCCTACCGGACCCTGCGCGCGCTCAAGAACCGCTTCGGCGCGACCAGCGAGCTCGGCGTCTTCGAGATGCGCGAGGCCGGACTCGTCGAGGTCGAGGACCCCTCGGCCCGGTTCGTCGGCGAGGCCACCGCCGCCTCGGGTTCGGTCGTGCTCTGCGCGATGGAGGGGACGCGGCCGTTGCTGGTCGAGGTCCAGGCACTGGTCGCGCCGACCGAGGTCGTCCCGCCGCGCCGGGTCGCCAACGGCATCGATCGCAACCGCCTGGCGATGATCCTCGCCGTCCTCTCCCGCCACGGCGGCGTCGGGGTCGGCAACGCCGACGTCTTCGTCAACGTCGCGGGCGGCGTCCGCGTCGACGAGCCGGGGGCCGACCTCGCGATCGCCCTCGCGATCGCGTCGGCCCATCGCGGCGAGCCGCTCAGCGACCCCGAGGGCAGGCCGCTCGCCTGCTTTGGCGAGGTCGGTCTGACCGGCGAGCTCCGCTACGTCGCCCACGCCGAGCGCCGGGTCGCCGAGGCGCTGAAGTTCGGTCTCTCACCGGTCCTCGGACCGCAGATCCGCGAGGCCCCCGCCGGACTCGAGCCGGCGGCGACGCTGAGGGCCGCCCTCGGGGTGGCGCGCAAGCGGTTCGGAACCGCCCTCCGCGAGGCCGCCTAGACCGCCTCCGGCGCGGCAACCGAACGGTGGCCGGTGACGGTCGCCGCTTGACAAACGGGAATCCGATCTTTCAACTCGGAATGGCCGGAAATCGGCTCTTTATGCGCTTCTGCCATCATTCGTCCTCTTGATGGCGCTGGCTTCCTGGGACGATACGAACGCGGGGTTGGTGCACGAGGATCCGAGGCTCCTGAGGGCGCTCGACATGGTCGCGCCCGGCACGACGCTCCGCGAGGGCATCGACAACGTCATTCACGCCTCGACCGGCGCTCTGATCGTCATCGGCGAGCCCGAGGAGATCTCCTTCCTGTTCAGCGGCGGCCTCAAGCTCGACGTCGACTACACGCCGGGGTTGATCTACCAGGTGGCGAAGATGGACGGGGCGATCGTCCTCGATCCGGAGGCCCGGAAGATCTCCTGGGCGAACGTCCAGCTGATGCCGGATCCGACGATCCACTCCTCCGAGACCGGGACCCGGCACCGCACCGCCGAGCGCGTCTCGAAGCAGACGAATGCGCTCGTGATCGCGATCTCCGCCCGCCGCGACGTCGTCTCGATCTACCTCGGCGGCATCAAGTACATCCTTCAGGACATCCCGACCGTGCTCAGCAAGGCCAACCAGGGCCTGGCGACGATGGAGAAGTACCGGCTGCGGCTCGACCGGGTGACGGCCCGCCTTACGACCGTGGAGATGGCCGGCGCCGCCACGCTTCACGACGTGCTCACCGTCCTCCAGCGGGCCGAGCTCCTGCTCCGGACCTCGAACGAGGTCGAGCGCTACATCATCGAGCTCGGCGCCGAGGGCCGGATGATCGAGATGCAGCTCGAGGAGACGTCGGTCGGCGTCCTCTCCGACCGGGTCGCGCTGATCCGCGACTACGCGGTCGACGACAGCGAGGCGATGCTCGACTCGACGCTCGCCGAGCTCTCGAAGCTGAGTCACCAGGAGCTGCTCGATCTCGGCCGCCTCGCCGAGCTCCTCGGCTTCGACCGCAAGGTCAACCCCCACGACCTCCAGGTCTCCGCCCGCGGCTACCGGGCGTTGAGCCGGATCACGCGCCTGCCGCGGCTGATCGGCGAGAAGGTCATCAAGCACTTCGGAAGCCTCGAGGAGATCCTCGCGGCAAGCGACGAGCAGCTCGCCGCGATCGACGGCGTCGGTGAAGACCGCGCCGCCGACATCCGGGAAGGGCTCGACCGCGTGCGCGAGTCCGAAGTCTTCGAGCGATACCCACTGACATGAACAGGCGCCCCGCTCACCGGGCCGCCGCGACAAGAGGAGGAAGACGATTCCTGAGGTAGTTGAGGAAACGATTGACACCGATCTCGACATCGAGATGCTGCAGTGCGAGGACTTCGAGGTCGGCGACAACGTCGTCTATCCGCACCACGGGGCCGGTGTCGTGCTTCGCAAGGAGAGCAAGGATCTCCTCGGCGAGAAGCGCGAGTACTTGACGATCAAGATCCTCCACAACGACATGACCGTTCAGGTGCCCTGCGAGAACGCCGGCGTGGCGGGCTTGCGGCGCGTGATCGGCCCGGAGGACGTGAAGAAGGTCACCGCCGTCCTCACCGACGACGTGTCCGAGATGCCGAAGAACTGGAACCGGCGTTTCAAGCACAACCGCGAGAAGATCAAGACCGGCGACGTCTTCGAGCTCGCCGAGGTGGTCCGCAACCTCGCGATCCGCGAGATCGAGAAGGGCCTCTCCACCGGCGAGAAGCAGATGTACACGCGGGCGAAGAAGATCCTCGCCTCGGAGTTCATGTACGCGCTGGACAAGGATGAGGAGGGCGCCGAGGAGTACCTCGACGGTCTGCTCACCGAGCGCTTCGGCGAAACGGTCGCCGAAGCGGGTGCTCCCGCCTGAGCGGAGCCCGCGCAACGGCCGTGGTGGCGGCCGCCGGCTCCGGGCAGAGGCTCGGGGCCGGCGGCCCCAAGGCCTTCGTCGACCTCGGGGGGAGGGCGCTGATCGAGTGGTCGCTGGCCGCGCTCGACGCCGCCCGTTCGATCGGGGGGATCGTGATCGCCGCTCCGGCCGGCTACGAGCGTGAAGCCGAGCTGGCCGCCGAGCTCGCCGCTCCGAAGGCCGCGGTAGTCGTCACCCCGGGCGGCGCGACGAGAGCGGCCTCGATCGAGCTCGCCCTCGACCACGTCCGCGGCGACCTCGTGGCCATCCACGACGCCGCCCGGCCGCTGATCACGCCGGGCCTCGTGGACCGCGTCGTCGGTCGCCTCGCGGCCGATCCCGAGGCCGATGCCGCCATCGCGGCGGCACCGCTGACCGACACGGTCAAGCGCGCCCGCGCTGCACGCGGGGCGGGCGGTGCCGATGCCGACGTCATCGCCGAGACGCTGGATCGCGAGCTTCTCTGGGCGGCTCAGACCCCGCAGGCCTTCCGTCTCGAGGCCCTCCGAGCCGCGCAACGGCGGGCGGCTGACGAGGACCGGCTCGCCGCCGCGACCGACGAAGCGTCCCTGATCGAGCTGGCAGGCGGCCGGGTCCTGCTCGAGGAGACCGGCTCGGCGAACTTCAAGGTCACGACCGGCGCCGATCTCGCCGCCGCCGAGGCGCTCGTGGCGGCAGGCCCGGCCTGATTCGTCAGTCGCGGAGCAGGAGCAGGCCGGTGACGACGAACGCGAACACGACCTGGCCGACGCCGAGCGCGGTGCCGGCGTTGGCGGCTCCCAGCGCGGCGGCGATCAGCGCGGCGGCCGCGAACGAGGCGAGGGCGATGGCGATGTCGGTCAGGGTGGCGATGGTGCGGCTCCCGAAGTCCGGATGTCTAGGGTAGCCGGGCCGCGATGCTGACCGATTACCACGTCCACCTCCGGCCCGACGAGGACGGCACGCCGCCCGAGCTCTACTTCACCGCCGCCAACGTCGCTCGCTATCGCGAGGCGGCGGATGCGGCCGGGGTGGCTGAGCTCGGGATCTCCGAACACATCCACCGCTTCGCGCAGGCCCTCGACGTCTGGCGCCACCCGTTCTGGGTCGAGCAGGCCGTCGACGACCTCGACGCCTATTGCGAGTTCCTCGCCTCCTCCGGCCTCAAGGTCGGGATCGAAGCCGACTACGTCGCCGGCGCCGAGGACCGGATCGCCGACCTGCTCGCCGCACGGTCCTTCGACTACGTGATCGGCTCGGTCCACTTCGTCGGCGAAGCGGCCGTCGACCAGGACCGGTGGGACGTCTGGGAGGCCGAGGGCAACGATCCCGACCGCGTCTGGGAGCGGTACTTCGAGCAGCTCGCGGCCGCGGCCGCCTCGGGGCTGTTCGACGTCCTCGCGCACCCCGATCTCGTCAAGGTCTGGGGTGCCGGCAGGCCCGGCCCCGAGCGCGATCCCCGCGTCTACTGGGAGCCTGCGGTGGAGGCGATCGCGGCGGCCGGCGTGGCGGTCGAGGTCTCGACGGCCGGGCTGCGCAAGCCCGTGGCCGAGCTCTATCCGAGCGCCGGCTTCGCCCGGCTCTGCGTCGAGGCGGGCGTGCCCTTCACACTGTCTTCGGATGCGCACGTCCCCGAACAGGTCGGTTACGCCTACGACGAGGCGGTCGGGTTCATGACCGGCCTCGGCATCGACCGGATCTGCGTCTTCTCGGGCCGCGAGCGGAGCCTGGAGCCGATCGGATGAGCCGGGTCGGGATCGGCTACGACAGCCACCGGCTGGTCGCCGGTCGCCCGCTGATCATCGGCGGCGTCGAGATCGAGTTCGATCGCGGCCTCGACGGGCACTCCGACGCCGACGTCCTCGCGCACGCGGTCACCGACGCCGTCCTCGGCGCCGCCGGTGCGGGCGACATCGGATCCCACTTCCCGCCGACCGACGAGCGCTGGAAGGACGCCGACTCGATCGAGCTCCTTCGCACCGTCGTCAGCGGGCTCGAGGGAGCGGTCGTCAACGTCGACGCCACCGTGATCTGCGAGCGCCCGCCGATCGGCCCCCATCGTGCCGCGATCGAGGCGTGCCTCGGCGCGGCCGTCGGCGCTCCGGTCTCGGTCAAGGCGACGACCAACGAGGGCCTCGGCGCGATCGGCCGGGAGGAGGGGATCGCCGCGATCGCGGTCGCCTCGTTCGATCCCGCCCCGGGCTCCGGCACCGGCGATACCCAATAGGCTTGCGCTAGTCGTGGCAGGAGCGATCAAGAGCATCACGGATTCGGTCGGCGGGGCCGTCCGGAAGGTCAAGGTGGGGCAGCTCGGCAGCCTCGCCGACCTCCCGTTCAACCTCAAGGTCCTGACCGACGCCGGGATCATCCGGCCGATGGGCCCGAGCGAGCTGCTCGCGGTCGGCCAGGCGGTGCGCCGCTGGGGCGCGTCGCCGGCCGCGGGGATCGTCTCCGCCGCCGCCCGGCGCCCCGATGACGTTGCCCTGATCGACGAGCTCGGCGAGGTCACCTTCGGCGAGCTGGACGCTCGCTCGAACGCGCTCGCCCGGGCGCTGATCCGCGCCGGCGTGAGCAGCGAGGACTCGGTGGCGATCATGTGCCGCAACCACCGCGGCTTCGCCGACGCGATCTTCGCGAGCGCCAAGCTCGGCGCTTCGGTCCTGCTCCTCAACACCGACTTCGCGCGGCCCCAGCTCCTCGGCGTGATCGAGCGCGAGCAGCCCCAAGCCGTCATCTACGACTCCGAGTTCGAGAACCTGCTCGAGGGCGCCGAGGGCGAGGACCCGGAGCTGACCCGGATCGTCTCCTGGGCCGACGATGACTACTCCGGGGACCGGCAGATCGCCGAGGACGCGATCGCCCGCAACTCCGACGCGCCGATCGACCCGCCGGAGGAGCCCAGCCGCTTCGTCATCCTCACTTCGGGCACGACGGGCACGCCGAAGGGCGCGCAGCGCGGCTCCCCCGACTCGCTGGCGCCGCTGGCGATCCTGCTCTCGAAGATCCCGCTCCGGGCCGAGCAGAAGACCGTGATCGCGGCGCCGCTGTTCCACTCGTGGGGCTTCCTCAACTTCGCCTTCGGTCTCGCGCTCGGCTCGACGTTCGTTCTGCGGCGCCGATTCGATCCGGAGGCGACGCTGAAGATGGTCGCCGACAACGAGGCCGCCGCGCTCGTGGTGGTGCCGGTGATGCTGCAGCGGATCCTCGAGCTCGACCAGGAGGTCCTCGACCGCTACGAGCTCCCGAGCCTGCGGATCACTGCTGCGAGCGGCTCGGCGCTGCCCGGCGACATGGCGGTCCGCTGGATGGACAGCTTCGGGGACAACCTCTACAACTTCTACGGCTCGACCGAGGTCGGCTGGGCGACGATCGCGACGCCCGCCGACATGCGCGAGGCCCCGGGCACCGCCGGCCGGACCCCGCACGGCACCGAGGTGAAGATCCTCGGCGACGACGGCGACGAGCTCCCCCGCGGCGAGTCGGGGCGGATCTTCGTCGGCAACGAGATGTCGTTCGAGGGCTACACCGGCGGCGGCGGCAAGGACGTCATCAACGGGATGCTCTCCTCCGGCGACGTCGGTCACTTCGACGAGGCCGGGCGCCTGTTCATCGACGGTCGCGACGACGAGATGATCGTCTCCGGCGGCGAGAACGTCTTCCCCCGCGAGGTCGAGGACCTCCTTGCCAATCACGACGCGATCGACGAGGCGGCCGTGATCGGCGTCGACGACGAGAAGTTCGGGCAGCGCCTTAAGGCGTTCGTGGTCACCAGCTCCGGTTCCGACCTCGACGAGGCGGGCGTCAAGGACTACGTCAAGGAGAACCTCGCCCGCTACAAGATCCCCCGCGAGGTCGAGTTCATGGACGAGCTGCCGCGGAACCCGACCGGCAAGATCCTCAAGCGCGAGCTGGTCGACGCGGAGAAGGACGACGGCGACGGGGACTGAGCCGGGGGCGGGGCGGAGGGGCACCGATCGGGGGCTCGTCGTCCTGGCCGTGGTCGCCGTCCTGCTCGTCGGCGGCGCGATCGCCGCGATCGTGGCGATCACCGGCGGCGACGAGATCCCGACCAGGGGCGCGTCGATGATGCCGACCCTGGCCGCCAGCGACGACGTCGACATCGACTTCGACGCGTACGCGTCGGCCGACCCGGAGATCGGTGACGTCGTCGCCGTTTCCGGCCCTGGCAGCGCCTGGGCCCAGGCATGTGAGCGCTCGCACCCGAGCGGCTCGCCGTGCCCGGTCGCGCCCCCCGGTTACGCGCCGCTGCACCTGATCAAGCGGATCGTCGCCGGACCCGGCGACCGGGTCGCGTTCGCCGACGACGGCGGGACGATCCGCAACGGGGTCAAGGCGGAGGAGCCCTTCATCATCCGATGTGCCGGCGGTTGTGGATTGCCGGTCGCGATCACGGTGCCGCCGGGGCACGTCTTCGTTGCGGGCGACAACAGGCCCGTCTCAAATGACAGTCGCACCTGGGGGTCGGTGCCGATCGAGGCCGTCGAGGGCCGGGTCCTGCTCGGTGGTTGACCGCCGTCCCCTTCGCTAACCTCGCTCGCGAGTTGGGGGGAACAGCGGGAATCAGCGGGGAGGTGAGCGTCGGCGATGCCGCGCCCGAAGACCTCGGGCAACGGGCGGCGATCGCGATGTCGATGCTCGGGGTCGTCGCCCTCGCGGCGATCGTCGCAGTGGTCGCGGACATGGCACAGCTCGGCGTCGCCCGCGACATCCTCGCCGGCGAGCAGGTCACCCTGGAGCGCCTTCGCGACATCGACGACCAGCTCCGGGTCGCCGGGATCATCCAGCTGGTCTCCTACGTGCTCGCGGCAATCGGGTTCCTGCTCTGGTACCACCGCGCCTACCGCAACGGGATCGCTCTCGGCGCCCGGCCGCCGCGCTACGGGACGAGCTGGGCCATCGGCTACTGGTTCATCCCGTTCGTCAACCTGGTCCGGCCGAAGCAGGTGATGAACGACATCTGGCGCGGCAGCGATCCGGAGATGCCCGCCGAGTGCCCCGATTTCGCGAAGCGACCGCTGACGCCGATGCTGACGTTCTGGTGGGCGGGATTCCTGATCTCCGGCTTCGCCGCGCGGATCGGGGCTGGATTCGAGCTCGACAACGTCAAGGCCCTGGAGTCGCAGGCTCAGGTCTATCTCTTCGCCGACGTGCTGATCGTGGCCTCGGCCGCCCTCGCAGCGATGATCGTCTGGAAGGCGAGTCAGCGGCAGGCGGAGCGCCGCAGGCTCTGGGAGGCAGGGCATCTCACCGGCCAGGCTCTGATCGGCGTCCCGGCGACTCCCGCACCGGCCGCCGCGGCCGATCCGGACTCGAAGTCGGTTCCGCCCCCGGGCTACTCCTGACCGTCCCGGCGTCGCCGGGATAGCATCGCTCACCGATGCGCGACGTCACGATCAGAGACACGCTGAGCGGCGAGATCCGCCGGCTCGAGGCGGGCCCCACCGGCGAGGTCGGGATCTATGCCTGCGGGCCGACCACCTACGGGCCGATTCACATCGGCAACGCGCGGCCTTACGTCGTCTTCTCGCTACTGAGGCGCTTCCTCGCCCACGAGGGCTACGACCCGACGCTCGTCATCAACCTCACCGACGTCAACGACAAGATCTACGACGCCGCCCGGGAGGCCGGGGTGCCGTCGGCCGAGCACGCGGAGCGGATGATCGCGGGCTACCGCGCCGACACCGACGCGCTCGGGCTCGGGCGGCCCGACGAGGAGCCGAAGGCGACCGAGACGATCGGGCCGATCGTGACGCTGATCGAGGACCTCGTCGCATCCGGGCACGCCTACGAGTCCTCCGGCGACGTCTACTTCCGCGTCCGCAGCTTCCCCGCCTACGGGCAGCTCTCGAACCGCGATACCGACGCGATGGACCAGGGCGAGGAGGCGGGCAGCGCCGAGCTCAAGGAGGATCCGCTCGACTTCGCGCTCTGGAAGGCGCGGAAGGAGGGGGAGGACACGTCCTGGCCGAGCCCATGGGGCGAGGGTCGCCCGGGCTGGCACATCGAGTGCTCGGCGATGGCTGAGGACCTGCTCGGGCTCGAGTTCGCGATCCACGGTGGCGGGTCCGACCTCGTCTTCCCCCACCACGAGAACGAGCTGGCGCAGACCGAGGCGGCGCGGGAGCGCCCGCTGGCGAAGATCTGGATGCACAACGGAATGGTCCAGACGCGCAAGGAAGCGGGGGAAACCGAAAAGATGGCCAAGTCGGTCGGCAACGTCTTCCTGCTCGGCGAGGCCGTGAAGGCATATGGGGCCGAGGCGGTCGTCGGCTTCCTGGTCTCGGGGCACTACCGGCAGCCGCTCGCGTTCGGCGAGGGCGCCCTCGAGGAGGCCGCGGCGCGCAACCAGCGGATTCGCGAGTTCTTCCGCGAGGGCGAGGACCCGCCGGGTGAGCCGGCGCCGGCGGTCCTGGCGCGCCGCGAGGCGTTCCTCGTCGCGCTGGCCGACGACTTCAACACGCCGCGGGCGCTCGCCGAGCTGTTCGGACTGCTCGCCGACGCGCGCCGGGAGCCGCTCCCGGGCGCACGTCGCGTCGCACTGGAGCTGCTCGAGCTGCTCGGGCTCGAGTCGCTGGCCGCGGCCGAGGAGGAGGGGGGAGAGGGTGCCGCCGAGGCGGAGCAGCTCCTCGCCGACCGGGAGAGCGCCCGGGCCGAGCGGGACTTCGCCCGGGCGGACGAGATCCGCGACCGGCTCGCCGAGCTCGGCTGGGAGGTCCGCGACACCGCCGAGGGCGCCCGACTCGTCCGCCACGGGTCCTGAGCGTGGCCGAGCGCGAGCGGATCTACGGCCGCAACCCGGTTCGCGAGGCGCAGCGGGGCCGCCGCCGGGTCCACCGGGTGTGGACGAGCGACGACACCGGCCCCGACGAGCTGACGCGGCTCGCGGGCTCGCCGGACCACCAGGGCATCGTCGCCGAGGTCGATCCCTACCCGTACGCCGACCCGAACGCACTCCTGGCCGAGGAGGGCTCGTTCGTGGTCGCGCTCGACCAGGTCCAGGACCCGCGCAACCTCGGAGCCATCTGCCGGACCGCCGAGGCGGCCGGGGCGGCCGGCGCCGTCATCTGCGAGCGCCGTGCGGCCGCCGTCACGGCGGCGGCGTGCAAGGCATCGGCGGGAGCCGTCGAGCACCTGCCGATCGCGCGGGTGCGGAACCTGACCGACTGGATCGCGACCGCGAAAGGGACCGGAGCCTGGGTCTACGGGGCCGACGGGGCGGCCGCGACGAGCTTCAGAACCCTCGACTTCGAGGGGAGGGTTGTGATCGTCCTCGGCAGCGAGGGCGACGGCCTTCGACCCCGGGTGGCGGGTGCCTGCGACGAACTGGTCCGGATCCCCGCGGTCGGGGCGGTCGGCTCGCTGAACGTCTCGGCGGCCGCCGCTGTGCTGCTCTTCGCGGTCGCGGAAGCGCATTCCCAAGCCGATTGAGGGCCCGGCACGCGCCCCTGATCCCTAGCGGCGGGGGCGGACGGATCATGCCGCCTGCAAGGAAAGTTGCAGGAATCCGGACATCCGGGTTGACAGAACTCCGCCGGCGGATAGAGTGCCGACATCAAGTAAGGCTGAACTAAAGGTTCACGGTTCGAAGGCCCGGCTTGTGATTTCGGAGATTGAGGCGCCTGGGGAGGTAAGGCGCCACGGCCCCCCATTGGAGGAGAGCACGTGGCAGCAATGACCCAGGAGTTCCCGCGGATCGGCGCGGCGTCGAAGCAGACGCGCAGCGGCGAAGCCGGCGGAGAGCTCAACGACGCCTATCTGGTCGCGCAGGCGAAGCGCGGCGACAGCGTCGCCTACGACCGGATCGTCCGGCGCTACCGGGGCTTCGTCCGCCTCAAGGCGTCCTCGTACTTCCTGCTCGGCGGGGAGTCCGACGATCTCATCCAGGAGGGACTCGTCGGCCTCTACAAGGCCATCCGCGACTTCCGCACCGACCGTGAGTCGAGCTTCCGCAACTTCGCGGAGCTCTGCATCACCCGGCAGATGATCACGGCGGTGAAGACCGCCAGCCGCAACAAGCACGCGCCGCTGAACCAGTCGATCAGCTTCGCGACCTCGCCGACCGCGGCCGGCGATGGCGAATCCACCCTCGAGGAGATCCTCCCGGGCTCACGGGTCGAGGACCCGGCGAGCAAGGTGATCTCGACCGAGGAGCTGGGCAGCCTGGTCGAGTGCCTGACCTCGGTCCTCTCGGAGCTCGAGAGCGAGGTGCTGACGTGTTACCTCGACGGCCGCTCCTACGAGGAGATCGCCGAGCGCCTCGCCTGCGACACGAAGACCGTCGACAACGCCCTGCAGCGGGTCAAGCGCAAGGTTTCCGCCCATCTCGCTTCGCGCGAGGTACTCCACTAGACGTCGGCGCTCCTCCTCCGAAAGTTCGCCAACGCGCCTGAAGGCCGGGTTCGCCCGGCCTTCGGCGTTTCTCGGGGCCGTTTACGAGAGCCGGAGACGGGGATCGAACCCGTGACCTCGCGTTTACAAGACGCGTGCTCTGCCAGCTGAGCTACTCCGGCGGATGGGTCAGCATAGGCGCGAAGAGGGCGCTTACCGCTGTAACTGCAGACGGCGCCACGTGTACCGCTTCGCGGTGGCCGACAAGGGAGACAGCGGGACCGGCCCTGCCGGCGGCGAGGGGGTCAGCGAGAAGCCGCGGAAGGCGCCGAAGACCGGAGCCTCCGACCGGATCGGTGCCGACCGGATCAGCGCCTACCACGAGTACACCCGGACCAAGGGCGTGAACTGGCCGCTGTACCTGATCGCGCGGGCGATCCTCGTCCCTGCGTTCCTGATCTGGTTCCGGCTCGAGCGGCTCGGTCGCGAGCACGCCCGGGTCGAGGGCGGACTGATCGTCGCCTCCAACCACCGCAGCTTCCTCGACCCCTTCGTCCTCGGCACGATGCTGCCCTGGAAGCGGCCCATGCACTACGTCGCGAAGGTCGAGCTCTTCGAGCCCGCGTGGCAGGGATGGATCCTGAGCCGGCTCGGCGCCTACCCCGTCCGCCGCGGCGAGGCCGATTCGGAGACGCTCGAGACCTCGCGCCGGATCCTGGAGCGCGGCGGCGCGCTCTGCATCTTTCCCGAGGGGACCCGGATCCGCCGCGGCTCGCTGGCGGTCCCGCACCGCGGGGTCGGCCGGCTCGCTCTCGAGACCGGCGCCGCCGTCCTGCCGGTCGCCGTCCACGGCTCCGAACACGTCCGCGACGGCTGGAAGATCCGCCCGCGCAAGGTCCGCCTCCGCGCCGGTAAGCCCCTGACCTTCCCGCGGACCGACAACCCGTCACCTTCGCTGGCGGCCACCGTGACGACGCGGATCTGGCCGAACATCGAGCTCCAGTGGGAATGGCTCGGCGGCCTGCCGCCGATGCGCAAGGCCGCGGTGATCGGCGCCGGCAGCTGGGGCACCGCGGTCGCGGTCCTGCTCGCCCGCGGCGGGGTCGAGGTCCAGCTCGGCTGCCGCACGGCCGAACAGGCCGAACGAGTCGCCGCCGACCGCGAGAACCCGTACCTGCCCGGCATCACGCTCGCCGAGTCGATCACCGTCAAGCGCGCGGCCGACATCGAGGTCGCGGGCCTCGATCTCGTCTGCCTGGCGGTGCCGTCCGCTTCGCTGCCCGCCGCCGTCGGCTCGCTCTCGGACCGGATCGGATCGCGAACCGCGGTGCTGCTGCTCAGCAAGGGCCTCGTGCCGCCGCTCGGAACGCTCCCGAACGAGTACGTCGACGAGCGGATCCGCTCGCGCGCGGTCGCCGCCCTCGGCGGGCCCGCCCACGCGAAGGAGGCCGCGTCGGGAACGGCGGCGCTCGCGCTCGCCAGCCGCGACGAGGATCTGCGCGCCCAACTCGGCGACGTCTTCGACCGTGCCGGGCTGATCTGCGAGCGGACCGCCGACGTCGTCGGCGTCGAGATGGCCGGCGCCGCCAAGAACGCCGCATCGCTGGCCGCCGCCGCGGCCGCTCCCCACGGCCTCAACGCCGCCGGGATAGCGGCCGCCGAGATCTGGCGCGAGTGCACGGCCTACGCGATCATGCGCGGCGCCGAGCTCGAGACGTTCGCCGGCCTGGCCGGCGTCGGCGATCTGACCGCGACGATTCTGGCCCCGGGCAGCCGCAACCGCCGCGCCGGCGAGCTGCTCGGCAGCGGCGTCCCGGCCGCGCAGATCCCGGACCGGCTCGGCCAGGCCTCCGAGGGCCTCGACTCGGTGCCGCTGATCGCGGCCGCCGTCGAGGGCGCCGGAGTCGACGCCGGCGGCCTCAGCGGCCTGGCGGCGCTGATCGACGGCGAGCTGACCGCGATCGAGTGGGTCGAGGGCCTGCGCCGGGCCGAGCGCGCGAGGACCGCAGCGTGAGCCGCAACGCCGCCGCACTAGGCTTGCCCGGTGACGGACGCCTCCAGCATCGATCCCGCCGCCGCGGCTGCGGGCAACGGCTCACCGGCCGGCAAGCGCGAGCTCGACAGCGCCTTCGAGGATCTGTATCGCGAGCATCTGCGCGACGTCTATTCCTATTGCTACTACCGGATCGGCAATCACCACGACGCCGAGGACCTGACCGAGCAGACCTTCCTTCAGGCCTATCGCCACTTCGAACGCGCCCGCCGCGAGTCGGACGGCCGGCCGCTGCGGCCCTGGCTGATCCGGATCGCCCACAACCTCGCCGCCAACTATCACCGCGACCGCTCGCGCCGGCCGACCGCTGCGCTGGACAACGTCGAGCCGGTCGAGCATCCGCACGACACCGAGCGGGTGGTGGAGGGCCGGGAGCGGATGCGCGAGGTCATGTCGGGCCTCGACCGGCTCTCCGACGACCGTCGCGAGGCGCTGATCATGCGCTTCTCGCTCGGGATGTCGAACCGCGAGATCGCACGGGCGCTCGGACGCAGCGACGGCGCCACCAAGGTCCTGATCCATCGGGCGATCAAGCAGCTCGAGGAGGAGATGCAGATCGCGGGAGCGAGCGATGAGTGAGCGCTTCGAGTCCGAGGACCTCGAGCGGCTGCTCGAGGAGGCCCTGCGCCCGATCGAACCGCCCGAGCGGCTCGGCGGCAGGGTCGAGACCACCCTTTCGGCGCTGACCGGGGCCGCGGCCAGCGAGCTCTCCTGGTGGGCCGACGAGCTCTCCGAGACCGAGCTCCAGTCGCTCCGCGACCCACGCAACTGGGTCCGGCCGGTCGCGGCCGCCGCCGTCGGCGGCGTCGCCGGGACCGCGCTGGTGCTGATGAGCGTCAGGCGCCGGCGGAAGAGCGACGGCCTTCGCGCCGCCGTCGGCGAGATTCGTCGCTCGATCGACTTCTAGGCGAACCCGCGTCCTCGCCCGGCGCCGGACGCTTCGGACGACGTTCGGGCTCGGGCTTCGGTTTCGGCTTCGCCTTCGTCCTGGGCTTCGGCTTCGGCAGCGGACCGTCGGCGAGAGCGGCGACGACGCCGAGCGCGCCGATCGCCACGTGGAGGATGTTGTCCGCGTTGGTGAGCGGCAGGATCTCGAGGATGTCGCCGATGTCGTGGTCGGTCTCGGCGACGCCCCAGAGGCCGAGCAGCAGGTAGAAGCCGCCGAGGACGGCCGCCGTCGGTCGCGGGCGGCGCGCCGCGAACCCGAGCGCGAGCAGGCCGGTGACGAGGTAGAGGACGTTGCGCCAGCCGTTGACGACGATGATTCCAGCGACGTCGTCGGCCGACAGCTGCTTGCCGGTCTCGAAGCCGGCGTCGAAGAAGAAGCCGAGGACGCCGAGGAGCGCCAGGAAGCCGCCGGCGGCGAGCGCGAACAGCCGCGCCGGCCCCGCCTCGTCCGCCCGCTGATCCCGTCCCTGATCGGATTGATCCGGCATCGAGTCAACAGCGTATGTTGATTTCGATGGCGGCATCGTCAGACCAGGACACCGCGCGGCTCGAGCGCCTCGCCGACGAGGAGCTGATGGCTCACGTCGACCGCAAGGACGCGCGCGCCTTCGAGGTGCTCTACGACCGCCACGGAGGCGCGGCCTACTCGCTCGCCTACCGGATCGTCGGCGACCGCAACGCCGCCGAGGACGTCGCGCAGGAGGCCTTCCTCTCGATCTGGCGCAGCAACGCGCGCTTCGACCGCGCTCGCGGGAGCGTCCGGAGCTGGGTGTTGAGCGTCGTCCGCAACCGCGCGATCGATGCCCTGCGCCGTGGCGGCGCCGGCGCGCCGAAGCTCGACCAGGACGACGACGCGACGCTCGAGGCGCGCCCGGCCGAGGAGATGACCGAGGATGAGGCGATGCGCCGCGAGACCTCGCGCGAGCTCCGCGGCGCCATCGACAGCCTCCCCGAGGATCAGTCGAAGGTGATCGAGCTCGCCTACTTCGGCGGCTTCAGCCATTCCGAGATCGCCGAGATGCTGAGCATGCCGCTCGGCACCGTGAAGGGACGGATGCGGCTGGGCCTCGAGAAGATCCGGATCCAGATCGCCGAGTCGATCACGCCCGAAGGCATCCTGGAGACGACATGAGCGACCGGATCGAGAACACCGACAGCGGGGAGCATCGCGAGCGCTGGGACGGCGAGCTCGCCGCCTACGCCCTCGACGCCCTCGAGCCCGGCGAGCGCCGGACCGTCGAGGACCATCTCGCCGGCTGCGAGATCTGCAGCGAGCGCCTGCGCTGGATGCAGCCCGCCGTCGACGTGCTTCCGGCCACGGTCGCCCCGCTGCAGCCGTCGCCGGACCTGAAGGCGCGGCTCATGGACGTCGTCGACCGCGAGGCCGCGCTCGTCGCGGCCGCGGAGGACGGGCGCGAACAGCCGCCCGCGGAAGCAGGCGGTCGTCGCGGGTTCCTCTCCGGCCTCTCGCTCCGCCCGGTGCTCGCCGGCCTTGCTGTGGTCCTGCTGCTCGCCGCGGCCGTGACCGGCTACGCGATCCGCAGCGACGACGACGGCGGGACGACTACGCCGGGCGTCATGTACACGGCCGACTCCGACAAGGCCTCCTCGACCGCCAGCGGCCGCCTCGAGGTGATGGGCGACGCCGGGATGCTCCACGTCACCGACCTGCCGCCGACGCACGACGGCGAGGTCTACCAGGCGTGGATCCAGGACAAGGGCAGCGCCGGCGGGTCGGTCCACGCCTCTTCGGTGTTCGTGGTCTCCGAGGAGGGCGTCGGCGATGTCGCGATCCCCCACGGCCTGTCGAAGGCCGCCCGGGTGATGGTCACCCGCGAGCCCAAGGGCGGCAGCGTCCACCCGAGCGAGAACTCGCTGCTCACCGCCGAGATGGGCTGAGCCCGGCGACCGCCCCGGCGGGGCGGGGACCGGCGTCGAATACCCTCCCGCGATCGCCACCTGTTACCGACATCCCGACCGCGAGACCGGCGTCGCCTGCTCGCGCTGCGGCCGCCCGATCTGCCCGGATTGCATGACGCCGACCTCGGTCGGCATGCGCTGCCCGGAGTGCGCCGGCGACCGGACCGAGGTCCGGACGACGCAGACGCTGACCACCGGCCGGATGCAGGCGACCTACGTGCTGATCGGGATCAACGTCTTCGTCTTCGTCCTCCAGCTCCTGACCGGCGGCCCGTCGGGCACCGACGGCCGCGTCTTCGCCGACGGTGCCCTCTGCGCCAACGCCGTCGGCGACGGCGGGATCTGCGGCGGCGGCGGACAGGTGATCCAGTCGACCGGCGGCGAGTGGTGGCGGATCATCACGTCCGGCTTCCTCCACGGCGGCCTCATCCACCTCGCGCTGAACATGTTCGTCCTGTTCATCCTCGGTCAGGTGCTCGAGCCGGCGATCGGGACCGTTCGCTTCGTCGCCGTCTACCTGGTCGCGTTGATCGCCGGCGCGGTCGGAGCGCTGGTCATGTCCGACCCGTTCACGTTCACGGTCGGGGCTTCGGGCGCGATCTACGGGCTCTTCATCGCGACGATCGTGATCGCACGCCAGCGCGGGCAGATGCAGGTCGTCCAGCAACTCGCGTTCTGGCTGGTGATCAACCTCGTCTTCACGTTCGCGGCGTCGAACATCAGCGTCGGCGGCCACCTCGGCGGCATCGTCGGCGGTGCGATCGGCGCCCTGATCGTCGTCGCGGCCGAGCGCAGCGCCGCCCGCCGGGAGACGCTGACCGCCGAGCTCGTGACGATGGCCGGGCTCGCGGTGCTGTTCTTCGCCGCCGCGGTGATCGTCGCCCAGCAGGGCGTCACGGTCACGATCTAGGCGATCCGCCGTCCTTCCAGTCCGAACCCGGACCGGGCCGGCACGAGGCCGGGGTGGAGGAGGTGGCCGAGCAGCTCGATGCCGTCGGCCAGCCGTGGGCCGGGCCGGGAGAAGGACGCGGCCGCGTCGACCGCGAACGCCTTCTCGGCACTCAGTGCGCCGATCGCGGGCGCATGCCGGCGCGCCTCGCGCTCGGCCTCCTCGGCGTAGAGGCCACAGGGCATGACCACGACGACGTCGGGCCGGGACTCCGCGATCTCGTCCCAGCCGAGCTCGCGCGAGCGCTCGCCCGGGGCGGCGAGCGCATCGACACCGCCGGCCGCCGCGATCATCTCCGGGACCCAGTGACCGGCGCAGTAGGGCGGGTCGAGCCACTCGAGGGCGGCGACTCGCGGTCGCGGGGCGCCGGCGACGGCCTCGCGGACGGCGTCGATCCGGCGTTCGAGGTCGGCGCGCAGCGCGGGGCCGGCGTCCGCCCGACCTGCGGCCGCCGCCAGCGTCTCGGCGTCGGCGAGCACGTCGCCGAGCCGCGACGGGTCGAGCGAGAGGACGTCCGGGCGGGAGGGGAGACCGGCGGCAACAGCGCGGACGTCGTCGCAGGAGACCGCGCAGACCGCGCAGACCTCCTGGGTGACGATCAGGTCGGGTTCGAGTTCCCGCAGGGCCGCGGCGTCGAGCTCGTAGAGCGACCGGCCCGATTCGACGCGCTCGCGGACGGCGGCATCGATCTCCGCCGGGTCGAGGCCGTCGGGGATCAGGCTTCGCGTCAGGCGCGGGAGCGCGGCGACCGCGCCCGGGTGATCGCACTCGTGGGTGACGGCGACCAAGTCGTCGCCGAGGCCGAGCGCGAAGCACATCTCGGTGGCGGAGGGGACGAGGCTTGCGATCCGCATCGACGCCGACTATAGGATCGGTCGATGCTGCTCAGCGACGAGGAGATCGAGAGCCGGCTCGGCGAGCTCGACGGATGGGGCCGCGAGGGCGATGCGATTGCACGGTCGTTCGACCGCGGCGACTTCGTCGGCTCGGTCCGGTTCGCGGAGGCGATCGTCGGCCCGGCCGAGGAGATGGGACACCATCCCGACCTCGAGATCTCGTGGGCGACGGTGACGGTCCGGATCTCGACCCATTCGGAGGACGGCCTCACCGCCGCCGACTTCGAGCTGGCCGCGCGGATCGACGCGCTCGCCTGACCGACGATGAAGCTCGTCCACGTCGTCGGCACCCGCCCGAACTTCGTCAAGATGGCGCCGGTCATCGCGGCTCTCCGTGCCGCCGACCCCGACGGCCGCCACGTCCTCGTCCACACCGGCCAGCACTACGACCGGATGATGTCGGGAATCTTCCTCGAGCAGCTCGGCGTCCCGGAGCCCGACCATATGCTCGGCGTCGGCTCCGGCTCACACGCGGCTCAGCTCGGTGGCGTGCTCGAGGCGATCGCGCCGGTGCTGACGAGCGAGGAGCCCGACCTCGTGATCGTCCCCGGTGACGTCAACTCGACCCTCGCGGCCGCGCTCGCCTGCGCCCACCTGCAGATCCCGCTCGCCCACGTCGAGGCCGGCCTCCGCAGCTTCGACCGGACGATGCCGGAGGAGGTCAACCGGGTCCTCGTCGACCAGATCTCCGACCTGCTCTTCACCCACTCGCCGGAGGCGGCTCTCAACCTCGCCGCCGAAGGCGTGCCCGCCGAACGGGTCCACCTCGTCGGCAACACCATGATCGACTCGCTCGTCGCCCTCGAGGACCGGTTCCGCGGGATCGGTGCCTGCTCGGCTCACGGCCTCGAGCCCGGCACCTACCTGCTCGTGACGCTGCACCGCCCGGCGCTCGTCGACGGCCCGCTGCTGGGCGCCGCCGTCGACGCGCTGGCGGCTGTCTCGGAATCGATGCCGGTGGTCTTCCCGGTCCATCCGCGGACGCGGGCGGCGCTGGGCGACCGGGCCGGCACGCTGCCGCCGGGGCTGATGCTCACCGACCCGGTCGGCTACCTCGACTTCCTCTCGCTCGAGGCCGACGCTCGCGCCGTCCTCACCGACTCGGGCGGGATCCAGGAGGAGACGACCTACCTCGGTGTGCCGTGCTTCACGCTGCGCGACAACACCGAGCGGCCGATCACCATCGAGCGGGGCACCAACCACCTGCTCGGGCTCGATCCGGCGCGGATCGCCGAGGTCCCCGCGCTCGTCGCCGCGGCCGGGGCCGCGGACGCCTCGGTCCCGGAGCTCTGGGACGGCCACGCCGCCGAGCGGCTGGCGGCGGACGTGATCGCGGCCCACGCGGCCTGATCATTCCGCCGTTTGCGCGGTTTCACCCGGTCCGTATGAACGCCCGTGGCGGCGAAGCTGCGATATTGCGGAACCGATGGTGAGCCTCAGCTTCGCGCCCAAGGACCGTGTCTTCTTCGACCTGCTGACGGAGGCCGGCCAGAACGCCGTTCGCGCGTCCGGCCTGCTCCAGGAGATGCTCCAGAAATGGCCCGACGGGGCGGAGGGGATGAACCGGGAGATCCTCAAGGCCGAGCAGGAGGGCGACCGGATCACCCACGACATCATCAAGCGCCTCAACTCGACGTTCGTGACGCCGTTCGACCGCGAGGACATCTACGGCCTCGCGACCCAGGTCGACGACGTCGTCGACTACATCGAGGAGGCCGCCGACTTCCTCGGGCTCTACCAGATCGAAGCGCCGATGGAGCAGTCCTTCGCGCTCGCCGACGTCCTCGTCAACTGCTGCGACGAGCTCGCGACGGCGCTCGCCGGTCTGCGGGGGTTCAAGGACCTCGACCGGCACCTGATCGAGATCCACCGGCTCGAGAACGACGGCGACCGGATCTCGCGCGACGCCGTCGCATCGCTCTTCGCCAACGGCATCGACCCGATGGTCGTGATCCGCTGGAAGGACATCTTCGCCGTCCTCGAGCGCGCGATCGACGCGACCGAGACCTGCGCCCACATCATCGAGGGCGTCGCGATCAAGAACGCCTGATCGACGTGGCCCGGCAACGCTCGCGAGACGGCAGGAGGTAGTCCGGCGTGGACGGAGACATCGTTCTCGTCATCGTCGTCGCGACGGCCCTCGTCTTCGACTTCACGAACGGCTTCCACGACACCGCGAACGTCGTCGCGACCTCGATCTCGACTCACGCGATGTCGCCGCGGTTGGCCGTCGGCATGGCTTCGCTGCTCAACTTCGCCGGTGCCTTCATCTCGATCGAGGTCGCGGCGACGATCGCCTCCGACGTCGTCGACGCCGGCGCGATCACCCCGACGGTCATCTTCGCCGGACTGGTCGGCGCGATCTCCTGGAACCTGATCACCTGGTACTTCGGCCTGCCGTCGAGCTCGTCGCACGCTCTGATCGGCGGTGTCGTCGGGGCCGTCATCGCCGCCGTCGGGACCGCCGCGGTCGACGGCGAGGGAATCCTCGGCAAGGTGCTGATCCCGGCCGTCCTGGCGCCGATCGTCGCCTTCATCATCGGCGCCCTCGCGATCATCATCGCCTACCGGATCTGCTGGCGAAAACGCCCGGGACCGGTGGCCCGCGGGTTCCGGCTCGGCCAGGTCGTCTCCGGCGGCCTGCTGGCGCTGGCCCACGGGACCAACGACGCCCAGAAGACGATGGGCGTGATCACGCTCGCGCTGATCGCCAACGGGAACCTGCCGTCGACCGGATTCGAGGTGCCGACGTGGGTGATCGTCACCTCGGCGTCGGCGATCGCGCTCGGGACCTACACGGGCGGCTGGCGGATCATCAGGACGATGGGCACCCGGATCATCAAGATGGACTCCGCCCAGGGCTTCTCCGCCCAGGGCGCCGGTGCCGCGGTGATCCTCGCCTCCTCGCACTTCGGGTTCCCGCTCTCGACGACGCAGGTGATCGCCGGCGGCATCATGGGCTCCGGCGCCGGCAAGCGCGTCTCAGCGGTGCGCTGGGGCGTCGCCGGGAACATCGTCGTCGCCTGGTTCCTGACGTTGCCGGCGTCGGCCGCAATCGGGGCTGCGTGCTACGGGTTCACCAGCATCTTCGGGGACGGCGCCGCCGGTCCGGTGATCCTCTCCGGGCTCGCGATCATGCTCGGCCTGACCCTCTTCGCCCAGCGGATCCGCCGCGGGCAGCCGGTGCCGCAGGTATGAGCGTCGTGGCCCTGATCCAGGTCGTGACGGCCACCGTGATCGACGGCGAGGCGCTGCTCGACACGGCGGTGGCCTCGACGGTCGCCGGGCTGTTCGTCGTCCTCGCGGCCTCGCTCGCCATCTACGGGTTCGCGACCGCCGCCGAGATGCGGCGGGTCGACCGCGATCTGGCGGCGATCGCCGCCGGCGCGCTCGGGGTCGTCTCGATGCTCGCCTTCGTCGGCGCGATCGGCCTCGGCCTCGCGGTCATGATCAACGGCTGACGCCGCCCGCCCGCCGGAGCCGGCGATCCGTCACGATTGCGGCGTGAGGAACGTCCGCAACGTAGCGATCATCCTGCTGCTGGCGCTGGCGCTGACCGTGCTCCCGGCCGGCGGCAACATCGCCGAGGCGATCCTCGCCGCGCTCTCGATCCTGTTCGCGATCGCGATCGGGGCGACGCTGATCCGGTTCTGGAAGGACACCGGCCTGCAGCGCGACACCTTCACCGATCGCCAGCGCTGGCTGATCTACGGGAGCATCGGCGCGATCGCGCTGATGATCGTCGGCGCCGACGAGCTGTTCGCGAGCGGGCCGGGCGTCGTCGCCTGGTTCGTGATCGTCGGCGGCTCCGGCTGGCTGATCTACAACACCTGGCGCGAGGCGCAGAGCATCTGAGTCCCGGGGCGGCGGCCGGCGGCGGCCGCTCCGCCGGCGAATAGTCGCAGTCCAGCGCGGAACCCTTACGCGGCGTCTCCCACGCGTGACGCGGCCCTTCCTAGCCTCGGCCCATGGGTGCAAGGACGGCGAGGACGAGGTCGGTGGAGGACGGTCAGGCGGCGGTCGCACTGGTCGCAGCGGTGCCGGTCCTGATCCTCGTCACGCTCGGGATGATCCAGTTCGTCCTCGCTGGCCACGCGGCGCTGACCGCTGCGAACGCCGCCCGCGCCGCCGCCCGCGCCGATTACGCGGGAGGCAGGCCGGAGCGGGCGGCGCGCCATGCGCTGCCGCCCTCGTTCCGCGACCGCGCCGATGTCGACGTCCGGGGCGGCCGGATCTCGGTCGAGCTCGAAGCTCCCCGGGCGTTGCCGCTCGGCCCGCGCGTCCCGGTCAGCGCGGCGGCCCTGCTCGGCCCCGCCGACGGGTCGCCGGGCGGCTGAGGCGGTCGAGGTGCGCGGCGCGCGCGAATCCGGGCAGGCGCAGATCGAGCTGATCGCCGGGCTGCCGCTGCTGGCGCTTGCGGCGTTGATCGCGCTCCAGCTCCTCGCCGTCGGCTACGCCCAGTCGCTCGCCGACGGCGCCGCCGAGGCCGGTGCGCTCGCCGCAGCCGATGGGCGCGATCCCGCCGCCGCCGCGCGCGACGGACTACCGGGGTGGGCGAGGGGCCGGGTCGAAGTCGACGTCGACGGGGGCCGGATCGAGGTCGAGCTGGACCCGCCGGCGATCGTTCCCGGCCTCGGCGGCCGGCTCGGCGTCAGCTCCGATGCCTGGGCGAGGCCGGATTGATGGCCGGTGATGCGCCCGATGTCCTGCTCTGCGTGGCGGCGGGCGACGCTCGCGGGCACCCGGCGGCCGCTGCCGCCGTCGCCGTCGCGGCGACGCCGCCGGGCTCCGACGTGCGGACGCTCGTCCTCGACCTCCGCTCGGCAGCGCGGGCACCGCGAGGCACGGTCTTCGCCGGTCCGCCCGCGCGCGAGCTCGAGCTCGCGTGTCGCGAAGCCGGCCTGCGGGCGGCGGCTCGGGGGAGGGTCTGCTTCGCCGTCGCCGGCGGCGACGGCGACGGACCCGGCGATCGCGCCTCGGCACTTGCGTCGGCGATCGGCGAGCTCGCCGCCGACCGGGTCGTCGCGGTCTGCGATGCGGCGGAGTTCCGGTCGCTCCTCGCCGTCGCGGCGCCGGGGCGCTGCGCGGTTCTCGCCAAAGCCGACCGTGGGATGCGACGGCCGCTGCTCGCGCTGCTGGCTTCGGAGCTGCGCGAGGCGGGCATTCCGTTCAAGGCCTGGATCCCGCCGATCGGCACCATCGGCGCCCGCCGTGCGCTCGCCGGCCTCGAGCCCGGCGGTGAGAGCGGCCGCCGCGCCGAGCGCCTTGCGGGAATGCTCCTCCGCGACCGCGGGTCGTCGCCCGGAAGGACATGGGCGGGGGATCTGCGCGCCGAGCGGGCGCAGGCGCTGCCGGCCGTGCTCGGCATCGCGATCCTCGTCGTCGCCCTGGCGCTCGTCCTACTGGCCATCGGTGGCGCGGCCACCGCGAAGGGCCGGCTGCAGCGGACCGCCGACCTGGCGGCGATTTCGGCGGCGCGCTCGATGCGCGACGACTTCACCCGGCTCTTCCTGCCGGCGACGCTGCCGAACGGGCTGCCGAATCCGGCCCATCTCTCGCGCGCCGACTACCTCGACCGCGCTCGTGGCGCCGCCGCGGTGGCGGCCGAGCGCAACGACCTCGACCCGGCGCTGATCGACGTCGACTTCCCCGACGCCGTCTCGTTCGCGCCGCTCCGCGTCCGGATCGAGGCGTCCGGCCGGATCGGGATCGACGGGAACGAGCGGATCGCCGGAGGCGCGGAGACCTCGGCGGTCGCGAAGGCCGAGGTCACGATCGCCGCCACCGCGGCGGGCGGAGGGCCGGCCGAGATGGCGACCGGCGGCGGGTACTCGGGCCCGCTCGCCTATCGGCAGGGCAAGCCGATGCGCCCGGACGTCGCCGTCGCCTTCGATCGGATGGCCGCAGCGGCGCAGGCCGCCGGCGTCGCGCTCGTGATCAACTCGGCCTACCGATCCGACGCCGAACAGCAGCGGCTCTGGAACGCGAATCCCGATCCCCGCTGGGTGGCGCCTCCCGGGACCTCGCTGCACCGCTGCGGCACCGAGCTGGACCTCGGACCCGCCGCGGCGTACGGCTGGCTGGCGGCCAACGCCTCGCGCTTTGGGTTCGTGCAGCGCTACTCCTGGGAGGCCTGGCACTACGGCTTCGACGGCGGCCCGGCGCCGTGCTCGGCCGAGGGCGATCGGGTCGCGACGAGCGGTGCCGAGGCCGACGGCAAGGGCGGAGGCTCGGCCGGCCTTCCGGGTTTCGTGCCCGCGCAGTTCCGGGCGCCGCTGCTGGCGGCGGCGGCGCGGCACGACGTTTCGGCGGGGCTGCTGGCGGCGCAACTCATGGCGGAGTCCAACTTCAACCCGAACGCCGTCTCGCCGGCCGGAGCGCAGGGAATCGCGCAGTTCATGCCGGCGACCGCCGCCGCCTACGGCCTCCGCGACCCGTTCGACCCGGTCGCGGCGATCGACGCGCAGGCGCGACTGATGGGGGAGCTGCTGCGCCAATTCGGATCGGTGCAGCTCGCGCTCGCCGCCTACAACGCGGGCCCCGGCGCAGTCGAGGGATGCGGCTGCGTTCCTCCTTACCCGGAGACGCAGGCTTACGTGGCGCGGATCCTCGGCCTCCTCGACGGTGCCGGCGAGTCACTGTTCGGCGGGCCGCCGCCGCTCGAGGTCCGGCTGATCGCCTGAGCTGAGCCGTCGGTAGGGTGCCGGGCCATGGCGCTGGTGAAGCTGAACGGCATCGACGAGGTCAAGGCGAAGGTCGGCGAGGTCGTCGGGCCCTGCGAGTGGCGCGAGGTCACCCAGGCCGACATCGACGACTTCGCGCGGCTCTCGGGCGACGACCAGTGGATTCACGTCGACGTCGAGCGCGCCAAGAGCGAGAGCCCCTACGGGGTGACGATCGCCCACGGCAACCTGACGCTGTCGATGATCGACGGCATGCGGCTGGCGCTGGTCGAGATGACCGGCTTCAAGCTCGGCGTCAACTACGGCTGGAACAAGGTCCGCTTCCCGGCCCCGGTTCCCGCCGGCTCCCGGATCCGCGCGACCGCCGAGATCATCTCCGTCGACGACGTCGGCGGCGGCTGGTTCCAGGAGGTCGTCCGCTTCACGGTCGAGGTCGAGGGCAACGAAAAGCCGTGCTGCGTGGCCGACGCAGTGGGCCGCGTCCTCGTCGATTAGTCGGTCCCCTGAACGTCGGGGCCGTCTCTTGTCACCCGCATCCGGGGTTAGGATCGCCGAATGGCAAATGAATCGCTCGCGGATCAACTCCGCGAACTTGGTCTGAAGAATTCGAACGTCCTCGTGCGGATGGCGGAGAGTGGTCAACTTCTCGAACTGAAATGCGAGATGCCGCAGTGCTACCACCACAAGGGACGCAAGAAGTTCGATCCGGTCGAGAAAAAGCGCACCAAGTGGGCGCCATCACGCGACCATTATCCGATCCTCAAGTCAGCCGGCGGGAAGCTCGGTCCCGACAACGTCCGGCTGTCCCACGTCGAGTGCAATCAACGGGATCACCTCAGGAGGAAGCAGATCGGAGCGCTGCTCGCGAAGGGCAGGTCGCTCGAAGAGATCGCCGAGACACTCGACCGCAAGAAAGTCCCTCCGTTTCACGGCACGGACCGCTGGACGGCGGCCAGGGTCCGTAAGGCTTACGTGTCCTAGCTCAACGACACGTATCTTGGGCTAACCCGCAGTCAACTGTCAGAAACATGCCCTATACGAGGTGTTTCTGACGGTTGACCGTGGGTCAGCCTTGCCGACCCCACCGGCCCGGCCGCCGTTACTTGACCGTGAGCGTGCCCTCCATGCCCGCCTCGCGGTGGCCGGGGACCGAGCAGTAGAACGTGTAGGTGCCCGGCTGCAGGTCAGCCGTCGCCGAGGCGGTCGAGTCGGTGATCACGTCGGTCTTCGCGACCTCGCTGCCGGACTCGTCCTCGATGACGACGTCGTGGCCGGTCGAGGAGGGGTTGTCGAACTCGATCGTGTCGTTGCCGGCCTTGGCGGAGACGTCGGTCTCGGTGTAGGCGAGGGCGCCGCCCGGATCGGCCTCAAAGGTGACGGTCGCGCCGCCGCCGCCGGCCGACGTCGAGGTCTCGGTCGAGCTCGTCTCGGCCGCCGTCGTGCTCGAGTCGTCGCTGCCGCCGCAGGCCGCGAGCGCGAATGCCGCGAGCCCGAGGACGGAAACCGCCGCGAGGGTCATGAGTCGCGTCTTCAAGGTGTTCCTCCTCTGCCTTGTGGAAGTGCCGAGGAGACCCTACTCCGGTCCCGGGGCGGCGCAAGGCCGGATCACACGGGCCGCGCGATCCCGCGAATCAGCGGCCGTGAAAGCTCGGCTGCTCGCCGGCGAAGAAGTCGCGGACACCGTTCCTGAGATCTTCGGTCCCCATCGAGTCGGCGATGCCGTGACGCTCGATCTGGAGGTGGTCGGCGAGCGAGTTGTCGAGGCTCTCCCAGGTGAGCCGCTTGACCATTCGCTGGTAGTGGGGGGACTTCGCGGCGAGCTCCGCCGCCTTCGACCCGGCGGCGAGCAGGAGCTCGTCGGCGACCACGACCTCGGAGACGAGTCCGCGCTCGAGCGCATCGGCGGCGGTCAGGTTCGGGTCCTCGAGCATCAGCTCGCAGGCCGCGGCCGGGCCGATCACCCGCGGCAGGAAGTAGGTCATCCCGCCGTCCGGCGACGCGCCGATCCGCCCGTAGGCGACAGCGAAGAACGCCTTGTCGGAGGCGATCCGGATGTCGCACATCAGCGCGAGCGAGAAGCCCGCGCCGGCGGCGGGCCCGTTGACGGCGGCGATCACGGGGTAGGGGATCCGCTTGAAGTCCACGATCGCCTGGTGAAGGATGTCGGCGCCGCGGCGGACCTGCTGGACGAGGTCGATGTCGGGATCCTCGAGGCCGCGGCGGAACCAGTTGACGTCGCCGCCGGCCGAGAAGGCGCGGCCCTCGCCGGTGACGATCAGGGCGCGGATCGGCGCCCGATCGGCGAGCCAGGGCGCGAGCTCGGCCAGCTCGGCGATCATCTCCGGGCTCATCGCGTTCATGTCGTCGGGACGCGAGAGGGTGAGCGTGCCGACCGGCCCCTCGGTCTCGAACCGCATCGTCTTCAGCTCGGGCGGGGCAGGGGTCGTCAGGGGGTCGCTCATCATCACTCCACGGTTCGGCGGGCTCGGATCAGGCGCGAGTGTATGGCGGGGCCCCTCCCTACAGTTGAGAGCCATGGCCGGATCGGGCGACAAGCGCGGCGAGCTACGCCGCGAGCACATCTCCGAGCAGCGGAAACGGCTGCCCGATCAGCCCGGCGTCTACATGTTCAGCGACGCCGACGGGAGGGTCGTCTACGTCGGCAAATCGCGCTCGATCCGCAAGCGCGTCGCCAGCCACTTCTCGTCGCGGACGACGCTGGGCCGGCTCGCGGACGAGATCGAGACGATCGACTTCCTCGTCACCGGGACCGAGGCCGAGGCGCTGATCGCCGAGCAGCAGTTCATCAAGCGCCACCGGCCGATCCTCAACGTCAAGCTCCGCGACGACAAGTCCTATCCCTACATCGGGATCAGTCTCGACGAAGAGTTCCCGCGGGTCTACTTCACCCGCGAGCGCCATCGCCCGAACCGGGCCTACTTCGGACCCTACGCGAGCGCTCGCCGCGTCCGCGAGACGCTCGAGCTGCTCGGGAAGCTCTTCCAGTACCGGACCTGCGACGGCGCCGAGCCCGGCCGGCGCTCCGGCGTCCCGTGCCTCGACTACTACATAAAGCGCTGCGGAGCCCCGTGTGTCGGCTACGTGGATGCCGAGGAGTACGGCCGCAACATCGACGCGATCCGCCGCTTCCTCTCCGGCCGCTACCGCGACGTCGAGCGCGACCTGATCGCGAAGATGGAGGAGGCCGCGGAGGCCCAGGAGTTCGAGCGCGCCGCGCTCTTCCGCGACCGGGTGGCGGCCATCCGCTCGCTGATGGAGCGCCAGCAGGTCGCCGGCGAGCAGGTCGGGACCGCCGACCTGATCGGCGTCGCCGTCGAGGGCGAGGAGGCGAACGCCCAGGTCTTCCAGGTCCGCGACGGCGTCCTCACCGAGCGTCAGGGCTTCTACCTCGACAACAAGGGCGAGGACGACCTCGCCGAGGTCGGCGAGCAGTTCATCGCCCAGTACTACGAGGCCTCGCCGACGGTGCCGCCGCTCGTCGTCGTCGGCCCCGAGCTGGCGGCGCGGACCGCGCTCCTCGCCGAGGCGCTGAGCGAGCGCCGCGGGACCGCGGTCGAGGTCCGGGCGGCCGAGCGCGGCGACAAGCGCCGGCTCCGCGAGCTCGCCGAGCGCAACGCGCGCCTCGCCCTCGCCCAGGACAAGCTCCGTCGCGAGCGGCGCCGTCGCGAGCGGACCGAGGCGCTCGCCGAGCTCGCCGAGGCGCTCGGCATGGAGGACGTGCCGATCCGGATCGAGGGCTACGACATCTCGAACCTCGGGCCCGAGCACACCGTCGCCTCGATGGTCGTCTTCGAGGGCGGCGCGCCGAAGAAGTCGGACTACCGCCGCTTCCGGATCCGCGGGATCGACGGCGCCTCCGACGACTTCGCCTCGATGAACGAGGTCCTCTCGCGGCGGCTCGCCCGCTTCCTCGACGAGAGCGGCCGCTCGCCCCACGACGCCGAGCTGGACGCCAGCTTCGCCGCCCTGCCGGGGCTGATCATGATCGACGGCGGCAAGGGCCAGCTCGCGGCCGGAGTGCGCGCCCTCGAGCCGCTGATCGAGCGCGGCACGACCGTGATCTCGCTCGCCAAGCGGCTCGAGGAGGTCTACGTGCCGGGACGCTCGGCGCCACTGCCGATCCGCAGCGACTCCGAGGCCTCGCGGCTCCTGCAGCGCGTGCGCGACGAGGCGCACCGCTTCGCGCTCGACCTCCACCGCAAGCGGCGCGGCAAGGCGATGACCGGATCGGTGCTGGACGGCCTCCGCGGCGTCGGCCCGGCCCGCAAGCGGGCCCTGCTCGGCCACTTCGGCTCGCCGGAGCGCTTTCTCGACGCCTCGGCCGAGGAGATCGCCGCCGTGCCGGGCATCCCCGGGAAGCTGGCCCGCGACATCCATCGCCAGCTCAACAAGGCCGGCTGACTTCGGCCTTCATAATCCCCGGCCGTGCCTGAAGCCGTGATCAGCGTCAGCGGGCTGCGCAAGTCCTACGGCGACGTCGAGGCTCTGCGCGGCATCGACCTCGAGGTCCGCCGGGGCGAGATCTTCGCCTTTCTCGGCCCGAACGGAGCCGGCAAGACGACCGCGATCTCGGTCATGGAGGGCTACCTCGACCGCGACGGGGGCGATGTCGAGGTGCTCGGCCAGGACCCGGCCGCCGCCGGGCGCGACTGGCGCGGGCGGGTCGGCTTCGTCCTCCAGGAGTGCCGGATGGAGGGCCTGCTGACGGTCCGCGAGACCCTCGAGATGTTCGCCGGCTACTACAGCTCGCCGCGCTCGGTCGCCGAGACGATCGAGCTCGTCGGCCTGACCGAGAAGGCCGACGAGCGCGCCGGCCGGCTCTCCGGCGGCCAGCAGCGCCGCCTCGACGTCGCGGTTGCGCTGATCGGGGATGCCGAGCTCCTCTTCCTCGACGAGCCGACCACCGGCTTCGACCCCTCGGCGCGCCGCGCCGCCTGGCAGGTGATCGAGGGGCTGCGCGAGCTCGGCAAGACCGTGTTGCTGACGACCCACTACATGGACGAGGCGCAGGCGCTCGCCGACCGCGTCGCCGTCATCGCCGGCGGCCGGATCATCGCCGGCGGCACTCCCGACGACCTCGGTGGACGTGGGGACGCCGCGAGCGTGATCAGCTTCGAGCTCGCCGACGAAGCGGCCGCCGGGCGGCTACGCGGGGCCGTCGCCGGGGACTGGACCGGCGCCAACGGCAGGCTCGAGCTCCGGACCGGCGAACCGACCCGGAGCCTGAACGAGCTGACCGGCTGGGCTCTCGCCAACGACGTCGAGCTGGCACGGCTCGAGGTCTCGCGGCCGAGCCTCGAGGACGTCTACCTCGAGCTGACGGGGACGGATCCGGGCTCGTGAGCGCCGCCGCCCTCGTCGTCCACCAGTTCCGCTTCGAGCAGAAGGTCTTCTGGCGCAGCCCCGCGGCCGTGTTCTTCACGGTTATGTTCCCTGTGATCTTCCTGCTCCTGTTCGCCTCGCTCTTCGGCGACCAGGAGATCGAGGGGCTCGGGATCGACGCCGCCACCTACTACGTGCCGGGGATCATCACCCTGGCCGTCGTCTCGGCGACGCTGGTGAACGTCTCGATGCGGATGGTCGAGATGCGCGAGAGCGGTCGCCTCAAGCGCCTGCACGGCACTCCGCTGCCGACCTGGGCCTACGTCGGCGGCCGGATCTGCAACGCCTTCGTCGTCTCGGTCCTGATGGTCGTGATCGTGACCCTGCTCGGGAGCCTCCTCTACGGCGTCGAGGTGCCGACGACGACGATCCCGGCCCTGCTGGTGACGCTGATCGTCGGGACCTTCGCCTTCTGCTCGCTCGGCCTCGCCCTCAGCCTCGCGATCCCCAGCGAGCAGGCGGCGCCTCCGATCACGAACTTCACCGTCCTGCCGCTCTACTTCCTCTCCGGCGTGTTCGTACCGGAGAGCGAGATCCCCGACGGCGTCCTCACGTTCGCCTCGCTGTTCCCGATCCGCCCCTTCTTCCAGGCGTTCCTGACCGCCTACGACCCATTGACCCAGGGCGCGGGCTTCGACTGGGGCCACCTCGCGGTGGTCGCCGCCTGGGGAATCGCCGGAATCCTCGTCGCAGTGCGGTTCTTCCGCTGGTCGCCGCGCCACGGGTGAGTCCCGCAGGCGGCTCCGTAGTCGCGACGGGGGCAGGAAATCCCGCACCTGCATAGGCTTAGAGCGCGGCCGCGATCGCCCGCGGCGCTCTCACCCACAGCTCTCAACCAGGAGGATCGAACAAATGGCAGTCAAGGTCGGCATCAACGGCTTCGGGAGGATCGGCAGGAACCTCTTCCGGGCCGCATACGAGTCCGAAACCGACCTCGACATCGTGGCCGTCAACGACCTGACCGACGACGACACGCTCGCCCACCTCCTCAAGTACGACTCGATCCTCGGCCGCTTTCCCGGCCAGGTCGAGGTCGGCGACGGGACGATCAGCGTCGACGGCAAGTCGATCGTCGCGCTCGAGGAGCGCGATCCGGCGAACCTGCCGTGGGGCGACCTCGGCGTCGACGTCGTCATCGAGTCGACCGGGTTCTTCACCGCGCGGGCCGATGCCGCCAAGCACCTCGAGGCCGGCGCCAAAAAGGTGATCATCTCGGCCCCCGCGAAGGAGCCGGACGTGACCGTGGCCCTCGGCGTCAACTTCGACGACTACGACCCCTCCGAGCACCACATCATCTCCAACGCCTCTTGCACGACCAACTGCCTCGCGCCGATCGCCAAGGTGATCAACGACACGGTCGGGATCGAGCAGGGCCTGATGACGACGATCCACGCCTACACGGCCGATCAGCGGCTCCAGGACATGCCGCACAAGGATCTGCGCCGCGCTCGCGCCGCCGCCCTCAACCTGATCCCGACGACGACCGGCGCCGCCAAGGCCGTCGGCCTCGTCCTTCCGGAGCTCAACGGGAAGCTGAACGGCTTCGCGATGCGGGCGCCGGTCGCGACCGGTTCGGTCGTCGACCTCACCGCCAATATCGGCCGCGAGACCACGGTCGAGGAGATCAACGCCGCCGTCAAGACGGCCGCCGAGGGCTCGCTGAAGGGGATCCTGTCCTACACCGAGGACGCGATCGTCTCGACCGACATCGTCACCGACCCCCATTCGTCGATCTTCGACGCCGGCCAGACGATGGTCATGGAGGGCACGATGCTCAAGGTCGTCTCCTGGTACGACAACGAGTGGGGCTACTCCAACCGGCTGGTCGAGCTCGCCGACAAGGTCCTCTAGGACCGCGCCGGGCGTGAGCGAACGCGGGCGATTCGAGAAGGCGTCGGTCCGCGACGCCGAGGTCGCGGACCGCACGGTCCTCGTCCGCGCCGACCTCAACGTGCCGCTGTCCGGCGGCGCGGTCGGCGACGACACGCGGATCCGGGCGGCGCTGCCGACGATCGAGCTGCTCCGCGAGCGCGGGGCGAAGGTCGTCCTCTGTTCGCATCTGGGCCGGCCGAAGGGCCGTGACCCGGAGCTCTCGATGCGGCCGGTCGCCGCGCGGCTCGGCGAGCTGCTCGGCACCGAGGTCGCGCTGGCGCCGGACGTCGTCGGCGACGAGGTCGAGGCGGCCGCCGCAGCCCTCGGGCCGGGCGACGTCCTGCTGCTCGAGAACACCCGCTGGGAGGACGGCGAGAAAGCCAACGACGATGCCCTCGCCGACCGGCTCGCGGCGCTCGCCGACGTCTACGTCAACGACGCCTTCGGGGCCGCGCACCGCGCTCACGCCACGACCGAGGGCGTCGCCCATCGCCTGCCCGCTTACGCCGGGCTCCTGCTCGAGCGCGAGGTCCGCGAGCTGACCTCGGTCCTCGACGACCCGGCGCGGCCGCTCGTCGTCGTCCTCGGCGGCGCCAAGGTCACCGACAAGGTCGGGGTCATCGAGCGTTTCCTCGAGATCGCCGACCGGATCCTGATCGGCGGCGCGATGTGCTTCAGCTTCTTCCGGGCCCAGGGTCACGAGACGGGTGACTCGCTCGTCGAGGAGGAGGGCATCGAGCTGGCCGGGAAGGCGCTCGAGCTCGCCGCCGGCTCCGACTGCGAGCTCGACCTGCCGACCGATCTCGTCCTCGGCGACGGCTTCTCGGCCGATGCCGAGCTGGTCGAGACCGACGGCGTCGACGTGCCCGACGGGATGATGGGGCTCGACATCGGCCCCGCGAGCGCCCGCGCCTATGCCGACGCGATCGCCGGCGCCGGCACCGTCTTCTGGAACGGCCCGATGGGCGCCTTCGAGCTGGCGCCGTTCGCCGCCGGCACCCGCGCCGTAGCCGAGGCCGTGGCGAGTACGAGCGCGACCACCATCGTGGGCGGCGGCGACTCCGGCGCCGCCCTGACCGAGTTCGGGCTCGCCGACGAGGTGAGTTGGCTCTCGACCGGGGGCGGCGCGTCGCTGGAACTGATCGAAGGCAAGCCGCTGCCCGGTGTCGAGGCGTTGCGGGATTCCGACGGAGAGGATGAGGGCTGAATGGCGAGACGTCCGCTGATCGCGGCGAACTGGAAGATGAACAAGACGATCGGGGAGGCCCGCGGCTTCTGCGAGCAGCTCCTGCCCGACGTCGAGGAATTGGGTGAGGACGGGGCCGAGGTCGTCATCTGCCCGCCGTATCTGGCGTTGCCGCTCGTCGCCCAGCTCTGCGAGGGCAGCGACGTCGGCGTCGCCGCCCAGAACATGTACTTCGAGGACTCCGGCGCGTTCACCGGCGAGGTCTCCGCGGCGATGCTGCTCGATGCCGGCGCGAGCGCTGTCGTCCTCGGCCACTCCGAGCGGCGCCAGTTCTTCGGCGAGACCGACGAGGCGCTGGCGAAGAAGGTCCCGGCCGCGCTGGCGGCCGGCCTGCTGCCGATCCTCTGCGTCGGCGAGAGCGAGGCCGAGCGCGAGGGCGGCGAGACCGAGGACGTCCTCCGGCGTCAGGTCGAGGCCGACCTCGCGGAGGTCGATGACGCAGCGCTCGGCGGAATCGTCGTCGCCTACGAGCCGATCTGGGCGATCGGGACCGGCAAGACAGCGACCAACGAACAGGCGAACGAGGCCTGCGCCTTCATCCGTTCGCTGGTCGCCGCCCGCGACGCCGAGGCGGGGGACTCGATCCGGATCCAGTACGGCGGCTCGGTCAAGCCGGCGAACGCCGCCGAGCTGCTCGGCCAGCCCGACATCGACGGCGCGCTGGTCGGCGGCGCCTCGCTCGACCCCGACGACTTCGCCGCGATCGTCGCGGCGGCCTGAGGAGGCGGAGATGACGATCCCGAGCGGACCCGACTCGCTTCCGGTCACCGGGCTCGCGCTCGTCATCCTCGACGGCTGGGGTATCGCCGATCCGGGTCCGGGCAACGCCGTCTCGCAGGCCGACACCCCGACCTTCGACGCGCTCTGGGCGGAGTACCCGCACACGCAGCTCTCGGCCTCCGGCCACGACGTCGGCCTGCCCGACGGCCAGATGGGCAACTCCGAAGTCGGCCACCTCAACCTCGGCGCCGGCTCGATCGTGAAGCAGGACCTGGCGCGAATCGACGGCGCCGTCGCCGATGGCAGCTTCTTCGAGAACGACGTCCTCGTCGGCGCCTGCGAGCGCGCCCGCAACAGCCCGCGGGGCCGCCTCCACCTGATCGGGCTCGTCTCCGATGGCGGCGTCCACTCGGGGTGGGGGCACATCGAGGCGTGCATCGAGCTCGCCGCCCGCGAGGGCGTCCCCGACGTCGTCCTCCATGCCTTCACCGACGGTCGCGACACCCTGCCTCACGGCGGCGCCGGCTACGTCGAGGAGGTCGAGCGCTGGCTTCGCAACGCCGGCCGGATCGGCACGGTCGGCGGCCGCTACTACGGAATGGATCGCGACCACCGCTGGGAGCGCACCAAGCTCGCCTACGACGCGTTGGTCCACGGTGCCGGACCCAAAGCCGCGACCGCGGGCGAGGCGATCGCCGACGCCTACGCGGCCGACGAGACCGACGAGTTCATCAAGCCGACCGTGATCGGCGACTACGACGGGATGCAGCCCGGCGACGTCGTCATCACCTTCAACTTCCGCCCCGACCGGATGCGGCAGATGGTCGAGGCGCTCGGCGATCCCGCCTTCGAGGGCTTCGAGCGCGGTGGCGATCCCGGGCTCGACATCTCGACGATGGCCGAGTACCGGGCGGGCTGGCCCTATCCGGTGGCGTTCCCGCCTCGCGCGCCGGAGACGACGATGGCCGAGGTCATCAGCGAGGCCGGCGGGACCCAGATCCACGTCGCCGAGACCGAGAAGTACGCGCACGTGACCTACTTCTTCAACGGTGGCCGCGAGGCCGAGTGGGGGGGAGAGGAGCGGCGGATGGCCGAGTCGCCGCGCGATGTACCGACCTACGACCACAAGCCGGAGATGAGCGCCGCCAAGGCGGCCGACGCCTTCTGCTCGGCATGGGCCGAGGGCGGTCACCGGTTCGGGATCATCAACTTCGCCAACCCCGACATGGTCGGCCACACCGGCTCGATCCCGGCCGCCGTCACCGCGATCGAGGCGGTCGACCGCTGCCTCGCCCGCGTCGTCGCGACCGTCCACGAGAGCGGCGGCGCCTGCATCGTCACCGCCGACCACGGCAACGCCGAGCACATGCTCGAGCCCGACGGCTCGCCGAACACCGCCCACACGACCAACCCGGTGCCGGTGATCGTCACCGTCCACGGGGTGAGCCTGCACGAGGGGATCCTCGCCGACGTCTCGCCGACCGCGCTCGACCTGCTCGGGATCGACAAGCCCGGCGGGATGACCGGTACATCGCTCCGGGACCTGCCGGCCGGCGGCTAGCGGCGACGCCGCGCCATGCGCACGGACCCGGACCGGCTCAGCTTCGAGATCGTCGCCCGTGACGGCGACGCCCGCGCCGGGGTCCTGACGACGCCGCACGGGACCGTCGAGACGCCGTGCTTCGTGCCGCTCGCGACCCGCGGGTCGGTGAAGGGACTGCTTCCGAACGAGGTCGAGGACGCCGGCTACGAGATGGTCCTCGGCAACACCTACCACCTGATGCTCGCCCCGGGCGGCGAGCGGATCGCCGACCTCGGGGGGCTCCACATGTTCATGGGCTGGGACGGAGCGATCATCACCGATTCCGGTGGTTTCCAGGTGTTTTCGCTCGCCTTCGGCAGCGTTGCCGACGAGGTCAAGGGCCGTCGCGGGCGCCCGCCGCTCGAGGGCGGCGTCCTCGGGATCGGAGAGGACGGGGTCCGCTTCCGCTCCTACATCGACGGCAGCGAGCACTTCCTCTCGCCGGAGCGGTCGATGGAGGTCCAGGCGCAGCTCGGCTCCGACATCGCCCTCGTCTTCGACGAGTGCACGCCGTTCCGCGCCGACTACGACTACACGGCGCGCTCGACCGAACGCACCGACCGCTGGCTCCAGCGCTGCCTCGACTGGCACGGAGCGAACGGTCCGGTGGGCCAGGCGGTCTTCGGGATCGTCCAGGGCGGCACCCACGAGGATCTCCGTCGTCAGTCCGCCGGCTCGGTGGCCGCCGCCGGCGTCGACGGGATCGCGATCGGCGGGACGCTCGGCAAGGACAAGGAGCAGATGCTCGAGGTCGTCGGGATGACGGTCGGGATGCTGCCCGCGGACCCGGCCCGGCACCTGCTCGGAATCGGCGAGCCGGACGATCTCGTCAACGGGATCGCCGCCGGGATCGACAGCTTCGATTGCGCCGTCCCGACCCGGCTCGGCCGCCACGGGATGGCGCTGGCGCCGCTGCCCGAGCGCCGCTTCCGCTACGACGTCCGCAAGCGCCGCAACGCCGAGGAGTCCGGGCCGCTGGTGCCCGGCTGTCCGTGCCCGGCATGCACCCGGTTCAGCCGCGCCTACGTCCACTACCTCTCGAAGGCCGAGGAGTTGACCGGCGTCCGCCTGCTGACGCTCCACAACCTCGTCTACTCGCGCGAGCTGGTCGCCGGAGCCCGCGCGGCGATCGTCGCGGGCCGCTACGGCAACTACCGCGACGCGGTCATGGCCGGGGCCGCCCCGTGGGAGGCCGCGAGCGCCTGATCCGGGCCCGAGCCCGGCCTACTGGCCGGTGTTGTCCTGGATGAACTGCTTGAACGAGTCGATCGACTGCTGGACGTTGTCGCTCAGGTAGCGGCCGAGTTCGGTGTTCTGCCCGGCGTCGGTGGCGAGCAGGATCACCGCGGCGATCAGTCCGGCGATGATCGCGACGATGACGATCGCGAACACTGCCCGCATGAAGCTGGAGAAGCGGGAGCGCTTCCGCGGCGCCTTTGCCGGAGCGACGGGGCGCCGCGGGGGCGGCGAGGTCCGGCGCGGGCGCGCGGCGCGGGCGGGGGAGGTCGGGGTCCGCGGCTCGCGCGGGGCGACCCGGGTGGCGGCCGTGCTGCGCTGGTCGACGAGCCGCGTGGTCGCCTCCGCCGCCGGCGCGATGCCGGCGAGCCCGGCGCGCAGCGCGGCGCCGTACGCGAGGGCGTCCACGTAGCGGTCCTCGGGCTCGTTCTCGAGCGCGCGGAGGACCGCCTTCGAGAGCGCGTCGGCGATGTTCTTGTCGTAGCTCGTCGGCGGCAGCGGCCGCTCGTTCTCGCGGCGGATCGCGAGCTCGGCGAGGCTGTTGCCCTCGTAGGGGAGGCGGGCCGTCAGCAGCTGGTAGGTGACGACGCCGAGCGAGTAGACGTCGGAGATCGGAGTCGCCTCCTCGCCGCGCGACTGCTCGGGCGAGAGGTAGGCGGCGGTGCCGACGACCGAGCCGACCTGGGTAAGCCGCGTCTGCTCGGCGGCGCGGGCGATCCCGAAGTCGGCGAGCTTGACGGTCATCTCCGGCGGGCCGCCGGCGGGGCCGCCGATGACCATCAGGTTCCCGGGCTTGACGTCGCGGTGGATGATCCCCATCCGGTGGGCGTACTCGAGGCCTGCGCACGCCTGGGCCGCGATCTCGACCGCGACGGCGGGCTCGAGCGCGCCGTCGCGCTGCAGCAGCTGCGCGCCGGAGCGGCCCTCGACGTACTCCATGACGATGAAGTGGCGGCCGGCGTCGACTCCGGTGTCGTAGACCTGGACGATGTTCGGGTGGACGAGCTTCGCGACCGCGAGCGCTTCGCGGCGGAAGCGGGCGACGAACTTCTCGTCGTCGGAGAGATGCTCGGCGAGGACCTTGACCGCGACCGTGCGCTCGAGCACGCGGTCCTGGGCCCGGTAGACCGTCGACATCCCGCCGCTTCCGAGGCGGTCGCCCAGCACGTATCGGTTGGCGATCGTGGAACCGCTCACCGGCTCCGCTCCTTCCGGTCGTCCTTCGCCTTGCCGTCCTTCTCCGGCTTCGGCTTCTTGATGTGCCCGGAATTCTCCTTCTTGCCTCCGCCGGGAACCACGCCGCCCCCGGGGCCGGTGCCGCTCGGGCCGTTGCCGTTCGGGTTGTTCGGGTTCCCGGGCGGTCCGGTCGGCGGCGTCGTCGCCGTCGTGTCCTTCGTCGTCGTGGTCTCGGTGGTGGTGGTCGACGTCTCGGTCGTCGTGGGCACCGTCTCAGGCGCCTCGGTCGTCGTCGGCACCGTGTCGGTGGACGAGCTCGTCGAGCTCGTCGTCCGCTCGGCCGGCTCGCACTGGTCCTCGACCTGGGTCGCCAGGTTGTCGGTCAGCTCCATCGCATTCGCCGTGAACTGCTCGCCGGTCTTCCCCGAGACGGCCGAGATGGCGTCGCGAAGGGTGTCTACGGCGCCGCTCGCGCGATCGCAGTTGCCGTCGTCGAGGAACCCCTGGATCCGGTCGAGCTGACCGGTCAGGTCGGTGGCGGTCTGCGGGTCGATGTCGGCGCTCGTCACATCGTCGCCCGACCCGCAACCGAGCATCAGCAGGCCGGCCGCGAGGAGGGCCAGGCATGCGGCGATCAGACGTCCGGCAGACGACATCGGCGGCGAGTGTAGCTGCGGCCTCATCGCCCCAGAAAAAGCCTGCGTGCGAGGTGTTCCGGGAGTCCCGCGACCTCGATCGAGCGTGCCGCCCGTTCGATGTCGTAACCGACCCGGTGGTAGGTCGCCTCCCAGCTCTCGGTGTCGAGCTCGAGCCAGGCGGCGCGGGGGTCGCCGTCGCGGGGCTGGCCGACGCTGCCGGGGTTGATCAGCCAGCGGCCCTCGTCGATCTCGAGCCGGGTTCCGGCCCCGGCCTGCCAGCCGTTCGCCTCCTCGCCGTCCTCGGCGTCCGGGGCGGCGGTGAAGAACAGGGCGACGTGGGAGTGGCCGACGAAGCTGACCCGCTTGTCCTGAGCGGCGAGGCAGTCCGCCGCCTGCTCGGGCCAGAGGACGTACTCCCAGACCGGATCGCGCGGGGAGGCGTGGTAGAGAGCGGCATCGCGGGAGGTGTCGGACGGAGAGAGGCCGGAGAGGAACTTGAGGTTCTCCTTCGTCGTGTGCTCGCTGGTCCACTCGACCGCCGCCGCCGCGGCAGCCGAGAACGTCGAGGTGTCGAGCTCGCCGAGCACTGCGAGATCGTGGTTCCCGACCAGGCAGACCTCACACCGCTCCCGCGCGAGTTCCACGCAGAGGTCGGGGTCGGCGCCGTATCCGATCACGTCGCCGAGGCACCAGCGCTCGTCGACGCCGACGTCGTCGCTGTCGCGGAGGATCGCCTCGAAGGCCGGCAAGTTGGCGTGGATGTCGCTGAAGACGGCTACCTGCATGAGGATGCGCGCTCGTCGGCTGCGGCACGTCGGCGCCGCTGATCGGCGCGCCGGCGCCGAGTCCGAGCGCGTCTATCGTAGGTGCGGATGACCTGGCGCGGACGTTCGGGCAGCGAATCCGGCCCCGCCGTGACGCCCGTCACGCTCGTTCTGATCGTGCTCGGAGCGGCCGCGGTGGCCGAGATCGCGGTCCTGCTGCTGGCCCCCGGCGACACCGGACCCGATCCGCTCCCGGTCGATGCGGCCCGCTGGTTCGACCCCGCTGCGACCGCCGCCGACGCGGCCTTCCGCGACGGACAGCGGAACCTGTTCCTGATCGGCTTCGCGATCGAGCTCGCCGCGCTGGCCGCCCTGGCCCTCGGCCGTCCCCGTGTCGCGAGGCGGGCGCTCGACCGGCTCGGCAGGCGGCCGATCCTCGGCGCCGCCGTCGCCGCGGCCGGGATCTCGGTCCTCCTCGCGGTTCTCGCGCTGCCGACCGGCCTGATCGGCCACGAGCGCTCCGTCGACATCGGCCTGTCGACCCAGGAGCTCGGCTCGTGGTTCGCCGACCGGGCTAAGGGCGCCGCGATCGCGGCCGTGCTCGCGGCAATCGGCGGCATGATCCTGATCGGCCTCCAGCGCCGGCTGCCGCGCCTCTGGTGGGTCGCGGGGACGGGGATCGTGATCGCCTACGCGGTCGTCAGCACCTGGCTCGCACCGGTCGTCCTCGCGCCGATCTTCAACGACTTCGAGGAGCTGCCTCCAGGCCCGGCGCGGAACGCCGTCCTCGACCTCGCCGATCGATCCGGGGTCGAGGTCGGCCACGTCTACGTCGTCGACGCCTCGCGCCGCAGCACCGGCGTCAACGCCTACGTCGACGGGATCGGCTCGAGCCGGCGCGTGGTCCTCTACGACAACCTCGTCGATCGCGCCGAGCGGCCGGTCCTGCGGTCGGTGGTCGCGCACGAGTTCGGCCACGTCGCCCACGACGATCTCGGCCGTGGGTTGCTGTTCGTGGCGATCATCGCCCCGCTCGGGATGCTGCTCGTCGCGACCGCCGGCGGGGCCCTCGCCCGTCGCGGCGGGACGCGCCCCGGCCTCCCGGCGGCGATTCCCGCATACGCGTTGCTGATCACCGTGGTCACGTTCGGGCTCAACCTCGCCGGCGATCAGCTGTCGCGCCGGGTCGAGGCGAGCGCGGACGCTTTTGCCCTGCAACTGACGGACGATCCACGGGGATTCATCGAGCTCCAGCAGCGCCTCGTCGCCGACAACCACAGCGACCCGGACCCGTCGAGCGCCGTCGACGCCGTGCTCCGAACCCACCCGACGGCGGTGCAGCGGATCGGTGCGGCGCTTGCCTATGCGGAGGAGCGGGGAATCGACCCGGGCGAACCGGCGTTCCCCCCGGCGCGTTAAGGCCGTCGGGAGGCCTTGTTAGGGTGGCGCCCGCTCTGCACCAGACAGGAGGAAATCCAAGTGACCAAGGCTGAATTCATCGACCGCGTCTCGAACGACGACCGCATCGAGAGCAAGAAGGCCGCGACGGACGCCGTCGAGGCAGTCCTCGACAGCATCGTCAGCGCACTGAAGTCCGGTGAGGACGTCAACTTCACCGGCTTCGGCAAGTTCAGCGTCAACGAGCGCGGCCCTCGCCAGGGCGTCAACCCCCGTACCGGCGAGCGGATCACGATCCCGGGCGGCAAGGTTCCGAAGTTCTCCGCCGGCGCCGGCCTGAAGAGCGCCGTCAAGGGCTCCTGAGTCGCCCTCGAGCCCGACACCATTCGCGGACCGGCTAGCGGCGCTCCAGGCTGAGCGCCGCAGCCAGGTCTGTCTCGGGCTCGACCCGGTCCCCGGGCGTGGGGCGTGGTCCGCGGAAGCGGGCGGCGCCGACGCCCGCGGACGCGCCGCCGCGGCGGTCGAGGCCGGTTGCCGCGAGCTGATCGCGGCCGCCGGTCCCGCCTGCGTCGCCGTCAAGCCCCAGCTCGCCCGCTTCGAGGTCCTCGGGGCGCCGGGCTGGGCGGCCCTCGAAGCGGTCGTCGAGGCGGCCCGCGACGCTGGCCTGCTGGTGATCGCCGACGGCAAGCGCGGCGACGTCCCGGTCAGTGCCGAGGCGTATGCCGACGCCCTCTTCGGTTCGACCGACACGCCATGGGGAACCTTCGACGGTCTCGGCGCCGACGCCGCGACCGTCAACCCGCTGATGGGCGAGGACTCGCTCGAGCCGCTCGTCGACGCTGCCGCTGACGCCGGCGCGGGCATCTTCGTCCTCGTCCGGACCTCGAACCCGGGGGCGTCCGACTTCCTCGACCTCGAGGGCTCCGGTGGGCCTCTGCACGAGCAGATCGCCCGTTGCGTCGACCGCTTCGCCGAGCGCCTCGCGGGCTCCGGCGGGTTCAGCGGCGCGGGCGCCGTGGTCGGCGCGACCGAACCGCGCTTCCTCGCCCGGCTCCGCGAGCTGATGCCGCGAGCCATCTTCCTGCTGCCCGGGGTCGGTGCTCAAGGCGGCTCCGCGGGCGAGCTCGAGGCCGCCTTCGCCGGCCCCGGCTCGGCGCTCGTGACCGCGTCGCGCAGCGTCGCCTCGGCTCCCGATCCGGCCGCCGCGGCCGAGGAGCTGCGGGCCCAGGTCTGGTCGATCGCCGGCGATTGAGCCGACGCCCCGAGGGTCACCTAGAGTCCTGCGGGTGAACGCCGCCCCGAACCCCAGCGCCGGGCCGACCGCCGCCCTCGGCGAGGCGATCGCAGCCGCGATCGCAGACCTTCGCCCCGGCGTGCCCGCCGCCGGACTCGAGCGGCCGCCGCGCCCGGACTTCGGCGATTACTCGACGAACGCGGCGATGCTCGCGGCGCCCCTGATCGGCGAGCCGCCTCGCGACGTCGCGGCCAGGTTGATCGACGGCGTCGAGCAGCGGCTCGGCGATGCTGTCGACCGGATCGACGTGGCCGGGCCCGGCTTCCTCAACCTGCACATGTCCGAGGCCTGGTTCCGGGACGCGGCCGCGCTGATCGCCGACCGGGGACGGGAATTCGGCTCCGGCGTCGCCGATCCTCCGTCGAAGGTGCTGGTCGAGTTCGTCAGCGCCAACCCGACCGGCCCACTCACCGTCGCCAGCGGCCGGCACCTCGCCTACGGCGACTCGCTCGCCCGCGTCCTCGCCTTCGCCGGCCACGACGTCAGCCGTGAGTACTACCTCAACGACGCCGGCAGCCAGATCGAGCTGTTCGGGGCGTCGATCGCCGCCCGGATCGCCGGCACCGACGTGCCCGAGGGCGGCTACGAGGGCGACTACGTCGCCGAGATCGGCGAGCGGATCTCGGCCGAGCACGGTGCCGGGCTCGAGCCGGCGGAGCTGGGCCGCCTCGGCGTCGAGCTGATGCTGCAGGGAATCCGGGCGACCCTGGAGCGGTCGCGGGTCGACTTCGACACCTGGGCCTCGGAGAAGTCGCTGCACGACGCCGGTGCGACCGAGAAGGCCATCGAGGACCTCCGCGGCCGCGGTCTCGTCTACGAGCACGAGGGCGCGGTCTGGCTGCGGACCTCGGAATTCGGCGACGACAAGGACCGGGTGTTGATCCGGGCCGACGGCGCGCCCACGTACTTCGCCGCCGACATCGCCTACCACCGGGACAAGCTCGAGCGCGGGTTCGAGCTGCTCGTCGACGTGCTCGGCGCCGACCACCACGGCTATATCGACAGGATGCGGGCGGCCATCGTCGCGTTCGGGGCGCCGCCCGAGGCGTTCGAGGTCTCGATCATGCAGATGGTCAACCTCGTCGAGGGCGGCGAGCGCGCCCGGATGTCGAAGCGGCGCGGGGATTTCGCCCGGCTCGACGACCTGCTCGAGGACATCGGCGTCGACGCCACGCGCTTCTTCATGCTGATGCGCAGCCACGAGACCCCGATCGACATCGACCTCGAGCTCGCCCGGACCCACTCCTCCGACAACCCGGTCTACTACGCGCAGTACGCGCACGCCCGAATCTGCAGCCTCTTCCGGACGGCCGCCGAGCGCGGCACCGAGAGCGGGGACGACCCGGTCCCGGCCGGAACCCTGGAGCCGGCGGAGCGGGCGCTGATCGCGCGGCTGCTCGAGATGCCCGACCAGATCGCCCGGGCCGCGAACAAGCGCGAGCCGCACGGGATCTCGACCTACGTGCGCGAGGTCGCCGCCGACTTCCACGCCTTCTACCGCGACTGCCGCGTCGTCGGGGCCGGTCCCGGCCTCGAACAGGCCCGGCTCACGGTCTGCGCGGCCACGCGGGACGTCATCGCCACGCTCCTCGACCTGCTCGGGGTCGACGCACCGGAGGAGATGTGACGGTTGGCCGCCGCGGCTGAGCCCGTCGGGCCGGCGGCGGGGGGCTGGCGGGTCGTCATCGTCCTGGCGCTGGTCGGGACCCTGCTGGGTTTCGGCTGGGGCATCGCCGATCAGCCGAGCTGGCGGGCGACCGCGACGGTCGTGGTGGAGAGCGACTCGCAGGGCTCCGACGAGGCCCGGCTCGAGCGCTTCGCCCACCGCGGCGAGAGCGAGGAGGTCGCGGCGAAGGCCGCGCGCCTGACCGGCGACGACGTGCCCGGCGCCGACCTGCTCTCGGAGGTCACCGTCCGCCCGTCGCCGCGCGGCGGCTTCCTGACGATCACCGCGACCGCCGACGCCCCCGACGTCGCCGCGGCCGCCGCCGACGGCTTCCAGCGCGCGCTCGTCGAGGTCGAGGGGGACCCTCTTGCGCTCGGCAGGGCGGCGTCGATCCCGGCGGAGCCGGACGAGGACCGATCCGCCGCCCTCTGGGCGGCCATCGGTTTCCTCGCGGGCCTGATCGCCGGGTTGATCGCGGCGGCGCTCATCGCCGTCTCGCGCCGGCGCCGCGGCGCTGGCACGGCCGCCGTGCCGGGCGCGCCGGCCGTGGACTCCAGCGAGGCCCCGGCCGATCCGCTCGCCTCCTTCGCCGAGGCTCTCGACGCCCGGCTCACCGGATACGACCCCGGACCCGGGGGCTCGGTGACGAGGGACGACGACGGCGTCGGAGTTCCGACCCGGGCCGTCGCCGAGGTCGGGATGCTCGCCGACCGGCTCCGGCTCCGTTCCGCGGGCGGTCCCCGGTCGCTCGCGGTCACGGCGGTCGGCGACGATGCGGACGTCGCCGACCTCGCGGCGGCGCTGGCGGTGACGGCCGCGGGCGCGGGGCGCCGCGTCCTGCTCGTCGAGGCCGACCTCGGAGCACCGGGTCTGGCCGCCGCGCTCGGGGTCGAGTCGACGCCCGGTCTCGCCGACTACCTCGAGGGTGATGCATCGCCGCAGGAGGTCCTGCGGAACGTCGTCGTCGCTCCACGAGGGTCGGCGGGCTTCGCCTTCGTCCCGGCCGGAGGCGGCGGAGACGCGAGCCTTGCCGGGGCCCGGTTCGCGGGCCTGGTCGAGCGGCTCGCCCGCGTCTACGACCTCGTCGTCTACGCGGCGCCGCCGGTGCTCGGGAGCAGTGATGCGGACGCGGTCGCCGCCCTCACCGACGCCGTCGCCGTCCTCGTCGGTCCCGATGCCGGCTCGGACGACCTCGACGACGCCGCGAGCCTGCTTCGGGGCACCCGCGTCGCGGTCGTCGCGGCCGCCGCCCGCTGAGCCCGCGGGCCCGCAATTCGCCCCGCATCCAGCAGATTTCAGGTTCCGGACCGGGCCGGTTGACGTACCATCGCGATCGTGGCCGCTTCCAGCGCACCGGGTGACACCACCCGGCGGATCTCCTGGTTCAACCGCGTATTGGCGCCGATCGCGCTCGTCGCGGTGCTGATCGCCGTCTTCGTGATCGTCTCCGAGAACACAGGAGACAGCAACAAGGCGGAGCAGGACGCGAAGGCGAAGATCGACTCGGAGGGGAAGAAGGACGGCGAGGGCGCGGAGAACCCGCGCAAGTACGCCGTCCAGGAAGGCGACACCCTGAGCGGCATCGCCGCCAAGTTCGACGTCTCCGTGAAGCGGCTCGAGCGGCTCAACCCCGACATCGACCCGCAGGCGCTCGGCGCCGGCCAGGAACTCACGATCCGCTAGATGCCGGCGCGGAGGACCGCAACGGCGGGCCGCCGGGGGGCGTCGCAACGGTGCCTTCGACTCGTGCTGTCGCTGTGCGCCGGCCTGCTGCTGGCGCTGCCCGCCGCGGCGCCCGCGGCGCAGCCGGAGTCCGGCAAGCCGCCGCGGCTCGACGCCGCCACCTGGCTGCTGATCGACCTCAAGGACCAGCAGGAGCTGGCCGCGCACGCTCCCGACCGCCGGCGGGCGATCGCGAGCACGACCAAGCTGATGACCGCCTACCTGGCGCTGAACGAGCTGAAGATGGACGACGAGCTCGTGGTCCCGAAGTACGACGCGGTGGCGGCCGAGTCGGTCGCGGGTCTGACCGCCGGCGAACGGCTCACGGTCCACGACCTGATCGTCGCGATGATGCTTCCGTCGGCGAACGACGCCGCGTTCACCGTCGCCGACGGCGTCGCGGGCTCGGAGGCGGCGTTCGTCGCCGAGATGAACCGGGCGGCCGCCGAGCTCGATCTGACCCGTACGCACTACGCGAACCCGATCGGGCTCGACGCCAAGGGCAACTACTCGACGGCCCGCGATCTGACGACGCTGGCGCAGGATCTCCTGGCCGATAAGCGCTTCCGCCGGATCGTGGCGATGCCGCGGGCGACGCTGAAGAGCGGCGCGCAGACCCGCGTGGTCGAGAACACGAACACCCTGATGCTCAGCGATCCGAGCGTCGACGGGGTCAAGACCGGCCACACGCTCGACGCCGGATACGTCCTCGTCGCCTCGGCCAAGCGTGATGGCGTCCCGCTGCTCGCGGCCGTCCTCGGGGCGTCGTCGGAGGCGGCCCGCGACACCGAGACCGAGCGGCTCCTCGACTACGGATTCTCGCTCTACGACCGCGAGGTCCCGGTTCGCGAGGACGGGGAGGAGGCGACCGCCGCCGTCCGCTACGAGGACGAACCGCTGGCTCTGGTCGCGACGCGCGACGTCGACCTGCGGGCACGGGCCGACCAGAAGGTGCGGGTCGAGGCGGACGGCCCGGCCGAGGTCGAGGGGCCGATCGCCGCCGGCGAAAAGCTCGGTCAGGCGACGGTGACCGTCGACGGGCGCTTCGTGGACCGGGTGCCGTTGGTCGCCGCGACCGCCGTGGATGCGCCGACGATCGTCGATCGGGTCGGCGGCCCGATCGTCGTCGTCCTGATCGTGTTGGCCGTGATCGTCATACTTGCCGTGGCCCTGATCGCACTGCGGCGCCGCGGCAACGGCGAGGCGGACGGGGATCGGGACCCGGAGGAGAGAATGAGGACGCGCCAGGAGCGGATTCGGAGAAGGAGGGGGGAGGACGCTTGATCCTCACGGTGACGCTGAACATTGCCCTCGACCGGACGGTCGCGGTGCCCCGTGTCGCGCTCGGCAACCGCCATCGCGTGGTCGATTCGCGCCGCGCCGCAGGCGGCAAGGGCGTCAACATCGCCCGGGCCCTCAAGAGCCTCGGCGAGCCCGTGATCGCGACCGGCTTCGCGGCCGGGCCGACCGGCGCCCGAATCCGCGAGCTGCTCGACGCCGAGCAGGTCCTGCACGACTTCGTCGAGGTCGCGGGCGACTCGCGCACGAACCTCTCGATCGTCGACCCGACGTCGGGCGAGCAGACCGAGATCAACGAGCGCGGCCCGAACGTCGCCTCGGTCGACCTCGAGCGCTTCACCGAGCGCCTGCTCTACCTCGCCGGCGGCGCCGAGTTCTGCGTGATCGCCGGCTCGCTCCCGCCCGGCGCCGAGGCGGACCAGTACGCGGCGCTGATCGCCGGCCTGCGCGCTTCCGGCGTCCCGACCCTGCTCGACACCGACGGCGAGCCGATGCGGGTCGGCCTCAGGGCGCAGCCCTCGGTGGTCGTCCCCAACGTCGCCGAGGCGGAGGAGGCGGTCGGCTACGAGTTCACCGAGCCGGGCGACCTCGTCTCGGCGGTCGACAGCCTCGTCGGCATGGGCGCCGAGGAGGCGATCGTGACGACGCCCTCGGGCTGCGTCGCGATCGTCGGCGACGGCAACGCGCGGACCCATTACGAGGCGAGCATCGAGCCGCTGGCGACCGTGGCGAGCGTCGGCTCCGGCGACGCGTTCCTCGCCGGCTTCGTCGCCGCGCGCCGGGCCGGGCGCCCGGTCGAGGACTGCCTCGCCTACGGCGTCGCCTGCGGCGCCGAGTCGACCCAGCACCTCGGGGCCGGCACGATCGACGGCGTCGAGGCGGCGAAGCTGACCGACCGGGTCAGCGTCGAGCGCCTCAACGCCCCGCTCCGGGTCGCCTGAGCCCCGGCCGGCCCGCCCGCCGTCCCGTTTCCCCGCAGTTTCCGGACGCGGAGGCCCTCCGGCCCGTCATAGCGGCCGCCTACAATCGTCTTTCTGCAGTCGACCAAGGGAGCGCCACCAGTTGGAAGTTGAGATCGGACGGGGAAAGAAGGCTCGTCGCGCCTACGGGTTCGACGACATCGCGATCGTGCCCTCGCGGCGGACGCGGGATCCCGACGACATCGACATCACCTGGAACCTCGGCCCCTACCGGTTCGAGTTGCCCCTGCTCGCTTCGGCGATGGACGGCGTCGTCAGCCCGAAGACGGCGGCGCTGATCGGCCAGCTCGGCGGGCTCGGCGTCCTCAACCTCGAGGGCATCTGGTCCCGCTACGAGGACGCCGACGAGCAGCTCGCGCGGATCGCGGCGGCTCCCCCCGGCAAGTCGACCCAGCTGATGCAGGAGATCTACAACGAGCCGGTCAAGCCCGAGCTGATGGCGCAGCGGATCGAGGAGATCAAGGCCGAGGGCGCGGTCTGCGCCGGGTCGCTGACTCCGCAGAAGGTCGGCGAATACCACGAGGTCGCCCTCGAGGCGGGCCTCGACATCCTCGTCGTCCAGGGCACCGTGATCTCGGCTGAGCACGTCTCTTCCTCGTCTGAGCCGCTCAACCTGAAGGAGTTCATCGCCTCCGCGCCGGTTCCGTGCGTGGTCGGCGGCTGCGCCTCCTACTCGACGGGCCTGCACCTGATGCGGACCGGTGCCGTCGGCGTCCTCGTCGGCGTCGGCCCGGGCGCCGCTTGCACGACCCGCGGCGTGCTCGGGATCGGCGTCCCGCAGGCGACCGCGATCGCCGACGTGGCGGCCGCCCGCTCACAGCACATGCTGGAGACCGGCCAGTACTGCAACGTGATCGCCGACGGCGGCATGCGGACCGGCGGCGACATCTCGAAGGCCGTCGCCTGCGGCGCCGACGCCGTGATGATCGGCTCGCCACTCGCCCGTGCCGCCGAGGCGCCCGGTCGCGGCTACCACTGGGGGATGGCGACGTTCCATCCCTCACTGCCGCGCGGCACCCGGGTGACGACGAAGCAGGACGGCAGTCTCGAGCAGATCCTGCTCGGGCCGGCGAACGAGAACGACGGCACGTTCAACCTGATGGGCGCGCTGCGGACGTCGATGGCGACGACCGGCTACGAGGACATCCCCTCGTTCCATCGGGCCGAGGTGATGGTCGCTCCGGCGCTCCAGACCGAGGGCAAGCAGTTGCAGCGGAGCCAGGCCGTCGGGATGGGCTCGAACGGGAAGTCCGCCGTCGCCAACGCGGTCGCCGTCTCCGACGACTAGATCCGCGTGAGCGCCGGGCCAGCACCGACCGAGACGCTCCCGGAGGAGCAGCCCATCGACGCCCCGGTGGTCGATCCCACCGGGGGTGAGGCGGGTGCGGTCGGGGTCGATCGCGAGGAGGTCCTCGTGCTCGACTTCGGCGGACAGTACTCGCAGCTGATCGCGCGGCGCCTGCGTGAGTGCGGCGTCTTCGCCGAGCTGCTGCCTCACGACACCGACATCGAGCGGATCCGGCTCCGCAAGCCGCGGGCGCTGGTCCTCTCCGGCGGCCCCGCCTCCGTCTACGAGAAGGGGGCGCCGGCGCTCCGGACGGAGCTGCTCGAGCTCGGCATTCCGGTGCTCGGCATCTGTTACGGCATGCAGGTGATGGTTCGCGCCCTCGGCGGCCGCGTCGAGGGGGCCGAGCGCGGAGAGTTCGGTCGGACCGAGCTCGAGCTGCGCGACGAGGGCGGCCGGCTGATGCAGGGTCTGCCCGATACCCAGCAGTGCTGGATGAGCCATCGCGACTGCGTCTACGAGGCGCCGCCCGGCTTCTCGGCGCTGGCCTCGAGCCCGGGCTCTCCGGTGGCCGCCTGCGAGGACACCGAGCGCGGGCTCTACGGCATCCAGTTCCACCCCGAGGTCGTCCACACGCCTCACGGCCAGGCGATCCTCGAGCGCTTCCTGCGCGAGGTCGCGGGCTGTCAGGAGCAGTGGTCGGCGGCGTCGGTGATCGACGAGCAGATCGACCGCATCCGCACCCAGGTCGGCTCCGGCGGCGTCATCTGCGGCCTCTCCGGCGGCGTCGACTCCGCCACCGCGGCGGCGCTGGTCCACGAGGCGATCGGCGACCAGCTCACCTGCGTGCTCGTCGACCACGGCCTGCTCCGCAAGGGCGAGGCCGAGCAGGTCGTCGAGACGTTCCGCGAGGGCCTCGGCATCAAGCTCATCCACGTCGACGCCCGCGAGCGCTTCCTCGACCGCCTGGCCGGCGTCGACGAGCCGGAGCGCAAGCGCAAGATCATCGGCGAGGAGTTCATCCGGGTCTTCGAGGAGGAGGCGCGGAAGCTCCCCGACGTCGGCTACCTCGTCCAGGGCACGCTCTACTCCGACGTCATCGAGTCCGGCGGCGGCACCGGCGCGGCGACGATCAAGTCGCACCACAACGTCGGCGGCCTTCCCGACGATCTCGACTTCGACCTCGTCGAGCCGCTGCGGATGCTGTTCAAGGACGAGGTCCGCGCCGTCGCCTCCGAGCTCGGGCTCTCCGACCGGATGGTCTGGCGCCAGCCCTTCCCGGGTCCCGGCCTCGCGATCCGCATCGTCGGCGGCGAGGTCAACGAGGAACGGCTCGAGATCCTCCGCGAGGCCGACGCCGTCCTCCAGGAGGAGGTCCGCGCGGCCGGCCTCTACCGCGACCTCTGGCAGTCCTTCTGCGTCCTGCCCGTCGTCCGCTCGGTCGGCGTCCAGGGCGACGGCCGCACCTACGCCTACCCGATCGTCATCCGCGCGGTCACCTCCGACGACGCGATGACCGCCGACTGGGCCCGGCTTCCCTACGACCTCCTCGAGCGCGCCTCGAACCGGATCATCAACGAGGTCCCGGGGGTCAACCGCGTGGCGCTGGACATCTCCAGCAAGCCGCCGGCGACCATCGAGTGGGAGTAGGGCCTACCTAGGCGGTTCGGCTCGCGCCGGGGCTCGCCGGCGGGGTGGGGGTGATTTGGCAGTGAGGGGGAGGTGATGGCGTCATCCCGGTGACGAACTGCACGTTTTCCACGCCAGAGCAGGGTTTCGTGCAGTTGAGTGGCTGGGTGAGCCGACGAATGGCGAATTCGGTCCCTCCCAGGGGCCAAACTCGCCATTGACCCTCGGACTGAACGTCGCCCCTCCGGCCACCTCCCCCTCACAGCAAACCCACTCCCGGCCTGGCGCCAGGCACCGGCGCGAGCCGAAAACCCCGCCTAGCTCAGCTCCACTTGTCCCATTTCTTCAGCGGGCCGGTCGGGTCGAGGACGTGGCCGCCCTCGTACCAGCCGGGGGCCGACCAGATCTCGAAATGGAGGTGACAGCCCTGGGCGTCGCCGGTGTCGCTCTCGTGCCCGACCAGCTCGCCGGTCTTGATCCGTGAGCCCTCCTTCGGGCGCCCCTTCTTCTCCATGTGCATGTAGACGTAGTCCTCGCCGGTCTTCTTGCCGTCAATGACCACGTAGTAGCCGGCGGCCGACTGGTAGGCGTTGGTCTGGACCGTGCCGCCACGGGCGGCGACGATCTTGGTGCCGCACTTGGCGAAGACGTCCTGGCCCTGGTGCCCGCGGCCGGCGCCGAGCCCGTCGCCGTAGGTGTGCTTGCCGCGCAGGGGGAAGATGTGGTCGTAGTAGGCGAAGCCGGTCGCGTCGCTCGAGCCGCTCTCGCCGCCGAGGGCGGAGACCCGGAACTTGTACTTGCCGTTGCGGGGCGGCTTGCCCTTCGAGTCGAGACCGTCCCAAGTGACGCTCTGGTTCGAGAACGGCTCCCGTTCCTTCTGGATGATCGAGTCGACCGTCTTGCCGGTCTGCTTCGAGACGATGTCGACGCGGATGTCGGCGGGAGCGTCGGCCTCGAACAGGTAGCTGAGCTCGATGTCCTTCGTGCCGTCGTAGTAGGCGGTGGTCGGATCGGCCTCGACCCGCTTGACCGCGAAGTCCTTGACCGGCTTGATCGCGTCCTCAGGCTTCACCGTCAGATCCTCGGGCGCTTTCGCCTTGGTGCCGTAGCGGGTGACGACCACGACCTTGCCGCTGATGGCGCCAGTCGGAACCTTGGCGGTCACCGCGCCGGAGTCGACCTTCGACGGCTTGACCTCGATCCTGCCGCTCTCGGCGGGGAACTTGACGCCGGTCGTGTCGTCGAGGTCCTTACCCGAGACCTCGACCTTGCCGGTCTCGGTCACCGTGCGGACGTCGAGGCAGCGGTCGGAGCAGACGACGTCCTTGACCTTCGGCGGGTCGGGGGTGCCGATGCCGCCGTCGCCGGCCGCCGCGGCGGCCCAGACGAGGAGGGCGGTGAGCGTCGCGATGGCAGCGAGGCAGATCGTCCTCGGCGTACTCGCTCGCATGCGCACGGCGCTTGGGCTCAAGTCCTCGTTCTCTTTCGTTCGGGCCTACGGGGTTAGCTGTCGGGCTCGCGCGGAAAGAGCAGCGCTACCTGGCTTCATCGCCTGGATTCGCCCCATGGAGGCCGTCTCCTGTCGGTGCGGCCGCCAATCGGTTCCCCCGCCCCCCGGCGCATACGCTCGGGGATTCGGCAGGTACTAAGCGGGCGCCAGTATATCCACGAGGCCGGTCACCCGGAACCGGTTTCCGGTGCCACCCGAAGCCCGTCGCGCTACCTTGTGAAGTCCCGCACTCCGCGCCGCGCCGCAATGGCTATCATCCCGCCGGCCGCGTGCGACCCGTATGGGTTGGAGCGCGGCTCTTTTCGCGGAATGAAGACTTTCGTAGCAACACCCGAGAACCGCACGCGCGACTGGTACGTCGTCGATGCCGACGGCCAGACCCTGGGCCGCCTCGCGACCCAGATCGCCGACGCCCTTCGCGGCAAGCGCAAGCCCGAGTACACGCCGCACTGCGACGTCGGCGACTTCGTCGTCGTCGTCAACGCGGAGAAGATCGCCGTCACCGGCGACAAGCTCAAGAGCAAGCGTTACTACCGGCACAGCGGCTACCCCGGCGGCATTCGCTCGCGGACCCTCGAGGAGATGCTCGACCGCAAGCCCGAAGACGTGATCCGCCGCGCCGTCAAGGGGATGCTGCCCCGGAACAAGATGGCCCGCAAGCAGCTGCTCAAGCTCAAGGTCTACGCCGGGCCCGACCACCCGCACGCCGCGCAGCAGCCGAAGCCCCTGGAGGTGAACAAGTGATGACCTGGAGCGACGACGACACCGAGCGCGAGCAGGACGAGACCGAAGAGACTTCCGAGCCGGCCGCCGAGGCGCCCGAGGAGCCCGCCGCCGAGGTTGAGGCAACCGAGGAGCCCGCCGCCGAGTCCACCGAGGAGCCGGCCGCTGAGGCTGAGGCGCCCGCCGAGGCCACCGAGGAGCCCGCCGCCGAAGCTGAGGCAGAGGCAGAGGAGCCCGCCGCCGAGGAGGCCGAGAAGCCCGCCGCACCGGCGAAGAAGGAAGAGAAGAAGGACGTCGTCCCCGGCGCCGATCTCGAGCCGATCGCGATCGGCGAGGAGCGCGAGCTCACCGCCGAGGAGCGCGCCGCCCGCGAGGCCGAGGAAGAGGAGCGCGCCGCCCGCGAGGCCGCCGCCGCTGCCGCCGAGAGCGACGACGAGACGATTGCCCAGCGCGCCGTCTCGGTTCCCGAGGGCACCCAGATCCAGGCAACCGGCAAGCGCAAGAGCGCCGTCGCGCGGGTCATCGTCCGCGCCGGCGACGGTTCCTTCCAGATCAACGATCGCGGGATCGAGGAGTACTTCAAGAGCAGCCAGCACCAGGCGCTCGCCCGCCAGCCCCTCGTCACCGCCGGTTACGAATCGGCGGTCGACGTTCGCGTCCGTGTTCACGGCGGCGGCATCAGCGGCCAGGCCGGGGCGGTTCGCCACGGCGTCGCCCGCGCGCTGACCGAGCTCGAGCCCGAGCTTCGCGGCGACCTCAAGCGCCGCGGCATGCTGACGCGCGACGACCGCCGCAAGGAGCGCAAGAAGGCCGGCCTCAAGAAGGCAAGAAAACGGCCGCAGTTCTCGAAGCGCTAGAGCGCATTCATCCTTTCCATCTCGATTGGCACGGCAGGAAGCCGCGCGTAATCATTCCCGCCTATGCCTGATCGCAAGAAGCTGTTCGGGACCGACGGCGTTCGCGGGCCCGTCGGCGAGGTGCTCACGCCGGAGCTGGCGCTCGCCCTCGGTCGCGCGGCCGCGGCGGAGCTCGCGAGCGAGCGCCCCCAGGTCCTGATCATCCGCGACACCCGCGAGTCCGGGCACATGCTCGAGTCCGCGCTGGCGGCGGGAATGGCGGCCTCCGGCGCCGACGTCTTCCTCGGCGGCGTACTGCCGACCCCGGCGGCGGCGATCCTCGTCCGCAAGCACGGGTTCGACCTCGGCGCGGTCGTCTCCGCCTCCCACAACCCCTGGCGCGACAACGGGATCAAGTTCTTCGGCCGCGACGGCACCAAGCTCAACGACGAGGCCGAAGCCCTCGTCGAGGCACGGGTCGCCGCCGGGCCCGCCGACGGATCGGCCTCGGGCCGGATCCGCAAGCTCGAGGGGGCCCTCGACGACTACCTGCGGGCGCTGTCGAGCGCGTTCCCGCTCGATCTCACCGGCCGCAAGATCGTCATCGACTGCGCCAACGGCGCCACCTACCGCGCGGCCCCCGCCTTTTTCGAACGCCTCGGCGCCGACCTCGTGACGATCTGCGCCGAGCCCGACGGCCGCAACATCAACGAGGGCTGCGGGTCGACCCACCTCGAGAACGTCGCCGCCGCCGTCGCCGAGCACGGCGCCGAGGTCGGCTTCGCCTTCGACGGCGACGGCGACCGGATGCTCGCCGTCGACGGCGAGGGCCGCGAGTTCGACGGCGACGAGATCGTCGCAATCTCGGCGCTCCACCTCCGCGAGACCGGCGAGCTGCCCGGCGGCGCCGCGGTCACGGTGATGAGCAACTACGGCTTCCACCAGGCGATGGACGCGGCCGGGATCGAGGTCGCGACGACGAAGGTCGGCGACCGCTACGTGATCGAGGAGCTGGTCGAGCGCGGCTGGACGATCGGCGGCGAGCAGTCCGGCCACATCATCTGGACCGACTTCGCGACGACCGGCGACGGCCTCGCCGCAGCGCTGCTGGTGATGCGCGCGATCGGCTCGAAGCCGCTGTCGGAGAGCCGCCCGATCGAGAAGCTGCCGCAGCGGCTCGAGAACGTCCACGTCCCGAGCAAGGACGCGCTGGCCGCGGCCACGGCGCTCTGGGAGGCGGTCGGCCGCGAGGGTGCCGGGCTCGAGGGTCGCGGACGCGTGCTCGTCCGGCCGTCCGGCACCGAGCCGCTGGTCCGCGTGATGGTCGAGGCCCCGGACGAGGCGGAGTGCGAAGAGGTACTGGCCCGCCTGGTCCAGGTGGCGAACCGCGAACTGGGTTAGCGCCCCGCGACAGGACCCGCCGCACGAAACAGTCCGCCCGGAACAGCCGATTTTGCGAACCCGACGACCGCCCGTATCCTTTCCCGTCCCCTTCAACCGGAGTCTCCATGTGCGGCATCGTCGGATATGTGGGCCGGAGGCCTTGTCGCGATCTCCTGATCGCCGGCCTCGAGAAGCTCGAGTACCGCGGATACGACTCCGCGGGTCTGTCCCTGCTCGATCACGGCCGGATCGACTCGGTTCGCGCCGTCGGCAACCTCGCCAACCTGCGCGCGGCGGTCGCCGAACCGCGTGACCAGGGCGCCGTCGCCGTCGCCGAAGCGGACGCCACGATCGGCCTCGCCCACACCCGCTGGGCCACCCACGGCCGCGTCACCGAGGAGAACGCCCACCCCCACAGCGACGAGGACGGGCAGGTCAACATCGTCCTCAACGGCATCGTCGAGAACCACTCCGAGCTCCGCCGCGAGCTCCTCGTCGACGGGCACGAGTTCAGCTCCGAGACCGACGCCGAGATCGTCGCCCACCTGATCGAGCGCCACTACGAGGGGGATCTGACTCTCGCCGTCCGCGCCGCCTTCGCCGACCTCCGCGGCCACTACGCCTTCGTCGCCATGCACGTCGACCATCCGGAACTGCTCGTCGGCGCCCGCCAGGAGTGCCCGCTGGTCATCGGTGTCGGCGAGGACGAGACCTTCCTCGCCTCCGCGATTCCGGCCTTCCTCCGCGAGACCCGGACCGTGATGCAGATCGAGAACGGCGAGATCGTCACGATCACCCCCGGAGGCGTCGAGCTCACCGACGCCGACGGCACGCCGATCGATCGCGACATCGAGGAGGTCACCTGGGACGAGGAGGCGGCCGAGCGCGGCGGTTACCCCACCTTCATGATGAAGGAGATCCACGAGCAGCCGGACTCCGTCGCCGAGACCATCACCGACCGGCTGCCCGAGACCGACGAGGTCGACCTCAGCGAGCTGACGCTCACCCCCGAGCAGGCCGCGAAGATCCGCCGCGTCGTTGTCGTCGCCTGCGGGACCTCCTACCACGCCGGCCTCGTCGGCCGATACGCGATCGAGACCTGGGCCCGGGTGCCGGTGGAGATGGACGTCGCCTCCGAGTACCGCTACCGCGACCCGGTGATCGGCACCGACGACCTCGTCATCGGCATCACCCAGTCGGGCGAGACCGCCGACACCCTCGCGGCGATGCGCCTCGCCCGCGAACGCGGCGCCCACGTCCTCGCGATCACGAACGTGATGGGCAGCCAGGCGACCCGCGATAGCGACTCGGTGCTGTTCACCCGCGCCGGCCTCGAGATCGGCGTCGCCGCGACGAAGACCTTCACCAGCCAGGTCGCCGCCATCTACCTGCTCGGCCTCTGGCTCGCGCAGGCCCGCGACCATCTCGGCCGGGAGCGGATCGCGGAGCTGATCTCGGAGCTGAAGACGCTGCCGCGCAAGATCGAGGAGACGATCGAGTCGTGCGACGAGCAGGTCCGGGCGATCGCCCGCAGCCATGCCGAGGGCAGGTTCTTCCTCTACCTCGGCCGCCACATCGGCCTGCCGGTCTGCCTCGAGGGCGCCCTGAAGATGAAGGAGATCTCCTACATCCCCTCCGATGCCTACGCAGCCGGCGAGATGAAGCACGGGCCGATCGCGCTGCTCGACGAGACGACCCCGGTCGTCTGCGTCGCCAACGACAGCCCCGTCCTCGACAAGGTGCTCTCGAACATGGCCGAGGTCCGCGCCCGCGGCGCCGACGTCATCGCGATCGGCACCGAGGGCTCGCGCGACGTCGCCGAGGAAGCCGATCAGACCCTGTACGTGCCGCGCACCGATTGGATCCTCCAGCCGATCCTCGCCGTCATCCCGCTGCAGCTCCTCGCGTACCACACGGCTCGCCAGCTCGGGCTCAACGTGGATCAGCCGCGGAACCTCGCGAAGACAGTCACCGTCGAGTAGCGAAACCGGTTTCATTCGTCCGCTTCCGCGGCGGCAGTCATTAGCATCCCGCCGATGCGAACGAACCTTCTGCGCCTGAGCGTCCTCGCCGTCCTCGCCCTCGCCGCCGCCGTGCTGACGGCCTGCGGCTCCGACTCCGGTTCCGACACCGCGGATCTCGGACCCGATCCGGCCTCGCTGGTGCCCGCCGACACCCCCTTCTACATGGAGGCGGTCGTTCGCCCTGAGGGCCAGCTCGGCGACGACCTCGAGTCGGCGCTCTCGAAGCTTCTCGTCACCGATGACGTCAGCGGCAAGCTCCAGGACGCGATCGACGAGGGTCTCGCGTCGGAGGGCGAGGACCTCACGTACGAGAACGACATCGCTCCGTGGCTCGGTTCCCGCGCGGGGATCTACTTCAACGGCTACGACATCAAGACGAACGAGGCCGAGGGGGCCGCGGTCGTCGCGATCACCGACGCCGACGCCGCGCAGTCGTTCGTCGACAAGGCCTCCGAGGGTCAGGGCAAGACCGAGCAGCAGGACTACAACGGCGTCCAGGTCACGGTCGATCCGAAGGACGACACCGCCGTCGCGATCGACGGTGACTTCCTGCTCGCCGGAACCACCCAGGGCGTCGAGGATTCGATCGACGCCAAGGACGGGGACAACTTCGCCGGCGTCGACGACTCGACGACCGGGTTCGACACCGTCCCGGACAACACGATCTTCACCCTCTACGCGGATCCGCAGGGCGCGCTCGACCTCGTCAAGAGCTCGGGCGAGATCCCGGCGGACCAGCTCAAGCAGATCGAGGATCAGCTCGCCGAGATGGGTGACGGCCCGATCGACGCGTGGGGCACGGTCACCGACAGCTCGATGGGCTTCGGGGCATCGGCTCCGGCGGCTGACAACGCTCCCGACCCGACCGATCTCGTGACCACGTTCCCGGCCGACTCGTGGCTGGCGTTCGCGGCCTCCGGCGTCGGCGACCAGATCTCGAACTCGATCGCCCAGTTCAAGGCGGGCTTCGAGGCCGGCCTCCAGGACGCGGCGCCGAACCTCTCGGCGCAGGTCGACCCGATCCAGATGTTCCAGGACGCGACCGGCCTCAACCTCGAGGAGGACCTCGCCTGGATCGGCGACGTAGGCGGCTTCGTCGAGGGCACCTCGATCTTCGGTCTCGGCGGCGGTCTCGTCGTCACGACCGACGACGAGCAGGCCGCTCAGGACGCGGTCACCAAGGTCCAGCAGGCGATCGGCAAGTCGCGCGGCCTCAAGGTGACGCCGTCGCAGGACGGCTTCGACATCCAGGCCCAGGGCGCGCCGCTGGGAGCGCAGGTCGCCGTCGAGGACGACAAGGTCGTCGTCGCAGCCGGCGCCGACACCGTCGACGACGTGCTCTCGCCATCGGAGACGCTGGGCGACTCCGACACGTTCCAGGCGGCGGAGGATGATCTCGGCGACGACTTGACGCCGAGCTTCTTCATCAACTTCGCCCCGATCCTCGACCTGGTCGACAGCACCGGCCAGAGCGATCCCGACATCGAGTCGGCGCGGCCGTACCTGAACGCGCTCGACTTCCTGATCGGCGGCAGCAAGGTTGACGGGGACCGCTCGGTCGCCGGCTTCACGCTCGGCGTCCAGGATCAGCCCGAGGGCAGCGACTCGACGACCTCGGCGGTGATCACCCCGTGACCGCACTCCCGGGCGTTGCGGCGCTCGGGATCGACCTGATCGAGATCGATCGGGTCGAGCGTGCCCTCGACCGCAGACCGCGGCTCGCCGACCGGCTCTTCCGGCCCGGCGAGCTCGAGGCCTGCGCCGAGCGGGCCCGTCCCGGCCGCCACCTGGCGGCCCGGTTCGCCGCCAAGGAGGCGGCGATCAAGGCTCTCGGGGGCGGTTGCGGCCCGCGCGACATCGAGGTCACAGGCGGCCCGGCGCCGGTCCTCCGCCTGCACGGGCGCGCGGCCGAGTTGGCGGCCGAGCGCGGGGTCGCGCTCGCCGTTTCGCTGACGCACTCACGGGACAACGCCGCGGCGGTCGTCCTCGCGAGCCCTGCACCCGCCACCGCGTAGGCTGGCGGGCGTGAGCACACCTGACTGGCTCGATCCGCTGTTCGATGCCGCCGGAATGAGCGGCACCGATCGCTGGGCGATCGAGGAGCGGGAAGTGCCGTCGCTCGACCTGATGGAGACCGCCGGCGCCGCACTTGCCCGGGAGACCGAGCTCGCGGCCGCGGACGGCCCGATCCGGATCGTCTGCGGGAAGGGCAACAACGGCGGCGACGGGATGGTCGCGGCGCGGTTGCTGCGCAGCGCCGGTCACGAGGTCGACGTGCTCTCGATCTGGCCGCTCGGCGAGCTCAGCCCGGATTCGACCGCGAACCTCGAGCGCCTCGAGGGCGGCGCGACGGAGGTTCCCGAGTCGGGCTGGGATGACGCGCTCGCCGGGTCCGGCGCGATCGTCGATGCGATCTTCGGGACCGGCTTCGAGGGGGCGCCGCGGGGCGCGGCGCAGACCGCGATCGAGGCGATCAACG
>JAXLSX010000010.1:0-120773 GCA_046330285.1 Solirubrobacterales bacterium | reverse complement strand
GGGGACCGCTCGCCGTGCCGCTTGCGGTCGCCGTATTCGCCGTAGGCGGCGACGATCCGCTGGACGAGCTGGTGGCGGACGACGTCGGATCCTCCGAAGCGGACGAACGAGATGTCATCGACCGCGGAGAGGATCTCGCCGACGACGACCAGGCCGGAACGCTGGTTCGCCGGCAGGTCGATCTGGGTGATGTCGCCGGTGACGACCATCTTCGAGCCGAAGCCGAGCCGGGTCAGGAACATCTTCATCTGCTCGGGGCTCGTGTTCTGCGCCTCGTCGAGGATCACGAAGGAGTCATTAAGGGTACGGCCACGCATGAATGCCAGGGGCGCCACCTCGATGATTCCGCGCTCGAAATACTCGTTGACGCGATCGGGGTCGAGCATGTCGTAGAGCGCGTCGAAGAGTGGGCGCAGGTAGGGATCCACCTTGGCCTGGATGTCGCCCGGAAGGAAGCCGAGGCGCTCGCCGGCTTCGACGGCGGGCCGGGTCAGGATCAGGCGGCTGACCTCGCGCGATTCGAGCGCCGCGACGGCCATGGCGACGGCGAGGAAGGTCTTGCCGGTGCCGGCGGGGCCGATCCCGAACGTGACCGTGTGGTCGCGGATCGAGTCGGCGTAACGCTTCTGGTTCGGCGTCCGCGGCGCGATCGAGGCGCCGCGATGGCGCCAGATCGAGTCCCCGAGCATCGCCGCGGAGTCGACCCCGGACTCGCGGGCTCCCTCGACCGCTCGGACCGTGCCGGGCTCGACGTCGTGCCCGCGCTCGATCAGCCCGAGCAGCTCCTCGACCATTCCCTGGCCCTCCTCGAGCGAGTCCTCCGGTCCGTCGAGGGTGATGACGTTGCCGCGGAGGAAGACGTCGCAGTCGAGCCGTTCCTCGAGCTCGCGCAGGACCGAGTCGCCGGAGCCCGCGAGCTCCGCGGCGACGTCGTTGTCGATCGTCAGCTGCCTACGCGCCAAGCCGCTCCCGGACCATGGTCGAGACCCGCTTGCCGTCGGCGCGACCCTTGACCTGGGGCATCACGACCCCGATCACCTTCCCCATCTCCTTGACGTCGGCCGCGCCGGTCGACTCGACCGCGGCGGCGACGATCGCCTCGAGCTCCTCGTCGGAGACCTGCTCGGGCAGATAGCCCTCGATCAGCGTCGCCTCGGCGCGCTCGGCCTCGGCCTGTTCGGCCCGGCCGCCGGACTCGAACGCCTCCGCGGCTTCGATCCGCTTCTTGCGCTCGCGCTGGAGCACGGCGACCGCATCGCCGTCGCCCTCCTTCTCGTCCTGCTGCAGCGAGCTGGCGAGCATCCGCAGCGTGCCGACGCGCTCGCGCTCGCCCGCCTTCATGGCGGTGCGCGTGTCGTCCTGGATGCGTTCGAGGATCGAGTCGCTCATCGCTTCAAGAGTAGCCCGCGGCGATCAGACCTGTTCGACGTCGCCGAGGGGCATCTGCAGGAACCGCGTCCCGAGCTCGCGGAAGCTCGCCACGTCGCCGGTGCAGAGGAAGCTGTAATCGCCCTCGCCCGCCGCCGTGCTCTCGAGCCCGCGGGCCTCGAGGATTCGCTGCGCCTTCGCGGCGATCGCGTGCCCGGCCGTGACGAGCCGGACGTCGCGGCCGAGGATCCGCTGCAGCATCGGCGCGATCAGGGGGTAGTGGGTGCAGCCGAGGATCAGCGTGTCGACCTCGGCGGCCCGCAGCGGCTCGCAGTAGAAGCGGACCGTGTCGACGACCGACTGGTCGAACGGGAAGCCGTTCTGGATGATCGGCGCCAGGTCCGGCGCCGAGACCTCGGTCACCTCGAGCCCGCGCCCCTGCTCCTCGAGCGCCCGCCGGTAGGCGCCGCCGTCCACGGTCGCCGGCGTCGCCAGGACCCCGACCTTGCCGGTGCCGGAGATCGCCGCCGCGATCTCGGCCTCCGGCCCGATCACCGTGACGACCTCGACGCCGTGGGCGGCCGCCGTCTCGCGCGCCGCGTCCGCCCCGGCGGACGTCGCCGAGTTGCAGGCGACGATCAGCAGCTTCGCGCCGCGGCCGAGCAGGAACTCGGTGTTGGCGACCACCAGCCCTCGCAGCTCCTCGGCCGCCTTGGTCCCGTAGGGGAAGTGGGCGCTGTCACCGAGATAGAGGAAGTCCTCGTGCGGGAGCGACACGAGGCACTCGTGCAGCACCGTGAGCCCGCCGACCCCGGAGTCGAACATGGCGATCGGAAGCGAGCGGTCAGGCGGCATCAGTCGATGGTTCCCCGCCGCGGATTATCGAACCGCCGGCTTACAGAAAAGGCTTCGCTGTCATCACGTAGATCGTCAGGATGATCACGATCCCGGTGAACGTGCCGACCTTGGCGATCTGCGAGTTGAGCGCGTCGAACTCGGGCGAGAGCTTGCCGTCGGGATTCGCGACGTCGCGCTCGGCGAGCTCGACCGCCTGCTTCGTCTTCGGGATGAAGTAGCCGTGCGTGATCCCGAGGAAGAAGACGATCGCCACGAAGCCCCAGCTGATGAAGAAGCTGCCGGCGCCGTAGGGACCGTCGGACGCGAGATAGACGCCCGTGAGCAGGATCAGCGTCATCGCCGCCGTGTTGACGATCCGGTCCCAGAACACGATCGTCCGCCCGACCATCGGAATCGCCGCCCCGCCCTCGCGCTGGGCCATCGTTATGTAGGCCGCGTAGGCGAACGTCGGGCCGAGCCCGATGACGACCGACGTGATGTGGAAGAACAGGACCACGTCGTAGAACTGGACCGAGGCTGTGGCGAGCATGCGGCCAACCTAGCGCCGCGATCGGAGCGAACGGGCTCAGGACCGCATCGAGAGTGCCGCCCAGTCGCCGTCCTCGATCCCGTCTTCAACCACGAGACCGGCGGCCTCGTAGGCGGCGACGACGCGCTCGCGCTCGGTCCGCAGCAACCCGCTGACGATCATTCGGCGCGGAACGGCGATCTCGCCGGCAGCCATCCGGCTCGCCAGCGGAAGGAGCAGCGGCGCGGTCAGGTTGGCGACGACGGTCGGCGCCTCCGGCGGGACCTCCTCGCGGAGGTTGAGGCGGCCGACGGACACCGCGGCGCCGTTGGCGGCGGCGTTCGCAGCGGCGACCTCGACCGCGGCCGGCTCGTGGTCGCAGCCGGTGACCGGCTCCCACCCGAGCTTCGCGGCGGCGATCGCAAGGACGCCCGAGCCGGTGCCCCAGTCGGCGAGCGGCCCCGAGGCGAGTTCGCGATCCGCCAGGGCGAGCAGCAGCTCGAGACAGCAGCGCGTCGTCGCGTGCCCGCCGGTCCCGAAGGCGCGTCCGGGGTCGACCACGACGTCGACCTCGCGACCGGCACTTCCCTCCTCCCACGACGGCCTGACGACGAGCCGCCCGCCGGCGATCACGACCGGCTCGTGGAAGTCGCGCCAGCGGTCCGCCCAGTCGTCGGGAATCTCGGTCGTCTCGATCTCGACCAGCCCGTCCCCTGCGGCCGCCTGGAGGTCGGGCAGCTCCGGGAGCTCGCCCGGTGGCCCGTAGATCGCGTACTCGACGTATCCGGCGCCGCGGTCCTCCTCCACTCCGCCCGGCACGAGCTCGACGAGCTCGGCCAGGACGAGCTCGGCCTGCTCGGGCCGGCAGCGGACCGCGAGTCTCACCATCGGCGTCATCGGCCGGTCAGCGGAACGCCCGGCGGACCCGCTGGAAGATCCCCTCGCGGGCGCTGCCCGGGGCGTTGTCGGGCCCGAGGGTCGCGTCGAGCCGCTCGGCGAGCTCTCGCTGCTCGTCGTCGAGCGCGACCGGGGTCACGACCTTGATCGCGACGTGGAGGTCGCCGCGGCGCTTCGGGTGGCGAAGCGACGGCAAGCCCTCGCCGCGGACCTTGATCGAGTCGCCGTGTTGGGCCCCGGCCTCGAGCTCGACGTCGCGCTCGCCGGTGACGGTCTCGACGGGAAGCGTTGCGCCGAGCATCGCGGTCGTGGCGGTGACCTCGAGCACGGTGACGAGGTCGTCGCCCTCGCGGTGGAAGCGGTCGTCCTCGGCGATCTGGACCTGGACGTAGAGGTCGCCGGCGGGGCCTCCCCCGCTGCCGGCGTCGCCGGCGCCCGAGATCCTGATCCGCTGCCCGTTCTCGATGCCCGGCGGGACGTCGACCTCGAAGGTCTTGCGCTCGCCGACCCGGCCGGCGCCGTCGCAGACCTCGCAGGGAGTCTCGGGGATCTTGCCCTCGCCACCGCAGGTCGGACACGGCGCGGCGCGGACCATCTGCCCGAACGGCGTCCGCGTCATCTGCCGGACCTGACCGGCGCCGCCGCAGGTCGCGCAGGTCTCGATCGGCGTCCCCGGCTCGGCGCCGTTGCCGTTGCAGTGCTCGCAGCGGACGACGGCGTCGAACTCGACCTCGCGGCGGACGCCCTCGATCACGTCGGCGAGCCCGATATCGACGCGGACGCCGATGTCGCCGCCGGCAGCCGGCCCGCCGGCCGAGCCGCCGAAGCCGAAGAGGTCGCCGAACATCGGGTCGGAGCGGCCGAAGATCGCCTCGAAGATGTCCTGGAACCCGCCGGCGTCCTCGGCCCGGGAGTGGAAGCCGCCCGAACGCAGGCCGTCGTGGCCGAAGGCGTCGTAAGTCCGGCGGCGGTCAGCGTCGGAGAGGATCTCGTAGGCCTCCGCGGCCTCCTTGAACTTCTCTTCGGCCTCGGGGTCCTCGGTGTTGACGTCGGGATGGAGCTCGCGGGCGAGGCGGCGGAACGCCTTCTTGATCTCGGCCTCGTCGGCGCCCCGGTCGACGCCGAGGATCTCGTAGGGGTCGCGTGGCATCGTGACCCCTTACCCCTCGTAGACCGTCGCGAACAGGCGCGAGAGCTCGCCGGCGGCGTCGCGGACCGAGTCGATCGCCTTCGCGTAGTCCATCCGCAGCGGGCCGACGACGCCGACCGCGCCGAGGTTGCGGTAGCCGAGGCCGTAGCCGGCGCCGACGACGCTGACCGAGCGCAGCGCCGGCTCCGGGTTCTCCTCGCCGATGCAGAGGAAGACCGAGCGCTCGCGCAGCGCCGAGCGCAGGACCGAGAGCACGCTGACCCTGCCCTCGAGGGCGCTGACGACGCTGTCGGGATGGGCGATGTCGGCGGCGTGGCTGGCGGAGAAGAGGCGGCCGGTTCCGTCCATGTAGAGCTGCTGGGGGGTCGCCTCGGCGAGCTCCGCGATCGCCGTGCCGATCTCGGAGAGGAACTCGCGCTCGCTGTCGCCGAGCTCCGGGTCCTGAAGCCGGGCGGCGACCATGCTCGACCCGATCCCGAGGCCGGTCAGGCGCTCGTTGAGGAACGACGAGGCCCATTCGACCAGGCCGGGATCGACCGGGTCGGCGAACGTGAAGACGCGCTTGGCCACCTCGCCGTTGTCGGCGATGGCCACGACCGCGATCACGCGGGGCTGCAGCAGCAGCACCTCGACCCGGTGGATCGTCGCGGTGCTGGCGGGCGGCGCGGTCGCCAGGGCGAGCAGGTCGTTCGCCTGCGCGAGGGCGGCGGTCGTCTCGCGGAGGGCGTCCTCGACCTCCCGCCGGGCCTGCGCGATGCCCCCGACCGCGACCGGAACGCCGCTCGACCGGTGCGGGGCCGACTCGATCAGGGTGTCGGCGAAACGCCGGTAGCCGGCGTCCGTGGGCACCCGGCCGGCGGAAGTATGCGGCTGGGAGAGGTAACCCTCGCGCTCGAGCGCGGAGAGCTCGGCACGGACGGTCGAGGCCCCCCAGTCGAAGTCGGCGCGCTCGGCGATCGCCTTCGACCCGACGGGAGTGCCCGTCTTCAGGTAGGCGTCGACTGCGATCCCGAGGATCGTCTCCTGGCGTTCGCTCAGCACGCCCCGAATTCTAGGTTGCGGCGGAAAGCCGCCCGGGCCGCCTCAGGAGAGCTCGAGCTCGGCCTCGGCGTTGCGGACGATGCCGTTCTCGCCCTGGAAGGCCTCCGTCGCGACGACCATGCGGTCGCCGTCGCGGCCGGTGACGGTCCCGCTGACGACGATCTCCTCCTCGGGCACGCCCATCCCTCGGAACTGGACGCTGAGCCGTCGCAGGGCCCGCGGATCGCCGCCCGCGGCCTCGGTCTGGGCCCGCGCCACCTGGGCCATCGAATAGAGGCCGTGGAGGATGTTGCGCGGCAGCCCGACCATCTGAGCGAAGTCGTTGTCGATGTGGATCGGGTTGAAGTCGCCCGACGCCCCCGCGTAGCGGTGCGGCAGGTACTTGTCGGGCGTCACCCGGAGCTCGGGGATCGCGTCGCCCTCGTTCAGTTCGGCCATGCTCGCCTCCTCAGGCGCCGCGGACGATGTTCGTCCAGGTTGCGCGGACGACCTCGTCGCCGTCCTGGTTGGTGGAGACGGACTCGAAGACGTAGAAGCCCTTGCCGTCCTTCTCGTAGATCTCGCTCACCTTGGCCTGCGTCGTGATCTCGTCGCCGGCGCAGACCGGCTCGCCCCAGACGAACTCCTGGCCGCCGTGGACCATGGCGGCGAAGTTGATGCCGACCTCGGGATCGAGGATGGCCGGGCCCATCGCGGGCGAGCTGTAGACGACGGCGAACATCGGCGGTGCGACGACGTCGCGGAAGCCGGCGGCCTTCGCGGCTTCGCGGTCGTGATGGACGGGTTCGTTCTGGCCGACGGCGTTCGCGTACTCGCGGATCTTCTCCAGGCCCACCTCGTAGGTGGTCGCCGGATACTCCTTGCCGACGGCTTCAGTCTTGACTGGCATGGCGCGCGATCCTTTCAGGTCCGGCGAACCTGCGACCCGCCGGTGATCGTCTCGACCCCGTCGTCGTCGAAGCGCACGAGCGCCTTGTTGCCGCCGTCGTAATCGGGGGCCCAGAGCAGCAGCGTCGCGTCGCGGCGGTCGTCGTCTCCGGGACCGACCGTGCAGCGCTCCTCGCTCGGCTCGTCGAGGCCGCGCCAGAGCCGGATGAACGGGTTGTTCTCCCACTCGTCGATGACCGTCGTCGGCTCACGGTGACCCGGGTGGAGGCGGACGTCGTTGGGCAGCGCCATCACCCTTTCCATGATCGATGCCTTCAGGTCGGCGAGGCCGGTCGCGCCGGGAGCCCCGGTGCCGCCGACGGTGCCCTTGAAGATCACGTCCGCGGTGAGGCAGTCGTCCTCGTTGATCCGGAGCGCCAGGTGGTCGCCGCAATGGCCCGGCGTGTGGATCGCCTCGATCTTGAGGCCGCCGGTCTCGAGGACATCGCCGTGGTCGATCGTCCCGGTTACCGCGTCGCCGACCAGCTCCTTGCACTCCGGGTGCGCCAGGATCGGAACGCCGCCGAACCGCTCGGCCAGCTTCTCGACCCCGACCACGTGGTCGTAGTGATGGTGGGTCAGGAGGATGTGGGTGATCGTCGTGCCCTCGCGCTCGACCCGCTCGCAGAGAGGATCGGTCGCCAGGTTCGAGTCGATCAGGACCCCGGTACCGCCGACCTCGTCGACCGCGAGGTAGGCGTTCGAGAGCCACTCGGACTGTTCAACGCGCTGAAGGATCATGCGCGGAACCTACCGCGCGGCGGGATTCGGCTCGCGCCGGGGGTCGGCGGTAGGTGGGTTCGGCTCGCGCCGGGGCCCGCAGCCGGGGTGAGAGGTGGTTTGGCAGTGAGGGGAGCCGGGTGGAGCTCACTCGGGTGCTCAATGGCGAGTTGGTGACCACAGTGGTCACTGAAACGCCATTCGTCGGCTGAGTCGGAGGACGAACTGCACGTTTGGTCCCTGTGGGGGACCTTTCGTGCAGTTGAGGCCCTGAGTCAGCCGACGAATGGCGAATTCGGTCCCTCCCAGGGACGTAATTCGCCATTCACCCTCGGGATGAGCCTTCCGCCCCTCCGTCCACTTCCCCCTCACTGCCAAACCCACATCCGGCCCGGCGCCGGGCCCCGGCGCGAGCCGAACGCCCCGCCGGCTACGCGAACTCGATCACGCTCCGGATCCCGTCCTGCTGCTCCATCAGGTCGAAGCCGCGGTTGACCTCGTCGAGAGTGATCCGGTGGGAGATGAACGGGTCGACGTCGATCTCGCCCTGCATCCAGAGGTCGACGAGCTTCGGGACGCCCTCGCGGCCCTTGACGCCGCCGAAGGAGGACCCGGCGACGCGGCGGCCGGTGATCAGCCAACGCGGGACGATGTCGAGCGTCTCGCCCTTGCCGGCGACGCCGGCCACGGTGCAGAGGCCCCAGGCCATCCGGGCGGCCTCGACCGCCTGCGCCATGACCTTGACGTTGCCGGTCGCCTCGAAGGTGTAGTCGGCGCCGAAGCCGCCTTCGGTCATCTCGAGGAGCCGCTCGACGGTGTTCTCGTCGGCCTTCATCAGGTCGGTCGCGCCCTGGCCCTTGGCGAGCTCGAGGCGGTCGTCGGAGAGATCGACGCAGATGATCCGCTCGGCGCCCTGGAGGCGGCAGCCGGCGACGGCTCCGAGGCCGACCATGCCGGCTCCGAAGACGACGCACGTCGTGCCCGGCTGAACCTTGGCGGTGTTCATCGCCGCGCCGAGGCCGGTCGAGAGGCCACAGGCGAATAGGCAGGCGCCGTCGAGCGGCGCCTCGGGATTGATCTTCGCCAGCGCGATCTCCGGCATCACCGTGTACTCCGCGAAGGTCGAGGTCCCCATGAAGTGACGGATCTCCTCGCCGCCGGGACGGCTGAGGCGCACGGTTCCGTCGGGCAGGTGGCCGAGGTTCTGCTCCGCGCGGATCGCCATGCAGAGGTTGGTCCGCGGGTCGACGCAGTGGACGCACTCTCCGCACTGGGGCGAGAAGAGGGTGACGACGTGATCGCCCTCGGCGACGGAGGTGACCCCCTCGCCGACCTTCTCGACGACGCCGGCGCCCTCGTGTCCGAGGACCGCGGGGGCGTAGCCGGAGGGGTCCGCGCCCGACGCCGTGTACATGTCGGTGTGGCAGACGCCGCAGGCGACGAGACGAACGAGGACCTCACCGGGCCTCGGATCCTCGAGCTCGAGCTCCTGAATCACGAGCGGCTCTCCGAACTCCTCCAAGACCGCTGCCTTCATCCTCATCGCCGCTCCTCTCCTCGAACAACCACGGACCGGGCGATCCTATTGCGCCGACGCCGCCGGGAGCAATCGCGATACTGGCCACTGATGCCGAGGCGGGTGCGGATATCGGCGCCGGAGGAGCGGGACCGGCGGGACTTCATCGCGGCGATGCGGGACAGCGCCGACCTGCACGGACGCTGGATCACCCCGGCGACGACCGACGAGGGCTTCGACGAGCTGCTCGAGCGGCACCTGGCCGACGACTTCGAGGCCTTCGTCGTCCGCACCGCTGACGACGACGCGATCGCCGGCGCCATCTACATCAGCAACATCTTCCGCCGCAACCTGCGCTCCGCCTACGTCGGCTACGCCGCGGTGACGGGTCACGAGCGCCGCGGACTGATGACCGAGGCGCTCGGGCTCGTTCTCGACGAGGCCTTCGGCCGCCTCGGCCTGCACCGGATCGAGGCCAACATCCAGCCCGGCAACGCCGCGTCGATCGCCCTCGTTCGCCGGCTCGGCTTCGTCAGGGAGGGCTACTCGGAGAACTACCTGCAGATCGACGGCGTCTGGCAGGACCACGAACGCTGGGCGATCCGCAGCGAGATCTGGCCCGGCGCCGACTAACGGGCTCGGGCGGCCTTCAGGTCCTTCTTGGTCGCATCGAGCGACACGACGTAGCTGCGCTTGGAGATCCTGGTGGCGAGCCCGCGCTTCTCGAGCTTCTTCATCGCCGCCGGGCAGCGCTTGCAGCGCGGTCCCGACTTGCAGCACTTCTTCTTCGTCCTGACTTCACGTCCCCTGGCCACGGCCCGGGAGGCTAGCAAGCCGCGTTAGGGATACCTAACCGGTAGCCGGGTCGGCCGCGGCCGCCTTCCCGGCGGCTCGCGAGCGAGCCCGCCGCTCCGCCCACTTCGCGCGGACCCAGCGGACGCCGAAGAAGACGCTGAGGGCGTAGATCCAGCCGAGGAGGACGTCGAAGACGTAGTGCTCGCCTCCGTAGACGAGGGTCCAGGCCATCGCTAGGACGTACCCAACCCCGAGCACCCGGGCGATCCGGCCGGAACGCCAGAAGAACGCGCAGAGCAGCATCGGGAACGCGGCGTGCAGCGACGGCAAGGCCGCCACCGGGTTGTAGAGCGAGTTGCCCTTGTCCCAGATCGCCGCCGCCGGCGACACGCCGAGCTCGGTCCAGACGCTGCCGGTCACCCGCACGACCGGCCCGATCATCAGGTGGTCTGCGGCCATCCACGGCGGCGCCGCCGGCACGAGCGCGTAGGTGAGGAAGGCGGCGATGCTCAGCGTCAGCACCATCGCCCGGAACTCGAGGAAGCGGAGATGCGAGACGCGCCAGAGGTAAGCCGCCGCGATGAAGACCATGAAGTAGTGGGTCAGGTACACGGCCCAGGAGAAGACGTCGTACCAGGGCAGCTGGCCGATCTCGTAGAACCGCTCCTGGAGCCAGACCGTCGGGACGTTGCCCGCGAACAGGAACTTGTCGGCGTCGATCTGCGGCACGAAGTGAGGGGCGAACAGCGGGTTGTTGCCGACGAAGCCGCGCAGCAGGTCGTAGCCGACGAGGATCGCGTAGAACGGCAGCCAATCGAAGATGACGCCGCGGGCGAAGCCGCGGACGTCGGCCAGCGACACCGCGAGCAGTCCGACGAGCAGCCAGAGGAAGATCGTCTCGCGGGCGAGCAGGACGCCCGTGAACGAGATCAGGATGACCGTGGCGACGACGTAGGCGCCGAGCCCGAGCAGGGCGTTGCGGCGCGCGTGGTCGCGGGCGACCGGCTCAGCCGGCGCCTCGGCAACCCGTTCTTCGGCTATCGCGCCCGACTCCAAGGACTACTGCCCAGTCCGGCGACTCGCCTGCCCCGGCGGTTCGCGTCGCATCGCCCCGGATCATAGGACGCGTGCTGGAGCCCGCCTCCCGCGAGGCGGGCCGATCAGTGACCCATGCCGAGGAAATCGGGAAGGTTGACGCAGCCGTAGACGGGGTCGAGCGAGGCGACCTTGCCCGCCGGCGTCACCGTCACCGCCTCCCAGCACCCGTAGTCGCCGACGGTCGCGCGGTACATCCGCGAGTCACCGTCGGTGCAGACCCAGGCATCGGCCCGGTGGTGACAGCCACCTGCTTCGGAGTCGGCGCTGCGCGCGATCGAGGTGGCCAGCGCCTCGTCGCTGATGCTGAGGACGGTCCCCGGGCGCAGGGTCAGACCCGCGAGGGCGACCGCCACGAGGACGATGAAGAACAGCGGGACGAGCTTCGACATGCCATCAGGCTAGGTCCGCGGACGAGGCCCGACGGCAACTTTCGTTGCGTGGGAAGGACTTTGCGCGAGCGGTCCGGTGCGCTCAGTCGTCGTCGCCGAGCGTGAGCACCGCCAGGAACGCCTCCTGCGGCACCTCGACCGACCCGACCTGCTTCATCCGCTTCTTGCCCTTCTTCTGCTTGTCGAGAAGCTTGTTCTTGCGGGTGACGTCGCCGCCGTAGAGCTTCGCGGTGACGTCCTTGCGGACGGCCTTGACCGTCTCGCGGGCCAGGACGCGAGATCCGACCGCCGCCTGGACCGGGACGTCGAACTGCTGCCTCGGGATCGTCTTGCGGAGCCTCGAGACGAGCTTCTTGCCCTGTTCGAAGGCGGTGTCGCGATGGCAGATGATCGAGAGCGCGTCGACCGTGTCGCCGGCGAGGAGCACGTCGAGCTTGACGAGGTCGCCGGGCCGGTTCGGCAGGGGCTCGTAGTCGAGCGAGGCGTAGCCGCGGGTGTTCGACTTGAGCGCGTCGTAGAAGTCGAGGACGATCTCGCCGAGCGGCAGGTCGTAGCGGATCTGCACCCGCTCGGAGCTGAGGAAGTGCATGTCGACGTGGGTTCCGCGGCGCGACTGGCAGAGCTCCATCACCGGGCCGACGAACTCCTTCGGGCAGATCAGCGACGCCCGGATATAGGGCTCGCTGATCGAGTCGATCACGCCCGGGTCGGGGAGCGCGGTCGGGCTGTGGACCTCGATCTCCTCCCCGTCGGTCTTCGTCACGACGTAGCTCACGTTCGGCGTCGTCGCCAGCAGCTCGAGCCCGTATTCGCGCTCGAGGCGCTCGCGCACGATGTCCATGTGGAGCAGCCCGAGGAAGCCGCAGCGGAAGCCGAAGCCGAGGGCGTCGGAGGTCTCCGGCTCCCAGCTCAGCGCGGCGTCGTTGAGGGCGAGCTTCTCGAGTGCGTCGCGGAGGTCGTCGTAGCGATCGGTGTCGAGCGGGAACAGGCCGCAGAAGACGACCGGCTGGACCTCGCGGTAGCCCTCGAGCGGCTCGGCGGCGGGTTCGGCGCGGGAGGTCAGCGTGTCGCCGACGCGGAGCTTGGCGACGTCCTTGATGCCGGTGATCACGTAGCCGACCTCGCCCGCGGCCATGCTCGGGACCGCCGTCATCTGCGGCCGGAAGAACCCGAGGTCGTCGATCTCGGCCTCGGTCCCGTTCTGCATCGCCCGGATCTTCTCGTTCTTGGCGAAGCCGCCGTCGATCATCCGGATGTAGGCGACGACGCCGCGGTACTGGTCGAACTCGGAGTCGAAGATGAGCGCGCGCGGCGGGCCGTCGGGATCGCCGGTCGGCGCCGGCACCCGCTCGACGATCGCCTCGAGCACCGCGTCCACCCCCATCCCCGTCTTCGCGGAGATGTGGATTGCGTCATCGGGATCGGTGCCGAGCAGGTCGGCGATCTCCTGAGCGACCCGCTCGGGCTCGGCGCCCGGAAGGTCGACCTTGTTGAGGATCGGGATGATCTCGAGGCCGGCGTCGATGGCCGCGTAGGTGTTCGCGACGGTCTGAGCTTCGACTCCCTGGGCGGCGTCGACGACCAGCAGCGCGCCCTCACAGGCGGCGAGGCTGCGCGAGACCTCGTAGGAGAAGTCGACGTGGCCTGGGGTGTCGATGAGGTGGAGGTGGTAGGTCTCGCCGTCGGGTGCCTCGTAGTCGACGCGGACGGCCTGCGCCTTGATCGTGATCCCGCGCTCGCGCTCGAGGTCCATCGAGTCGAGGAGTTGCGAGCGCATCTCGCGCGGGTCCACGGCGCCGGTGAGCTCGAGGATGCGATCGGCCAGCGTCGACTTCCCATGGTCGATGTGGGCGATGATCGAGAAGTTCCTGATCTTTTCCATCGGAGTGCTCATGCGGAGGTCGCCGGCGCGGGATCGGCGGATCGCGAAGGGTAGAGCCCCGCGCCTAGCGCCTGACGACGGCGAGCAACTGCCGCGCCTCGGGCACGCGGAGCGCGAGGATCGAGCCGAGGTAGACGAGGCCGCCGGCGCCGAGCGCGACGCCGAGCGAGATCGCCTGCGCGATCGTGCTGCGGCCGAGCACCGCGTCGAGCTGGTCCCAGATCAGCCACGAGACGCCGGCCAGCGCCGCCGAGGCGACCGTGATCCGGACGGCGGCGTTGAGGAGCTGCGGGAACTCGATGCCCTTCAGCGGCCGCCGCAGGACCAGGACCTGGGCGACGACGCTGGCCGCGGTCGCGATCGCCGTGCCGGCGACGATGCCCGCGACCCCGTAGGGCTTGTAGAGGGCGAAGGCCACGGCCGCGGTGACGACGAGGTTGAGACCGGCGATCCAGGTCGGGGTCCACGGGCGCTGGAGGCTGAAGAACGTCCGGGTCAGGATCAGGAAGAGCCCGTTGAACGGCAGCGAGAACGCGAACCAGAAGAGTGCCGTCGCGACGAGCGGCGTCTCCTCGGGCGAGAACTCCCCGCGCTGGTAGACGAGCCGGATCATCGGCTCCGAGAGGACGAGGATCGCCGCCGCCGCCGGGACCAGCACGAGCAGGATCATCCGCATCCCGTTGGCCATCGTCCGCCTCAGGTCGTCGTAGTCACGGCGCGCGGCGTAGCGCGACAGCGTCGGGAAGATCACCGTCGTCACCGCGACCGAGAACATGCCCTGGGGCAGCATGTAAATCCGGAAGGCCTTGTCGATGGCCGCCGGCGCGTAGTTCGCCAGCGCCTCTCCGGTGCCCGCGAGCGTGCCGGGCACGAGTGCCCCGACGAGGCTGTTGATGACGAGGTTGACGTTGATCAGGCCGAGGCTGATCGTCACCGGCAGCATCAGCAGCAGGACCTTCTTGACGAGGTCGCTGCGCCACTCGAAGACGCGCAGCATCTTGAACGGCGTGTGGCGGAGGTCCCAGGAGACCATCGCGAGCTGCAGCGCGGTACCGACGAGGACGCCGAGCGCGTAGGCGTAGATCCTGTCCTCCTCGGGGAGGAGCGGCGAGAGCCCGACGAGGACGCCGATGATCGCGAGGTTCCAGAACAGCGGGGCGATCGCGAAGACCGCGAAGCGGTTGTAGCTGTTGAGGACGCCGACGACGATGCCCGAGACGCCGAGCATGATCAGGATCGGGAAGAGGATCTGCGACAGCGCGACGGTGAGGTCCTGGGTCGCCGAGTCGAGATCCGGCACCAGCATCGGGATCAGCAGCGGGGCGATCAGGATGAAGAGCGCGGTGATGACCCCGAGCACCGCGGTCATCAGGAAGATCATGGTCGAGGCGAGACGCATCGCCTCGCGCTTGTTCCCCGCCTCGAGCTGCTCGGTGAAGACCGGGACGAAGGCGCCCTGGAGGGCCGCGTCGGCGAACAGGCTGCGGACGAGGTTCGGGATCTGGAAGGCGATCGTGAAGGCCGTCATCGCCGGGCCGACGCCGAAGTAACCGGCCGCGATGATCTCGCGGATCAGCCCGACGACCCGCGAGGCGCCGGTGGCGATGCTGAAGAAGACGGTCGAACGACCGATCCGGCGGTCCTGCTCGGTCGGCTCCGGGCCGAGTGCCGAGCCCGCGAATTCCTCGTCGATCGGATCGATCGCGTAGGCGGGATGGAAGCGCCGCGCCCGGGGTGGGAGCGGTGGCAGCTCCTCCGTGTCCGTGGATTCGCCCATCAATCGCTACAGTGTGCGGCCGCTGATGGCCAACATCGCCTCACAGAAGAAGCGAATTCTCCGCTCCGAGCGGGAGCGCGACGAGAACCGCCGGTTCACCGGAGCGGTCAAGACGCAGTTCCGGCGCCTCGAGGAAGCGGTCGCCGCCGGCGACGCCGACACCGTGGCCGCCGAGCACCGGACGCTGATCGCCCGCATCGACAAGGCCGTCCAGAAGGGCGCCCTGCACGCGAACACCGGCGCCCGCAAGAAGGCCCGCGCCGCGCGGGTCGCCTCCGGCTCCTAGCCGTCCCGCCGATCCCGATCACCCGGCGGCCGTCTCGCCGGACGCCCGCATGACCGCGAGGGTCAACGCCACCTCGTCGCCGTAGTCGGAGCCCCCGCGCGTCCACCACTCGAGGTCGGCGACCGCGCCGATCGCCTCCGAGAGCTCCGCGGAGTCGACGCCCTGAACCGAGCGGACGAGCATCTTCGCCGGATAGGGAGCCATCGGCAGCGACGCCTCCACGCGCGACGCGGGTTCGCCCGCCTCGATCGCGACGGCGGCGGCGTGCGCGCTCCGCAGCCGCGACGCCATCCCGTAGACGAGCGGGGTGACCGCCTCGCCCTGCTCGATCAGCTCCTCGGCGACGGCGACCGAGCGGTCGCGGTCGCGCGAGACGATGGCGTCCGCCAGCGCCCAGCCGCGGCGCTCGGAGTTGTCGCTGGTCATCGCCTCGACGTCCTCGAGCCCGACCGTCCCGCCCTCGCCCGCCCAGAGGGCCAGGCGATCGAGCTCGACGGCGAGCCGCTCGGTGCTCGGACCGATGCGCGTGATCAGCGCCCTGGCGGCCTGCGGCGCGAGCGAGAACCGGCGCTCCCGCGCGCCCGTGACGAGCCACCCGGGGAGATCCCGCTTGCTCGGCGCGCCGAAGTTCCTCACCTCTCCCCCGGCCTTCTCGACCGCCTCGGCCAATCCCTTCGGCGCCTTGCCGCGGGCGACCAGGACCACGGTCACGTCGGCGGTCGAAGCGGCCAGCCCGGCCGTCACCCGCTCAACGTCGGCCGCCTTCCAGCGTTCGACTCCGTCCGCGAGCAGATAGCGACGGGCGGCTGTGAGCGACATCGCCGGGATCGCGCCGACGAGCGCATCGGAGTCGGGTGCGGCGCCGCCGCCGGCGCTGAAGTCCTCGAGAGCTCCCGGCCCCCCTTCGCGCTCGGCGCGGGAGCGGAGCCTGTTCAGCGTCGCCGAGAGCTTCGCGGCGTCATCGCCGGCGAAGAGGTAGGCGGATCGCATCTCGTCTGCCACCGGGCTGATTCTACGTTCGGCCGCGGTCCGATCACCGTTCCGGCGCGCACCCGGGCCGGCCGGCGGTCCCGCTGCCGCGAGCGGTCGCCACCGCAACACCGGTGGCAGTGAGATCCACGCTGGCGTCACCGTCGAGATCGGTCCGGAGCGTGCAGATGCCGTGCTCAGCCAGTGTCGTGAGCGTCGCCGGCGTCGGGTGGCCGTAGGTGTTGTCGGCGCCGACTTCGATCAGGGCGACGCGCGGGACGGACCGGTCGAGGAGCGAATCGAGGCCGGCGTCCTCGCTGCCGTGGTGGGCGACCTTGAGGACGTCGAAGGGGCCCGGGACCAGGTGCGTCGCCTCGGCTTCGGCATCCCCGGTCAGCAACACGTCCCAGCCGTGCCAGCCCGCCGCGAGGACGAGGGATCCGGCATTCGGGTCGGGGTCGGCCCCGGCGTCCTCACGCGGCGGCCAGAGGACGTCGATCCGGAGCGCGCCGAACCGCAGGGCGCTGCCCTCCGATGCCGCGACGACTCGGGCGCCCGCCGCTCGGGCCGCCGCGTCGATCGCGGGTGCCGGGCGGCCTCGGACGACCACCTCGACCCGGTGTCCCGCGAGGACCTCGCGGAGGCCGCCCGCGTGGTCGAGCTGGTCGTGGGTCACGAACACGGCCGCGAGGGAGTCGACCCCGAGGCGGTCGAGCGCTGCGGCGGCGGCACCCCCGGGAGGCCCGGCGTCGATCAGCACCGGCGCTCCCCGCGGGCGCTCGAGCAGCGTCGCGTCTCCCTGGCCGACGTCGAGAGCGGTGACCCTGAGACCGGTGATCCCGGAACGGGCGCCGGACGAAGAGCCGGTCAGAGCGAACGTGAGCGCGGCGAGCGCGACCATGCCCGCCGCGACCCGGGCCGCCGGTGCAATTGCGAGGCGCCGGCGGCGACGGAGGGTCGCGAGGATGACCGCCGCGGCCGCGGAGGCGGCCAGGTAGGCGACGGCGACGGCCGCCGGGCTGCCGCCGCCGACCTCGGCCTCGGCCCAGCCCGGTGAGCCGAGCACCCTGGCGACGAGGGCGATCCAGTCGATCAGCGCCCCCTCGACGAAGCCGAGCGGCGCGGTCGGCACGCCCGGGATCTGGGCGAGGAGGCCGGTGAGCATGCCGATCCACATCACCGGGGCCACCGCCGGCAGGACGAGGAGGTTCGCCGGAATCGACGCGAGCGAGATCCGCTCGAAGTCGCTCGCGATCAGCGGCGCCGTCGCGACCGTGGCCGCCAGGGTCATCGCCGCGCCGTCCGCGAGGCCGCGCGCGAGCGCGTCCGGCAGCCGCGACGGCAGTCGCTCGGCGATCAGCTCGCGGGCGGGACCGGCCCAGAGCATGATCCCGGCGACCGCCGCGAAGCTGAGCTGCCAGCCGACGTCGCCGCCGAACCGCGGGTTGACCAGGAGCGTCAGGGCGGCGGCGAGAAGCGGCGGGTAGGCGCGACCCGACAGCCGTCCCGCGAGCGTCGCCAGGATCGCCGCTGCGCCCATGACGCCGGCGCGCTGGATCGAGGGCCCCGCGCCGGCGACGGGCACGTAGAGGGCGATCAGGAGCACGGTCGCGGCGAGCCGCGCCCGCAACCCGAGCCCGAAGAGCGCCAGACCGACGCCGGCGAGGATCGCTAGCAGGACCACGTTCTGACCGCTGACCGCGAGCAGGTGACTCAATCCGGCGCGGCGGAACTGCTCCCGCGTCAACGGATCGATGCGATCGTCCTGGCCGAGGACGAAGCCGCGAGCGAGCGCCTCTTCGGCGGGATCAAGGCCCACGCCGAGCGCCGATTCGGCACGGGAACGGATGCCGTCGATTGCCCCGGCGAGGCCGGCCCGGCTTCCCGGGACCGGCCGGACTCCACCGGCCGCGAGCTCGAATGCCGCGCCGGCGCGAGCGAGCTCGGCGGCCCGGAAGTCGTCGGGCTCGCGGAGGACGCCGCGGGCGCTCACGGCCTGGCCGACGGCGAGATCGGAGACCGGCTCAGGCGCGACGACGACGAGGCGGCCCGCATCGGTGTCGACCTGGACCCTGACCTCGCCGAAGGCGCGGCGCGGCTGGGCGGTCACCCAGCCGGTCACGGCGAGGCGCTCGCCGGGCGCGGCGCGGAGGGCGCCGGCGTCGATCGCATCGAGCCGCGTCCGGCCGAGCCCGAGCCCCGCGACGGCTGCGACGAGCGCGATGGCGACCAGCGCGCCCACGGCGGCGGCGGGGCCGGGGGCGGCCGTCCGGCTCCGGGCGGCGGCGAAGAGGGCGCCGGCACCGGCGAAGGCGCACGGCGCCCATCCGGCGGGCGCGGGTAGCGAAGGCGAGGCGAACAGTCCGATGCCGAGGCCGGCGAGGGCCGCGTGCCGCCACCACCCCGTCCAGTCGCGTCGCGGCACGGCCCGTCAGGGCTGAAGCCGGTCGCCGAGCGACTCGATCGTCGCCGGGCCGATGCCGGGGATCTCGTCGAGCTCGTCGATCGAGGCGATGCCGCCGTGCTCGTCGCGGAAGGCGATGATGTCGGCCGCAGTCACCGGGCCGATCCCGTCGATCGTCTCGAGGTCGGCCTGATCGGCGGACCCGAGGCTGATCGGGCCGTCTTCCGCGGTCGCCGAGGTGGAGGAGGAACCGCCCCGGCTCGGGACGACCACCTGCTGCCCGTCGGCGAGCCGCGCAGCGAGGTTGACGGCGTCCGGGTCGCCGCGCCCGCTCGGCCCGCCGGCGCGCTCGACCGCGTCGGCCACCCGCGATCCCGCCGGGAGGCGGTAGACGCCGGGCTCAGCGACCTCCCCGGCGACATGGACGACGACGTCGCCGTTGGCCGGGCTCGCGGCCCCGCCGGAGCCACCGACGGGCTCGGCAGCGAGCGTCGCTCCGGCGCCGGGCGGTTCGGTCCCAGGTTGCCGCACGGCGCGGATCCCGAGCAGCAGGACGACGACGCCGATCGCGGCGAAGACGGCCATCTGCAGACGCGACATGCCCATGGTCGGATGGTGGCCGCGGCAGGCGCACCGGTGGGAGGCCGAGCGTCAAGGAGCGCGGCGAGAGGGTGACGATTGGCTCGCGAGGTTGAACGCCGGCGTCCGAGGGCGGGGACTGAGGCTCGGCGGAAGGTGGTTTGGCAGCGAAGGGAGGCCAGGCGGGCTATTGGGCGTGGATGACGTTCCTATGGAACGCGAGACACGCCCAGTGGCACCGAGCCGCCGCCCAGGTCGCCCGCTCACGCAGCGAAGCGGGGGTCACGCACTTCTCGCCCAGGTCGCCCGCTCACGCAGCGAAGCGGATCGGGCCGTTCGCCCCGAGCCGCCCGTTCCCAACCGGCCGGGCGGTGGTGGCCGACGGCCGAACTCCGCAAGCGCCGGAGGCCGTCGGCTGCCACCGCCCGGCCGGCGCCAACGACAGACCCGGGACAACCAGGCCCGGTCCGAAGAGTCAGTACTCGTCGTCGTCGCCGTCGTAGCCGACGGTCGCGGCCGACTGGCGGCCGATCGTCTCCTCGACGGAGACGGCGGGCGACTGGACCGAGACGAGTGCGAGCGTCTCGGTGCCGCGGTTGGCGATTACGTGGTCGCTGGCGGGCGGGATCAGGGCAAGATCGCCCGGCTCGAGGTCCTCGGTGTCGCCTGCCGCCGAGAGGGCGGCGACGCCGCGAACGACGACGTAGACCTGCTCGGCCTCCTCGTGGGAGTGGAGCTCCTGCTCGGTGTCCGGCGGCACCTCGATCCAGGTCACGGTCATGTGCCGCGAGCCGAGCTCTCCCGCATCCATGAGGATGTGCGAGCTGAGCCGGTGGAAGTCCTGGACGGCGGCGTCGGAGAGGCGCCTGACGAGCATCAGCGGGTTTTCTACCAGACCCGGGGCGAAATCCGGTGCCGCGGGGGCAATGGCGGTCGCGAACCGATCAGCGCACGACCAGGTTGACGAGCCGGCCGGGGACGACGATCTCCTTGACCGGGGTGCGCCCGTCGAGGAACGACGCGACCCGCTCGCTCGCGTGGACGAGCTCGAGGATCTGCTCCTCGCCGGCGTCGGCGGGCACCTCGATCCGGTCGCGCAGCTTGCCGTTGACCTGGACGACCAGCGTGATCACGTCCTTGGCGAGCAGCTCCTCGTCGGCGACCGGCCACGGCACCTCCCAGACGCGGCCGCCGGCGATGCTCTCCCACACCTCCGCCCCGAGGTGGGGAGCGAACGGGAAGATCAGCGAGCCCGCGGTGGCCGCGGCGAAGCGGAGGGCGCGGATGCCGTCCTCGCTGCCTTCGAGCTCGGACCGGAGCCGGTAGGAGTCGTTGACGAGCTCCATCACGGCCGCGATCACGGTGTTGAACTGGAAGTCGCGCTCGAAGTCGCGGGTCGCCTTGTCGATCGCCCAGTGCGCCTTCGCCAAGAGCTCGCGGACCGGCCCCTCGGTCCCCCGCTGCCAGTCGCGATCGAATGGCGCGCTCGAGTCGTCCGTCGCCGGCGCCTCGGCGGCGAGCCGCCAGAGCCGGGAGAGGAAGCGCTGCACGCCGTCGACGCCCTCGTCGACCCAGTCGCCGCCGCGATCGGGCGGGCCCATGAAGCAGACGTAGGTGCGCGCTGTATCGGCGCCGTAGCGGGAGACGTACTCGGCCGGGTCGACGACGTTGCCCTTCGACTTGCTCATCTTCGCGCCGTCGCGGGTGATCATCCCCTGGGTGAAGAGGTTGGCGAACGGCTCCTGGACGCCGACGAGACCCTGATCGGCGAGCGCCTTCGTGAAGAAGCGCGCGTACATGAGGTGGAGGATCGCGTGCTCGACGCCGCCGATGTACTGGTCGACGGGCATCCAGTGGTCGGCGATCCCGCGGTCGAACGGCAGCTCCGTGTCGTGGGGGTCGAGGTAGCGGAGGAAGTACCAGGAGGAATCGACGAACGTGTCCATCGTGTCGGTCTCGCGGCGGGCGGGTCCGTCGCAGCGGGGACAGGTCGTCTCGACCCAGTCGGTGGCTGCGGCGAGCGGGCTCTGGCCCTTCGGGCGGTAGTCCTCGATGTCGGGCAGCTCGACCGGGAGCTGGTCGTCGGGTACGGGCACCGCGCCGCACTCGGGGCAGTGGATGATCGGAATCGGGCAGCCCCAGTAGCGCTGGCGCGAGAGCAGCCAGTCGCGGAGGCGGTAGTTGACCGCGAGCTTGCCCCTCCCCTCCCCCTCGAGCTCGTCGATGATCTTCCGCTTGGCCTCTCCCGGCGTGAGGCCGTCGAGGTCGCCGGAGTTGACGATCCTGACGTCCTCGGACTGGGTCACGAACGCCTCGTCGCCCGCGACCTCGGCGCCGTCGGCGGGGGCCACCACCTGACGGACCGGAAGGCCGAACTTCTGCGCGAACTCGAAGTCGCGCTGGTCGTGCGCGGGCACGGCCATGATCGCGCCGGTCCCGTACTCCATCAGCACGTAGTCGGCTACGAACATCGGGATCGACTCGCCGTTGACCGGGTTGACGACCGTCCGCTCGAGACGGACGCCGGTCTTCTCGCGGTCCTCGTCGCCGCGCTCGCCGGTCGTCTGGCGGAGTGCCGCGGCGACGTACTCGCGGACCTCGTCGGCATTGCCGGTTCCCTCGATCAGGCGATCGAGCTCGGGGTGCTCGGGGGCGAGCACGAAGAACGTCGCCCCGTAGAGCGTGTCGGGCCGGGTCGTGAAGACGGGGAAGTCGAGCTCCGGGTTCTCGCAGCGGAAGACGGCCTCCGCGCCTTCGGAGCGGCCGATCCAGTTGCGCTGCATCGTCACGACGTGCTCGGGCCACGATTCGAGACGGTCGAAGTCGGCGAGCAGCCTGTCGGCGTAGTCGGTGATCCGGAAGTACCACTGCTCGAGCTTCTTCGGGACGACCTCGGTGCCGCAGCGCTCGCAGCGGCCGTCGATCACCTGCTCGTTGGCGAGGACGGTCTGGTCCTTCGGGCACCACTGGACGGCGGCCTCGGTCCGGTAGGCGAGGCCGGCCTCGAACAGGCGCAGGAAGATCCACTGGGTCCAGCGGTAATAGTCGGGCGAGGAGGTCGAGAGCTCACGGCTCCAGTCGATCGAGACGCCCCAGTCGATGAACTGGCGCCGGAAGCTGGCGATCGAGCGCTCGGTCGAGACGCGCGGATGCTCGCCGGTGCGAATCGCGTGGTTCTCGGCCGGCAGGCCGAACGAGTCGTAGCCCATCGGCTGCAGGACCCCGAAGCCGTTGCGCCGCCGGTAGTGGGCGATCGCGTCGCCGACGGAATAGACCTTGAGGTGGCCGACGTGGGGCTCCCCCGAGGGGTAGGGCAGCATCACCAGGACATAGGCCTTCGGCTTGTCGGGATCGAAGCCGGGGTCGCCGGGATTCGGGACCTCCCAGGTGCGCTCCTCGGCCCAGACGGCCTGCCATTTCGCCTCGATCGCACGGGCGTCGTAACGGGCGACGGCCCCGCCGGCCTCCGGCTGGTTTCCGGTGTTCGCGCTCATCGGATGCGCAAGTCTAGGAGGCGGGCTCGAGTTCGAGCCCGAGCCAGTCGCCCACAGCCTCGATCTCAGCGGCCAGCGCGCTCGCGGGCGGACGGCGGCGACCGAACCAGTCGAAGGCGACCCGGCGCCGGCGACCGGAACCTTCGACCCTCCAGGTGCCGGCCGCGCGCCCCGAGGCGAGCACGACCGCGCGAATGACGCCCCCGCCCGGCAGCAGCCGATCGCTGTGATCCGGGTCCACGAACAGGTTGCGATCGCGCCACCCGAGCAGCGAGGTGTCGAACGCGCCGAGCATCCGGGCGGGCGGTGGCTCCGGCTCCGGAGCACCCGCCAGCCCGAGCAGCCCCTCCCCCGCTTCCTCGGCGCCTGGGACGTCCGCCAGCGCGCGGCGGCAGGCCGTGATCGGCAGGCCGGACCAGCGGGCGAGATCCTCCGGGCCGGCGGGGCCGTAGCCCTCGAGATAGCGGCGGCCCAGCGTCGCGAGCGCCTCGTCGGGATTGACGGCCGCGGGGGGATCGGCGCGCCGGAAGGAGCCGTCGGCGGCCCCGATCACCTCGCCGGTCGAGGCCAGCCAGGGCATCAGGACGTTGACGGAATGAGGACCGAGCGATGGCATGCCCCGCTCGTCGAGCAGCTCGAGCAGCTCTGCCCGGGTGAGCGGGCCGGCGGCGAGGAGCTCGAGGGCGACGGGCCTGATCGCCTCGGCGGTCTCGAGGTTGCTGCGCTTGGTCATCAGCGCGTCGAAGCGGCGACGGTTCCTTGGTCCGGTCAGCGCGTCGATCCAGGGAAGGTCGTCGGCGGCGAGCAGATGGGCTGTGCCGCGAACCGTCCAGGTCCGAACGAGCTCGGGGCCGATCAGATCGGAGGGCACTGCGTCCGCCGCGCGGACGCGGACCGCCAGCCCGGCGGCTCGCAGATCCTGCGCCTGGATCCCGAGCACCGCGCGGGCGGCGTCGACGGCGTCGACGGCCGCGGCTTCGGGCACGAGCCGCTGCGCCGCAAGTCGGCGGCGGCGCAGGCTCTCGTCGCGGTCGACCGGCACCGGGCGATCGTACGCCCGGAGCCGGAGACAGCCGCCTTACTCGGCCGGGACCACCACCTGCGAGCAGGGCGGCGCCGGCGTCGAGGAGTCGCCGGTGTTCATGACGGGCTGGTCCTGGTCGTCGAGCAGGTCGACGGTGAGCTGCTCCTTGGTCACCTCGACCTCGGCGTAGCTGAACTGGTCGGTGGAGGCGCACTGCATGCCGACCCCGCTCGGAGGCGGCGGCTGCAGGAACAGGCTGGTCACCAGGGCGCCGGCCGCCGGGTTGCCGACGGAGCCGCTGATCTCGCCCGCGTAGCTCTCGGTCGCAACCGGTCCGGTCGTGATGTCGAGGATCCCGGAGTCCTTGACGCCGGATCCGCCGAGGGTGTTGAACCTGGCGTCGTTGACCATGTTGGCGTGGACGTCCGTCGTCAGGAACACGGCGTTGTCGACCTTGTTCTTGAGGAAGCGGAGCAGGTCCTTGCGCTCGGCCGCGTAGCCCTCCCAGCGGTCGTAGGGCAGGGCGTAGAACTGCTGAATCGGGACCTCGTTGAAGATCACCTTGAAGGTCGCGTCCGACTTCTTGATGTCGTTCTTGAACGTCTTCAGCTGCTTGCTGCCGAGCATCGTCCGGTCCGGGTCGTTGATCGCGTCGAGGCAGTCCGGCGGCACCGGGTTGGCGAGCGCCGGCGCGATGATCGAGAACGCGTTGCGGGTGCTCTGCGGTGCCGTCGGCGCGAGATCGGGATCGCCGCTTCCGGCCGGGTTGTCGCAGTCGCCGTTGTAGTCGGCGCTGGAGGAGCGGAAGGACCGCTCGTCGAGGAAGAACACCTCGAGGTTCTTGCCCCAGCGCTCGTGGCGGTAGAGGCCGGTCTTCTTCGAGTACTCGACCGGGTTGTAGTCGCGGAACGCCTGGACGCCGCGCTTGTACAGCTTCTCGCCGTTGATCTTGTTGACGCCCTGGGGCTCGCCGTCGTTGCTGTAGGGGAACTTGTTCTCGTAGCGCGAGAAGTCGTTGACGAACTCGTGGTCGTCCCAATGGGCGTAGTAGGCGGCCTTGCTGCGGGCCTTCCACCACGGCTTCATCTTCAGGTTGGTCTTGTAGGCGCTCCACTTCTGCTTCACGGTCAGCGCGACGTCCTCGAGCGTGTAGCCGGGGACCTCGGTGTCGGAGTAGATGGTGTCGCCCATCAGCACGTTGAAGTCGTTGTCCTGCTGGCGGATCCGGTCCCAGACCTGGAAGTCGTTCCAGTAGGGCTGGCTCTCGCCCGGGATCGGCCGCGCGTCCTGGTCGCCCGCGAGCGCGAAGCGGATCGTCCGCTTCGAGTTCTTGCCGGGGGCGGTGATGAACTGACCGGTGGCGCTGTAGCCGCCGCCCTTCGTGCAGAAGCGGTAGTTGTAGCCGGTGTCGGGCTTGAGGTTCCCGACGCGCTTCTGGACCGTCAGATCGTTCTCACGCTTGGCCTTCACCCCGCGTCCCTTCGGAAGCTTGTTGGGCCGGCAGCCGCCGAGCTTGCCGTTGCGCTCGATCTGGATGTAGGTCTTGCCGGGACTGGTGGCCCGCGCCCAGAAGATCGCCGAGTGCGGCGTGACGTCGGCCGCGGTGACGCCGAACTTGAAGCCCTTCGGCTTCGCTTCGGCCGCGGTGGCGAAGGCGAATGCCGCGACGGCTGTGAGGACGAGGACGGGAACGAGACGACGGAAGCTGCTGCTCATGACGCCAATCAAACAGCCTGGCTCGGTCCACCGCAAGGGAGATCGGGAGGCGAGATCCGGGCCATCGGTCGCCCGCGGCGGGTGACGAGGAACGATTCGCCGGCCGCGGCCCGCTGCAGGAACCGGGCATAGGCGTGGCCGAACCGGTCTGCGCCGACGATTTCCGTGTCGGCGCACGGGGAAGTGGAGCTGAGGGGGCTCGAACCCCTGACCTCCGCCATGCCATGGCGGCGCTCTTCCAGCTGAGCTACAGCCCCAGAGAAGTCGTAGTCGGACGCGAAGTTTATCGCCGCGCGCTGATTGTTCCCGGCCGGCTCGAGTCTCAGGTGGAAGGCGGTTCTGCCGGCGACCTCGTCGATCGGTACGAGAAAGCACCTGTCGAGATCACCGCAGTAGGCGGCGATCGCGTCGACCTCCTCGGCTGAGTAGCGGGTGCGGACGTAGCCGTCGCCCGCGGTGTGCCGCGACGTCCGCAGGTTGATCTTGACCACACCCTCGCCCAGCGAGGCCCACTTGCACTGCACCTTGAGGAGCCCGTGAGTGACCTCGAGGACGAGGTCGCAACGGCTGTGCTGAGAGACCGGCCAGTAGACACCGAGCCCCAGAGCCAGGGCTTCCTTTCCGATCGCGATCTCGGCCAGTGCGCCCTTGCCGTTCGGTGAAAGCATCACGAACATATGTTCTCACCCGGACCGGACGCATCAGTCCGCCATTCGCAGGGAACGGGCGGGCCGCCGGGTATCCTGACCGTGGAGATCGCCCCATTCCGGTGGGCGCCGAACGAGAGGGAGCTCACACGAATGGACGAGCAGTACGGAACGACGCAGATCCAGGGAGCCGACGTCCAGCTGGCGCGGCAGTCGTTCCTGACGTCCGTGTTCGGCTGGATGTTCGTCGGCCTCGCGCTGACCGCAGGGATCGCCGCCTACGTGGCCGCGAGCACCGACATGATCAGCTGGTTCGAGGACCACACCTGGGCCTGGTTCGTCATGTTCATCGCCCAGCTCGGGCTCGTCGTGACGATCTCCGCCGGCATCAACAAGCTCAGCTACTCGGTGTCGGTCTTCCTGTTCGCGCTCTACGCGGCGCTGAACGGCTTCATCTTCTCGGTGATCCTCGAGGCCTACACGACCGCCTCGATCGCCTCCGCCTTCGGCGTCGCCGCCGGGATGTTCGGCGGCATGGCCATCTACGGCTACGTGACCAAGCGCGACCTGACCGGGATGCGCTCGATCCTGTTCATGGGCCTGATCGGCCTGATCATCGGCATGGTCGTGAACATGTTCTGGGCCAACTCGGTCCTCTACTGGTTCGTGACGTTCGGCGGCGTCGTCCTCTTCTGCGCGCTGACCGCCTACGACATGCAGAAGATCAAGCAGATCGGCGAGAGCGGAGCCGACGGCGACACGCTGCGGAAGGCGTCGATCCTCGGCGCCCTCGCTCTCTATCTCGACTTCATCAACCTCTTCCTGTTCCTGCTCCGGATCTTCGGCTCCGCGCGCTGAGCGGTCGATGAGCGAAGAGCCCCAGCGCACCTGGGTCGTCTACCTCGCCGGGGAGATCCACTCCGACTGGCGCGATCGGATCGCTGCGGGCGTGGAGGAGGCGGGCCTTCCCGTAGTCCTCACCCACCCCGTCACCGATCACCCCGCCAGCGACGACTGTGGCGTCGCGATCCTCGGACCCGAGGACGACAAGTTCTGGCACGACCACAAGGGCGCCGGCGTCAACGCGCTGCGAACCGGCACGCTGCTGCGCGAGGCCGATGTCGTCGTCGTCCGCTTCGGCGAGAAGTACAAGCAGTGGAACGCGGCCTTCGACGCCGGCCAGGCCGCGGCGCTCGGCACGCCGCTGATCACCCTCCACCCGCCCGAGCACGACCACGCGCTCAAAGAGGTCGATCGGGCAGCGCTGGCCGTCGCGCGCGAGCCCGAACAGGTCGTCGCCATCCTCCGCTACGCGATCGCCGGCCGGCTCTAGCCCCCGGCGCGCTCAGTCCTCGACGTCGAGGACGATCTCGTCGCCGGTCCGCGACCGGACCTTGAACTCGAGATCGCAGTTCTCCTCGAGCTCGCGGAGCAGGTCGACCGGTTCGCTCAGCGCCACGTCGATCCGGGCGCGGCCGCCCGAGAAACGCTTGATCGAGATGTCGCCGGTGCCGCCGATCGCGTTGGCGGCATCCTCGAACCGGACGAGCTGGGAGAAGTCGGCGAACGGTCCGATGTCGACGCTGACCCGCCCCGCCACACCAGCGACCTGGCCGCCGGCGAGGGAAACCCGTCGCGTCGCCGAGAGCGCGAGCGGCGGTGCCGGAGCGGCGGCAGGGCCCTCCCACTCCGAGCCGATCCGCTCGAGCGCGTCCTCGAGGGCATCGAGCATCCGGTCGCGGACCTCCGACGCACGCGGGTCGGCGGCATCGAGCAGGCGGGCGTTGACCTCCGCCGCCTCGCGCAGCGCGCAGAGACGGATCCGTGTCGCGTCGCCCCGCGCGGCGATCCGCATTTCCTCGAGCTGCCCGGCGAGGACGGCGATCGAGCGCAGCTCCTCGGCGGCGCCGGCGCGAGCGCCGGCGAGCTCGGCCCGGAGCGACCCGGCCTCGGCCTCGGCCGCCACCAGGCTCTTCCGCAGCTCATCGACCTCGGTCCGGAGCCGGTCGTTGTCGGCCTCGCCGCTGCGCAGCGCCTCGGCCCGGCGGCCGAGCTCGGACTCGAGGATGTCGACCGCCTCGCGAACCTCCGCGGGACGGAAACCGAACAGGGATCTGCTGAACGTCTCTGCGGCGATCAGCCGAGATTAGGCGCGGCTGCGGACGTCATCGGCGCTCACGCCGACGTCGAGGCGCGGAGCCTCTCCCCAGAGCTGCTCGAGCCGGTAGAGGTCGCGCGTCTCCTCGATGAAGACGTGGAGGATGCAGTCGATGTAGTCGACGAGGATCCAGCGTGCCTCGGGCAGTCCCTCGACGCGCTTGGCGATCAGCTCGTCCTCGCGCTTGAGCCGGAGCTGCACCTCCTCCGCGACCGCCTTCGCCTGGCGCTCGTTGCGAGCCGTGCAGATGATCAGGTAGTCGGTGTAGCCGAGCAGCTCGGAGACGTCGATCGCGACGATGTCGGTCGCCCCCTTCTCATCGGCGACCGTCGCGATCCGCTTCGCCAGCGCCTCGGAATCCATCACGAGCCGGCTCCGTACAGCCCACCGTCGGCGATCAGCCGCTCGACCGGCTCGGGGACCATCCAGCGGACCGGAAGGCCGGCGGCGACCCGCTCGCGGACGAGCGTCGAGGAGATGCCGACCGGCGGCATCTCGATCCGCTCGGCCGGGCCCTCGGCCCCGAGGCGCGCCAGCGTCGAGTCGATCTCGCCGAGGTCGAATCCGGGCCGCCCGGCGACGGCGATCGAAGCGAGCTCGAGGACCCGCTCGGGACGCTTCCAGCGCTCGAGGCCGGCCGCGACATCGGCTCCCATCACGAAGGTCAGCTGGCTCCCTGGATGCTCATCGGCAAGCAATTCAAGCGTACGGAACGCGAAGGACGGGCCCTCCCGGCCGACCTCGACGTCGGATACGGCGAGCTCCGGCACGGCGGCGATCGCGGCAGCGGTCATCTCGAGCCGGACCGCCGGACCCGGCTCGGGGTCGATCACCTTGTGCGGAGCCTCCCCCGTCGGCACCAGGACCAGCTCGTCGAGCCCGAGCGCGACGACGGCCTCCTGGGCGAGCAGGAGGTGACCGATGTGAGGTGGGTTGAAAGCGCCCCCGAGGACGCCGACGGCGCGGCTCACCCGCGTGTTTGACCCGTGCCCCGGAGGACGTACTTGGTCGAGGTGAGCTCGCGCAGCCCGATCGGGCCGCGCGCGTGCAGCTTCTGGGTCGAGTTGCCGATCTCGGCGCCCATTCCGAACTCGAAACCGTCGGTGAAGCGGGTCGAAGCGTTGACGTACACGCAGGCGGCGTCGACGCCGCCGGTGAACGCCTCGGCGGCCGCCTCGTCGCCGGTGACGATCGCCTCGGAATGGCCGCTGCCGTGACGGTTGACGTGATCGATCGCGTCCGCGACCGAGTCGACGACGCCGACCGCGAGCTTGAGGCCGTGGTACTCGCGATCCCAGTCATCGTCGGTCGCCGCAGCGACCGGAACGCCTCCGGACAGCTCACGGGCCCGTTCGTCGCCGACGAGCTCGACGCCGGCCTCGGCCAGGTCGCCGAGCGCGACCGGCAGGAACTCGCCCGCCACCGTCTCGTTGACCAGCAGCGTCTCGGCCGCGTTGCAGACACCGGGCCGCTGGACCTTCGCGTTGAAGGCGATATCGCGCGCCATCGCGAGATCGGCGCCGGCGTCGACGTAGACGTGGCAGTTGCCGGATGCCGCGTAGAGGATCGGAACCTCGGCAACGGCCTCGAGCGCCGCCTTCAGGCCCTCGCCGCCTCGCGGGATGATCAGGTCGACGAAGTCCTTCTGCCGGGCCAGCTCGCCGAGTTCCTCGCGGCCGCCGCCGGCAACCGCCTCGACCGTGCCGGCGGGAAGCGACGCCTCCGCGGCCGCCTCCTTGACGATGCCGACGAGGACGGCGTTCGATGCCGCGGCGGAACTCGACCCGCGCAGGACCGCAGCGTTGCCACTCTTCAAGCAGAGCGCTGCCGCGTCGATCGTGACGTTCGGGCGCGCCTCGTAGACGATCGCGACGACGCCGATCGGCACCTGCCGGTGCTCCATCTCGATGCCGCTCTCGAGCGTCCGGGACTCGAGCAGCTCCCCGATCGGATCCTCGAGCTCGCGAACCGCCTCGACCCCGACTGCCATCGCCTCGATCCGCTCGGGGTCGAGCCGGAGGCGGTCGATCAGGGCGTCGTCGAGCCCGGCTTCGCGGCCGGCGTCGAGATCGACTCCGTTCGCCTCGAGGATCTCGTCCGTCCGCTCGCGCAGCAGGCGCGCCAGGACCGTCAGGGCCGCGTCCTTGTCGACGGCCGGAACCCCGGGCAGGATCAGCGAGGCCGCGCGGGCGCGGCGACAGATCGCAGAGACGGATTCCGTGGTGGTGGCCATCTCCGACAGGGTACGCAACGGCCCAAGCGCGAGCGCTCGCCGGGGTGCCGCGGCACTGACAGGAGCCGCCCAGAGGCGGATTCAGCGGGTTTTGCGAGAACCGCCCCTTAGCTAGCTTTGTTCACGTCCAACAAACAGCTCGGCCCCGGAGCCCCGCGGCTATGGAGGGCAGGTGCCCGGTTCCTTCGGCCGGCCGATCGAAAGGAGGCTGCCTATGCCGAAGACGAGGTGGTAGTTCGCCGCCTCGTTCAGTGCGAAGGAAGCCTCAAGAACCTCGAACGCAACCCGCCGACGGATAGAGCCGTCGACGGGCGACGCTCGGGGCGGCCCCGAAAGGCCGATTGATGCATAGGTCGCGCTGAGGTGGCGCAACTCGCATATATGACACCGCAGGGCCGGCGAAAGCCGGCCTTGCGGGTTTCTAATCGGCTTCTGGGCGGTTTTCTTGAGATGAGCGAGACCTGATGCGGGAGATGTTTCGTGCGGTCCACCGGGCGCGACTGGATCGGCTCTTCGTCGCGCACGCGCAATCGGCGCTCGGCACGGGCGCCGGCTACGTCGTCCTGCTCCTGGTCGTCTTCCAGCGCTTCGACACCGCCTGGTCGCTCTCGCTGATCCTGCTCGCCGGGTTCCTGCCGTCGATGCTCCTCGGCCCGCTCCTCGGCGCCGCCGTCGACCGCTGGCCGCGCCGCCAGTGCGCGATCGCGGCCGACCTGACGAGAGCGGCGGCCTTCATCGGCATCGGCGTCGTCGACGACCTCGCGGCGATGACGTTGTTCGCCGTGATCGCCGGAGCCGGGGAGTCGCTGTTCCGCCCGGCGATCCTCGCCGGGATCGCCGACTCCGTCTCCGACGACGAGGGCGACCTGGCGCCGGTCACCTCCCTCTACACGGTGATCGAGGACCTCGGCATCACCCTGGGGCCGGCGATCGCGGCGGTCGCGCTCTTCTTCATCGACCCCGTCGGAGTTCTGCTCCTGAACGGGCTCACGTTCGGGGTCTCGGCCCTCCTCCTCGTCGGCGTCGACCTCGATCGTCATCCCCACGAGAAGCAGGAGGATCTCGGCCGCCCCTCGCTCCTCGCCGCGACCGGCGAGAGCTTCCGCGCCCTGCGCGGGATGACCCGCGTCAACGCGGTGATCGTCTCCTCCAGCCTCGCCCTCGGATTCGCGGCGATGATCAACGTCGCCGAGGTCCCCTTCGCCAAGGAGACGCTGGCAGCCGGCGACTCGGGCTACTCGGCCCTGGTCGCGGTCTTCGGGGTCGGGATCCTGATCGGGGCGGCGCTGGTGTCCCGGGTCCGGATCGGCGGCGAGGTCCAGATGCTGCTCGGCGGAATCCTCCTGTTCGGCGTCGCAACGATCGGCACCGGCCTGGCGACGACTCTCGGAGTCGCGCTTGCGACCTTCACGATCGCCGGCTGCGGCGACGGGCTCGAGGGCGTCAGCGGCCGGCTGATCCTCCAGCGCGACGTGCCTCGCGATCTGCAGGGCCGGGTCTTCGCCGTCAAGGAGACCGCCAGCTCCTGGGGCTTCGGTCTCGCCTTCGCCGGAGGCGGCCTGCTGACGAGCCTCCTCGCACCGGGAGAGGTGTTCCTGATCGCCGGCGCGGGAGCGGTCGCGGTCGCGGCGGCGACGGCGCTCGTCCTCCGCGGCCGCGAGGCCGCTTAGGTCAGCACGAAGCGGTCGCGATGGACCGCCTCTTCGGCGCCGCCGGACACGATCTCGGAGACCTCGCCGCTGCGCTTTCCGGCGAGCCGCAGCAGGACCTCGGAGGAGTGCTCGGCGATGCCCTTGCCGACGATCCCGCTGCCGTCGACCACCTCGACCGGATCGCCGGCGGCGAAGCTGCCCTCGACCCCGGTGATCCCGACCGGCAAGAGCGACGAGCCGCTCTCGCGCAGCACCCGGCCGGCTCCCTCGTCGACGACGATCCGCCCCCGGGCGGGCGTCGCCCAGCGAAGCCAGAGCTTGAAGCTCGGTGCCCGGTTGTTGCGTCCGTGAACGCGGTCCCGACGCGCTCCCCGCGGGCGGCGGCGAGCAGTGTCCCGTCGGCGGTGCCGTCGCAGATCGTCACCGCGATCCCGGAACCGCTCGCCATCTGCGCCGCGACGACCTTGCTGCGCATGCCGCCGGAGCCGAACTGCGAGGCCCGCGATCCGATCTCGTAGCGGTCGAGCTCGGCGGTGTCGCCGACGCTCTCGACGAGCTCGGCGTCGGGGTCGGTCCGGGGGATCCGGCGCTGAACAGGCCCTGCTGGTCCGTCAGCAGGATCAGCTTGCGGGCCTCGATCATGATCGCGACCTGAGCCGAGAGGAAGTCGTTGTCGCCGAACGTGATCTCGTCGGTGGCGGTGGTGTCGTTCTCGTTGATGACCGGGACGACGTGCCAGGCGAGCAGGCGCTGCAGGGTCTGGCGGGCGTTCAGGTAGTGGATCCGCTCCGACATGTCGAACGCGGTCAGCAGGACCTGGGCCGCCCGCACCTCGCCGGCGGCCAGCCGCTCCTCGTAGGCGCGAAAGAGCGAGCCCTGGCCGACCGCCGAGGCCGCCTGGAGCTCGTCGACGGCCGACGGGCGCTCGTTCAGTCCCAGCAACCGGCGGCCGCGGGCGATCGCGCCGGAGGTGACCATCACGACCTCCTCGCCGCCGCGATGGAGCTCGGCGACCTGCGCGCAGACGCCGTCGAGCACGTCGGCGCGCAGGGCGCCGTCGGCGCCCGCCACGATCGACGATCCGAGCTTGACTACCAGGGTCACGCGCTAAGTATCCAAATCGAAGGCCTCGTCGCCGACCCTGACCTCGTCGCCCGGCTCGAATCCGGCATCGCGGAGCGCCTTGATGACCCCGATCTCGTGCAGGCGCCGCTCGAGGTAGCCGAGCGCCTCCGGGTTCGCCAGGTCGTGGCGCTCGACCAGCATCTCGACCCCGCGACCGGTGACCTCGAAGACGCCGTCGTCGAGCTGGACGACGTCGAAGCCGCCGGCTCCCTGGGGCCGATAGACCCGGTGCTCGGCCTCGAACTCGGGCTCGCCGGGGCGAACCACCTCCGCGGCCTCCGCCGGCGCCGCGCCCGCGACCGCGCGGAAGATCGCGCCGACCAGCTCGTCGATGCAGGCGCCGGTCGCCGAGGAGATGGCGAGCGGCTCGATCAGGATGGGACTCGCGCCGCCTCGAGCTCGAGCTCGATCCTCGGCGGCCGGCAAAAGGTCGGACTTCGAGAGGGGACGACGAGCTCGGGGAGCCGCTCGAGGCCGGACCCGTGAGCCGCCAGCTCGCCGCGGACGACCTCGTAGGCGGCGTCGGGATCGGTTCCCGGCCCGAGCTCGAGCAGGTGGACGAGGACCCGGCAGCGCTCGACGTGGGCGAGGAACTCGTGCCCGAGGCCGGCGCCGTCGGCCGCCCCCTCGATCAGCCCCGGGATGTCGGCGAGGACGGCTGCCGCTCGCCGTCGTCGATCGTGCCGAGCACCGGAGAGAGTGTCGTGAAGGGATAGTCGGCGACCTTCGGCGCCGCCCGGGTGATCCGCGCCAACAGCGACGACTTGCCGGCGTTGGGGAGCCCGACGAGCCCGGCGTCGGCGAGCAGGCGCAGGCGCAGCTCGATCCAACCCGACCGTCCCGGCAGGCCCTTCTCGGCGAACCGCGGCGCCTGTCGGGTCGAAGCGGTGAAGCGCTTGTTGCCGTGGCCCCCGAGCCCACCCTCGGCCACGGGTGCGCGCTGACCCGGTTCGACGAGGTCGAAGTACTCGCCGTCGAGCCCGTCGACGGTCGTCCCCGGCGGCACCGGGACGATCAGGTCCGAGCCGCGGGCTCCGTGCTTGTTCGCACCCTGCCCGTGTCCGCCCCGCTCCGCCCGGTAGTGCGCGGAGACCCGCATCGACGCGAGATCGCGTCGGGACGGGTCGCAGAGCAGGACGACGTCGCCGCCGTGGCCGCCGTCGCCGCCGTCGGGGCCCCCACGCGGCACGTGCGCCTCACGGCGAGCCCCGACGACTCCGTCGCCGCCGCGTCCGCCCTCGACGAATATGCGCGCGCGATCGTGGAACACGCCGGGAAGTCAAGCAGCCGGCCGCTCAGCGGCTCGGAAGGGCGAAGCTCGCGACCGCTCCCGACGCCGGCGCCGCGGAGAGCAGCGAGCCACTCTTGACCGCGAGCGCGTAGACGCCGTCGAGGGCCGGCGCGGGCGTTCCGCCCCTGCAACCGTTCGCCCGCGCCGCCGCGATGCAGCTCACGAACGAGAGTCGTCCCCGGCGGTCGGCGGTCAGCCGCGTCAACGCGTCGCCGGCGACCGCCGCCGCGTAGACGTCCTGCCGGCGACGGCGATCCCATTGGCCTGACGCGGCGAATCGTGCTTCGGGCTGCGGCAGCCGCCCGTGCCGTCACGCCCGACACCCAGGCGCAGGCCGGAGCTTCCCCGACTTCAGTCGCTCGAAGCTCGCCACCCGCCCGGTCTGGGCGGCGGTGGCGAAGGAACCGGCCCTTGCCGTTCAGAGCCAGCGAGGTGGCCCCGCTGAGCGCGTCCACCGGCATCTTCCGGCACCCGTTGGCGCCCCCGTCGGCCCAGCAGCCGCGGTAGGTGAGCGCGCCGTCGCCGTCGCGCCGGAAGCGACTCAGCGGAAAGCCGCTCGCGTACGAGGTGACGTAGACGTCCCGGCCGCCGGGCGCGATCGCGATACCCGCCGCGCCCTCGAGGACGTTGCCCTTCGTCTCGGCGCAGTCGAAGTTGCCGGCGTCGGCGATGCAGTCCGCAGTCGTCAGGGTTCCGTCGGGCTCGCGGACGAGGTGCGTCACGGCGGCGCCGTCGAACGAGGTGACGTAGAGGTCTCCCCCGCCCGGGCCGATCGCGACTCCGCTCGCCCCGACCAGCGAGTCGTGGACCGGGTCCTCGCAGCCGTGGGCGCCGTTCGTGGCGGTGCAGGTCGCAAACGTGATCGCTCCTGAGCTCGAACGTGAGAACCGGGTCACGGCCAGCCCAGCGCCGTCACGTAGAGGTCGCCGCCACCGCCGGGACGGCGGCCACCCCCGACGCGCCGCCGAGAGCATCGGACGGCGGATCCACGCAGCCCCCGGCGCCGTCGTCGGCGACGCAGCCGTTCGGCTCCAGCGTGCCGTCGCTGCCGCGATCGAACGCGAGGACCGCGTCGGCCCCGTAGGCCGCGACGTAGACGCTCTTGCCGTCACGGCTCGCCGTGACGGCGGAGGCGCCGATCAGCGAACCCGCCGGCAGCGCCTCGCAGCGGCCGGGGCCGCCGTCGGCGACGCAGCTCTCGAGCTCAGGCGCCCGCGGGGCCGCGGCCGCGGCGGTCACGACCACCGCGGCCGTCGCCGCCATCGCGGCACAGGCCCTGCTGAAGCGCTTGCCGATCAGATCTGGTCGGCGACCGGCTTGACGTGCTGGCGATGCATGCCCCGGATGATCCTCCACGCCCAGGTCGGCCGCATCTCGAGGTCACCGAGGGTCCAGATCTGCTCGAGCTTCGGATCGCCCGGGTTCGACCGCGCGTGGCGGGCGGCGCCGCGGATCGTCAGCGTCACGTACTTGCCGCTCGAGCGCCAGCGGATCTTCTTGGCGACCGCCTTCGGCAGGTTCGCGCCGCGGATGACCTTCTTCAGCGCCTTCGCCTTCGAGGCCCGGACCGTGATCGTCGCGTCGCTGAACTTGTTGTGCGACTCGATCACCGGGCGATCCGCTGACCTTCGGCAGCTTGCCCGCTGCGATCGGCCGGCCATCGGGGACGAGGACCTCGCCGTCGCCGACGGAGCCCTTGGCAGCCGCCTTGCGGGCATCCGGAGCCACGACCGAGGAGGTCGGGTAGAGGACGCCGTTCATGACCAGCCGCTGCGGGCCCGCGGTCCAGCCGCGGAAGAACACGTTCGAGCCGAGCACGACCGCGTGACCGGCGCCGAACGGCTGGTCGACCGCGTAGGGGCGGCCGGGCAGCGAGCCCGGAGCCGTCGCGTTGCACTGGTAGCCGAACGCCTTCAGCTGGTTCGGGTAGTTGACGGCCACGTTGCCGGTGCCGACCGTGGCCGGGTCGATCACCGAGTTGCCGCTCGAGTCGCGGTAGATGTAGCCGCCCTCGTCGAAGCCCCACGCGACCGGGTTGGTCGTCGTGAAGTCGGCGTTGAACGCGGTGCCCGGAGTCGTCAGCGAGCCGGCGGCCGTCGGGTCGTTGTTGTCGGCGCAGTGGGCGTTGAACGGAGGCCCGCTGGTCGACGACGTGTTCAGGCTCGTGATCCCCGCGTTGCGGAGGCTCGTGATCCCGTTGTTGTTGTAACCGACGTAGTTGCCGCCGCCGTTGACGAACGCCTGCAGCGCGGTTGCGCCGCCACCGGAGATCGTCGAGTTCGGGTTCACGATCGCCGTGAAGTTCGAGACGAGGTTGCCGGCGGCCAGATCGGTCGACGTCATCGGCACCAGGCGCGGGGCCGGGACGTTCATCTCCCGGGCGATCGCGAAGACCATCTCGCAGTACGCGGTCGAGGTGAAGTGGACGCCGTTCGAGGGCGGCGTGTTGGCGCCCGGGAAGACCGGGTTCTGCAGGGCGTTCTCCGCCCCGTGTAGAGCGCGATCTTCGGGACCGCCAGCTGGTAGCGGGGCACCGGGTAGCTGGTGATGCCCGTGACCTTCGTCTGCGCCGCGTTGGCGAGGGACGCCAGGTCGATGCTGCCGAGGGTCGAGGAGTCGACCATCGCGGTGCCGGTCGGGAAGTGCACGCCGGCGGCGTCGAACGCAGTGGTGCCGCGGTAGACCGTGGCGCCGCCGTCGAGCAGCTGCGTGACCAGCCCGAGCGCCTTGCTCGAGTCGGTCGGGAAGGCGAGCACCGGAGCGCCGGGGTTGTCGACCCCACCAGAAGTGAGGTCGGGCCGGTCACCTCGGTCATCGCCGGGTTGCCGGGCAGCGGCACCTCGAGCTGGCCACCGCCGCCGAGGTACGGGATGAAGGGGTCTTCCTCCATCGTCGAGTGCAGCCAGTGCTTCATCGTCTGCGAAGCCGGGATCCAGAAGGAGCCGGCCGGCAGCGTCTGGCTCTTGGTGCCGACCTCGCCGAAGTCCTTGGAGCCGGTGACGCTCACCGGCTCGTCGAGCCGGTAGATCTTGACGTCGCGGCCGCGGAGCAGGTCGATGACCCGCGCCACGTCGCCCGAGTGGGCTCCGGCCTTCAGGTAGTAGCCGCAGATCGAGATGTTCGGCTGCTGGGCGATCTCGCCGCTCGGGGGCGTGTGCAGCGGGCTGACCAGGACGTTCTCCTGAAGCTCGCAGTCCTCACCCTGCTCCTTCGCCTCCTGCCACTGCGAGACCCACTCGCGGCTGAGCGTCTGCTCCTCCTTGGAGACGATGTTGAGCGTCTCGTCCATGGCGAGGTAGTGGTCGTAGACCTGCTTGCCGTAGACCTCGCTGGTGCCCTTCTCGTAGGTCATGCCGGCAGCGCCCATGAACAGGGACGGACCCGCGTCGCCGTACTCGTTGGCGAAGAGGTCGTAGGCGTTGTAGTTGCGGTACTGCAGGCCTTGGTCGTTGAACCGGTTCTGCAGCGCCGGGCCGATCTCTTCCTGGATCGTGTCCAGGGCGAAGTGCGAGATCTCGTGGAGCACGGGATCCTCGTTCGGCGGGAAGAAGTAGCCGCTCGACTGCTGGTGGGCGTCGATGAAGAACAGCCCCGGGTACTTGTTGATCTCGTCGAGCGCCTGCGTGTTGACGTCCTGCGTCTGGAACGCGAGGTCGCGGTTCGGGTCGAACGAGTAGGCGGTCGTACGCGTGTTGTTGTCGCGTCCGTCCGGGTTGCGGGCCGGGTCGATGAACACGGTCATGTTGTCGAGCCGGCGCAGGTTGGCGCAGTCGGTCCGGGCCGCGAGCTCGTAGAGCATCCGCATGCTCGCCTCGCCGCCCGCCGGCTCGTTGCCGTGCGGGGTCTCGGTGATCCAGCCGAACGAGGGCGGAGCGTCGCCCGAGTCGAGCCGCGCGAGCGCCTCGGTCTCGGAGATCGAGCCGTCGCGGACGCCGCGCCAGAAGGCTGCGTCGCTCTCGAGGCTCGCGATGTGATCGGGCGTGCCGATCACGGAGATCTTGAACGGGCGACCGCCGAAGGTGGTGCCGATCGTCTTCGTCACGACGCTGATCCGCGGGTTGCCGACGCTCGCGTCGGCGATCGCCTGCTGGTACGCGTAGAGGTCGGTCGACGGATGGCGGTTGTTCGTGCCGGTCTGGAAGCCGCCGAGAGCGTCGGTCGACTGGCCGTTGTTGGTGCTGAACTGGTTCGGCCCGCCGACGTTGGCCGCAGCGACCTGCTTGAACGTCGGGATCGTCGGGTCGTACTGGATCGTCTGCGTGCACCCGGCCGGGTCAGCCTCGGCGGCGGCGCGGCCCGGGTTGCCGCCGGCGACTGCCAGCAGCAGCGCGGTGACGGCGAGGACAGCGGTTGCGATGCGCTTGATCGGCATATCCATCATCTGCTCAGTCATCGAGGTTCGATCGGTGGTCATTTACTTGAACCTCGCTTTGTTGCTGGCTGGCAGTAGGACCGAGTTGCCGCTGAAGCTCGCATCGACGCCGAACTTGTGCCGCTGCGTCTTCTTCACCTTGAACTTCAGCGAGTACTTGCAGTTCTGGTTCAGCGGCACCTCGACGAACGGGAACAGGGTCTCCTTGTTCCTGGTGACGTTCAGCGTCACCGTGCCGGTCGAGCAGCCCTGCGCCTTCGTCACGCGCGGGTGCAGCGACACCTCGCCGGTGACCTTGCGGACGAGGAAGCCCTTGCCCTTCTTGGCGCTGTTGCCGCGCGGCTTGATCGTCTTGCCGGTGTGCTCGATGCTCAGGGTCGTCTCGAACTTCGAGACCTCCGTGGACTCCGAGTCGGCGGCGGTCTGGTCGATCGAGTCGGTGACGATCGCCTGGATCGACTGGGTGCCGACCTCGGCCCCGGTCGGCAGGATCTCGCAGCTGTACGGGGCCGTCGTGTCGGTGCAGACGGTCCGGTTACCGAGCTTGAAGACCACGTTCTTGGCGGTCAGCGTCGGATCGACGGTGACGTCCGCGCCGACCGTGGCGCCGTCCTCGGCGTCGATCGTGGCCGGGACGCCGGTCAGCTGGACGGTCGGCTCGACCGGCGGATCGGGCGGCGGCTCGCAGTTGTTCGGGCCGACGACCGTGATCGACTTCGTGTCGCTGGCCGTCTGGCCGATCGAGTCCTTGGCCACCGCGCGGATGCTGCGGGCGGCGCACGGAGCGTCGTTCGGGATCTGGTAGGTGACCTCGTCGTTCGGCGGGACCGCCGTTCCGACGACTTCGTTGCCGTCGTAGAACGTCACCTTGGCGATGCCGAAGTCGTCGCTGGCGTTGGCCGTGAGCGTGACGGTGTCGCCGCGGTCGTAGGTCGGGCTGTCGCTCGAGAGCGTGACCGACGGGCCCGCGTCGGAGACCGGCAGCGGCGCGTAGGCGACCGGCCACTGGCCGGCGTTCGGGTCGGCCTGGTTGCCGTTGCGGAACGGGCAGAAGTCGACGGCGGTCGAGTTGTTCGTCGCCGCCCCGGTCGAGGTGACGCAGGTCGGGTCAGCAACCCCGGTGCCGTTGACCGGGTTCTCCTGGTAGGGCGGGTTCGTCGTCGGCGAGATCGCCGGGCCGGTGTTCGAGGTCGCGTTCGTGCGCAGGCCCCAGTAGTTGTTCTCGGCGAGCACCGGGATCGCGACGTTCGCCGTCGTCCCGTCGAGCGCCACGTTGTTGACGCCGTAGGCGTTGTCGGTGAGGTTGCTGTTCTGGATCGTCGAGGCGCCGGCGCCGATCAGACGCACGCCCGCACCGAGCGGCAGGTTGGCGTTGTTCGTCGCCGAGTTGTAGGTGGGCGCTCCGGTGCCGTGGACGAGGTTGGCCGCGATCGTCGTGTCGGTGACGTTGACCTTCGAGTTCGAGGTGACGCGGACGCCGTCCTGGCCGAAGGTCGGTCCGACCGTGGTCAGCCCGACGGAGGAGCAGTTGCCCGGCAGCTGGTTCGACGGGGTCGCCGCCGGGCCGCCGAGGACGTACGGCGGCGGGGTCGGCGAGTTGAAGGCGGTGCACTGGGTGCGGCCGACGATGACGCTGCCGGTGATGTTCGCCACCTGGTTGGTGACGGTCGAAGCGGTCAGCGGCGGCGTGTCGTTCGTCGCGGTGTCGACGAAGACGCCGTAGGTGTTGTAGCGGTTGATCCGCGTCTGGTCGATGTTCAGCGGCGGCCTCGTGACCGCGGGGGTGCCGGAGCCCGATGTGACCTGGGCGACGCCGATGCCGGGGAACGCGGACCGGTATCCGCCGGGGATCGTGTCAGCCGTGTTCGACTCGGAGGTGACGATGTTCGTCACGCGCGAGCGCGAGAGCGTGCCGCCACCGTCGCGGTAGACGACGCCGGCCTCGACGTAGACGCCGTTGCCGTCGATCGTGACGCCGGAGATGTTGACCGTCACCGGGTTCGGCTTGGTGCCGATGATCGAGACGATGTCGCCGACGCCGTTGCGGATGTTGAGGGCCGGGCTGGTGTTGGTGTCGGCGATCTGACCGCTGGTCGGGGTCGACCGCTTCGGCTGGATCGCGACGAGGTCGGCGCCGGCTCCGCGGATGTCGATCGACTTGTTCGAGATCGTCAGCGCGTTGCTGCCGACGCCCCCCGAACCCTCGACGTAGGTGCCGGCACAGACGGCGATCGTGTCGCCGTTGAAGGCGTCGTCGATCGCCTTCTGGATCTTCGTGTAGCCCGCTCCGGGGCACTGGGCGCCGTCGTCGTCGACGGTCAGGGTGGCGGCCGATGCGGCCGGCGCGGCGGCCAGAACCACCACGATCGCGAACAGGAACGCCAACGACCTGCGACCCATCAAACCCTCTCCCTTGACCTCAATTGGACTACCCCTGCTGCCGGCTTGCCCCCGGCGGCAGTTGGACGATCGCGGCAACATACTGAAATCTCTTCAGGTATGCGCCGCCCTTCCGGAAAGGCCCGGATTTGCAGGAAAGAAGGTGCCGCCGCTCGGCGGCGGGTCAGTTACTCGGCCGCTGCGACCGAGACGACGCGACCCTTGCGGCCGGGCGTGAACTCGACCGTTCCGGGCCGGGTGGCGAAGATCGTGTGGTCCCGGCCGAGGCCGACACCGTCGCCGGGATGGAAACGGGTGCCGCGCTGGCGGACGATGATCTCGCCGCCCTTGACGGTCTGCCCCGCGAAGATCTTGACCCCGAGGTACTTCGGGTTGGAATCGCGGCCGTTGCGGCTCGAGCCGAGCCCCTTCTTGTGAGCCATCAGTCGCTCTCCTTCTCGTCGGTCTGCTCCAGGGAGAGGCCCGCGTCGGCGAGCGCCTCGGAAAGCGCTTCGACGGCCTTCGGGCCGATGCCCTTGAGTTCCAGCAGCTCGGCCTCGGTCTTGCCGGCGACCTGCTCCAGCGTGGTCAGGCCCGCCTCTTCGAGCGCCTTGGTCGCGGGTTTGCCGATGCTCTCGGGGAGTCCCTCCGTGGAAGCGGCCTTATCGGCGGGCTGCTCCGCGGCGGCCGGCTTCGAGGCCTCCTTCGCGGCTGCCTTCGGCTCCTTCGCGGCGGGCTCGTCGTCCTTGCTCGCGGCGGGCTTCCGGGACAGCATCTTGACCTCGGTCACCTCGAGCCGGGTCAGCTCGGAGCGATGGCCGCGGCGCTTGCGGTAGCCCTTCTTCGCCTTGTACTTGAAGACCTTGACCTTGGTCCCGCGCTCGTGGCCGGCGACCTTGGCCTCGACCTTGACCTTCTCGAGGTCGGCCGGAGCGACCACCGTGTCGGAGTCGCTGCGGAACATCACCGCGCGGAGGGGCACCTTGGCGCCCTCGTCCTCGGCGATGCGATCGACGAGCAGGGACTGGCCCTTCTCGACGCGGTACTGCTTGCCGCCGCTCTCGACTATCGCGTATGTGGACATATCGGTCTGCTCGTCTCCGTGGAGGATCAGGTTTCTTGGCCGGGGTTCGAACCGCTCCCGGCGCGGGAACGGCGCCGTCCGCCTCTGCGGCCGCGGCGCCGAGTGCCGGATTCTAGCCCTTCGGCGGAATCCTGTTCGCCCGACCCCTCCGGGATGCCGTCGACCAGCGTCGCGAGGCCCGAGGAACGCCCGATCTCCTCGATCCGGACGAGCTTGCGCTCGCCGACCAGCGGCGCCGCGCCGGTGACCGTGATCACCAGGGCGTCGACGCGCGCGACGGCATCGCCGGGGTTGTACATGTGCGGTTCGTCGATCGTCAGCAGGACCTCGTCGCCGATCTGGAACGGCAACGCCCGGCGCTCGATCTCGTCGCGGTCGCCGGACTCGGCGATCTCGAACGTGTCGATCGGCAGCGCCTCGCCGCCCTCGAACAGGAACGTCTTGCTCGTCTCCTCCTCGAGCTCGAGCAGGCCGCTGTCGTGCCGCATCAGCTCGCGGGCGACCTTCGGGTTGACGCGGATCAGGTGCGCCTCCCCGGACTGCTCGGCGACGTCGCGGAGCTTCCGCAGCGCCTCGATCGCGACCGTCTCGGCCGAGCGGACGACACCCTCGCCGTCGCAGGTCGGACAGCGGGTGGTGAGGATCTCGCGGACGCCATCGGTGACGTTCTGGCGGGTCATCTCGACCAGCCCGAGCGGCGAGACCTCGACCACGTAGGTCTTGGTCCGGTCCTCGTCGAGCGCCTTCCGCAGCGTCTTCAGCACCTGGTCGCGGTTCTTGGCCCGCGCCATGTCGATGAAGTCGATGACGATGATCCCGCCGATGTCGCGGAGCCGGAGCTGGCGGACGACCTCGTCGGCCGCCTCGACGTTGACCTTCGTGATCGTGTCCTCGAGCCGGCCCTTGCCCTTGCCGGTGAAGCTGCCGGTGTTGATGTCCACCACGGTCAGCGCCTCGGCGTAATCGATGATCAGGTAACCGCCGGAGGGCAGGTCGACCCGGCGCGAGAGCGTCGAGCGGAATGCCTCCTCGGCGCCGTGGCGCTCGAACAGGTGCTCGGAGTGCGAGTGCATCTCGACCGACTCGACCAGCTCCGGTGCGGTCCGCTGGAAGAACGAGGTCACCCGCTCGAACTGCTTCTGGTCGTCGATCTCGGCGCCGTCGAACTCGCTGCCGAGGACGTCGCGGAGGACCCGGATCGGCAGATCCGCCTCCTGGAAGATCAGCGACGGCGCGTCGGCGTCCTTCGAACGCCGCTCGAGCACCTCGTGCAGCTTGTGCAGGTAGGCGATCTCGCGCTCGAAGTCCTCCTTGTCGGCGCCCTGGGCCGCGGTCCGGACGATGTAGCCGCCCTTCTCCTTGCTGGCCGCGTGGATCTTCTCGAGGTTCTTGCGCATCTGGCTGCGCTCGCCGTCGGGGAGCCGGCGACTGACGCCGATGCCGCCGCCCTGCGGCATGTAGACGAGGTAACGGCCGGCGATCGAGAGCTGCATCGACAGGCGCGCGCCCTTCGTCTTCAGCGGATCCTTGACGACCTGGACGACGATCTCCTGACCGCGCTTGATCAGCTCGTCGATCCGCCGCCCCTGGCCGCGGCCCCGCTTCGGGACCGCCTTGCCGTCGGGGGTGACGATCTCGTCGACGTGGAGGAAGCCGTTGCGCTCGAGCCCGATGTCGACGAACGCCGCCTCCATCCCGGGCAGCACGTTGTCGACGACGCCCTTGTAGATGTTGCCGACGATCGACCGCGAACCGCGGCGCTCGACGTAGAGCTCGCCGACCCGCCAGTTGTCGCCCTTGCCGTTGCGGCCGCCCTTGGACTGGGCGCCGTCGTCGGCCTTGGCCTTTTCGTCCTTGTCGTTCTTGTCGTTCTTCTTGCCGCGGCCGGCGCGTGCCGAGCCCTTGGCTTCGAGCACGGCGACGCGGGTCTCACCGGCGTCAACCGATACGAGGATCTTCTTCTTCAAAGTTGCTCACCTCACAGAGCAGTCCTGAGGCTGCCCGGCGAGGAAAGCTGCGATTGGACGTAGATGCTCTGAAGAACGCCGATGGCCATGAACGTGACGAGCACCGAGGTGCCGCCGTAGCTGACCAGTGGAAGCGGGACGCCCGTGACGGGCATCAGCCCGACGTTCATCCCGACGTTGACGAATACCTGGAATAGGAGCATCGAGGCGATACCCGCCCCGACGAGGCTCCCGTACAAGTTCTTCGAGAGAGTCGTTATCCGCAGCGCTCGCCATATGAGCAGCGCATAGAGGGATAGGACAAGCGCAGCGCCCATGAACCCCCACCGCTCCGCGATCGCGGAGAACATGAAATCGGTGTGGGCTTCCGGAAGGAAGTGGTTCTGCACCTGGGTGGCGTCGTCGCCGCGGCCGGTTTTACCCCCGGAACCGATGGCGGTGAGCGCCTGATTGGTCTGATAGCTGGAATCGGCGGGGTCGTCACTCGGATTGAGGAACGACGTCAGCCGGTCGAGCTGATACCCGTGAAGCACCGGGTGCCCGACTGCCGGCGCGATCAGCAGCACGGCCGCGACCGCCGCCAGCGCAATTCCCCCGAGGGCGGCGAAATGCTGCCAGGGGGTGCCGGAGACGAACAGGATCGCGAGCGTGATCACGCCGTAGACGAGTGCGGTGCCCAAGTCGGGCTGCACGAAAACGATCAACGCGGGAACGAAACCCAGCAGGAGCAGCCGCGCGGTGCGCTGCCACGCCGTCTGGCGACGGGCCCGGTCGATGGCGAAGCCGGCGAGGGCGAGGACAAGCAACAGCTTGCCAAGCTCCGACGGCTGAAACTGGAAGAAGGGGAGCTCGATCCACCGGCGCGCGCCGAGCGCTGCGAAGCCGAGGACGAGGACGAGGACGATCGTGAAGATCATCGCGCTGTAGATACCGACCCTGAGCTCGCGGAATCGCGAGTAGTCGATGCGCGCGAGGGTGAACATCAGGGCGACGCCAATGACGGCGTAGATGCTCTGGCGGATTGTGTAGAAGTACGGATCGCCCGCCACCTCGTTCTGCGTCGTGAAGCCGAGGGCGATGATGCTGCAGGCGATCAGCCCGATCCCGGCGAACGCCGTGACGGGGTCGATCTTGAGCAGCCCGGTGCGCGCGCCGATCCCGGCGCTGCGCTCGTCGAAGGTCCGTGGTCTGGCGATCGTCGGCATCGGCTAGCGGCCCATCTTGGCAGCGAAGGGGCTCATCGCGTCGTACTCGTTCCCGCGACGCACTCGTCCTTGACGTCGAAGACGGCGTTGAAGATCTGACAGGCGGCGGGGGCCGCAGTCGAGGCGCCGAAGCCGCCGCGCTCGACGGTGACGACGACCACGTACTTGGGATCGTCGGCGGGCGCGAGCGCCGCGTACCAGGACTGGTCCTCCTGGTCGGTCTTCTCCGCGGTGCCGGTCTTGCCGGCGATCGCGATCGGGTAGCTGCCGAAGGTCGGATACGACGTCCCGCCGGATTCGGTTGCCGCCTCGCGGAGACCCTCCATGATCGTCGAGCGCGTCTCCTCGGAGAGATCGACCTCGCGGCGCGGCGCCGGCTCGAACGCCTGCGTCTGGGCGCCGGTCGGATCCTCGGCCTCCATCCCCAGGTGCGGGCGGACGACCTCTCCCCCGTTCCCGATCGCCGCGTAGGCGGTCGCGAGCTGGAGCGGCGTCGCCTGCAGGTCGCCCTGGCCGACGGCGAGGTTCATGTTGTCGCCGACGGTCCAGTCTCGGTCCGTCTCGTAACACCCGGGCTCGAACAGACGATCCTTGCCGCCGCACGAGCTGGGGTCGGCGGCCTGCTCGTAGAGCTTGTGACGCCACTCCGGCGTCGGTACGAGGCCGGCGCCCTCGCCGGGCACGTCGATCCCGGTCAACGAACCGAAACTGAGTTGCTTGGCCCAGTCCTGGATGATCTCCGACCCGTCCTTGTCGTACTGCTGGTTGGCTGTGATGCCGAGGTCGTAGAAGAAGACGTCGGAGGAGACCTTCAGCGCCGAGACCATGTTGACGACGCCGTTGACGGCACGACCGGCATTGATCCACTCGCGTCCGCCGTAGCGGAAGGACCCGTTGTCGGCGAAGGTGTGGGCGGGCGTGATCAGGCCGGACTCGAGCAGGGCCGAGCCGCTGATCGCCTTGAAGGTCGAACCGGTCGGGTAGCCGGACTGGATCGCGCGGTCGAGGAGCGGGTCCTCCTCGTTGCCGCTCAGCGCCTTGACGACCTTGGTCGAGACCGGCGGCGTGAACACGCTCGGGTCGAAGGTGGGCGACGACCCCATGCCGAGGATCGAGCCGTCGTCGATCTTCATCGCGACGAAAGCGCCCGGCAGACCGGTCGAGGCGAGCGCCGACTCGCCGGCGGCCTGGACCTTCTTGTCGAGCGTCAGCTTCAGGTTGTCCCCGGACTCGGGCTCGATCCGCGAGAGCTCGCGCCCACGCGGCTCGCCCGACGCCTCGACCTGGACCCGGATCGCGCCGTTGCGGCCGCGGAGGATCTGGTCGTACTGCGACTCGAGGCCGGTCGCGCCGATCCGGTCGCCCTGCTCGAGCCCCTCGTAGGCGGGCTCCTTGAGCTGGTCGGGCCCGATCTCGGAGACGTAGCCGAAGAGGTGCGCCCCGAGCGTCCCGTTCGGGTAGTCGCGGACGTACATCTGCGAGGCCGAGACACCCGGGAACTCGTCCTGGCGCTCCCGCAACGCGTAGACGACGTCCTTGTCGACGTCCTGCTTCAGCGTCACCGGAACCGGCGGCTCCTCGATCTCGCCGGCGCGGAGCTGCTGCTTGTACTCGTGCGGCTTCAACCCCGCCGCGGCCGCCATCTGCGTGGTCATCTCGTCCTTGACCTTGCCGTAGCTCATGCCGGCGACCTCGGCCACCCGGCGGAGCTCGTCGTTGCGGGGCTCGTTCTGCTGGGGGAGCTCGCTGGGCTGGACCTGGAGCGAGAGCACGGTCTTGTTGTCGACGAGGACCCGGCCGGCGCGGTCGAGGATCTCGCCGCGCGGCGCCTGAATCTTGATCTCGCGGACGCGGTTCGCGTTGGCCTCCTTCAGGTAGGCCTCGCCGGAGAGGACCTGGAGGAACCAGAGGCGGAAGAAGACGGCCCCGAACGCGACGATCGCGATCACTCCGAGGATCGTCACGCGCATCGCGAACTGGGCGTGGGTCGGCGCCGCGTTTTCGTCGTGGCGGAACATCAGAGGCTTCCCTGTCCCCTAATCATCCCGAACGGGCCGCGTCGCGACGACCGCGCCGCCTGGGGCGCCCGGGTCCGGGCGTTGACGGCGTCGTCGACGAGCGCCGGGCGGAGGATGCGCCGCACCAGCGGGAAGACCGGCAGCGCGAGCAGGATCCCGAGCAGGCCCTGGACGAAGACCTCGCGCAGGGCGAGGATGCTGATCGGCGCGTCGACGCCGAGAGTCAGGGTCAGCGAGCCGTAGATCAGCGCGGCGAGCGCGGTCAGCGCCCCGGCCAGAAGCGGCGGTACGAGCGAGCTGACGATGTCGTAGCCCTCGCGCCAGCGGCCGGCGAGGTAGCCCGCGGCCATCAGCGCCAGCGAGGCGACGCCGGGGGTGCCGCCGATCATCGCGTCGAGCAGCAGGCCGGTGGCGAAGCCGGTGACGGCGCCGGTGACGGCGCCGCCGAGCAGCCCGATCGCGACCACGACCACGGGCAGCAGGTTCGCGACCGAACCGAGCACCGGCACCTGCGAGAAGAGCCCGATCTGGAGCAGGACCGAGAGCAGGACGATCAGGACGAGGCGGAAGACGATCCGCGGGGTGACGATCATCAGCCGCCCCCGCTCGTCAGGACGGTTACGTCGGTCAGGTCGGCGAGATCGGCGAACGGCTCGACGTTGACCTGCTCGCGCTGCTCCTGCTCGGCCGGGATCGTCTCGACGACCTCGCCGATCGGGATGTCGGCCGGGTAGAGCGACGCCAGACCCGTCTCGGTCGTGAAGCCTGCGGTGACGAGCTTGTCGCCGTCCTTGATGTCCTTCTCGCCCTGGATCAGGCTGAGGTCGAGCCGGCCCGGATTGCCGACGACGCCGCTGACCAGGCCCTCGGGGCCCTTGCCGGCGACCCGGGCGGCGACGCCGCCCTCGCCGTCGGTGATCAGGGCGACCTCGGAGGTGCCGCCGGTGACGTTCGAGATCCGCCCGATCAGGCCGTCGTCGGTGATCACCGCATCGTTGCGGGAGACCCCGTCGGAACTGCCGGCGCTGATCTTGATCGACTCGTACCAGAGGCTCGGGGAGCGGGCCGTGACCGTGGCGGCGACCGGGGTGTAGCCCGTGAGCCCGCCGTCGTTCATCAGCTCGTCGAGCTTGTCGGCGTAGCCGGCCTTCTCGGCGGCGTCCTGGGTCGCGAGCAGCTCGGCCCGGAGCTTCGCGACCTGATCGCGGAGGTCGTCGTTCTCACCGCGCGCCTGCCAGGTCTCGTCGAACCAGTCGATCAGGTCGCGGACGGGCTTCAGCGCCCGGCTGGCGCCCTCGCCGACCGGGGAGAGCACCGTCGAGACGCCGGTCTGGACCGAATGCAGCGGCCCGTCATCGGCCTCGCTGATCGAGATGCTGATCAGCATCAGGCAGGCGACGACCAGGACGACGAGGATCGCGCGGCGCCTGCGTACCTGCTTGCGGTACATCGCTTCGGCCCCGGCTCAGCGGCGCCGGCGGCCGCGCGTGTTGGCGTTGACCCGGTGGATCGTCTCGAACTCCTCGAGGGACCGGCCGGAGCCGACGGCGACGCAGGTGAGCGGGGAGTCGGCGAGCTGCGCCGGCATCTGGCACTCCTCGCGGAGGCGCTCGTCGAAGCCCTGAAGGAGCGAGCCGCCGCCGGCGAGGGTGATCCCGCGGTCCATGATGTCGCCGGCGAGCTCGGGGGGAGTGCGGTCGAGCGTCTCCTTGACGGCGTTGACGATCGACTCGACGGGGTCGCGGAGCGCTTCGCGGACCTCCTCCGAGCTCAGCATCACCGTCTTCGGCAGGCCGGAGACGATGTCGCGGCCGCGGATCTCGGTCCGGACCTCCTCGCGGAGCTCGGTCGCCGAGCCCGCCTCGAGCTTGACCTCCTCGGCGGTCTGCTGGCCGATCATCAGCTTGTGATGGGTCTTGCACCAGTTGACGATCGCGTCGTCCATCTCGTCGCCGCCGACGCGGATCGACTGCGAGACGACGATGCCTCCGAGTGAGATCACCGCGACCTCGCTGGTGCCGCCGCCAATGTCGACGACCATCGACCCGGTCGGCTCCCCGACCGGGAGGCCGGCGCCGATCGCGGCCGCCATCGGCTCCTCGATCAGATAAGCCTGACGGGCTCCGGCGGCCAGGCACGCCTCCTCGACCGCGCGCTTCTCGACGCCGGTGACGCCGGAGGGGACGCAGACGACGACCCGCGGGTGCGCGAACCGGTTCTGGTGGACCTTCTGGATGAAGTGACGGAGCATCTCCTCGGTCACGTCGAAGTCGGCGATGACGCCGTCCTTGAGCGGCCGGATCGCCTGGATCGTGCCCGGGGTGCGGCCGAGCATCCGCTTCGCGTCCATCCCGACCGCGTGGACCTCGCCGGTCCGCGTGTCGACGGCGACGACGCTCGGCTCCGAGAGGACGATCCCGCGCCCGCGCACGTAGACGAGCGTGTTGGCCGTGCCGAGGTCGACGGCCATGTCGCGGCCGCCGAATCCGGTCAGGTAGCTGAGGATGCCCATTGAGTCAGTGGATACGTGGGTTTGCGGAAGTCTCGGTTGCTCGATCGATGAGTGTGGAAGCTGGTTCGCAGGCGTGGTGACCTGCGATGCACGGTCCCCCGCCGCCGCGTCCGCGACGACCCGCCTGCCCGAACTGTGAGGCCCCCGGTCAGCTGATCGGTGGCGGCGTTCGGGAGCGACGCGAGTCTAGCGAACGACGCCTCTGACAGCGACTATGTGAGCAGAAACCAACAGGAAACTCATAGTTCCCTATCGATCCTGCAATTCTCCGATCATCCTGCTCAGCGCCGGTATCGGGAGGCCGATCACATTCGAGAGGTCGCCCTCGACCCGTTCGACCAGCGACGAGCCGAGGCCCTGGATCGCGTAGCCCCCGGCGCGGTCCCGCCACTCCCCCGCGGCGACGTACTCCTCGATCTCGCGATCCGCGAGCGCGCGGAACGTCACCTCGGTCCTGACGAGCTCGCTGCGCTCGCCCGCCGGGCCGATGAGGGCGATGCCGCTGAGGACCTCGTGGGTGCGTCCCGACAGCACCCTCAGCCGCGCCGTCGCGTCGCCGTCGTCGCCCGGTTTGCCGAGCAGGCGGCCGTCGCAGACGACGTCGGTGTCGACACCGAGGACCAGAGCGCCCGGGCGGGCGACCGCTCGGGCCTTCCGGACCGCGTTCTCGACGACGATCACCGCCGGATCACCGTCCGTCAGCTCGGGGGCGCCCGAGGGCACGACCTCGAACTCGAGCCCGAGCAGGCCGAGCAGCTCCCGTCGCCGCGGCGACGCGGAGGCGAGGATCAGGTCCACCAGGGCTCCGGCTCGGGCCGGCTCGCGACCGGGCTCAGCCGAGCTCGGGGAACCAGATGCCGATCTCGCGCGCGGCCGACTCGTCGGAGTCGGAGCCGTGGACGAGGTTGAAGGTCACCTCGGTGCCGAAGTCGCCGCGGATCGAGCCCGTCGCGGCCTCGACCGGGTTGGTGGCGCCGATCAGCTGGCGCGCGGCCTTGACGGCCTCGACGCCCTCGAGGACGGCGGCGACCAGCGGCCCGCCGGTGATGAAGTCGACGAGCTCGCCGAAGAACGGCTTGTCGGTGTGCTCGGCGTAGTGCTCGTGGGCGGTGGCCTCCTCGGCGGTGATCTGCTTCAGGGCGGTCAGGCGCAGGCCCTTGCGCTCGAAGCGGGCGAGGACCTCACCGGTGAGGCCGCGCTCGAAGGCGTCGGGCTTGACGAGGATCAGCGTGCGGGACTTCTCGGACATGTGGGGACCTCTCGGGTCTCGGGTGGATGGGCTGGGTTGGCGCGGCTCAGGAGGACGTGGTGGAGCGCCGGCGCGGGCCGGAGTCTCCGTCGTCCGCCGGCTTCTCGCCGGCCGCGGGACGCTCGGCGCGTTCCGGCCGCTCACTGCGCTTGGTGCGCGCAGCGGCGTCCGACGCCGGCGTCGATGAGCGCGAAGACGAGGACGACTTCGCGCGTCGTGTCGAAGTGGACTTGCGGGGCGGTGCCTCGGAGGACTCCGCGGAAGAACTGGAGCTGCGCGAGCGGGAACGACGGCGCGGCGCCTCCTCCTCACCCCGGTCGTGGCGGAGCGGGGTCTCGCAGTACGGGCAGAGGGCCCAACGCGGATCGACCGGGCGGTTGCAGGACACGCACGGGTCCTTGAGCCGGTGCTGGCACTCCGGGCAACGGAGCCAGCTGCGCTCGATCGGGTGCTCGCAGCGCGGGCACGACTGGGCCGTCAGATGCCGCATCCGCAGCTCCGAGGCCTGGGTCTCGACCTCGCGCTCGCGGGCGTCGGCGAGGAACTCGGGCGGCCGCAGGATCGTGTAGACGATCGTGCCGATGAACGGGATCAGCGAGGCCGCGGTCGCGGTCCCGACGAGGACCGGGTCGGCGACGCGCCTGCGGGCGTCCGCGAACGTCCAGTAGACCAGCGAGAGCCAGACCACCACCAGGACGAGGAGCAGCAGATTGACGGCAAGGTTGAGCGAGCCGTCTTCGATTCCGAACAGCGCTACGGGCATCTAAGGCGCGGCAGTGTACCCGGATCGTCCCCCGTCACCAGAAAGCGCCCCCCGCCTGATCGCATGATTTCAGAGGAACAGCCGGCCGAAGAGGTAGCCGAGGCCGAAGAACACGAGGATCACCACGGCGACCACGAGGGCCACCAGGCCCATCATGGAGAGGAGTTCTGAACGTGCCTCGCGTTCCATACGTACCGGAGAAGGTAGTGCGATCCGGCGAAAAGCGCCACCCCGCCGCGCTCGGCCGCGAGCGCGCTGGTCCGGGCGACGGCGGCGGCGGGGTCGGCCACCTCCTCGACCGGGATTCCGGCTGCGGCCACGAGCCGGGCCAGCTCACCGGCATCCGTCGCCCGCGAGCCCGGCCGGCCCATCGCGGGCCCGGGGTCGGCGGCCGTGCAGACGCAGGTGTCCAGCCCCGGAGCGAGCGCGGCCGCGATCGCCGCCGCGTCCTTGTCGGCCAGGACCGAGAGGCAGCCGAAGACGGGACGGCCCGCCGCCAGGTCCGGCAACGCCTCGGCGAGGGCGCGGGCGCCGGCCTCGTTGTGGGCGGCGTCGGCGATCGCGGGCGGGTCACCGGCGAGCAGCTCGGCGCGGCCGGGAAGGGCGGCATGCGCGAGGGCCTCGGCGATCGCGCCGGGCGCGAGCGGCCCGGCGACCGTCTCCGCCAGCGCGACGGCCACGGCTGCGTTGCGGGCCAGGTACGGGGCCATCGGGCCGGGCAGCGCCTCTTCGGGCAGCGGTGGCGCCACGATCAGCTCGGCCCCGCGATCCGCCGCCACGGTGCGGGCGAGGGCGTCGATCTCGGGGCTGAGCCGCCCGGTGACGAGCGTCGTCCCCTCGCGGAGGACCGCCAGCTTCTCGCCGGCGATGTCGAGCTCGGTCGGACCGAGGTACTCGACGTGGTCGAGCCCGACCGACGTCAGCGCGGTCGCGATCGAGGCGATCACGTTGGTCGCGTCGAGCCGGCCGCCGAGCCCGGCCTCGACGACGGCGACGTCGACGCCGGCCCGTGCGAAGGCGACGAAGGAGACCGCGATGGCGGCTTCGAACTGGGTGATCCTGTCCCCCTCCTCGAACCCGGCCTCGACCTCGGCGATCGCCGCGGCGACGGCATCGGTCGCCGCCGTGAACGCCTCCGGGGCGATCTCGGCGCCGTCGATCCGCGTCCGCTCGGCCCAGCGCCAGACGTGCGGGGAGATGCAGGCTCCGGTCCTCATTCCCGCTCCGGCGAGCAGGGCGGCGGTCATCGTCGTCACCGACGACTTGCCGTTGGTGCCGACGACGTGCAGGGTCCGGTAGCCGTCCTGCGGGCGCCCGAGCGCGTCGCAGAGAGCGCGCATGCGCTCGAGCCCGAATCGCCAGCCGACCGGCTCGAGCCCGGCCAGGTACTGCTCCGGGTCGGTCAGCCCAGCTCCTCGAGCTCCGCCCGGTAGCGCTCGAGCTTCTCGCGCTCGGCGTCGACGACGTCGGCGGGTGCGTTGGCGACGAACTTCTCGTTGCCGAGCTTGCCCTCGGCGCGGCGAACCTCGCCGCGGAGCTTCTCGCGCAGCTCTTCGATCCGGGCCGCTACGGCCTCCGGCTCGAGCCCCTCGGAGGGCAGGATCTCGATCGCCCCGACCGCGGCGACCGCCTCGTCGCCGCCGTCGCCGTCGAGCTCGATCCGGGCCAGGCGGAGCACGAGTGGGTGGACCTCCTCCTCGGTCCGGGCGCGGAGAGCGGTGCCCGGGGAGACCCCGGCGAGCTCGCGCCAGCGGCGGAGCGAGCGGGTCAGCTCGATCGCGGCGGCCACCTCGGCTTCGGCCTCGGGGTCGAAACGGTCCGTCTCGGCCTCCGGCCACGGCGCGACGATCAGCTCGCCTTCGTGCTCCGGCATGTAGCTCCAGATCTCCTCGGTCACGAACGGCATCAGCGGGTGGGCGACGGCGAGCGTCCGGCCGAGCACGTGGAGGAGGTTGGCGGCGGCGCTGTCGTCGCCGGCGGCGGGACCGTCGTAGAGCCGCGGCTTGACGATCTCGAGGTACCAGTCGCAGAGCTCGGAGTAGACGAAGCGGTAGAGCTCGAGCGCGGCGTGGGCGAAGTCGAAGGCGTCGAGGCGCTCGCCGACGAGCTCGACCGTCCGCTCGAGCCGCGAGAGGATCCAGCGGTCCTCGACGGTGGCGGTGCTCGGCGCCGGTGCGGCGTCGCCGGCGTTGAGGAGGATCAGCCGTGAGGCGTTCCAGAGCTTGTTTGCGAGGTCGCGGCCTTGCTGGACCTTCGCCTCGGAGAAGCGCACGTCCTGGCTCGACGACATCGCGAGGAGGCCGAAGCGGAGCGCGTCGGCGCCGTGGGAGTCGATCAGCTCGAGCGGGTCGATCCCGGTCCCGAGGCTCTTCGACATCCGGCGGCCGTCGGGGGCCTGGATCACCGAGTGGATGTAGACGTCGCTGAACGGGATGTCGTCGAGGAACTCGAGCGAGGTCATGATCATCCGCGCAACCCAGAGGTAGATGATGTCGCGGGCCGTCGAGAGCACGTCGGTCGGGTAGAAGGCGCGGAGCTCGGGCGTGTCCTCGGGCCAGCCGAGGGTCGCGAACGGCCAGAGCGCCGAGCTGAACCAGGTGTCGAGAACGTCCTCGTCGCGACGCAGGGCGCCGCCGCAGGACGGGCAGGCGCCGCCCTCGGGCTCGTGCTCGGCCACGATCGTCTCGTCGCAGTGGTCGCAGTACCAGACCGGGAGCTGATGGCCCCACCAGAGCTGGCGGGAGACGCACCAGGGACGGATGTTCTCCATCCAGTCGAGGTAGACCCGGCCCCAGCGCTCGGGCGTGAAGGTGACGCGGCCGTCGCGGACGACCTCGATCGCCGGCTTCGCGAGCTCGTCCATCCGGCAGAACCACTGGAGGCTGATCAACGGCTCGATCCGCTGTCCGGAGCGATGCGAGAAGGGGACCGAGTGGACGTAGGGCTCTTCGGCGGTGAGCGCTCCGGACTCGCGGAGGTCGGCGACGATCCGCTCCTGCGCCTCGGCGGCGGTCAGGCCCTCGTATTCGGGTCCGGCGACGTCGGTGAGGCGGCCGTCCTCGCCGATGACCGTGATCTCCTCGAGCCCGTGCTTGCGGCCGATCTCGAAGTCGTTGGGATCGTGGCCCGGGGTGATCTTCAGGGCCCCGGTCCCGAACTCGACGTCGACGTGCTCGTCGGCGATGATCGGTAGGCGGCGGCCGACCAGCGGCAGGATGCAGTGGCTCCCGACGAGGTCGCGGTAGCGGTCGTCGGAAGGGTTCACGGCGACGGCGGTGTCGGCCAGCATGGTCTCGGGGCGGACGGTGGCGACGGTGAGGACGCGATCGGAGCCCTCGACCGGGTAGGCGATCGAGAACAGGGTGTCCTCGACCTCGCGGTTCTCGACCTCGAGGTCGCTGATGGCCGAGTGCGAGCCCGGGTCCCAGTTGACCATGTAGTTGTCGCGGTAGATCAGGCCCTTCTCGAAGAGCGCGACGAAGACGCGGTGGACGGCGGTGACGTAACCCTCGTCGAGGGTGAAGCGCTCGTTCGCGAAGTCGCCCGAGACCCCGAGCCGCTTGAGCTGCTCGATGATCCGGCCGCCGTACTGCTCGCGCCACTCCCAGACCCGCTCGACGAAGCCCTCGCGGCCGAGCTCGTGGCGGTCGACGCCCTGGGCGCGCAGCTCCTTCTCGACGACCGACTGCGTGGCGATTCCGGCGTGATCGGTGCCGATGATCCACTTGACCCGGCGCCCTGCCATCCGCTGCCGCCGCACGAGCGTGTCCTGGATCGTGTTGTTGAGCCCGTGCCCCATGTGCAGCGACCCGGTCACGTTCGGCGGCGGGATCGCGATCGAGTAGTTCTCGTCCGCCGTCCCGGCCGCCTCCGGCGTGAAGTACCCGCGCTCCCACCAGCCGGCGTAGACCCGGCCCTCGACCTCGGCGGGGTCATATCTCGTGGTCGCTTCGAGCTTGGCGCGGCGTTCGGAGTCCATCCCGCCCGATGTTATTGGCGCGGCGCCGATTCCAAGATCGCGCGGAGTGAGGCGACGAATGCGGCCCTGCCCGCGGTCAGGTCGAACCAGCCCGCGCGGATCGGCAGGTAGCCGGCGGCGGCGAGTTCGCGGTCGCGCGCCCGGTCGTCGCGGCGACGGAGCGCTGTCCCATGGAAACGATCACCGTCGAGCTCGAGAACGACCCGCTGCTCGGGCCAGAGGCAGTCGGGGACGATCGGGCCGGCGGCGAGCGGGATAAGGGCGTTGGTGCGCGGTCGTGGTAGCCCCGCTTCGTCGACGAGGGCGATAAGTCGATCCTCGAGCTCGCTCAGCGTGACGTCCGCGCCGAGCGATTCGAGGGCGAGGATCCGGCGCAGAGCCGCCGAGCCCGGCCGCCTCGGGTGGCGGTTCAGCAGCGAAGGGAGCGAGGTGGGGCTCGTCAGCCGCTGGACCTCTGCCTCGTTGACGGCGCGCTCGAGGGCCGGAGGGCCGAGGACTGCGGCCAGGTCGAGAAGGGTGCGGGCGACGGTGGTCGCCGGGATCCCCTCGTGAACGGTCAGCTCGTCCGGCGGCAGCCTGGAGCGGTGCGGGCGGATCGTCCCGCGCGGGCGGAGGACGCGCGGGGCGACGATCTCGATCGCCTGAGGCCGACCGCGGATCAGCCCGAAGTGAGCGCCGGCGGACAGGCGGAACAGCGCCGAGTCCGTGCCGCAGGAGAGGACCGCCGCCATCCAGATGCCCGGCCAGCCGCCGGATCGGTGCCCGACGGAATAGACGCCGCGATGCTCGGGGCGAAGGTGGCCGGAGGCCACGCGGTCGTCGATCTCATGCCGACTGAGTCCGGCAGCGAGGAGCTGGGCCCTCGAGACCACGCCGAACTGTCTCCTCGCGAAACCCGCGACGACCTCATCGGGATGAGGTCCGCCCGATCGGTAGTGCGATTCACCCGGACTATCCGGGTCAAATGCACGACTGTTGCCCACGCCCCCGACGATGGCACCGGGCGGCGCGCAGGTCAGCACCTTTCGGTGCCGAATCAGCGCGGGGACGTGACGGAGGTGTGATGCCTCCGGTCGCCGGCGACGCCACCGACCCGAGGCGCCCCCTCGGAGACGGTCTAGGCCGTCTCCTCCTCGACGTCGTCGAGGCGGTTGCCGGTCGGCTCGGGGACGGCCTGCGTGACGAGGGTCGGGGCGAGGCCCTTCTCGATCGTCTCGCGGGTGACCACGCACTTCTTGACGTCGCGGCGCGAGGGGAGCTCGAACTGGACGTCCATGAGGGTTTCCTCGATGATCGAGCGGAGCCCGCGGGCGCCGGTCTCGCGCTCGATCGCCCGGTCGGCGATCGCGTCGAGCGAGTCGGGAGCGAAGACGAGCTCGATGTCGTCGAATGCGAAGAGGCGCTGGAACTGCTTAGTCAGGGCGTTCTTCGGCTCCGTCAGGATCGTGATCAGATCCTCGCGGCGGAGCTGGTTGATCGAGGCCAGAACCGGCAGGCGGCCGATGAACTCGGGGATCAGGCCGAACTCCATCAGGTCCTCGGGGAGCACCTGCTCGAAGAGCTCGCCGACCTCGCGGTCCTCCTTGCTGACGATCGAGGAGCCGAAGCCGATGCCGTTGCTGCCGACGCGGCGTTCGATCACCTTGTCGAGCTCGGCGAACGAGCCGCCGCAGATGAAGAGGATGTTGGTCGTGTCGACCGTCAGGAACTCCTGGTGGGGGTGCTTGCGCCCGCCCTGCGGCGGCACCGAGGCGGTCGTCCCCTCGAGGATCTTCAGCAGCGCCTGCTGCACGCCCTCGCCGGAGACGTCCCGGGTGATCGACGGGTTGTCGGCCTTGCGGGCGATCTTGTCGACCTCGTCGATGTAGATGATCCCCGTCTCGGCCTTCTTGACGTCGTAGTCCGCGGCCTGGATCAGCTTCAGGAGGATGTTCTCGACGTCCTCGCCGACGTAGCCGGCCTCGGTCAGCGCCGTGGCGTCGGCGATCGCGAACGGGACGTTGAGGATCCGCGCCAGCGTCTGCGCCAGCAGGGTCTTGCCGCAGCCGGTCGGGCCGAGCAGGAGGATGTTCGACTTCTGCAGCTCGGTCAGCTCGGCGCCCTCCTCGCCGGCCATCTGCACCCGCTTGTAGTGGTTGTAGACGGCCACCGCGAGCGCCCGCTTGGCGGCGTCCTGGCCGACCACGTACTCGTTCAGGATCCCGTTGATCTCGATCGGCTTCGGCAGCGCCTCGAGCTCGAAGCTCGGCGGCGTCGTCAGCTCCTCGTCGATGATCTCGTTACAGAGATCGATGCACTCGTCGCAGATGTAGACGCCGGGGCCGGCGATCAACTTCTTGACCTGCCGCTGCGACTTCCCGCAGAAGCTGCAGAGAAGCTGCTCGTTCGAGTCGGTTGGACGTGCCAGGGTCTCTTTCCTTGCCTAGTCGCGGATACGGATCCGCGCCGTCAAAGGGTACGAAACCCCGCAAGGCGCGAACGCACCTCAGTTACGCGCCTCGCCCCCGCGTCCCTGCAACCGGCCGACGCGTTGCACGCGGGTTGACCCGAGACCGCCGCGAGCCATATGTTCAGACGGTCGCAGTCCGCTAGAGGGAGCCCAGGGATGAAGAGCCGCCGAACCACGTTCACCGCACTGATCGCCGCCGTCGCAGTGGCCAGCCTGGCCATCGGGCCCGCGGCCGGCGCCCACACCGCGACCGACCGCCTCGTCGCCTTCGGCATCTCCTTCGACACCGTCTACAAGCAGGGCAAGCCGGCCAAGGTCAAGAACCTCGTCTACTCGAACCTGAAGATGGACTGCGACGGCGGCGGCACCTTCTACAGCCCGTCGGCGAAGTTCGGAAAGCTGACCGTCGAGAAGCGGGCGTTCAAGGGCACGCTGAAGGTCGACGGCGTCACCTCGAAGGTGACCGGCAAGTACAAGCGCGACCTGACGAAGGTCTCAGGAACCCTCACCGCTAAGGGCAACCCCCCGGGCCACACGAACTGCCAGCAATCGACGACCTGGCAGGAGTCCCTGGCCCAGCGCTAGACGCAGGGCGGCATCGGGAACGAGTTCCCGGCGCCGCAGTTGCCGGTTCCCTCGTCGAAGTAGTTCGCGGTGCCGTTGCCGGCCGCGCGGTTGTCGTCGATGACGTTGTCGTCGGACTGCGGATCCACGTGGATCCCGTAGACGCCGTTGTCGTCGGTCCGGTTGTTCGCGATCAGCGTGTGGTCGGAGTTGTGGACGAAGATCCCGCTCGGGATCCCCTCCCCGGAGATCGTGTTGTCGTGGAAGTCGTTGCCGATGACGCGGATGTCGACGTCGGTGTCGAAGGAGTCCTCGACGATCGCGCCGCGGTTGTTGCCGCTGGCGGTGTTGTTGGCGATCACCAGCGACCCGTTGCCGGTCGTCCCGATGCTGCCCACGTAGTAGCCGGCGTCGAGGTATCCCCGGGCGTCGTTGCCGGTGATCCGGATCGCGCCCTCCCCGTAGACGTTGACGCCGTAGAGCGCCTGCCCACAGGTGTTGACCAGCTTCAGGTCGTTGACCTTGCCGCGGCTGATGTTGATGAAGTTGACGGTGAACGCATCGGCTGACCCTTGGATCTTGAGCCCGTCGAGCGAGACGCCGTTGGCCTGGACGTCGACGACGATGCTGTCGAAGCAGCGGGCGTCGATCACCGGCCGGCGCTCGTTCTTCGCGCCGACGATCTCGAGCCGCTTATCGACCTCGATCGACTTCCGGTAGCGGCCCTGATGGACCCTGATCCGATCGCCCGGGTCGGCGCGGTTGATCGCCTTCTGGAGCGGGTTGGTCGCGGGACCCTGCGGATGGACGTCGATGATCTTCGCCTGCGCGGCCGCCGGGAACGCCGGCAGGGCGATGATCAGCGCGGCGAGGAGGATCCGGCGGGGAGCGAGCACCGTCTCAGCGGTTCTCGATCACCCGGTCGACGATGTTGTACTCGACGGCTTCCTCGGCGCTCATGAAGTAGTCGCGCTCGGTGTCGCGCTTGACGCGCTCGATGTCCTGGCCGGTGTGCTTGGCGATGATCTCGTCGAGCCGGCGGCGAATGTCGATGATCTCCTTGGCGTGGATCTCGATGTCGGTCGCCTGGCCCTGGAACCCGCCGGAAACCTGGTGGATCAGGATCTTCGAGTTCGGGGTGGCCATCCGCTTGCCGGCCGTGCCGCCGCTGAGCAGGAGCGCCCCCATGCTCATCGCGATCCCGACGCAGATGGTCTGCACGTCGGGCTTGATGTACTGCATCGTGTCGTAGATCGCCAGGCCCGCGTAGACGGATCCGCCCGGCGAGTTGATGTACATCGAGATGTCCTTGTCAGGATCCTCGGACTCGAGGTGGATCAGCTGGGCGACGATCAGGTTCGCGATGTCGTCGGTCACCGGCGTCCCGAGGAAGATGATCCGCTCGTTGAGCAGGCGGGAGTAGATGTCGAACGCGCGCTCGCCGCGCGAGGTCTGCTCGACCACCATTGGAACCATCGGGCTCATCGGCGCGGCAGTTTATAGAAGCGGTCCGGCGGGTCTTCGGGCATCGGCGGGCCGAGCCGCTGGTACCGTGGCGCCGGAGGCGAGGAGGGCCGACCCGGCCGCGCGAGCGCAACCGTGGGCGTCCTCATGAGTTAAGGCCTAGACAAACCAGAAACCACAGCTTCAGCGGGGCAGGCGGACCCTGGCCCCTGGAAGGGAGAAACGATGAAGAGAACGACCACGACCGCGATCCTCCTCGTGATCGTCGCCGGCCTCGCGTTCGCCGGCTCGGCGCTCGCAGGCTCGAAGACGATCAAGCAGACCGGTCAGATCGTCGGCGACAAGGCGACGCTCGTGAACCTCCGCGTGAAGGTCTCCGGCGGCGATCCGCAGAAGATCTCCGGCTTCTCGGCTCAGAAAGTGCTGACCCGCTGCGAAGGCAAGGGCGGCCGGGTCAACAAGCGCTTCAACTACTCGGCGCTCGACCCGATCACGGTCGACTCCTCGAACCAGTTCAACGTCATTCTCACCGACGACTCGATCGGCCTCAAGATCAGCCTCCAGGGCAAGGTCAAGCGCCACGGCAAGGCCGTCGCGGGCACGATCAAGACGAACAGGTTCGAACTCAAGAACCAGGTCTGCAAGGTCCCGGGGCAGGACTTCAAGACCGCCAAGTAGACGGCCGCCGCGCCGGCCCGTCCGCGGGCCGGCCGGACGCCTAGTCCTTGTCGTCGTCGCCGGGGGTCCAGAGATCCCCGGCGTCGGCCTCGGGCTGGCCCTCCCCCTCGGGGGTCCAGAGCTTCTCGCCCTCGCCTGAATCGGCCTCCTCGGCCTCCCCTGCCCCCCCTGACGGGGCTTCGGCCGGAGCGTCGACCGGCTTCGCCGACTCGACGATCAGCTCGGCCGCCTTCCGCATCCGGATCTCCTCGGCGAGGAGCGCGTCGCGGCCCTCGGCGCGGATCCGCTTCAGCAGCTTCTCGGGCTTGCCCTTCTCGCCGGCCGGCGGCTGCAGGGCCTCGAGCATCTCCTCCTCGGAGACCTCGATCGACTCCGCATCGGCGACGGCGGCCAGGACCGCTTCCCGCTCGAGGCCGGCCTCGGCCTCCTCGCGCGAGTCGGCGATCGCCTCGTCGCGGTCCTTGCCCTGGATCTGCAGATAGGTGTTCGGGTCCATGCCGCGCTGCTGCAGCGTCCGCTCCACCCGCTCCCACATCTCGGTCGCGCGGGCCCCGACGATGTCATCGGGGATGTCGATCGTGGCGTTGGCGACAGCGGCGTCGAGCGCGGCGTCGTTGAACTCGTGCTCGACCTGGTGCTCGGCCTGGTGCAGGAGCCGCGCCTCGATGTCGGCGCGCAGCTCCGCCAGGGTGTCGAAGTCGGAGTTGTCGGCGGCGAAGTCGTCGTCGAGCTCGGGGAGGCTCTTCTCGCGAACCTCCTTGACGACGACCTCGAAGCTCGCCTCCTTGCCCGAGAGATGCTCGGCGTGGTACTCGTCGGGGAAGGTCACCTCGACGGTCCGGGTCTCCCCCGCCTCGGAGCCGGTGAGCTGCTCGTTGAAGCCCTCGATCAGCGTCTCCGAGCCGAGCTCGAGGAGGAAGTCGGTCGCAGCGCCGCCCTCGAAGGCCTCGCCCTCGATCTCGCCGGCGTAGTCGATCAGGATGAAGTCGCCGTCGCCGGCGGCGCGCTCGACGGTCTCGAGCCCGGCCAGGCTCTCGCGCATCCGCTCGACCTCGGCGTCGATCGCCTCGGCCGGGGCCTCGGGCACGGTTCGCGGGACCTCGATCCCCTTGTACTCGCCGAGCTCGGCGACGGGCCGTACTCCGACCTCGATCGTGAACTCGAGCGGAGCGCCCTCGGCGGGCGGATCCGGCATGTCGAGCTGCGGGTCGCCGACCGGAGTCACGCCCGAGCTGATCAGCGCCCGCTCGTACCAGTCGGGGATGCCGTCGCGGAGCGCCTCCTCCATCACCGCGTCGCGGCCGATCCGCTGCAGGACGATCTCCGGCGGGACCTTGCCCTTGCGGAATCCGGGCACCTTCATCTCGCTCGCGAAGCTGCGCGCGGCGGACTGCAGGCGGCGCTCGACCTCCTCCGGAGGGACGCTCGCGGCGATCTTCACCTTCGATTCGGGAAGGTCGGTGACTTCGGTCTTGACTTCGGGCGGAGCTGACATGGGGCGGGAACCTTAGAGCGCGGCCGATCCCCCCGCTTGTGCCCCGCCGCCGCCCCCGCCGAAGGGCTACCGTTCGGGCCATGGACAGCAGCAGCAACGGCGGCGTCGCCCCCGGCCGGACGGGGGTCGGCACCTGGAGCGGCGGCCGCTTCATGAACTTCGGAGAGAAGGTCGACGAGGACCGGCTCGCCGCCATCCTCCGGCCCGGCGACGGGATCTCGACCGCGATCACGGCCGACACCTACGGCCAGGGCGACGCCGATCGTCTCCTCGGCAAGGCGATCGCCGGCGTCGATCGCGGCTCCTACTCGCTCGTCGGCGCCGTCGGCCACGACTTCTACGAAGGCGAGCGCGTCGGCCCGAAGGGCTTCCCGCGCTTCACCGACCCGCGTCTGCGCGGCCCCGGCGAGTACGCGGGCTACCTGCGGATGGCCGCCGAGGCGAGCCTCGAGCGGCTCGGTCAGGACCGCTTCGACCTCCTCTTGCTCCACAACCCCGACCACACCGGCTACACCTCCGAGACCGTCTGGGACGGCATGTCGGCGCTGCGGGAGGCGGGACTCGCCTCCTCGATCGGCGTCGCCCCCGGCCCGGCCAACGGCTTCACGCTCGACATGCTCGACTGCTTCGAGCGCTTCGGCGAGCGGATCGACTGGGCGATGATCATCCTCAACCCGCTCGAGCCCTGGCCCGGCGAGATGGTGCTCGACGCCGCCGCCGCCGCGGAGATCGGCGTGATCACCCGCGTCGCCGACTTCGGCGGCCTGTTCTGGGGCGACGTCACCGACATCGACACCTTTCCCCCACACGACCACCGCCGGTTCCGGCCGGCGGGATGGATCGAGGCCGGCAACGAGCGGATCGAGCGGATGCGGCCGATCGCCGAGCGCCGCGGCCTGACGCCGCTCCAGCTCGCCTGCCAGTGGAACCTCTCCCATCCCGCGGTCCGCTGCGTCGTCCCGACGCTGATCCAGGAGGCGGGCGAAGGCGCCCGGCCGATCGAGGACAAGCGCGCCGAGCTCGCCGCACTGCCCGAGCAGGCGCTGACCGCCGAGGACGTGGCGGAGATCCGGAGGATCGGCGACAACCACGGCTGCATGGCCCTGAAGGGCGCGACCCCCGCTCACGAGGGCGACGCCGTGGCGGACTCCTGGCCGCTCAACCCCGAGCTGGTCGCCGCCGGAGAGCGCTGGGGCGTCGACCCCGACCGCGACCTGGTGAAGACCGCCGGCGCGTGAGCGCCGCCGACCGGGCGCTCGCCCGGACCGTCAGCGGACCCATCGGGCGCGGCCTCGCGTTCGCCCTCGACCTCGCCGCCGTCCTGGCGCGAGTCGTCGGCCGCCGCCCCCCGGGCCCGCCGTCCCGCTGAGCTCGAGGAGGGCGTTCAGAGCCAGTTGATCCGCTTGAAGAAGCGGTACATCACGGCGACGACGAGCACCATGGCGGTCAGGGCGAGCGGGTAGCCGAGTTCGGAGTGGAGCTCGGGCATGTGCTCGAAGTTCATCCCGTAGACGCTGGCGATGAACGTCGGCACGGCGATGATCGCCGCCCAGGCCGAGATCGACCGGACGACGATGTTTTGGCGCAGCGTGATCAGCGACAGGTTGGCGTCGAGGGCACCGGTCAGTAGGTCACGTTGGTCGTGGAGCTGGTCGTCGATCCGCCTCGCGTGGTCGGCGACGTCGCGGAAGTAGCGGCGGATCTGGTCGTCGAGCGCGACGACGACGCCGCCCTCGAGCGCCTCGAGCGGAGCCACCAGGGGCTGGACGGCGCGGTGGAACTCGATCACCTCGCGACGCAGGAAGTAGATCCGCTGGGTCGAGTCGACGTCGCGGCTCTTGAAGACCTCGCCCTCGACCTCGGCGATGTCGTTGTCGATCCCCGCTGCGACCGGCTCGTAGTCGTCGACCACCTTGTCGAGGATCGCCCAGGCGGCGGCGGCGGGGCCGACGGCGATCAGGTCGGGACGGCGCTCGAGCTGCAGACGGGCGCGCTTGAGGTCGCTGGCGAGACCATGGCGGATCGCGATCACGTAGCCGGACCCGAGGAACAGGTTGATCTCGCCGAAGTCGATCTGCTCGCGGGCGTCGTCGTAGTGAGCCGTCTTCAGGACGACGAAGTAGGAGCCGTCGTAGTCCTCGAGCTTCGGCCTCTGGTGCTTGCTTGTTGCGTCTTCGAGGGCGAGTTCGTGCAACCCGAACGCCTCGCCGGCGCGATCGAGTTCGGCAGGTTCGGGGTCGTGCAGGCCGAGCCAGACGAATCCGTCGCCCGCTTTCGCCCGCGCGGCCGCCGTCTCGATGTCGAGCGGACCGACGTCCTGACGGACGCCGTCGCGGTACTGGGCGCAATCGACGATCACGGGAGGCTCACCCGGGTTCAGGTCTTCGCGGGCGGCCTCCGCCCTCCTGCCCCGGGCCGGCCGTCGCGGGATCTACTGGTCGCCGGCGTAGCCGATGATCGACTTGTCGATCAGCCACTCGACCGGCGCCTTGTCATCGGTGTAGACGGGGCCTCCGGTCAGCATCGGCCCGACGCGCTGCGCCTCGATCGCGGCGAGGTTCTTGAGGTCGTCGGGGAGCATCGCGATCGAATCGACGAGCCGGTCGGCCGACGCCGGCGCCTCGCTCCCGAGCACGAGCGTGTTGGCGTCCTCGAGCGGATCGCGGATCACGGTCGGGAAGACGTCGGCCATCGTCGCCGAGATCGCCTTCTCGAGATCGTCGTTCCCCTCCGGGTGGCCGACGTTGACGACGACCACGCCGCCCGGCGCGAGGCGGTCGCGAACCTGCTCGAAGAACTCCTTCGTGGCCAGGTAGAACGGGATGTAGGGCTGCCGGTAGGCGTCGACGACGATCACGTCGTAGTCGCCGTCGGAGCGGCGCAGCCACGGGCGCGCGTCGTCGGTGTAGGTGTGGAGGTCGGGACCCTGGAGGTCGAAGTACTTGCGGCCGATGTCGGTCAGCTCGCCGTCGATCTCGACTCCGTCGACCCGCGCCTCGGGGAAGTAGTGGCCGTACATCCGCGCCGCGGTGCCGGCCGCGTTGCCGAGGATCGCGACCCGCTCGGGCGCCCGGTCGAGGGCCGCGAAGGGCAGCACGATCAGTCCGTCCCAGTAGCGGCCGGTCAGGTAGGAGTCCGGCTTGTAGAGCGAGTGGATCGCCTGGCCCTCGTTGAGCTGGAGGATCCGGTCGCCGTCGGCCTCCTGGACGACCTGCGCGTACTGGGTCTCGGTCTCGGTCTCGTAGATCACCTCGCCGTCGTCGGACTCCTTCACGGTCCCGACCGGGATCGCGAGTGCGGCGGCGAGGACGGCGGCGACCGGGGCGAAGCGGATCCCGAGACCGGCGATCGCGGTGACGCCGATGGCCAGTGCGAAGACGAGGAACGTCCGCTGCGTCCCGACGACCGGGATCAACAGGAGCGACGAGAGCATCGTCCCGACGAGCGAGCCGGCGGTCGAGATCGCGTACAGGCGCCCGGCGACGCGACCGGCGTGCTCGACGTCGGGAACGGCGAGCCGGAGCGCGTATGGCGAGGCCGCGCCGAGCAGCAGGACCGGGATCGCGATCAGCGCGAGGACCGCCAGCAGCGAGCCCGCGAAGGCGCCGGCGGAGATCGAGTCGAGCGCGTCGACCGAGATGTCGAAGAAGGGCCGGGCCACGAACGGGACGGCGGCGAGCAGGACGGAGGCGAGCAGGACCATCTTGCAGAGCCCCTGGATCGACGGGCTGCGGTCGGCGAGCCTGCCGCCGAACCAGTAGCCGAGCGAGAGCGCGACGAGGACGACGCCGATCGTGTTCGCCCAGACGATCGTCGAGGCGCCGAAGAACGGAGCCATCAGCCTCGCGACGGCGATCTCGGCCCCCAGCGAGCCGGTGCCGACCACGAAGACCAGCACGTAGAGGAAGCGGAGCCGGCTCAAGCGGGACCGCTCAGCTCGGATCGCATCGACCCGGACTCGATCCGCTCACGAAGGCGGTCGCCCTGGCCGGCGTTGACGGCGCGCTCGGCGCGCGCCGGGTCGAGTTCGACGCCGCGGGCGGCGGCGAGATCGATGAGCTCCTGACGCTCGGTGTCGTGTTTGGCCCAGCGCAGGATCAGCCAGCTCAGGATCGCCAGGGTGATCACGGTGCTCTCGGCCATCATCACGACGCCGGCCGTCCCCTGGTCCGAGAGCCCGGAGATCCCGTGAGCGGCCTCGCCCGACGCGTAGCGGCCGTAGATCACCGTGCCCGACCACATCAGGACGTTCGCGAGCACCGCGCCGATCAGCCGGATCGCGAAGACGAAGCCGGCGCTCATCGCCCCGGTGAACCAGCTCGGCTTCGGCAGCGGGCCGAGCAGCGACATCCAGAACGCGACCCCGGCGAAGAAGAAGCAGAGGTGCTGGCCGGCGTGGACGAGGTTGCTGTCGAACGTCGCCGCCTCGTACAGCGCCGGGATGTGCCAGACGTAGAGGAGGATCGCCCAGGCCCCGAGCGCGAACAGCGGATTGGCGAGGTGCCGCATCCAGCGGAACCCGCGCATCGCCAGCAGCGGCTGCATCAGCGGGCCGGTCAGGCCGAGGACGAAGAACAGGGCGGCAACGTCCATGATCAGCAGGTGCTGGACCATGTGCCAGGTCAGCATCTCGTCGGAGAGGTCGTCGATCGGCGAGACGTAGGCGACCGCGAGCGTCAGCAGCCCCGCCGCGAAGAAGGCCTGACGCCAGCGTGGCACCGGGCGGCCGGCATCGCCGAGCCGGATCATCCGGATCGCGTAGGCCGCGGCGATGACCATCAGCGAGAGCGGCGGGAGCCAGTCCGCGAGCACCGAATCGACGTTGGCGAGTGCGAGCATCGGGGAAATGAGGCTAGATGATCGATTCCACCGCCCGGACCTCAAGCGCGCCGGGCCGGGGCCGATCATGAACCGGATGAGATCGCTCCGGACCCGCCTGCCACTCGCCGCTCTCGCACTGCTCGCCCTCGCCGCTCCGGCCGCGGCCGCGAAGCCCCCGAAGCTGCGGGTCGAGTCCGTCGCGACGAGCTCGATCGATGTCAGCTGGAGCGCCCGGCACGGCGGCCGCGGCTCCTGGTCGTTGCGCTGGCGCACCGCGGACGGCCCGTGGAGCGACGAGCGCGTCCGCAATGCCGAGCGCGCGAGGATCCGCGGGCTCGAGCGGGGCCGGGTGTACGAGGCCGAGGTCGCCCGCTGCGCCGGATCCTGCGGCCCGTGGAGCCGGCCCGTGCGGACGGCGACGCTGCTCGCGCCCTTCAACGGTCCCCATCCCGACCCCGGCTGCGAGACCTTCCCCGCGAGCGACGAGTTCAACCGCGACGTCTCCGGAGCCGACGTCGCATCCGGCTCGGACCAGGTCATCGACCGGATCAACGCCGACGGCGGCGACTCCCTCCACCCGGATTTCGGCTCGAATCCGTCCTACGGCATCCCGTTCGTGGTCGTGCCCGGCGAACAGCCCGGCGTCCCGATCCGGTTCGGGCCGTACGGCGACGAGAGCGATCCGGGTCCCTATCCGGTCCCGCCCGGCGCGCCGATCGAGGGCGGCCGCCGCAGCGACGGCGACCGCCACGTGCTCGTCGTCCGCCGCCCGCGGAGTCCGGGCGGGCCCTGCACGCTGTTCGAGCTCTACCGGGCCCGGGAACGGGGCGGCGCCCGCAACGCCTGGAGCGCCGACTCCGGTGCGATCTTCGACCTCGGATCACCTCTCGCCGGTCAGCGGCCGAACGGCTGGACGTCGGCCGACGCCGCCGGGCTGCCGATCTACCCCGGCCTCGTCACCTACGAGGAGGCCACCTCCGGCGTCATCGATCACGCTATCCGCGTCACCTTCGAGCAGACCCGCCGCGGCTACGTCGCCCCGGCGACCCACTACGCGTCGGACTCGTGCAACCAGTTCCGGCCGGCGATGGGCATGCGCCTGCGGCTCGCGCCGGACTACGACATCTCCGGTATGACCGGGACGGCGCGAACGATCGCGGTGGCGATGAAGACCTACGGGCTGATCGTCGCCGACAACGGATCCAACTGGTACATCTCGGGCTCGACCGACCGGCGCTGGAACGACGAGAACCTGAACCAGCTCAAGGACATCCCGGGCACCGCCTTCCAGGTGGTCGACTCCGGCCCCGAAGTATCCCCCTGCTAGATCAGTGCGCGACTCGCAGCCCTCCGGGCTGCTCGACTGCGCCGGGCTGCCTAGAGCACGCCCTCCAGGGTCAACAGCTCGCGCTTGACGTCGAGGCCGCCGCCGTAGCCGCCGAGGCCGCCGCCGGAGCGGAGGACGCGGTGGCAGGGCACGACGATCGGGATCGAGTTCGAGCCGAGGGCGCTGCCCGCGGCACGGAAGGCCCGCGGCGATCCCGCCGCTGCCGCCACCTCGCCGTAGGTGCGAGTCTCGCCGAACGGGATCGCGGCGGTGCGCTCGAGAACGATCCGGGCGAACCCCGCGGAGAGCTGCCAGTCGAGATCGAGGTCGAAGTCGCGCCGGCGGCCCTCGAAGTACTCGTCGAGCTGGCGGCGGACCGGATCGAGCTCGGCGGGCGCCTCGACGATCCGCGGCGAGATCCGTACGGCCAGCGCCTCGAGCTGGTCGTCGACGGCCCGGTTCGGGTAGCCGAGATGAACCAAGCCGGCGGGCGTCGCGACGGCGAGCAGCCGCCCGAGCGGAGAGTCGACCTCCACGTAGGCGAGGTCGAGGAGGCCCTCGGCGGCGGCCCGGCTGCCGACCGCGGCGGTCAGCGCCTCGAGGTCGACGTCGGTCGCGGCGGCCGCGCTCACGGTCCTCTTCAGATCTGTCTCGTCGGTCATCTCGTCGCCTCCTCGTCGCTGGAATAAGCGGAGCGCAGGGTGCGCACCGCCTCGTGGACGCTGCGGCGGGCGGCCTCCTCCGAACAGTCGAGCGCCACCCCGACCTCGCGGTAGCGGAGGTCGAGCGCGAAGCGCAGGACGACCGCGGCGCGTTGCTTCGGCGGCAGCGCCGCGACTCGGCCCCAGAGCTCCGGGTCGCGGCCGTCGGCGTCCGCCGCCGCTGTGGCGATCGCGTCGGGCTCGGCGAGCTCACCCGGACGCCTCGCCCGGGCGCGATGCTCGTCGATCGCCTTCCTTCTCGCGATCGCCAGCAGCCACGCCCGCGGATTGCGGCCGTCGAAGCCCGGATAGGCGCGAAGCGCCGCGAGCATCGTCTCCTGGAGTGCGTCGTCGACGTCCTCGGGCGGGAGCATTCCGCGCAGGAACGAGGCGACCGACCGGGCATGCGCCTCGATCAATGCCTGAAACGGAGTGGATGTGGCTGTCGCTGCCATCTGCGTCAATGCTTCAACGGCCGGGGTTGCCGTTTCGTGAGATCTCCCGATAGCTTCGCGCCATCGCGATCCTCACGTTGACCATCAACCCGGCGCTCGACGTCTCGACGTCCGTGGCCGAGCTCGTGCCGGAGGTCAAGCTCCGCTGCGAGGCCGAGCGGATCGAGCCCGGCGGCGGCGGGATCAACGCGGCTCGGACGATCGCGGCGCTCGGCGGCGAGGCGACGGCCCTGCACTGCTCGGGCGCGGAGACGGGAGAGCGGCTCTGCCTCCTGCTCGACGAAGAGGGGATCGACCACCGCCCGATCGCCACCGCCTGGCGGACCCGCGAGTCGTTCTCGGTCATCGAGCGCCGCTCCGAACAGATCTACAAGTTCATCCTCCCCGGGCCCGCCGTATCCGGCCACGAGATCGAGGCGATCGAGGCGGCCGTCACGGAGGCGGTCGCCGAAGGTGACTTCCTCCTGGCCAGCGGCAGCCTCCCGGTCGGCGCCCCGCCGGATCTCTACGGTCGCATCGCCGCGATCGTCGACGGTGTCGGCGCGAAGCTGATGCTCGACACCCACGGCGAGGCCCTGAAGCAGGCGCTCGGCCCGAAGCTCTTCATGATCAAGCCGAACTGGCGCGAACTCGACGCCCTGCTCGGAGTCGAGCGCGAGCTCGACGATCCGAGCCGGCGCGACGACGCCGCCCGGCTGGTCGCCGACGGCCGCTCCCGGGTGGTCGTGCTGACCGAGGGCGACCGCGGCGCATTCGTCGTTTCGCCGGAGGGCAGCTTCGAGGTTCGCCCGCCCGAGGTGAACGTGATCAGCCCGGTCGGCGGCGGCGACGCCTTCGCCGGGGCGACGCTGCTTGCGCTCTCGCGCGGCGAGAGCCTCGAGCAGGCCTGCCGGCTCGGGTCGGCCGCAGCCGCCGCCGCGGTCGGGACCGTCGGTACCGCCGCCCCGGACCGGGCCGAGGTGGAGCGGATCCTCGCCCTGGTGCGCACCGAAGCCGCACCCTGAACCCGCGGGTCGGCCGCGAGCGCTCGCTAGGCTTCCCCGCGTCGGGGCCGGGCAACGAAGAGGAGAGCAAACTTGACGGCCACACCTGCGCAATCGTTCGATCGTGCCCGCCGCCGGACCGCGGCGGCCGTCGCCGCTATCGCCGCCCTGCTCGTCGCGATCGCCCTGGTGCCGAGCGCCGCCGAGGCGAAGACGAAGTGGCTCTGCAAGCCCGGCGAGAAGCCGAACCCGTGCAAGGGCAGCCTCGAAACGACGCGGTATGCGAGCGACGGCGGAAGCACCGTCGAGACGCCGAAGAACGCGCGTAAGCCGAAGTTCGACTGCTTCTACGTCTACCCCACGGTCAGCGAGCAGCAGACCGACAACGCGAACAAGGACATCGACCCGCAGCAGACGGCGATCGCCGAGTACCAGGCCGCGCGCTACTCGCAGACGTGCCGCGTCTACGCCCCCGTCTACCGGCAGGCGACGCTGAAGGGCATCGGCGGCCCCGAGCTCGACCCGTCGGTCTTCGACCTCGCCTTCGACGACGTCCTCGAGGCATGGCGCACCTACATGCGCAAGTACAACGACGGCCGCGGGGTCGTCCTGATCGGACACTCCCAGGGCACCGGGATGCTCAGCACCCTGCTCCGCAAGGAGATCGAGAAGCACCGCGCCCAGCACCGGAAGCTGATCTCGGCGGTCCTGCTCGGCGGCAACGTCGTCGTCCCCAAGGGCAAGGACGTCGGCGGCACCTTCCGGAGCACGCCGCTCTGCCACACCGGGGCGCAGACCGGTTGCGTGATCGCGTTCTCGACCTTCAACCAGACGCCGCCCGAGGACGCGCTATTCGGTCGCACCACCGGCGCGCTCGTCTCGGTGCCGAAGGGCGCCGATCCGGCCGACTACCGGGTCGCCTGCACGAATCCGGCCGACCTCGACCGCAGGCCGCGCTCCCACCTCGAGACGATCGCCCGAAGCGAGCCGTTCCCGGGGACGCTCGGGGTCGGCATCGGCTTGATGTACGGCTTCGACCTGCCGACCGCCGACACCCCGTGGCTCGTGCCGCAGGACCACTACACCGGCGCCTGTGTGAGGCATCGAGGCTCGAACGTCCTGATGATCTCCCCGATCGCGGGGGCCCGCGAACTGACGCCCTCGCCTAACCCCGGATGGGGGCTGCACCTGCTCGACGGCAACGTCGCGCTCGGCAACATGGTCGACATCGTTCAGAGGCAGGCGAAGCTCTACCTGCATCGGAACTAGCGGGTTAGGTTGCCGGGATGAGGCAAGCGTTCACGCTCGGCCCGGTCCTCCTGGCGCAGGGCCTCTCCGTGAACCGGAGTCGACCCGACCTCGACTCGCTCGCCGCCGAGACCCGGCCCGAGCGATTCGTCTGGCGGATCCTCCCCCACGCCGCCCGCAGCTTCGCGGCGAGCATCGTGGTGCTTCCCCGCGAGCAGGCGCGCGCCGCCGCGGTCGCCTATCTCTACTGCCGGATGCTCGACACCTACGAGGATCTCCACGCCGATCCCGAGACCCGCGCCGCAGAGCTCGGACGGTTCGCGGCGCGATTCGACTCCGCTGGACCGCTGCCGCCGCCGACGCCGATCGACGACCGGCTCGCCCGCGACGACCGCGACCGCGTCCACCTGCTCCTGGTCGAGCGCTGCCACCACGTCGACGCCGTCTTCGCGACGCTCGACCCGCGGGTGCGGGCGCAGATCGGCGAACTCGTGCGCTCGATGGCGGCGGGAATGGTCTGGTCGACGGAGACCTTCACGCGTCAGGGCGGCGTCCTCGCCGACGAGGAGCAGCTCGCCCGCTACTGCCGCAACGTGATCGGCTACCCGGCCGTCTTCGTGATCGACCTGATCGCCGGCGGCGAGGTCTCCCCCGCCTCCCGCGAGGACGCGTTCGAGGTCAGCGAGATGATCCAGCTCGCGAATGTGACCCGTGACATCGAGGCCGATCTCGCGCGCGGGATCGCCTACCACCCGGCCCTGCGCCCTTACCTCGGCAGCCGCCCCACGAGACCCGAGGCCGAAGGCGTCGTCCGTGACGTCCGCGAGGACTACATGCGTCTCGCGCTCGGACGGGCCGGCGCCTACCGGCGGCTGTTCGAGCGGCTCGACCTGGGGCGGACGGCCACCGTCCGCACCGCCGCACTCCTGATGCTGCTCTTCACCGACCTCCACTACCGCGGTTGCGCGGAGCGGACGGGACACCGGCCGTGGCCGGGCCCCGGCGGGCGGGTCGCGGTCGTCGCCGGGTCGCTTCCGGCGTTGCTCTCGCCACGATGGGCGTCGCTGGTCGTCAACCGGGTCGAGCGCGACTTCCTTCGCGCCGCCGGCGGCTTGAGGACGATCACCCCGGCCGCACCGGTCGCCGCCTGAGCGACGACCGGCGGGCGGGGCTGCGGGGGGTCAGGCGTGCTGGCCCTCGTGTTCGCCTTCGGCGAACTCTTCGACGATCTTGGCGTTGAACGCCTCGAGATCGTCAGGCTTCCGGCTGGTGACGAGACCCTGGTCCACGTGGACCTCCTCGTCGACCCACTCGGCCCCGGCGTTGCGTAGGTCGGTCTGCAGGCTCGGCCATGACGTGACGGTCCGGCCGTCGACGACGCCAGCCTCGACGAGCGTCCACGGCGCGTGGCAGATCGCTCCGACCGGCTTGCCCGCGTCGAAGAACGCCTTGACGAAGCCGACGGCGTCCTCGTGCGTTCGCAGGTTGTCCGGGTTGGCGACGCCGCCCGGCAGCACGAGGCCGTCGTAGGCGGAGGCATCGGCGGACCCGACGGTCACGTCCACCTTGAACGTGTCGGCCTTATCGAGATGGTTGAAGGCCTGGACCTCGCCCTCGTCGGGAGCGACGATCTCGACGTCGGCCCCGGCACCCTTCACCGCGGCGAGCGGCTCGGTCAGCTCGACCTGCTCGACGCCCTCGTTGGCGACGAGGAATGCAATCTTCTTGCCCTTCAGCGTGTCGGACATCTCTTTCCTTTCCTTGCTTGATCCTTCACCTTGCAACTACCCGTGAGAGGCCCCGTGAATCCGGCCCGGAGCCGCCTGGCTCTAGGGTCAACCCCCGTGAGCCTCGACTTCGACGAACGCCCGGCGGCCGGTGAACCCGAGGGACTGCTGCTCCTCCATCACGGCCGTGGTGCCGACGAGCACGACCTGATCGGCCTCGCCGACCTGCTCGACCCCGGGCGCCGATTCCACGTGGTCACCCCCGGTGGCCCGTTGCGACTGCCGGGCTGGCCGGGCCGGCACTGGTACGCGGTCCCGCAGGTCGGATACCCCGACCCCGAGACCTTCCGTGCCGCATGGGAGGCGCTAGCCGGCTTCCACGACGAGACCTGGCAGCGGATCGGCGTCGGCCCGGAGCGGACCGTGTTCGGCGGGTTCTCGATGGGGACGGTCATGAGCTACGCGCTCGGACTCTCAGCCGAGCGCCCCGCCCCCGCCGGGATCCTCGCCTTCAGCGGATTCGTCCCGACCGTCGAAGGCTGGGAACCCGCGCTCGCCGACCGGACCGAGATGCCCGTCTTCATCGCCCACGGCCGCAACGACGACGTGATGGACATCGGTTTCGCCCGGAGCGCGCGCGACCTTCTCGAGGGTGCCGGGCTCACGGTCGACTACCACGAGTCCGAGGCCGGCCACCAGATCGACCCGGCGCACGTGCCTCCCGCCCGCGAGTGGCTGACGCGGGCGCTTCCCTGAAGCTCAGGCCGCGGTCCGCCAGCCCTGCGCGCGGAAGCGCTCGACGGTCTCGGCGAGGCCGCGCTCCCAGGGAGTGATCTCGATCCCGAGGTCGGCCCGGACCCGAGACGCGTCCGGGACCGGATGCGACTCGAGGAAGATCAGGGCGCCGCGCGGGATCAGCGGCGGCTTACCGGTCCGGGCGGCGACCCGCTCGCCGATCGCGCTGACGGCGCGCGCGAAGGCGCTCGGCATGACGGGCGGTTTGCGCGCTTCGGGGACGGCCGAAGCCACCGAGGCGGCGATCTCACTCAACGTCAGATAGCGGTCGGCGATGATGAACCGGCTCCCCGCCGGCGCCTCGCCGACCGCCTTGATGTGAGCGGCCGCGACGTCGTCGCAGTGGACCACGGGCATGCCGCCCGGGAGCAGCATCGGAATCTTCTTCGTCGCAAGCCGGACGATCAGGTCGTTGAGGCCGACGGCCAGCGCGGGAACCGGTCCATAGACCGCCGACGGGTGGAGGAAGACCGCGTCGAGGCCCTGTTCCATCAGGGCGACGACGATCCGGTCCGCCTCCTGCTTGGAGCGCTCGTAGACGGTCGGCCGCGGGTCGGGGTCGAGGACCCGCTCGTCGAAGGGGATGCCCGGCGCCCAGCGGAAGACGTCGATCGTGCTCGTGTATGCGAGCCTCCGGACGCCGGCCGCCAGCGCCTCCTCGGCGACGTTCCTCGTCCCCTCGACGTTGACCCGGGTGAAGTCGGCGTCGTCGCGGCGCCACTGCTCCGGCAGACCGGCGGCGTGGTAGACGATCTCGGCCCCGGCGACCGCCTTCCGGACGGATTCGCGGTCGGCGACGTCGCCCGGAACCGGCTCGACGCCCTCGGGCAACAGGGTTCGTGCGCGCTCGACGTCGCGGACCAGCGCCCTGACGGAGTCGCCGCGCGCGAGGAGGTCGCGGGCGATCGGCCAGCCGACGGTGCCGGTGGCTCCGGTGATCAGTACCTCGCTCATCGCGGCGGCAGCCTATCCCCCACCGGTCGCCGCGAGCGCCTTCCGGTAGACGGTCAGGTCCGCATCGCTGAACAGGCAGATCCGGATCACCTCGGGGGCGGTCGGCTCCGCCTCCCCCTCGATCAGGGTCGAGATCGCGATCGCCGCGGCGCGCTCGACCGGGAAACCGAAGATGCCGGTCGAGATCGACGGGAACGCGATCGAGCGGGCGCCGAGATCGGTAGCCATGGCGAGGGCGGACCGGTAGGCGCTCGCGAGGAGCTCGGGCTCGCCCTCCTCACCTCCTGACCAGACCGGGCCGACGGCATGCACGACCCAGCGGGCGGGCAGCGCCCCCGCGGTCGTCACCGCGGCCTCGCCGACGGGGACGAACGGATGGGCTTCGGACTCGCGGCGCAGCGCGGGTCCTCCCCCGAGGGCGATGGCCGCGGCGACCCCGCCGCCGTGGGCGAGGTGCGAGTTCGCGGCGTTGACGATGACGTCGACCCGCTGCCTCGTGATGTCGCCCTGGACCAGCTCGATCATCGGTACTAACTTAGATCGCCATGGGGCGGGGAGACGAGGACACCCAGGCCGACTCCGGGGAATACATCCCGATGGGCCGCAAGCTCGCGATCATCGTGATCTCGACGGTCTCGATCGTGGCCGCCTTCTACCTCGGCGGGCCCGGGCTCGGAATGGCGGACGCGACGCTGATGGCGGCGCTCCTCGTCGTGATGGCGATCAGGCTGAAGCCGGAGACCCCGATCGTGCCGCCCCGCCCCCGCGACGGGCGCTCCCACCTGCTGCTCGTCGCCGACGTCCCGCTCGAGGACGGCGAGTCCGTCGAGCGCGTGGCCGCCGCGGCGGCGGGCGATCGCGAGCCCGGCGACATCCTCGTCCTGGCGCCGCACCGGCCCCGCTTCGCCGAGCGCTGGACCTCCGACGTCGACCGCGGCCGCGAGCGGGCGCAGGACTGCCTCGTGCTGACGCTCGCGTCGCTCGCGAAGGCCGGCGTCGCCGCCGACGCGCGGGTAGGGGACGAGGACGTCGTCCAGGCCGTCGACGATCAGCTCCGCAGCTACCCGGCGACTCAGGTGGTCCTGATCGACGACGCCGGCGGCTCCAACGGCTCGGCCGCGGCGGACGAACTCGCGACCCGGCTCCGGGTCCCGTTCATGCGGCTCGACGGAGCTGCGGGCGAGCGCCGGGCGGGCCTCAGCCGGCCCGCTCGATCGCGACGTTGAAGTCGCCGGTGCCGAGCTTGCCGTAGAGCGCGAGCCAGAGCGGCAGGTACATCTCGGTTCCGCGGGCGGCGGCGATGCCGCCGAGGTCGACGATGCGATCGGCGGGCCACCCGAACTCGCCGAGCAGCTCCGCCACCTGGTCCTTGGCGCCGGTGTTCTCGCCGCAGACGAAGGCGACATGCTCTCCCGGGACGCGATCGGGGTCGACCATCACCGAGCAGTTCATGGTGTTCAGCGCCTTGACGACGAGCGTCTCCGGGAAGGCGGCCTGGATCCGCTCGCCGAGGCTGTCGTCATTGCAGATCGAGAGCGTCGGCGGCATCCCGCCGGAGAAGTCGAGCGGATTGGCGACGTCGACGAGCACCTTGCCGTGGAGATTCGCCTCGCCGGCCATCGCCAGCGCTTCGAGCGACGCACCCCCCGCGGTGCAGTTGAAGATCAGCTCGCCGATCCCGGCGGCATCCCCGAAGTCGCCCTCGCTGGCGCCGTCTCCCGCCTCGTCGGCCCACGCCACCGCTGCCTCGTTGCCGGCCGACCGCGAGCCCATCCTGACCTCGTGGCCGAGCTCGGCGAGCTTGGAGCCGATCGTCCGGCCGACCATTCCCGTGCCGAGGACGCCAATCCTCATCGGCGCCCGACGGTGATGGAGCAATGGGTCATCGCTGGAACCCTCTCACGACCGGTCGCCTCCACGCAAGCCGGGCGCTACCTTGGACGAACGACACGGAAGGGACGACGATGACGATCTACGGCGACGTCGAGAAGGTGACGAAGTGCCCCGAGTGCGGCGCCGCGTTCCGCCACGGCCCGGACACCCTGTTCGAGGAGACCTTCGAGTCCGAGATCGAGTGCGAGAATGACCACCTCTGGAACGTCATCGACGTCTTCCACGGGCCCGGCGAGATGTCGTTCAAGCTCTCCGGTCCGCAGCGGCGGACCTAGAACATGAACATTGTTTATGTTTACGCCTCCGGTAAGCGACACGGAGGACCGAGATGGACGCCAAGAGAATGTTCCTGGGAGCCACGCGGGCGACGATCGGCGTCGGCGGCTGGCTCGCCCCCGATCTGACGGCCCGCGCCTTCGGGTTCGATCCCGCCCGGTCCGACCGCTTCGTGACGCGGCTCTTCGCCGCACGGGAACTGGCACTGGCCGGAGCGCTGCTCACGGCAAGCCCGAAGCATCTGCCGGCGGTCGCAGCGATCGGTGCCGCGGTGGACACCGCCGACGCCATCGGCGGCCTCGACGAGGCGCGCCGCGGCAACGTCTCCACTTTCACCTTCGTCAGCGGAGTTCTCGGGGCGGTGCTGTTCGCGGCCCTCGGCGCCCGGATCGCGCAGGAGGCGTCGCGGGATGCCGGCGGCGACCTCTGATCCGCCCTACGCCCCGCTGCTGAAGCGGCGCCCCGTCCAGGCACGGAGCATAGCCCGCGTCGACGCGATCCTCGATGCGGCGGCCGCGCTGGCGGCGGACGACCTCGAGGCACTGACGATGCGCGCCGTCGGCGCCCGGGCCGGCGTCCCGCCGGCGACGATCTACCAGTTCTTCGATGACCGCGAAGCGCTGATCCAAGCGCTGGCGGTTCGTTACGTGGCCGCGACGCCCGCGGTACTCGAATCGGCCCTCGACGCATCGCTGGACTCGTGGCCGCAGGCGTTGGAGCGCGTCGTCGACGGGTTCGCCGGCCTCTTGCGGCGCGAGCCCGCGATGCGGACGCTCTGGCTCGCCGGAGCGATGGACGCCGCCACCGCCCGGTTCGCTGCAGCGGCCGATGACGGGATCGCCGAGCGCCTCCGTGCCCGCCTCGTCGAGATCTCCGGCCGCGAGGACCGCGGTACCGACACCGACTGGCGGTTCCTGGTCACCCTCGTCGGCGACCTGCTGAAGCGCTCGTTCCGCCACGACCCCGATGGGGATGGGTTCCTGCTGGACCGCTCGAAGCGGGTCGCGGTCCTCTATTCGGGCGATCTGCTCGCCTAGCGACCGGGCTCAGGCGTCGAGCACCCGGTAGCGGAGGCAGGGCAGGTCGCCCTCCGGCCGCTCGACGAGATCGAGCCGCACGTCGGTGCCGCCCGCCAGCTCGAACAGCCTGACCCCGTCGCCGAGCAGTACCGGTGCCACCATGACCAGGATCTCGTCGAGCAACCCGTGCTCGATCAGTTGCCGGGAGACATCGGCGCCGAGCACCGTCACGTCCTTGGTGCCCGCCGCCTCGATCGCAAGGGCTGCAGCCCGTTCGAGGTCGTCGACGAAGGTGACGTCCGGGTCGCCGGAGCTCCGCCCGGCGTCGTGGGTCAGCACGATCGAGGGCCCTGACCAGGCGCCGCCGAACGCTCCCTCCTGATCGGTCCCCGCATTCGGATCATCCCCGCCGAAAGTCCGTGCGCCGATCAGCAACGCGCCCGTCCGGTCGAGCAGGGCGCGCGCCTGGGGGTTGGATCCGCCGGCATGGGCCGACAGCCACTGCATATCGCCGCCGGCGCCGGCGATGAACCCGTCGAGGGACATCGTCGTCGAGTAGACGAGCCTGCTCATGAGGGGTGAGCGACGGGACTCGAACCCGCGACCGCTTGGACCACAACTCCGAGGCCCCGGTCAATACCAGCCCGCTTAGCCGATTCTGGTGCTTGGGAGGTTTCCCTGGTTCGGGAAGTTGGCTCCGTTAAGTACCGCAATGTCTAAGGCAAACTCGACGACACGCTTCAGGGGACGCGTGTTTCGCGGCTATCGCGCCCCCCGATACGACGAAGTAGCCCGGTTGCCACACCCGAAATCCCCTGGCCCAATTCTTCAACGAACTGCTCGGCCCAAGCTGGCAGCCAGTTTCTCAGGGTTACGCTAAGTGCGATAGCCAGCCCCAGCGCTAGGAAAGCGCCTACGGCCAGACTATTCGACGACATGCCTGTCAGCGCCAGTGGGAGCGCGAATCCAATGAGTGCGATCGAGACGATCGCGATACCTGCGGTCTGCTTGGCTCGATCGAGTCGCGCGCGGAAAATCGAGTTCTCTTTGGAAAGCATGCGCGACTCGGCCCGAGAATCTCTGGTTTCCCGGATGAGGTTCTCGAAGCTTCTAAGCGAGAGAAAGCGCTCAGAATGCCTCAGCGAATGCAGGGCGGTCGGTTCGATAGCAAAGAACTCCGCCCGTGCCAACGCTTCAGTCGAGATCAGGAACGCACTAACTTCGGCGAAATCGCCTGAATCGAGCTTTCGCATCTCCGAATGCCGGTTGAGCGAGTTAGAAGCCCGCTCCAGCTGCTCGACATCAGTTTCGGCCGGTGCGTAGGACGAGTTACGGAGTCGCCGAGCAAACGCGATCAGCGTGAGAGCAGACAGTGGAAGAGAATCATCCAGACGACCTAGCTCCGTCGGCTGGAGATCCGGCATTTGAAGGGTCGTTAGCGGCTTCGCCATGGCGGCGAATCGCAACCGGGTGAGACATTCGATGCTCACCGCGTTTGGGAGCGTTTTCAGCACCCTCTCCATGAGCTTGGGACTTCCGAGGCACCTAGCGATCTCGATTTGATCCTCAACCGGCGAGCGCTCGAACTCGGCCTGGAGCCAGGCCACAACACGTTCACGGTGCTCCTCAGTGAGTACACCCCCAACAGCACTATCGATATCCAACGCAGAAACTGTGGCCGCGACCGTCTGCTCCAGAGAATCACGCCCGGCAAAGAGACGATCGAACAGCTCTTCGACCTGGTGCCGGTGCTTCTCTGGAGGATCAAGCCCCAATACTTCGGGTGCCACGGGCGAAGCGACCGAATGGCAGAACTCAAGGACTCGGAGAACTGCACGAGTCGCGGAGATGCTGCCACCGCGATCGCTATCACCGACCCAGCCCCGCCGGGGCAGGTCGGTGAACCAGGCCGCCCAGGCGGCTGCGATGGCCTGCGGGTCAGACAGACCATGGCGAACGCCGAGGAGACCGTCCTCGGTAAGCGAAACTTGGCTACCGCCGCGGGCAAGCCACTTGATGGCGGCTTCCGATTCAGCGATGCCCTTACGAAGCTGCTCGTCGCTGTCCCTCACAAACACTCGTTCTGCGCTTAGAACCGGCCATCCTTGGAACGCAGCAGACACGGCGACAGGACTCGGATCAATTGATAGCTGTACGGCGTCTGTACCAGAAAGCTCCAGCTTCGCCGCCAGCGTTCGCATCGAGGACGACCCGTCGCTACTTAGTACGACCGCAGAAGGTCGTCCGGTCGCAGCAAATGAGATGCAATTAACGAGAAAGCGCTCGTGCGAGGTGTTCCCGGGCTCATGATCAAGGGCAGTGATTACGGTTCGGTGACCCTCGGGATTGGAGCCGGTCCGGAGGACGATGGCCTGCGCCGCCTCAGCATTGCTAATACTCACGACCGGGATCCAGTCACTTGCTGAATCGACATCGAAGGCGAGCGAAAGGGGCAAGGGCTTGGCGTCGTCCGCCGGCAACAGCTCAGGAATCAGTTGGTATGGCCAGTTCAGTAGCGGCTCGTCGGCCGCCAGACCTTTCCGCGAGACCTCCGCACTTGCCGTTGCCGTTCGTCCCATGACTGAGAGCACGTCTTGCAGTTGATCGACATCCTGGGCCCTGATATCCGTAAATCCAAGGTCGTCAAAGCACTCGCTTGAATGCTGATGCAGGACTACGAGATTTGATCGGAACGGCTGGGACTTGACCGCCTGGCGTATGGCAGGTCCTTGGACGAGGGCCTGAACCCCGATCACCACACAGTCAAACCCGGGAGCGTCAGCCAGCGCAGCTTCCACCGTCCTGTCTGTGTAAAGCCTGACATCCCAGTGACCTTGCTGCCGAAGGATGGTGAGCACATCGTGGGTCGGCGTGTGGAACGTCTCGTTCTCGCTTTGCACCAAGGCCACGCGGAGACGCGGAAACCTAATGTCTCGGCACCAATCGCAAAGAGAACAGAGGCACCTGTCTCGGTCTGAGACATCTCTGGCTCTAGCCCTGGATGGGACCCCACGAGTGGGAATCTATTACGGCAGTCGGCTGCTCGAAAACGCCGCCGCCTGTTGAGCTGCAACCACCGCGTCGAGAGCGTCCTGCTCGCGGGCGCCAACCAGACGAAATTTTCGGTCTAGCGTCAGCTCGGTCTCACTGAGCGCCAAGTTCTCAAACCTGATCTCCGCGCCGGCCTCGCGGGCAATTAGCTGACCGGCAGCAGCGTCAACGCTCTTGCATTCACCGGCTGTGAACATTGCGTCGATCCGCCCGGTCGCTAGATGCGCCAGCGTGATGGCAATGGACCCGATAACGCGAATGAGGTAGACGTCCGCAGCTAGTGATGCGACGGCTCCACCAAGGAGAGTCGGCTCTGCCGCCTCCAGAGCCACGAGTCCAATGCCCTTCCCCCGGTCATTCTCACGCGCGTTCATTGCCGCGGCCCTCGTCTGCACTTGATCGAGGAGATCGCCGTTGAGGAACGCTCCGGCTCCTCGAAAGGCAGCCCACTCCTCCCCAGTCCCGAAGTCATAGACGTAGCCAAATTCGACGTCCTGCATCGTCGCTCCGGTGGCAACTGCGACGCTCAGGCTGAAGCAGGGTATCCCGCGCTTGGCGTTCTCCGACCCATCTATTGGGTCAACCACAACCCGCAGTTCTGTCGGCCCTTGTTTTCCTATGGTCTCCCCGCCACGCTCCTCGGAGATCACGGCAAACCCCACCGGCTCGGCAACCTCGGCTAACTCGAGGAAGACGGCCTCCTCAAAAGCTCGGTCGAGCTCCAAAGTCTGATCACCGCCCGCTCCCACGCCAACATAGTGCGTGAGATCCCTGCCTCGGAAATCCGCAAGGATCGCTTTCTGCCGCCGTACGGCCCGCCGACAAGCTTCAAGCCATCGCCCTGTATCGACGTCAGAATCCACGCGGCCAGTCTACGACCGCTATCGGATTCCGTTCACGCCTCGTCGTTGAGCTAGGAGTGTTGCACCTGGCGATCGCGAGAGCGTGCCTTAGGTTCACAGGAAGTCGTTGCTGATTGCAGACGCTTCGCCCGCTGGATGCGATCCAAGACCCCTCGGCCACATCCACTACCCCGAGCGGTAGCTATCCCGGGGCCGCTTGGCCACCGATGATGCGGTCAAGCGCCACCCCCCAAACTGAGTCGTCGCGCTCTCAGCGCGGGTTTCGCCTAGTTGGCGCTGCAGGTCGATAGGTCGGGATGCCAGGTACCGAGGGGTGAGCGACGGGACTCGAACCCGCGACCGCCTGGACCACAACCAGGAGCTCTACCAACTGAGCTACGCCCACCGTGCGTGGCCCAAATCTAGCTTGCCGGGCATCGCGCCGGTCCGCGGTCGATCGCGGATCAGGACGCGTTGACCGCGACGGCGGCGCGGATCAGCTCCACGAACGCGTCGCCGTCGAGCTCGTCGTCCTCGCGGAGGTCGATGGCCCGGCGAGTGCCGGCGTCGAGGCTGGCGTTGAAGATGCCGGTCGGGTCGTCGACCGAGGCGCCCTTGGCGAACGTCAGCTTGACCTTGTCCTTGTAGGTCTCGCCGGTGCAGATGATCCCGTCGCGAGACCAGACCGGAACCCCGGCCATGTCGTTGGACGGCTTGCGCCACTTGACCTCCTCGACGACGTCGGGCTCGGCGCGCCTGATCAGCTCGCGGGCGCGCGCGAGCGTCTCGCCGCGCCAGTCGCCGTAGGACGCGATCGTCGCGTCGATCTCTTCAGAGGGCGTCTCGTACTCGGAATCTCCTGCCATGCGCCGATCGTAACGCCTGACTCGTCGGGTTCAACAGGGCCGCGGACGGCCGACCATCCGCGCAATCCGGTCGGGGCCGAGCAGGGTCGGGAAGCTGTCCTTGATCCGGTATCGGTTGATCGCGAGCACTCGGCTCGGATCGCATCGCGGCGCGAGCTGGACCCCGCAGGTCCCGGCGCTGCCGCAGGCGTTGCGGACGATCCAGCGCTCCGGATCGCCGCCACCCGCGACGATCGACTCGCGCGCCTTGGCGTCGGCGGCCGGGCCCGGCCGGGAGTCGACCCCAAGTCCACAGCCGGCGAGGAGGACGGCAAAGGCGGAGAGGATCGCGGCACAGCGCTTCACATCGCTGAGAACGATCGCTCGACCGGTCCGGATCAGCGACTGTGGCGACCGTGCTGCCGCATCAGCCACACCCCGAAGGCGGTGGCCCCGGCGGCGCCGATCAGATCGAGCGCCCCGGCAGCGATGTAGGTGGTCGCCGGGCTGTCCATGTACCCGGACCAGAGGTTGCTGAGCGCGCCGACCGCGAAGTAGACGAGCACGGCGGCAACGAGGAACATCACGCCTGCGAAGAAGCCGAGCATCCGCGGCAGGCTACGCCCCGGGCAGGATTCGAACCTGCGACATCCGGCTTAGAAGGCCGGCGCTCTATCCAACTGAGCTACCGGGGCTCGCGGGACGAGTCTAGGAGCAGCGGCGGGCGGCGGCGGGGCGAATCGGGGTGCCGGGACCGCCCGGTCGCGATCTCGGTAATGCTCCAGGGGTGAGCGCGGGGACGATCAGCGAGCGGGTCGCCGAGATCTGCGGGTACCGGGACCGGCTGCCGGGCACCGACGCGGAGCGACGGCTGACGAACGCGCTGAAGTCGGAGCTGGAAACGAGCGGGCGGCGGTGTGAGGTCGAGCCGACCTGGGTGCACCCGCAGTGGCCGATCGTGCACTTCCTCCACTGCGCGCTGGCGATCGCCGGCAGCATCGTCGCCGTGAGCGAGCCCGTCGCCGGGTTCGCGATGGTCCTCTTCGCCGCCACGTCCGCATACCTCGACCTCTCGGCGCGTTGGTACCTGCTCCGGCGCATCCTCTTCCGGCGCGCCTCGCAGAACCTCCTCGCCACCTCGCCGGGCGCGTCGAAGGAGCTGCCCCGGCTGTTCCTCTGCGCGAACGTCGACGCCCCCCGGACCGGAGCGGTCTACACCGGCATCAGCACCCGCCTCCACGAGGCGGCCGCGCGGCGTCTACCGGTGGTCTCGTCGCCGACCCGGATCTGGTTCTGGGCGATCGCCCTCCTCGTGCTGCCGGTCGGCGCCCGGATGGCGGGGCTCGACGCGACCTGGCTCGACTACGTCCAGCTCGTGCCGACGATGGTCCTGATCGTCGCCTGCTTCGCGCTCGGGGAGATCGCCCTCTCCCCCGCCTCGCCCGGCGCGAACGCGAACGCTTCGGGGGTCGCCGCGGCGATCGAGACCGCCCGGCTCCTCGACGCCGACCCACTAGAGAACGTGCGAGTAGAACTGGCGCTCTGCGGCGGCGGCGAGACGACGATGGAGGGCTTCCGCTCGTTCATCCGGACCCACCGCAAGGAGCTGGACCGGGCGACGACCCGCTTCGTCTCCTTCGAGTCGGTCGGGCGTGGGCAGCCGCGGTTCGCGCTGTCGGGCGGGCTCGCGGTCAGCCTTCCCCTCGACACCGGCCTCGCCGAGCTCTGCGCCGCCGTGGCGATCGCCCGCGACGCCGACGACGACTTCGACGCCGAGCCGATCCGCGACGCCCGCGCCACCGCCGCGATCGTCGCCCGTGCCTACCGCTACCCGGCGATGGCGATCACCTGCCGCGAGGACGGCCGAGCGCTGCCGGCGGGCCACCACACGCCGGCCGACCTGCCCGACGCGGTCGATCCCGCCTCGGTCGAGCGCGCCGCCCGACTCGCCGCGGACGCGATCCGGCTGCTCGACCGCGACCTCGGCCGGGCGCAGGCGGCGACTACGCCCGCAGCCGAACCGGCAGCGACTTGAGCTGATTGACGAACTGGGTGGCGGCCGCGAGCGGGCGCCCGTCGAGCTCGATCTCCGGATAGCGCTTCAGCGTCTCCTCGATCAGGATCCGCAGCTCGAGCCGGGCCAGTGCCGTCCCGAGGCAGAAGTGGCGGCCGCCGGCGCCGAACGCCTGGTGCTCGGGCTTGCGGGTCACGTCGAACGTGTCCGCGTCCTCGTAGCGCGTCTCGTCGCGGTTCGAGGAGACGTACCACATGACCACCTTCTCGCCCTCGCGAATCGTCTGACCGCCGAGCTCGGTGTCCTCGGTCGCGGTCCGGCGGAAGTGGGCGAACGCCGGGTACATGCGCAACGCCTCCTCGACCGCGTCGGGGACGAGCGAGAGGTCGTTGAGCAGGATCTGCTTCTGCTCCGGGTTCTCGAGGATCGCCCGCATCCCGCTGCTGTAGGTCGCCTTGGTCGAGTCGTTGCCGGCGGCGACGAGCAGGAAGAAGCCCATCACGATCTCGTGCTCCTCGAGCCTCTCGCCGTCGATCTCGGCATGGACGAGCACGCTCGTCAGGTCGTCGGTCGGGTTCTCGCGGCGGTCCGCGATCAGCTTGCTGCAGCGCTCGAAGATCTCCGGCACGTCCCGCTCCATGATCTGCTCGGGACCGCCCGGGTTGAGGTCGGGATCGTTGGCGGCGAGGACCGAGTTCATGAGCCGGGCCCAGTCGGCGTCGTCCTCCGGCGGCACCCCCATGAAGCTGTGGATCACGCGGGAGACGACCGGTTGAGCGATGTCGGTGACGAGGTCGCAGGTGTCGCGATCGCCGAGGCCATCGAGCACGTCGACGGTGATCGAGCGGATCGTCTCCTCGTGATCGGCGATCCGCTTCGGGGTGAAGCCGCGCTGGAACAGCGCCTTGAGGCGATCGTGCTTCGGCGGGTCCATGCCGATGAACATCGCCTGCTGGAGCTCGAGCGGCAGGATCGAGTGGGTGAGAGCGGTGATTCCCTGGCCCGACGAGTAGGTCCGCCAGTCGCGGCTGACCGTGTGAACGTCGTCGGCCGATGTGATCGACCAGAAGCCGTCCTCGTCCGGGTACTGCTCGATCGAGTCGCTCCAGTGGACCGGGCACTCCGACCGCAGGCGCTTGAACAGCTCGTAGGGCGCGCCGTCCTGCCAGTAGACGTCGTCGGCGACCCTCAACTCGTCGACCGGAACGTCGAGCGCTCCCGCTTCCGCTGCCGTCGTCGGGGCCGTCTGCTCGCTCGCCATCTCGATCTCCTCCGGGGCTTGGGTTGGTCGACCAGCCAGTCCCGGCAATCTAACCGCTTGTAACGATTGGCCGGGTCCGGGCGACTGAGGCCCCGGAACGCACAACGCGAAAGGACCGAAACCGATGCCCGATCACGACTTCTCCGACCTCAGCGCGCTCTTTCTCAATTGCACCCTGAAGCCGTCGCCGTCGCCCTCGAACACCCAGGCGCTCATGGACAACTCGATCGCGATCATGGAGGCGCACGGGGTCGCCGTCGAGAACATCCGGGTCGCCGACCGCGAGGTGCCGCCCGGTGTCGACGAGGACATGACCGAGCACGGCTACGAGCGCGACGACTGGCCCGAGATCCAGCAGAAGGCCTTCGACACCGACATCCTCGTGATCGGCACGCCGATCTGGCTCGGCGAGAAGTCCAGCATCTGCACCCGGGTGATCGAGCGGCTCTACGGCTACTCGGGCAACCTCAACGAGCAGGGCCAGTGGGTCTACTACGGCCGCGTTGGCGGCGTGCTCGTGACCGGCAACGAGGACGGGATCAAGCACGTCGCGATGAACACGCTCTACTCGCTGCAGCACCTCGGCTACACGATTCCGCCCCAGGCCGATGCCGGCTGGATCGGCGAAGCCGGCCCGGGTCCCAGCTACGCGGATCCCGGGAGCGGCGGCCTCGAGAACGAGTTCACCCGGCGGAACACCACGTTCATGACCTGGAACCTGATGCACCTCGCCGCGATGCTGAAGCGGGCCGGCGGAATCCCGGCGTACGGCAACCAGCGCGCCGAGTGGGACGCGGGAGCGCGGTTCGACCACCCGAACCCGGAATACCGCTGAGCTGGATCAGGCCGGGGTGATCGGGTTGTGGCGCTCGGTGAAATGGCGGTCCTTGCCGGCCGCTTCGGCGTAGCGGCGGATCAGCTCGGTCCGGAGCTCGTCGGGCTCGATGACCGAGTCGACGACGAGCTCGGAGGCGAGGTGGAGGATGTCGATGTCCTCGGAATACTCGGCGCGCTTGGTGGCGACGAACTCGGCGCGCTCGTCCTCGTCCTCGATCGCCTGGATCTGGTTGTAGTAGACGGCGTTGATCGCGGCCTCGGGACCCATCACGGCGATCTGGGCACCCGGCAGGGCGATGCACGCGTCCGGCTCGAAGGCCGGCCCGGCCATCGCGTAGAGCCCGGCCCCGTAGGCCTTGCGGACGACGACCGAGATCTTCGGCACCGTCGCCGAGCTGACGGCGCTGACCATCTTCGCGCCATGACGGATGATCCCCTGGCGTTCGACGGCCTTGCCGATCATGAACCCGGGCACGTCGGCGAGGAAGAGCAGCGGGACGTTGTAGGCGTTGCAGGTGTTGATGAAGCGGGCGGCTTTGTCGGACGAATCGACGAAGAGAACGCCGCCCTTCTGCTTCGGCTGGTTGGCGACGATGCCGATCGCGCGGCCGTCGAGGCGCGCGTAGCCGACGACCAGCTCCTTCGCCCAGCGGGCGTGGACCTCGAGGAACGTGCCGGCGTCGCAGACGCCTTCGATCAGCGTCCGGATGTCGAAGGGCGTCTTCTCGTCGCCGGGGATCACCCGCGACGGCTGCGCGTCAGGATCGGGTTCGCCCGGGGCGACGGTCGGCGGATCCTCGCGGAAGCTCGTCGGCATGAACGCGAGGTAGTCCTTGGCGATGCCGATCGCCTCCTCGTCGGTCTTGGCGAGGAAGTGGCCGCAGCCGGAGACGCCGGTGTGCATCCGGGCGCCCCCCATCTCGTCGAGCGTCACCTGTTCGCCGATGACCATCTCGGCCATCCGCGGCGAGCCCAGGTACATCGAGGCGTTGCCGTCGCGCATGATCACGACGTCGCAGAAGGCCGGGATGTAGGCGCCGCCCGCGGCCGACGGTCCGAAGAGGACGCAGACCTGCGGCACGCGGCCGGACATCTTCACCTCGTTGTGGAAGATCCGCCCGGCGCCGCGGCGGCCGGGGAACATCTGGACCTGGTCGGTGATCCGGGCGCCGGCCGAGTCGACGAGGTAGATCATCGGCAGCTCGAGGCTCAGCGCCCGCTCCTGGATCCGGATGATCTTCTCGACGGTCTTCGCCCCCCACGAGCCGGCCTTGACCGTCGGGTCGTTCGCCATCAGCGCCACGCGGCGGCCGCCGACGGTGCCGAGGCCGGTGACGACGCCGTCGGCCCCGAGGCCGTCCTTGTCCCAGTTCGCGAGCTGCGCCTCCTCGGAGAAGCTGCCCGCGTCCAGCAGCTGGGCGACCCGCTCGCGGACCGGCAGCTTGCCCTGTTCGGCGGTCTTCTCGTGATGACGCGCCGGCCCGCCCGCGAGCGCGGACTCGCGCGCGGCCCCGAGGCCCGCCTTGTCGGTCGTCTCGTCCATCAGAGGAGCTCGGTGAGCTTGGTGTCCTCGGTCGGGGGATCGACGGAGTCGACGGACCGGCGGCGGCGCTCGCGCTCCTCGGTGTCCGGCTCGGGCCGCTCGTCGGTGTCGGGGTCGAGACGGTGCTCGGTCGCGGGCTGTTCGACGATCCCGGAGACCGTCGTCGGAGCCTCGTCGGCCTCGACCAACTCGGTCTCCTCCTCCTCGTCCTCGATCGCGTCCAGCTCCTCCTCGGCCTCGAGGACCTCGGGCGATTCGACGGCCGCCTCGACGCGCTCGGGCAGATCGAGATCCCGCTCGCCGGGCCCCTCGATCGCAAGCCGCATCTCGGCGTTGAGCTGCTCGAGGTTGGCCACGACGTCGCGGCGCTTGCGGACGAGGCCGGCGATCTCCGCCTCGATCCCGCGGGTGCGCTCGGCGGCCTCGGCCTCGGCCTTCTCGAGCCGCGCCTCCGCCTCGGAGGTCAGCGCCTTCGCCTCGGCGGCCGCGGTCTCGGCGGTCACCCGGGCGTGCTCGTCGGCGGCCTTGCGCGTCTCGGTCGCATAGGCGTCGGCGTCGGAGCGGGCCTTCCCCGCATCGTGCTCGGCATCGGCGCGGGTCTTGGCCGCCGTCTGCTCCGCCTCCGTACGGACGCGGTCGGCCTCGGCCCGGGCCTCGGCCGTCAGCTTGTCGGCGCTCTCCTGCGCGCTCGAGAGGATCGAGCCCGTGCGGTCGCCGACGTCGCTCATCGCCCGCTGGACCACGGCGCGGCGCGCCTCGTCCTCTCCCCCGGTCTCGAGCCAGTCTGCGAGCTCGGCCAGGTAGGCGTCGACGGCGCGGCGGTCGTAGCCGCCACGGCGTTCGGTCGGGAACTGGACTGTCTTCAGTTCTTCGATTCGGTCGGAAGCCATCGTCTGAGGATAGACCTCCCGATTCGGCGTTACAGGCCGAGTTCGGTGGGCACCGGTTTCTCGCCCGAGTAGTCGTAGAAGCCCTTTCCGGACTTCCGTCCGTACCACCCGGCGGCGACCATCTTCCGCAGCGTCGGCGGCGCGGCGAAGCGGCGCTCCCGGTACTCGTCGAACATGACGCTGCCGATCGAGACGAGCGTGTCCAGCCCGACGAAGTCGGCCAGCGTCAGCGGGCCCATCGGGTGGTTGGCGCCGGCCTTCATCGCGACGTCGATCTCGTCGATCGAGCCGACGCCCTCCTCGTAGGCGCGGATCGCGTCGAGCATGTACGGCACGAGCAGGCGGTTGACGATGAAGCCGGTCTTGTCCTTGGCGTGGACCATCGTCTTGCCGAGCTTCTCGCCGACCTCGAAGCCGACCTTCAGCGCCTCCTCGGAGGTCGTCACCGTCTGCACGACCTCGAGCAGCGGCATGACCTGGGCGGGGTTGAAGAAGTGCAGGCCGAGGAAGCGGTCGGGGCGGGACGTCGAAGCCGCCTGGTCGATCACCGCGAGCGAAGAGGTGTTGGTGGCGAAGTAGGCCTCCTCCTTGACGATCGCGTCGACCTCCTTCCACATCTCCAGCTTCATCCCGAGATCCTCGGTGATCGCCTCGATCACGAGGTCGCAGTCGGCGAGCGCGGCGTAGTCGGTGGTGGCCTCGATCCGGCCGCGGACCGCCTCGGCCTCGTCGGCCTCCATACGGCCCTTCTCGACGGCCCGGGAGAGCTGCTTCTCGATCTTGCCGACGCAGCCCGCGACCTTCTCGTCGTCGACCTCGCGCATGACGACGTCCCAGCCCGCCTGGGCGCAGATCTGGGTGATGCCGTGGCCCATCAGGCCACCGCCGACGACTCCAACCTTGCTGATAGCCATGTTCTCCTCGGGGTTCTTCGGGGGGTTTCGCGGCCGCCGACCCTACCGACGCATGCCGGCTCGGGCGATCAGGCGCTCGGCGAGGTGAGCCCGAGCTCCTCGAAGCGCCTGCCCATCGCCGCCGCCATCGCGTCGACGGCGCTCTTGGGCCGGAGCATCACCTTGAGCTCGGTGATCAGGCCGTCCTCGCCGAACGTGAGCAGGTCGAGGCCGTCCATCCACTTGTCGCCGACGCGGGTCCGGAAGATCAGCGCCGCGGTGGGCTCGTCGGGACCCTCGATGACGTGGACGTACTCGAAGTCCTCGAACAGCTTCATCGGACCCTCGGTGAGGATCAGCGTCACGAGGTCGCGCCCGTCGTAGGAGCGGAACGACACCGGGCTGAAGAACTTCACATCGGGGTCCAGAACCGCTTCGAGCTTCTCCTTCGAGAGCGAGTGGACGGCGTCGACGAAGGCGTCTGATCTCATGCCGGACAGCCTATTCAGTCGAGGAACTTCGCCGCGAGGCGCTCGATGGTGCCAAAGGTCCGCGTCGTAGCCGTCGGCAGCGCCTTCTCGATCGCCCGCAGGTCGAGGTCGGAATCGCTGATCCCGCCGCTCGGGAGCCAGAAGAGCTCGCGATCGCCGAACTCGAGCCGGTCGTCGTCGGTCGCGTGCCCGAGCACCTTCTTCCGCGCCGCTGCTCCGGGCTTCGAGGCGAGGAGCATGACCTGGAGCTTGCCCTTCGACGCCGCCACGTCCTTCGCCGGAAACGGCTCCGCGGCTATCAGCTCCGCCAGCTCGGCGGCGTTGCGAAGCACGGTCGGGACGGGGTATCCGAGGCCGCTCTCCAGCTCCGTCTCGAGCAGCTTCCTCAGCTTCGCCTCCGACTTATCGGGCGACTCGAAGACGACGTTTCCGGCCGCCTGGAATGTCCGGGGCGACTCGACGCCGATCCGCTCGAACTGCGCCCGGAGCTCGTCGTTGGTGAGCCGGCGGTTGCCGAGGTTCATCCCCCTGAGGAACGCGGCGTAGATCAAGCGCCGCCGCCCCAGTCGACGGGTCCGGCGGTGAGCAGGTGCGCCCCGAGCGGGCGCCCGAGCACGGACTGGACCTCGCGCGAGGCGGCGAGCAGGGCGTCGAGGTCGACGCCGGTCTCGATCCCCATCTCGTGCAGGAGCGACACGAGGTCCTCGGAGGCGATGTTCCCGGTGGAGCCCGCGGGGACCGGGCAGCCGCCCAGCTCGCCGAAGCTGGACTCGAACGACGCGATCCCGCGGCCGAGCGCGGCGACGGCGTTGGCGATGCCCTGGCCGCGGGTGTTGTGGAAGTGCGCCGTCAGCTCGGGCCCGTCGTCACCCCCGAGCTCGGCCGCCATCCGCTCGTAGAAGCCATCGACCTGGAGCGGGTTGGCCATCCCCGTCGTGTCCCCGAAACCGATCTCCGCGCACCCCGCGGCGACGAGGCGCTCGGCGATGGACAGGACGCGGTCGAGCGGGACCTCTCCCTCGTATGGGCAGCCGAAGCTCGTCGCGATGACGCCTTCGCAGCGCAGGCCCTCGCCCCGCGCCATCTCGAGCACGCGCTCGAGACCGGCCAGCGACTCCTCGATCGAGCGATTGACGTTCTTGCGGTTGTGGGTCTCCGATGCCGACAGGAAGACGCTGATCTCGTCGAAGCCGGACCGATGCCGAAGCGCGTTCTCGAGGCCGCGCTCGTTCGGGATCAGGACCGAGAAGGCGACGCCCTCGGGCCGCTCGAGCGCCGCCAGCACCTCGGGGCCGTCGGCGAGCTGGGGGATGACATCGGCGCGGACGAACGACGTCACCTCGATCCGCGTCAGACCGGCCGCGATCAGCATCTCGATCAGCCGGACCTTGTCGGCCGTCTCGATCACCTCGGGCTCGTTCTGGAAGCCGTCGCGAGGCCCGACCTCACGGATCCGCACGCTTTCGGGGTAGCCGGCCACCCTCAGCCCTCGGGGACGTGGACGACGCGGCGCTGGTGGGTCCCGACGCCGATCGTCCGCTCGCCCTCGCGGACCTCGACGTCGAAGAAGAGCTTGCGACCGTCGACGATCTCGGTCAGCTTCGCGTGCGCCGTGCAGGTCGCCCCCTCGGCGGCACCGGCGACGTGCTTGATGCAGACCTCGAACCCGACGGTCGCACTCCCCGCGGGCAGCGCCTCGTAGGCGAGGACCGCGCAGGTGCGCTCCATCATCCCGATCATCCCCGGGGTCGAGAGCACCGAGGCTCCGAGCGTCCCGCCGACGTCCGTCAGCAGCGGCCCGGTGACCTCGAAGTCGTCCGAGCGCTCGGCGCCGGGCTCCAGCGGAGGGGTTCCCGCGTCGCCGCGACGGGGCTCCGGGAGGTCGAGGGAGTCGGCCGGTCCGCTCATCGGGAGGGAGCATAGACTCGCGCCCGATGAGCTCCGAGAATCCAGCCGCCGGCGACGGCGACAGCGTCCCTCCCATCCCGATCATCGGCGGCACCGGCGCCCTCGGCTACGGCCTCGCCGTGCGCTGGGCGCGAGCCGGCCTCGATGTGGTGATCGGCTCGCGCGAAGCATCGCGCGCCGAGGAGGCGGCCGAGCGTGTGCGGGCCGTGGCGCCGGACGCGTCGGTCGAGGGGTTGGACAACGCCGACGCTGCCCGCCGCGGCCCGGTCGTCTTCCTCACGGTCCCGTTCCGGGCACAGTCGGAGACGCTCAACAACCTCCGCGAGGCGCTCGAGCCAGAGCAGATCCTCGTCGACTGCACGGTGCCCCTGGCGGCGGCGGTCAGCGGCAAGGCGACGCGCTCGCTCGGCGTCTGGCAGGGCTCCGCCGCCGAGCAGGCCCAGGAGATGGTTCCCGACGGGGTGACCGTCGTCTCCGCCCTCCACAGCGTCGGCGCTCCGACCCTGTCCGATCCGGAGGCCGAGCTCGGCGAGGACGTCCTCGTCTGCGGCGACAAGAAGCGCCACAAGGCGCCGGTCGCCCGGTTGATCGAACGCATCGAAGGGCTTCGCGCCGTCAACGCCGGCCCGCTCGAGATGGCCCGGATCGCCGAGCAGGTGACCCCGCTTCTGATCTCCGTGAACGTCCGCTACAAGGCGCACGCCGGCCTTCGCCTCGTCGGGCTGCCGGACACGGATCCCTGGGCGTGAAGGTAGTCGCGCTCGCCGGGGGAACCGGAGGAGCGAAGCTGGCGGCCGGAATCCAGGCGGTCGTCGGGGTCGATCTCACCGTCATCGCCAACACCGGCGACGACATCGAGACGCTCGGCGTCCACGTCTCGCCCGACCCCGACCTCTGCACCTACTGGCTGACCGATCAGATCGACGAGGAACGCGGCTGGGGTATCCGCGACGACGCATTCACCGTCTTCGAGCGGCTGGTCGAGCTCGGGGCACCTGACTGGTTCGGGCTCTCCGACCGCGACCTTGCGACCTGCCTGGAGCGGAAGCGGCGGCTGGCGGCCGGCGAGCGGCTCACCGCCGTCACCTCGGGACTGGCGCGGGCGCTCGGCGCCGCCGCGACCGTCCTGCCGATGTGCGACGAGCCGGTCCGGACCCGGGTGCGGACCGACCAGGGCTGGCGTGACTTCCAGGAGTACCTGATCCAGGACCGGGCCGAGCCGCCGATCGCCGACGTCGAGTTCGCCGGCATCTCCGACGCCCGCCTGACCGCGGAGGCGGCCGAAGCCCTCGCCGCCGCCGACGTAATCGTCGTCGGCCCCTCGAACCCGGTGATCTCGATCGGCCCGATCCTCGCCGTACCGGGCCTCCGTGAGGCGATCGCGGGAGCCGCCGCACCGGCGGTCGCGGTCAGCCCGTTCGTCGCCGGCGAGGTCGTCAAGGGCCCGACCGACAAGTTCATGCGCGCAGTCGGCCGCGAGCCTTCGGCGGCCGGCGTGGCCGAGGCCTATGCGGACGTGATCGACGGCCTAGTCGTCGACGCCGCCGACCCGGATCCCGATCCCGAGGTCGAGGGCCTCGCGATCACCAGGTTCGACACGCTGATGGACGGCTCCGGCGGACGCCGGCGCGTCGCCGAGGGAACGCTCGAGTTCGCGGCGACGCTGCGAGACTGACCTAACCGTGCACGCCACCGCGATCGTCCCGATCAAGCGCTTCGACCGCGCCAAGTCCCGCCTGTCCGACAGCGCCGCCGCGTCACACCGGCCCGCGATCGCGAAGGCGATGCTCAACGACGTCCTGCTCGGGCTCCGCGAGTGCCGTCTCGTCGACCGGATCGTCGTCGTCAGCGCGGAGCCGGAGGCCCGGACGATCGCCGAGGACGGCGGGGCTGAGTTCATCGACGACCCCGAGGACCTCGGTCATTCCGAGGCGGCGATGGTCGGCGTCGCCGACGCGATCGAGCGCGGCGCCGAGTGCGTCCTGCTCGCGCCGGGCGACACCCCCCTGCTCGAGGGAACCGAGATCGACCGCGAACTCCGCGCCCAGGCGCCGGGCGTCGCCGTGGTGCCCGATCGGCACGGAACCGGCACCAACGGCCTGATCCTGTCCCCTCCCGACGTGATCGAGCCCTCCTTCGGACCCGACAGCCGTGCCAGACACCTGGCGCTCGCGAAGGAAGCGGGCGCTCGCTGCCGGATCGCCACGATCCCGTCGATGGCGCTCGACCTCGACACCGGCGACGACCTCCGCGAGATGGCCACGAGCCTCGATTTCGACCGCGCCCGCGCGCCCGCCACCGCGAAGGTGCTCCAGCAGTTCCTCGACGAGTCGTCTTGAGCCCGGTAACCGTCCTTCCGGTCGAGGGGCTGCCCGAGATCGGGCCGGGCGACGAGCTCGGGCGGATGATCGCCGCCGCGGCCGAGCTCGCCGACGGCGACGTCGTCGTGATCGCCCAGAAGATCGTCTCGAAGGTGGAGGGCCGGCAGCGGGCCCTCGCCGATGTCGAGCCGACCCCGCGAGCGACCGAGCTCGGCGCGTCGCTCGACAAGGATCCGCGCCTCGTCGAGCTGATCCTCGGCGAGTCGGAGCGGATCGTCCGCAGCGAGCGCGTCCTGATCGTCGAGACGCGGAGCGGCCTCGTCTGCGCGAACGCCGGGATCGACTCATCCAATGTCGGCGCCGCCGACGAGGTCCTGCTGCTCCCCGCCGACCCCGACGCCTCCGCCCGGAGCCTGCGAGCCGCGCTCGCCGCCACCTCGGGCCGCCGGCTCGGTGTCATCGTCAGCGACAGCTTCGGCCGCCCGTGGCGGGTCGGGCAGACGGAGGTGGCCATCGGTTGCGCCGGGATCGCTGCGATCGACGACTGGCGCGGCCGCTCCGACCGCGACGGGCGCGAGCTCGCCGCCACCGAGATCGCGGTCGCCGACCAGCTCGCCGCGGCAGCGGACCTCGTCCGCGACAAGGCGGCGGGCATCCCGGTGGTGGTGATCCACGGCCGGGGCGATCTCGTCACCGCCGAGGACGGTCCCGGCGCCGCGGCCCTGCAGCGGGCGCGGGACGAGGACCTCTTCCGCTAGCGCGGCCGCGGGCCCCGCGGCCGCTGGTCGGCCGCCGGTCAGTAGGTCTCGAGAACCTCGTAGAGCGTCGAGCGCTGAGCGGGCTGCCGGCCGGCCGCGCGGGCGGCGCCGATCAGATCCTCGGGCTCGAGGCGCGAGCCGTGCTGAGACCCCGCCATTCGGGAGATGCTCTCCTCCATCAGGGTGCCGCCGAGGTCGTTGACGCCCCAGCGGAGCGCCTCGGTCGCGGCCCCGAGTCCCATCTTCACCCAGCTCGCCTGGAGGTTCGGGATCGTGCGTCCGAGCGCGAGACGGAAGACGGCGGTGTGCTTGAGGTTCTCGGCGCCGGAGATCTCCTCGATCCCGTGCGTCCGACCGAGCATCGTGTGGTAGGGGATGAAGCTGAGCGGGACGAACTCGGTGATGCCCCCGGTCCGCTCCTGGACGGCTCGGATCACCCGCATGTGCTCGGCGAGCTCGCGGGGTGTCTCGATGTGGCCGAACATCACGGTCGAGGTCGAGCGCAGCCCGGCGCGGTGGGACGCCTCGATGATCTCGACCCAGCGGGCCGCAGGCAGCTTGTTCGGCGAGATCCGGTTGCGGACGCCGTCCTCCAGCACCTCGGCCGCCGTTCCCGGAGTCGAGCCGAGGCCGCAGTCGCGGAGGTAGGAGAAGACGTAGTCGGGATCGCGCCCGGAGCGCTCGCACATGAAGTGGACCTCCATCGGCGAGTAGGCATGAAGGTGGATGTCCGGCGCCGCGTCCTTCGCCCGGCGCAGCCATTCGCCGTAGTGCTCGAGCGTGTAATCGGGGTGGATCCCGCCCTGCATGCAGATCTCGGTCGCGCCGAACTCGACCGCCTCGCGGATCCGCTCGGCGAACTCGGCCGGATCGATCTCGTAGGCATCCGGGCTCCGGCTCGTCTGCCCGAACCCGCAGAACGCGCAGCCGACGGTGCAGACGTTGGTGAAGTTGATGTTCCGGTTGACCACGAACGTCGCCAGATCGCCGGCGATGCCGGCCCGGAGCTCGTCGGCCGCCGCGCGAATCTCCTCGACCGCCTCCGGGCGGGTCTCCGCGAACAGCGCCACCAGCTCGTCCTCCGACAGCTCCTCCCCGGCCCGTCCCCGCTCGACCGCCCGGTGGACGGGGTCGCCGAAGCCGAGGGCCGGTGCGTTGCCGCTGCCGTTGCCGTTGCCACCCGGGCGGACCGGGAACGGCGCGCGGCGAGGCAGGAAGGTCGGGAAGTGCTCGCCGATCGCATCGAGGACCGGCGCCGCCACCCACTCGTCGTTCATGTACTGGGGGTAGACGCAGAGCCGCTCGGTCAGGGCGTAGCCGAGCGGGCGCAGGCGCTTGCGAACCTGGAGCGGGCTCGGGAAGGGATGTTCGGGGGAGATGTGATCCCCGTTGGCCGAGAGGCCGCCGAGGTCCGTCGCGCCCGCCTCGACGAGATCGATCCACCAGTCGGAGAGGTTCGGCGGGATCTGGACGCCGACCTCGGGCATCAACCGCCGGCACTCGGCGACGAGCCGCTTCATGTCCTCGATCGAGACCGGCTCGGCCCACGACGGCCAGTCGATCGCTCCCTCCTCCGACCCCGGCTCGGCGTCGCCAGGCCCCTCCGACCAGCGGCGCTCGCTCGCCTCGGCGGCGATGTCGGCCACCTCGGCTCCGTAATAGCGGGGGTGGGCGACGAAGTTCTGCAGGATCACCTCCTGGATGTGGCCGTGGCGCCGCTGGAGCTCCGCGAGCGCCTCGAGGGATGCCACGCGCTCCTCCTCGGTCTCGCCGATCCCGACGAGGATCCCGCTCGTGAACGGGATCTTCAGCTCACCGGCCGCGGCGATCGCCTCGAGCCGAACCCGGGGATGCTTGGTCGGCGATCCCGCGTGGACGGTCTCCATCAGCCGTTCGCTCACCGACTCGAGCATCAGCCCCTGCGACGCCGTCACCTCGCGCAGGCGCGCGTAGTCCTCGCGTCCGGCGACGCCGACGTTCGTGTGCGGGAGCATCCCCCGCTCGAGCGCCCGCTCGCAGGCCCAGCGAACGTAGGAGGTGAAGTCCTCGTGGCCCCAGCCCCGGAGCCGCTCGGCGACGATCGGGTTGACCTCGGGCTGCTCGCCGGTCAGCACCAGCAGCTCCTTGACGTTGCGCTTGGCCGCCGCGTCGAGTCGCGAGATCACCTCATCCGGCGGGTGGACGTGGGCCTGATGGGTGGCGAACGCGCAGTACTTGCAGTAGCAGCGACAGGTCCGCGAAAGCGACAGCGTCAGGTTCCGGGAGAAGGTGACGCGGCGCATCGTCTTCACGCTAACGAAACGGGGCGCTCCGCCATCGGCAGAGCGCCCCGCTCGTCGAATGCTTCGAAGCGGGCTACTTCTGGGCCCGCGGTCCCGGTCCCGTCGAAGGCCCGGTGGCCTTCTCGAGCTCGGCGTCGGGCTCGCCCGCCGTGATCACGAACTTGTAGATCAGGGCCGCGATCAGGGCACCGAGCAGCGGGCCGACGATGTAGGGCCAGACGCCGCCCCAGTCGTTGCTGACGAGCGCCGGGCCGAACCAGCGGGCCGGGTTGAAGCAGCCGCCGGTCAGCGGGCCGAAGATGAACACGCAGAACGCGAACGTCAGGCCGATGGTCAGCGGGCCCCACTCGTTGCGGGCCCGCTTGTTCATCGCGACGGCGACGACGCCGAGGACGATCAGCAGCGCGCCGATCCCCTCGCAGATCATTCCCGCAAAGTCGCTGCCGAGCAGCGGGCTGATGTCGCCGGCGCCCCAGTTGACGGCGCGGCCCTCGTCGAGCAGCAGGCCCTTGACGGCGAGCGCGCCGAGCACGGCGCCCGAGAGCTGCGCGAGCACGTAGACGACCGCGTCGATCGGGTCGATGCGGCGCAGGAACGCGGCCGCGGTCGTGACCGCCGGGTTGAAGTGACCACCACTGACCGCCCCGAAGGCCATGATCAGCGCGAAGAGGACGAGCCCCTGCGTGAAGCCGACAACCGCGAAGTCGGAGCCGAACTGGGCGGAGCCCCCGGCGGCGACGTAAAGGCTGATGACGGTCCCGATGACGAAGACGAGGAAGAACGTTCCGATCAGCTCCGCGATGTATGCGGCCAATCCTCGATCCTGCACTCTCAAACCTCCTGAAGGCGATCTCGCGCCACCGGCGCGAATGGGCGGCGCCAGTCTAGTACCCGAGCGCCCCGAATCCGCGAGTTCGTGAGCTCAGGCGCCGGACTCGAGCAGACGAGCGACCAGATCCGGCAGCTCGCGCGCCATCCGCGAGCGCGGCACGACCAGCGCGACGCCCGCCTCCTCGGCCTCTCTCCTCGTCTCGACGTCGACGTGCGAGTAGAAGCCGAGCGCCGGCGGCCCGGCGGCGGCGACGGCCGCCGGATCGGCGATCTCGAGGTCGGCGACGATCGCGTCGAAGTCGCCGGCGTCCTCGCCGAGCTCGCCGCGGAGGACCACGTCGTGGCCTGCCGCCCGGAGCGGCGCCTCGACCCGGCTCGCGAGCATCAGGTCGGTGACGAGTCCGAGGACCCGGGCCATCGGCTCAGATCGAGCGGCGCCGGCGGTACTCGGCGCGAACGCTCTCCGGCCGGCCCCACATCTGCGTGATCTCGGCTCGGCCCTCGTTGAGGCCGCGGACGATCATCTCGCCCTCGATTCCCTGGCGGTCGAGCATCTCGAGAACCCATGTGACCGTCTCGGGTGCGGCGGCGTGGCCGAAGCCGTTAGCAACGTTGATGCGCCAGTGCCAGTCGGCCTCCGAGTAGGGCTGCGCGTTGATCTGGGTCATCGGGATCGACGCGTCGACGTAGCGGGTTTCGTCGACGAGCCGGAAGTCGAGCTGCATGTCGGTCCAGTCGCGCGGGAGCGACTCGACGATCTCCTGGAACGACTCCGAAAGCGCCATCGGCGCAAGCCTACCGTCGCGGCTAGCCGAAGAAGAGCTGCTGCAGCAGGAACAGGTTCAGGGCGATGATCATCGCCGCCAGGACCGAGGCGAGGGCGGTCAGCCAGCCCGGGTTGACGAGTGCCCCCATCACCTCCCGGCGCCGCGCGATGATCAGCAGCGGGATCAGCGCGAACGGGATGCCGAAGGACAACACGACCTGGCTGATCACCAGGGCCCGGGTCGGGTCCAGGCCGATGGCGAGGACGACCAACGCCGGCGCCAGGGTGATCGCGCGGCGCAGCGTCAGCGGGATCTTGCGGCGGATGAAACCCTGCATGACGACCTGACCGGCCATCGTGCCGACGGACGTCGACGCGAGGCCCGACGCGAGCAGCGCAACACCGAAGATCGTGGCGGCGTTGTCGGAGACGGTCTGCTGAAGGCCCTCGTAGGCGCCCTCGATCGAGTCGATGCCGGTCAACCCGCCGGCGTTGAAGAGGCCGGCCGCGACGATCACCATCGACATGTTCACGATGCCCGCCAGGGTCATCGCGATGATCACGTCGACCTTCTCGAAGTTGAGGATCCGCTTCCGCTCCTCGCTGTTTCTGCCGACTACCCGGCTCTGGGTCAGGGCCGAGTGCAGGTAGACGACGTGGGGCATCACGGTGGCACCGAGAATTCCGGTCGCGAGCAGGACGCTCTCGGTGCCGTCGAAGCTCGGCACGAACAGGCCCTCGGCGATTCCCGCCGGATCCGGATTCGACTGCGTCACCTCGAAGACGAACGCAGCGATGACGATGCCGAGGAAGCCGACGATCACCGCCTCGAGCTTGCGGACGCCGCGCTGCTGCATCGCGAGGATGGCGAACGACCCGGCGCCCGCGATCAGCCCGGCCCAGAACAGCGGGATCCCAAACAGCAGGTAGAGGCCGAGGGCGGCGCCGATGACCTCGGCGATGTCGGTCGCCATCGCGACCAGCTCCGCCTGGAGCCAGAGCCCGAACGAGGTCTTGCGCGGGAACTGCTCGCGGCAGAGCTCGGGGAGGTTGCGCCCGGTCGCGATGCCGAGCTTCGCCGACTGGGTCTGCACGAGCATCCCGATCAGGTTGGCCGCCAGGACGACCCAGAGGAGCATGTATCCGAACTGGGCCCCGGAGGCGATGTTCGTCGCGAAGTTGCCGGGGTCGATGTAGGCGATCGAGGCGATGAAGGCCGGGCCGAGGAAGGGCCAGAGCCGGCGCAGGCCGCGGCGCTCGCCCTCGAGCGATTTCCGCGCCGCGTCGGCGACCAGGGCCTCGCCGGGAAGGACGAGGTCGACGTCGGAGACGGATCCGTTGCCGTCCGCCGCCGCGCCCGGGCGGGGCTCGGTGGCCGGCGCATCGGGGCCCGGGTTCACGACACCTCCTCGACGGCGACGAGCATCCGCGCCGCCAGGTCGGGGCCGATCGCCGTCTCGCCCGCCTCCGAGGCCACCACCACGGCGCCGCCGAACGGCTCCCGCCGGAGGACATCGAGTGTCGCGCCCGGCCGGATCCCCTCGGCGTCGAGGAAGCGCAGCATCTCGGGACGGCCGTCGGAGACCCGGGTGAAGGTGCCGCGGCTGCCGGGCTCGAGCTCGAGCAGCGGAGCGCCGGGGATCGGATCGGAGATCGTCAGGTCGCGACTCGGGATCGGATCGCCGTGCGGGTCACGCTCGGGATCGCCGAGAGCCGCCGCGATCCGCTCCTCCAGTTCCTCGCTGATGTAGTGCTCGAGGACCTCGGCCTCGTCGTGGACCTGATCCCACGGCATGCCCAGGGCCTCGGCCAGGAACGACTCGAGCAGGCGGTGGTGGCGGATCACCTCCAGCGCCATGCGCTCGCCGGGCTCGGTCAGCTCGACGCCGCGGTAGGGCTCGTAGCTGACGAGCCCGAGCTCGGCCATGCGCTTGCACATCGCGGTCACCGTTCCCGGTGAGACGCCGAGGCGCTCGGCGAGCGCCGTGGTCCCAACCGGCCCGGGCTCACGGGCGGCGAGAGCGTGGATCGCCTTGGCGTAGTCCTCGACCGCCTCGGTCGCGCTGGCGCGGCGGTCGCGACCGTGACTACCTGGCGCGGCGAGCGATTCAGGCACGGCACAGACGAATGTTTTGACCCGGCATGTTCAGAAGTTTGGCACATCAAACTTTCCTGTGCATCCTCACCCTACTCGGCGCCGCCGGAGTCGGCGCAAGGCGCCTCCTACACTTGGCCGGGATGGAAGCGACCCTCGAACTCGACGCCCAGTACCGCGCGCTGCGCGAGGAGGCCGGCCTGATCGATCGCTCCGGCCGGCCGCGGATCTTCGTTCGCGGGAGCGAGGCCGCGGAGTTCCTCCAGGGCCAGCTGACGAACGACATCGAGTCGCTGAGTCCGGGCGAGGGCTGTTACGCCGCCCTGCTCGACCGCAAGGGCAAGGTCCAGGCCGACATGAGGGTGCTCCGGATCGCCGACGACGAGTTCCTGATCGACACCGAGCCCGAGACCGGCGAGCTCCTGGCGCGCCATCTCGGGACCTACAACGTCGGCCGGGACGCCGCGGTCGAGTCCGACGACACCGGGCGGGCGCTGCTCTCCCTGATCGGGCCGATGACCCCGAAGCTTCTCGGCGACGGCCCCCTCGGGCCCGAGTACTCCCACGCCGAGCGGTTCGTCGCCGGCGCGTCGTGCCGGGTGATCGCCACCGACGCCGGTGCCGACCTGCTCGTCCCCGCCGACGCCGTCGGCGCGGTGACGACCCATCTGCTCGCCGAGGGCGCGCAGCCGGTTTCAGACGCGGCCGGCGAGATCGCCCGGGTAGAGGCCGGGCGTCCCCGGGTCGGCCGCGAGATCAGCCCGCAGACGATGCCCGCCGAGGCGGCGATCGACGAACGCGCAGTCAGCTTTACAAAGGGTTGTTACATCGGCCAGGAGACCGTCGCCCGGCTCCACTACAAGGGCAAGCCGAACCGCCACCTGCGCCGCCTCCGCCCCGCCGACCCGGTCGCCGCGGGCGATCCGGTCCTCGCCGGCGACCGCGAGGTCGGGGTGATCGGCACCGCCGTCATTTCCCCCGCGGAGGGGCCGCTCGCGCTCGCCATCCTCCGCCGCGAGGTCGAGCCCGGCGACGAGGTCAGCGTCGGCGACGGCGTCGCCGCGGTCGTCGAGGCCGTCGGCACCTGAGCGCCTCGGGCGACGATCGCCGGTCCTTCGGGTAGATTCAGCGGCGGATGAGAGGTAGATGCGCCGCAGCAGGGCTGGTCGTCGCCGCCGTCATCGTCGCCGGATGCGGCGCCGAGGACCACCCGAACGAGCCACGACCGCCGGTACCGGTCGAGCTCAGTGCGAAGGTCGACAACCGCAAGGTCGTCGTCGTTCCCGACGAGATCGGCGCCGGCCTGGCCACGATCACGATCTCGAATCAGTCGGCCGACGACGTCGAGTTCTCACTCGACGGCCCCAACAGCGCCAGCACGGACGAGATCCCCGCCGGCGGCGTCGGGTCGCTCCAACTCGAGCTGGAGACCGGCGAGTACTCGGTCGACTCCAACGTCCCGACGATCGCCTCCTCGACGATGTCGGTCGGCGCGCCGCGGCCGAGCGCACAGAACGACCTCTTGCTTCCCTGAGCGGCGAATGACGCCGCACCCTCCCCGCGAGCAGTTCGGCGACCACTATCGCTCGATCTACCTCGCGGGCGCGGGCGGCGAGCGCCCGAGCCTTCCCGTTGACTGGCGCGCGCTCGAGGCCGCCGCGGCCGAGGCGCTCGACGAGCGCGCCGCCGGCTACGTCTTCGGCTCCGCCGGCACCGGGGGGACCGAACGCTCGAACCGCGCCGCCCTCGACTCGTGGCGGATCGTCCCGCGGATGCTGCGCGACGTCGCGGTGCGCGATCTCCGGACCTCGCCGTTCGGGCGCGAATGGCCGGCACCCCTGGCGCTGGCGCCGATCGGGGCGCAGATGATCGTTCACCCCGACGGCGAGCTCGCCAGCGCCGCCGGCGCCGAGCGGGTCGGCGTGCCGATCACCGTCGGGACGGTCTCCGGTCACACGATCGAGGCCGTTGCGGAGGCCGTCGGCGACTCGCCGCGCATGTTCCAGCTCTACTGGCCGAACGACCCGGAGCTCTGCGAGAGCTTCGTCAGTCGGGCCGAGGCCGCCGGCTACGAGGCGATCATGGTCACGGTCGACAACGCCTTTCCGGGCTGGAAACCGCGCGACCTCCAGAACGCCTACCTGCCGGCCATCGAGGGAATCGGCCTCGCCAACTTCTTCTCCGACCCGGTGTTCCGAGAGGGGCTCGAACGGACGCCGGAGGATGACCCCGGGCCGGCGATCGGCAAGTTCATCGGCGCGTTCGGGAATCCGAGCCTGACCTGGGACGACCTCGAGTGGCTGCGATCGCGGACCTCGATCCCGATCCTGCTCAAGGGCATCCTCCACCCCGACGACGCCCGTGAGGCACGCGAGCGCGGCGTCGAGGGAGTCGTCGTCTCCAACCACGGCGGCCGGCAGGTCGACGGCGCGATCGCCGCCGTCGATGCCCTGCCAGAGGTCGCCGCCGCCGTCGGCGACGACCTCAAGGTGCTGTTCGACAGCGGGATCCGCTCCGGCGCCGACGCGTTCAAGGCACTCGCCCTGGGGGCCGACGCGGTCATGATCGGCCGCCCCTATCTCTGGGGGATGGCGCTCGAGGCGGCCGACGGCGTCGAGAAGGTCCTCCGCTGGACGCTAGCCGAGCTCGACCTGACTCTCGGCCTCTCCGGCTTCACGGCGCCGGGTCAGCTCGACCCGGGCGTGCTTCAGCGCGACTGACGGACGGCGTCAGTCCGTGGCGGAGCCGGCGGCGTCGGCCTCCGCGACGAGCGCGTCGATCCGCTCGAGCTTCGCCGCGACCGCTTCGACCATCTCGTTGAGGCCGGTCTTCGCCTTGTCGGAGGAGGTCTTGATCCCGGTCAGGGCAGACCTGATCGCCTGGGCCTGACGCAGGCACGACGTCGCCTCCTCGGCGACGGCCCGGACCTCGGCGGCGTCGACGGTGAGCTCGCGGTCGCGCGCCATCGAAACGCGGGCGGCGGCGAGTCGGTAGGCGACCGCCAGGGCCAGCGAATCGGGCTCGTCGCGGTCCACGGCGACGATCAGCTTGTTGCCCTCGTACTCGCGGAGCTCCTCGCGGCCGGAGGGAACCCGGTCCTCGCCGGCGACGACGAGGACGCCGTAGGAGGCGGCCCGCGCCGCCATCGCCTCGTTCAGCTCCTGCCAGGCGACGTTCTTGGACAACTTCTTGTCCTTGACCTCGAAGACGATGCGGCCCATCGCCGGGCCATCGGCGGCGCCGAGCTCGACGAGGACGTCGCCCTTCTTGCCCCCGCCCTCGGCAGCCTCCGCACCGGTGTGGGTTGCGCAATCGCCGCGCGCCGCCGCGATCGCGGAGACGGCCTCGAAGACGCTCTCCTCGAAGCTGAAGCCCTTCCGCGTGCCCGCCTCTTCGGCTTCGGCGACGCGCTCGTCGCCCTCATTGCGCTCGAGTTGAATGCTGACCCGCTCGGTCAGCTCGCGCACCTGCGTGTGCAGGGCCCGGTTCTCCCGGCTGTTGCTCTCGCGGAGGTCTGCGAGCTCCTTGCGATGGCGCTCCTCGGCCTCGAGCATCACCTTGGCCGAGCGGATCTGGACCGCGACGAGCGGGTTGCTCGCGTCCTCGGTGGTCAGCAGCTTCTGCAGCTCCTGCTGCTGGTGCTGGATCGCGGTGACGAGCATCTGCTTGATCTCGCCCTGGACCGAGTCGGCACGCTCGGTGTCGAAGTTCTCGGCGATGTGGTTGGCGATCTCGGCGCTCCCCGCCTCCAGCGTCCCCGCGAGATCCTCGTGGAGCTTGCCGACGCGCTCCTCGAACACGCGCTGGACGTAGTCGACGTTCGTCGCCGTCCCCTCCGAGTCGATCACCCGGGCACCGATCTCGATCGCCTTCGCGACGGTCTCGGAGGCCGGAGCACCGGCCTCGGCGCGCTCGCGGACGACCTTCGCGGCGCGCTCGTCGGCGACCGTCAGGCCCTCGATGACGATCCGGTCGCCGATCGCCCGCACGGACGCGGACGGGTCGCCCAGCGGCAGCTGGGATGCGGTATCGAAGTGGTTTCGGGACGCTTCCATCGGACTCTTCAAGGTAGTCGCGGTCCCGGATGGCTTCCTGACGTGAGCGACCTCACACTCCGGTCCATGCGCAGGTGCAATCGTTGCGTCCGTGCAAGCATCGACCGGAACAACCCCCGCCGCGGCGACCACCGGCGACCTCGTCTACGGACTGATGCGGGCGATCATGCTCACGCCCGAAGAGGACCGCTTCAAGGCGATCGAGGAGAACGACCTCACCGTCTCGCAGGTCCGGGCCCTTGTGACCCTCGCCTGCGCCGATCCCGAGCCGGTCTCGGGCGGCCGGATCGCCGAGCGCATCGGCGCCTCCCCCGCCGCCGTCAGCCGCGCCCTCGACGGCCTCGTCCAGAAGGGCTTCGTCACCCGCCGCGAGTCGACCACGGACCGTCGCGTCCGCCTGTTCGCGATGACGGCTCCGGGCCTCGAACTCACCGACGACCTCGTCGCCCTCCGCCGGGCCCAGATCGACGGCTTCCTGAACACCCTGACACCGGCCGAACGCGACCGGATCCACGACGCGCTCGCCCCGCTCGCCGCGGCGGAGCGGATCGCCGGCGGCGCCAAGACCGAGGAGGAGACGACTTGACCCAGCGATTCGGACACCTGATCACCGACGAGAACGCCAAGTGGTGGACGCTCGCGGCGATGTGCTTCGCCCTGTTCATGATCATGCTCGACAACACGGTCATGAACGTGGCGCTGCCGTCGATCCAGAAGGATCTCGGCGCCTCGATCTCCTCGCTCGAGTGGGTGATCAACGGCTACAGCCTTTCGTTCGCCGTCCTGCTCGCGACCGGCGGACGCCTCGGCGACATCCTCGGTCGCCGGCGCATGTTCATGACCGGCGTGATCCTGTTCGCGATCTCTTCCGCGACGGCCGGCCTCGCCCCCTCGACCGGTGCGCTCGTCGCCAGCCGCGTCACCCAGGGCATCGGCGCGTCGCTGATGATGCCCGCGACCCTGTCGATCATCACCAACGCCTTCCCGCCGTCGGAACGCGGCCGCGCGATCGGCACCTGGGCCGGGGTCTCGGCCCTGGCGCTGGCGCTCGGACCGCTGCTCGGCGGCTTTCTGACCGAGCACGTCTCCTGGCGCGCGATCTTCTACCTGAACATCCCGGTCGCGGCGGGCGCGATCGTGACGGCGCTGTTCGCCGTCCGCGAGTCCCGCGACGAGACCGTCGGCCGCGAGATCGACTGGGCGGGCACCGCGGTTCTCACCGCCGGGCTGACCGCCGGCGTCCTCGCGCTCATCGAGGGCAACAGCTGGGGCTGGGGCTCGGAGCGGATCCTCGGGTTGATCGCCGCCTCGATCGCCCTGCTGCTGGCATTCGCCTGGCTCGAGGGCAAGGTCCGCGCGCCGATCGTCCAGTTCGACTTCCTCCGCAACCGCAACTTCGCGGGTGCCCTGGCCGTCGCCTTCGTCATCTCGTTCTCGATGCTCGGGATGTTCTTCTTCATGGCGCTCTACATCCAGAACATCCTCGGCTACTCGCCGCTGGAGGCCGGCGTCAGGTTCCTGCCGACGACGATCGTGATCATGGTCGTGGCGCCGATCGCCGGCCGGATGACGGACCGGATCGGCGCTCGCGTGCCGATCGTCGCCGGGCTCGCGCTCGTCGCCGTTTCGCTGTTCATGCAGGCGCAGATCTCCGACACCTCCGGCTACGGATCGCTGCTGGTGCCGTTCATCCTCATGGGCTTCGGCATCGGCCTGACGATGTCGCCGATGTCGACGGCCGCGATGAACGCCGTCCACGTCACCAAGTCGGGCCTCGCCTCCGGCCTGCTCTCGATGTCGCGGATGGTCGGCGGCACCTTCGGGGTGGCTGTGCTCGGCGCGATCTTCCAGGGCAACAGCCGGACCGAGCTCGAGTCGTCGCTCTCGGGATCCGGGATCCCGGCCTCGCAGGTCGACTCGATCTCCCAGCAGCTCGGCAGCGGCGGCCTCGAGCAGACGCTCGCGGGCCTGCCGCCGGACGTCGCCCGCCAGGCCGGCGCCGCCGCCCACGACGCCTTCATCAGCGGGCTGACGACCTCGATCGGCGTCTCCGCCGCCGTCGCCGCAGGCGGGGCGATCCTCGCCTGGTTCCTGATCGCCGCGAGGCGGCCGGAACCCGTCGGCGAGGACGAGGACGCTCCGGCGCCCGAGCAGCGCGGTGCGGTGCCCGACCTGGCACGCACGCTCGCCGAGTAGCCCGCCGCCGCGCCGCCGGGTCACCCGGTCCGTCGATACCATCCGGCCGCTTTCCGAGCCCAATCAACCGAGGAGAACCGTGGCCGTAGACATCGCTGAAGTCGCCAAGCTGGACGTGGAGCCCGGCACGCTGCCGGAGAAGATGGCCGCCTGGGTCATCCGCGCCGAGCGCGAGGGCGAGCCGAAGGACGCCTTCCAGGTCGAGGAGGTCGAAGTCCCCGAGCCCGGTGCCTTCGAGGTGATCGTCCGCGTGATGGCGGCCGGCGTCAACTTCAACAACGTCTGGGCCTCGCTCGGTCAGCCGGTGTCGGTCTTCGGCTACGGCGACCACCCCGAGTACGGCCACCACATCGGCGGTTCCGATGCCAGCGGCATCGTCTGGAAGGTCGGCCCCGGCGTCACCAACTGGAAGGCCGGCGACGAGGTCGTCATCCACTGCAACCAGGCCTCCTACGAGGACGTCGAGGTCCACGGCCTCGACCCGATGGCCGCTCCCTCCCAGCGGATCTGGGGCTACGAGACCACGTGGGGCAGCTTCGCCCAGTTCACGAAGGTCCAGGCGCAGCAGCTGCTGCCGAAGCCGGAGAACCTCTCCTGGGTCGACTGCTCGGCCTACGGTCTCACCTACTTCACCGCCTACCGGATGCTGATGAACCGGGCGAAGATCCAGGCCGGCTCCAACGTCCTGATCTGGGGCGCGGCCGGCGGGCTCGGCGTCTTCGCCGTCCAGCTCTGCAAGGCCGCGGGTGCCAACGCCGTCGGCGTCGTCTCCTCCGCCGAGAAGGGCGAGCTGATCAAGCAGCTCGGCGCCGTCGACTACATCGACCGGAACGAGTTCAAGGGCATGATGCGGACCGGGAACGAGACTCCGGACGAGGAGAAGGCCCGCTTCAAGGAGTCCCGCGCCTTCGCGAAGAAGGTCAAGGGGATCCTCGGCGACGCCCCCGACGTGGTCTTCGAGCACGTCGGGCAGGCGACCTTCCCGACCTCCGTCTTCACGGTCAAGCCGTTCGGCAAGGTCGTGATCTGCGGCGCCACCTCGGGCTACACGCTCGACTTCGACGTCCGCTACCTGTGGATGAAGCAGAAGGAGATCATCGGCTCGCACTTCGCGAACGCCTACGAGTGCATGAAGGCCAACCAGCTGATGGCTGAGGGCAAGGTCCGCCCCGTCCTCTCGGCGGCCATGGGCTTCGAGGGCGTGCCGGAGGCACACCAGATGATGCACGAGAACCGGCACTCCGGAAAGATCACGTGCCGGGTCGGCGCCACCGACGACCACGAGGGCAAGACCGCCCCGGGCGAGGGCGCGATCTGGGCCGAGGTCGGCGCCTAGCGGTAACTCCTGGGGGCGTTCGGCTCGCGCCGGTGCTCGGCGCCGGGCCGGACGTCTGTCTGGCAGTGAGGGGAAGAGGCTGGAGGCCTCGGAAGGCTCACCCCTAGGGTCAATGGCGAATTGAATCCCTGGGAGGGACCGAAATCGCCACTCGTCGGGTGACCGAGCCACTCAATGGCAAGAAACCCTGCTCTGGCGGGGACAACTCGCCATTCGTCGGGTGACTCAGCCATCCAACTGCACGAAACGTCCCCCACAGGGACAAAACGTGCAGTTCGTCCTCTGACTCAGCCGACGAATGGCGTTTCAGTGACCACAGTGGTCACCAACTCGCCATTGAGCACCCGAGTGACTTCCACCCGGTCCCCTCACAGCCAAACCCCCTCTCACCGCGCCGGACGGGCCCCGGCGCGAGCCGAAACCCATCCCCCACGTAAAACGGGCGCCCGCAGGGCGCCCGTTCGCGTCGGTGTCCGCTGGGGCTATGCCGCCATCGCCTCCCGCGGCGGCCGCAGGGCGGCCGCGGCGCAGCCGACGAAGCCGGCCTCGAGGAGGACCGAGAGGATCCCGGAGAGCTCCCACTCGGACTCGTGAAAGCCGGGGAGCCCCACGGTCCTCGAGAGGACGAAGCCGACGGCCATTCCGGCCGAGAGCAGCGCGCCCAGGGTCCATGCCGCCTGATCGCTCGTCCGCCAGAGGCGGGCTCCGATCAGCAGCGCGGCGATGCCGCCGAGGATGAACCCGATGCCGATGTAGGCCTGCTCACCCAGGTACTCGGGTGCCAGGACCAGATGGATGGCGCCGGTTGCGGCGATCAGCGAAGCGCCGATGCGGCGAAGCTGTGACTCGTTCTGCATTTCCCTTCCTTTCGTCGGGGGGTGGAGAGAGTGGGGCAATGCTCGGCCGCGGCTCTAAGCGAGCTCGCAGCGTTCGATGAGAGTCCTCTCAGGTCGTCCCAGCACCGCTCTGAAGCGGGTTCCGCGGGGTTAGAGTCGGCCGATGCGAATCGTCGTCGTCGAGGACGAACCGGCAATCGCCGACTTCCTGGTCCGCGGTCTCGAGGCCGCCGGCTACTCGGTCGCGCTCGCAACCGACGGCCCGTCGGGGGAGCGGCTAGTCCTCGACGGTGAGGCGGACCTGGTCGTCCTCGACGTGATGCTCCCGGGCAAGGGCGGGCTCGAGGTGCTCGAGGCGATCCGGGCGGTCCGGCCGAACCTGCCGGTGATCATCCTCTCGGCGAAGGGAGAGGTCGAGGACCGGATCGCCGGGCTCGACAGCGGCGCGACCGACTACGTGACGAAGCCGTTCTCGGTGCCCGAGCTGCTCGCCCGCGTTCGCGCCCACCTGCGGACCGGAAGCGCCGAGGGCGGCCGGATCCGCGCCGGCGCCGTCGAGATCGACCTGCTCAGCCGCCGCGTCTGGGCCGACGGCTCCGAGGTCTCCCTCTCCCCCCGCGAGTTCTCGCTGCTCGCCTGCTTCGCCCGGCATCCGGGCCAGGCTCTCTCTCGCGAGCGTCTGCTCGCCGAGGCGTGGGGCTACGAGCACGATCCGGGAACGAACGTCGTCGACGTCTACGTCGGCTACCTGCGGCGGAAGCTCGGCGACCCGGCGGCGATCGAGACGGTCCGCTCCGCCGGCTACCGGCTGCCGGCGAACGGCGAGCGATGAGCCTGCGGACGCGTCTGTCGCTCTCGATCGCCGCGCTCGTGCTCGTGGCCGTGGCCGCGCTCGGCGTGGCCGTCTACAACCTCGTCGGCAGCCGCCTCGACGACCGGACCGACTCCGAGCTCGCCGTCCAGGCCGACGCGCTGTCGCAGGCCATCGCCGCCGCCCCACCGGGAGCGGAGGCCGAGGCGGCGCGGACGTTCATCGCCGGGCAGGCCCTGTCCGGCTCGCGGCTGCTGATCGCCCAGGTCCCGGGCGCGACCGCCCCGATCAGCAACCAGTCGTCGCTCCTCGTCGACCGCAGCGACGAGGGCCACGCCGACGGGGACGAGCACGAGGAAGAGGAGGAGCGGACGCAGCTCCAGGAGTTGCTCGGAGCCGAGCCCGGCTACTCGACCGAGGAGCTCGCCGAGAGCGGCGACCTCCGCCTGCTGACGCAGCTGGTCGACACCCCCGCCGGGCAGGTCGTCGTGCAGGCCGGCGAGCCTGCGGCGGCGACCGAGGAAGCTCAGCATCAGGTCGCGAAGACGTTCCTGCTCATCGGCTCGCTGACCGTGCTCGCCGCGGCCGGCCTCGGGTTGCTGATCGCGGCGCGAACGGCGCGCCCGCTCGAGCGGATGGCCGGACGCGCGGCGGCGGTCGACGCCGGCCGCCTCGACCAGCGGATGGACGAGCGCTCCTCGGTCAGCGAGATCGCCGCCCTCGCCGAGAGCTTCGACCGGATGCTCGACCGCCTCGAGGCGGCATTCGACTCGCAGCGGGCCTTCGTCGCCGATGCGTCCCACGAGCTGCGGACGCCGCTGACCGCGATCCTCGGGCAGGCGCAGGTACTGGCCGCCGACCCCTCCCCCGACCCCGCGGAGGTGGCCCGGGTCACCGGCCTGATCGAGCGCGAGGCGGAGCGAATGGGGGCTCTGATCGACGGCCTGCTCCAGCTCGAGCGCCTCGACGCCGAGGGCGCGGCCGAGGCGGTGGCGCCGTTCGATCTCGCCGGCGTCGCCACCGAGGTCGTCGCGGCCCTGCCCGAGGCCGAGGCGGCCCGGGTCGAGCTCGACGCCGGTTCACCCGTGGGCGTGACCGGCCGCCGCGAGGATACGGTCCGGATCGCCCGCAACCTGCTCGCCAACGCTCTCGCCTACGGCGAGCGACGCGTCACCGTCGCGGTCGCCGGGACCGGCGCCGAGGGCTCGCTGACGGTCGACGACGACGGGCCGGGAATCGCCGTCGAAGATCGCGATCGCGTCTTCGAGCGGTTCGCCCGCCTCGAGGAGTCGCGCAACCGCCGCTACGGCGGATCGGGGCTCGGCCTGGCGATCTCGCGGGAGCTGGCGACGGCGCAGTCGGCGCGGATCGAGGTCGGCGACTCACCGCTCGGCGGCGCCCGACTGACCCTGTGCATGCCGAGGACCCGCGCGGGTCAATAAGATGGCCGCCGCATGGCCGACGTCAACGTAGTCAACTGGCACGTCAACCCGTTCCGAGCGGACCGCTGGTACCAGATCTGGATGCCGGCGCTGGAGCGGGCGCCCTCGTTCGGCGCGACGTCGTTCACGCTGACGCGCTCGGAGGAGGACCATCTCCTGTTCGTCCAGACGACGACGTGGGAGAACCGCGCCGACTTCGACCGCTTCTGGTCTTCGGACGAGGTCGCCGACGCCCGCGAGGCGGCGCTCAACATGTACAACAAGCCGGTCTATCCGGTTTGGCACGTCCTGATCGCCGCCGAGCGCGACTGACCGGTCCAACCAGTGCTCCGAAGGGAGCGCTCAGGTGCTTGAATTCGGGTCGTGGCCGCGGTCCTCTACTACGCGATCCCGTTCTTCGTCCTGCTGCTCGTGGTCGAGGCGCTCTCGTTCCGCTACGCGCGGGATGAGGACGACCTGATCGGCTACGACTTCGAGGACACGCGGACGAGCCTGACGCTCGGGCTCGGCAACGTGATCATCAACGTCGCCTGGAAGCTGGTCGTCGTCGCCCTGTACGTCGCGATCTACGAGCTGACACCGCTGCGACTCGATCCGTCGAACCCGCTGACGTGGGTGCTGCTCTTCTTCGCCGACGACTTCTCCTACTACTGGTTCCACCGCTGCAGCCACGAGAGCCGCTTCTTCTGGGCCAGCCACGTCGTCCACCACTCGAGCACGCACTACAACCTCTCGACTGCCCTCCGCCAGACGTGGGTGCCGATGACGTACCTGCCGTTCTGGCTGTGGATGCCGGCCGTCGGCTTCGAGCCGTGGATGGTCCTGCTCGCGCAGGCCTGGTCGCTGATCTACCAGTTCTGGATCCATACCGAGCGGATCAAGCGCCTGCCGCGGCCGCTCGAGGCGGTCCTCAACACCCCGTCCCACCACCGCGTCCACCATGGCTCGAACGAGGTCTACCTCGACAAGAACTACGGCGGGATCCTGATCATCTGGGACAAGCTCTTCGGCACCTACGCCCCGGAGGGCGAGCGGGTCCACTACGGGCTGACGAAGAACATCCACACCTACAACCCGGTCCGGGCGGCGTTCCACGAGTACGTCGCGATGTGGCACGACATCCGCCGCGCCCACGGGACACGAGCCAAGTTCGGCGTCCTCTTCCACGGTCCCGGCTGGGTTCCGCCCGGCGTCCCCCGCGGGGACATGGAGTCGAATACCCGCGGCTAGATCACCGCGCGACTCGCAGCCCTCCGGGCTGCTCGACTGCGCCGGCCCGCAGCCATGTCGCTCAGGCGGCGGCGGGAGTCGCCGCCAGCTCGGCGCCGACGGCCACGAGCGTGTCGACCATCGCCTCGGCGGCGCGGCTCCGCGCCCCGGCGTCCAGGGTCGCCGCCCAGACCCGGCGGACCGGCGGGTCCGGCACGACCTCGACGATCGCGATCTCGGGGCTCGGCAGCATCAACGCCAGGTCCGGGATCAGGGTCACGCCCATCCCGGCCGAGACCAGGGACTCCATGACCGTGTAGTCGTTGCTCTCGTAGGCGATGTCGGGGACGAAGCCGGCGCGCTCGCAGCTCCGCAGCGTCAGCTGGCGGCAGGAGCTCTCCGAGCTTCCGCAGAGCCACGACTCGTCCGCGAGCTCGGCGATGTCGACCGCGCCGCAGCCGGCGAGGCGGTGGCCGGGCGGCAGTGCGAGATGCATGCGCTCGTCGATGATCGACGACATCGAGATGTCGGGATCGTCGGCGAAGGGATGGAGCTCGAAGTCGTAGAGGACGGCGACGTCGAAGCGGCCGCGCCGCAGATCCGGCAGCGCCTCCTCGGGCTCGGCCTCGGTCAGATGGAGACGAATGCCCGGGTGGGCCTCGCGGAACCGCGAGATCGCCCGGGTGACGACGGTCGCCGAGGCGCTGGCGAAGCTGACGAGCCGGAGCTCGCCGGTCTCGAGTCCCGAGAGCGAGGCGAGCTCACGCTCGGCCTGCTCGAGCCGGGCCATCGCCGATTCGGCGTGGGAGACAAGCAGGCGGCCGGCATCGGTCAGGACGGGTCCGGTGCGCAGACGCAGGACCAGGGGCTCGCCGACTTCGGCCTCGAGGGTGGCGATCTGCTGGCTGACCGCCGATTGCGACACGTAGAGATCGTCGGCCGCCGCCGAGAACGAGCCGTGCTCGGAAACGGCACGAAGAACGCGAAGTCGCTTCAGATCCAGCATGAGCAGAGCTTATCAGTCCTTCTAGAGAAATCTATTGCGCTTATTCGCGACCTACGGCACCCTTGGTCCATCACTTCAACGAAACGCAACGAAGGAGGCCCGAGATGACCAGCGCGACACTGATTGCAGAGCCGAGTGCGACCGCGGTCGAGCGGCGCCACGACGAGAACGTCAAGCGGACCGTCCGCGCGGCGCGCCGTCGCCGCCGGAGCGGCTTCCGGACCCGCCCCCGGGGCGCCATCGGCGCCTCGCCGCCGGGCGCCGGCGGCCGGCTGCTGCAGCTCTGAGCTCAGGCTCGATGACCGCGAAGGGCGCCTCCGGGCGCCCTTCGTCGTTCCAGCCTCAGTGCTGCTCGAGCGGAGCCATCGTCAACCCGGCCGCGGAGAGCTGCTCCCAGTAATGCTCGGCGGGCTCGCGCATCCCCGTCCAGACGATCGCCTGGCCGGTGTTGTGGATCGTGTTCGCGAATGCCATCCCGTTGCCGTAGGTGAGCCCGGGGATGACGCGTGCCAGCGTCGCGGCCACGTGCTCGAAGGTGTTGTGGTCGTCGTTGCGGACGATCACGCGCCAGCCGTCGCCACCCGATCCGGGCCCGGCCGTCTTCGGTCGCTCGATGGTCTCGGTCGTCATCGCTCGGCCCCGCGGGCCAATCTAGCGCGGCCCGGCGGCCACGGGGCTATGGGTTCGGGACCTGAACCTTGAGCTTGTCGAAGAACGCGACCGCGTCCTTCTTCTTGACCTTCTGCTTGATCCCGTAGGCGAGCCCGGTGCCGGTCCCCTTGACGTCGTCGGGAGAGGGGTCCTTGTAGGAGGTCATCGTCTTGCCGTTGACCTTGCCGACGATCGTGTCGCCCTTGGCGCGGATCTCGAGGACGTTCTTCTTCTTGATCCCCTTGACGGCCTTGTCCTTGCCCTTCTCGAGCACGACCTTGTCCTCGACGAGCTCCCACTTGCGGGTCTTCGGGATGATCCGGAACGTGTAGCCGTCCTTGCGGCTCGAGCGGACCATGACGCCGACGAAGGCACCCTTGCGGGCGGCCTTCTCGGTCGCCTCGGTGAGCTTGGCCTCGACCTGGACGATCAGATCGGGCTGGGGCGAGTCGCCCTCGACCGGGGTCTTGAGCTGGCAGACCTGCTTGCCGCCCTTGACGGTGACGCCGAGCGCCGACTTCTTGCGCCAGTTGCGCTTGCACTTCTTCTTCTTGCCCGCCTGCTTGGTGATCGCGTGGTAGTCGGATCGCGACTTGAACGCGTTGCTGTAGACGGTGATCCCGGCGAAGGCGGGAACGGCCGCGGCGAGCGCGGCGAGGATCGTGACTGTCAGTGCGATTCGCTTGGTCATCGGTGATGAGCGTAGCCGGGTCGGCGGACCTCGGGAAGGTGCCGGGAATCGGTGCCTCGAACATTGCGAACACGCCGATCCGCCAGGAGTAGCGGTCCTCCGGTCAGGTTTCGCGCAGCGCGTGGTACCGCTCGAGCCCCAGCCACACCTGATCCGGCGGCATTGCCGAGCGCGTCCGCTCCGCCAGCTCGGGCGGCTCGGCGCCGAGCTGAGCCTCGAGCCGGGCGAGGAAGTCGTCGCGGCCGGCCAGCGAAGCCTCCGCCAGCCGTTCGAGCTCGGCGACGGCCGCGGCGAGGTGACGCTCGGGCTCGGCGACCGACCCGTAGTGGGTGAGCAGCAGCCGGCTGGGCCGGCGCTCGAGCACGGCGCCGATCGAAGCCCGCCAGAGCTCGAGGTCGATGTCGGGCGGCGGCGTCGGCATCCAGACCGTCTCGCCGGGCGGGATCCGGACCCCGGCGACGTCGCCGGCGAACGCGTCGCCGGCGTCACGGTCGAAGTAGACGACGTGATGGGAGGCGTGGCCCGGCGTCGCGATCACCTCGAGACCCTCGGCGATCTCGCCGCCGCCGAGCGGGAAGACGTTCCGCTCAGGGACCGGGAGCACCTCGCCCCAGAGCTCCTCCATGCGGTCGCCGTAGAGGCGCCCGGCGCTGCGCAGCAGCTTCGAGGGGTCGATCAGATGCGGCGCGCCCGCCTCGTGGACGTAGACGGGCAGATCGGGGAAGCGGTCGACGAGCGTTCCGGCGGCACCGGCGTGGTCGAGATGGATGTGGGTGAGCAGGAGCGCCCGCGGTCGTCCGCCGTCGAGCTCGCCGAGGACGGTGTCGATCGTGCTCGCGGGACCCGGGTCGACGAGCACGCCGTCGCGCTCCCAGACTCCGATCACGCGGTCGAGGCCGAGGTGCCAGGTGTCGATGAGCCGGGTTTCGGGCACGGCGCCGGACCGTACAGGGCGCCGTCGCGGCGGCTGCCCTCGGCGCCGGAGAACTAGAATGCCGGCCATGAGCGAGCATCGGCTGGACGAGCGGGATCGACCCTGGGTAATGCGGACGTACGCGGGGCATTCGGATGCCCGGCGCTCGAACGAGCTCTACCGGGGCAACCTGGCGAAGGGGCAGACCGGCCTCTCGATCGCCTTCGACCTGCCGACGCAGACCGGCTACGACCCCGACGCCGTCCTGGCGCGGGGCGAGGTCGGGAAGGTCGGCGTCTCCGTCGCCCACCGCGGCGACATGGAGACCCTCCTCGACCAGATCCCGCTGGCCGAGATGAACACCTCGATGACCATCAACGCCACGGCCGCCTGGCTGCTCGGCCTCTACGTCGCCGTCGCCGACGAGCAGGGCGTTCCCCGCGACCAGCTCAAGGGCACGACCCAGAACGACATCATCAAGGAGTACCTCTCGCGCGGGACCTACGCGTTCCCGCCGGAGCCCTCGATGCGGCTGATCGCCGACATGGTGGCGTTCACCGTCAACGAGATCCCGAGCTGGAACCCGATCAACATCTGCAGCTACCACCTGCAGGAAGCCGGGGCGACCCCGGTCCAGGAGATCGCCTTCGCGCTCAGCAACGCGATCGCCGTCCTCGACTCCGTTCGCGAGCGCGGCCAGGTCTCCGAGGAGGACTTCCCGAAGGTCTTCGGCCGGATCAGCTTCTTCGTCAACGCCGGCGTCCGCTTCATCGAAGAGCACGCGAAGCTCCGCGCGATGGGCATCCTCTGGGAGGAGCTCGGCCGCGAGCGCTACGGCGTCACCGACCCCCGCTTCCTGCGGATGCGCTACGGCGTCCAGGTCAACTCGCTCGGGCTGACCGAGGCGCAGCCCGAGAACAACGTCCCGCGGATCGTCCTCGAGGCACTCGCGGTGACGCTCGGCCGCGACGCCCGTGCCCGCGCCATCCAGCTCCCCGCCTGGAACGAGGCGCTGGGTCTCCCCCGCCCCTGGGACCAGCAGTGGAGCCTGCGGATCCAGCAGATCCTCGCCAACGAGACCGATCTCCTCGACTACCCCGACATCTTCGAGGGCTCGAAGGTCATGGACGGGCTCGTCTCGGAGCTGATCGACGGCTCCCGGAGCGAGATGGCGGTGGTCGCCGAGCACGGTGGCGCGACGACGAGCGAGGCCGTCGCCTACATGAAGGCCCGCCTCGTCGAGTCCCACCACGACCGGCTGACGCGGATCGAGGCCGGCGAGCTCAAGGTGATCGGCCAGAACTGCTTCACCGAGACCGAGGACTCGCCGCTGACCGTCGGCGACGACGGCGGCATCCTCACCCCCGACCCCGAGGTCGAGCGCGAGCGGATCGAGGCACTTGCCGAGTGGAAGGCCGACCGCGACGCCGGCGCCGTCGAGCAGGCGCTCGAAGCCCTTGCCGCCGCCGCTCGCGACGAGTCCGCCAACCTGATGCCGGCGACGATCGATGCCGCCAAGGCCGGTGTCACCACCGGCGAGTGGGCCGAGGCGCTGCGCGAGGTCTTCGGCCCCTACCGCGGGCCGACCGGGCTCGACGGCTCCGCCGCCGGCGGCAACGCCGAGCTCCTCGCCTCCGTCCGCGACAAGGTCTCCGAGGTCGGCGACGCGATCGGGCACCGGATCCGGATCCTCGTCGCCAAGCCCGGACTCGACGGCCACTCCAACGGCGCCGAGCAGATCGCCGTCCGCGCCCGCGACGTCGGCATGGAGGTCATCTACCAGGGCATCAGGCTCACGCCCGAGGAGATCGCCGCCTCCGCCGTCCAGGAGGACGTCGATGTCATCGGCCTCTCGATCCTCTCCGGCTCCCACCGCGAGCTCGTGCCGCGCGTCGTCGAGCTGATCCGTGAGGCCGGCGTCGACGCTCCGGTCGTGGTCGGCGGGATCATCCCGCCCGCCGACGAGCGCAAGCTGACCGAGGCCGGGATCGCCCGCGTCTACACGCCCAAGGACTTCGACTTGAACCGGATCATGGTCGACATCGCCGAGCTGGTCGCCGACCGCGCGGCCGCCTCGCAGCCGGCCTGAGGCCCGGCCGGGGTCGTGGGGGCGATCGAGTTCCCAATCGGCGGGATCGACGACGGCGTCGTTCGGCTGCGGCTGCACGCCGATGCCGACCTCGAGCGGGTCGCCGCCGCCTCGCTCGATCCCGAGGTGCTGCGCTGGACGCGGGTGCCCGAGGACAACGACGCCGCGGCGATGGCCGAGTGGATCGGGGCGTGGCGCTCCGGGGCCGGCGATGAGCTCCACCTGCTGATCGTCGACGCCGAGAGCGACGAGCTGCTCGGCGCCGCCGGCATCCCCCGGATCGAGAGCGACGAACGGCGCTGTGAGATCGGGTACTGGCTCGCGGCCGGTGCTCGGGGCCGCGGCGCGGCCACGCGGGCCGTCAGGCTGCTCGCCCGCTGGATCTTCGCCTCGCTGGAGGTGGACCGGATCGGGATCGCGGCCGAGCGCGAGAACGCTGCGTCGTGCGCGGTCGCCGAGCGCGCCGGATTCAGGTTCGAGGGCGTCCTGCGCTCCTGGCTGATCATCAAGGGTGTCCCGCGGGACACCGCCATGTTCTCGCTGCTCCGCGGCGAGCTCCCCGAATCCGGTTGAGCGATATACATCGCTGTCGTGGAGAGCGCCGCCGCCGAGACCACGCCGGAATCCGTCGCCGCAACGCCGGCCGGGATGCAGCGCGCCTGGTCGATCGTCAGCTTCAGCACAGTGCCCTTCTGGCTGGCGATGATCCTCGCCCCGCGGAGCCGGTTCACGGCCTGGCTGATCGGCCGCGCGGCCCCACTGCACGCCGGGCTCAGCGTGATCTACGCGGTCGCGCTCGTGACCGCCGGCGCGAAGGCGGACGAGCGCATCGACTTCGGCAGCCTCGCCAGCGTCTCACGGGCCTTCCAGCAGCCCGAGGCGATGCTGGCCGGCTGGACTCACTACATAACGTTCGATCTCTTCGTCGGGAGCTGGATCTGGCGCCAGGCGCTCGCTGAAGGCCGCAGCGCCCGGCTCTCCCTGCTGCTCACGTGGTGGGCGGGGCCGATGGGCTCGGGGCTGTTCGCC
>JAXLSX010000001.1:0-546668 GCA_046330285.1 Solirubrobacterales bacterium | reverse complement strand
TCGCCGAGCAGGCGGTCTACCAGGGCGACAAGCAGCTGGCCGAGCTCGGTGAGCAGATCGACGAGTCCGCGAAGGCGGACGTGACCAAGGCCCTGGACGAGCTCCGGGCGGTGGTCGAGTCGAGCGACGTCGACGACATCAAGGCGAAGACGGCCGCGCTCGAGAGCGCCTTCCACAAGGTCTCCGAGCAGGTCTACGCCAACGCGCAGGCCCAGCAGCAGAGCGCTCCGGGCGACGCGGGGACCGGCGGTGCCAACGGCGGCGATCCCGAGGAGGAGATCGTCGACGCCGAGGTCGTCGAGGACGAGTCCTAGGCCCCGAGCCGGGACGCGAACGGAAGCGACATGGACGAGCGAGCGAGGACCGAGCAGAGCGCCGGGGCGGCTGAGTCCGCCCCGGCCGAGGCCGATGCGGAGGTCGTGATCGACGCCGAGGTGGTCGAGGAGGAGGAGCGGGCGGCCGAGGTCGAAAGCGACCTCGACGCGCTGCTCGCCGAGCGCACCCGCGAGCGCGACGAGCACCTCGAGCTCGCGCAGCGGGCCCGCGCCGACTTCGAGAACTACAGACGCCGGGTCAAGACCGAGCTCGCCGAGGCCGAGCAGCGCGGACGCGCGGGCCTCGCCCGCGGCGTCCTCCCCGCGCTCGACAACCTCGAGCGGGCGCTGGTCGCCGCGGGCGTCGATCCGGGCGAGCGGCCCGATCCGGGCGGCGAGCCGCCGAGCGAGGAGGTGTCGGCACGCGACGCGCTGGCCGAGGGCGTGGCCCTCGTCTACCGCGAGCTCGGTGCGGCCCTCGAGCGCTCCGGCGTGGTCGCCTTCGATCCGGTCGGCGAGCGCTTCGACCCGGCCGAGCACGAGGCGATCGCGACCGGGCAGGCCGACGGCGTCGAGAGCGGCACGGTGCTGGAGACCCTCGAGCGCGGCTATCGCGTCGACTCGCAGGTGATCCGGCCGGCCCGCGTCGTCGTCAGCGGCTAGGAGGCGCTGATGGCGCGCGATCACTACGAGGTCCTCGGGGTCGACAAGAAGGCCTCCGACGAGGAGATCAAGCGGGCCTACCGCAAGCTGGCCCGCGACTATCACCCCGATCGCAATCCCGACGACCCGAAGGCCGAGGAGCGGTTCAAGGAGATCGGCGCGGCCTACGACGTCCTCAAGGACCCCGAGAAGCGCAAGGAGTACGACGCCGGCGGGATGTTCGGCGGCTTCGGCCGCGGCCCGGGCGGCCCGGGCGGCTTCGGCGGCGCGGCGAACGTCGGCGACATCTTCTCGACGATCTTCGGGCGGGGAGGGCGCGGCGGTCCCGAGCCGGTGCGCGGGCGCGACCTCGAGACCGAGATCCGGCTGACGTTCGAGCAGGCGATGGAGGGCGCGCAGATCCCGGTCACCGTGCCGAAGCAGGCGACCTGCCAGACGTGCCACGGAGACGGTGCCGCACCGGGGACCAAGCCGATCACCTGCCCGCGCTGCGAGGGCCGCGGCGTCGACGCCCAGAGCCAGGGCTTCTTCTCGATCAGCCAGCCCTGCCCGCAGTGCGGCGGGCGCGGGCAGATCATCGAGAGCCCGTGCCCCGACTGCCGCGGCACCGGGCTGACGCTCCAGCGCAAGCGTTACCGGGTCAACGTGCCCGCCGGCGTCAGGGACGGGACCAGGATCCGCCTCGCCGGCAAGGGCGAGGACGGCCCGCTCGGCGGCCAGGCGGGCGACCTGTTCGTGACCACTCGCGTCGCCGCCTCGCCGGTCTTCAAGCGCCGCTCCGACGGCAACCTCGAGGTCGAGGTGCCGGTCACTCTCGCCGAGGCGATCGGCGGCGCGAACATCGAGGTACCGACTCTGCGCGGTACCAAGCGGATCCGGGTCGCGCCGGGCACCCAGCACGGGACCGTCCAGCGGCTGCGCGGCGAGGGGCCGCCGAAGCCGAACTCACGCGAGCGCGGCGACATCCACTACCGGCTGATCGTCGAGATCCCCAAGGATCTCGACGATCAGCAGCGCGAGGCCCTCGCCGAGCTGTCGCGGACCGCCGACGGGCGCGATCCTCGCGCGCGGATCCTCGCCGGCGCCCGGCGCGGCGAGGACGCCGATCGATCCGAGCAATCGGGCAAGGTGGGCGCGGCATGAGCGACGCGGGCGAAGACGCCACCGGAGGGCCCCGGGTGCGACGGACCACGACCGAGACGCGGATCGACCGCGACCGCGGCGTGTTCATGATCTCGGTCGCAGCGGAGCTGGCCGAGATGCACCCGCAGACGCTGCGGATGTACGAGGCTCGCGGCCTCATCCACCCGCAGCGGTCGCCGAAGAACACCCGCCTCTACTCCCAGGAGGACGTCGAGCGCCTGCGCCGGATCCAGGAGATGACGGCCGAGCAGGGGCTCAACCTCGCCGGAGTCGAAACCGTGCTCGAGCTCGAGGAGCGGCTCGAGGAGATGCGGAGCGAGCTCCGGCGGATGCGGGAGCGGACCGCCGAGATGGAGAAGCGGATGACCGAGGAGATCGCCCGGGCGCGACGGACCCTCGGGGCCGAGATCGTTCCCTACGGCGCCTACGAGGCGAAGCTCTCGCGGCAGGGCCCGGTCCGGATCCCGGTCGAGCGCCCGCGACGTTCCTCCTAGCCGGACCTCGTCCGGCGGGGTCGCCTAGTAGGTGGCGAAGCCCTTCAGCTCGACGGTGCCGTTCTGGCCGTCGAGCGTGTTGCGGTCGTGGGCCTTCAGCCCGGTGGCCTTGATCCCCTTGTAGGCGCCCTTGCCGCCGGTGATGTCGGCGGTTCCGTCGAAGTCGACCTGATTGCCGAGGAGATCGAGCGTCATGTCCATGTCGAAGGTCCCGAAGGCGGTGCCCTTCGCGTCGCGGATCCGGAAGGTCCCGGTCGCGCTGGAGGTGGCGAGGTCGATGTTGACCGTGAGCTTGATCTTGCCGTCGTCGAACGGCCTGCCCGAGGTGGTGCCGCGGTCGATCGTCGGCCCGGAGAGGTTGATCCCACCGACCGTCTTCGTCGCGGCCGTGACGTCGATGCGGTGCCGTTTCGGCTTCGCGGAGGCGGTCGCCGGGACGATCACGAGCGCGGCGGCGGCGAGGAGGGACACGAGCACTGGGATGCGGATACGGCTTGTCTTCACAGCCGAAAACGTACACGGATCGCCCGTTATTGGCTACACCTCAATTAGGGAGCGGAGGCTCAGCGGCCGTGCAGGAGGCGGCCGGAGACCCCCTCGACGGTCTCGATCCCGTAGGCCATCGACGGCTGGCGGTCGCTGAGGACGGCAATCGCCCGCCGGTCGCCGTCGCGGCTCAGCTCGGCCGCCTGGTGGACGATCTGGCCGTCCGGGTCGAGCCGCCAGCCGCCCTTGAAGCGGACGCTCCAGCCGCGCTCACGGGCGACGGTCGGGATCCCCCACGACTGCTCGGGGACGATCGATCCGAGGAGCCCGAGCCCGAACTTCCGGAAGCGCTCGGGGAAGACGCGGCCGAGGTCGGCGAACATCGCCGTCATGTCGGCGGCGCTGATCACGCTCGCGCCCCAGGTCGTCGACGAGCGGAAGTCGCGCATCCCGGCCCGATGGGCGATCGCGTCGACTCCCTCGGGGCCGACCCGCTCGAAGATCGCGGTGGCCGCGTCGTTGTCGGAGACGGTGATCATCCGCCGGAGCTCGGCCGCCTCGGACGGTTCGAGCCGGTCACCCGCGTCCGCCAGCCGCTGGAGCTCGGCCGCGAGGATCAGCACCTTGACGACGCTCGCCGACTGGAAGAGCTCGTGCTCGTCGCGGCCGCGGACCTTCCCGTCGGGACCGGCGAGCGCGAAGGCGACCCGCCCGGAACGGCCCTCCGCCCATTCCGCCGCCGCGGCGAGCCGGAGGTGGCGGCGCTTGGCCCGGTGCTCGCGTTCGGCGCGACGTTCGCGTTGCGCCGGTTGCCGGCCGCGGACGGCGGTGGACGGCGCCGCGCCGGCGGCGTCGGGCGGCCGGGCGGTGGCGCTCCGCGGCGATGCGGGCGACGCCGGGTCGTCGCCGACGGCGGCCGCGACGGCGGCGGCGGCGATTGCGACCGCCACCCCGATCAGCCCGATCAACCCGCGCGCACCGATCCGATAGCTTCGCACCGATGGGTGCCACACCGACTACGCGACCGGACGGCCCGGCCCGGCTCGGGGCGACAGCGATCGCCCTCGGGCGGATCGGCATCGGCATCGGTGCGGCGGGGCTGACGCGCCCGGCCCTGCGAGCGCTCGGGTTCCCGGAGCCCGACGGGGCCACCGTCGCGCTGGCGCGGCTCGCCGGCGGGCGCGACATCGCCATCGGCCTGCACGGCCTCGCCGTGCGCGACGATCCCGAGCAGCTGCGCCGCTCGGTGATCCTCGGTGCCGCGGTCGACGCCGGCGACACGCTCGCGTTCGCGACCGCGCTCCTGCGCCGCGACGGGATCGACCGGACGGCCGCCATGAACGTCCCGATCGCGGGTGCCGCGGTGCTCGGCGGGCTCTGGGTCGCGGCGCGGCTCCGCCGCAGCGCCTAACGCCGCTCGGCGTCCGGCGCCGTCTCCTGCTCGGCCGTCGGCGTCGGCAGGTCGTAGGCGTCGGGCTTGCCGTCGAGGTCGCTGTCGCGAACCGCGTCGAGGACGTCGGAGGCGAGCTTCGCGCCGTCGGCGGGGTTCAGCGGGACGGCGAGGATCGTGACCGTCACCTCGTCGCCGTGGAGCTCCTCGAGCCGGACCTGCGGCGGGTTCCGCAGCGGGATCGTGACCGCCTTCTCGATCATCCGCTGGAGCTTCTGCGGGGTCACGTCGGCGCTGAACCGGGCCCTCAACTCGACCCGCTCCGGCTCGGAGATCGGGATCACCGCGAGCTGCATGATCACGTTGTTGGGGATCATCGTCCGGTCGCCGCCGCTGACCAGCGTCGTGTAGAAGAGGCCCATCTCGCTGACGATGCCCTCGACCTCGCCGGCCATCGACCCGCCCTTGAGCTTGACCCGCTGACCGACGACGAACGGGCGCGTGGTCATCAGCACCATGCCGGCGAAGACGTGCGCCAGCGTCTGCTGGGCGGCGAGACCGAGGACGACTGCGGTGAACGCGCCGCCGACCGCCAGGGTCTCGGGCTTCACGCCGGCCACGCGCAGGGCGGCGATGACCACCACCACGATCGTTCCGAGCCGGATCAGGAAGCCGACCGTGCCGGCGGTCCCCGGCTCGAGCCGGCGGAACAGCGCCGGCTGGAAGCTCTGCGCCAGCGTCCGGGCGAGGAGCCAGCCGAGCAGGGCGATGATCGCCGCCGTCACGTAGCGCAGCTCCTTCCCGGCGTCCGGGAGCAGCGACTGGCGGTTCGAGAAGACGACGATCACGCCGACGATCAGGATCAGCAAAACGATCGCCTCCCGGCGCGCCTTGCGGGCATCGCCGCGGCTGATCTGAGAGCCGAGCCCGACCTCGCGCCAGACCTCGGTCCGCGACTCGAAGATGCTGCTCGACCGGCGCGACTCGCGCCCCCGTCTGGAGAACCGCCTCATCGGGTCATTGTTGCGTCCGCCGACCGGCGGTTGCGTGCCCGTCCGCACATGCGGACGGGGTCGCCCGGGATCAGTCGGCGAGCATCGAGGACATCGCCTTGATGCCCACGTCCATCGCCTGCCAGGCCTTGCCGGCGTGGAACGGCTCGCCGGCGTGGAAGCGCATCGGGACCGAGAAGCCGAGCATCTTCTTGCCGAGCCGCCAGACCGGTGAGGTGCCGACCTTGTAGTCGCCGTCGGCGTCCGGGCGGACCCGCACCGGCCGGTCGGGGTCGCCGGTCTGCTCGACCGGGACCTGGGCGAAGGTCGCCTTGTCGAACATCTCCATGATGCACATGCTCACCGAGTCGAACGGCTTGTCGAACTCGGCTCCGCGGAGCTCGGCGTCGATGTGGTTGGCGACCGCGTCGGCCTGGAGGAAGGCGAGGAACGCCTGCTTGATCGGGAAGTCGCCGGCGTCGCCCGGGACGTAGATGTCGTCGCGGCCCGCCGCGAGCCGCGTCTCGAGCTCGGTGGCCACGAAACCGCGGTCGTCGGACTCGAGCGCCGGATAGCGGACGGCGGAGACGTAGGGCGGGAAGGCGATCAGGTGGTCGAACTGCCGCGTGCTGCCGTCGGCGTAGCGCACCTCGTCGGGAGTGACCTCGACCGCGACCTCTTCGAGGTTGCCGTCGATCCCGCGGTCGGCGAACTCCTCGGTGACGAGCTCGTCGAGCCGCGGGCCGAATGCCTGGATGAAGCCGTGCTCGTAGGTCGACCAGGTGATGTCGACGTTGTCGCGGGCGTCGTTGCGGCGCAGCCACGTCTCGAGCATGAAGACGATCTCGTAGAGCGGCCCCGAGCACTTGTTGTTCGGCGGGACCAGGAAGAGGACGCTCTGGCGCTCGCCGGCGCGGGAGCGGTCCCTGGCCTCCTCGAACCGCCGGCGGACGTCGAGCATGGTGTCGGTCGTCCAGATCGTCGCCCCGTACTCGGCGAGACCCGGGATCTCCGCCGCGTTGGTGTCGGCACCGGTCGCGATCACGAGCTTGTCGTAGCCGAACCGCTCGCCGTCGTCGAGGGTCACGAGGCGCCCGTCGGGATCGACTTCGGCGACGCGGCCGCGCTCGAACTCGATGTCGCGCCGGCGCAGCGGCTTGTTGAGGTCGACGAGCAGCGAGTCGGGGTCGGCGCCGAACGGCACATAGATGCTGTTCGGCCGGAACAGGAACTGGTCGCGCTCTGAGACGAGCCGGATGTCGACGTCGTCGTGGTGGCGCATCCGCAGCAGGAATGCGGTCTCGAGGGCTGCGAATCCCCCGCCGAGTACGAGCACCTTCTGCTTCGCGGCCATCGCCGTCCTCCTCCGTTCGGGTCGCTGGTCCCCCGATGGTGAGGCCCCGAGGGCTTCGCGACATCGGGGAAAACCACCGAGCGGTGTCCGGTGCGGGAACCGGATGCCGCCGGCACCCGGCCGGGCGTAGTCTCGTTCGCGGAGAGTCGATGGAGGATCAGCTGACAGCCCTCGATGCGACCTTCCTCGAGCTCGAGGAGGCCGATCTCTCCGCGCACATGCACATCGGCGGGGTGATGATCTTCGAGCCCAGCGAGGCGCCGACGGTCGCCGCCGTGGTCCGCGATCTGACCGACCGCCTCGACTCCCTGCCCCGCTACAGGCACCGTCTCTCCGACCAGCGGACGGGCGGGCTCAGCTGGCCGAGCTGGGAGCAGAGCGAGGCCTTCGACGTCCGCACCCACGTCCGGCGGGCGGCCCTACCCGCACCCGGCGGCAAGGCCGAGCTCCTCGCCTGGGCCGGCGAGTACTTCAGCGAGCGCCTCGATCGCTCGCGGCCGCTCTGGGAGCTGGTCGTCGTCGAGGGCCTCGAGGGCGGTCGCTGGGCGCTCGTCAGCAAGACCCACCACTGCATGGTCGACGGCGTCGGCTCCGTCGATGCGAGCGCGATGCTCTTCGACTCCGAGCCGCGCGACCGGCCCGATGAGGGCGAGGCGCCGGCGTCGGCGATCCCACCGCCGCAGATTCCCGCGGGCGGGCGATCTCCGCTCGACACCGTCACCGGCGGCATCGCGGGGATCGCCCGCCTGCCGGTCGCCGCCGGCAAGGCGGGGATCGGGATCGTCGGGGCCGGGGTCGGCATGGTGCGTCACCCCGGACGCGGGCTCGACACGCTGAAGCGGTCGCGCGCGATGGCCGAGCTGATCGTCCAGGACGAGCTCAACGCCGCGCCGGCGAGCAGCATCAACGTCCCGATCGGCGCCCATCGCGAGATCGCTGTCGTGACGGCCCCGATCGCCGAGCTCAAGGGGATCAAGGACTCGCTCGGCGGAAAGCTGAACGACGTCATCCTCACGGCCTCGACCGCCGGGCTCCGCGAGCTGCTGCTGTCCCGCGGCGAGACCCCGCCCGAGGCAGGGCTGCGGGCGATGGTCCCGGTCAACGTCCGGACCGACGGCGAGAAGCTCGCGCTCGGCAACAAGATCAGCTCGCTGTTCGTCGAGCTCCCGGTCGCCGAGTCCGATCCGCTGCGCCGCTACCAGCTGCAGACCGCCGCCAGCCGCCGGCACAAGCGCCACGGCCAGGCGACCGGATCCCGCGCTCTGATCGACTTCAGCTCGCACGCGCCGCCGGTGATCCACAGCTTCCTGGCCCGCTCGATGTACGCGACCCGCCTGTTCAACCTGACGATCACCAACGTCCCCGGGCCCCCGGCCTCGCTCTACTCCTTCGGCGCCCGGGTCGAGGAGATCTGGCCGCTGGTCCCGCTCGCCGCCGAGCACGCCGTCGGCATCGCGATCCTCAGCTATGCGGGGAACATCTGCATCTGCCTCAACGCCGATCCCGACGCCGTCCCCGATCTCGAGGTCCTGCGCGCCGGGATCGAGAACGCGATCGCCGAGCTCAAAGAGCTGGCACGGGTCTAGTCGCCGGACCCGGCTCCCCACCGGTCGCGATTTGCCCGCATATGGGCAATATCCCGATCAGTGCATCCGTTTCCGATCACATCTTAGTCTTTCCATATCAGATTTCTTGACATGTAGCCGTCAAGAACGTAAGATGTCCCTACATGCAGTCGGACAGATTCACCACGATGGGCCGCGATGCGGTCGCCGCCGCGATGCGGATCGCTTCCCAGCGCCGTAACACCGAGGCCGCTCCTGCCCATCTGCTGCTCGCGATCCTCCAGCAGGAGGACGGCTTCGCGCCGCCGATCCTGCGCAAGATCGGGGCCGACGTCGTCGCGATCGAGAACGCCGCCTCGGCGCGCGTCGACGAGCTGCCGACCGTCTCCGGGGCCGACGTCCCCGACGTCCGCCCCTCCCAGGGCTTCGTCAAGGTCCTCCAGCGCGCCGAGCGCGAGATGGAGGCGCTCGGGGACGAGTACATCGCCACCAACCACTTCCTGCTTGCGCTCGCTGACAAGTCGTCGGGCGTCGGTGACCTGCTGCCCGCCCGCGACGAGATCGCGAAGGCGTCGGCCGAGGTCTACTCACAGCGGATCACCTCCCCCGACCCTGAGTCGACGCTCGAGTCGCTCGAGAAGTTCGGCCAGGACCTGACCGCCGACGCGGAGGCCGGCAAGCTCGACCCGGTCATCGGCCGCGACGAGGAGATCCGCCGCGTCATCCAGGTGCTGTCGCGCCGGACCAAGAACAACCCGGTCCTGATCGGCGATCCGGGCGTCGGCAAGACGGCGATCGTCGAGGGCCTCGCCCAGCGGATCGTCGACGGCGACGTCCCCGACTCGCTCAAGGGGCGGCGCCTGATCGCGCTCGACGTCGGCGCCCTGCTCGCCGGCGCGAAGTTCCGCGGCGAGTTCGAGGAGCGCCTCAAGGCCGTCCTCAAGGAGGTACAGGACGCGCAGGGCCAGATCGTCCTCTTCATCGACGAGCTCCACACGATCGTCGGCGCCGGCGCGGCCGAGGGCGCCGTCGACGCCGCCAACCTGCTGAAGCCGATGCTGGCTCGCGGCGAGCTGAGGACGATCGGCGCGACCACGCTCGACGAGTTCCGCAAGCACATCGAGAAGGACGCGGCCCTCGAGCGCCGCTTCCAGCCCGTCTTCGTCGGCGAGCCCGACATGACCGACACGATCGCGATCCTCCGCGGTCTCAAGGAGCGCTACGAGAACCACCACGGCGTCGACATCACCGACCCGGCGATCGTCGCTGCCGCGACGCTCTCGGACCGCTACATCGCCGACCGCTTCCTGCCCGACAAGGCGATCGACCTGATCGACGAGGCCGCCTCCCGCCTGAAGATGGAGATCGAGTCCTCGCCGGTCGAGATCGACGAGATCGACCGGCGCATCACCCAGCTCGAGATCGAGCGCCAGGCGCTCCAGAACGAGAGCGACGAGGCATCCAAGGCCCGCCTCGAGACCCTCGAGGAGGAGCTCGCGAACCTGAAGGAGCAGGCGGCGGAGCTGAAGGCGCGCTGGCAGACCGAGAAGGGCGCGATCGACTCGATCAACGAGGCACGGGCCGAGCTCGAGGAGGCCAACCGCGAGGTCGAGCGCGCCGAGCGCAACGCCGACCTCCAAAAGGCGGCCGAGCTCAAGTACGGCCGGATCCCGGAGCTCGAGGGCAGGATGGCCGACGAGGAGGCGAAGCTCGCCGAGCTCCAGACCGGCGGCGGATCGATGCTCGACGACAAGGTCACCGAGCAGGACGTCGCCGAGGTCGTCGGCAAGTGGACCGGTATCCCGGTCAGCCGGTTGATGGAGGGCGAGGTCGAGAAGCTGATCCACATGGAGGAGCGCCTCCACGAGCGCGTGATCGGACAGGACGAGGCCGTGGTCGCCGTCGCCAACGCGCTGCGCCGCTCGCGCGCCGGCCTGTCCGACCCGAACCGCCCCATCGGGAGCTTCCTGTTCCTCGGACCGACCGGCGTCGGCAAGACCGAGCTGGCCCGGGCACTGGCCGAGTTCATGTTCGACTCTGAAGGTGCGATCACGCGAATCGACATGTCCGAGTACATGGAGAAGCACTCGGTCGCGCGGCTGATCGGCGCGCCCCCCGGCTACGTCGGCTATGACGAGGGCGGGCAGCTGACCGAGGCCGTGCGTCGGCGCCCCTACGCGGTCGTGCTGCTCGACGAGATCGAGAAGGCCCACCCCGACGCCTTCAACGTCCTGCTGCAGATCATGGACGACGGGCGCCTGACCGACGGCAAGGGCCGCACGGTCGACTTCACCAACACGGTCCTGATCATGACCTCGAACGTCGGCTCGCAGGAGATCGCCGGCGAGCAGATCGACGAGAACATGCGCGAGAAGATCGACGCCGTCCTGACCGCGACGTTCAAGCCCGAGTTCCTGAACCGGATCGACGAGACCGTCATCTTCCACCGGCTCAGCCGCACCGACATCACCCGGATCGTCGAGATCCAGGTCGCGATGCTGACCGAGCGAGTCCACGAGCGCGGAATCGAGATCGAGCTGACCGACGACGCCCGGACACTGCTCGGCAACCTGGGCTACGACCCCGTCTACGGCGCCAGGCCGCTGAAGCGGGTGATCCAGAGCAAGCTGGTCGACCGGCTCGCGCTGAAGCTGCTCGAGGGCGAGTTCAGCGAGGGCGACACGGTCCGGATCGAGGCGCGCGACGGCGACCTCGTCTTCGAGAAGGCCTAGGTGGCGGCGACCGCCTCGGGCTGACCCGAGGCGGCCCAGCGGCTCAGTCGCATTCCTTCTTGACCTTCGCCTTGGCCTTCTTGACCTTCGCCTTGGCCTTCTTGATCGCCTTCTTCGACCCGTTCTTCTTGGCCTTCTTCAGGGCGGCCTTCGCCTTGTCGAGCGCCGCCTGAGCCTTGTCGCAGGCCTCGTTGTTCTCAACCGGGCAGCCCTGGTTGGAGGCCGGACCGGCGACCGTGGGGCAGTTGTCGCTGGCGTCTGGGACGCCGTCGCCATCGGTGTCGAGAACCGGGCAGCCGTTGTTGGCCGCGCTCCCGGCCACCGTCGGACACTGGTCGGCTGCGTTCGTGACTCCGTCGCCGTCGGAATCCAGCGGCGAGGGCGGCTCGGACAGCTGGATGTTGTCGAAGCCGGTGGCATCGCCGCGCGAGTTCGTGCTCAGGTCGGCGCCGATCTGGATCTGAGCCAGGTTCTCGAGCACGTCGAACACCTGCGCGGCCGTCGCCTCGGCGAACTCACCGCCGTCGACCGCGAAGTATGCATTCGCGGTGGTCAGCGGGTACGAGTTGCTGGTCCACGTGTTGGCAGCGGGCGGCGAGAAGCTCCCCTGATAGACGAGCGTGTTCCCATCGCTGTCTACAAAGACGACGGTCGGCGATTGCTCTGCTCCCGCCGGGTGGATTACGTCGAAAGAGATGCTGCCGCCGTAATCGGCCCGCAGCTGGCCGCTGAAGGCGGCCGGCCCTGCGAGTATTGCGCTGCAGTTGTCGGGATCTCCGGGATTCGGCGCGGGACTCTCGTTGTCCGTCACAGAGATGTAGCCGCCCGGGTTGCCGCCCGACGCGTGGTAGGTCGGCGTGTGGCCCGTCGGGCTCGAGCATGAGTTGTCAAGCGCGGCAAGCCACCCCTGTGCGTCGCTATTGAACGTGTGTAGGACGTTGGCGGCCATCGCTCCGGTCGGCACCAACAGGGCAGTTGCCAGGACGACGACGAACGAGGCCACGGCGCGGCGGCTGACGGTGAACCCTCTGCTCATCACTTCTCCCCTCGGGCAGGTTGCGGATCCCACCCTAACCGGCACGTGCCTTTCGTTGCAAACCTTTCCTAGCCGGTCTGCGGCGACTTGAAGCTCTTGCCGAGATCCTTGAAGTCGAACCGCGAATCGGTCGGCTTCTTCACGTACTTGAACTTCACCGTCTTCGGCTTGCCGTGGTCGCCGGTCGCGCCGAGCGCGTTGACCGCGACCGTCCCGGCCTGGGTCTTGTCGATGCCCTTGATCGTGGCCTTCGACTTGCGCTTGGACAGCGTCAGCGACTTCTGGGTGCCGTCGAGCGTGCGGGCCACGATCTCGTAGCCGGTGGCATCCGCGCCCTTCCGCCAGGAGACCAGGAGCTTGGTGCCACGGCGCTTGACGCGGACCTTCTTCATCGCCGGCGCCGTCGTCGGTCCGGGCGCGCTGTAGCTGTCGACGACGACCTCGGGGGCGGGAACGCCGTCGACGTCCTCTTCGGCCACGATCTGGCGCGTACCGGCAGGGCCGATGGCCGGCTCGAATTTGACCCTGCCCTTGCCGCTCTTGGCGGTGGCGATCTTCTGGTTGACGCCGTCGACCTTCTCCGAGAACGTCACGGTCCTTCCTCGGACGTCGCCGACGTCCCAGCTCAGCGTCAGGTTCCGGCCCTTTCCGGTGACGGATGCCTTGATCTGGTCGTGCTTTTCGACCTTGGTCTCGAGCATCTCCTTGATCGGGGCCGAGCCGTCGAGCGGGGTGACGACGTACTTGCCGGGCTGGCCGGTGACGCCGATCCAGGTCATGTCGTACTCGGACCACTGGAGCACCTGGAGGTCGTCGGTCACCTGCATCTCGTCGGGCACCGAGGTGACCGTGTCGCCGTTGGGTGCGGTGATCTCGACCGCCGGTGCGCCGCCCTTGCCGTGGAGCTCGACGTCCTTCGCATCGTCGCCCTTCTCGACCGTGAACGCGATCGAGTCGTCCGCACGCGCAGCCGCGGACGTCGCGCGGGCGGGTGGTCCGTGAGCGAGGCGTTCGGCGCTCAGCCGGGCGCTGCGGATGTTCTGCTCCCAGTAGTGGCTGGGCTTGCAGCCGTCGGTGATGCCGTTGAAGATGTGCGGCGTCAGGTCGCCCCAGTAGTAGCCGATGCCCGGTTCGAAGCCGTCGTCGACGATGATCAGACATCCGACCATGCCGCGGTTGGAGACGTTGACGTTGCCGCCGACGCAGGCGCCCACGCCCTTGATCCTGATTCCGGCGGCGAGGCAGATGTTGCCGTTGACGCCCACGTTGTAGCGCCTGGTCGCCAGGTTCATCTGCCCGAAGCCGCTCGCCTCAACGAGGAACAGGAAGGTGTTGATCCGCGCGAATCCGGCCGCCTCGATATAGGCCGGGTACTCGTAGAGGAGGTACCCGTTCGCCATGTTCAGGGTGTCGCCGTTCGGCAACGCCATGCCGACGCTGCCGCCGAGCGCGAAGGACGTGGTCGTCAGCTTCCGGCCGGCCAGTGGCGCCAGGGTCGAACCGCCGTCGGTGGCCTGGACGACGTAGGGGGCCCGCGACGACGGGAACGCGGCGAGCATCCCGCCGCTGGCCCGAACGATCTTCGCCGCCGTCACGGACGCGGTGCCGCTGAAGACGGTCGGGTTCAGCTGCATGTCGAACCCGATCGAGTCGAGGAAGACGCCGGGGAAGATCTGCGGCGGCGGAATCGGGTCGCCGAACGTGAGCGTGCCGCCGGCGCTGTGGAACTCACCGGCGCAGAATGCGATCCCCTGCCGCTCGGGGGGCGGAGCCAGGCTCAATCCGAGGCCCTTCTGGTCCCCCGACGGGATCAGGTAGACCTCGGCCGTCGCCTTCCAGTACTTGCGCGGGCACGGCGGGCTGGCGGCCGGCTCGCCGGCGGATTTGTAGGTGAAGCCGAGCTTGGTGAAGCGGACTCCTCCGAGGAATGCCTCCGGAACCGAGAGATTCAGCTCGCCGAGCGAGAGCCCGTTGTCGTTGTCGGCCTCCATCACGATCCGCCCGCTGGGACGGGTGTTGGCTGAGGTGCTGAAAGCCTCCGGGAGGAGCATCGACGCCGCCACCTCGGTGTAGCGGCGTGCACCCTTGGCGACGATCTTCAACGTCATCTGACCGTCGAGGCTGAATCCGCCGATCTTCGGAAGGCTGGCCGCGTTGAACGAGAACAGTGTCTTCGAATAGGTCCCGCCGCCGCTCGTCAGGTTGCCCGAGCCGACCCAGAGGTCGATCGGTCCCTGCATGGCGGTGACGGTTCCCAGCTCGCCCGCGGTCACTGTCAGCGCCGCATTGGAGGAGACGATCCGCCCCGAGGCGGGGAAGATCACGATCGACGCGCCGGGCCGCGGCGTCAGCGTCATCCCGTTGATCTGGACCGGCTTGGTGGTCTTGACGACGCCGAGCCACTCCGCCTTGGTGAAGCAGGGCCCGTTACCCAGCTGGATGAACCCGCAGCTGGTGCTCTTGAGCTGAGAGTCGAACCATTCGCCGGTCACATTGCGTTCCGGCATCGGCAGCTGGTCGACCCCGAGCACCTGCTCCATGCACTGACCGCGGATGTCGACCATTCCGAAGGTCAGCTGCGTCTTCGGCAGGAGCACGCACGCCTGTTGTCCTGCCGATTGAAACGGGCTCTTGGTGTAGCTCGTCACGCCGATGTTGGGCATGCGGGCGTCGAGGAGCAGGTCCGAGGTCTTCGGAACGGTGAACTTCTGCGTCGACGTCGAGGTGCCGCCCGGGTTGATGGCGGTCAGGGTGGCGGTGTAGGTCCCGGGCTGCTTGATCCTCAAGGTGGTGAACGGATTCGCCGCACTGGTCTGGAACTGCGAGACCGGTCCGATCTTGTCGCCGCCGGTGATCTTGAACTCGAGCTTCGACGCGTTGGCGCTCGCCGACGCGTCGAAGGTGGTGATCGGGAGCTTCTTCGTCGCGGCGATGACGTCGAACTTCGAGACCGGCGGGCCGGTCGGCTCGGCGACGAACTTCGCGCCGACCGTCTGATCGACGTCCATCGGGACCGTGCAGACCCGACCGGTGACGCCCTCGCAGGGACCGGACCAGGAATCGAAGCGCTGGCCGCTCGCCGGATTCGCGGTCAGGGTGACGTCCTCGGTGTCCGCGGGGAAGATCTCGGCGCAGTCCGATCCGCAATTGATGCCGGCGGGATCGGAGGCGACGGTTCCCTGGCCCGTCTTGGTCACCTCAAGCCGTTTGCCACCGGCCGCGACCACGCTGACGCCGACGCCGCCGTTGTTGTTGGCGGTGTTCGCATCCTCGATCGCGCCGGTGCTGGTCGAAATGTCGATGTCGCCGAGCGCGTGCGGAACGATCGTGAAGTTCATCGAACGCGACTGCCCAGCTGGGATCGAATCGAAGTAGCAGGTGACGTACCCCTCGATCAGCTGACAGGGATCGGAGTAGCCCGTCACGTCGAGGTCCTCGCCGACGTAGGCGCTGAGATTGGTCAGGCTCGCCGCATCGGGACCGTCGTTCGTGACGGTCACGGTGAAGGTGACCTCCTCGTCGACGCGCACCACGCCGTCGGATGAAGAGCCGGAAATCCGAAGGTCGGCGGTCGGTGCCCGGGCCGAAGCCACGGCCGGGATAAGGCACAGCGTCGTCGCGACGAGCGCCACGGCCACGGCGACTAGCGCAGGGGCTCCCGCCGAGCCCGTTCGCCTCGACATCCACCCTTCGCACCGGAGCCAGAATCCCGGTGACTTCAATCACCACCCCCCATACGCGACGCTTTCTACCACCCCCTGTATGCGTGCGTCAATCGGCACCCGTTGCGTCGACGCGCCGGAGCGGCACCCCGAGCCGGTGGCCGAGCTCGCGGATCTGGCGCTCGAACTCGCCGGGCCGGACGACGACGACCACCTCGGTAGCGGCGTAGGTACGCAGGACGTCCTCGGCCGCCTGGACCACGTCGCCGTCGCCGACCCTTCCCTCGGCGGCGATGCCCGCGGCGGCCATCGTGGCCATGGAGACGGTGAGGATCCGCTGGCTCTCGAACCTGGCCCGGTCGAGATCGTCGGTCCAGCGCTCGATCGCTCGTCCCCGGGCCGGGGCGACGAGGAGCAGTCCCGCGGCGGCCTCCGGGCGGGAGGGGTCGCCGATCGCGGCGACCACCCCCGCGGTGCCGGGCTCCTCGATCGGCGCGAGGACCAGCACGAGGACTCCGCCGGGCGCGCCGGGGCCGGCCTCGGCGATCTCGAGCGGCCCGTCGTCGCGGTCCAGCACCGCCGCCGTGATGATCGCGACGAGGGTTACGCCCGCGATCAGGACGCCCGCCTGGACCCCGACGAAGACGAAGCCGACGAACATCGGCACGATCGCCAGGGCCGGTACGAGCGGCCGCCAGCGCGGCGGAATCCGGCTCAAGCCCGTTCGATGCCCGCGGCCGCCACCCCGCGCTCGAACTCCGCGAGGCCGAAGGCGGACGCCGGCCCGAGGGCGCCGGCGCCGTCGATGCCGCCGGCGAGGGCCGCCGTCGCGGCCCAGGCGAGAAAGCGAGCCGTGAAGGTGTAACCGTCGACTCCGCTGAGCACCACCTCGGAGAGGGTCACCCCGTCGCCGTCGTAGGCGCGAGCGACGATCCACGAGCCGCCGGTCGCCCGCTCCTCGGCACTCGGGCCCCCGGTCGAACCTTTGACGAAGCGGTGGGTCAGACCTGCGAGCCCGCGCTTCAGCGGGCCGACCTTCCCGACGGCCGCGAGCCCGAACGAGCCGACCTGCATCGGGCGCGACATCGCCCCGAACCAGCCGAGGTAGACCTCGACGTCGAGCAGGCCGGGGGCGAGCGCGGGGAGCGTGAAGTGCTCGGAGGAGCCGACCGAGACGGCCTGCCTGCTGCGGCCGCGGACGTCGAAGGACGCGACGTGGCGGCCCGCCTGCTCGCTGACGATGCGCCCGCCCCGGAAGGCGAATCCGGGCTCGAGCATCACGCCGGCGGTCGACGCCCGCGTGCCGCCGCTCATCCCGCCCATGCCGCTGCCGGTGATGAAGTAGCCGATCTCGACTCGCCGCGCCCGCGTGCCGGCTTCGTCGAGCGCCAGCGCGCCGGCGAGGTTGCCGGGGGCCCAGTCATAGCCGAGCGCCGTCAGCAGCGGAACCCCCGCGGCCGCCGCGGGCGGGCCCCATTGCTCGAACACCCGGCGGATGAACGGCGGCTCGCCGGTGGAGTCCATGTAGGCGCCCACGCCGGCGTCGATCGCGGCCTCGACCGCGGGCGCACCCCAGCGCGCGAACGGCCCGACGGTGCTGATCAGCACGTCGCCGGGCCCCACGAGAGCACGCACGGAGCCAGGATCGCCGACGTCGGCGACGCGCGAGTCGAGGCCGCCGCCGAGCTCCTCGGCGAGGACCGCCAGCGACGCGGCGCTGCGCCCTGCGAGCAGGGGCTCTGCATCGGCGTCGCGAAGGGCCTCCGCGGTCAGGCGGCCGGTGTAGCCGGTGGCTCCGAAGAGGACGATCCGGGGAGGCACTGGGACGAAGATAGCCGCCTACCGGAGCATGCGCGCGACGGCCACCGTCGCCCGCGCATGGCGGCGGACGTCGCCGCCGCCGATGCGCCCGCCGGGGAGCTCGACGACGAAGGCGGCGGTGCCGAACCGGTGCCGTTGCCAGGCGATCGCGCTTCCCGGCGCGTAGGAGTCACACTCCCGCCCGGCCGGGAGGCCGGAGACCCTGGCGTAGCGCTCCGCGTAGCGGCCGGTCGAGTTGCACGGCGCGAGCGTCAGCCCCCACGGCTGGTGGTACCAGATCGCGAGATCGAAGCCGACGCGCTTGCTGAGCCGCTTGACGGCCCGCGACTCGGGCTCCGAGAACGGGTGCGGCCCGGAGTTGTAGCCGCCGTCGAGGGTCGGGTCGAACCCGTGGGAGAAGTTCCGGTTCAGGTCGACCCCGTCGGCGTTGCGGCGCTCCCCGGCGGCGACGCCGTCGGGATTGACGGTCGTGATCGTCCAGAAGTCCGCCCCGTTGATCCGGTTCCCGTAGGCGCCGCGGAGGCGGCGGACGATCCGGTGTCCCTCGGTCTCGTCGCCGTGAATCGAGCCGACGACCAGGACCTTCAGGGACGCGGCCGGATCGCCGACCCGCCGGACCTCGATCGGCCGTCCGCGCACCGACTCGCCGATGACGCTGTGCGGGCGCGACCGCTGTGCGCCGGGATCGGCGCCGGCCGCGGCGGCGAGGAGGACCGACGCGATCGCCGCCGCCGCGATCGCCGCTCGACGGCGCCGGACGCTCACTGGAAGAGGAGGAAGTCGGCCTCCGGATCGAGCGCGAGGACCGAGCGCGGGCTCATCACCTTCGTGTCGAGCGAGTAGAAGATCGAGAAGCCGTTGAACAGCCCGCGCCGGCTGAGGGACTGATAGCCCGCCACCTTCGCGGCCGGACTGCCGATCCCGTCGAAGTTCAGCGTCACGTCGACGCCGTCGCGCTGGACGACGTCCCTCGGCTTGCGCACCGACCCGTCATGGAACTGGTGGATGACCAATGCCTTCGGGGGCAGGTCGCCGACGTCGACGATCCGCTGCAGGCGCCGCGAGACGCGGTTGATCTCCTTCGCCTTGATGCTGCCCTGCGTCCGCCCCGGCACGCCGCGCGGGCCGACCTCCCATTCCGGATCGATCGAGACGTCCACGTCGGGCTCGTCGATCCACTTCGAGAGCGCGTCGATCTCGTCGCTCACCTTCGCCCGGCCGGGCTGGATGTCGAGGACGAGGCGGCCGCCGATCGCGCGCGCCTCGCGCAGGTAGGCGCGGATCAGCTTGTCGGGCTGGCGGGTCCGGTACTTGCCGTCCGGGCCCGGGGTCGAGTTCGCGACGACGGCGATCAGGTCGAAGCCCGGGATCACCCGGCGATCGCCCTTGCGGGCGTATGGCCGGGCCTGCTTGACGGCTTTGCGCGCCGCCGCCGCCGGGCTGAGCTTGCCGAGGATCGTGCCGGTCAGCTGCGGCGCGCCGTAGAGGGTCAGCAGCCGCTTGCGGGGGAACAGACTGCCCGCGGCCCCGCCGCCGGCCCCAAGGCCGCCGCTGCGCGAGACGGCGGGGGCGCGGTCGAGCTCACCGCTGCGGATCAGTTCGCGAGTCGCCCGCTCGAACGCGGCCGCCGAGGGAGGTGCCGGTCGCGACGATGCGCCTGCGGCCCCGGGCAGCAGGAGGAGTGCCGCCGCGATCGCAGCCCCGAGCAGCATGCTGGTCCGTGCCGTCGACATCCGTCCGCCCTTCGCTGATCAGGTTCGCATCCCTGCCGCCGCGGCGAGCCGGTTCCGGTCGTGCAACTGTTCGCCGCGATGCGGATCGGGATAGTCGCCTACTGGTTCAACCGCGGGCAGGCCGTGGTCGCACGGCAGATCCGCGCGACCCTCGACGATCTCGGGCACGAGACCCACGTCCTCGCCCGCCCGACGCGGAAGACCAACATCAAGCCGGGCTGGGTCGACACCGAGGGCGTCTGGGCACAGGCGCGGGTGACCGCCGCCAGCGACTACCTCATCCCCGGCGACGAGTACCTGACGTGGGCGGACGCGGCCGGCCTCGACCTCGTCCTCTTCGACCAGAACTACCAGTTCGACGAGATCGCCCGGCTGCGCGAGTCCGGTGTCCGCACGGCCGGACGGTTCGTCTGGGAGCACTTCTCCGCCGAGCACGTCGAGCCCGCCGGCCGCGCATTCGACCGGATCTACAGCCTCACGGCCTGCGAGCGGGAGCGCTACGCGGAGATGGGCATCGACACCCCGAGGGTCCGCTGGGGCTGCTACCCGGAGCTGGTGGAAATGGCGAAGGAGAGAGAGCTCGACGCCTCCGGCAGAACTTCAGGCCAGTCCGTCCCAGACCAAGGCGGCGCACGATCCCCGGCACCCCCGCAGGGCGAAGCCCGAGGAGGTGGCCGTGATCCCGGCGCCGCCGTTCCCGAAGCTGGACCGCATATGGCGGACGGGCCGAAGGCCCGGAGCACATATGCGCAGTTATCTGAAGCGGAGCATTCCGCCGGGGGTATCTCCTACCTCTTCCCCGGCGGCTTCATGTCCAAGCGCAAGCCGCTCGCCGCGACGATCGCGGCGTTCCGCGGCACGAGCGACCCACGGCTGAAACTCGTCCTCAAGGCCCAGGTGGAGCGGCAGCGGAAGCAGGTCGAGCGGATGATCCGGGGAGGCTCGCGGTTCGGCCGTCGCGATCGCCGGATCGAGGTGATCACCGACGACCTGCCGACCGACGAGTACATGCGGATGTTCGCCGCCGCCGACGTCTGCCTCGCCCCGAGCCGCTGGGAGGGTCTCGGCCTGCACCTGTTCGAGGCGACCGCCCTCGGGGTGCCGATCCTGACCAACGACAATCCACCCATGAACGAAGTGGTGATCGACGGTGTCAACGGCCTGCTGGTCCCGGGCCTGCCCGACGGCGCCGCGCCGCGATCGGGGATCCCCGCCTTCGCGCCCGACGTGCCGGCGCTCACGGCCGCGATCGAGCGCATCTCCGACCCCGGCCTCCGCTCCGAGCTGGCCGCGGGGGCACGCCGGCGCCGCGAGGAGCTGAGCTGGGACAACACGACCGCCGACCTCGAGGCGCTGATCGCAGAGGTCGCCCGATGAGGGAGCGTGTGCTCCGGCGCGAGCAGCTCCTCGACGTGCCGCTCGAGCAGGCGTTCGACTTCTTCGCCCGCGCCGAGAACCTCGAGGCGATCACTCCCCCACTGCTCCGGTTCCGGATCACGAGCCCGACGCCGATCGAAGTCCGCCGGGGAGCGCTGATCCGCTACCGGCTGCGGCTCCACGGCCTCGGCGTCTCGTGGCTCACGCGGATCGAGGAGTGGGACCCGCCGCTGGGCTTCGTCGATCGCCAGCTCCGCGGGCCTTACGCCCTCTGGCACCACACCCACTCGTTCGAGGCCGTCGGTCCGGACCGGACCCGGATGGTCGACCTGGTCCGCTACGGCCACCGGTTCGGCTTCCTCGGGACGATCGCCGAGCACCTGCTGGTCCGCCGCGATCTGAAACGGATCTTCGACTACCGCCGCGACGCCATCCCGGCGCTGCTGGGGGCGAGCTGATGGGCGCCGGGCGACGCCTTTACGACGCCACCTGGGGGCGGGTCTTCGCATCCATCTACGAGCGCGCACTGGCCGAGAGCGAGGATGCGGGGATGCGGGAGCGCCGGCGCGAGCTGCTCGCGGGAGCCCGCGGGCGCACCGTCGAGCTCGGGGCCGGGACCGGGCTCAACTTCGCGCACTACCCCGACGCCGTCGACGAGCTGATCCTGACCGAGCCCTTCCCCCCGATGGCGAAGCAGCTCCGCGAGCGCGCGGGCGAGGGAGCCACGGTCGTCGAGGCGCCGGCCGACCGGTTGCCCCTCCCCGACGGCGCCGCCGACACCGTCGTCTCGACGCTCGTGCTCTGCACGGTCGACGACGTGCCCGCGACGCTGGCCGAGGTCGCGCGGGTGCTCCGGCCCGGCGGCCGTCTGCTGTTCGCCGAGCACGTCCGCTCCGAGGACCCGGACCTGGCCCGCTGGCAGGATCGGCTGATGCGCCCCTGGAAGTTCGTCGGCCACGGCTGCCGCTGCAACCGCGACACGCTCGCGGCGATCTCGGCGTCGCCGTTGGAGGTCGAGTCGGTCGAGCACGGAGCCATACCGAAGGCAGCCCCGATCGTCCGCCCGCTGATCGTCGGCAGCGCCCGTCGACCCGGCTGAGCGGCCGGCCCGACGGGGGTCGGCTTGCAGCGGAACGGCGGACGTGAAAGAAATGCCGTCGAGGCATCGACCGACCGCACGACGAGGAGGAGAAGACGTTGGCCCATTTCATCCTGCTGACCAAGCTGACAAGCGACGGCGTCAAGACGATCAAGAACAACCCGGACCGGATCGCCGAGGTGAACCACGAGATGGAGCAGATCGGCCTCAAGGTCCACCATCAGTGGGCGACGCTCGGCCGCTACGACTTCGTCAGCGTCGTCGAGGCGGACACGCCCGAGGCGATGGCGAAGGCCTCGATCGAGCTCGGATCCCGGGGCACGACCGTCAACGAGACGCTCGCCGCGATCCCCAGCGAGGATTTCGCCGGGTCCCTGTGATCGCACCCCCCCTCCGCTCGAAAGCAGCGCGATGAGGATCCTGGTCGTCGGCGGCGGCGGGCGCGAGCACGCGATCGTCCGCGCGCTCGCCCGCTCGACTCATTCGCCGGAGCTCCTCTGTACGCCCGGCAACGCCGGGATCGGAGTCGATGCGGAGCTGATCGAGGCACCGAACGGGGTCGTGGAGGCGGCCCGCGGAGTCGGCGCCGACCTCGTGGTGATCGGCCCCGAGATCCCGCTGGTCGCCGGCCTCGCCGACGAGCTCGAGGCCGCCGGGATCGCGGCATTCGGCCCCAGCGGCGCCGCCGCCCGGCTCGAGGGCTCCAAGCTCTACGCGAAGCAGGCGATGAGGGAGGCCGGCGTCCCGACCGCCGAGCACGAGCTCGCAGCCTCCGCGGAGCAGGCGCTCGCGCACCTCGCCGTCTGCTCCTATCCCGTCGTCCTCAAGGCCGACGGTCTCGCGGCCGGCAAGGGCGTGATCATCGCCACCGACCGCGAGGAGGCCACCGCGGCCGTCGAGGCGTTCTTCACCGAGCAGCGCTTCGGCGCCACCCAGGTTCTGATCGAGGAGTTCCTCGAGGGGGAGGAGCTCTCGATGCTCGCGCTCTGCGACGGCAGGAACGTCGTTCCACTGGCCCCGGCGCAGGACTACAAGCGGATCTTCGACGGCGACCGCGGACCCAACACCGGCGGCATGGGCAGCTACTCGCCGGTTCCGGGCATCGACGCGGACGCGGTCGCCCGCACGGTCGCCGAGGTCCACGAGCCGATCGTCGGGTTGATGGCCGAGCGCGGGATCCCGTTCCACGGCGTCCTCTACGCGGGGCTGATGCTGACCGCCGACGGGCCGAAGGTCCTCGAGTTCAACTGCCGCTTCGGCGACCCCGAGACCCAGGCGGTGCTGCCGCGGCTGCGGTCCGACCTCGTCGACCTCTGCACCGCGGCCCGCGAGCCCGGCGGGCTGGCCGGGGTCGAGGCTGAGTTCACGCCCGACTGGGCGGTGACCCTCGTGCTCGCCTCGCGCGGCTACCCGGAGAGCTCGTCGAAGGGCGACGTGATCGAGGGGGTCGAGGCGGCCGCCGCGACCGGTGCCGAGATCACCCACGCCGGGACCGCCGTCGAGGACGGGAAGCTGGTCACGGCCGGCGGCCGGGTCCTCAACGTGACCGCTCTCGGGCCGGACGCAGCGACGGCGCGGACGCGCGCATACGATGCCGCCGAGCTGATCACGTTCGGCGGCCGCCAGATTCGCACCGACATCGCGGCGCGAGCCGTCGAGAAAACAGAGCAGGAGATCCGATGACCGAAGCCGATTCCCCCACCCCCGCCGCAGGCACCGAGGCACCGCCGGAGTCCGAGGCGATGCCCGACGTCGAGACCGCCTTCGAGGAGATCGAGGTCGACTCCCCGCTGGTCGGGATCATCATGGGCTCCGCCAACGACAAGCCGAAGATGCAGCCGGCCGGCAAGGCCCTCGAGGAGGCCGGCATCCGCTACGAGGTCCGGGTGATGAGCGCCCACCGCACCCCCGAGCTGGTCACCGAGTACTGCAAGGCGGCGCAGATGCGCGGGCTCAAGGTCATCATCGCCGGCGCCGGCATGAGCGCCGCCCTCCCCGGGGTCGCGGCCGCCCACACGAGCCTGCCGGTGATCGGCGTGCCGATCAGCGGCAAGAACCTCGGCGGGATGGACTCGCTGTTGTCGGTCGCGCAGATGCCCCCGGGCGTGCCCGTGGCCTGCATGGCCGTCGACGGCGCCAAGAACGCGGGCGTCTACGCGGCTCGGATCATCAACCTTTGATCCCGAGGTACACCCGCGAGGAGATAGGCGCCGTCTGGACCCAGCGGCGCAAGATGGAGGGCTGGCTCGAGGTCGAGCTGGCCGTCACCGAGGCGCTCGCCGACGCCGGCGTGGTCCCCGCCGCCGATGCCGCCGCATGTCGCGAGCGGGCTGAGTTCACCGTCGAGGCGGTCGAAGAGCGGGAGCGGACGACCAACCACGACGTCGCCGCGTTCGTCGACGTCGTCTCGGCGTCGATCGGCCCCGAAGGCCGCTGGATCCACTACGGGCTGACCTCCAGCGACGTGCTCGACACGGCGCTCGCACTGCAGATCGCCGCGGCGGGAGAGATCCTCGTCACGGGGGCGCGCGCCTACCGCGACGCGCTCATCGAGCGGGCGATCGAGCAGCGCGACACGGTCTGCGTCGGCCGCACCCACGGCATCCACGCCGAGCCGACCAGCTTCGGCCTCCGGCTCGCCGGCTTCGCGTTCGAGGCCGACCGCAACCTCGCCCGGCTCGAGCGGGCGTTCGCCGCGGCCCGCTTCGGGAAGCTCTCGGGCGCCGTCGGAACCTACGCGTCGCTGCCTCCCACCGTCGAGGCCGCGGTCATGGACCGCCTCGGGATCGGCGTCGAGGATGCGTCGACCCAGATCGTCCCCCGCGACCGCCACGCCGACCTGCTGTCGGCGATCGCGATCGCCGGCGCCGGGCTCGAGCGCTTCGCCACCGAGATCCGCAACCTCCAGCGGACCGAGATCCGCGAGGTCGAGGAGCCGTTCGGCAAGGGCCAGAAGGGTTCATCGGCGATGCCGCACAAGCGCAACCCGATCACGACCGAGCGGATCACCGGACTCGCCCGCGTCCTCCGCGGCTACGCCCAGGCCGGGATCGAGAACGTCGCCCTGTGGCACGAGCGCGACATCTCCCACTCCGGGGCCGAGCGCGTGATCCTCCCCGACGCCACGATCGGCCTCGACTACATGCAGCACCTCGCGACCCGGGTCGTGGGCGGCATGACCGTGCACGCCGAGCGCATGCGCGAAAACCTCGAGCTCACCTACGGCGCGATCTACAGCCAGCGGGCGCTCACCGCGCTGATCGACGCGGGGCTGGTCCGCGACGACGCCTATCGGCTCGTCCAGGAGAACGCCCAGCGCGCCTGGGACACCCGGACCCCGTTCCGCGACCTCCTCGCCGAGGCATTGGCCGGAACCGATCACGAGGTCGACCTCGACGCCGTCTTCGACCCGGCTGCCTACCTCACGCACACCGGCGAGGTCTTCGAGCGGCTCCGGCGGCTGGGGTAGACGCAGTGCATGGGATTTGGGCGAAATAGTGCCCTTGACCCATTCACTGCCCGAGCGCGCAGCCGAACCGCGCTACAGCTCGTCGAGAACCTCCGCGGCTGCGCGCTCGCCGGAGCGGATCGCTCCGTCCATGTAGCCGTTCCAGTAGGTGGAGGTCTCGGTACCGGCCCAGTGGACCCGGCCGACCGGCTCGCGGATCGCGTGGCCGTAGGTGGTCATCAGCCCCGGCGGGTAGACCCCGACCGGGCCGCCGCGGCTCCAGCGCTCCTCCGGCCACTCGGTGAAGAAGAACTCGGTCGGCTCCATCGCCTCGGGGCCGAGGAGCTCCGCCAGCTCGGTCAGCACCGTGTGCCGCCGGGCACGGCGTGAGAGCCGGGCGAACCGCCGCGAGCTGTCGCCGCCGACGAACCCGAAGACGACGCCCGGCCTCCCGTCCTCGGGGCTGTCGTCGAACGTCGCGTTGACGATCCCGTCGGTCGAGAGCGTCGAGCCGTTCAGCCCCTTCTCCCGCCAGAACGGGGTCCGGTAGGAAGCGGCGACCTTCGTCAGCGCCCCCTGCGCGAGCCGCTGGGTCAACCCGTCGCGGGCCGCCGGCATCGAGGGCGAGTAGTCGATCCGGCCGGCGAGGACCGGTGGGATCGCGACGATCGCCCGCCTCGCGGTGACGACCGCGCGGTCGGAGATCACGCGGACCCGGCCGCGGCGCTGGACGATCCGCCGGACCGGCGAGCGCTTGACGATCCGGCGCTTGCCGAGGGCCTCGGCCATCGCGTGGCCGAGGACCTGCGAGCCGCCTTCGACCCGGCGCTCCTGCGCGCCGCCGCGGGTGTTGAAGTTCCGCTCGAACGTGCCCGCGTTGGCCTCGTTGCCGGAGGCCGCGATGTAGAAGAGGACGTAGAGCAGTGAGAGCTCACGTGGTTCCGCCCCGAAGATCGGCCGCGTCGCCGCCGGCACCAGCCGCCGGAACCGGTCGGTCGCCGAGTTCGAGTCGATGAAGCCCGCGAGGGTCTGGTCGTCCCACTGGGCGGCGTTCGCCGCCGTCCACGGTGCGTCGACCGGCACCGACGTCGACATCTGGTCGAGCCGGGCGACGAGCGCGATCAACTCGGGCAGGATCAGCGGGTCCGGCGGCGCGCTGCCGGTGAGCCCGGTGTCGCTGAACTCCTGGCGCTGGCCTCCGTTGACGTAGACGTTGTCGCCCTCGTCGTAGGTCGGGTAGGTGCCGATCCCGAAGCGGTCGAGCGCGGCGAGCACCCGGTCCTGGGTCGGCCCCACGAACGTCCCGCCCCGCTCGGAGAACTCGCCGCTCGGCAACCGGTGGCCGGCGACGCGTCCGCCGACGCGCGAGCGCGCCTCGAGCACGACGACGGAGCGACCGGCCCGCTTGACGGCCAGCGCAGCCGTCAGCCCGGCGAATCCGGCCCCGACCACGACGACGTCGGCCTCGATCGCGCGCCGGCGCCCGCCCCGGCCCGGACGGGCGGAGACGGCGCGGGGAAGGACCAGGCCCGCCCCGGCTGCGGCGCCCGCCCCGATCGCCGCGCGCCGGGAGATCCGCGCGGTGCTCACGGGCCCTCGCGGCGGATCGGCTCGGCGGGCTTCGCCGCCGGCGGATCCCAGACCCGGCGGTGCCCCTTGTCCTCCCTGAGGACGTAATGCCCGCCGAGCAACTGCGTCATGGTCTTCATCTCGTACCCCCTCGCCTTGTACGAATGGATGATCCCCGGCAGCGCCGCAACCGTCTGGCTGCGGTTGCCGCCGCCGTCGTGCATCAGCACGATCGAGCCCCGCCCACCGGAAGTCGCCACGTGGTAGATCGACGCCGAACCGGGCGTCGTCCAGTCGCGCGTGTCGACGTCCCAGATGACGCTGACCATGTCGAGCGCCGATGCCGCGGCCGAAGTCACCGACGGCAGATACCCGCCGGGCGGCCGGAACATGCAAGGGCGGAACCCGGTCGCGTGCTCGATCACGTTGCTGGTGTGCCGGAGATCCGCCTCGCCCGGGCCCATGTCGTGATGCCATGAGTGGTTGCCGATCTCGTTCCCGTGTTCGAGGATCCTCCGGTCGAGGGCGGCGTATGCCGGTACCTGCTCGCCGATCTGGAAGAACGTGCCGTGGACGTGGTTGTGGTCGAGGATCCGGAGGACGTCGTCGGTGTAGATGCTCGGGCCGTCGTCGAACGTCAGCGCCACCCACTTGTGGGCGGACGGCCCGCTGTGGACGGTGCCGCGGCCGACCCCGGTGCAGCCGACCCGGCGCACCGGGTTGATCTCGGTCGCGACCGCGCCCTCGTCCGGCGCCCGATCGGTGCAGACGGCGTCGCCGCGGCTGCCGCCGGGCACGCAGGCCGGCCCGTACCAGCTGCTGGCGGCCGAGAACCCCAGCCGGCCGGGATCGATGCCCAGCTCGTCGAGGCCGAGGCGGAGGACCATGCCGCGCTTCGAGCGCTCGATCGCCGCGTCGACCGACCCATTACCCCGGATCGAGTGCTTGCCGACGACCGACACCCCGACCGGGATCCGGCCGTCGTGGGCGTGCCCTGCCGGGCAGTAGAGACGGCGGCCGATCGAGCGCGCGGCGAGGTTCAGGCACAGGTAGCGCTCCGGCTTGCCCTTCTCGAATGCCGGGTGCAGGCGGAGCTCCGCGGTCCTCGGCAGCGGGCTGCTGACCCCGATCCGCGCCTTCAGCCGGGTCGCGTCCTGCCCGACCTTGACCTTGACCAGATCGAGCGGCCCGGGCGAGTCGGCAGGATCGTGCGCGGTGGCCGCGACGGAGGCGGCCGGTGCGACGAGGAGCGCCAGGGCGGCCAGGGCGAGGGGCACCAGCGCCCCACTGCTCCCGGTCCATCGGCGTCTCATCGCAGGCGCTCCCACGGCGCCGGGATCTCGGCGATGCGGGCTGGGATCCGGGCGGACGAGGGCGCGACTCTCGCGGGATCGCCCCTCCGGCTCCAGTCGGGAACCTCGGGCTCGGCGCTGAGCAGGACCGGCCAGGTGGCGTCGTCGACGGTGCCGGTCACCGGCAATCCGCTCTGTCGCTGCAGCGCCTTGACCGCCTTCCGCGTCCGGGAGCCGAAGCGGCCGTCGACGGGAACGTCGAGCCCGGCGCCGCGGAGGTGCTCCTGCGCCCAGACGACGAGATCACCGCGGGCGCCGGCGGCGAGCGTCGCGAACTCGCGCCGCGGGCGCGGTCCGGGGACTGTGCCGCGAAGACGCCCGGTCAGCCGCGGCCACATCCGGTTCCCGGTCTCCTGCCACGACCACCAGCTGACGCCGCGCGATCCGTAGGCGTCGGCGAGGAGCCGAAAGTCGAGCACCTGCCGCTTCGGCGGGTCCATCCACGTCTGCCCGACCGGAAACAGCGGCCGGTCGTAGGGTCGGTTGAACGCGTAGGTGTGGCGGAAGGCGGCGGCGATCGGATCGCCGATCGCATACCAGTACAGCTGCGGCACGTTGGCGTCGGCGCCGCCGGGGCCGAGGAAGACCGAGTAGGGAAGGGCCGGGTGGTAGTCGACGTAGGGGAAGCTGCTGAGTCCGATCGGGAACTGCCCGCCGACGCGGCGGCGCAGGCTCCGCATGTACTTGGCGGCCGCCGCGTAGCGCCCCTCGTAGTCGCTCTCGGCATCGATGATCAGGCAGTCCGCGCCCGCGGCGGCGGCGGCCGCGCCGACCTTCGCCTCGCGCTTGGAATCGGCGCCGTAGACGAACTGCCAGGCACAGACGTCGAGACCGTGGGAATGCGCCTGCCGGACGAGCCCGCCGTCGAACTGGCTCCAGTAGTTGCCGCCGTCGCCGCTTTTGACGTAGACGGCGTCGAGGCCGCGACGCTCCGCCTCGCGCGCCATCCCGGCGGCGGTCCCGCCGGAGGCGCTGACGTACCAGACCCAACTCGCGTTGCCGCGGAACGGCGAGGCTGCCCCCGCCGAGGGGGGCACGAGCATCGCGAGGAGCACCAGCGCCGCCAGGACGATCGGTCCGGCCGGCCATCCCCGCCTCGTGCTGTGGATCACAGCGGCCATCGGCGGAGCCAGGATAGACCCGTTCGGTGGGCGCTCCGCAGGTTCTCGGGCGGTCCGAACGGCGCGGGGCGGCGCGGTTCAGCGGCGGTTCGGCGGGCGGCCCGGTTCGTCCTCGGCCTCGCGAGACGCCGCCGGCGCCTCGGCACCGGCGGCGCGTCGCGCAAAGCCGACGAGGTCGGAGACCCCGTTGATGACCTCCTGCCCGCCCGATCCGACGTGTTCGACCTCGCCCACGACCTCGCCTGCTGCGAGGCGATCGGACAGGAGCCGGACGACGAACGTCGAGAGCACGGACGCCACCCTCGCGACGACGCGTCCAACGGGCGTCCAACGGCCCTCAGGCCGCGGTCGTGGCGGCGCGCAGGCGAGCCAGCCGGCTCGATTCCTCGAGGCCGAGCCGGGAGCAGACCTCGACGGCGCGCCCGACGAGCTCACGAGCGCTGCCGCGCCGTCCCTGGAAGAGCAGAAGCTCGGCCGCGCGCAGGTAGCGGTCCTCGTCGAGCGGCTCGGTCTCCTGAGCCTGGTCGAGGAGCCTGATCGCCTCGTCGACGTCGCCGCGCTCCACGGCCTCGTCGGTGAGCAGGTCGAGCAGCTCGAGGTAACGGCGGCGCAGGCGCTCGCGCGGCGCCGTCGCCCAGGTCTCGTAGCGGTCGTCGGGCAGCAGCTCGCCGGCGTAGCGGGCGAGGGCGGTGCGGGCGAGGCCGGCCCGCTCCTCGGGAGCCGCCTCGAGCGCGGCGTCGGCCGCCCGCTCGAATCCGGCCGCATCGGTGTCGGCGGGGCCGAGCGCGATCGAGCCGCCGTCGCGGGACACGAGCTCGCCGCAGCTCGCGCGCAGCCGGTTGAGGAGGTTGCGGAGGCGCCCTCTTCCCGTCTTCTCGTCGACGCCGGGCCACAGGGCCTCGATCGCGGCCTCGGCGGGAATCGAGCCGGCGCCCAGCGCGAGCATCTTCACGAGGGTCGCCGGTCGGCCCGGCGGCACCTCAACGACCTCGGCGCCCTCGGACACGGCGAACCCCCCGAGCAAGGCGATCGTGAACCGACCGCCCTCGACTGCGGCCTCGGATGCGGCGCGCGAGCCCGCTGCCGCCGCGAGGGGCTGGACCGCGGCGGCTACATCGCGCTCCTGGGCTGCGGGCAGGTCGGGGCGGCCGAGCTCGGCGGCCGCCTCGTAGGCCTGCGCGGCGAGGCCGCCCGCCTCCTTCGCGTTCCGCCGCGCCGCCGCCAGGGCACGGAACAGCAGCGTCCGCCATTCGTCGCGAGGCGCCTGCTGGGGGGACGCGGCGAACGCGGTGAGTGCCTCCTCGGCCTCGTCCGGATCGCCCCAGCGCGCCGCGACCGCGCCGACGGCTGCCCAGGCGATCTCCGGATAGCCCGCGGCCTCGGCCCTCAGGCGGGCCCGCTCGGCGTAGTCGGCCGCCGCATCGGCCGCACCCGTTCGAGCGAGCGCGAGCGCGGCATCGGCGAGGAACTCGATTCCGGTCGGATGCTCGAACCAGTCGCCGGGGTGACGTTCGACCGCGCGGATCCGCTGAACCGTCGACGCCGCATCGCCGCGCAGCGAGGCGACCACCGCCCCGGTCCACGCGGCATAGGCCTGAACGCGGTGATCGCCGAGCTTGCGGCCGATCGCCGAGGCCTCGCCGATCGCGGCTTCGGCGTCGTCGTAGCGACCCACGTATCCCAGGGCCTCGGCGAGGAACGTCGCCGCAGCGGCCCGCTCGGTCCCGAACCCGGGAAGCAGGGCAAGGGCCTCGCTCATGTGGTCGACGGCCTGGTCGAGGTCGCCGCGCTCGAACTCGACGCGGTAGCCGAGGGCGGTGAGCGTCCGCGCCTCCCACTCGGTCTCGCCGGCGATCCTGCAGAGCGCGGCCGACTCGGTCAGATGACGCTCGGCCTTGAGCATCGTGGCCGGCTTCCCGCGCCAGGCGTCGATCCGCCCGAGCGCGGCGAGCGCCCGCGCTCGTGCCCGCGGCTCGTCCGCGCCCGCGTCGTCGAGGATCGAGATCGCCCGGGTTTCGACGGCCTCGCTCGGCGTCAGCATCGCTTCGGCGGCGACGAGCTCGGCCTCGACCTCCCGCCGCGCGGCTCCCTCGGGAGCGAAGCCGACCGCCCGGCCGAGAAGGCCGACGGTCGCGTCGAGGTCGGCCTGCTGCTCGGCCAGGCGGGCGACCTGGACGAGCGCGAAGGGCTCGGCCGCCAGAGCGTCCTCGGGGAGCGTGCTGAGGATCGCCTTCAACTCCGCCGGCGCCATCGGCTCGAGCTCCTGCCAGCGCCGCGATCCGAGCAGGGCCGCGACTCCCTCGCCGTCGGGGAGGCCGGAGAGCAGGGCCAGGCCCGTCGCCAGCTCTCCGGCATCGGCATAGGCGCTCGCCGCGGCCCGCGCCGACGCCGGGTCCAAGCTCTCGCGCCCCGCGAGCTCCTCGCGCACCGGATCGGCGAGCTCGAGCCAGCCGGCGCGGCCCTCCCGCAGGGGCAGGCCCGAGTCGAGCACCGCGGCGAGGCCGCCCTCGCCCGCGCAGGCGGCGGCGACCCGATCGGAGAGCAGGGGGAGATGGGCGAGGCGGACCACCTGTGCGCGGCGGCGCTCGTCGAGATCTGCGAGGAGCTCGTCCAGCAGCTCCGCGAGGAGTCCCTCACCGGCGAGTGGCCGGTGACCGACACCGCGATCGCGGGGTATCCGCGCGGCGACGAGCGCGACCGCCGCGGGCCATCCGGCGGTCAGGCGGGCGATCGCCGCGGCGTCGTGCTCGTCGGCCTCCTCGCCGGTCGCCGCGGCGACGACGGCGGCGATCTCGCGCTCGTCGAAGCACAGGGCTCGGGCATCGACCGCCTGAGCGCCGGCGTCGGCGGCGAGGCTCGCGAGGGTCGGGTGGAGCCTGCGGCCGACGATGATCAACCGCGGCCCGGAGCCGAGCTCGCGCGCGACGCCGGCGAGCAGCTCGACGGCGGCTCCGCCGATCCGCTGCGCCTCCTCGACGACGAGCAGGACCGGATCCTCCCCGACCTCGAGGGCGGCGACGACCGCCGCCGGATCCGCTCCGGCCAGCGCCGCGGCGCTGTCGGAGAGGCCGGCCGAACGCAGTCCGCGACGGATCGCGCCGACCAGCTCGTCGGGATCCTCGGTCGCCCGCTCGAGCACGGCGACCGCGGAGGGCGTCCCGAGTTGCTCCGCGACCTCCGACGCCAGGACGCTCTTCCCGTAACCGCCTCCCGCCTCGATCAGGCCGACCCGCGCCCCGAGGAGGCCTTCGGCCAGCCGCGGGCGCGGTACACGCTGCGTCGATGGGCCTGACGAAGACACCTCCACTAACTCCGGCCGGACCCTATTCGACGCTGCAAGCGCCGATGCCCCGGCCGCGGCCCGCGGCCGCTGGTAGCCTCGCGCCATGCCAGGCACTCTCGACGAACTCAAGCTCCATTCCAGCGGCAAGGTCCGCGAGATCTACGAGGACGGGGACGATCTGATCATGGTCGCCTCCGACCGGATCTCCGCCTTCGACGTGGTCCTCCCGGAACCGATTCCCGACAAGGGCAAGGTCCTGACCCAGATGTCGATCTTCTGGTTCGAGACGACCGGCCAGATCGTGCCGAACCACCTGATCGGCGAGGACGTTCCCGAGGAGGTCGCCGGGCGCGCGATCCGGGTCAAGAAGCTCGACATGTTCCCGGTCGAGTGCGTCGTCCGCGGCTACCTCTCCGGCTCGGGCTGGAAGGAGTACCGGGAGTCGCAGTCGGTCTGCGGGATCGAGCTGCCGTCCGGGCTGCAGGAGTCCGATCAGCTCCCGGAGCCGATCTTCACGCCGGCGACGAAGGCCGAGATCGGCGAGCACGACGAGAACATCGACTTCGACCGCGCCTGCGAGGTCGTCGGGTCGCGGCCCCTGATGGAGGAGCTCCGCCGGGTCTCGATCGAGCTCTACGAGCACGCCCGGACCCATGCCTTCGAGCGCGGGATCATCCTCGCCGACACGAAGTTCGAGTTCGGCTCGACCGCGGATGCCGACATCGTGCTCGGCGACGAGGTCCTGACGCCGGACTCGTCCCGCTTCTGGCCCGCCGACGACTACGAGCCCGGACGCGGCCAGGCCTCGTTCGACAAGCAGTTCGTCCGCGACTACCTGAGCGAGCAGGGATGGGACCACGAGCCGCCGGCGCCGCCGCTCCCCCCTGAGGTGATCGCCGGCACGACCGCGAAGTACCGCGAGGCCTACGAGCGGATCACCGGCCGCTCCCTGGACTGAGGCCGTGGAGGAGGGCATCTCACGAACCCGGATCGCCGCCGACCCCGGCGAGCGGTTCGTGCCGCTGCGCCGACAGCTCGGCGTCACCACGTTCGGCCTCAACCAGATCGTTCTGGAGCCCCGCCAGCGCGGGCGGATCCATCGCCACGAGCGCCAGGAGGAGGTCTACCTCGTGCTCGAAGGGACGCTCACCGTCCTGGTCGAGGGCGAGGAGCAGGTGCTCGAGGCCGGCGAGCTGATCCGGATCGCACCCGACCTGCGGCGCCAGCTCGTCAACGCCGGCGTCGAGCGGGTCGTTCTGGTGGCCCTCGGCGGCGAGGGCGAGCACCGCGGGCGGGACGGCGAGGCGTTCGTCGACTGGGACCAGGAGCGGGGCGCTCCGCCGCAGGAGACGCCGGCGCCGGAGGACCTTCCGGCGGACTGAGAGGCCACGCCCCCGTCGCGTACGCTGCGGCGCGCGATGGCGCAGGCGATCCTCATGCAGGGAATGCGACGGTCGGGGACGACGATCCTCTACGACGCGCTGCTCGAAGACCCTCGACTGCACTGCTTCTACGAGCCCCTCCGCGAGGACACCGAGACTCCCGGAGGCGGCAGCGGCGCCCGCGAGACCGACCCGTTCGCCGAGACCAGACGGCTGCGAGAGGAGTACCGGCGGCATCACTGGCCCGGGCTCGACATCTCCGAGTTCAACCTCGGTGGGCCCGGCAACCCGGAGGCGGAGATCGGCCCCGAGCTGCCGGAGCACTGCGCGGGATTTCTGCGGACGCTGCTGGAGCGCCGCGAGCCGGTGATGATCAAGGAGACGCGCTTCTACGACAAGCTCGAGGCGATTCGCGGCATCGCACCCGAGGACTCGATCCTGATCCACGTCGTCCGCGACCCGCGCGCGGTCGCCGCCTCGATGATGATGGGCAAGAGCCGGAGCCGCTCCTACGGGTCGCCGGACGAGTTCTTCGCCGAGCGCGAGAAGCGCAAGCTCTGGTCGAGCCGCCAGCTCTCGCGGATCCTCCTGCAGAGCCCCGAGTACTCCCACGTCCGCAAGCCGGCCAACTTCGAGCGGATCCTGCTCGTCTGGAAGCACACGTTCCAGAGCACCTGGCAGGACGGCCGGGTTCTGTTCGGCGATCGCTACGTGCTGCTCCGCAACGAGGAGCTGCGGGCCGACCCGGTCGCGGCGATCGCCCGCGTCTACGAGGCGGCGGGCAGGCCGACCCCGCCTGAGGTCGCCGATTGGGCGCGCGGCAAGGTCAAGGACCCGGAGGTCCCGTTCGCCGCGAACGACCCGCGCTGGAGCGAGGCGTTCGCGCGGCTCGACATGGCGGAGTCGCTGCGCGACGCCGGCTATCCGCAGCTCGCCGAATCGGTCGGCGAGCCGCCCACGCGCGGCCGTCTCCGCGGGCTCTTCCGGTGAGGCCGCGGTTCGGGGAGCCCGGTCGTCTAAGTTTGGCGCCGTGATCGCACGGGTTCTGATCAAGCCGAAGGACGGGATCCTCGACCCGCAGGGGAAGGCGGTCGAGCGCGCGCTGCCGACCCTCGGCGTCACGGGCATCAGCGAGGTCCACGTCGGCCGGATGGTCGAGCTCCACTACGAGGACCGGGCGGAGCTCGAGAGCCTCTGCGAGAAGCTGCTGGTCAACCCCCTGATCGAGGACTACGAGATAGAAGACGCCGGCCGATGAAGTTCGGGGTGCTGCGCTTCCCCGGGTCGTGCGACGAGGTCGATGCCCTCCTCGCCTGCCGGCGGGTCGCCGACGCCGAGATCATCTGGCACGGCGACACGGACCTCGGAGGCTTCGACGCGATCGTCGTCCCGGGCGGCTTCTCCTACGGCGACTACCTCCGAGTCGGATCGATCGCCCGCTTCGCGCCGGCGATGGAGAAGGTCCTCGAGTTCGCCGCCGCGGGCGGCCCGGTGCTCGGGATCTGCAACGGCTTCCAGGTCCTCTGCGAGGCGGGGCTCCTGCCCGGTGCCCTGCTCCCGAACGAGGGCCTGCGCTTCCTCTGCCGTCAGGTCGAGGTCGAGGTCGTCGACGCCGAAACGGCATGGTCGGGCGCGAGCCGCACCGGCGACGTCCTCTCGATCCCGGTCAAGCACACGACCGGGCGCTGGTTCGCGCCGCCGGACCTCCTCGACGAGGTCGAGTCGAACGGCCAGGTCGTCTTCCGCTACGCCGCCGGCGAGAACCCGAACGGGTCGCTGAACGACATCGCCGGCGTTCGCAACGAGCGCGGGAACGTGGTCGGATTGATGCCGCACCCCGAGCACGCCGTCGACGAGCTCACCGGCTCGACCGACGGGCTGAAGCTCTTCGAGTCGGCCGTCCACGCGCTCGCCGCCGCCTGAGGGCGAGCCGGTGGAGCACATCCGCGTCCTCCGTCCGGCCGAAGGGATCCTCGCGTTCTACGAGGGCCGCGAGGAGGGGCACCGCTTCGCCGACGAGCCGAACTGGGTCGACGAGGGCGCCCTCTCGCTCGGGATCGCCAGCTACGCGATCGTCGACGGCGGCGAGGCGCTGATCTACGACACCCACGTCTCGGTCGACCGCACCCGCTTCATCCGCGAGACGCTCGAGAGCGAGGGCGTGGAGCGCTTCACCGTGGTGCTGAGCCACTGGCACCTGGACCACATCGCCGGGACCGAGGCGTTCGCCGACTGCGAGGTGATCGCCTGCGAGCGAACCGCTGAGCACCTCGCCGAGAACCGGGTCGCGATCGAAGCGGGCACCTCCAGCGGGCCGCCCGCGATCAACCCGCTCGTGATGCCGACGCGGACGTTCGCCGACCGGCTCGAGATCGGGCTCGGCGCGACGACCGTCGAGTTGATCCACCTCGACATCCACAGCGATGATGCCGTCGTCGCATGGCTTCCGGACCGGCGCCTGCTGCTCGCCGGCGACACCCTCGAAGACACCGTGACATACGTCGACGAGCCCGGCGAGCTGCCCAATCACCTCGAAGATCTCGCGCGCCTCGCTGCTCTCGCGCCGGCGGCGATCCTGCCCGACCACGGCGACCCCGGCGTGATCGCCGCCGGCGGCTACGGGCCGGGGCTGATCGCCGCGACCGAGGACTACGTCCGCAAGCTCCTCCGCTGCCGGGCCGAACCCGGGCTCCGCGACCTCGGCCTCCGCGAGTTCGTTGCCGAGTGGCTCGAGGACGGCTCACTCGAATGGTTCGAGCCGTACGCGGAGCTCCACCGCGCCAACGTCGCCGCGGTGGTCGCGGCCGACGCTTAGCTGCCATCCTTCCCCGCCCATGCGAGTCGGGATCTGCGCCTTCTGGTTCAACCGCGGGCAGGGCGTCGTCGCCCGCCAGCTCCGCTCCGCGCTCGACGAGCTCGGGCACGAGACGTTCGTGCTCGGCCGGCCGACGAAGGAGAGCTTTCCGATGCCGCAGGAGGCGCGCGAGGACGATGTCTGGGCCCAGAGCGGGGTCACGCCGGCTTCCGACTTCTTCATCCCCGCCGACGAACTCGTCGGCTGGGCGCGGGAGACCGGGATCGAGGCCTGCTTCTTCGACCAGAACTACGAGTTCGACGCGATCGCCGCCCTCCGGGGCGCCGGTGTCCGGACGATCGGCCGCTTCGTCTGGGAGCGCTTCAGCGACGAGCACGTCGAGCCCGCCAAGCGCTCCTACGACCTCGTCTACTCGCTGACCCGGGCCGAGCAGGAGCGCTACGCGGGGATGGGGATCGAGACGCCTTACGTCCAGTACGGGGTCCATCCCGAGTACTTCGAGGTGACTCCTCATCGCAGTGATGACCCCGAGAGCTTCTATCGCCGGCAGGCCGGCGGGACCGGACGCGAAGCGGAGGATCCCGCGGCGGGTGTCTACTTCCACTACCACGCCGGTCTGCTGGGCAAGCGGAAGCCGTTCAAGGAGGTCATCAACGCCTTCTCCGCGACCCGCGAGCCCGAGCTGAAGCTGATCGTCAAGGCCCAGATCGAACGGCGCATGAAGTTCCTCGAGAAGGCGGTGAGCAAGGACCCGCGGATCGAGCTCGTCCTCGAGGACCTCCCCACCGACGTCCACCTGCAGATGTTCGCCGACGCCGACGTCTGCATGGCGCCGGCGCGCTGGGAGGGCCTCGGGCTCCACCTCTACGAGGCGATCGCCTTCGGTCAGCCGATCGTCTGCAACGACGACGCGCCGATGAACGAGCTCGTCACCGACGGCGTCAACGGCCTCCTCGTCCCCTCCCACCCCGACGGCCTCGCCAACTCCGGCATCCCCGCGAAGACCGTCGATGTCGGCGACCTCACCGCCGCGATCTCCCGCCTCGCCGACCCCGGCCTTCGCGCCGAGCTCTCGGCCGGCGCCCTGAAGGTCCGCGAGGAGCGGAGCTGGGACCGGACCGTCGCGGACTTCGCGAAGCTGCTCACGAGCTAGCCTCGCCCCCGCGGCCCCGGCGTCACTCGCCTACCCTTCCGCCCATGGCTCTCTTCTCGAAGAAGGCGCAGGAACCCGCGCGGCCGCCGGTGCCGTTCATCGTCGGCGTCGGGCGGTCCGGGACGACGATGCTGCGGCTGATGCTCGACGCGCATCCGGACCTCGCGATCCCGCCGGAGACGCACTTCGTGCCCGACCTGATCGATGCGATCGAGGCCGGGGCGACGCCCGCGCAGGCGGTCGAGACGATGACCGCTGTCCGGCAGTGGGGCGACCTCCACACCGATCCCGCCGACGTCGTGGCCCGCTGGAACGGGCTCGAAGAGTTCACCCCGGGCCCGGCGCTCCGGTCCTTCTACGAGATGTACGCCGAGCGGCAGAACAAGCCCCGCTACGGAGAGAAGACGCCCGCCTACGTCAAGAGCATGATCAAGATCGAGGGCGCGATGCCGGAGGCGCGGTTCATCCACGTGATCCGCGACGGTCGCGACGTCGCGCTCTCCCGCTGGAAGCGGACGCTCGGGGACAAGGACCCCGCCCCCGCCGGCCAGGTCGCCGAGACCTGGCAGCGGCGGATCCGCCGCGCCCAGCGGCACGGCCGCAAGGTCTCCCACTACCTCGAGCTTCGTTACGAGGACCTCGTCACCGACACCGAGCCGAACCTGCGACGGATCGCCGAGTTCCTCGAGTTGCCGTGGGACCCGGTGATGCTGACCTACTACGAGCACGCGGCCGAGCGGATGTCGGAAATGGCCCGCGATCTGCCGGCGACCGACGGCAAGCCGACCCGCCCCGGCGAGGAGCGGATGCAGGCGCACGCGATGACGCAGAAGCCGCCTGACCCCAGCGCCATGTACCGGTGGAAGGAGAAGATGTCGCCCGAGGACGTCGCAGCGTTCGACGCGGCCGCGGGCGAGCTGCTCTCCGACCTCGGCTACGAGGTCGGCACCGGTACCGCCGCCGCCGGCGCGTGAGCGAACCGAAGTTCATCGCGCTGACGCCGGAGCTCCACGACTACGTGGTGCGCAACGGCGCCCGCGAGGACGCCCCGCTCGCGGCCGTCCGCGAGAGCACCGCGGCGCTCGGCGACATCGCCGTGATGCAGATCTCGCCCGACCAGGGCGCGCTGATGACGATGCTCGCGCGCCTGACCGGGGCGACGAGGGCGATCGAGCTCGGCACGTTCACCGGCTACTCGGCGATCTGCATCGCCCGCGGGCTCGCCGACGGCGGGCGGCTGACGGCGTGCGAGCTCGAGCCCGAGCGGGCGGAGGCGGCGCGGGCGAACTTCGAGGCGGCCGGGGTTGCGGACCGGATCGACATCGCCGTCGGGCCCGCGAGCGAGTCGCTCGCCCGGTTGTGCGGGTCGGAGGCCGGAACGTACGACTTCGCCTTCGTCGACGCGGACAAGACCGGCTACCCCGGCTACTACGAGTCCTGCCTGACCCTGCTCCGCCCCGGCGGACTGATCGTGCTCGACAACGTCCTCCGCGGCGGCACGGTCCTGGCACCGGCCGAAGACGACGAGGGCGGTCGGGTCATCGCCGATCTCAACGAGCAGATCGCGGCCGACGACCGCGTCGACGTCGCGATGCTCGCGGTCGCCGACGGGATCACGCTCGCCCGGAAGCGCTGATGCGCCACCTGCCGTCAGACCCGCATATGCCCGGACGCGAAGCGGAGGACATATGCGCCTCGCCTGAGCCCGGACGCGAAGCGGAGGACATATGCGCATTGGTCTCGTAAGCAAGTGGTCGGCCTCCGGCCAGGCGGTGGTCGCGCGCCAGATCCGCTCCGCCCTCGACGAGCTCGGACACGAGACCTTCGTCCTCGCCCGGCCCGGGTCCGGCCCGCGCGCCGCCCAGGCGGCGGCCGGGGACCGCGATCCGGTCTGGGACCAGCCCGGCGTCACCGACGCCTCCGCCCACGAGGTCCCGCTCGCCGAGTACGAGGCGTGGGCCCGGGCGAACTCGCTCGAGGCGATCCTCTTCGACGAGAACTACCAGTGGGACGAGATCGCCGCCCTCCGCGAGCAGGGCATCCGCACGATCGGCCGGTTCGTCTGGGAGTACTTCGCGGCCGAGCACGTCGATCCGGCCCGCGGAGCCTACGAGACGGTCTACTCGCTGACCCGCTGCGAGCGCGACCGCTACGCGGAGATGGGGCTGGAGACCCCGTACGTACAGTGGGGGGTGCACCCGGAATTACTGCCGACCGGATCCTCCGCTTCGCGTCCGGTCCGGTCGGTCGGCGCGCTGGAAGGGGACGGGAAGACATATGTGTCGGGCCCAGCCGAAGCCACGGCTGGCGAACGGACACATGTCATCCCGTCCAGTAGCACCGCGCCGGCCGGCGGAAGCGGACGCGAAGCGGAGCATTCCGACGGAGTGATCTTCTACTTCCCTGGGTCCTTTCTCGGCCGGCGGAAGCCCGTTCGGAAAGTCATCAAGGCCTTCGGCAAGGCCTCGGGGGAGCATCTGCGGCTGCTGATCAACGCCCAGGTTCCGCGGAACGACGAGGTCCTGCGAGAGGCCGCCGCGGCCGATCCGCGGATCGAGCTGATGCTCGAGGACGAGCCCGAGGCCGAACACCGGGCGCGCTTCGCCGCGTGCGACGTCCTGCTCGCGCCATCGCGCTGGGAGGGCCTCGGGCTGCCGCTGTACGAGGCGACCGCCTTCGGGATGCCGATCATCACCAACGACAAGCCGCCGATGTCGGAGATGGTGCTCGACGGGCGCAGCGGGGTCCTCGTCCCCTCGATCCAGAACGGGACCGCGCGCTCGGGCATCCCCGCCTGGGATCCCGACGTGCCGGCCCTGGCCGCCGCGATCGAGCGGCTCGGCGACCGCGCCGAGCTCGAGCGGATGCGGGCGGGCGTGGCCGAACTGGCCGCCCAGCGATCGTGGTCGCGGACCGTGAGCGACCTCGGCGCCCTGATCGGGACCTGATCGCGGTACGCGGGCGGCTACCCTCCGCGCTCGCGATGAGCGAAGCCGACGACACCACCATCCGGGCGCAGGCGGCTCCCGCCGGCAAGGCGAGCCGCTGGGAGCAGTTCCGGCTCCCGGTCGAGCTCAGCGGCCGCTCGTTCCTCGACGTCGGCTGCTGGGAGGGCGTTCACTGCGCCGAGGCGGTCCGCCGCGGGGCCGAACCCGTCGTCGGCGTCGACATCTGCACCGGCGAGGACCTGCGAGCCAACGTCGACGGCTTCGGGTTCGAGTTCCTGCAGATGGACGTCTTCGGCGAGCTCTGGCAGGGCCTGGGCAGCTTCGACGTCGTCCTCTGCTCCGGCCTGATCTACAGCGTGCCGAGCCCGATGACCCTGCTGCTGCGCCTCGCGCGCGTCACCGGCGAGCTGCTGGTCATCGAGTCGGCCTCGACGACGAAGGGCGGCGACGATCCGATCATGCTGTTCCGCGGCGAGGAGGACGGCAACCCGTCGAACTGGTGGATCCCGAACGTCGCCTGCCTCGAGCAGATGCTTCACGTCGCGGGGTTCGCGGGGGTTTCCAGGGTCTGGGAAGAGCCGCGCGAGGATCACTGGGGCCGCGTCTGCCTGCACGCCGTCCCGCGCGAGGGAGTCGACCGCGAGCGCCTGCTCCCGCGCAAACCGCGACTGATGAGCGTCCGCGGCGGCGACCGCGGACGCGGCCGGCGTGCGTCGGGCTCCGACGCCGGCTGATCCGGAGGGCGCGGCCGTGAACGTCGGCATCGTCAGCAAGTGGTTCAACCGCGGCCAGCCGGTCGTCGGCCGATACCTCCGCTCCGCCGTCGACGAGCTCGGCCACCGGAGCTTCGTGCTCGCGAAGCCGCGCCGCGAGAAGGGGCCGATGGCGGGAGCCCTCGAGCGGACCGGGGTCTGGGACCAGCCCGGCGTCACCGCCGCGTCGAGCTTCGAGACGCCGCTCGCCGAGTACGAGGCGTGGGTCGCGGCGAACTCGCTCGACGTGATCCTCTGCGACCAGAATTACCAGTTCGACGAGCTCGCGAACCTACGCGCGTCGGGCGTCCGGATCGTCGGGAGGTTCGTCTGGGAGCACTTCACCCGCGAGCACGTCGAACCGGCGCTCGGCGCCTACGACATCGTCTACTCCGTCACGCGGTGCGAGCAGGAGCGCTACGCCGGCTGGGGCCTCGACACCCCGCGCGTGCCCTGGGGCATCCACCCCGAGCTCTTGGCCGTCGAGCCGCGACGCAGCGACGACGGGCTCGTGCGATTCGTCTTTCCCGGCGGCTTCCTCGGGCACCGCAAGCCCGCCGAGCCGGTCGTCGAGGCCTTTCGCGCGGCCGCCGGCGAGAACCTGCGGCTGCTCGTCAAGGCCCAGGTCGAGCGCTCGCGACTCGAGGTGCTGCTGCCGATGATCGAGTCCGACCCGCGGATCGAGCTCCGGCTCGCCGACGAGCCGTGGCACGAGCACCTCGCGGCGATCGCCGCCAATGACGTCTCGATCTCTCCGTCCCGCTGGGAGGGCCTCGGGCTGCCGCTGTACGAGGCGGTCGCGTTCGGGATGCCGACGATCGCCAACGACGACCCGCCGATGAACGAGGTCGTGATCGACGACGTCAACGGCCTCCTCGTGCCCTCCCACCCCGACGGGGCAGCGCGCTCGGGGATTCCCGCCCGCCGGCCCGACATCGGCGCGATGACGGCCGCCATCGAGCGGCTCGCCGATCCGGCGGTGCTCGGCCGGCTCCGCGACGGCGCCGAGGCCTCGCGAGCCGACCACCGCTGGGAGTCGACGGTCGCCGCACTCGGCGGGCTGATCGGCAGCTAGGGCTCAGGAATCGGCATCGCGAATCCGCCTCAGCTCGGCGAGATCGATCTCGTCCCGGTCGCGGCCGCCGGCTGACTTCATCGCGATCAGGTCCTCGTAGGAGCAGATCAGGAGATCGAGGTCGCCGAGGCTGGAGCCGACCGCTCGCGATGCCAGCTCCTCGTAGTCGAGCCCGTGGACGGCCGAAAGCGCGTCGAGTGGTCCGCCGTCGGTCGAGAACCGGAAATGGCCGCCGGCCGCAAGCCACTCCCCGGTGATGCCGGAGTCGGGCTCGGGGCTGTCCGCGAAGGCGACCTCGGCACCGAGGTCCGCGAGCGCCGAGGCGAACCGCTCGCAACTCGTGGACGTCGTCGCGTAGACCAGATCCACGTCCTCGGTCGCTCGCACGAACCCGTGGGCCGCCACCGCAAGCCCGCCGACGAGGACGAAATCAACCTCGGCGCCGACCAGCCGGCCGAGAAGCAGCCGCTGGGAGAGCCGGGAGCTCACCGCGCAGCCCGGCGGACGCCGTCCCGCAGCTCGACGGCCAGGTCGCTGAGCTCCAGCGCCGCCTCGAGCCGCTCCGACATCGTCGTCTCGCGGAATCGGCGACGGCGCTCGGTCACGGCGATCGCATCGAGCTTCCGCATCGCGGCGACATCGGTCGAATCCTTCTTGACGGCCATTGCAGCTTGAAGGTAGCCCGCCCGCGACCCGAATGCGTGCACCGGGGAGGCGTCCTACAATCCGGCGTTCGCCCGGTGCCCTGAGACGACGCGCCGCCGGGATCGTCCGCCGGGTCGCGTCCGACGCCGCGGACGGTGGGAACCCCCTGCAATCGATGCCACTTCCGAGCCCACAGAAAGCCTGGCGCCAATCCAGGAGCCGCCGCGCCTCCGCGCGGGGAGCCGAGCGAACCCCGGCGCCGTTCGTCGTCGGCGTCAACCGCTCGGGCACGACGCTGCTGCGGATGATGCTCGACGCCCACCCCCAGCTGACGATTCCTCCCGAGACCCACTTCGTGCCGGAGCTGATCGAGGCCGCCGAGGGGAAGGACCCGACTCCCGAGGCGCTGCTCGCGACGATCACCGGACAGCGCGAGTGGGGCGACTTCGGCCTCACCGAGGATGAGCTGCTGGAGCGGTTCCGGGCGATCGAGCCGCTCAACGCCGGCGACGCGCTGCGGGCCTTCTACTCCGCCTACGCGGAGCGGGTCGGCAAGCCGCGCTGGGGCGAGAAGACCCCGATCTACGTCAAGAGCATGCGCAAGATCGAGCGCGCCCTGCCTGAGGCGCGGTTCGTGCACGTGATCCGCGACGGCCGCGACGTCGCCCTCTCGATCCGCGACCGCGCCGTCAAGGACCACCCGATCGACCGGATCGCCGAGCGCTGGGTGCGCCGGATCACGCGCGCGCGGGAACAGGCGAAGCGGCTCGCCCACTACGAGGAGATCCGCTACGAGAACCTGATCCTCGAGACCCGCCCGACGCTCGAGCGCGTCTGCGAGTTCTTCGAGCTGCCCTGGGATGACGCGGTGCTCGACTACCACAGCCGCTCAGCCGAGCGGCTCGAGGAGATGAAGCGGGAGCTGCCCGACGACGGCAAGCGGACGACGCTAAGCGTCGAGCGGCGGATGGCGACGCACGCCCGCACCACCGAGGCGCCGGACCCCAAGCGGGTCAGCCGCTGGCGCGAGAGCATGGACCGCTCCGACCGTGAGCTGTTCGAGTCGATCGCGGGCCCCCTGCTCGTCGACCTCGGCTACCGGATCGGCGACGGTCCCGGGACCGAGCCGCGCGGTGACGAGGACTCTTGAACGCCCGGCGACAGGCGAGCTGGCGGCACCCCGTCTACATGCTCTCGCGCCTGCGAAGCCGGCGCAGCGACCAGAGCCGCCCGCCGGCGCCGTTCGTCGTCGGGGTCAACCGCTCGGGCACGACGCTGCTGCGCCTCATGCTCGACGCCCATCCCGATCTGGCGATCCCACCCGAGACCCACTTCATCCCCGAGGTCATCCGCCGCGCCAACCATGAGAACACGCGACGCCGGCTGATCCGCTCGATCACCAAGCACCCACGCTGGGGCGACTTCGGCCTCTCCGAGGACGACTTCCGGGCCCGGGCCAAGCAGGTCAAGCCGCTGACCGCATCGGGGGCGATCCGTTGCTTCTACGAGCTCTACGCCGAGCAGCAGGGCAAGCCGCGCTGGGGCGACAAGACGCCTCGGTACATGCGGGCGATGCCGCGGATCTCGCGCGCCCTGCCGGAGGCACGCTTCGTCCATCTGATCCGCGACGGCCGTGACGTCGCCCTCTCCCAGCGCGAACGGGTGCTCGACGGCGAGGACGTCTCGATGGCCGCGATGGCCGAGCGCTGGAAGCGGCGGATCGCCGCGGCGCGCGAGGGCGGAGCCGAGATCAGGCCCGGCCTCTACCTCGAGGTGCGATACGAGGACCTGGTCGCCGACCCGGAGGCGACGCTGCGGAGCGTTTGCGAGTTCATCGGCCTCGAGTTCGACCCGGTGATGCTCGACTACCACCGCCGCGCCGGCGACCGCCTCGCGGAGATGGACCGCGACCTCGACAACACCGACCAGGGGATCGTGCGGACGGCCGACAACAGGCTCGCGGCGCACGCGCTCACGACGGAGCCGCCGACCACGAACCGCTCCGGGCGCTGGCGGACCGAGATGACGCCAGAAGAGCTCGCCGAGTTCGAGCGCGTCGCGGGCGCGATGCTCGACGACCTCGGCTACGAGACCGGCGCCGACCGGGCAACTGCGGGGGAGGGGGTCGAATGAGGCTGCCGCTGCGTCGCAGCAGGCCGACCGGGCCTCCGGTCCCGTTCATCGTCGGCGTCACCCGCTCCGGGACGACGCTGCTGCGCCTGATGCTCGACGCCCATCCGGAGATGGCGATCCCGCCCGAGACCCACTTCGTCCCGGCGTTGATCAAGGCCACGCGCAAGCGCGGGGTCACCTGCGAGGAGGCGCACGCGATCGTCACCGGCCACCGGCAGTGGGGCGACTTCAACCTCGACTCGGGCACGCTGCTCGAGCGCTACTGCGAGCTCGACCGGATCGACCCCGAGACGACGATGCGAGCCTTCTTCGAGCTCTACGCCGAAGGCCAGGGCAAGCCACGGTGGGGCGACAAGACCCCGAACTACGTCAAGCGGATGAAGCAGATCGACCGCTGGATCCCGGAGGCGAAGTTCGTCCACATGATCCGCGACGGACGCGACGCCGCTCTCTCCCGCTTCAAGCGGATCCTCAAGGACCCGCCGCCGATGGAGGCGGTCGCCGAGCGCTGGGTCCGCAAGATCGAGGGCGCGCGCGAGGACGGCGCCGGCCTCGACTACATCGAGGTCCAGTACGAGTCGCTGGTCCGCGACACCGAAACCGAGCTGCGGCGGATCGCGGAGTTCATCGAGCTGCCGTGGGACGACTCCATGCTCACCTACTACGAGCGCGCCGAGGAGCGGCTCGCCGAGATGCACCGGGATCTCCCCTCGGAGGAGGGCAAGCCCCTGCGCCCGGCCGACCATCGCAAGGAGGCGCACGTCCTCACCTCGAAGCCGCCGGACCCGAGCCGGCTGGCGCGGTGGAAGCAGGACATGTCGGAGGAGGACATCGCCGCGTTCGAGAGCGTGGCGGCCCCGCTGTTGCGCGAGCTCGGCTACGAGGTGATCAGCGACGCGCCGGCCACCCCGGCGGAGGAGCGGGCGTCGTGAGCCCCTCGCCGCTGAACCGGATCCGCCGCGACGGCGACGCGCTGGACGAAGCCCGGCCGCCGGCGCCGTTCGTCGTCGGCCTGACCCGCTCCGGGACGACGCTGCTGCGAATGATGCTCGACGCCCACCCGCTGCTGACGATCCCGCCGGAGACCCACTTCGTGCCCGAGCTGATCAAGGCGGCGCGGGCCGAGGAGGGCGTCGACGGGATGCTCGCAGCGCTGACGTCGAACCGGACGTGGGAGGATTTCGGGATCGCGAGCGCCGAGATGCGCGAGCGGCTGGCGCAGGTGCCGGCCGGCGACGCGGCGGGGGCGGTCCGTGCGTTCTTCGAGGCCTACGCCGAAAAGCAGGGAAAGCCGCGCTGGGGCGACAAGACGCCCGCCTACATGCTGTCGGTCCAGCGGATCGGCCGGACGCTCCCGGAATCGCGGTTCATCCACCTGATCCGCGACGGCCGCGACGTCGCCCTCTCGCAGTCGGCGCGGGCGATCAACGAGCAGCCGCCGCCGCCCGAGCAGGCGGCCCGCTGGGTGAAGCGGATCCGGAAGTCGCGCGAGCAGGCGGCCTCGCTGAAGGGCGCCCGCTACGTCGAGGCCCGCTACGAGGATCTCGTCCGCGACCCGGAGACGACGCTGCGGCGGATCTGCGAGTTCATCGACCTGCCGTTCGACGAGGCGATGCTGACCTACCACGAGCGCGCCGCCGAGCGGCTGACGGAGATGGCCGGATCGCTTCGCGCGGAGGGCGGCCACGCCGAGCAGGCGGCCGGCTACCGGATCGACAACCACGCGCCGACGACCAAGCCCCCGGACCCGGCGAAGCTCGACAAGTGGCGTCGCGAGATGAGCCCCGAGGACCTCGCCGCCTACGACGCGGTGGCCGGCGACCTGCTGAACGAGCTCGGCTACGAGGTGCCCTCGTGAGGATCGGCATCGTTACCAAGTGGTTCAACCGCGGGCAGGCTTTCGTCTCCCGCTACATCCGCGATGCACTCGAGGCCCGCGGGCACGAGACCTTCATCCTCGCCCGCCCGACCCGCGACAAGGGGCCGATGGCCGCCCACGTCGACCGGACCGGCGTCTGGGCCCAGCCCGGGGTCACCGAGGCATCCGACTGGGAGGTCCCGTTCGAGGAGTACGAGCGCTGGATCGTCGACAACCGGATCGAGGCCGTCCACTGGGACAACTGCTACCAGCACGAGGAGGTCGCTCGGATCCGCCAGTCGGGCGTGCTCACCGTCGGTCGCTTCGTCTGGGAGATGTTCGCGCCCGCCGACGCCGAGCCGGCGAAGCGGGCCTACGACGTCCTCTACTCGCTGACCCGCTGCGAGCAGCGCCGCTACGCCGAGTTCGGGATCGAGTCCCCCTACATCCAGTGGGGCCTCCACCCGGAGCTCCTCGAGGCCGCCGATGCGGCGAAGGCCGCCGGCCCTCATCCCCGGACGCGAAGCGGAGGAGATGAGGGAGTCGTCTCTTTTTACTTCCCCGGCGCCCTGCTCGGTCCCCGCAAGCCCCACAAGGAGGTCGTCGAGGCGTTCTCGGCAGCCCGCGGCGACAACCTCCGATTGATCTTCAAGGCTCAGCTCGAGCGGCGGATGGGCTACCTCGAGAAGGCCGCGGCCGCAGACCCGCGGATCGAGCTGGTCATCGACGACATGCCGACCGACGAGCACCTACGGCTCTTCGCCTCCTGCGACGTCTGCCTCGGGCCGAGCCGCTGGGAGGGTCTCGGGCTGTTCCTCTACGAGGCGATCGCCTTCGGGATGCCGCAGATCACCAACGACAGCCCGCCGATGAACGAGGTCGTCGCCGACGGCGCCAACGGCCTGCTCGTCGGCGACGTCCAGGACGACACGGCGCCGTCGGGGATCCCGTCGATGAAGCCGGACGTCGCCGGACTGACCGCCGCGATCGAGTGCCTCGCCGATCCAGGACTGCGCGAGGAGCTCGCCGCCGGGGCGCGGGCGAGCCGCGAGAAGTACGCCTGGGAGCACACGGTCGACGGGTACGCGGACCTCTTCGCGGGAGTGAGGGCCTGACGTGAAGGCGCGACGCGAGATCCTCCGCTCGATCCACGGATGGCGCAGCCGCCGGACGGCCGTCCGCCGCGGCGCCGCCGGTCCGCCCGCCGCGCCGTTCGTCGTCGGCGCGACCCGCTCGGGAACGACGCTCCTGCGGCTGATGCTCGACGCGCATCAGCAGATCGCGATCCCGTCGGAGACGCACTTCATCCCGGAGCTGATCTCGGCCCGCGAGAAGCACGGCGCCACCCCCGAGCAGATGCTCGAGCTGCTGACCTCGCACCGGCGCTGGGGCGACTTCACGATCGAGCCCGAGGAGCTCGCCGGGCGCTGGGCGGAGCTCGACCCGCTGACCGGGCCGGACGCGGTCCGCGCCTTCTTCCGCCTCTACGCCGACAAGCAGGGCAAGCACGACGCCCGCTGGGGCGACAAGACCCCGGGCTACGTGAAGTCGATGCGCGAGATCCAGACCTACCTGCCGGAGGCCCGGTTCATCCACCTGATCCGCGACGGCCGCGACGTCGCGCTCTCGGTCCTGAAGCAGACCTGGGGCCCACAGTCGGTCGAGGCGGCAGCCGAGAAGTGGCGCAGCCGTGTCAACCGCGGTCGCTCGCAAGCGCCGTATCTCGGCTTCTACATGGAGGTCAAGTTCGAGGACCTGATCCTCCACACCGAGCGCGAGCTGCGGCGGATCTGCGAGTTCATCGAGCTCGACTTCGACGAGGACATGCTCGGCTACTACCTGACCGCCGAGCAGCGCCTGCAGGAGAAGGCACGGGCCCTCCCCCGCGCCCACGGCGAGGGAGTGTCGGCCGAGAAGCGGCTGATGAGCCACGCGAAGACCTTCGAGCCGCCGAACCCGGAGATGATCGGCACCTGGAAGCAGCGGATGACGCCGGCCGACCGCGCCGCCTACGAGGCGCTCGCGGGCGACCTGCTCGTCGAGCTCGGCTACGAGACCGACAGCCCGAACGGCACCGGCGAGATCCACCAGCCGCGCCGCGGCCCGCGGCTGCCGCGGCCTGTCCGGCGGGTTGTCGCGATGGCCAAGCACGCGACCGGGGTCCAGGATCCGGCCGATCCCCGGACACCGGCGCCGTTCCTGATCGGTGCGGCGCGGTCCGGAACCGACCTGCTCGGAGCCATGATCGGCGCTCACCCCGAGGTGAAGATGCTGAGCGAGACCGGCTTCGTCCCCCAGCTCGCGGAGATGATCCGCTCCGAGCCGATGACGATCGAGCGGGTCATCAAGGTGATGGCCGCGGCCGGCCCGCTCGAGGCGCACGGACTCAGCGAGGACGAGATGCGTCGGCGCCTCGGAGCGCTCGACGACCTCAAGGCCGCCGCCGTACTTCGCTGCTTCTACGAGGCGGCGGCGGAGAACGCCGGCCGGGCCCGCTGGGGCGATGACACCCCCTCCTACCTGAAGCGGATGCGCCGGATCCAGCGGGCGCTGACCGAGGCCCGCTTCATCCACGTCGTCCGCGACGGCCGCGACACGCTCGCCGCCCGCCCGGCGGAGATCAACACGGGCGCGGCGATCGCGACCGGACAGCGGTGGAACAAGAAGGTCCGCTCGGTCCGCGTCCAGGCGCACCTGATGAACCACCTGCTCGAGGTCCGCTTCGAGGACCTGATCGCCGATCCCGAGAAGGAGCTCCGGCGCGTCTGCGAGTTCATCGAGCTCGACTTCGACCCGGCCATGGCCGATCCGCCCGACCGGGACCGGATCGAGGGTGCTCTCGGGCCGGTGGGCGCCTGGCGCGAGCGGATCGAGCCCGATCAGCTCGAGGCCTTCGAGGAGGTCGCGGGCCCGATGCTCGACGAGCTCGGCTACCGCGAGGGCGCGCCCAGCGCCGTCCGCTGAGCGCCGTCGGCAGCGCCGGCTGACGCCCGTCTCCCACCGCTGGTTGAATGGCCGCGATGGAAGCCTCCGCCGCCAAGCACCGCGAACTCGGCCTGACCGACGAGGAGTACGGACTGATCGTCGCCGGGCTCGGCAAGGAGCCCAACGACGTCGAGCTGGCGATGTTCTCGCTGCTCTGGTCCGAGCACTGCGCCTACAAGCACTCGAAGAAGCTCCTGCGGCGGCTGCCTACCGAGGGTCCCCGGGTCGTGATGGGGCCGGGTGAGAACGCCGGCGCCGTCGACGTCGGCGGCGGCTGGTCGGTCGCTTTTAAGGTCGAGTCCCACAACCACCCCAGCGCGGTCGAGCCGTTCCAGGGCGCCGCCACCGGCGTCGGCGGGATCATGCGCGACATCTTCGCCCTCGGGGCCCGGCCGATCGCGGTCCTCGACTCGCTCCGCTTCGGCGAGCTCGACTCACCGCGCTCGCGCTACCTGTTCGACCACGTCGTCGCCGGGATCGGCCACTACGGCAACTCGATCGGTGTGCCGACGGTCGGCGGCGAGGTCCACTTCGAGGCCCCCTACGAGCAGAACTGCCTCGTCAACGCGATGTGCGTCGGCCTCGCCCGGACCGACGAAATGGTCCGCGCGGCGGCGGCCGGCGTCGGCAACGTGATCGTCCTGATGGGGGCGACGACCGGCCGCGACGGGATCGGCGGCGCGTCGGTCCTCGCGTCCGCCGAGCTCGAGGAGGGCGACGACAAGCGCCCGACGGTGCAGATCGGCGACCCCTTCGAGGAGAAGAAGGTCATGGAGTGCTGCCTCGAGCTGCTCGCCTCCGACCTGCTCGTCTCCCTCCAGGACCTCGGCGCGGCCGGGCTGACCTCGTCGGCCTGCGAGATGGCCTCGGCCGGCGGCGTCGGGATCGACATCGACGTCGCGAAGGTGCCGCTGCGCAACCCCGACCTCGAGCCGTTCGAGGTGATGGTGTCGGAATCGCAGGAGCGGATGCTCGCCGTCGTCGAGCCCGGCAAGGTCGAGGACGTCCTCGCGATCTGCCGCAAGTGGGAGACCGGCGGTACGGCGATCGGCACGGTCACCGAGGGCCACCGGATCCGGATCTTCGACGGCGACGAGGTCGTCGGCGACATGCCGGTGACCCTGCTCGTCGACGACTGCCCGCTCTACGACCTCGAGCCGGTCGCGCCGGAGGCGTGGATCTACGGCAACGGCGAGCCTCGGATCGGCGTCGGGGCCGACCCCTCCGACACGCTTCTCACCCTGCTCGCGACGCCGACGATCGCGTCGAAGCGCTGGGCATTCGAGCAGTACGACTCGATCGTCCAGTCGCGGACCGTGCGGCGCCCCGAGCAGGCCGACGCCGCCGTGCTCCAGATCCCCGACGCCTCGACGGCGATCGCCGTCTCGATCGACGGCAGCGGGCGCCGGGTCGGATGCGACCCCTACCTCGGCACGGTCGAAGCGGTCCTCGAGTGCGCGCAGAACCTCGCTTGTGTCGGGGCGGAGCCGCTCGGGCTGACCAACTGCCTCAACTTCGGCAATCCCGAGAAGCCGACCGTCGCCTGGCAGCTCGACCGCTCGACCCAGGGCCTCGCCGATGCCTGCGAAGCGCTCGGGGTGCCGGTCGTCGGCGGCAACGTCTCGCTCTACAACGAGACCGACCGGGGTCCGATCTACCCGACGCCGGTCGTCGGCATGGTCGGCGAGCTCCCCTCCCCCGAGGGCCTGCCGACCGCCGCCCTGCGGACGGGCGACGCGATCGCATTCGCCGGAACGTTCAACCCGTCGCTCGCGGGGTCGCAGCTCGCGAAGCTGCGCGGCGAGCTCGGCCACGGGCTCGGCGAGTTCGAGCTCGACGCCGTCAAGGCGGCGATCACCGAGGTCCGCGACGCGGTCAGGGCGGGACGCCTCCGCACCGTCCATGACGTCAGCGACGGCGGCCTGGCCTGTGCGCTCGCCGAGTGCGCGATCGACGGCGGCGCCGGCCTGCAGGTCGACATCGGGCCGTTGATCGGGGCCGGCGACGATGCGGAGGCGTGGCTGTTCGGCGAGGGACCCGGCGGATTCGTGATCGCCGGCGAGCCGAAGGCGATCGCGGCCCTCGTCGAGGCCGGGACCGCCACGCTGATCGGCGTCGCCGCGGGCGATTCGATCGAGATCGCGGCCGGGGTGCTGAACGTCTCGGTCCCGGTCGCCGATGCCGCCGCCGCCTGGCGCTCGCTCGGCGAGCTGATGGAGGCGACGCCGGCCTGATCGGCACGACGGGGCCGGGTGACGACGTTGCTAGTCTGCGGCTGCAGGGTCGACCCCTGTGTTGTCCTGATCAGACGACGAACCCGGAAGGCCTTCCCCCTTGACCGAGCGGCTCTTCGACGACCGCGACGGACCGCGCGATGAGTGCGGCGTCTTCGGCGTGTACGCGCCGGGACACGACGTCGCCCGTCTGACCTACTTCGGCCTCTACGCGCTGCAGCACCGCGGTCAGGAGTCCGCCGGCATCGCCACCTGCGAGGGCGGGATGATCATGACCCTCCGCGACCTCGGGCTCGTCTCGCAGGTCTTCGACGAGGAGAAGCTCCAGGGCCTCGCCGGCACGATGGCGATCGGGCACGTCCGTTACTCGACCACCGGCGGCGGCGCCTGGGAGAACACCCAGCCGGTCTGGCGCGACGACGGCCGCGAGGTCGCCCTCGCCCACAACGGCAACCTGACCAACGCCGTCGAGCTCTTCGCCGAGCTCCGCGAGCGCGGCATCTCCTTCCGCGGCACCTCCGACTCGGAGATCATCGCCGCGCTGCTCTCCTCCTCGACCGAGAAGCGGATCGAGGACGCGGTCGTCGAGACGATGCCGCGGCTCGAGGGCGCCTACTCGACGGTCGTGATGACCAAGAGCGGCATCTGCGCCTTCCGCGACCCGAGCGGCGTCCGGCCGCTCGCCCTCGGGAAGCTCGGTTCCGACTTCCTCGTCGCCTCCGAGAGCTGCGCCTTCGACATCGTCGGCGCCGAGATGCTCCGCGAGGTCAACCCGGGCGAGATGGTCTCGCTCAGCGAGCGCGGCCTCGAGGTCCGGCAGGCGGTGAAGCCGAAGAAGAAGTCCTTCTGCGTCTTCGAGCACATCTACTTCTCGCGCCCCGACACCCGGCTCGAGGGCCGGGTCCTGCAGCAGGTGCGGGGACGGATGGGCGAGATCCTCTGGCGCGAGGCCCCGGTCGACGCCGACCTGGTGATCTCGGTCCCCGACTCCGGCAACCCGGCGGCGTCCGGCTTCTCGCGGGCGTCGGGGCTTCCGAAGGACGACGGGCTGATCAAGAACCGCTACGTCGCGCGAACGTTCATCCAGCCCGGCCAGGAGCTCCGCAAGCACGGTCTGCGGATGAAGTTCAACCCGCTGCCCGAGATCGTCGCCGGCAAGCGGATCGTCGTCGTCGACGACTCGATCGTCCGCGGCAACACGACGCGGCAGATCGTCGGGATGCTGCGCGATGCCGGCGCCCTCGAGGTGCACCTGCGGATCTCGGCACCGCCGATCCGCTTTCCCTGCCACTACGGCGTCGACATGTCGAGCCGCGAGGAGATGGTCGCCCACGAGCGGACCGTCGACGAGATCGCCGAGCACGTCGGCGCCGACTCGCTCGCCTACCTCTCGCTGGACGGCGTCTACGAGGCGATCGGGACCCCCGCCGAGGACCACTGCGACGCGTGCTTCACCGGCCGCTACCCGCTCGGCGAGAACGCGAACGGGAAGTTCGCCCTCGAGCAGCTGACGACGGTCCCGGCCGGCACCGCCTGAGTTGAGCACTCGCGAACGGCCGTTGCGGATCGCGGTCCTGGCCTCCGGGTCGGGGACGAACCTGCAGGCGATCCTCGACCGCCTGCACGGCGGCGGCAAGGTCGAGGTCGTCGGCGTCGCGTCCGACAAGCCGGGCGCCAGGGCCCTCGAGCGCGCCGCGGATGCCGCGGTCCCGACGGCGGTGTTCCCGGCTGCGGACTTCGCCGGCCGCGGCGAGCGCGACGCCGCGATCGGAGACTGGCTCGAGGGCGCCGGGTGCGAGCTGCTCGTGCTCGCCGGCTACATGCAGCTGCTCAGCGACGGGTTCGTCCGCCGCTTCGCGAACCGGATCATCAACGTCCATCCGGCGCTGCTCCCGTCGTTCCCGGGGCTCGACGCGATCGGCCAGGCGATCGCCCACGGCGTGCGGGTTACGGGGGTCACGGTGCACTTCGTCGACGAGGGGGTCGACACCGGCCCGATCCTCCTGCAGCGCCCGATCGAGCTCACATACACTCGCCCGGTACACGAGGTGACCGACGAGATCCACGCCGTCGAGCACGAGCTGCTCCCCCGGGCGATCGAGCTGATCGCCGACGGCGCCGTCAGCATCGACCCCGACAACCCCCGACTCGTGAGGATCGAAGAGTGAGCTCGAAGCCGACGATCGCCGCCAACCCGGCCAACGAGGGAGAGCCGCAGCCGCTCCCCATCCGGCGGGCGCTGATCTCGGTCTCCGACAAGAGCGGCGTCGTCGAGTTCGCGCAGGGCCTGCAGGCGCTCGGCGTCGAGATCGTCTCGACCGGCGGCACCGCCGCCGCGCTCGCCGAAGGCGGGATCGCGGTCCGCACGGTCGAGGAGCTGACCGGGGCGCCGGAGATCCTCGGCGGCCGGGTCAAGACGCTGCACCCGCGACTGCACGGGGCGCTGCTCGCCGTCCGCGACGACCCCGAGCACGCGGCGACCCTCGACGAGGAGGGAATCGAGACGATCGACCTCGTCTGCACCAACCTCTACCCGTTCGAGCGGGCGATGTCCCGGCGCGACGCGACCGACGCCGAGGTGATCGAGAACATCGACATCGGCGGTCCGACCATGATCCGCGCCGCGGCAAAGAACCACCGCTACGTCGCGGTCGTCGTCCGCCCCGAGAGCTACGACGCCGTGCTCGCCGAGCTCGAGGAGGGCGACGGGACGATCTCGGCCGGCACCAGGCACTGGCTCGCGAACGAAGCGTTCGCGACGACGGCGCGCTACGACGCCGCGATCAGCGGTTGGTTCGGCGAGCGCTACGAGGACTTCCCGACCCACCGGACCCTCTCGATGGAGAAGTTCCTCGACCTCTCCTACGGCGAGAACCCGCACCAGCGGGGCGCCCTCTACACCGAGGTCGGCGCCCGCTCCCACATCCTCAGCCGGGTTTCCAAGGAGCACGGCAAGGACCTCTCGTTCAACAACGTCCTCGACCTCGACTCGGCTCGCAACCTGCTCGCCGATCTCGACGGCCCGGGCTGCGTGATCGTCAAGCACAACAACCCGTGCGGGGTCGCCGAGGGCGAGGACGCTCTCGACGCCTACGAGAAGGCGCTCGCCTGCGACCCGGTCTCCGCCTACGGCGGCGTGATCGCGCTGAACCGGCCGATCGACGAGCGGCTGGCCGAGCGGCTGCACCAGAACTTCGTCGAGGTGCTGATCGCGCCCGGCTACGAGGGCGAGGCGATGAGCATCCTCCAGCAGAAGGAGGCGATCCGGATCCTCGAGGACACCGAGCAGCGCAAGCGCCGCGGCGACGTCGACATGAAGCGCGTCCGCGGCGGGATGCTGATCCAGGAGTTCGACACCGTCGCTCGCGATCGCGACGGGATGACGGTCGAGACGGGCGGCGAACCGAGCGAGCAGGCGTGGCTCGACATCGATTTCGCCTGGAAGGTCTGCAAGCACGTCCGCTCGAACGCGATCGTGCTGGTCAAGGACCGGCAGACGATCGGGATCGGAGCCGGCCAGATGAGCCGGGTCGACTCGGTCCGCCTCGCGATCGAAAAGTGCCGGGTCGCCTACGGCGAGGAGGCGGACGCGAGGCTGAACGGCTGCGTGGTCGCCTCCGACGCCTTCTTCCCGTTCGCCGACGGCCCCCAGGCCGCGGTCGACGCGGGAGCACGCACGGTCGTCCAGCCCGGCGGCTCCAAGCGCGATGACGAGGTGATCGCCGCCTGCGAGGCGGGAGGCGTCACGATGGTCTTCACCGGCCGCCGCCACTTCCGCCACTGATGGGCGCCGTGGTTCCAGGCGGGACGGTGCACGAGCTGCCCGCCGACCTGCTCGACGGCCTCCGGGGCAGCGATGCCGCGATGGCGGCGTGGCTGGACATCACACCGCTCGCCCGCAACGAGTTCATCTGCTGGGTCGAGGACGCGAAGCGGGAGGAGACTCGCGATCGCCGGATCCGGCGGACCCGGGAGGAGCTGGAGGAGGGCATGCGCCGTCCCTGCTGCTGGCCCGGATGCAGCCATCGCGAGCGCAACGGAAAGCCCTAGGCCGTGGCCGCGCCGCCGGAGATCGAGGTGCGGGTCCCGCGGGTGTTCTGCGGGCCGGGCGGGACGCACGGCAATCCGCTCGGGGTCGTCCTCGACGGCCCGTCGGTCCCGGCGGACGATCGTCAGGCGCTGGCGCGCCACCTCGCGTACTCGGAGACCGTGTTCGTCGACGATGCGCGCCGGGGACGGATCGAGATCTACACGCCCGAGGTGCAGCTGCCGTTCGCCGGGCACCCCAGTGTCGGGACGGCCTGGATGCTCCGCGGCGAGGGTCACGAAGTCGACGTCCTGCGGCCGCCGGCGGGCGAGGTGCCGGTCCGCTTCGAGGGTGAGACAACCTGGGTCGCCGCGCGGCCGGAGTGGTGTCCCGAGTGGGACATCATCGAGTACCCCTCACCCGACGAGGTCAACGCCTTGGCGGTCGAATCCGACGGCTTTCGCTACTGCTGGGCGTGGATCGACGAGGAGGCCGGGATCGTGCGGGCACGGAGCTTCGTCGCCGAGGTCGGGATCGGTGAGGACGAGGCGACGGGATCGGCGGCGCTGCCGCTGTCTGCGCGACTGGGCCGGGCGATCGAGGTCCGGCAGGGCCGCGGCTCGGTCATCCACGCCCGGCCGATGGCCGACGGGTTCGTCGAGATCGGCGGCTCCGTCGTCGAGGACTGAGCCGGCTCGTCAGTCGGAGGCGACGGCCCGCGTTTGCGCCGCCCGGCGGACGAGGTGGTCGCGCTCGGAGACGGTCGTGGCCAGACGGGCGGCCGCCGCGTAATCGTCCGCCGCGGCCCCGGGGTCCCCGTCGAGCTCGTGCAGGTGGCCGCGGACGGCGTGCCAACGGTGCCGGTCGCCGAGCACATCGCGCAGGCGCTCGGTCTCGGCGAGGCCGGCGGCGGGGCCGTGGACGTGACCGATCGCCACCGCCCGGCCGAGGACGGCGGCGGGATCGCGGTTCACCGGGTCCGCGGTGAGGGCGAGCAGATCGTCGTACCAGGCGAGGATCTGCGGCCAGTCGGTCTCCTCGGCGCTCGCAGCGTCGTCGTGGAGGGCGGCGATCGCGGCCTCGAGCTGGTAGCGACCGGGAGGACGGGACTCGGTCTGCACCGCGAGCGCCGACTGCAGGACGCGCACCCCCTCGGCGATCTCGCGGCCGTCCCAGAGGCTTCTGTCCTGGCGGTCGAGCGGGACGATCCGGCCCTCGGCGTCGTACTTCGCAGGCAGCCTGGCGTGATTGAGCAGCATCAGGGCGAGCAGACCGCGCGCCTCGGGCTCCTCGGTGGCGAGGGTCAGTCCGCGCGTCAGGCGGATCGCCTCGCCGGTCAGGTCGGTGCGAGCGGTGTGGCCGGTCGTGTAGATGAGGTAGAGGACCCGCAGGACGACGGCGAGATCGCCGGGCTCGCCGAGGCTCCTGCCCCGGAGCGTGCGCTTCGCCCGGCTGATCCGCTGCGCCATCGTCGCCTCGGGGACGAAGAAGGCGTCCGCGATCTCGCGGGTCGTGAGCCCGCCGACCGCGCGTAACGTCAGCGCGACCTGGGAGGCGGGCGTGAGGTCGGGATGGCAGCAGCAGAAGAGCAGGAACAGCGTGTCGTCCCCGCCGCTGCCGGCGGCGGCGGGCGATGGCTCCGGCTCCGCCGCCTCCTCGCGGCGCCGGCGGGCGGCCTCGCTGCGACGGGCGTCGACGAGACGGCGGGTGGCCACGGTGGTCAGCCACGCCTGCGGGTCGCGCGGCGGGTGCTCGGGCCAGGACCGCAGCGCCTCGATCAGCGCCTCCTGAAGCGCGTCCTCGGCGGCGTCGAAGTCCTCGCCCCGGCGCACCATCGCGGCGAGCACGCGCGGGACGAGGGCGCGGATGGCGCCCTCGTCCAGCCCCTGTGCGGCCATCGCCGGCACGATCGCGTCGATCCCTTCCGCTACTCGGTCATCAGCTCGCGGACGGCGAGCCACTCGTAGAGCGGCTCCCCGCCAGGACCGGGCTCGGAGGAGACGTGGGCGGCGATCTCGAGCGCGCGCTCGTAGGAGTCGACGTCGACCATGTACCAACCGGCGATCAGATCGCTGGTCTCGGGGTGCGGGCCGTCGGTCGTGACCGGCGCGGCGTCCGGGCCGCCCCAGCGCACCCAGGTGCTCTCCGGCGTCAGCGCCTGCCCGTCGACGTACTCGCCGGTCTCCTGGAGCATGTCGCGGACGCTGTGGAGGAAGGCCATGTGGCCCTCGACGTCCTCCGGCTTCCACTGGTCCATCGGAGGGAAGGGGTGGTGCGGCTCGGGACCGCCGCGGTAGTGCTTGAGGATCAGGTACCTGGGCATGTCGTTCTCCTTCTTTCGGGGGCCGCTCTCTACGGCCCTTCATCCCACGGAGCGGAGCCGGCGGTCGGTTCTCGACATCGAGGTTCGCACGACCCCGCGAAGTCCTCAGTCGCCGGGCAGCTGGAGCTCGGCGAACACGGCGCGGTGGTCGGTGCTCGCGACGTCGCGGGCGGAGAAGCTGCGGACCCCGATGGCGCCGCCGACGAGGACGTGGTCGATCGCGTAGAGCGGTGGGAAGATGTGGCGGTCCTGGGGCCAGGTCGGAACCAGGCCGCTGCCGACGGTCGCGGCGGCGTCGTTCCAGCCGCGGTCGAGGACGCCCCGGAAGGGCGCGTGGTCGATCGTGGCGTTGAAGTCGCCGAGCAGGATCGCCCGTCCGTCCTCGGGTGCCGACGAGACGGCGTCGAGATCGGCCGCCCAGCCCTTGACGGTCGGGGGGACCGTGTGGACCGAGCTCACCTCGACCGGCTCGGCTCCGGGCACGTGCACCTCGGCGCTGAGGAACGGGAAGTAGCGGCCGCCGATCTCCCGCGCGGGATCCGAAAGCGGGTAGCGGCTGTAGAGGCCGCTGCCGTGGGAGCCCGGCGCGGGAGCGAGGTTCCGGTGCGGGAACTCCTCGGCGAAGCCGAGCGCGTCGAGCTCGGAGGCGAGCTCCGGCGTCAGCTCCTCGACGCTGACCACGTCGGGCTCGAGCTCGTCGACGACGGCGGCGAGCCCCTCGGCGGAACCGGTGCCGAGCATCATGTTCGCCGCCAGCACCCGCAGCGGCGGGCCCGGCGGCGTCGCCTCGGTCGGGCCCCCGAACGCCCGCGGGAGGACGAGAAAGGCGAAGACGGCGGCCATCGCGACCCCGACGAGCACGGCCGGCCAGACGCGGAGGATCGCCGCGATCGCGATCGGGAGCAGGATCGCCGCGGCCACGTAGGGCGTCGCGCCGATCACCGCGACGAGCCACTGGTTGTCGCCGACCCCGGCCAGCCGGAGGACCAGGAAGACGATCCACGGCGCGAGGGCGATCCAGGCGACCGCCCGCGCCATCCCGTCGGTCGTGCCGCGCCCCGGCCACGTCGGTCGATCCATCCCGTAACGCTATTCGGGTGGCGGTGTGAGTGCCCCCGTCTACACACGATGGAGATTTTCGGTAATGCCCCCGCCGGGACTCGAACCCGGAATCTCAACGCTTAAAAGGCGCGCGCGTTAACCAATTACGCCACGGAGGCACGGCGGAGATTAGTCAGATCCGTCCGGATCGATTGCGAACATACGTTCGATGCCCGCGCGACCAGATCCACCAGAACCACTCGGTGCGGCACGATCGGGAAGGCCGCCGGATCCGAGTCGATCCCGAGAAGTTCGCGTACGTGACTGCCGGCATCATGGAGCCACGGAGTTCGGGCGCTACTCGAATGGCGAGGGCGGTCTCAGGTGGGTGTGCAAGCGCTGCTCGGCCGAGGCCGTCACTCGCCGACACCAGAAGGTCAAACGACAGCTGATCGCCGAAGCCGGTGGCAGGTGTGCCGTCTGCGGGTACATGCGAACGATCCTCAGCCTCCACTTCCATCATGTGGAGCCGGTCAATAAGAGCTTTCCGATGTCGATGGCGACCGGTAAGTCACTCGACTCCTACAGGGCCGAAGCCGCGAAGTGCGTGCTCGTCTGCGCCAACTGCCATGGCGAGATCGAGGCGGGGTTGATCCCCTCCCCTCCGCCCGGCGCCAAATGGGGTGAGGAGTGGGAGCCGGTCGTGTTGCCCACCGGGTCCGTCGTCGCAGCCGATCCGGCGATGCCCGCGCCGCAACTCCCGCTCCCCTTGCAGCTGGGAGAGGAGGGCTAGACCGGAGCGTTCCAGCGCTGGATGACGCGGTAGTCGTGCTCCCAGCCGAGGCGGCTGAGCGTGGCGGTGCCGAGGCCGAACATGCGGCCGTCGGCGGGCGGCAGGTCGAGCCACCGCGCGGTGAGCACGCGGAGGATGTGCCCGTGGGCGAAGATGGCGACGGTGGTGCCGCCGGGGATGCCCTCCTCCATCGCGAGGAGCTCGGCGACGATGCGGTCGGCGCGGGCGCCGACGTCGAACGGGGACTCGCCGCCGGGGCAACCGTCGCGCCAGAGCAGCCAGTCGGGACGCTCGGTGTGGATGTCGGCGCTGGTGCGGCCCTCGTAGTCGCCGTAGTCCCACTCGAGGAGGTCGTCGCGGAGCTCGGCGCGCTCGCCGAGGCCGGCGAGCGCGCAGGTCTCACGGGCGCGGCCGAGCGGGCTGCAGAGGACGCGGTCGAACTCCACCGCGGCCAGCGGCTCGCGGAGGGCTCGGGCCTCGGCCTCGCCCTCGACGGTCAGCGGCAGGTCGGTGCGGCCGGTGTGGCGGAGCGTCCGGCTCCACTCGGTCTCGCCGTGGCGGGCGAGCCAGACGACGGGCCTCCCCGGTCCGGTCGTGCCGGAGGGTCGCGGCGGGAGCGCGTCGGTCACGTCAGCTCCGCGATCCCCTCTTCGGGGGATGACGCCTGGGCGTGGAGGCGGGTCGGAATGCGCCCCGAGTGGCGGGCGGCCCAGCCCGCCTCGACCGCCTTCCGCATCGCCCCGGCCATTCGCTCCGGGTCGGCGGCACGGGAGACGGCGCTCGCGAGCAGCACGCCCGAGCAGCCGAGCTCCATCGCCAGGGCGGCGTCGCTCGCGGTGCCGATGCCGGCGTCGAGGATCACGGGCACGCCCGCAGCCTCGACGATGATCCGGATGTTGTAGGGGTTGCGGATGCCGGCGCCGGAGCCGATCGGCGAGCCGAGCGGCATGACGGCGGCACAGCCGATCGACTCGAGGCGCCGGGCGAGAACCGGGTCGTCGGAGGTGTAGGGCAGCACGGTGAAGCCGTCGTCAACCAGCTCCTCGGCCGCGAGCAGCAGCTCCGGGGCGTCGGGCAGGAGCGTCCGGTCGTCCCCGATCACCTCGAGCTTGACCCAGTCGGTGCCGAATGCCTCGCGGGCGAGGCGGGCCGTGCGGACCGCGTCGCGCGCCGTGTAGCAGCCGGCCGTGTTCGGCAGGACGAACAGGCCGAGCCGGTCGATGACTCCGAGGAGCGTCCCCTCCGATTCCGGGTCGACCCGGCGCAGGGCGACCGTGACGATCTCGGTGCCGGACGCGACGAGTGCGCGCTCGAGGTCCCCGTGGGAGCGGAAGCCGCCCGTGCCGACGATCAGGCGCGAGCCCCACTCCCGGCCGCCGAGCTCGAACGATCCTGCGTCGCCGGCGTCCGGCGAGCCGCCGCCGATCGCCTCGACGACCTCGACCCGCTGGCCCTCGGCGAGCGCGGTCGCCGCAAGCTCGCCGCGGGGGACGACCTCGCCGTCGACAGCGATCGCGATCCCGCGGCGGGCCGGATCGATGCCCGCGGCGAGCGCCGCGTCGGCGACGGTGGCGCCGTCGGCCAGCTCGACCTCGCGGCCGTTCAGCTCGACGATCACGACGCGACTCCGGTCCGCGCGAAGCGGGTCGGGGAGAGCGCGGCCGCGGCTTCGGACTCCGGTTCGCCGCGGAGCTCGGCGGCGATCGCCGCGGCCGTGAACGGCGCCAGCAGCACTCCGTTGCGGTAGTGGCCGCCCGCGATCAGGAGGCCGTCCGGCCCGGCGGCGCCGATCACCGGCGCGTTGTCGGGCGTTGTCGGGCGCAGTCCGGCGGCGAAACCGGTCACCTCCAGCTCGGCGATCTCGGGCACGGCCCGGTACGCCTCGCGTAACAGCTCGTGGACGCCGCCCGCGGTGACGCGCGTGTCGAAGCCCCGGTCCTCGACGGTCGCCCCGACGACCACCTCGCCGCTGGCCCTCGGGACGATGTAGACCCGCTCGCTGGCGATGATCCGCCCGCAGGGCTCCTCCCCGGGGCGAGCGCGGAGCCGAACGACTTCGCCTTTGACCGGGCGCACCGGCGCGAGACCGCCCGGCGTCAGCGCGGCGATCCTCGCGCCCGCGGCGAGCAGGACGCGGGCCGCTTCGATCGCCGAGCCGTCGGCCAGTCGCAACCCCGCGACCCGGTCCTCGCCCGGGACCGAGGTGACCTCGCCGGCCCGGATCCTCACCCCGGCGCGCTCGCAGGCGACGCGCAGTGCGTGCAGGACGACCCGGGGGTCGACCTCCGCCTCACCCGGAACGGAGAACCCGCCCGACACGTCGGTGGCAAGGCCCGGCTCGGCGCGCCTGCACGCGCCGGCGGTCAGCCACTCCGACTCCAGGCCGAGCTCGCCGTGGAGGTCGTGGAAGCGGCGCAGCTCGGCCGCCTCGTCGCGGTCGAGTCCGACGTGGAGCGCGCCGCAGCGCCGGTAGCCGACCGGCTCGCCACTCTCCGCCTCGAGCCGAGCCGCGAAGTCGGGCCAGAGCTCGGCCGATTCGAGCGCGGCGGCGAGCAGCGCCTCCTCCCCCCAGCTCGCCTCGCCGACCGGGGCGATCATCCCCGCGGCGACCTCGGAGGCCCGCTCGCCCGCGCCGGCGTCGACGACGAGCACCTCCAGCCCCGACCGCGCCGCCTCGAGCGCGCACGAGAGGCCGATCAAGCCGGCGCCGACGACGGCCAGATCGGCGCCTTCGCCTCGCCTCTGGTCCTCGCGATCCATGCTCGAGCTTCGCCTCCAGTCGAGTTGCCGGGGGGCGGGATCGTCCATCCCTGCGCCGGCACGACCCGGATCAGGTTCGGACGGTCGGCGGCGCCAGCCGCCCTCTCAGCCGGTTGGCTCCGGCTCCCGTTGACGGACGGATCGTAGCGCCGGTGCCGAACCGCGCTCGGCGGCCGTTATCTACGCTTGCGGCGTGCCGAAGCCATCCGCGAAGCTCGAACGTGCCCTCCTCTACTTCGTCTGCGAGGGCGGCGAGGACGAAGCCGGCCTCGACCGGCTGCTCGAGGCCGCCCTCGCCGGCGGTGCCGGGTTGATCCAGCTCCGCGACAAGGACGCCGACGACGAACGGATCCTCGCCGCGGCCCCGGTCTTCCGCGCCGCCGCCGACCGCCACGGCGCGCTCTTCATCCTCAACGACCGTCCCGACCTGGTCGCGTCGTGCCGCGCCGACGGCGTCCACGTGGGCCAGGGCGACTCGCCCGTCGCCGAGGCGCGCGAGCTCGCCGGCCCGGACGCGATCGTCGGCCTCTCCACCCACGCTCCCGAGCAGCTTCGCGCAGCCGAGTCCGCGACGGGCGTCGATCGTCCGGACTACGTCAGCGTCGGCCCCGTCTGGGCGACCCCGACCAAGCCCGGCCGGCCCGCCGCCGGCCTCGACTACGTCCGCCATGCCGCCGCCGAGGCCGAGCTGCCGTGGTTCGCGATCGGCGGGATCGAACCCGGCAACCTCGCCGTCGTCGTCGCCGCCGGGGCGAGGCGGGTGGTGGTCGTCCGCGCCATTCGCGACGCCGACGAGCCGGAGGCGGTGGCCGCCAGCCTCCGCTCCGGCCTCGGCGTGATCGAGGCGGTGACCGAGTGAGCAGCCGCGAGCGCAAGCGCGCCGAGCGGCGCAAGCGCAAGGAACGCTCGGCGGGAGGGGCCGAGCCGGACCCGGGCACCGCCGCTGACGAGGCCCCGGCGCCGGAGCCCGGGAACGGCGGCGCGAACGGCGCGGAGGCGACTCCCTCCCCCGCCGACCTGGCCGCCGCCGCCGAACCCGCTGTCAGCCGCTCGGAGCTGAAGAACCAGGCCGCCCGCGAGAAGCTCGAGCCGCTGGACGAGGGAGAGCGGCCCCTGGTCGTGACGATCGGCGCGGTCCTCTCGCTGCTGATCGCCGTCAGCATCGTCGTCGCCTGGATCGCCGGCGTCGAGGTCCAGGTCGGTAACACCGACATCGAGCGCCGGCCGAGCGCATTTCAGGTCTTCCCGCCGGCGATCCTCTTCGCCGTAATGGGCTGGGGGATGTTGCGGGCGCGCTACTGGGCGGTGCTCGGGTTCCAGGCGATCATGGCGATCATCATGATCGGCGCCTTCATCACGCTGATCGCCGCCACCTCGATCTTCCAGGCGCTCTCGACGTTCCTCGTCCTCGCGATCGCGGCGACGCTCTTCTGGTTCACGGTCAAGGCGCTCGCCCGGATCCAGATGCCCTCTCCGGAGGACCGCGGTCCGGGTCGCTAGATGATCTAGAGTCGCGCGCATGGCTGATTCCCCTTATGACGTGATCGTTGTCGGCTCCGGCCCGGGCGGGTACCACGCGGCCGTGCGCGCGGCCCAACTCGGCCTGAAGACGGCCGTCGTCGAGAAGGACGAGACCGGTGGGCGCTGCCTGAACTACGCGTGCATCCCCGCGAAGACGCTGCTCCGCACCGCCGAGATCTACGAGCAGGCGAAGAACGGCGAGGGGATCGGCATCGTCGCCGACAACATCTCGATCGACTTCACCAAGCTGAACGAGCGGCGCGAGGAGGTCCGCAAGGGCCTGACCGGCGGGGTCGCCGGGCTCTTCAAGAACCACAAGATCGACCAGATCGAGGGCGAGGCGTCGCTGACCGCGGACGGCAACGTCAAGGTCGGCGATCAGACCTACGAGGCCAAGAACGTCGTCCTCGCCACCGGCTCGGTCGCACTGCCGATCCCCGGCACCGAGTTCGGCGGCCGCATCCTCGACACCTGGGGCGCCTGGTCGCTGCCCGAGCAGCCGCAGAGCATGGCCGTCGTCGGGGCCGGCGCATCCGGCTCGGAGATCGCCTCCGCCTACGCCCGGTTCGGGACCGAGGTCACCCTGCTCGAGATGCTCGGGCAGATCCTCCCCGCCGAAGACAAGGACATGGCCCGCGTCGTCGAACGCGCCTTCAAGAAGGAGGGGATCGAGGTCGTGACCGGCGCCCGCGTCGAGAACGTCGAGGCCGGCTCCGACTCGGTCAAATTCACCTACGGCGACGAGGCCAAGGAGGTCGACTACCTCGTGATCGCCGGCGGTCGCGGCGCCGACGTCTCTGCGCTGAACCTCGAGGAGGCGGGGGTCAAGCTCAACGAGGACGGCAAGATCGACGTCGACGAATCGCAGAAGACCGCAGCCGACGGCGTCTACGCGATCGGCGATCTGACCCCCGGCCCCGCCCTCGCCCACAAGGCGCAGGAGGAGGGCATCGTCGCCGCCGAGGCGATCGCCGGCGAGCAGATCCACCCGGTCGACCGCGACGCGATCCCGGGAGCGACGTTCACGCACCCCCAGGTCGGCAGCGTCGGTCTGACCGAGGCGGAGGCCAAGGAGGCCGGTCACGACGTCAAGACGGCGAAGTTCAAGCTCGGCGGCGTCGGCGCCGGATCCGTGTACGACGACCGCGACGGGATGGTCAAGCTGGTCGTCGACTCCAAGTACGGCGAGATCCTCGGCGCCCACATCGTCGGCAACCGGGCCTGCGACATGATCGCCGAGCTCGTCGCGGTCCGCGACCTCGAGGGCGGCTATCAGGAGCTCCAGCGCATCATCCACCCGCACCCGACGATCTCCGAGGCGATACCTGAGGCGGCCCGGGCGATCGACAAGTGGGCGATCCACGCTTAGAGGGCAACCGGCGCCTGCTGCGGGCGCGCGACCTGATCGACCGCTGCTACGCGGACGCCCTCGACGTCGAGGCGATCGCACGCTCCGCCCACCTCTCGCGGGCGCACTTCATCCGCAGCTTCCGCGACGCCTTCGGCGAGACCCCGCACCGCTACCTGCAGCGCCGCCGGATCGAGCGCGCCATGGCGCTCCTGCGGGATACGGACCGGCCGATCACCGAGATCTGCCTCGACGTCGGCTTCGTCAGCCTGGGCTCGTTCTCGATGACGTTCGCCGAGATCGTCGGGTCCAGCCCGAGCGAGTACCGGCGCCGCGAGCATCCGCCGGGGAGCTCGCGGGTGCCGTCCTGCGTCGTCCGCGCCTGGACCCGTCCATCGAGCACTTTTCGAGAAGCGGAGAGAACCGCGCCGGGCTAGCTTGAGCCCATGTTCGATTCGATCTCACACGCAAGCATCTACGTAACCGACCAGGACGCCGCGCTCGACTTCTACGTCGGCAAGCTCGGCCTCGAGGTCCGCGCCGACGTCGAGATGGAGCCGATGCGCTGGCTCACGCTGGGCGTTCCCGGCCAGGACGACTTCCAGATCCTGCTGGAGACGCCGATCGAGCCCTTCATCGGCCCCGAGGCGGTCGCGCAGGTGGAGGGCCTGCTCAGCAGAGGGGCGCTCGGGCTCGGGTTCATCCTCAACACCGACGACTGCCGGAAGACGTTCGCCGAGCTCGTCGAGAAGGGGGTCGAGGTCACCGAGGAGCCGACCGAACGCTTCTACGGCGTCGACTGCGGCATCCGCGACCCGTTCGGCAACGCGATCCGGATCACCGAGCCGGTAGCACCGGAGGATTACCACCCGCCGAGCTGAAACCGGGGTCGCCCCGTCAGGCCCCGATATCGTCGCGGCCGTGGACATCCCACCTCGGCCCGGCACCGCCGACATACATGTCATTCCGTCAAGTTCACCGCGCCACCCGGTGGAAGCGGACGCGAAGCGGAGCATTCCACCGGAGTCGTCCTTCTACTTCGACCTCGGCTCCCCCTACGCCTATCTCAGCGCCGAGCGGATCAGCCGGCTCTTCTCCGACGCCGAGCTGCCGCAGCCGGAGTGGAAGCCGGTGCTCCTCGGCGCCCTCTTCGCCCGCTTCGACCGCGGTTCGTGGGCGGAGACCGGCGCTCGAGAGGAGGGGATGCGCGAAGTCGAGCGGCGGGCCCGGTCGCAGGCGCTCCAGCCGGTGCGCTGGCCCGATCCCTGGCCCGGCGACATGCTCTACGCGATGCGGGTCGCGACCTACGCGAAGTCGATCGGGCGGACGATCTCGTTCGCGCTGGCGGCCTACCGGCAGGCGTTCGCCGGCGGACGCGATCTCGGCGTCCCCGACAACGTCGCGATCGCCGCGGCCGCCTGCGAGCTCCATCCGAACGCGATCGCGAAGGCGGCGGCGAGCGAGTCGGTGAAGCGAACGCTTCGCGAGGAGACCGATCGCGCCGGCGACCTCGGCGTGTTCGGGGTGCCGTCCGTGCTCGTCGCGGGGGAGGTGTTCTGGGGCGACGACCGTCTCGAGGACGCCGTCGCCGCCGCCGTCCGCGCGGCCTGAGCGGGCCGGCGCCGAGGCCCGGTCGCGTGCAAAGCTGATCCGGCATGAGCCCCGCCGCAGACAAGCGTCGGCACCGGGTCAGCCGGGTGCCCGACCGTGCCGACTACGACCTCGACACCGTCGGCGAGATCCTCGACGCCACGACCGTCTGCCACGTCGCCGTCATCGACGACCGCGGGTTCCCGGTCGTGATCCCGACGCTTCACGCCCGCGACGGAGCGACCCTCTACCTCCACGGCTCGTCGGCGAGCCGCCTCTTCCGCACCGCCGCCCGCAAGGAGGTCTGCGTCAGCGCGACCGCGGTCGACGGCCTCGTCCTCGCACGCTCGGTCTTCCACCACTCAGTCAACTACCGCTCGGTCGTGCTGTTCGGCAAGCCCGAGGCGATCGAGGATCCCACGGCCAAGAACGAGGCCCTGCGCGCCTTCACGGACAAGCTCATTCCCGGCCGCTGGGAGGACGCGCGCCGACCGGCGCCCCAAGAGCTGAAGGCAACCGCCGTCCTGCGGATGGCGATCGACGAGGCGACCGCGAAGGTGCGGACGGGCGGCGCGGTCGACGAGCCCGAGGACTACGAACTTCCCTACTGGGCGGGGACGATCCCGCTGCGCACGGTCGCCGGCGAGCCGATCCCCGACGATCGCCTGCCCGACGGCGTCGCCGAGCCCGGCTACGTCGCCGAGTACCGCGCCGCGCGCTCGTAACGAATCCGGGGCGGCGCTATGGTGGCCGCATGATCGAGAAGCTGGATTTCATCGGCGTCCCTTCTCGGGACGCGGACCGTTCGCGAGCCTTCTACGTTGAGACGCTCGGCCTCCGCCCCGACCCCAAGTCCGACTACGAGTTCTGGGTCGGCGACACGTGCTTCGGCATCTGGGAGCCGGAGAAGATGGGGTTCGAGTTCGCGCCGTCGCGCAACGCCCACCCGGCGCTGCACGTTGACGACGTCGCGGCGCGGCGCCGGGAGCTGGAGGAGAAGGGCGTCGAGTTCCTCGGCGACACCTTCGACACCGGCGTCTGCCACATGGCCCTGTTCCGTGATCCGGACGGCAACGACCTGATGCTCCATCACCGCTACGCGGACTGAACATCGGCTCACGCGTGCCGCGAGCGCGCTTGGGTAATGTGGGACGTGAGTGGCCGATGACGAGCAGACGAGCGAAGTCAGGACTCCGGCGGGGGTTCTGAACAGCTCGCGGGGCCGCGAGTTGCCCGACGCCGCGACCTCACGCGAGCTGCTCCGGCAGATGGCGCTGATCCGGCGCTTCGAGGAAGAGGCGGGCCGCCAGTACCAGCGGGCGAAGGCGGGGGGATTCCTCCACCTCGCGATCGGCGAGGAGGCGACGATCGTCGGGACGACGTCGGTGATGGACCCGGGCGACTATCTGATCGGCACCTACCGCACCCACGGCCACGCGATCGCGCGCGGGACCGACCCGAAGAACGTGATGGCCGAGCTGTTCGGCCGCGAGGACGGGACGGCCCGCGGACGCGGCGGCTCGATGCACATCTTCGACGGCGACCGCCGGTTCATGGGCGGCTACGGGATCGTCGGCGGCAACCTGCCGATCGCCGCCGGCCTCGCGCTCGCCTCCGACTACAAGGGCACCGACGACGTCACCGTCTGCATGTTCGGCGACGGCGCCTCCAACACCGGCAACTTCGGCGAGACGATGAACCTGGCGGCGCTCTGGAGCCTGCCGATCGTGTTCCTGGTCGAGAACAACCTCTACGGGATGGGCACCGCGATCGAGCGCCACTCGGCGGTCACCGACCTCTCCCACAAGGCGGAGGGTCACGGCGTCCCCGGGGAGCGCGTCGACGGCCAGGACGTGGTCGCGATCCGCGAGTGCGTCGCCGACCATCTCGAGATCGCCCGGCGCGATCGCCGCCCGACGCTCGTCGAGGCCTTCACATACCGCTACCGCGGCCACTCCGCCGCCGATCCCGAGGTCTACCGCGACAAGCACGAGGTCGAGGAGTGGCAGCGCCGCGACCCGATCGAGATCTTCGCCGGCCGGCTGATCGAGGCCGGGACGATCACCGCGGACGATCTCGCGAAGATCCGGGAGGAGGTCGAGGCGGAGGTCCTCGCCGCGGTCGAGTTCGCCGACGCCTCCCCGGAGCCGCCGCTCGACTCGCTGTACGACAACCTCTACGTGTTCGAGGAGGAGCACGAAGGCTGGTACGCGGTCGACGAGCGGACCCCGGACCCGTTCCGCGGCGAGCGCGAGCGCGAGGCGGCCGAGTCCGACCGCGTCCGGGAGCTCCACGAGGCGGGTGCCTCCTACGGCGGCCAGAGCCCGCGCTCGGGCGGCGGCTCGGGCGAGGGCCCAGCCGAGGAGACCGACGCCCCCGCCGACGAGGCCCAGGCCGGGGAAGGCTCCGAGCAGGCCGACGAGAGCCGCCAGCAGGGGCCGGGAGGGATCGGCTGATGGCGACGATGCGGATGCGCGAGGCGCTCCACGCCGCCCTGCGCGAGGAGATGGAGCGGGACGAGTCGGTCTTTCTGATGGGCGAGGACATCGCCGTCTTCGAGGGCGCCTTCAAGGTGACGCAGGGACTGATGGACCAGTTCGGCGAGCGCCGGGTCCGCGACACGCCGATCTCCGAGAACACGATCGTCGGCACCGGCGTCGGCGCCGCGATGGCCGGCCTCCGCCCGGTGGTCGAGCTGATGACGGTGAACTTCTCGCTGCTGGCCTTCGACCAGATCATCAACCACGCCGCCGCGATCCCCTACATGTTCAACGGCCAGGTCCGGGTGCCGCTGGTGATCCGGATGCCGGGCGGCGGCGGGCACCAGCTCGGACCCACCCACTCGCACAGCTTCGAGGCGATGTTCCTCCAGATCCCCGGCCTGCTCGTCGCCTGCCCCTCGACCGCGGCCGACGGCAAGGGCCTGCTGAAGACGGCGATCCGCGACGACAACCCGGTCATCTTCGTCGAGCACGAGACGCTGTACGGGATCCGGGGGGAGGTGCCCGACGACCCCGACCACACCGTCGAGTTCGGCTCCGCCGCCGTTCGCCGCGAGGGCGACGACGTGACGATCGTCGGCATCCTGAAGATGGCCCATGAGGCCGAGCGCGCCGCCGAGACCCTGGCGGCCGAGCACGGGATCGAGGCCGAGGTGATCGACCCGCGGACGCTGCGGCCGCTCGACCTCGACACGATCCTCGAGTCGGTGCGGAAGACGAACCGCGTGGTGATCGTCGAGGAGGGCTGGCCCCACGGCGGCGTCGGCGCCAACCTCGCGGCGCTGATCCAGGAGCAGGCCTTCGACCACCTCGACGCCCCGATCCAGCGCGTCACCGGCGCCGACGTCCCGATGCCCTACTCGAAGCGGCTCGAGCAGAGCGCGATCCCCCACCCCGAGCACGTGGTCAGCGCCGTGCTCGAAACGACGATCGGAGCCCGGTGATGGGTCCCGCACGACCCAGCGCCGACGAGGCTCCCGGACGCCGAGCGAAGGAAGCCCCGTGCCCGATGTAGTCATGCCGCGGCTGTCGGACTCGATGGAGGAGGGCACCGTCCTCGCCTGGATGAAGGCGGTCGGAGACGAGGTCGCGGTCGGCGACGAGCTCGTCGAAATCGAGACCGACAAGGCGAACATGGTCTACGAGTCCGACGTCGCCGGCACGCTCGTCGAGATCCTCGCCGAGGAGGGCGCGACGCTGCCGATCGGCGAGCCGATCGCCCGGGTCGGCGATCCGGGTGAGGCGCCGGCGGCCGGCGGAACCGGCGGCGTCCCCGAGCGGGCGCCGGAGTCCCGGCCCGAAGCCGAGACCTCGGCGGACCCCGCGCGCGCGGTCCGGGAGCCGGCCGCGCCGGCAGCGGCCGCGCCGCCCGCCCGCGAGCCCGGCGAGCGGATCAAGGCGTCGCCGCTGGCGCGCAGGATCGCCGCCGAGCGCGACGTCGACCTCGCCGCGCTCAGCGGCTCCGGCCCCGGCGGGCGGATCGTCAAAGCCGACGTCGAGGGCGCCGGTGGTCAGGCCGTCCCGCCCGAGCCCGCGCCCACGGCCGCCACAGCGGCGCCCCCGCCGGCGACCGCGGAACGACCCGAGACCGCGCGCGGATCGATCGCGGCGGTCGAGCTCACCCGCCTGCAGCAGACGGTCGCCCGGCGAATGGCCGAGTCGAAGGCGACCGCGCCGCACTTCTACCTGACGGCCGACATCGACATGACGCGTTCGGTCGAGGCCCGGGCCCGGATCAAGGCGGCCGCGCGGGAGGGCGAGGTCGTCCCGTCGTTCAACGACATGGTCGTCAAGGCGTGCGCGATCGCGCTGCGCGAGTTCCCGCGGGCCAACGGCGCCTATCGCGACGGCGGAGTCGAGGAGTACTCACGGGTGAACATCGGGATCGCGGTCGCCGCCCAGGACGCGCTGGTCGTCCCGACGGTGTTCGACGCCGACGCCAAGGGCCTGCGCGAGATCGCCGCCGAGAGCCGCCGGCTGGCCGAGCGGGTCCGCGAGGGGACGATCACGCCGCCGGAGCTGTCCGGTGGAACCTTCACCGTGTCGAACCTGGGGATGTTCGGGATCACCAGCTTCTCCGCGGTCATCAACCCGCCGCAGGCGGCGATCCTCGCCGTGGGCTCGATCGACGAGGTGCCGGTCGTTCGCGACGGCGAGATCGTCCCCGGGCACCGGATGAGCGTCAATCTCGCCTGCGACCACCGGATCCTCTACGGCGCCGACGGAGCCCGGTTCCTGGCCCGCGTCCGCGACTTACTTGAGGAACCGGTGTTCCTGGCATTGTGAGGAGCAATATGCAAGTCGGCGAAGCGAGCGCTGTCGACGGGGCGCGGAAGCCCCGGACGATCGACGTGCCGCTCGAGATGCTCCCGCCGATCGACGAGCACGCGATCGAGGTCGACGCTCCGGCCGAAGCGACCTGGGAGGCCCTCTTCCCGACCCTGGAGAGCTCGTTCAACAGCAAGTCGGCGAAGCGCTACGCCGAGCGGATCGAGGCCGGCGTCACCTCGGCCTCCGGCGACCTCCACCACCCCGGCGGCATGCTCCCCGGCTTCACGGTCATCCGCGCGATCGAGCCCGTGATGCTCGCCCTGGCGGGCCGCCACCGCTACTCCCAGTACGCGGTCGTGTTCCGGATCGACCTGCTGCCGGGCCAGCGCTCGCAGGTCCGGATCGAGACCCGCGCCGAGTTCCTCGGGCGCCGCGGCCGCCTCTACCGGGCCGGCGTGATCGGCACGCGCGGGCACGTGGTCTTCGTCAACCGGATGCTCCGGGCGATCAAGCGTCGCGCCGAGCGCAGCATGAACGGAAGCTGAACCGGCTCCGATCCGGTTCAATCGCAGCTGACATGAAGGTCCGGAACAGATCGATCGTCGCTGCCGCGCTTGCGGCCGGTGCGCTGCTCGCGGCCGCCCCCGGCGCCGGGGCCGGGTCGGTCACGCCCGCGACCGGGATCTACTCGGCCGAGCCCGCGAAGCTGACCAACGGCGTCTACACCCCGGGCGTCTTCGCCGTCGTGTCCGACGGAGCCAAGCGCAGGATCGTCAGCGGCGAGAACTACGACGGCATCTACTACCCCGACCAGGGCAAGTGCGACCAGTTCAACGTGCCGCTCGTGACCGAGAGCATCCCGATCTCAGCGCGCGGCAAGTTCAAGGTCCGCGAACGGACGCCGGTCCGCAAGGGCTCGGTGCTCGTCGTCTGGAAGGGCACGTGGACGAAGCCCAAGCGGGTCAAGGGGACGCTGCGGATCAGCTACGGCGACTGCAGCTCGAAGATCGCCTGGACCGGGAAGCGGGCGGCTGCGGCCGCCCGCCCCTGAGCCGGAGCACCTCCCCTGCCAGACTCAGGCGGATGGAGCGGGACCGGCTCAGCACCTACCGCCTCGGCGTCGTCCCCTACGCGGACGCAAGCGCTCTGCAGGCCCGGCTCGCCGCGGCCCGCCGCAGCGGGGAGATCGGCGACACGCTGCTGATCCTCGAGCACCCGCCGGTGCTGACGAAGGGCCGGCGGTCCGATCCGCGCGAGCTCGGGATGGGCGAGGACTGGTACCGCATGCAGGGGATCGAGATCGCCGACTCCGACCGCGGCGGCCGGGTCACCTACCACGGCCCCGGCCAGCTCGTCGCCTACCCGATCGTCGACCTCGCCGCGCTCGACGGCGGGGCGGCGGACGTTCGCGCCTGGGTCGCCGCCCTCGAGCGGGTGATGATCGCCGCCCTCGGCGCAAGCGGCGTCCCCGCGCAGGTGTTCACCGGGCTGACCGGCGTCTGGACGTCGGGCAGGCCCCCGATCCCCGAGGGCGCCCGCGGCCCCGAGGGCACGATCGTCGGCGCAACCGACCCGGCCCTCTCCGTCGGCGGCGCGGCGAGGAAGATCGGCTCGATCGGGATCCACGTCAGCCGCGGCATCTCCACCCACGGCCTCGCGATCAACGTCAACAACGACCTGCAGCCGTTCGAGTGGGTCGTGCCCTGCGGCATCGAGGCGGCGCGAATGACCTCGGTGGCCGCCGAGCTCGGCGGCCTCCAGGACTTCGAGGCGTTCGCGGACGAGGTCGAGCGCGCGTTCGGAGCCGAGCTCGGGCGTGAGATCGAGCCGACCGACGCCGCCTCCCTCCCGGCCTAGCTGCGCGCCGCCATCCACTCCGCCTCGAGGCGGCCCAGCTCCGTCTGCGGCTCGTCGCCGTAGATCCACTCGCAGGCGATCCGGTACCAGTTGGCTTCGGCCTCGAGCTGGCCGAGGACCGCGAGGGTGAGCAGCTCGAGGCGGCGGCCGAAGAGGTGCTCGGGAACGATGTCCTGGTGGCGCACGGTGCTGTAGTGGGTCGAGCGCACATCGGTCGTCTGGATGAACGCCCGGTTGACGATCGACTGGTCGATGCGGATCGGCTCGTCGGTCGTGTACCACCAGATCCCGTCGCGGACGAAATCGATCAGCTCGGCGGGATCGATCAGGTCGGGCCGCGCGATGAAGCCGGCGTCGGTCATCAGCCGGTGCAGGCCCTCGGCGTCGCCGTCCGTGGTCGCCCGCTGGCATGCGAGCTCGAGCGCGGCGACATCGCGGTCGATCGACTTGAACAGGCCGAAGTCGAGGAAGGCCACACGGCCGTCGGCGAGCGCCAGCATGTTGCCGGGATGCGGATCGCCGGAGAAGCGGCGGAACCGGTACATCGAGCCGAAGTAGAAGCGGAACAGGATCTCACCGACACGGTCGCGTTCGGGGGCCGGGGCCTCCCGGAGCTGCTCGAAGCGGGTGCCCTCGACGAACTCGGTGACGATCACCCGCTCGCGGCAGAGCGAGGTGACGACGGCCGGGACCGCGACGAACGGGTGCCCCTCGTAGAGCCGCGCCATCGTCCGCTGGTTGGAGGCTTCGAGCTCGTAGTCGAGCTCCTCGACGATCCGCTCGCGGATCTCCTCGCCGACGGCCTTCGTGTCGAGCTCGGGCGTCACCGACCGAGCCAGCCGGAGCAGGACGCCGAGGTTCTTCATGTCGGCGCGGACGGCGTCGCCGATCCCCGGGTACTGGACCTTGACCGCGACGTCGCGGCCGTCGTGCAGCCGCGCACGGTAGACCTGTCCGATCGACGCCGCGGCGATCGGCTCGGGGTCGAAGTCGGCGAACGCGCGTGCGACCGGCTCGCCGAGGTCCTGCTCGATCACCTTTCGCATCTGCTCGAACGACACCGTCGGGGCGGCGTCCCGGAGCGTGGCGAGCTTGGCCTGGAAGCGATCCCGGTGCTCGGGCGGGACGATTCCGAGGTCGACGAAGGAGAGGACCTGGCCGAGCTTCATCGCGGCACCCTTCATCCCGCCGAGCACAGTCACGATCTGCTCGGCGGCTTCGATCTGACGGCGCTCGAGCGCGGCCTGCGCCTGCTCCTCGGAGCGGGTGACGTTCGCCGCCCGGGTGCCCGCCCGGCGCGCGGCCTGCCCGGCCGCCGCGTAGCCGACCCTCGCGAGCCGCCCGATCCTGCCGGTTGGGACGCGGTCGGCCATCAGGCGACCTCATCGGAAACTGCCAGCCGGGCCTGCAACTCCTCGGCGGAGCCCGGCTCGACGCGGTCCTCCGGCCGAGGCGCCGGCCGACGGTAGATCAGGTAGAGCAGCAGCGCCAGCAACGCCGAGCAGACCGCGTAGCCGATCTCGACGGACCGGAAAGCGTCACCGCCGGCGGCGAGGTTGACGGCGACGAACAGGACGGCGCAGACGACCCATCGGCTCGCCGCGCGGTGCGCCTGTCCCTGCGCGAGCGCCGCCTGGTTCAATGAGGCCGCGACGAGGTAGAAGCCCATCCCGACCGCGACGATCGCGAGACCGGCGCGGTCGTAGTCGAAGTTGTCGCCGAAGGCGAGCTGCATGACCTGCGGGCCGATCGCGAGCACGCCGACCGTCGTCGCGCCGGCGAAGGCCACGATCAGCCACATCGTCTTGTGCAGCGACTCGCGGAACGCGTCCTCGCCGGCGTCGTCGGCGCGGGCACGCTGGCGGGTCAGGTGCGGGAGCAGGCTCGCGGCGACGGCCTGGAAGAGGACCAGCGGGGCCCGGGCGACGAGCAGGATGTTGAACATGTAGCCGGCCGCCGCGGCGCCCTCGTCCGCGCGGACGAACAACGCTCCGGAGCTGACCAGCACCTGCTCGCTCAGCATCATCAGCAGCACCGCGCCGGCGAAGGCTCCACCGCTGCCGAGCGTCAGGTCGGAGCCCCCCGGAAGCTCGCCGGTGGCCTCCTCGCCGCCCCTTCGCCTCGCGATCAGCGGGATCAGGATCAGCCCGCAGAACGGCGCGAGCGCGATGCTGACCGCGATCGGAGCCGCGCCCTGGAGGATGCCGATCGCGACGAGCACGGCGAAGACGAGGCGGAGGACGACCTCGCTGATCAGCAGCGCCGCGTAGAGCGAGAAGTGGCCGGTGCCGGCGAGATACCCGCGAGCGAAGTAGGCGAGCGCGAAGCCGACGAGGGCGACGATCATCGCCCAGTAGAGGCCGGGGTCGTTGCTGAACAGCTGGTCCTCGAGCGGTCCCCGCAGGATCAGCAGCACGGCGACGGTCGCGAGGCAGACGCCGAGCTGGATCACGCCGGCCGTTCGCAGGGCGTCCCCGTGCGGGGCTCCCGCGTGGTCGCGCTCGGCGAGCGTTCGTGCGAGCAACTGCTCGATCGGCCGGTAGAGGGTCGAGGCGAGGATGAAGACCACCGACCAGAGGACGACGATCTCCCCGTACTGGTCCTCGCCGAGCGCGTGCGAGGCGAGGATGAAGAAGACGTAGGTGAGTACGCCGCCGATGCCGAGAGCCACGGTCAGCCCCGCGGCCGAGCGACCGTAGGAGCCGGTGGCTCCGCTCACGCCGGGCTCCCCACCGCCGTCGCGACGACGACGTTGTGCGCGCAGAGACGCCGGATCAGCGGCGTCCACTCGACGACGCGCTCGACCCGGCCCATCGCTCCGAGCAGCGCCGGCGGCACGAAGTCGGGGACGAATCCGAGCGGCTGCGAGAACAGCGGTAGGCCGCCGCCGGCGCGGATCCCGTCGAGCACCTCGCGTTCGGGGATCAGCCGCTCGCTGCCGTCGTCCTGGGGGACGCGCGCCATCAGCAGCTTCCAGTACGGGTTCCGGGGATTGTGGTCCCAGACGACGATCCGCCCCCCGGGCCGGCACACGCGCACCATCTCCGCGAGGGTCGCGCGAACCGCCGCGGGTTCGGCGATGTGGTGCAGCGCGGCGACGGTGAGGACGAGATCGAAGCCGTCATCCTCGAACGGGAGGGCGTCGCCGGAGCCGCGCACGGCGTCGACCTCGGGATGCTCGGCCGCCATCACCTCGAGCATCCCGGCCGAGGGATCGATGCCGGTCATCGAGAAGCCACGACGGGCGAGGCGGGCGGCGAGCACGCCGGTGCCGCAGCCGACATCAAGGCCCCGCCCCGGCGGGCAGCAGGCCGCGACGAACTCGGTGCGCTTGTCGAGGTAGTGGGCGACGACGTGCGCCGGCAGCGCCTCGTCGTACTCCTCCGCGATCCGGTCGAAGGTCTCCTCGCTCACGGCGCCGCGGCCTTGGTCCCGTCCCCGGCCGTGTGGGAGAGGCGCTCGGGACGGACGATCGGCCTCGGTGTCTGCGCCCGGAAGCGGAGGATCATCGCGATCATCCTCAGACCGATCCAGATCGCGGCCAGTGGGGTGCCGGTGGCCGAGGACGTGCCGACCCGGGGCAGGTAGTTGACCGGGATCTCGACGAAGCGGGCGCCGTTGGTGATCGCGATCAGCATCATCTCGGGCCCCGCGTGGTTGCCACCGATCCGCATTCGCTCCGCGACCAGCTCGGCGACCTCCCGCGTGAACAGGCGATAGGTGCAGCCGACGTCGCTCAGATGGCTGGTGTTGAAGAGGACCTCGACGCCCTTGGCGACCGCCCAGTTGCCCCAGCGCAAGAACCACTCCATGTTGGCGCCGTGCCAGATCAACTCGCGCGTGGTCCGCGTGCCGAAGACGACATCGCACTCCTCGCTGAAGACGAGGAGCTTGTGGATGTCGGCCGGCAGGAAGGTCCCGTCGGGCTCCGCGAGGACGATCAGATCGCCCGTGGCCTCGCGCAGCCCGCGGCGGCTCGCGTGCCCGTAGCCCTGGGCCGGCTCGAAGACCTCCCGCGCATCGGTCCGAGCGACCTCCTCGCTGGTCCCGGGCTCGGCGTTGTTGTTGACGACGACGACCTCGTCGACTACGCCGGTGGCGAAGAAGCCCTCGATGACGCCGCGGATGGACTGCCGCTCGGCATAGGTCATCAAGACCACGGAAACGCGCTGTTCGCCCCACATCTCGGCTACCGACCTTATCCCGCGGCGGTCAGGTGGAGGCCGCCGCCGCAGACGGCGCAAGCTCGCGGACGACGCCCTCGGCGAGATCAGCCGCGCAGGCGACGGTCGGCCAGCAGATGTTCTCGGGCGTGTCGGTCATCCGGTGGTAGTTGGAGAGCGCCTTGTAACGGTCGATCGCGACGAGCGTGGCCGTCGGCACGCCCATCCGGCTGGTGACGACGCTGTCGGTGCTCGTCCGCGCCCGCATGCCCCGGCGCAGGGGAATGCCCTCCCGCCGCGCGACCTCGCCGATCAGGTCGCGGAACGGCCGGTCGAAGTAGTCCTCCATGACGACGCAGCCCTCTCCCTCGAGCAGCGCGAGCGACGGGCCGCCGACCGTCTCGACGTTGAAGACGAAGGTCTTCTCGCGGTCCATGCCGGAGAGGTGGCGCTCGCAGTATCCGTAGATGCCGCCCTGCAGGACCTCCTCGGCGCCGGCCGAGACGAGCTGCACGCGCAGGCCGTCGACCGGCCGCTGGGCCAGCGCCTCGGCCAGGGTCACGAGCACGGCGACCGCGGTCAGGTTGTCGTTGGCGCCGGGCACGGTCGGGCCGCGCTGGATGTCGGCCATGGTCGCGGCAGCGCCGGCGCTGATCACGGCCCCCGCCCGGGCGAGGCCCTTGCGCCCGCTGAGGCCGCCCGCCGTGGCGAGCAGCGGCCCCGCGAGGACCGGCCACCAGAGCGGCAGCGACGTGTCGACCCGCTCGACGATCCCGGGGAGGCGGTCGATCAGTCGTTCCTGGGCGCGCGGGTCGAAGATGAACCCGGTCTGCGCGGCGTCATGGTGGGCGAGGACTACGACGGTCCGCTCGGCGTGGGGATCGCCGGCCTCGGCGACGACGTTCCAGGTCGTCCGCTCCGGCCGGACGAGCTTGCGGAACGGCCGGGCGCCGTTGGAGATGTCGTCGGCGATCAGCCCCGCGATCGCTGCCCCGGCGATCGCCCCCAGCCGGCGTCCCCGCTTCGTCGTTGCCGCGATCCCGGCGGCGGCGCCGGCGGCCGAGAGCGCCCCGATCACGCCTGCGAAGTCGCCCCTGAACTTCGCCTCCTCGACCTGGGCGGGAGCGCCCGCGGCGGTGAGGCGGTCGGCGATCCAATGCGCCGCCTGCCGTTCGCCCTCCGAGCCGGCGGAGCGCTCGATCGGCGCGAGGGCGCCGATCACCTCACGCAGCGTCGCCTCGGGCGTCCGCGCGGCGTCCTTCGTCAGCTCGGAGTTCGTGGTCACGAGCGGGGAAGGCTAGACGCCGGGGCGCGCCCGCGGGTCAGCGGCTGAGGCGCTCGAGCAGGAACACGAACGACTCGTAGCTGCGGCCGGTGGCGCGGGTCATCCCGATCTCGCAGGTGCGGTTCGAGCAGACGTGGGCGTCGCCGGCGGCGGCAACCGCCTCGGCGGCCTCGGGAGCCGTCGCGGCGGCGGTCAGCTCGGGGTGGAGGAGCCCGCGGTCGCCGGCGAACCCGCAACAGGCCGCCGACCGCGGCACGACGACCTCGTCGGCGAGAGCGCCGGCGAGCTCGGCGAGGGCGCCGTTGACGCCGAGGTGGGTGCCCGAGCAGGTCGGGTGGACGACCGCCGTGCCGACCCGCTCGCCGATCGCGAGGTCGGGCAGGAGCTTCGCGGCCCACTCGATCGAGTCGACGATCTCGAGCTCGGCGAGACGTCCGGCGGCGGCGCTCTCGGGGCCCAGGGCGGCCGCGGAGTCGACGATCCCCTGGGTGCAGGAGGTCGCGTCGATCACGATCGGCAGGCGGCCGCCGTCGGACCAGCGCCAGAGCTCGTCGACGGTCCTGCCCGCCATCCACTCGGCGCCCGATCGGTAGCCCTTCGATACCCACGGCGTTCCGCAGCAGGTCCCGGCGACCCCTGACGGGATCCAGAGCGGCCGGCCCGCCCGGAGCGAGACGGCGACGAGCGCCGCCTGGATCGAGGCGGGGCCTCCGGGATCGGCGGCGCGGCCGTCGGGGTCGCGCCCGAACATCCGGTTGACGCAGGAGGGCATGTAGACCGCGGCTGCGCCCGCGCGCACGGTCGGTGGCTGCGCCGCCTCCGCCGGCGGGGGCATCGGCCGCTCCCACCCCGGGACCAGGTCGCGGCTGACGACGCTCCTGGCCGCCTCGGCGATCCCGCTGACCGCGCCGTCGCCGATCGCCGACGCGACGGCCGCCCCGGCGGCGAGGCCCGAGCGCGCGCCCGACTCGACCCGGGCCCAATTCTTCGCGGCGCGCAGGGCCGCCCGCTCCTCCCCGGCCGAGTGCTCGGCGGCGCGCAGCTCCTTGACGAGAACGCCGGTGTCGATCCCGAGCGGGCAGGTGGTCGCGCAGGTGCCGTCCGCGGCGCAGGTCTGCAGGCCGTCGTACTCGTACTCCTCGATCAGCTTCGCGAGCAGCGGCGAGCCCGCCGGCTGGCGCGCCATCTCGCGCCGGAGGACGATCCGCTGGCGCGGCGTCGTCGTCAGGTTCCGGCTCGGGCAGACCGGCTCGCAGAAGCCGCACTCGACGCAGGTGGTCGCAACCTCCTCGATCGGCGGGGTGGTTTTCAGGTTCTCGAGATGGCAGCCGGGATCGCGGTTGAGCACGACGCCGGGTCCGAGGACTCCGTCGGGGTCGGCGAGCTCCTTGATCCGCCACATCATCGCCGTGGCGGCGGCACCCCATTCGCGCTCGACGAACGGCGCCATGTTCACACCGGTCCCGTGCTCGGCCTTGAGCGAGCCGTCGTAGCGGTCGACGACGAGCGCGACGAGCTTCTCCATGAACGCCTCGTAGCGCTCGATGTCCTCGGGCTTCGAGAAGTCCGGGGTCAGCATGAAGTGGAGGTTGCCGGCGGAGGTGTGGCCGGCGACGCCGCTGAGGAAGCCGTGCTCGCCGAGCAGGGCGCGGATCTCCTCCGCCGCGGCGGCGATCTGGGCCGGCGGAACGCAGACGTCCTCGACGATCAGCGCGGTGCCGGGCGGGCGCAGGCGGCCGACGAGGCCGTGCAGTCCCTCGCGAACGCGCCAGTAGAGCTCGATCGTCTCCTGGTCGTGGGTGAACTCGGGGCCGCGGAACGGCTTCGACTCGAGGGCGTTGAGCAACTCGGCCGTCGTCGCTTCGCCGGGGGCGAGGCCGGCCTCGTCGTCGGCGCCGAACTCGACGAGGAGCGCCGCCGACTCGAGCGGCAGCTCCTTCCAGTACTCGGGCGTCCCCGGAATCGAGTTCGCGGCGACCATCAACGCCGGAGCGACCATCAGCTCGACGGCGGTGGCGCCCGCGGCCACGAGGTCGGGGACGGGCTCCGTCGCGGCGGCGATCGAGTCGAAGTGGATCCAGGTCAGGGTCGTCCGCGCCGGCAGTGCGACGGTCTCGTAGACGGCCTCTGAGATGAATGCGAGCGTCCCCTCGGAGCCGACGAGCAGCCGCCGGAAGATCTCGAGCGGCTCGTCGGCGTCGAGGAACGCGCAGAGCCGGTAGCCGGTCGTGTTCTTGATCTCGAACTTGCGGGCGATCCGCTCGCGCAGGTCGCCGTCGGAGCGGATCTCGTCGCGGATCGCCTCGAGCCCGGCGACGAGCTCCGGCTCGGCGGCCGCGAAGCGCTGGGCGGCGTCAGGAGCGGCCGTGTCGACGATGGTCCCCGAGGGCAGCGCGAAGGTCAGCGCCGAGACCGTCCGGTAGGAGTCGGCGGTGACCCCACAGCGCATCCCGCCCGAGTTGTTGGCGATGACGCCGCCGACGGTGGCGATGTCGGTCGAGGCGGGGTCGGGGCCGAGCTTGCGGCCGTAGGGGGCGAGCACGCGGTTGACGTGGCCGAGGATCGCTCCCGGGCCGACCCTCACCCGGGCGCCGTCGTCGAGCACCTCGATCCCACCGAAGTGGCGGCGGACGTCGGCCATGATGCCGTCGGTCTGCGACTGCCCGTTCAGGCTGGTCCCGCCGGAGCGGAAGACGAGCGGCGCCCGGCTGCCGCGGGCGAACGCCATCAGCGCCGCGACCTCCTCCCCCGAGCGCGGCTGGACCACGGCCGCCGGGATCCGGCGGTAGGGGCTCGCGTCGGAGGCGTAGCGGATCAGATCGCTCGCCCGCCCGAGCACGCCGCCGTCGCCGACGATGCGGCGGAGCGAGTCGGCGAGCGCGGCGTCGGTGCCGGCGGCGAGGGTGGCCGGCGCGCGGTCGTCGGGTGCCGGTTGCGGCGGAGCCGGCGCGATCCGCGCGGTCTTCGGCTCGAGCAGCGGGGTCATCGGCTCAACCCCGCGATCAGGCCAGCCACATCCCCGGCGCCACCCCGACCTCGACGAGCTTCGGCCCGCCCGATCCGATCCGCTCGCCGAGCGCGCTCTCGAGCTCGTCGCCGGACTCGACCCGGGCCGCGGGGACGCCGTAGCCCTCGGCGACGGCGGCGACGTCGAGTGCCGGCAGGTCCAGCCCGGGCGCCCGCTCGACCCCCTCGGCGAGCGAGAACCACTTGAGGATCGCGTACTCGGAGTTGCGGAGGACGAGGAAGGTGACCGGCACGTCGTAGGCGACCGCGCTCCAGAACGCGGTGATCGCGTACTGCGCCGAGCCTTCGCCGACCACGCAGACGACCGGGCGGTCGGGCTGCGCCATCTGCACGCCGACGGAGGCGGCCAGGCCGAAGCCGAGGCCGCCGCCGGCCCCGAAGTAGTAGCTGCCGGGCCGCGAGATCCGGAGCTGGTTGCGGAGGGCGAGGGTCGCCGATGGAGCCTCGAGGACGACGATCGCATCGTCGGGGATCGCCGACTTCAGCGCCGCCATCGCTTCGGTACCGCTGATCGGAGTGCCCGGCTCCACCCCCATCTCGGCGGCGGTCATCGGCGCGTCGCGCGGCTCCGGAGCCGGCCGGCCGGACTCCCCGCCGAGTGCGTCGAGCAGCGCCGCGAGCGTCAGCGCGACGTCGGCGACGATCGCCTCCCCCATCGGCGCCCGCGCGGCCTCCTCGGGGTCGGAGGTGACGACGACGAGCTCGGCGTCCTCCGGCAGCAGATCGCCGGGGATGTAGGGGTAGTAGGCGAAGACCGAGGCGCCGGCGACGAGGATCAGGTCGTGGCCTGCGAGGGTCTCGGCGACCGGCCCGATCGCCGGCGGCAGGACGCCGCGGAAGTTCGCGTGGCCCTCGGGGAATCCGAGCCGGCCGCCGCCGGTCGCCGGGATCGCCCAGACGGGCAGGTGCTGGCGCTCGGCGAGCGCGACCGCGTGATCCCACCCCCCGGATGCATCGATGTCGGGTCCGGCGACGAGGACGGGGTTCGATGCGCCATCCAGCCGCTTCGCGAGGTCGGCCACCGCATCGGGGGCGGCCGCGGCGCGGCCGTCGACGCGGCGCTCGATCGCCCGCCTTGTGCCTTCGGCGTCGGCCTCCGCGGTCCAGTCGTCCATCGGGATCGAGACGAAGGCCGGACCCTTCGGCGGCAGCGAAGCGGTGTGGATCCCACGGGCGATCGCGGCCGGCACGTCCGCGGCCCGCGGCACCTCGTAGGACCACTTGACGAGCGGATGGGGCATCCGCGTCGCGTCGCGATTGGTCAGGTTCGCCTGCATCGTCATCACCGCGCGGACCTGCTGGCCGGCGGTGATCAGAAGCGGCGCGTGGTTCGCCTGGGCGTTGAAGATCGCGCCCATCGCGTTGCCGACGCCCGGCGCGGTGTGGAGGTTCACGTGGGCGACGTTGCCGCTCGCCTGCGCGTAGCCGTCGGCCATCCCGACGACGACCGCCTCCTGGAGGCCGAGCACGTAGCGGAAGTCCTCCGGGTAGTCGGCGAGCATCGGCAACTCGGTCGAGCCCGGATTGCCGAAGATCGTCGTCATCCCCCGTGCTCGCAGGAGCTCGAAGGTGGCCTCCCGAACCGTGCTCATCTCATCCTCTCCGGTAGCTGCCGTTGGGAGGCGTGACCCTATCGCGTGAGTCGGGACGCCCTCGTGACCGAACGGCACCAAGCGTGTCCCATCGGTGCGCCCGGCCTCCCAATCATCGGCTCGATGGCATCGCTGGACCCGATTCATTCCCGTATCCGGGCACAACCCTCCCCAGCGCCCGCCGTGATCGCCGAGGTCGCCCGCCATCACCGGGGAGCGCAGCGGGACCGCGACAACGCCAGGGACGTGCGGCACGGCCGTGCCGGCTACCTCGTCCGCCGCTACTCCGGCGAAGCGCTCGCGGACGAGGCTGCGGTCGCGGTCGAGATCCTCGCGATCCTCCGCGAGTGTCTGCCCGCCGCTACTTCAGCTTGACCGCGACCTTCTTCGACTTCGAGTTGCCGGCTTCGTCGGTCGACTTGACGGTCAGCTTCGCCTTGCCCTTCTTCAGCTTCGCGAGCTTCTTCCCCACCGCCTTGGTCTTCGGCTTCAGGGTCAGCTTCCGGAGCTTGCCGGAGGCCGCCGAACCCTTCGCCTTCTTCAGTGCGAGCTTGCCGACCTTGCCCTTGGCGACGAGCTTCACGTCCTCGTCGGCACCGGCCTTGGCGACGAGCTTCGTCTTCTTGCCCTTCAACTTCTGGGTCTTCTTCGCCTTGACCCGGAAGCCGGTCACCTCCTCGTCGGGATCGACGACCGCGATCTGGCGCCCGAGCGGGCTCGTTCCGCCGAGCGCAAACGGCGAGCCGGGGGCCTGTGCGACCGTGCCGTTCGCCGCCACCTGGAAGCTGTTGACGTTGCTCGTGGTCTGGTTGGTGACGTAGACCCGGTCGCCGGACCGGTTCGTCGCCACCGCCGTCGGGCCGTCTCCGGTCGAGGCCGGCGAGCCCGGGATCTGGCCGATGGATCCGGACCCGGTGATCTGGAAGATCGCGAGGTTGTCGGATCCGGTGTTGGCGACGTAGAGCTCGGAGCCGCCGTTGGCGACGACCAGGCCCTGAGGATTGATGCCCCCCGACCCGTAGGGAGAGCCGGGAGTCGCGCTCAGCGAGCCGTTGGCGGCGATCGAGTACCCGGCGACGTTGCCGACGTTGCGATTGGTGACGTAGAGGAACGCGCCGTCGGGGGTGACGGCGGCGCCGTTGGCGAAGTCGCCGGCGCCGTACGGCGAGCCCGGGACCGGGGAGAGCGCGCCGCTGCCGGCCACCGAGAATGCGGTCACGTTGTCGTTGCCGAGATTGGGCACGTAGAGGTGCTTGCCGTCCGGGGTGAAGGCGAGCGCACTCGGCCCGTCGCCCGTGGCGAACGGGCTGCCGCCGATCTCGCTCAGCGACCCGTTGCCGCCGATCGCGAACACCGAGACCTTGTCGTCCCCGAACTCCGCCACGTAGAGGTGCTCTCCGGCCGGATCGACCACCGCCGCACCCGGGTTGAGGCCCGTCATCGTCGCCGGCAGCAGCAGCGACAACGACCCGTCGGCGCCGACCGAGTACCGCGTCACCGAGTCGGAGCCGCTGTTGGTGACATAGAGGAAGCGGCCATCCGGGGTCGCCGCGCTCGAGAGCGGGAAGGTGGCCGTTCCGAACGGCGAGTCGTCGAGCAGGGTCAGGGTGCCGGCCGCGTTGCTGTCGAAGCCGGAGACGTTTCCCGTCCCGTAGTTGGGGACGTAGATCAGCGGCTTTGCGAGCGCGGCCCCCGCGCACGCCCAGCACGCTGCCATGCAGAGGAGAAGGAGGACGCCCAGCCTGAGAATCCTCGCCTGCGCTGCACTCACCTGAACCTCCCGACCGTGGACCGCGACGACCTGACTATATGTGCGTGGGATCGCCAGGCGCGCAGGACGCACAGGCGCCGCCAAGAAAGGTTGGCAGCCTGCCAATTTCCGCTAGCATCCCGTCCGATGGCCGCCCGCCCCGCCGACTCCGCCGTCGCCACCCCCCGCAGCGACGCCGACGAGCGCCGGCGCCGGATCCTCTCGGTCGCCCGACGGCTGTTCTCCGAGCGCGGCTTCAGCGACGTCTCGACGATCGAGATCGCATCCGAGGCGGGAGTCGCCCGCGGGCTGATCAACCATTACTACGGGACCAAGCGCGAGCTCTACGTCGAGGTCGTCCGCGAGATGGTCCGCTTCCGCTCCCAGCCCGTCCCCGAGTACGTCGACGGCGCGACACCGCAGGAGCGCCTCGACGAGTCGATCGACCGCTGGCTCGAGATGGTCGAGCGCAACCGCGAAGCGTGGCTGGCGGCGGTCGGCGCCGAGGGGCTCGGGCACGACCCCGACATCGAGGCGGTGCTCGACGAGGCGCGCGAGGAGGCGACGACGCGACTGATCCAGGTCCTCGGCCTCGGGCCCGCAGCCGATGCCCCACCCGAGCTTCACGCCGTCCTCCGCGCCTACGGCGGGATGGCGGAGGCGGCGACGCGCGAGTGGCTCGAGCGCGACCGCTGGAGCCGCGAGCAGGTCGCGGCGTTTCTCAAAGCAGCACTTCCCGAACTCGTCGGGACCGCCTACGAGGCGATCCCGGACAAGACAGAACCAACCCCACGAGGAGGCAGACGATGAACAGGACATTCGTGATCGGCGTCGGCATGACGAAGTTCGACAAGCCCGGCACCAAGGAAGGCGACTACCCCGACTGGGCGAAGGAGGCCGGCGAGAAGGCGTTCGCCGACGCCGGCATCCCCTACGAGGACGTCGAGGAGGCCTTCGCCGGCTACTGCTACGGCGATTCGACCTACGGGCAGCGGGCGATCTACGAGCTCGGCCTGACCGGGATCCCGATCGTCAACGTCAACAACAACTGCTCGACCGGCTCGTCGGCGCTCTACCTCGCGCGCCGCGCGGTTCAGGGCGGCCTCGTCGACTGCGCGCTCGCCGTCGGCTTCGAGAAGATGGAGAAGGGCTCGCTCGGGATGAAGTACACCGACCGAACCCCGGCGCTCGACAAGCACATGGGCCGCATGTTCGAGGTCCGCGATCCCGAGGAGTCCCCGTTCGCGCCGCAGATGTTCGGCAACGCCGGCCGCGACCACATGGACAAGTACGGATCCAAGCCCGAGCACTACGCCTGGATCGGCTGGAAGAACCACAAGCACTCGGTCAACAACCCCTACGCGCAGTTCCAGGACGAGTACACGCTCGACGAGATCAAGGAGGCGCGGATGATCCACGAGCCGTTGACGAAGCTGCAGTGCTCGCCCACCTCCGACGGCGCCGCCGCGGTCATCGTCGCCTCCGAGAAGTACGTCGACGAGCACGACCTCTGGGACCAGGCGGTCGAGATCGCCGGTCAGGCGATGGTCACCGACATGAGCTCGACGTTCGATGAGAACGCCGACTGCATGACGATCGTCGGCTCCGACATGTCGAAGGAGGCAGCGCGCCAGGCCTACGAGGAGGCGGGGGTCAGCCCCGACGAGGTCGACGTCTGCGAGCTCCACGACTGCTTCAGCGCGAACGAGCTGATCACCTACGAGGCGCTCGGGTTCGCCGAGGAGGGTGAGGGGCACCTGCTCGTCGAGGCGGAGGCGACGACCTACGGCGGCGACGGCCCGGTCGTCAACCCGTCCGGCGGACTGATCAGCAAGGGGCATCCGCTCGGGGCCACCGGGCTCGCCCAGTGCAGCGAGCTGACGTGGCAGCTGCGCGGCCAGGCGGACAAGCGCCAGGTCGAGGGTGCCAAGGTGGCGCTCCAGCACAACATCGGGCTCGGCGGCGCGGCCGTCGTGTCGGTCTACAAGCCCGCCGTCAAGGCCTGACGGCGGGTCGAGGAGGAGAACCGAGATGAGCACGATCACGGCGACCCCGGTCAGCGGGCTGACCGACGAACAGGTCGACTTCCGCAACGCGATCCGCGACTTCGCCGAGCGCGAGTGCGGCACCGCCGAGCAGCGGGAGAAGCTGACCGACGGCTACACCGAGCTCCACAACCAGGGGATCTACGAGAAGCTGGCCGAGCTCGGCTGGCTCGGCGTCACCGTCGACGAGCAGTACGGCGGCGCCGGGGCCGGGATGGTCGACGCGTGCATCTTCCTCGAGGAGACGATGCGTGGACTGATCCCGATCGCCGGCTACGGGGTCAGCCAGATCGTCGCCGGCGCCTACGAGCGGTTCGGCACCGAGGAGCAGAAGACCGAGATGCTCGGGGGAATCACATCCGGCCGGGTCGAGGCGATCGCGATGTCGGAGCCCGAGGCGGGCTCCGACGTCGGCAACCTCAAGTGCAAGATCGAGCGCACCGACGACGGCTACGTCCTCAACGGGCAGAAGACCTGGATCAGCGCCGCTCACCTCGCCGACCACATCCTCGTCATCGGCCGCTCGGACGCCTCCGGCTCCAAGCACGAGGGGCTGACGATGCTGTCGGTTCCGACCGACGCCGAGGGGATCGAGATCAGCGGGATCCAGACGATGGGCGGCAAGGAGGTCAACGACGTCTTCCTGACCGACTGCCACGTCTCCGCCGACCGGATGCTCGGCGAGGAGGGCAACGGCTGGATCCAGCTCATGGCCGGCCTCAACGTCGAGCGCCTGATCCTCGCCGCGACCGCGCTCGGGATCGCCCAGCGCGCCTTCGACGACGTCCTCGACTACGTCAAGGAGCGGAAGCAGTTCGGCCGCCCGATCGGCAGCTTCCAGACGCTCAAGCACCGGATCGCCGACCTCGCCACCGAGATCGAGTGCGTGCGGCTGCTCGTCTACGACGTCGCCCGCAAGGTCGACGAAGACCCGTCCCGGATGCTCCCCCGCGAGGCCTCGATGGCGAAGCTGAAGGCGACCGAGATCGCCAAGGCCTGCTCGCTCGAGGGCATGCAGATGATGGGCGGGTACGGCTACGCCTCCGAGTACGACATGGAGCGCCACGTCCGAACCAGCCTCGTCATGTCGATCTACGGCGGCACCAACGAGATCCAGCGCGAGATCGTCTCGAAGACGTACGGGCTGTAGGCGCGGCTGAGGCAGGCCACCGCCCCGACGCGGGCCGGGGCTCAGTGGGTGGGATTCGTCCAATAGTTCGGACCAATCCCGCCCACTGCCCGCTTCGGTCGTGCTCGAGTGGGGATCGCGGCGCCCGATATCTGGCTGGCGTAGAGCGCCGGCGGAGCTAGGCGAGCCGCTCGATGACCGCGCCCTCGCGGTCCACCGCGAAGATCGTCGGTACGACGGCGATGCCGTACTTCTCGGCCAGGCCGGGGCTCTCGCGGACGTCGATCGTGACCCGCGGGGTGCCCTCGGCCGCGAGCCGGGCGTCCCACTCGCGGCAGTCGGAGCAGATCGGGTGGGTGAACTGGACGATGTTGCGGTCGGCGGCGGCGAAGCCGTCGAGGTCGCCGACCTCGATCCGGTCGTGGTGGCGAGCTGAGATGCCGCGGAGGCGGGCGCTGAGCTTGTAGAGCTCGCAGCCGGTGCAGAAGCCGGTCGTCGCGGCGAGCAGCGCGAGCGCGGCGACCATCGAGCCGAGCACGATGCCGAGCGTCTCGGCCCCGAGCCACCAGCTCACGGCGGCGGCGGTGAGGAAGACGAAGCCCATCTGGTTGGCGAGCCGCGGCGGTCGCGAGTCCTCGAGCCGGCCCTCCCCGATCCGGGGCTGGATCAGCTCGAAGTAGGCGAGGCAGGGCAGGCAGAAACGGCGGCCGAGCGTCAGCCCGACGAGGAGCTGCAGGGCCATCAGCGCCCAGGCCAGCGGCCACCCGAAGACGGCGCCGGCGAGGGCGAAGAGGAAGACGACCGTCTGGTTGGTCCGCGGTGCCCGCTCGTCGATGACGTCGGTGTCGCGGTAGGGGTCGGCGGTGCGGTGCGCGGGCTGCACGGGCCGGGCATTGTTGCGGGTCGGGACCGCGGGCAACCGGCGCGGCGCGCTCAGACCGAGTGGGGACCGGGGAACGCGAGCAGGGCGCTGGCGATCGCGATCACCCAGAGCGGGATCGTCAGTCCGCCCTTCCAGCGGGCTCCCGGGAGCAGAGCCAGTCCGCAGGCGAGGGCGATCGCGACCTCGTCGACGCTGGCGAGGATGTCGTGCAGGCCCGCGACCTCCGTCTGCCCGGGCTCGGGGCCGATCGGCAAGCCGACCGTCCGGGTGACGATCCAGAGCACGACGACCGCCAGGTTGAAAACTGCACCCGCGATCAGCAGCCTGCGGTCGTTCCGCCGGTTCCAGACCACCATCCCCCAGACGAGCTGGAAGACCGCCGAGACGACGAAGAAGACTCCGAACAGGAAGTACTCCTGGAAGTGGGGAACGATGTAGGAGGCATGGATCATCGAGGCCGCGATCGAGATCCCGCACGCCCCGCCGACGATGCGCTCGGCGGCCGTCAGTTCGGTTTCATCGGCCTCCTCGACCCCCTCGACCGTGGAGGCCGCCCGGTGGTCGGCCGCTCCGCTCACCGCCCCCATCGCAGTGCCTACTTGCCGGCGTTCTTCGACACGTAGTCGGCGACCTGCTGCGCCTGTTCGCCGCTGTACAGGCCCGGCGGCATCGTGCCCGAGCCGAGGCCGCCCTTCTCGATCGCCGTCAGCACCGCTGCCGAGCTCGGCTTCGCGTCGTCGAGGTTGGGCCCGACGGCGCCGGTGGTCCCGGCCGCGGACAGCGTGTGGCAGCTGCCGCACTTGTCGGTGAACAGCGCCTCACCGGGATCGGCGTTCGCCGTCGCGGCACCGGCCTGCGGCGTCTCGCCGGCGTTGTTGCGGTCGAGCGCGAGGGCCGAGACGGCGAGGACGACGCAGGCGAAGAACAGGGTCGCCGTCAGCCCGAGGGAGGAGAAGGCGGTCTCGCCCGATTCGCGCTTCTTGCCGCGCAGGGTCTGCACCAGGTTGTAGGCGAAGACGATCTGGCCTAGGGCCATCATCAGCACGAACGGGACCGTCAGTTGGGTCAGCGTGTCGTAGACCTCGGGCAGCACGGCGTACCGCCGAGGGGCACCCTCGAGGCCCTGGATCAGCATCGGGATGCACATCCCGTAGCCGCCGATGACCGTCAGCCAGAGATGCGGGTTGGCGAGCTTCTCCGAGTACCACTCGCGGTTAGTCAACTGCGGGAGGAAGGCGTAGACGGAGGCGAATACGACCATGCCGATGTTGAGCAGGGCCATGTTGTGGAAGTGCCCGACCACCCACATCGTGTTGTGGATGACGGCGTTGAAGACGATCGTCGCGTTGACGATTCCCGACAGCCCGGCGACGAGCCAGCTCAGCATCGCGGCGGCGAGGAACTTCGCCGCCGGCGTCCACTGGAAGTCGGAGCGCCAGACGGTCATCGAGAGGCTGTAGAGGCTGATCGCCGACGGCAGGACGATCGCGAAGGTGAGCGGTTGCATCGACGTGTTGATCGCCGCCTGGATCGATCCCTCGGGGTAGTCCAGGTAGATGTGGTGCGCCCAGACGATGACGTTGACGATCACCGCCACGAACCAAGCGATCGCGACGGCCTTGCCCGCGACCAGCTTCCTGTTCGCGTAGCGCGGGATCAGCAGGTAATAGATGGCGACCGCGGGGAACAGCAGCAGGTAGACGACCGGGTGGCCGAACCACCAGAGCATGTTCTTCGCGAGCTGGGCGTCCATCGTCACCGACGGATCGATCGACTGGACGATCATCACCACGAGCAGCGCCGCCAAGGGCAGCGTCGCGATGATCATGTCGATGCCGATCACCGCGAGCGGGATCACCGGGTAGGGGACCTCGCGGTTCGTCGGGAACTTCTTCGGCCACAGGTAGCCGAAGCCGAGGGCCGCTCCGAAGCGGTTGAACGCCCCCTTCTCGGAGCCGAGGCCGGGGCCGACGACCGTGTGGATGATCGCCGCGCACCAAGTCAGGATCGAGACACCCGCGAGCAGCACCGAGGCGGAGAAGATCCCGGTCGCGGTGTCGCTCCACTCGCCCGAGGAGAAGAACGGGAGCGGGTAGAGGAAGACCCAGGAGCCGCCGAAGCCCATCCCGAGCGTCGTGATGACGATCCCGACGACGCCGATCACCATCGACCACCAGGCGACCCGCGCCAGGCCGAAGCCGAGCGGGCGCATCGGGAAGCCGACCTCGTGGAGGACCCAGAACGCGGCGCCCATGACGGCGAACGCGGCCCAGGCGACGAAGGCGCCGAGCCCGTGCGCGGTCATGATCGAGTAGAAGACGCTCGGATCGAGCCGGACGAGGTCCGCCTGGCTCTCCCGCAGCAGCATGCCGAGCAGGCCGCTGACGAAGAAGAAGGTCGTCGAGGCGATGATGTAGGCGAGAACGAGCCGCTTTACTCGCGACTCGGCGATGGTCGTCACCTCGCCCTCGATCGCCGGAACGCCGGCCGCAGCGTGGCCTTCCATCAGGGCTTGACCTCCATCGTCGTCTCCATCAGGTGGTGGTCGAGTCCGCAGTACTCGAGGCAGCGGACCGTCCACGTGCCGGGCTCGTCCAGGGTGGCGGTGAGAAGCTGGGTGACGCCGGGCAGCACGTTGACCTGCTTGACGAGCTTGCCGCTCGGGTCGTAGAGGCCGAAGCCGTGGCTGACGTCCTCGGCGTGGATGTCGAACTCGGTCTCGACTCCGGCCTTGATGGTCGGCGGGTCGATCGTCCACGCGTACTGGCGGCCGGTCACGTCGACGACCTGGCCGGGCTCGGCCGCGTCGCTGGTCCAGTAGGGGACGGAGAAGATCGTGCCGGCGAGCAGTGCGACGAGGAAGCAGACGACCGCGATGCCCCAGTAGCCCTCGCGTTTCTCGACCGTCTCGCGGCTGGCGACCTTGACCTTGAACCCGACCCGCGTCGAACGGAAGATGTAGAGGACGATCGCGATCCCGATCAGGGTGATGCCCGTGTAGATGCCGACGATGGCCCAGCCCGTCGAGGTCATGCCGTCACCTCGTCGGGGACGTAGATCGAGTCGATCGGGCCGACCCCCTCGTCATGGAGGCGAGCGATCGTCCCGGTGTGAGCCTCATGCCTCTCTGACTCGTGCTGGACGAAGACGATCGAGTCGATCGACTCGGTTTCATAGGTCTCGTGGATCGTCTGGTAGAGGCTCTCGCCCTCGGGCTCGACGATCACGAAGCATTGGAGGTCGGGGCGCTCCACGCGCTCCTTGGCGACCCACTCCTCGGCCCGGTCGGCAGTGGACCCGTCGGTCGCGACGACGATGATCCGGCGGGAGCGGGCGAGGGTGTGGCGCCCGCCGATGTCTCCGCGCGTGACGTCGAAGATGAGCATCACGACGGCGACCCCGATGAGGCCGGCGATGATCAGCGCAATTGCTACCCAGGGATCCACGATCTACCTCGTGCTTCTCCGTTCCTGTAGGCGTCGGGCTTTAAGACGGCTTTAGGCGTCTTTCTTCGGGCGATCCTAGGTTCGGGCGATCGGGGTGGTCCACGTAGTGACTACGGAATTCGGGCGCGGCTGCTTACGGGACGTCGCCGAATCGGTGGCATAGACTCGGCGCCCTTGGCGGGCGGCGACTCCCACGACAGACCACCGGGGTTCGCGCGGGCCGCGCTCAGGGAGCAGTTCCGGATCGCCCGGATCCGGCCGCGAGCGCCCTTCGCCCTGCTGTTCCGGGTCGCCCGCTGGTGGACTTCGACGGTGCTCCGGGAGTCCGGGCCGCAGCTGGCCGTCGGCGGAATCGGCATCCTCGCCGTGCTCCGGCTGCTGCGGGTTCCGCGGCGGATCTCCTCGGCCGTCGGCGCGCTGGCGACGATCGCGGTCATCTGGGAGATCCGCAACACCTGGCTCGCCCATCGCAGCGTCGCTCGGATCGATGCCGCGCTCGAGGATCTCGAGGCGCCCGGCGACGACGAGCCCCGGGTGCCGCTCAGCCACATCGCGGTGCCACCGCTGATGTTCGTGACCCGGGGCGTGCGCCGCGAGCGCGGCGTCGTCTTCGCCGAGGTCGAGGGCACCCGGCTGCGGCTCGACGTCTATCGCAACGCCGCCGAGCGTCCCGGCGGGGAGCCGCGGCCGGCCGTCATCCAGGTCCACGGCGGCGGCTGGTTCGCCGGCTCGCGCTACGAGCAGGGCATCCCGCTGCTCAACCACCTCGCGCAGATCGGCTGGACCGGGTTCAACGTCGACTACCGGCTGAGCCCGGAGGCGACGTTCCCCGACCAGATCACCGACGTCAAGCGGGCGATCGCCTGGGTCCGGGAGAACTCGGAGGAGCTCAACATCGACCCGAAGATGATCTGCATCACCGGCGGCTCGGCCGGTGGGCACCTGACCGCACTCGCCGGCCTGACCGAGAACGCGCCCGAGTACCAGCCCGGATTCGAAGAGGCCGACACCTCGCTCGCCGCGGCGGTCCCCTTCTACGGCGTCTACGACTTCACGAACGCGAGCGGCTTCTACTACGCGGGGATGCGCGATTGGGTGCTCGAGCAGGTCGTCTTCAAGCGCCGCTACGAGGACGACCCAGAGCTGTTCCGTTCCGCCTCCCCGAGCTTCCGGGTCCACGCCGACGCGCCGCCGTTCCTGGTCATCCACGGCGACCGCGACACCCTGGTCCCGGTCGAGGACGCCCGCGATTTCGTCGAACGCCTGCGCGCCGTCTCACACCGCCCGGTCCGCTACATCGAGCTGCCGGCGGCCGAGCACGCGTTCGACCTCTGGCCGTCGGAACGTACGGCCCGGATCGCCGAGGGAATCGGGCGGTTCCTGACCGCGATCGCCCGCGGGGCTTGACAGCGTCCGGGCGGGTGAGCAGGATCGCGTCGCCCCACGAACCTGAGGAGTCACCGATGAAGACCGTCCGGAGTTGAGCGGCTCGATCCGAATCGGGGATCCCGGGCCGCCACCGTCGTTCCCGGGTCCGTGGGGCGTGCCCCACGACATCCGCGACGAGTGGCGCGCCCGGCGCCGCGGGCCCTTCCCACCTGGGGCGACGCGGCCGAGCCTGAAGAACACGTGGCGGTTCCGCCACGACGTCCTCAACCTGCTGCGCGACTGTTACGCCGAGCACGGGCCGATCTTCGGGATCCGGATCCTCTTCGGCTACAACCTGGCGCTGATCGGGCCCGAGGCCAACCACTTCATGCTCGTCAGCGGGCGCGAGAACTTCGGCTGGCGCTACGGGGCGATGGGCCACTTGATGACGTTGATCGGCGATGGCCTGCTGACCACCGACGGCGACTACCACGACGCCTCGCGGGCGATCCTGATGCCGGCGTTCCACCGCGAGCGGATCGAGACAGCGGCGAACGTGATGCGGGACGAGGCGGCCGACGCGGTGGACGCGCTTCCGGCCGGCGCGACCACCGACGTCTACGAGTGGGCGCGCACGCTCGCGATGCGGATCGCGATGAAGGCGCTGTTCGGCTTCGACCCGGATTCGGGCCGGGCGACCGAGATCGCCGCGCATTTCGAGCGCGGGCTCTCCTTCCACGGCCGCGAGTACCCGATGCAGCTGCTGTTCGGGCCAGGCACGCCGCTCGCGCAGCTGCGCCGGGACCGTGCAGCGCTCGAGGGCCTCGTCGGCTCCGAGATCGCCCGCCGCCGCGATCGCGGGACGGACGGCGCCGACATCCTGTCCTCGCTACTCGCCTCGACCGACGAGGAGGGTCGCTCGCTCAACGACCGACAGGTCCTCGACCACGTGCTGACGCTGCTCTTCGCCGGCCACGACACGGCGACGTCGACCGTCAGCTTCCTCGTCTACGAGCTCGCCCGCCATCCCGACCGGGCCGATGCGATCGCGGCCGAGCTCGCCGAGGTCTGCGGTGAGCGCGACCCCGGTGCCGAGGAGCTTTTCTCGGGCCTGCCGGTCCTGACCCGCGCGGTCGACGAGACGCTGCGCCTCTATCCGCCGGCGTGGATCGGCCCGCGCCGCTCGGTCCGCGACTTCGAGTTCGAAGGCGTCAGAGCACCGGCGGGCATCCCGTGCTTCTACAGCTCGTGGGTGAGCCACCGCCTGCCCGACGTCTTCCCCGACCCCGACCGGTTCGACCCCGACCGGTTCCTGCCGGAGCGGCGGGCGCGGTGGCCGCGCGGCGCCTACGTCCCGTTCGGGATGGGGCCGCGGGTCTGTATCGGCAAGCGCTTCGGCTACACCGAGGTGCACGCGCTCGCCGCAGCGCTCGTCCGTCGGTTCCGGTTCGAGCTGCCGGCGGGCCATCGTCTCGAGATCGATCAGGCGCCGACCCTCTCCCCCAGGGGCGGGCTGCCGGTGCGCCTGACGCCACGCTGAGTTCGGGCCGGTTGCCGGCTGCCGAATCGACTCGACGGCACCGGATTTCGCGTATACCCTGACCGTGGGAGTGGGAGCAACAGGGAGGAGTCAGCGATGAGCGACCTGGACGTCATCAAGGACCGCCAGCGTCACATGTGGACGATCGGCGACTACGCCGCGATCGCCGAGATGATCGAGGGGGCGTCCGAGGCGGCAGTCGACCGCGCCGGGGCGAGCGAGGGCAAGCGCGTCCTCGACGTTGCCACCGGCACCGGCAACGCGGCCCTGATCGCCGCGCGCCGGGGCGCCGACGTCACCGGCCTCGATCTGACGCCGAAGTTGATCGAGATCGCCGGCGAGCGGGCCCGGGAGGCGGGCGTCGAGGCGGAGTTCATCGTCGGCGACGCCGAGAACCTCCCGTTCGACGACGACTCGTTCGACTGCGTGACCTCGGTGTTCGGCGTGATGTTCGCCCCGCATCAGCAGCGGGCCGCCGACGAGCTGCGGCGGGTCTGCCGCCCGGGGGGGCGGGTCGTCACCTGCGCCTGGACGCCGGCCGGGCTGAACGGGCGCATGTTCGGCCTGATCGGCGCGAACATGCCGCCGCCGCCGGAGGGCTTCCAGCCACCGGTCCTCTGGGGCACCGAGGAGCGGGTGAACGAGCTCTTCGCCGGCGAGCGGGTCACATGCGAGACGTTGAGCGTGCCGTTCCGGGACGACTCGATCGAGGATTGGATGACGCGCAACGAGCGGATCCTCGGGCCGACGGTGATGGCCAAGGAGGTGCTCGAGGTCGACGGCAAGTGGGAGCCGCTGCGCGAGCAGCTGACCGCTCTCTACGCCGACGCGAACGAGGCGAGCGACGGGTCGATGCACGTCGAGGCCGAGTACCTGCTGGCCGCAGTCGACGTCGCCTGAGCCGTTCGTCCGGCGGTACCCTGACGCGGTGCCCTCGCCGCTCGACGTCCTGCTGCCGGCCCGGCTGGTCCTGCGGGCTCTCGACGACCTCCACACGATCGCGGAGTCCTCGCGCGTGGGACTGGAGAGGCTGGACCGGCTCGAGAAGCGCGGCGAGCGGATCGAGAGCCTCGGGTCGGCGATGGAGGAGCTGGGTCGTCAGCTCAGCAAGCAGGCCGAGGTGATGGACGAGCACGCCGAGCGGGTCGCCGCCCTCGGCGAGGAAATCGTCGCGGCGCTGCCGACGCTGACGCAGGCCGTGATGATCGTCTCCCCGCTCGAGGGGACGGTCGAGCGGATCGGCCGTGCCGTCGACCGGCTGCCGGGCGCCGCATCGCGGCGTGCCGAGCGCGCCTCCTCAGAGCTCGAGGAGTGAGCGGGGCCCACGCCACGCGGTCGGTACGGTAGGCGCGTGAGCACGCCTCCCCCCTCCCGATCGGCGGCGCCGCCGGAGCGCGAGCACAAGACCCGCTCTCGCGCGCGCCCGGGCGGGATCGCGATCGAGAAGGTCCAGGGGCTGCCGTTCCGGGAGCGGAAGCCACGCTGGCTGAAGGTGCCGCCGCCCGGCGGGCCCAAGTACCGAGAGCTGAAGTCGCAGATCAAGGCCGAGGGCCTCCACACCGTCTGCGCCGAGGCGAACTGCCCGAACATCGGCGAGTGCTGGGAGCGCGGCACCGCGACGTTCATGATCCTCGGCGACACCTGCACCCGCCGCTGCGGCTTCTGCAACGTCAACACGGGCAAGCCGACGTGGAACGACCCGCTCGAGCCGGCGCGCGTCGCCCGGTCGGTCGCGCAGATGGGGCTGAAGCACGCGGTCATCACGTCGGTCGACCGCGACGACCTGCCGGACTACGGCGCGAGTGCCTTCGTCGGCGTCATCCGCTCGATCCGGATGCAGGCGCCGGGCTGCAAGGTCGAGGTGCTGACCCCGGACTTCCGCGGCCAGGAGATGCCGCTGGCGAAGGTCATCGCCGAACGCCCCGACGTCTTCAACCACAACTGCGAGGTCGTTCCGCGGCTCTACCCGATCGCCCGTCGCGGCTCGAAGTTCGAGCGCTCGGCCCGGGTGTTGAAGATGGCGAAGGAGATGGGCGGCAGCGAGGTGATCACGAAGTCGGGGCTGATGGTCGGGCTCGGCGAGAGCTTCGACGAGATGGTCGAGACGTTCGGGATCCTCCGCGAGCACCGGGTCCAGGTGCTGACCGTCGGCCAGTACCTGCGGCCGACCGAGCGGCACCTGCCGGTCGTCCGCTACTGGGAGCCGGAGGAGTTCGACGCCCTCGCCGCCGAGGCGCGGAAGATCGGCTTCGAGTCGGTGGCGGCGGGCCCGCTGGTCCGCTCGAGCTACCACGCCGACGAGAGCGCCCGCGAGGCGCTCGCGGCCGGCGCCTAGGCGCAGGTTCGGCGCCGCGATATTGGGGATGGGCTTTGGGGGTTGCCCCGATGCGGTGGCGCCCGCGCGGGGCGAGGGTGAGCGCACTGCACCCGAACCGAGGAGCGAACCATGGACACCAAGCACACACCGACCGGCCGCGCCCGGGCTGTGGTCGCGGCGGCTACCGCGACCCTGGCGCTCGGCCTTGCCGCCTGCGGCGGCGGCGATGAGACCGGGACCGCCGCCGACCCGGCGACCGACGCCGCCGCCGGCCTGACCGCGAGCGACTTCATCCTCCAGCTCGAGGACGAGAAGCAGGCGACGATCGAGGCGGTCACCGCAGCCAACCCGGAGTGCGACGGCGTCGACACGGACCGCGACTTCCTGTTGCTGGTCTCCGCGCAGGCAACCGACCTGAAGCCCGACGATCCGGTCGAGCCGCTGATCGTCGACAACTGCACGCCCTGACGGCAGAGGCGCCGCGCGGCGGGATCGCCCGCGCGGCGCCGATCGGCCAACCTATTGGGCGTGATCCCGCTCAAGGACAGCCACACCCAGGGCAGGCCGCCCCGGGTGACGCTCGCGCTGATCCTCGTCAGCCTGCTCGTCCTCGGCTGGCAGCTGACCCTCTCCGGCGACGACTCCTCGAGCCCGCAGCTCGCGGCCGAGCACGTCTCGAAGCGCGATCAGGCGGCGATCGAGCTGGGCGCGATCCCGTTCCGGCTGACCCATCCGGGCAGCGTCTGCGGGATCGGCTCGGAGGGGATCGTCTGCGGCGAGAACGGCCTCGTCGAGGCGGGCGGCACCGTCGGTACCCCGATCCCCGACAACCTCGATCAGGCGCCGTGGTGGATGACGCCGCTGACGGCGACGTTCCTCGACGCCGACATCCTCCACTTCGCGATCACGATGCTCTTCCTCTGGATCTTCGGCGGCGCGGTCGAGCGGCTGATCGGCGGGCCGCGCTTCCTGCTCCTCTACCTGCTCGCGGGCTACGGCGCCGCCTATGCGCAGAGCTTCGTGGACCCGGCCGCGACCGGCCCGGTGATCGGCGCCGCCGGGGCCGTCTCGGGAGCGCTCGGCGCCTACGTCGTGCTGCGGCCGCGCGGTCGGATCGTGACGCTCAGCCTCGTGCCGTACCTCGCCGGGCTGCTGCTGATCCCGGCCGCGATCGTGATCGCCTGCTGGTTCGCTCTCCAGTTGATCCCCGGCGTCGGCAACCTGGCCTCGACCGACATCGCCAGCGGCGGCGGCGCCTACCTGGCGCACGTCGGCGGCTTCGCGGTCGGGCTGATCGCCGGCTGGCTCGCCGCGCGGAGCGGGCGGATCCGGCGCGGGACGACCGCTGCCCCGGGCGCGATCACGGCGGGCTGACATGGGCGGGCGGCCGTCATCGCTGATCGCCGGGGGCGTCCTGTTCCTCGTCGTCTTCGGCGGGCTGACGGTGGCGGCGCTGGCGACCGCCGAGCTCAACGTCGCGACGGTCGTGATCGCCATCGTCTCGCTGTTCGTCTGCGTTGCGGTGGTACTGGCGCTGATCGGTGCGGTGCGCAATCCTCCCGAAGAATGAAGCGCGCGCTCCCGATCGCCCTGCTCGTCATGTTGGCGGCGCTGTCCGCCGGGCAGATCGCGGCGAGCGCCGCCGGCGGCTCGAAGCAGACCTGCCGCGGCCTGTCGGTAACGATCACCGAGAACAAGAAGGGCAACCCGATCGGCTCCGGCAAGGACGTCGTCATCGGCACCTCGAAGAAGGACGTCGTCAACCTCGGCGGTGGCGACGACAAGTTCTACGGCGCCGAGGGCAACGACGTGGCCTGTGCCGGCGCCGGCGAGGATCTCCTTCTCGGCGCCGAGGGCAAGGACTCGATGTTCGGTGGCGGGGGCGACGACTTCAGCAAGGGGCAGGCGCTCGGCGGCCTCGCCAACCCGCCGCGGGTCGTCGGTGGGCCCGGCAACGACGACCTCCACGGTGGGGGCGGCAAGGACGCTCTTTACGGCAGCTCGGGAGATGACAAGTCCTATGGCGGTGGTGGCGACGACCTCTTCGACGCCGGCGACGGTGACGACCTCTGCGACGGCGGCAGCGGCGACGACAGCTCCAACGGGACCTGCGAGTCGCTGAAGAGCGTCCCCTAGCGCGATGGCTGAGAGCGGCGGGGGCGGCGGGATCACGGCCGCGGGACTGGCGGTGCTGTTCGGGGTCGGCGCGGTCGGCGGACTGATCGGGGACATGTGCCACGTCGAGTCGGGCACGACCGTCTACCTCGAGGATCCGCTGCCGTACGTCTGGAAGAGCCAGCTCTGGTTCCCGCTGATGGTCGGCACCGGCACCGCGGCGCTCGGCTGGATCCGGGTCCGGGTCGGCGGCGAGGTGCCACGCGGCGACGGCGACGGCGAACGGCTGCGGCGCGCGGCGCTGATGATCGGGGCGGTGATCGGCCTCTACGCGGTGACCGCTCTGGTCCGCGGCGAGCCGCAGCCGGCGGCGATCACGCTGGTCTACGCGATTGCACTGGTGATCGCCGCTGCGTTCGCGACGGGCCCGGGCGATCTGGTCTGCGCCTGCCTCGCGGCGCTGTTCGGCGTCGGCACTGAGATCGTGCTCGCCGCCGCCGACGTCTTCGCCTACGCGGGCGACATCGGCCGCTTCGCCGGCGTCGCGACCTGGCTGCCGGGGCTGTACCTCGCCTACGGCGTCGTCGCCGGCCAGCTCGGGCTGCTGCTGGCGGACCGGGAGACCGGGTAGACCGGAGCCGCCGTCAGGGCGATGCGGGACCGGCCGCCGGCAGCGGGTTGTGGGCGGGGATGGCGGCGATGACGGCGAGCGCGATCGCCGCCGGAACCCAGACGAGCAGCCCGGCCTCGCCGGAGAGCAGCAGGGCGACGATCAGGCCGCTGACTGCGTAGACGGAGAGGATCAGCCCGAGCTCCCAGAGCGGCAGCTCGCTGCGCGGGCCGACGATGCCGCTGCTCCGCTCGGTGACCCCGGCAGCGAGCAGCATCAGGACACCGGTGACGGCGCTGACGTTGGCGCCGCGGATGCCGAGGCCGAGGAAGACGGCGCCCTGGATCCCGGCCGACAGCGCGGCGACGGCGGCGACCAGGACGGCGCCCGAGGTCGCCGGGCGTGGGTCGCCGATCAGGGTCCAGAGCAGAGCGAAGGCGATCAGCAGTCCGGCGTGGACGAGCAGCGGCCGCCGCACCGGCCCGGGCCACCCGCTCGAGCCGACCGCCTTGACCATCACGACCGCGATCGCGGTGCCGGCCATGAAAGCCGCGAGCGCGGCGACGAGCACGGTGAAGGCGCTCCACTCTCCTCCGGCGGCGGCGATCCCGAGCTGGACGAGATCGCCGGTGACCGCCGACACGAACACCGTCCCGAGCGCGACGAACGTCAGCCCATCGAGCCACCCGGCGATCACGGCGAGCGCGAGGATGACGACCCGGACCCGGGGATCCCGCCCCAGCGATCGCTCACCGTCGGTCATGGCGCGGAGCCTGACGCGGCCCCCCGACGGAGCCGGGACATTCGCGTCACAGACCGTGACGTTCACGTCTGGATCGGTACCGACGCCCGGCCTACTCTCGAGGGATGGCTCCGACCAAACGCAAGGGCGATCTGGCCGAGCTCAAGGTGGCCGCTCACCTGGCCGAGCTCGGGTATCAGCTCGCCTTTCCCTACGGAGAGGACTCGGACTTCGACCTGATCCTTATCCGCGGAAGAGAACTGGAGCGCGTTCAGGTAAAACACGCGACGTCGGACGGACGAGTAGTCGAAGTCAGCTGCCGGTCACTTTCCCTGACCCACGGGAAGGTCAAGCGGATCAAGCGATACACAGCAGAGACGGTCGACTGGATCGCGGTGTATGACGCCACCACCGACCTGTGTCTGTACGTGCCTTCGTCGATGCTCGGATCGGGTCGATCCGGAATCAGCCTTCGCTTGGCTCCTACCTTGAACGGCCAGCGGGCCCTGACCCACGACGCCGTCCAGTTCCGGACGCCTGAACTGGACGCGACCCTGATCCCTTAGTGGAGCCAGTGGGACTCGAACCCACGGCCTCCGCCGTGCAAGGGCGGCGCTCTAGCCAACTGAGCTATGGCCCCATGACCTGAGTGGTCCCCGCGATTGTAAGTAGGCCACCGCGGGTACGTGGCTGTGCGAGGATGGCCGTCGGCCAGCCGTCAACCGGGAGGAGACCGATGGCAACCGAGGAGTTGGAGGAGACCGACCCCGATCCGAGAGTCCGTCGAGCGCGGGTCTCCGAGCTCGAAGTCGTCCGCCACCACTTCGACCGGGCCTGGGACAGCCTCGGCCTGCAGGAGGACGCGCGCCAGATCTTCTGGGAGCCCTACCGCGAGATCTCGGTCCAGATCCCGATCAAGCTCTCCGACGGAGACATGCACGTCTTCCACGGCTTCCGGATCCAGCACAACGGCGCCCGCGGTCCCTACAAGGGCGGCATGCGCTTCCACCCCGAGGTCGACATCGACGAGGTCCGCGCGCTCGCCTCGATGATGACCTGGAAGACCGCCGTCGCCGGCATTCCCTTCGGCGGCGCCAAGGGCGGCGTCAACGTCGACACCCGCGGCCTGAAGGAGCACGAGCTCGAGGGCATCGCCCGCGCGCTCATGGACAAGATCTCGAAGCTGATCGGGCCCAACCGCGACATCCCCGCGCCCGACATCGGCACCAACGCCCAGACCATGGCCTGGTTGATGGACGAGTTCGGCAAGCTCAACGGCCACACGCCGGCCGTCGTCACCGGCAAGCCGATCTCCCTCGAGGGCTCCTACGGTCGAGAGGCTGCAACCGGCCGCGGCTGCGTGACCATGTTCGAGGAGGCGGCGCAGAAGCTGGGCATGGACCCGGCGGAGACGACCTTCATGGTCCAGGGCTTCGGCAACGTCGGCTCCTGGATCGCCCGGATCATGCAGGGACTCGGCGCGAAGATGGTCGCCGTCGCCGACCAGGACGGCGCCATCCGCAGCGAGGCCGGCATCGACGCCGACCGGCTCGTCGAGCACGTCCACGTCCACGGAGGCAAGCTGACCGAGTTCGCCGAGGCCGAGGAGATCGACGGCGGCGACTTCTACGAAGTGCCCTGCGACGTCTTCTTCCCGGCCGCGCTCGGCGGCATGGTCCACGAGGACAACGCCTGCGTCTTCAACTGCAAGCTGATGGTCGAGGGCGCCAACAACCCGACGACCTTCGCGGCCGACCAGATCCTCGCCGACAACGACGTCTACGTCGTCCCCGACCTGATCGCCAACGCCGGCGGCGTCGTCGTGTCCTACTTCGAGTGGGTCCAGAACCTCCAGCACTTCCGCTGGGAGGAGGACGCCGTCAACGACATGCTCCGCGGCGTCATGCGACGCACGTTCGGCGAGGTCGCGTCCCGGGCCGAGAAGGACGGCAAGTCCCTCCGCGAGGCGGCGTTCGAGATCGGCATCGACCGGGTGGTCGAAGCAAGCAGAACCCGCGGCTACTTCAGCTGAGTAGCCGGCGCATTCACGGCGTGGTTGCCCGCCAGCCGAGCCTCACATTGGGGCTACCGCTGTTCGAGCCTGACGTGACCCTGGCCGAGATCGAGAGATGGCTTCCAGCGGCGATCGACGCCGTACTGGATCCACTGTTACACGTAGTTGCCGTATCGACGACCGTGCAACTCACGGCCGTGTCGACGCCGTCGTCGCGAAGCGTGAACGTGCGTGCGCAGGTTCCGGAGAAGCAGCCCGTACTCGGCGCGTTGGTTAGCTCGACCGAGAGGTCGCGAGCGACGATCGTCGCGTGCGGCGAAAGGCTCGCGACGTTGCCCTCGGTCGCGCTCGCCGTCGAGGTACCGCTCGGCGTCCCATAGGTGGTGGAGCTCCCGACGCCGTTGACGAGGGCGGTCAGAAGGCTTGCACCATCAGCCCCCGGGGCACCGTCCTGACCATCCGCGCCGGGCGGTCCCTGAACCGACTCGCCGAAGTCGACGGCCATCAGGGAACCGTCCTTGACCTCCGCCCCGGTTACTGCGCCCTCCGCCAGGTCCGCATTCTTGACCTGGCCGTTCTTGATGGTTTTTGAAACCACACTGTTTTTCTGGAGCTTGACGGCGGCATAGCTCGCGCCGCCGAGGGCCACGAACAGGGCGATAGTTGCAACTACGTTGCCGTAGGTGAGGCGAGGCACGGTCGCGGATCCTCCCATCCAGCGTCAGATCACAACCAACCCTAACCTACTTAGGCTGCGCTTTGCCGCAATTGCTACTCAGGAGAGTGAGGCCCGAAGTGCGACGAGGCCGCGCCGTCAGTCGTCGAAGTCGAAGTCCTTGGGTTGGCCTTGCTCGAACCAGAGGTCTTCGCCGTCGGGCGCGTCCTTGAGGAAGTCGGGCGTCTCCTCGAGCAGGTCGTCGTCGCTCTCGTCGTCCTCCGCACGGGCCTCGACCGTCTTGCCGGGAAGCTGGTCGAACTCGAGTGACTCGGGCTCTCCCGTGGGGTCGGCCGGAATCTCCGGCTCATCGGGACCCGGCTCCTCGACGGGCGATACGTGCGGCATCTCGAGCTCGGCCGAGTCGGGGGCCGGCGAGGGCGCGGCGGCCTCGAGCTCGTCGGAGAGTGAAGTGACTTCGGGAGCCGGGTGGTCGACGGTGTCGTCGAGGTGCGGGTGCTCCTCGCGGGCCCGCTCGGTCTGGGTCTTGAAGCTCTCCTCGAGATCGAAGTCGCCGAGGTCGGCCTCGTCGACGTCGAAAATCGCGCCCTCCGGCGCCTCCGGGATCGGCTGCTCGACCGACTCCGGTTCGGCGGCGGGAGCAGCCGCCTGGGGGGCGACCGTGGTCGGATCCTCATTGCCCATGTCGGGCGCCTCGCCTGCGTCCTCGGGTACGGCCTCGAGCCCCGGGGCGGGCACCTGCTCCTCGCCCGTCTCGAACTCCGGATCGCCCGGCCGCGCGGCAGGGCCGAAGGCCTCATTCTCGAGCTGGTCCAGCTCCGAACTGGCAGCGCCGTGCTGGCGCTTCAGCTCAAGGTGCTCACGAATCGCGTCGTCGAGGATTCCCATGGATCTGAAGGGTTGCAGATGCCGCCGTGTCCGGGACGGCTTGAACGACGCCTTGCTTCGCCGCTTGCGTCAGATCCCCTGCGCCCTGGCGACAGCATGGAGAGCCAAGTATTCTCCGGCGTGCGGCGCGACACCGCACTCGGGGCTATAGCTCAGCTGGAAGAGCGCCTGGATCGCACCCAGGAGGTCGGCGGTTCGAGTCCGCCTAGCTCCACTCCCGCGCCGCGAAGCACTACTCGCCGGGAAGTCCGAAGCGCACCACCGGAAACGGGGTCGCACCGGCGTTGGCTTCGAAGACGAACCGCTCGACCGGCGGCATCGGCGGACCACCCGAATATCGAAAGGCGAAAGATCGCGTTGGGTGCCCCGGGCCGAGTTGACCGAGGTCCGACTGCTTTCTCAGCGGGGAGAACGGAAACCGCGTCCGCGGGATCGTCAGAAGATGGGGCCGGAAGAAGCCAACCCGCTTGTGACCGTCGATCCGGTCGCCGCGGATCGTCACGCGCACAGTCGACGGCCCTTCACGACTGATCCTGGCTGCGAAGCGCCAGCCGACCGACCGCTCTACGGTCGAAACAACGCGTTTCGATGACGATCCACCTTCATCGCCCTCCGCGATCGACAGGACAACCGCTCCACCAATCGCCAGGGCGACGAGCGCAACCGACACAATTGCCAACCTCCACATGTTTGCGAAGCTAAACCCAGATGGCGGATGGATCAGCCCGGTCCGGATGAGGTCGATGGTTGCTCGAACGGGTCGGAGAACTTCGGGTTCTTCGTAACCGACCGGTCCGTCAGCGACTTGAGGAATGCCACGAGGTCCGCCTTCTGGCGGTCGCTCAGATTCAGGGGCGCCATCAGCGGGTCCCTGTAGGGACTGTCCCTCCCGTCGCCGGCGTAGGGGCCGTCCTCGATCAGCCTCCCCCCGCGGGAGTAGTGATCGACGACCTCTTTCAGCGTCGCGATCGATCCGTCATGCATGTAGGGCGCAGTGAGGGCGACGTTCCGCAGCGAGGGCGCCTTGAATCGACCCATGTCGCGCTTCCGGCCGGTGATCGCGAAGAGGCCCTGGTTGTCCTCCGGGTAGGCGCCGGTCCCACCGACGTTGTAGAGCCCGTTGTTGTGGAAGAGCACCGGCGCTCTCGGGGCTCCCTCGTAAGTGGCCTGATCGCTGAACAGAAACGTCCCGTGGCAGTGATGGCACCCGGCGTCCTCGCCCATGAAGAGATCCATGCCACGGCTCTGAGCCTCGGTGAGCTCCGCCTTGCCCCGGAGGTAGCGGTCGTACCGGGACCTTGCCGACACGATGCTCCGCTGAAAGGAAGCGATCGAACGGACGATGTTGGTCCAGCCGATCGGGTGCCGGTCCGCCTTGAACGCCCGCGGGAAGTGCCTGCGATACCAGGGGTCGCGCTTGATCCGGCGCAGGACGGCATCGCGGTTCTTGTCGTTGATACCCAGCTCCACCGGGTGGTTCGCGAACAGCGGGACCTGCATCTGGGTCTCGAGGGTGATCAGTGCGGGATTCGCCCAGGTCAGCGTCGAGGTGTAGGCGACATTGACGAGCGACGGTGAGTTGCGAGGAAGCGTCTGGCCGGTCGATCCGACCGGCCGTTCGAGTCCGTCGGTGAACGCAAGAGCCTGCTCGTGACAACTCGCGCAGGACTGGGTGTGGTTGCCCGAGAGCCTCGTGTCGTAGAAGAGCCGGCGCCCGACGTCGACCTTCGCAGCCGTCACGGGGTTGTCGCTCGGTACTCGCGGCTCCGGGAATCCCTTCGGGATCGCGAGCGGGGAAGGCGAGGAGGGCTGGCGGGTCGCGAACGCCGTGACGCCCGCGACCCCCAGGATGCCCACGACCCAGAACGCCACCAGGAACACGGACGCGGCGACGCGGCGCGGGGCCCCCGCGTGGGTCGACTTCTTTCGGAGGCCCCGCATCGCTCAGCGCCCGATCGCCCGGAACACCGTCTGCCCACCGGTGGGCAGGCCGGTCCCCGAACCGTCGGCCTTCCAGTCGATGCCGAGCGCGCCGAAGACGCCCCCGCATTCGAGGTCGGTCTGCTCGGACATGCAGCCCGGCGCGCCGCCGCTGTTGGCGGTCACGTCGTTACCCTCGAACAGCCGCTTCAGATCCACTGCGACCTTCTGACGGTCCGGGTTGAAGGAAGCGAGCTTGACCTTCGCCTCGTTCGGCAATCCGCATTTGACCTTCTGACCGGATGCCGGGTTGCCGCTGCAGTCGTTGCTCCCGACGTGGACGAAGAACGTGTTCTCCGGCCAGCTACCGCTCGGGCCTGCCGGATCGGTGAGTTCGATCTTCACGAACTTCCTCCCGTACTGCCAGTTCCAGGCCATGGCCGTCAGGTTGAGCGGCGCCTTCGCTCCGACGACGTCGGAGTGGTTCAGCTTCGGGGGAACGCCGACCGTCCACTTCGCGCCGACGTATTTGCCGGCCGGAACGGTGCCGCGCAGGTGGGAGTTCATCGCGCGGGTGCCTTCCTCGGCGCAGGCGCCCTTGCCGTTCTCGAGGTCGATCAGCGTCACGTCGCCCTTCGACGACTTCAGCGTGAACGGCGCTCCGCCCGAGAGCTTCACCGGCACGGCCTTACCGCTCTTGCCGATGAGTTCTACGTCAGTGACGTAGAACCGCAGATCTCTGAGGTCGGCCGTCTGGTCCGTGGACCCGAGCCCGGCAATGGGCTTGGAGCAGCTTACCGGGGCTTTGCCCGCCGTCGCCGCGAACTCGATGTCCACCTTCTTCGTCTTGGCCGGCTTGTTTGCGGTCGCGAAACCTGGCGCCGCCATCAGGGCTGCCGCCAGGGTCACGGTCAGACCGACCGATCGGATCTTCTTGTGGGTCAGCTTCATCGCCGCCCTCCTTTTTCACAGGGTGTTGCTGCGTCCGGGGTCCGGAACGCCGGCGCGTCGCGCGCCGAAGACAGGTCTCGCCGTCAGGCGGGCCGGCAGGCCAAACCGGGCAGCCCGCAGGTGCGGGCGGCGACGCGGTCAGTGCTCAGACGGAGAGGAGCTTGGGCGGCGGCGGCCGGACGGCGAGGCCGCGGGCGAGCAGAGCTGTCCCGCGCGGCACACGGGCGCAGAACCGGCGCCGGGGAGCGGCGAGCGACCGGGGCGGCCGAGCGCGGCGGCGGTCGAATCTGGAGCAGAGACGGCCCAGCGCCGCCTCACCCCGTTCGCGGCCGAGACCGAGAAACCCGATGAGGAGAACGGCGGGCAGGAGCGCGAGGATCGGCACCCCTGCGGCCGCGACGAGAAGCAGCAGTGCGATCGCACCAACGACCGGCGGTGTCGTTCTCCGGAGGGCCATCCGCCGAGAAATCTAGATGAGCGACGGGGAATCGGCGTCACTCGTCCGATTAGTTTGCGCGGATGGCTAGGTCCGTACCCACATGAGCGATCGAAAAGTAGTTCTCAAGATGGTCATGTCCCTCGACGGGTTCGTCACGAGCCCCGACGGGACCCACGAGTGGATGTTCGAGTTCTTCGGCGACGACTCGCGGCATTGGAACCTGCGCGCCCTCGACGAAGCAGGGGTCCATGCGATGGGACGGCACAGCTACGAGATCATGGGTCCGCACTGGATGGCGTCGGAGGGCCCGATCGCATCATCGATGAACGAGAAGCCGAAAGCCGTCTTCTCCCGCACGCTGACCGAGGCGGACTGGGGGCCGGCCGAGATCTTCGGCGAGGACCTCGCCGCCGACATCGCTGAGCTGAAGGGGCGCGACGACGAGGGGACGATCCTCGTCCACGGCGGGCCCGGCTTCGCCAAGTCGCTGACCGCCCTCGGCCTCGTCGACGAGTACCAGTTGACGACGGTCCCGATCGCGATCGGCTCCGGGCGCAGCCCGTTCGCGGATCTCGGCGAGCACCTGAAGCTGGGCGTGGTCGCGGAGGAGCGCTTCCGGAGTGGAGCCCTCGCCCAGATCCTGGTGCCGCAGCGATGAGCGCCGCCGAGCCGAAGCTGAACGAGGTCGCCGACGGTGTCTGGGTCCGTCAGAGCGAGTGGGTCTGGACGAACTCGATCGTGGTCCGCGGTGACGACGGGATGATCGTGATCGACCCGGGCATCCACGGGGCCGAGATGATCGAGCTCGCCGACGATCTCGACCGGCTCGGAATCCCGGTGGTCGCCGGCTTCTCCACCCACCCCCACACCGACCACCTGCTCTGGCACTCCCGGTTCGGCGACGTCCCCCGCTACGCCACCGAAGCCGGCGCAGAGTTCGCGGCCGAGACGAGGGAGCAGCAGCTGGAAGGGCCGGAGGAGGACGGCTGGAATGACGTCCCCCTCGACCTGATCGCCCTCGTCACCCCGCTCCCCGCTGACGGTGGGCCGGTGCCGGGCGAGGTCATCGAACACCGGGCCCATTGCATCGGCCATGCAGCGGTCCTGCTCGCCGACCACGGCGTCCTCGTCGCCGGCGACATGCTCTCCGACGTCCTGATCCCGATCTTCGATTCCTTCCAGGACGACCAGCTCGGTGCCTACGAGACGGCGCTCGACCGGCTCGGCGAGGTCATCGAGAGCGTCGAGGTCGCCATCCCCGGGCACGGCGCGGTCGCCTCGGGCCCCGAGGTCACGGCCCGCCTTGCCGCCGACCGTGCCTACGTCGATGCGCTGCGGCGAGGGGAGGAACCGGTCGACGGCCGGCTCGAGACCGACTGGATGTCGGGCCCGCACCGCTCCAACGTCGAGCAGATCGGCGACGGCTGAGCGACTCCGAGCGGTAGGTTCGGCACGTGACCGCGAACGGAGCGCCACGGCGATGATCGACCCGCTCGGCCGCTGGGCCGAACTCGGCTACAAGCCCGACTACGCCGGGCTGCTGACCTGGTCGGGGCTGCCCTACACCGAAGATCCGGCCGAGCTCGATGGGATCGACGTCGCGATCGTCGGCGCGCCAACCGACGACCTCGTCTCCGAGCGCCCGGGCGCCCGCTACGGGCCGCGCGCGATCCGCGCGGCCAGCAGCCTCGCCGGGCCGCACCCCGAGGTCGGGATCGATGCCTTCGAGGTGCTCGAGATCGTCGACTTCGGCGACGCCGCCGTCGTCCCCGGCGATCCGGTGACGACCCACGCCGCGATCGCCGAAACGGTCGGCGCCGTGGTGGCCGCCGGCGCCCTCCCGATCGTCCTCGGCGGCGATCACTCGATCGCCGAGCCCGACGTCCGCGCCGCCGCCGCGCCGCACGGGCCGGTCGGGTTGATCCAGTTCGACACCCACACCGACACCTGGCCGGACGTGTTCGGAGCCGAGCTCTCCCACGGCACCCCGATGTACCGGCTGGTCGAGGCGGGCGTCGTCGATCCCGAGCGCTACGTGCAGATCGGCATCCGCGGCTACACCCACGACGAGGACGTCTGGGTCTGGCAGCGCGAACGCGGCATCACCACCCACCGGATGCATGAGGTCCGCGATCGCGGCCTCGACGCCGTGCTCGCGGACACGATCGATCGCGTCGGGACGGGCCCCACCTTCCTCACGGTCGACGTCGACGTCCTCGACCCGGCCTTCGCTCCCGGGACGGGAACCCCGGAGCCCGGAGGGATGACGTCGATCGACCTGCTCCGGGCCTGCCGCGAGATCGCCGCGTCGGTCGAGCTGATCGGCGCTGACGTCGTCGAGGTGCTGCCCGAGCGCGTCGGCTCCCGCGACATCACCGCCCAGGTCGCCGATCGCGTCGTCCGCGAGATCCTCACCGGCATCGCGCAGCGGCGGGTCGCCGGGTCCGGCGGGTGAGCGGCGCTATCGACCTGAGGCCGGCCCGGCCGGAGGATGCCGAGGCCGCCGCCGCGATCTGGATTCCGGGCTGGCGCGAGGCGCACGAGGGCCGGGTTCCCGACGCCCTCCTCGAGCACCGCACGCCGGAGCTCCTCGCCGCCCGGGTCCCGTCGATGATCGGGGCGATGACGATCGCCGAGGCCGACGGGACGGTCGCGGGGTTCGTGGTCGTCGACGACGACTGCGTCGATCAGATGTACGTCGGCGAGCGGTTCCGCGGGTCGGGCGTCGCCGCCGCGCTTATGGCGAGCGCCGAGTCCGCGATCGCCGAGCGGTTCGCCCGCGGCTGGCTCGCGGTGGTCGCCGGCAACGACCGCGCCATCGCCTTCTACGAGCGCCACGGCTGGCGCGATGAGGGCGGGTTCGACCACGTCACCTGGACCCCGGACGGCGGCACGATCCCGGTGCCCTGCCGACGCTATGAGAAGCTCGTCCGCGCGGCCGGGGAACCGGGCGCGGGCGCATGAACCGCAACCCCGACATCAACGTGGTCGGCGGCGAGCTCCTCGAGTGCTCGGCCGATCCGCTCACCGGCTTCTTCCGCGACGGCTGCTGCGCGACCGGGCCCGACGACTTCGGCAGCCACACCGTCTGCGCCGAGATGACCGCCGAGTTCCTCGAGTTCAGCAAGCGGGCCGGGAACGACCTGTCGACCCCGCGCTACGAGTTCGGATTCCCCGGCCTGAGCCCCGGGGACCGCGCTGGTGCGTCTGCGCTTCGCGCTGGCTCGAAGGCCCGGGAAGCCGGAGTCGCTCCGCCGGTCAACCTCGCGGCGACCCACGAGCGGGCGCTGGAGGTCGTGCCGATCGACCTGCTGCTCGAGCACGCGGCCGACGAGGTCACCGGCGACTAGCCGGAGCCCGGCCGCGCCTCGTCGTCCCTGCGCTTGATCAGCAGCCACCGCGGCCCGCCGCGGCCCGTCCGCTGCAGGGCGAAGCCGCCTCGCAGCCGCTCGCCATGGAGCACGAAGACGGCGTGGCCGCGGTCGATCGCCTCGGGCCAGGGCACGCGGCCGCCCTGCTCGTAGTCCCCCTCGTCCCAGACACCTTCCTCGTCGTCGCCGGTCGGAACGTCGAGCTCGATCGCCATCCGCTTCGCCGCCGGGTCGAGCGACGGCTCCTTCGGCACCGCCCACGCTCGGATCCCGCCGTCGACCTCGAGCCGCAGCTCGAAGCCGCGGGCTGCCTCGGCGACCGTGAACCGGCCGGCGCTGACGCCGCGGATCGCGAACTGCTCGTGCCCCTCCGGCTTGACCCGCTCGACGGCGACGTCCGACACCTCCGCATCCGCGGGGCCACTTTCGAGGAAGCTCACCAGCTCCTCCACAGCACCCGCATCGCCCTCAACGTGGACCGCCACTCCGTCGCCGTCGACCGCGTGCCGGACCCACCCCATAACCCCGAGCTCGTGGGCTCGCGCGACCACGGCGTCGCGGAAGCCGACGCCGCGCACACGGCCCTCGACCGCCGCCCTGACTGCCGCTTCCGCCTTCGGCTTCGCCACCGAGGCGATTCTAGGACCGGAGGGGAGCGCGTCCGAGACTCCGGTTATCGCGGTCCGCGATCGGGTATCAATCGGACCATGGCCAACTCCGACGACGAGCTGTTCGGTGCCGAGCACGTCCGCGTCTACCGGGAGACCGATGGCGAACGCGGCTACCACTGGCGCGGCACGACGATCCTGCTGCTGACGACGACGGGACGCAAGTCCGGCGAGCGGCGGACCACGCCGCTGATCCACCGCACCGACGGCGACCGTTACGTCGTGGTCGCCTCGAAGGGCGGCGCGCCCGAGCATCCCGACTGGTTCGCCAATCTCTCCGCCGACCCCGACGTCGAGGTCCAGGTCAAGGGCGAGCGGTTCGCGGTCGAGCCCTCGGTCGCCGAGGGCGATGAGCGCGAGCGCCTCTGGAAGGCGATGGCCGAGGTCTGGCCCGACTACGACGACTACGCGAAGCGCACGGACCGCGAGATCCCGGTCGTGATCCTCACCCGCCGGGACTGAGCTCCGGGCGGGCGGCCTGCATGTAGGTTGTCCCGCATGGAAAGCAGAGTCCTGGTACTAGGGGCGGGATTCGCGGGCCTCGAGCTCGCGACGACGCTGTCGGAGGCGCTCGGCGAGGAGGCCGGAGTCACGCTGATCGACGGCAACGACTCGTTCGTCTTCGGCTATTCGAAGCTCGACGTCATGTTCGGGCGGACGAGCGCCGAGTCCGTTCGGCTCCCCTATGCCGAGATCGACAAGCCCGGCGTCCGCTTCACGCGCGAGCGGATCACGTCGATCGACCCCGAGACGCGCACGGTCGAGACCGATGCCGGCACCCACACGGCCGAGCACCTGGTGATCGCGCTCGGCGCCGACTACGACGCGGCCGCGACGCCGGGCATCGAACTGGGTCGCAACGAGTTCTACTCCGTGCCCGGAGCGGAGCATCTCGCCGGCGTCGTCCCCACCTTCACCGAGGGCAACGCCGTGATCGGCGTCTGCGGGGCCCCCTACAAGTGCCCGCCCGCCCCGAGCGAGGCGTGCCTGCTGCTGCACGACCAGCTGATCGAGCGCGGGACCCGCAGCGGCTGCAGCATCACCTTCGTCAGCCCGCTCGGGACGCCGGTCCCGCCGTCGCCCGCGACCTCGGAGGCCCTGCTCGAGGCCTTCGCCGAGCGCGACATCGAGTTCCTCGGCGGCGTCCGCGTGTCCGCGATCGAGGACGGCTCGGTCGCACTCGACGACGGCCGCGAGCTCCCCTGCGACCTCTTCCTCGGCGTCCCGAAGCACCGCGCGCCCGACGTGGTCATCGCCAGCGGCATCACCGAGGACGGCTACGTCCCCGTCGATCCGCGCACCCTCGCGACGAGCCACCCGAACGTCTGGGCCTGCGGCGACGTCGCCACGGTCGGCGTCCCGAAGGCGGGCGTCTTCGCCGAGGGCGCCGCGCGCGTCGTCGCCGCCGCCATCATCGCCTCGATCCGGAACGGTTCGGCCGACGATCTCTACGAGGGACGCGGCTCCTGCTACATCGAGTTCGGAGGCGGACGGGTCGGGCGGGTCGACGTCGACTTCCTCGGCGGTCCGCAGCCGACCGGCGTCTTCCAGCCGCCCTCGGACGAGCTCGTCGCCGAGAAGATCGACTTCGGCTCGAGCCGCCGCGCGCGCTGGTTCTGATCCGGCCCGCGGAGGGCGGGCTGCTACAACCGGCGCAGCGCGAACCGCGCGATCGGAGATGATGCAGACGGCGATACGCACCCGGGGGCTGACGAAGGACTACGGCAGCGGCAACGGGCTGTTCGACCTCGACCTCGAGATCGAGCGCGGCGAGGTGTTCGGCTTCCTCGGGCCGAACGGTGCCGGCAAGTCGACGACGATGCGCCTGCTGCTCGACCTGATCCGCCCGACCCGCGGCGACGCGACCCTTCTCGGCCTCGACAGCCACGGCGACAGCCTCGCCATCCGCCGGCGGGTCGGCTTCCTCCCCGGCGACTTCGAGCTCTACCCGAAGCTGACCGGCGGCGATGTCCTCGACTACCTCGCGGAGCTTCGCGGGGGCGTCGACGAAGGGGTCCGGGGCGAGCTCGCGGACCGCTTCCAGGCACAGCTCGACCGCCCGATCGACGAGCTCTCGACCGGCAACCGGCAGAAGATCGGGCTGATCCAGGCGTTCATGCACGAGCCGGAGCTGCTGATTCTCGACGAGCCGATCGCCGGGCTCGACCCGCTCGTCCAGCAGAGCTTCCATGCGCTCCTCGCCGAGGTCACGGCCGCGGGCCGGACCGTGTTCCTCTCATCTCACACCCTGTCGGAGGTCGAACGAGTCGCCGACCGGGTCGCGATCCTCCGGGCCGGGCGCCTGATGGTCGTCGACTCGATCGCGAACCTGCGGGAGATCGCGGTCCAGCGGCTCGAGGTCGGCTTCGGTGGCGAGGTCCCCGACGCCGACACGATCGAATCGCTGCCCGGCGTCCGGGCGGTCACCGCTCACGGCTCGCAGGTGCTGATCTCGTTCGCCGGCTCCGCCGACCCTCTCGTCAAGGCGCTGGCGCAGTACGAGGTCCACTCGCTGCGCAGCCACGAGGACGACCTCGAGGAGATCTTCCTCCGCTACTACCGCGGCGAGGGAGACGGGGCGTGAGCGTGCCGACCTTCCTGCTCGCGGTCCGGCTCCGGCTTCTCTCCGCGGGGCTCGCGGCGATCGGGATGATCCTGGTCCTGCTGATGGTCGGCGCTCTGTTCCCCGCCGTCGGCGGCTCGATCGGCAAGCTCGATCTCCCCGAGGGAGTCGCGGATCTCCTCGGCGGCGCCGACTACGGCTCACTCACCGGCTGGTTCCGGAGCGAGATCGGAGCCGTCTACGGCCCGCTCGTCGTCGGCGCCACCGCGATCACCGCGGCGGCCGGATCGACCGCCGGCGAGGAACAGGAGGGAATCCTCGGGCTGGTCCTCGCCCACCCGGTCGACCGCTCGCGCCTGATCGTCGCGAAGGCGGCGGCCGTGGCCGTCGCCGTGGTCATCGTCACCTTCGGGACCTGGCTCGGGCTGATCGCAGGCGTCGCCATCGCCGGCGGTGGGATCCCCCTCGCGGACCTGACCGCGCTCGTCGTCCACCTCTCCTGCTTCGGCTTCGTCGTCGGCGCGCTGGCGCTCGCCATGGCCGCGGCGACCGGGAGCAAGCCCGCGGCGATCGGCACCGCCTCGGCCTTCGCCGTCCTCGGCTTCCTGGTCAACGGCTTCGCCCCGCTCGTCGACGCGATCGAGTGGCTCAAATACCTGTCGCCCTTCTACTACTACGAGGGCAGCGACCCGATCGGGAACGGGATCGACTGGGGCGACCTCGCCGTCCTGCTCGCCGCGACCGCGGTGCTGACCGCCGCCGCGGCCCTGCTGATCCGGCGCCGCGACCTCCGCGGCTGACTCAGACGGGGCGGAAGCCCGAGCAGACGATGCGGATCCAGTCGATCCGGCCGTCGCGCTCGGTGAAGTAGGCCTGCTGCTCGACGATGAACGGCCCGTCCTCCCCGGTCCCGCGGAACCGGTAGGCGACGCGCCCGCGATCGGAGACTCCGCCCTCCTCGATCTCGACGATCTCCTCGATCTCGTCGGACGGCTCGAACCACTGCCGCAGGATCGCGTCGACCTCCTCCGGGTTCGCGGCCTCCCAGTTCCGCCGCGGGGTCAAGCCGCGGAAGTCGATCGCCGGATCGAGCAACCCGGCGATCCGCTCGAAGTCCTTGCGGCCGAGAGCCTCGGCGAAACGGCGGCCGGCCGACGCCTGGGTGGTGCCGATGTCCATCCCCGGCAGCTTCGCAGCGGCCAGAGATCCCCGCAAGTCCTCAAGCAATCCCCGGCAGGACCGATGGGAGGTTCATGAAACGGTCGGGAGGGACTCGGTTCTTGATCGGCGCTGTCGCACTCCTCGCCGCGGCGGCGCTCGCCTCACCGGCCGCGGCCGCCCCGCAGCGCGGCGTCGTCACGGTCCGCACCGTCAAGGTCGCCGATGCGGGGAACGCTTCGGTCGGGATCGTCCCCTTCACGGACGCCGTCTACCAGAGCTGCGCGGACGCGCCGGATGTCGATCCGCCGTGCCAGGAGGTCGGCGGCGTGGACTACCGCTACGGGATCGGCGAGCTCGAGGTGACGGTCGGTCAGTGGGTCAAGTTCCTCAACACCGTCGACCCGAAGGGGACCGACCCCTATGACCTCTACGACCCGACCGAGAGCGCAGAGGCTTGGCCTCGGTTCGGGCAGGTCGAGATGAACGCGGACGCCGCCGCCGGCAAGCACTACCGGGCCGCCTTCCCGGAGTGGAAGGACAAGCCCTACGGGTTCGCCGACTTCCCGCGGGCGGCGCGCTTCGCCAACTCGCTCGACAACGGCCGGGTGATCGACAAGAGCGTCTCGAGCTCCGGCGGCTACGACTTCGTCAAGTACAAGGTGCGGCTCGGCCGGCAGTCCGGACGCGGCATGTACGACGTTCGCGACCGCCCGAGCGGCGGCGCCACCCGGAGCTCGGTGCGCGGCTTCGTGATCCCGAGCCAGGACGAATGGATGAAGGCCGCCTACTACGACCCCTCCGGAGGCGGCACCTACTCGTACTGGAAGTACCCGACCAACCCCGGCGTCTTCGGCGACGGGTACGCGAGCGCTCCGGCGCAGACGACGCTCGACCCGGGGACCGGCGACGTCACGAACGCCGCGACCCAGCCGCTCGCCAACTACAAGGCCACGACCCCGGCGCCGAACTGGTGCCCCGCCGCGCTCGACGCCGACGACTGCACGGAGACGAACCCGTTCGGCCTGCCGCCGCAGGCCTACGCGGAGGCCTATCAGGGCAGCGTCGGCACGGTCGGCGGCGCCGCGACCAGGTCTCCGTGGGGGACGCTTGACCAAGGCGGCAACGCCGTCGAGTGGACCGACACGATCACCCCCGCGCCGGCCGGGACCAGCGGCCCACGGGTCTGGCGGCGGCTGCACGGGGGCGTCCCGAACGCCCCCGGCTACCAGCTCTGGCTGTCGGCGATCGGCCTGCAGCCCGAGAACAACCGCTTCTACGATCTCGTCTACCCGTGGCTCGGCTTCCGCGTCGGCGTCGTCGGGAACCTGAAGCCGGGCGCCTGACCGTGTCTCAGCCTTCCGCCGCCCCCGCGTAGCGGAGCGAGCCCGGGGTGTCGAGCAGCTCGCCGGTCTCGAGCAGCGTCTTCAGGCCCGAGAGGATCATCGGCCAGCCGCCGTAGACCTCGCTGTTGGCTCCGTCGGGCAGGCCGTCATGGGTGACCCGGAGACGGCAGGAGCTGCCGACGGGCTCGATCTCCCAGATGACTCGTGACTCGCCGACGGCCTTGACGTCGTCGCTCCAGAGCGCAGTCATCGTCTGGACGAGCCGGTGCGGCGGATCGACCTCGACGTTCTCGCCGGCGGCGATGTCGATCACTCCCGGCACGCCGGACTCGTAGCGGGAGCCGGCGGTCCAGTCGGAGCGGATCTCGACGCCGAAGCTGTACTTCGCCCGGGTCTCGCGATCGGTGATCGCCTCCCAGAGTCGCTCCGGGGTCGTCTTGATGTAGATCTCGAAGACGGTCATCGCGGCGGCGCCGTCGACGACGGCGTACGGATCGTCGGTGCTCATGCTGCTTCCTCCTTGGATTCGGATTGCTCTGATTCGAGTTCGTCCTTCAAGCCGCTGAGGCCGGCGGCCCACGGCTCCGCGTACTTGCTCACCCAGCGGTCGTGGATGAGACGGATCGGGACCGGGTTGAGGAAGTGGAGCTTCGAGCGACCCTGCTTCCGGGTCGTGATCAGCCCCGCCTCCTCGAGGATCCGCAGGTGCTTCATGACCCCGAAGCGGGTCATGGGTAGCCCCGACTCGAGCTCGCCGAGGCTCCGGCCGTCGTTCGCGAAGAGCTCGTCGAGGAGCTTCCTCCGCGTCGGGTCGGCCAGCGCCTTGAACACCTCGTCGAGTTCCTCGGTCCCGTTCACCGCTCGGACTATAGGTGACCGTTTAGTCACATGTCAAACCCAGCCACTACCGACGCACCGTTCATCCATCGGGTCGTGACGGTTAGATGCCGCCGGTGAAGCTCTGGCTCGTCATCGTCCTGCTGCTCGTCGCGAACGTGGTGGCGGTCGGCATCCTGATGCTGCTGCGCCGTCACGGGCCGAGCGAGGGCTGGTTCCGCGACACCCAGCACGCGGCCGGCGCGTTCACCGTCACCGGGACCATCTACGCCGTTCTGGTCGGCTTCGTCTTCCTGCTCGCCTTCGGCAGCTACTCGGCGGCGCGCGAGAGCTCGCAGGACGAGGCGCGGGCGGCCCTCAGCCTCTTCCACGTCGCCGAGCGCTTCCCCCCGGACGTCCGCGACGAGATCCAGGGCGACGTCGTCTGTTACGCCCGCGCCGTCGTCGGCTCGGAGTGGACGACGATGGCGGCCGAGCGGCCGAGCACGGCGGTCGACCACTGGGAGACCCGCCTCAGCCGCGACTTCGACGCCTTCGAGCCGACGACCCAGGTCGAGGGGGACGCCCTCCAGAGTTGGTTCAGCGACGCCGACCTGCTCCGCGAGGCGCGGCAGGGCCGCTTGACCGAGGCGCCGCGCTTCATCCCGGTGACCATCTGGGTGCTCCTGCTCGTCACCGGTGTCGCCGTGATTGCGTTCTCGCTGCTGCTGAGCGACAGCCGCGAGCGCCGCTCCGCCCAGATCGCGATGGTGATCGCCGTGACGACGGCCGTCACCGCGAGCCTGCTGATCGTCAACTTCCTCGACCGCCCCTACGGCGAGCACGAGGGTGCGATCAAACCCGAGGCGATGGACGCCGCGCTGGCCGCGGTGCGACGGGACCTGATCGCCCACGACCGCCCCGAGACGGCGAGTTGCGCGACGGCCGAGCCGGGAGCGGCCGTCGATGGCTGATCGGGTCGGGCGGGAACTCGTCGTCCACGGGCGGGTCCAGGGCGTCTTCTTCCGCGCGTTCGTCGCCGACTCGGCCCGGCGCCACGGAGTCGCGGGCAGCGCCGTCAACGAGCCCGACGGCACGGTCCGGGTCCGCCTCGAGGGGGAGCCGGCGGCTGTCACGGCGGTTGCGGCCGACTGCCAGACGGGTCCCGAACGCGCGGTCGTCGAGCGGGTCGAAGCCGCGGACGTGCCGGTCGCCGGGCTGACCCGCTTCGAGACCGGCTAGGCCGTCGTGGTCTGCTCGGCCTCGTCGCGACGATCGAGGTCGCGGGTGATGCCCTGGATCTCCTCGGAGCGGACCATCGCCCGGTCGAGGAACGGGTTCGCGATCCCGCGGAGGACCGAGAACGCCGCCCAGCGGCGGGGGCGGATGATCCGCGGCGCCCGGCGCTCGATGCCGGTGACGATCGCCCGGCCGGCCTCGGCCGGCTGCAGCCGCTTCATCAGGAAGGCCGGCTGCGATTCCTTGAGCCGGTTGCCGAGCGGGTCCTCGTCGAGGGCCTGGTGGACCATCTCGGTGTCGATGAATCCGAAGTAGGCGACGCTCGCGCCGGCGCCGTGCTGGGCGAGCTCGACCCGGAGGGCGCGGCCGAGCTGCTCGACCCCGGCCTTCGACATCGCGTACGGGGTCGCGCCGACGCCGTTGACGAACGCGTAGACCGAGGAGATCACGACGACATGGCCGCGGCGGGCGACGATCTCGGGCAGTGCCGCGGCGACGGTCCGGTGGACGCCATTGAGGTTGACGTCGAGGACCCGGTCGAACGCCTCGCCCGACATCGCCCTGAAGGTCGCCCCGCGCGACGCGATCCCGGCGTTGGCGACGACGACGTCGACGCCGCCGAACCGATCGACGGACTCGGCGACCACCCTTTGCATGGCGCCGCGGTCGGTGACGTCGGCGGCGAGCCCGAGCGCCGTGCCCGGCAGGGCTTCGGCTGCCGCGGCCGCCGCCTCGGGGTCGAGGTCGACGACGACCACCGTGGCACCCCGGCGCGACAACTCGGTCGCGGTCGCGAATCCGATGCCCCGCGCGGCGCCGGTGACGATCGCCACCTTGCCTCTGACCGGGAACCGCTTCGCCACGCCGGGACCGTATCCGCTTCGCGGGTCCCGGGCGCTCAGCGCCGGGCGGCGAGGTCGCGGTGGACCGCCCACCAGACCCGGAACGCCTCGTCGGTGACGCTGAGGTCCGTGCCGGTCAGCTCCTCGTAACGGCGCAGCCTGTAGCGGACGGTGTTGGCGTGGATGAAGAGTCGCTGGGCCGCCGGCTCGACCCGCATCCCCGACGCCATCCATGCCGCGACCGTGTGGAGGATCTCCTCTCCCGCGGGCTGGGCGCGGACCGGTTCGATCAGCGCCTCGCCAAGCGCCTGCCCGAGCTCGACGTCCTCGATCACGGCCGCATGGAGCCCGGCGCCGGCGAGATCCTGGACGCCGGCCAGTCCGAAGGTCTCGGCGGCGGCGAGCACCCGGCCTGCGACCGTGTAGGAGACCCCGAGGTCGACGGCGGGCACGCGCGGGCCGACGGCCACGAGCTCGATCCGTCCGCGCGGCAGCGGGTCGCTGGTGAACCCGATCAGCTCACTCTCGAATGGGATCGCGAGGCCGACCCGGTGGCCCGGTCCCGGCACAAGTCCGAAGATCGTCTGGAGGTCGTCGCGGAGCGGTCCCTGCGGCGCCCGGGCGCGGAAGGCCGTGTAGCCGGCGAGCGGGTCGAGCCCGAAGACGACGCAGCCCGAGTTGATCTCCTCCGCCGGCAGCTCACCCATGAGCAGGCCCCGGACCAGTGCCGCGCGTCGCTCCGCTTCGGGGTCGGGATCGGTGCGATGGCCGCGGGCGATCTCGACCATCGTCTTGTCGACGACGTCGAAGGCCTGCTGGAAGAAGCTGAAGACCTCGCCGCTGTCCATCCCGAGGTCCGGGGCGATCTCGGTGGCATAGCCCATCGCCTCCTCGATCCCCATCCGCCAGGACCGCAGCATGTCCTCGAGCGGGACGCCCTGCTTCGCGCGGCGCTCCCCGAGGTCGAGCAACCCGTCCCTCGCCTCGTCCGGCAGCGAGTCGATGCCGGCGCGGCGCATCCCGACGAGCAGGACGACGGCGCCGGTCGAGTCGTGACGGTGCTCCTCGATCGGAACGCCGGCGAAGTTCGGGATCTCGGCGCGAGCACGGCGCACGTGCCGGTCGCTGATCTCGTCCCTGCCGTCGACGAGAGCGTCGAGGAGCGGCTCAAGCCCCATCGCGGCCCAGATCACCCGAATCGAGGACGAGACGCATGTCGGGCCATCCTAAGCGACAAACGAAGCTTCCGGAAGGCCTTCTTGTAGATCTCCACAAATCCGGAGCGTCAATTTCGGAGCGTCCTCCGTAGACGCGCAGTACAGTCAGGCGCGACGATTACATCGTTCTATGTCTCTTTTCCTGAAGTAAGGTTCTGCTTTGAAGCGCTCACCGATTCAGATCTTCACCGCACTCATCGCCGCACTCGCGGCCCTTTCCCTCGTCCCCGCCGCCGCGTCCGCCTGGGCGCCGGCAGCCACCGCGCCCATCCACCCCGGCGTGATGACGAACACCGAGGGGTCAGGTCAGTGCACCTCCAACTTCATCTTCGCCCGGGGCGGTGACACCTTCATCGGCCAGGCCGCCCATTGCTCCTCGACGGGAGCGGCGACCGACACGAACGGCTGCACCTCCGCGTCGCTGCCGCTCGGCACCAAGGTCGAGGTCGACGGCGCCGACGTCAAGGGCACGCTCGCCTACAACTCGTGGCTGACGATGCAGGCCAACGGCGAGGCCGACGAGGAGACCTGCCAGTACAACGACCTTGCCCTCGTCAAGCTCGACCCCTCCGACGTCGCCAAGGTCAACCCGTCGATCCCCGATTTCGGCGGCCCGACCGGGGTCGGCACCGCGGCGGCCGGCGAGCAGGTCTACACCTACGGGAACTCGTCGCTCCGCCAGGGAGTGACGCTGCTCAGCCCCAAGAACGGCGTCGTCCTCGAGCGCACGCCCGGCGGCTGGAGCTACACCGCTTACACGCTCACCCCCGGGATCCCCGGGGACTCGGGTTCGGCCTTCCTGAACAAGGACGGCGCCGCGCTCGGGACGCTGAGCACGGTCGCGATCGCGCCGCTTCCGGCCTCCAACGGGGTCGGCGACGTCGGCAGCGAGATCGCATACGCAAGGGCGAACGGCTTCGACGGGCTCCAGCTCGTCAACGGCACCGAGCCGTTCCAGAAGAAGTTGCTGGGGAAGGTGCCACTGCCCTGAACCTCAGGGCATAAGGCGGAACACAGCAAGGGCGCGAGAGGGGCGTCCCAGCTCTCCCATTCGGGGGCGTCCCTCTCGTGTTCACAGTCGAACCGGTTCAGGGCCGGTGGTGGAAACTCTCCGAGGCGGCAGGGGCCTCCTCTCCACCACCGGCCCGACTGGCCCTCAGGGGCCTCGGCCTTCGGGCTCAGTGCCCGAAGCGGACGTCGGGCAGGATCCGGTCGAGCCAGCGGGGCAGCCACCAGGCGGCGCGACCCGTCAGCCGCAGGAGCACCGGCACCAGCAGCAGCCGGACCAGCAGCGCGTCGAGCAGGACCGCGACTCCGAGGATGATTCCCATCTCCTTCGGCGGCAGTGGGCCCGAGAGCGCGAAGGTGAAGAACACCGCCACCATCACCGCGCCCGCGGCGAAGATCACCCGGCCGGAGTGGGCGAGCCCACCGACCATCGCCTCGCGCGGGTCATGGGTCCGGTCCCAGTGCTCCTTCGCGCTCGAGAGCAGGAACACCGTGTAGTCCATGCTGATCGCAAAGATCATCGCGAAGAAGAACACGGGTCCCCAGGCGTCGAGGAAGCCCTGCGGCTCGAACCCGAGCAGGCCTGATCCGTGGCCTTCCTGGAAGACCAGCTGGGCGACTCCGAACGCGGCGCCGGTCGCGAGCAGGTTGGTGATGACGCCGAGGGCGGCGATCAGCGGTGCCTGCAGCGCGACGAGCAGGAGCAGGAAGCCGAGGCCGAGGACGACGCCGATCACGAGCGGCGTCTTCGCGGCGAGCTCCGACTCGAGGTCGTGGTTCTCGGCGACGGCGCCGCCGACGCTGACCCCGGCGGGCAGCTCGGAGCGGAGGCGGTCGATCGTGGCGCCGAGCTCGCTCGACGAGGGGTCGACCGCGGGGACGGCCTGGATCAGGGCGTAGTCGCCGGACGCGCCGGGCTGCGGCGGCGTCACTTGGGCGATGCCAGGATCGGCCGCGATCTCGCCGGCGACGGCCTTCGCGTCGGCGGCCGGCGCGACCACCTGCAGCGCTCCCGGCGCACCGGGGCCGAACTGCTGCTGGACGAGCTCGTAGCCCTGGCGGCTGGTGTCGCCTGAGGGGACGACCTTGATCGACGGCATCCCGGTGTCGAGGGAGAGCACCGGAACGGCGAGGGCGAGGAGGACTCCGACCGTTGCGATGCCGGGCAGCCACGGGTGCCGCCACAGCCACTCGCCCCAGGCCGCGAAGCGCGGCGAGCGGTGCTCGCCCGAGTGCACCCAGGGAAGGGAGAGCTTGTCGACCCGTGAGCCGAGGCGGGCGAGCACCGCGGGCAGGAGGGTCAACGTCGCCGCGAGGACGAAGATGACCGAGAGCATGATCCCGAGCGCCATCGACCGGAACGCGGGGCTGTCGACCAGCATCACGGCGCTGAGCGAGATCAGGACGGTGACGCCGCTGAACAGCACGGCCTTGCCGGCGGTGTCCATCGTCTCCGCGACCGCGTCGCTCGGCTCCTCGTGGGAGCCGAACAGGGCGCCGCGGAAGCGGTAGACGATGAACAGCGCGTAGTCGATGCCGAGCGCCAGCGCGAACATCAACGCGAAGTTCATCGCCCAGATCGATATCGGGGTCAACTCGGTCAGCAGGTAGAGCGAGCCGGCGGAGGCGACGAGGCCGAGGATCGTCAGCAGCAGCGGCAGGCCGGCGGCGACGAGCGAGCCGAAGGCGAGGACGAGGATCGCCAGCGTCACCGGCCAGCTGATCATCTCGGACTTCATCATCGCCTCGCGGTTGGCCGTGTTGAAGTCCGACCACATGCCCGATGCGCCGGTGACGGCGACCTGGAAGTCGGCGGTTCCGAGCGAGGTGATCGGACCCTTGAGATCGTCGGCAGCCCGGACCATCTCGTTGCTGTCGGCGGCGGCGCCGGCCATGACGATCGCGGTGTGGCCGTCGGCGCTGACGGTGGAGCCCTTGGCCGGCGGCACGACGGACGAGATCCGATCGTCCGCCTTCAGCTCATTGCTGACGGCGGCGAGCGTCTGCCGGAACTGCGGCGAGCTCACCGTCTGGTCGGGGCTGTGGACGACGACCATCAGGCCGGTGCTGTTGAGGCCCCCGAACTCCTTCTGGACGAGGTCGCGGACCACGACCGACTCGGAGCCATTCGCCTGCCAGCCGGCGCCGGAAAGGGCGTGCTCGACCTTCGGCGCGAAGACGCCGAGCCCGATCGCGATCACTGCCCAGGCGGCGAAGACGATGCCGGCATGGGTTGCGGCCCAGCGGCCCAGCCCGCCGACCGGGCCGACGGCCCGCGGTGGCGTGGGCGGGTGGTCGGGGATCTGGGGAGCGGCGGTGTCGGTTGCGGGGTTCATCGGGTTACGGTCCTTCGGAGGTGGAATACGTGGGTGAGGAGAAGCGACATCGGGCAGTCGCCGAAGGCGACGAAGAGCCACTGGTTGAGGCCGACGAAGGCCGTCAGCAGTAGGAACCAGGGGCTCACGAATGCGGCGAGGGCCGCCGAGATCAGGACGACGGTTCCGGCGATCGCGAAGAGGACTCGCTCCAGCGGCCAGCGGCCGGACCCGGTCTCGCAGGCGGCGCTCACGACGCACCTCCGACCATGTCGTTGAGCTCGGAGAGGCGATCCTGGATGCCACCGCAGACCTGCTCGCAGAGGGCGAAAACGCCTTCGTCGGCGACGCGGTAGTACGAGGTCGTGCCCTCCTTGCGGCGGGCGACGATGCCGGCGCCGAGGAGGACGCCGAGGTGCTTGGAGGCGTTCTGCTGGGTCATCTCGAGCCGCTCGGTGATCGTGGTCACCGAGAGCTCGCCGTCGCGAAGCTGATCCAGGATGCGGATCCGGTTCGGATCGCCGATCACGCGCATCCGCGCGGCGATCATCTCGGCGAGGTCGGTGGGAATGGGGCGGGGAAGTTCCATCGTGGCTCCGTGTTCGTGGCCGGTTCGTTTCACCACTCTACAACTGTTTAGTTGTTATTGCAAGGCGGATAGGCTCCGGACCCGCTACCGAGGAGGAGAGACCCTTGACCGTGCCCGAGACTGCGCCCGCGCCTGAGATCCCCGACGTCGATCTCGCGACCTTCACGCTCGCCCGCGCGGAGGAACTCGGCGACAAGCCGGCGCTGATCGACGGTCCGACCGGAAGGGCGATCGGCTTCGCGCAGTTCAAGGGCCTCGTCGAGGCACTCGCCGGCGCCCTCGCGGCGCGCGGGATCGGCCGCGGCGACGTCGTCGCGATCTACATGCCGAACCTGCCCGAGTACGCGGTGATCTTCCACGGCGTCCTCCGGGCGAGCGCGACGAACACGACCGCGAACCCGCTCTACACCGAGAGCGAGCTCGGCCACCAGCTCAGCGACTCCGGGGCGAAGATGATCTTCACGATCGAGGCGTTCCTCGACACCGCCCGCAAGGCGGCCGAGCACGCCGGCGTCACCGACATCGTGGTCGTCGGCGAGGCCGAGGGTGACGAGCCGACACTGGCCGACCTGCTCGGCGAAGGCGCGGCCCCGCCCGAGATCGACGTCGACCCCGCGACCGACCTCGCCGTCCTCCCCTACTCGAGCGGTACGACCGGCCTGCCGAAGGGCGTGATGCTCACCCATCGCAACCTGATCGCCAACGTCCTCCAGTGCGACGAGGTGTTCGAGATCGGGCCCGACGACGTGCTGATCGGCGTCCTGCCGTTCTTCCACATCTACGGGCAGACAGTGATCATGAACCTCGGGATCCGCAACGGCGCGACCGTCGTGACGATGCCCCGATTCGACCTCGACCAGTTCCTGTCGCTGATCGAGGAGCACAAGGTCACGCTCGCCAACGTCGTGCCGCCGATCGCCCTGGCCCTCGCCAAGCACCCGGCCGTCGACGGCGCCGACCTTTCGAGCCTGCGGCTGATCATGTCGGGCGCAGCTCCGCTCGGACCGGAGCTGTCGGAGGCGGTCGCCAAGCGCCTCGACGTTCCGACGATCCAGGGGTACGGGATGACCGAGACCAGCCCCGTCACCCACGTCTCGCCGCTCGAGCCCGACCGGATCAAGCCCGGGACGATCGGCTTCCCCGTGCCCGGGACCGAGACCCGGGTCGTCGATCCCGAGACCCGGGAGGAAGGCACCCGCGGCGAGCTGCTTATCCGCGGACCGCAGGTGATGGCCGGCTACCTCAACAACGAGGACGCGACGAAGCACACGATCGACGAAGACGGCTGGCTCCACACCGGCGACGTCGCCGAGATCGACGAGGACGGCTACTTCGCGATCGTCGACCGCCTCAAGGAGCTGATCAAGTACAAGGGCTTCCAGGTCCCGCCGGCCGAGCTCGAGGCGATCCTGATCACCCATCCCGCGGTCGCCGACTGTGCCGTCATCGGCGTTCCCGACGAGGAGGCCGGCGAGCTGCCGAAGGCGTTCATCGTCTGCTCGGAGGACGTCGAGGACGAGGAGATCCTCGCCTTCGTCGCCGAGAAAGTCTCGCCGCAGAAGAAGATCAGGATCCTCGAGCGGATCGAGGAGATCCCGAAGTCGGCATCGGGGAAGATCCTCCGTCGCCAGCTGAGGTAGACGCCGCGCCGACCGGCGGAAGCGGACGGCGAAGCCGGAGCATTTCGCCGGGGTTAACTCAGAGCTGCGGGTCGTCCTCCTGGACGCCGAGGAGGATCCGGCCCGCCAGCTCGAACGTCGCCGGGGCCACGACCATGTGCTGGGCCGCGGTGTGGACGTCGCGGAGGCGGCGCTCGGCGGCGCCGGCGTAGAGCCCGCCCGAACCGCTGAGCCGGTGGGCGAGGTCGACGACGTCGACCGAGGCGCGGGCCGCGTGCGTCGCCGCCAGGCGAAGGCCGAGGCGCTCCTCGGTGCTGAGCGGTCCGCCGGTGGTCGCCTTCGACCAGGCGGTGGCGATCGCGGCATCGACGCCGGACCGGGCCGCCCGCAGCAACGCCTCCGCTGAGGCGACCGACTCCTGGGCGGTGCCGCGCTCTGCCAGCGCCCGGCGGCTGCCGAGCGGCGTTCGCGCCGCGGCGACCTCGCGCAGGTCGACCAGCGCACCGAGCGCCAGGCCGGTGCAGACCGCCGAGACCGAGAGCGCGAGCAGACCGAAGAGCGGGAACGCGTAGAGCGGTCCCTCCGCGGTGGGATCGCCACCGGCGAGGTCGACCACCCGCGCCGCCGGGACCTCGAGCCCCTCGACCGACACGTCGTGGCTGCCCGTCGCGCGCAACCCGAGCGAGTCCCAGGTCTCGACGACCTCGACGGCGCCGCGCGGAACGACCGCATAGAGCGGGCCGCGTTCGGGGTCGACGGCACCGAGGCCGACCACCTCCGCGTGGGTGATCCCGCTTGCGAGCGGCCAGCGGCCCGTCAGCCGGTACGCCCCCTCCCCCGCCGGCTCGAGCTTTCCCCGCGGCGCGAAGACGCCGGCCGCGATCGCGGGAGGGTCGCCGAACAACTCACTCGCCTCAGCCTCCGGCAGGTAAGCGGCCGCGAGTCCCGCGGTCGCGCCGACACCCGCGCACCAGCCGACTGCGCCGTCGGCCGCGGCGAGCTCCTCCACAGTCGCGACCAGCTCGGCGGGCGAGACCTCGCCACCGCCGAGCGCCGCCGGCACCAGAGCGGAGAAGACCCCTTCGGCCCGCATCGCGTCGACCAGTGCGGGCTCGAGGCGGCCGGTCCGCTCGCGATCCGCCGACCCGGCGGCGGCCAACGCGGCGGCGTCAGACATCGAAGGCCGCCGCGAGGCCGGCCAGGTGCTCGACGTATGCCTCGACCTGGTCCGGCGGGCCCGATGGCAGGTAGAAGACGGCCCGATCGACGCCGGCGTCGGCGAACCGTCGCAGGGCCTCCGCCTCCGGTTTGACCGCGTAGAACGTCACCGGCAGCGGCTCGCGACCCGCCGCCGCCGCCCGCTCCTGGAGGTCGCGGATCTTGTCGGGCAACTCGCTCAACCGGGTCTCGGGGTTCGGGATCCAGCCGTCGGCGAGCGCGACGACGCGATCGAGGGCGCCGTCGGAGTTGCCGCCGACGAGGATCGGCGGGTGCGGCTGCTGCAGCGGCTTCGGCCACGACCAGATCGGATCGAAGTCGACGTGGCGACCGTGGAACTCGGCCTCGTCATCGGTCCAGATCGCCTTCATCGCCTCGATCCGCTCGCCCATCAGCGAGAACCGGGTCTTCGGATCGGTCCCGTGGTTGGCCATCTCCTCGCGGTTCCAGCCGGCTCCGACGCCGAAGACGAAGCGGCCGTCGGAGACGCGATCGATGGTCGCGACCTCCTTCGCGGTCGTGATCGGGTCACGCTCGACGATCAGGCAGATCCCGGTACCGACGATCAGCCGCTCCGTTGCGGCCGCCGCCGCGGTCAGGGCGACGAACGGGTCGTAGATCCGGCTGTACTCGTCGGGGAGCTCGCCGCCGCCCGGATAGGGCGTGTCGCGGCTGACCGGGATGTGGGTGTGCTCGGGGAACCAGAGCGACTCGAACCCGTGCACCTCGGCGAGCCGGCCGATCGCGGCCGGCTGGATCGTCTCGGCGGTCGGGAAGATCGCGAGGCCGAACTTCACGCGACCACCCTATGGCAGCCCGCCGGCTAGCCGGCGGGCGGGTGGCGCGGTGCCGCGGGTTCGCGCTCGGCGAGCTCACGGAGGTTCCGGAAGGAGCGACCCAACAGCAGGACGATCATCGTCGCCGCGATCGCAAGGCCGACGACGTCGAAGACCGTCAGGTCGAGCCCGGCGATGTCGAAGTCGAGGCCGACGATGTCGAGCGCCAGGAAGGTGTTGAGGAGGATCAGGATCAGCCGGATCTCCGTCGGGCCGATCTTGCCGTAGCCGATGCTGAACCGGTTGAAGGCGAAGCTCTCGAGATAGACGTTGATCGAGAGGATCAGGTACGCGACGACGATCAGGGTGCCGACCGAGAGCAACATGAACGGGCTCAGCCCGAGGCCGATCCCGATCGCCGCGGTGGCGATCGCGTCGACAAGGTGGTCGAGGTAGTAGCCGTAGGTCGGTCGCTCGATCCCGCGGACGCGGGCGAGGGTCCCGTCGAGCGAGTCGCCCACCCACTGGACGACCAGCAGGGCGCTCGCCGCCCAGAGCCAGCCGCTGCCGTCGTTGGAGAGCTGGTAGGCGACGGCGATCGCGAGCGCGGCGACGACCCCGAGCGCGGTCATGTCGTCGGGAAGGATCCAGCGCGGCAGCTTGCCCGCCACCCAGCGCAGGAACCGCTTCTCCGGGACCGCGAGCAGGAAGCTTTCCTCGCGCTCGGCTTTGACCGCGGCCTTCTGGCGCTCGTCGAGACTCATTCCCCCTGCCTTCCTCCCCCGCCCCCGGTCTCCTACCCGAGCGTCGCGATCAACTCGGCGGCCCGCTCGGTCCCGCGGACCCCGCGCAGGTGCGAGGAGACCTTCTCCAGCCGTTTCGCGAGCGCCTCGTCCGCGAGGAGGCCGTCGATCGCCCCGATCAGCTCCGGCCCCTCGTGGCCGTAGGTGTCGAGGCGGCGACCGAAGCCGGTCTCGTCGATCCGCTGCGCGTTGTCGTACTGATCCCAGAACAGCGGCAGCACGACCATCGGCTTGCCGAAGTGGAGACCCTCGGTGACCGTGTTGTTGCCCCCGTGGGTGACGATCAGGTCGACCTCGGGCAGCAGCGACACCTGCGGCAGGAACTCGGCTCCGGTCATGTTCGGTGCGAGCTCGAGCTCGGCGTGCTGCGGGCCCATCGAGACGACCACCCGGTAGGGAGCGTCGGCGAGCTCGGAGATCAGCTTTCGCATCAGCTCGACGTCGCCGGAGCCCAGCGATCCGAGGCTCAGGTAGACGAGTGGACGCTCGGCCATTTCCCCTGTCGCGAGCTCCTCGGGGAGCGCCCACGGCTCGTCGGTCGAGCGGACGCACGACTCGAGGTTGTGCCAGATCCCGGCCAGCGGCTCGAAGCGGGCGTAGTCGACGGCCGCCGGGTAGAGCCAGAGGTCGAGGTCGGGCGAGTCGTGCATCAACTCCAGCGGCGGCAGCGGCGGCGCTCCCCGCTCGCGGCAGAACTCGTTGAACGACTCGTACAGGGGGCGGATCACCCGCGCGTACTCGGCCCGGAACTCGTCCCAGCGGCCGCGGTCGGCGACCGGATAGCCCGAGAAGGTCGGTGGCACGTCACGGTCCTTCACCTCGGCGGGGTTGCAGGAGACGATCCGCACCCACGGGACGCCGCTGGCCGGAAGCGCCGGGAACGAGACGACGTTGTCCTCGACGATGACGTCCGGCCTGACCTCCTCGATGATCTCGGTCAGCCGCTCGTCGACGTAGCGGGCGCCTTCGACGAGCGCCTCGAACGTCGGGACGATGAAGCCCTCGAGCTGCTCGATCGTCGGCTTGCGGAAGACAGGCGCGGTATCGCGGATGTAGTCCTTCCAGAACTGACCCGCGTCCTCTTCCTGCTCCGGCGCGGGCCCGAGTCGCATCAGCCGCTCCTCGAATCCCTTCTCGGTGAACGTCCCGGCGAAGGACTCCTCGGCGATGAAGACGACGCGCCAGCCCCGGCGTCGCATCACGTCGGCGATGCCGATGCAGTTGTTGGTCGGGCCGAACGCGCCCTCGGGGAAGAAGACCACCGTCCCCTCGCTGCCCGGTTCGACCCCTGCGGCCATGGGGTCACACTAGATCATCCCCGCGCCCAGTCCGTACGATTTGCGGCATGCGGATCCCCGACCTGCTCGCGTCATCGACGGAACCCTGTTTCTCCTTCGAGTTCTTCCCCCCGAAGACCGACGAAGGCGTCACGGAGCTGTTCGCGAGCGTCGAGGATCTGAGCCGCCTCGAGCCGAGCTTCGTCTCGGTGACGTACGGCGCCGCCGGCTCGACCCGCGAGGGCACGGTCGAGATGACGACCCGGATCAAGCGCGACTACGGGATCGAGACGATGGCCCACCTCAGCGTCGTCGGCGAGACGATCGAGGGGCTCGACGCGATCCTCAACCGGCTCGGCGACGCCGGAATTGAGAACATCCTCGCCCTCCGCGGCGACCCGCCCCGCGGCGTGGCCGACTTCACGCCTCCCCCCGGCGGCCTCCGCAGCTCCGCCGAGCTCGCCGCCTTCATCCGCGGCCGCAAGGCTTCCTCCCGCTTCGGCATCGGCGCCTCCTGCCACCCCGAGGTCCATCCGGAAGCAGCTTCCCCGGAGGCCGACATCGCCTTCCTCCGCGAGAAGGTCGAGGCCGGTGCCGAGTTCCTGATCAGCCAGCTCTTCTTCGACAACGCCGTCTACTTCGACTGGGTCGAGCAGGTCCGGGACGCCGACATCGAGGTGCCGATCATCCCCGGCATCCTCCCGATCATCTCCCGCGAGGGTCTCCACCGCTTCTGCAGTGTCTGCGACGCGAAGATCCCCGATCGCCTCGACGCCCAGCTCGCCGCCCTCGACGGCGACCCCGACGCCGAGCGCGCCTTCGGGATCGCCTACGCGTCACGTCAGTGCGAACAGCTCCTGGCCGCCGGCGCCCCCGGCATCCACTTCTTCGTGCTCAACCGGGCGACCTCGGTGAAGGCGATCCTCGGCGCGCTCAAGGCCGGTCGCCCGTGGGAACGCACCGGCGGCGAGATCCTCGCCGCGGCACGCGGCACGAACTAGAGCCGGCCTGGACCAAGCAGCCGAGCAGCCCGGAGGGCTGCGAGCAGCGCGGTTGTCTAGACGCCGGTCAGCCAGCTGACGGGGTTCGCGACGAGCATCGTCTCGATCTGCTCGTCGGAGACGCCGGCCTCGCGGATGTCGGGCACGACCCGCTCCGGGGTCATCCGGATCGTCCAGTCGCGGACCATGCCCGCCTCGGCGAGCGCGGCTGCCGCCTCCGGCGGGAACCAGTCGATCGTCGCGCAGGAATCAGCGGAGAGGAACAGGCGCTCGGCGTAGCCGCGCTCGAGCAGCTCGAGCGTCACCTTCATCCGCTGCTCGTAGGGCAGGTACATCTCGATCCCCCAGCGGTCGAGCCCGGCGCGGACCCCACGGTCGAGGAGCCGCTCGACGTAGTCCGCGTCGGGGCTGTCACCGCAGTGGGCGATCTGGACGCGGTCGAGGTCGACCCCCTCCTCGGCGAAGATCTCGATCTGCCGCGGAGCGGTGTCGCTGGCCGGGCGCGAGTGGGCCATGATCGGCGCGCCGGTCCGCAGGTGCGCGCGGGCGGCGGCGCGGTGGACCTTCTCGACGTTCTCGGTCAGCCCCGGCTCGTCGGCCGCGCACTTGATGAAGGCGGCCTTGGCGCCGGTCCCCTGGATCCCGGTCTCGATGTCGGCGACGAACAGGTCGGCGATCTGGTCGGGATCGCGGGAGACGAAGAAGGTGGGCAGGTGGTCGTAGGTGTAGATGCCGGTGCAGGCGACCACCTGCAGGCCGGTCTCCTCCGACACCCGGCGCATGAAGCCGGCGTCGCGGCCGAGCAGCATCGCGGTCGGGTCGCAGATCGTCCGGACCCCGAGCTCGAGCGCCGCGCGGGCCGCCTCGACCGCCATCCGGTACTCGCCGCCGGGCTCGATTGCGGCGGGCGGGTCGCCGCCGAGGGTCGGCGCGTCCGGCCACTGAGCGTGGACCGCCTCGTCCCGCGCCAGCAGGTGTTCGTGGATCAGCGTGGTCCCGAGCTCGCTCGCGTCGACCGCGCCGGTGACCGTCTCGACCCTCTCCATGCGCGCACCCTAACCGAGGGTGCCGAACCGGCGTTCCGCTAGATTCCGCGCCGTGGCAAGCCGCAAGGAGGAGAAGGAGCGCCTGCGCAGGGAACGCGAGCAGGCCGAGCAGCAGGCCCAGGCCTCCGGCCGCCGGCGCCTGATCGTCGGCTACGTCGTCGCCGGCGTGCTGGCGCTGCTGATCGTCGTCGGCCTCGTGATCGCCCTGGCCGGCGGCGGTGACTCCGAGAGCGGCGGCTCGACCCAGGCGAGCGGCGACAACGTCAACACGGACTTCGGCGGCGAGTTGCCCGACGGGATCCGGGTCGACGACCGGGCCGGCACGCCGCCGCCCGCCGTCGAGAACGGCGACCTGACCGCAGCCGCGAAGGCGGCCGGATGCGAGCTCCAGCTCAACCTCAAGGACGAGGGCAGCACCCACCTCGACCCGAAGAAGGACGACCTCCCCGACTACGGCACGAACCCTCCGACCTCGGGCGACCACTACCCGATCCCGCTCGCCGACGGCGCCTTCCTCGACTACCCGAGCCCCGGCGCCTACGTCCACTCGCTCGAGCACGGGCGGGTGATCATCCAGTACAGCCCCGATCTCTCCGAGGAGGATCAGCTCGCGCTCAAGGGGGTCTTCGACGACGCGCGAGCGGGCGTCGACCTCTTCCCGAACCCGGACATGCCCTACGAGGTCGCGACCACCGCCTGGACGCAGATGATGACCTGCGACACCTTCGAGGGCGCGAAGACCCTCGACGCGATCCGCGACTTCCGCGACGCCTACCTCGGGCGCGGCCCCGAGGCCATCCCCTACTAGTCCTCCCGCGGGCGGCGAACGGCCGCTTGCAACGAATCCTGCAGGCATGTCCCCTCCGCGGGACGTCCGTCACCATCGGCGAAGGCGGTACTTCCTGCGGACCCGCGTGTTCGGGTCTGTAAGGATCTGCTCACAGTTCGATGACCCTTCGCCGAATCGCTTCCATGCTGCTGCTCGCGGCCGCCGGCGCCCTCGTCTGGGCGGTCGCGCCCGCGCTCTCGACCGAGCCCCATCGCCCGGCGGCGGTCGACTTCGAGCAGCCGGTCCCGCCCTCGACCGAGCTCCGCGCCGCGACCCCGAGGAACCTCGAGCGGGCGGCGAGCGAGGGCGGATACGGCGCCCACGGCCCGGTCCTCTACCGGAGCGAGCCGATCACGGCTCCCCACCGTTTCGACCTCGCCGGAATCGCCGGCAACCTCCACGCCTACGAGTACCGGGCCCGCGATACCGGCGGCGAGTGGGGACGCTGGACTGAGGCCGACAATGGCGACCCGGTCTACACGGGCGGCAGCGACCAGCTCCAGATCCGCAGCCGCAACCGGCCGATCCGCGGCACCCTCCACTACGTCGACATCACGCGTGACACCGCGGTCGCCGGCGGAGCGGACGCCGCGCGGCGGGCATCGCGCGAGCCCGACTTCATCACCCGCCGCGAGTGGGGCGCCAAGCAGAAGCAGGGCGGCTGCGAGCCGCGCGACAAGCCGGACATGGGCCGGATCAAGGCCGGCGTCATCCACCACACGGTCAGCTCCAACAACTACAGCGAGGCCGAGGCGCCGGGAATCGTCCTCGGCATCTGCCGCTTCCACCGCAACGGCAACGGCTGGGACGACATCGGCTACAACGCCCTCGTCGACCGCTTCGGCAACGTCTACCAGGGCCGGGCCGGCGGAATGTCGCGCGCCGTCATCGGCGCCCACGCCGAGGGCGTCAACACCCAGACGACCGGTGTCGCGGCGATCGGGGACTTCACTCGCAAGAAGCCCTCGAAGGAGCTTCAGCGCAGCATCGTCCAGTACCTCGCCTGGAAGCTCGACATCTCAGGCGTGTCCCCCGAGGGCACGACGTTCCTGAAGTCGACCGGCGGCCCGAGCCAGAAGACGCCGAAGGGCGAGCGGGTGAAGGTGAAGACGATCTTCAACCACGGAACGACCAACTACACGGACTGCGCCGGAGCGGCCCTGAACAGGCTGGTCCCGAAGATCCGCAAGAAGGTCGCGAGAAAGATCGGGTAGCGGCCCGGGGGCAGCCGCTCCCGGGACCAGGCCTACCTCCGGTACAACGGGAAGAAGCCGTCGTCCTCCCGTCCCGCGCTGAGCTCGGCGTAGGCGTCCGGGTCGCAGATCAGCTCGTGGGTGCGGAACGGGAGCTCCGTGTTGGCGAAGCCGCGCTTGAACTCCTCGAGCCCGTCCCCCGGCTTGAGGCCGCCGCCGAGGTTGAGCGGCAGGCCCATCTCCTCCGCGAAGTCCGTCGAGGCGACGATCAGGTTCTTCGACGGCGCCTTGCGTCGGTGGGCGTCGGCGGTGCCGGAGAGGTAGTAGTGGATGAAGCCGTCGCTGCGGACCAGCAGGCCCGCGGCGGCGCAGTCGCCGTCGGGGCCGGTGACCGAGAGCAGCCAGGTCAGGGGCGAGGCGAGCAGGGCCCGGAAGTACTCGGCTCCGAAGAAGTAGCGGTCAGTCGCATCGACGACGCGCATCGTCTCCTCGTAGACGGAGAGGAACCCGGCGAGGGCGTCGTCGGTCACCTCGGGGCCGTGTTGTGAGGTGACCTCGTAGCCGGCGGCGTCGTTCTTGCGGATCTGCTGGCGATCGCTCATCCGCGACTTCCGCGACTGCGACGGGTCGGAGACGAGGACGACCGAGCGGTCGGTTGCGCCCGTGAACGCGACGGGGTCGCCGAGGCGGTCGCGGACGAAAGCACTGACCAGGCCGCTCTCCTCGAGGCCGGCGGTGGCCGGATCAACAGGTCCGCCGCTGACCCTGGCGCCCGGGTAGGAGTAGGGCGAGATCGCGTCGAGGCGGTCGCTGCCGGGGATCTCGCGGACGAGCAGCGGCACCGCGACCTCGTTGCCGCCGGCGCTCGCCACGAGGGTGTGGGTGACGCCCTCGGCGGTCAGGAACTCGCGGCTGCGGAAGAACTCGTCCTCGACCGCCGCCGCGCCCTCGTCCGCGATCAGCTCGACCGCGATCGGGCTACTCCCCGCCCGACCAGCGCTCGCGCCAGCCGTCGGCGCTGATCCCCCAGATCTCGCAGTCGATCATCTCGCCGTCGGGACGGCGGATGTGGCCGGGCATCGTGCCCTCGTGCTCCCACCCCTGCCAGGTGACGGCCTTCTTCGCGGGCATGTTGAACGAAGGGATCCGGCCGTAGACGCGATGGGCACCGAACTCCTCGAACGCCTTGGCGACCGTCAGGCGCTCGGCCTCGCGACCGACGCCGCGAGCGCCGGGGTTGTCCCCGATTAATGCTCCGAGCTCGGGGGCGGTCTGGCGGAAGAGGCCGTAGAGGGCGGTGAAGCCGACCGGCTCGTCGAGGCCCTCGACTTCGATCGCCCACTTCCGGTCCTCGCCGTCGGCGTTCACCGCGGCGTTCGTCCACCCCTTCGCGTTCTCCTCGGTGAACGAGGGCCGCACCTCCATCAGCGACGAGATCGCCTCGCGGTTGTTGAACCAGCGGTGGACCGCCGGCCAGTCCTCGGGCCGGAACGGCCTGATCCGGACCTCCTTCTCGGAACCGCGCTCGCTCGTCACCGGCCGCACCTTAGTCCGCATCGACGCCGCGACCGCTGACCACCTGGGCGAGCGTGCGGCGGAGGATCTCGAGGTCGAGGCGCGGCGAACGGTGATCGACGTACCAGTTGTCGAGCTCGATCCGCTCGCCCCAGCTGATCCCGACCCGGCCGTTGACCTGTGCCCAGCCGGTGATTCCGGGCCGGACCGCGTGGCGCCGGTGCTGATGGGGGTGGAACCAGGCGAGGTGGGCCGGGATCGTCGGCCGCGGGCCGACCAGCGCCATCTCGCCGCGGAGCACGTTGACGAGGTTCGGAACCTCGTCGAGCGACGTCCGCCGGAGGATCCGCCCGACGCGGGTCACCCGCGCATCGCCGCCGGTGACGGCCGTGCCGGCGCCGACCGGGTCGCTCCCGGCGCTCATCGTCCGCAGCTTCAGCAACTCGAACTCAGCCTCACCGCGTCCGACCCGGCGCTGGCGGTAGATCGCCGAGCCGCCGCCCTCGAGCGTGATCGCAAGCATCGCCGCTAGCAGCAGCGGGGAAAGCAGGACGAGGGCGATCGCCGCGATCGCGACCTCGGCCGCCCGCGGCAGGCCGGCATGCGGAGACGCGAAGGGGTCGGCGGCCCAGCGCCCGCGCTCCGCCTCGTCGCCGGCGGGAGGTGCGAAGGCGGCGATCGCCTCCGCGTCGGCCTCGCTCACCGCGTTCCCTCCGACTTGTCCCAGGCGCCCGGAGCCCCGTTCTTGATCCGGTCGCGGAACCCGAGGGCGATCGAAGCGGTGACGAACACGTAGTAGCGGGCGATTCGCCCGATCCGGGAGGCGGGACCCGGCAGCGCGTCCCCGGCGGCAGCAGCGCCGAGCAGGCCGAGCTGTGCCGTGAGCGCAAGGCGATAGATCCGGCCGCGGCGAAGCAGCGTGAGGTTCGCGAGGAAGGCGGCGACGTGGAGGAACGGGCTCGCGTAGCGGAGCAGGCGGTGGGAGAGGATCTCGTAGCCGAACATCGCCCCGTAGCCGCGCGGGTCCCACATCCGGTCGGCGATGACGATGTCGGCGAGCCCGAGCATCATCCGGCGCTTGCGGGCGAACTCTCCCTCGATCGAGGGCACCATCTTCTCGCTCGCGCGAGCGCCGGGAACGTCGACCGAGCGCCATCCCTCACGGCGGAGCTCGAAGGGGAACGAGAGGTCGTGGCTGCGCGAGGGGTCGAGGAAGCGGTAGGCGCCGCGGCGCACGGCGTAGATGCCGCCGTTGCCGGCGGTGATCCCGCCGAGCCCCGACTCGAGCTCGCGGACCGCCATCTCGTAGCGCCAGTAGGCGCCTTCCTCGTTGTCGCCCTCGGGGTCGGTGAACTCGACCCGGCCGCAGGCGTAGCCGACCGCGGGATCGTCGAAGGCGGCCACGAGAGCGCGCAACGCGCCCGGCTCCCAGGTCGAGTTGGCGTCGCTGAAGGCGACGATCTCGCCGCTGGAACGGGAGACGGCCTCGTTCTGGGTTGCCATCTTGCCGCCGCGCGGAAGGTCGAGGACCATGTCCGCACCGGCCTCGCGCGCGAGCTCGACGGTGCGGTCGGAGGAGCCGTCGGAGGCGACGATCAGCTCCAGTCGCTCGCGCGGATGGTCCTGGGCGAGGGCGTCGGCGACCTTGGCGGCGATCACCTCCTCCTCGTCGAATGCGGCGACGATCAACGACACCCGCGGCGGCTCGGCGGGAGGTGTGAGCTCAGGCGGCGGGCCGCCGCGGCGCTCGCGGAGCCGGGCGAGCGCCGCCAGCGTCACCGGATAGGTGACGTGGGTGTGGACGAGGCCCGCGACCGAGCCCCAGAAGATCTTCCGGGCGAGTCCCATGTCGGTTCGAATTATCGGCTGCCGCGTGTCGCGCGGTCGTCGCGGAGGCGCTGGTAGAGCGCCAGCGTGCGTTCCGCGATCGCGTTCCAGCCGTACGACTCGGCGACAGCTCGGGCGGCGGCGGCGGCGAGTCGCTCGCGCGCGGCCGGGTCGGAGACCAGTTCGTTGAGGGCGGCCGCGAGCGCCGTCGCGTCGCCCGGAGGCACGAGCCGGGCGGCGTCGTGCCGGCGGCCGAACTCGGCGAAGCCGCCGACGTCGCCGAGCACCATCGGCTTGCCGAACGCGAGGCCGGTGTAGAGGACGCCCGACTGCTCGATCTCGCGGTAGGGGAGCGCGAGGACGTCGGCGCGTCGCAGCAGCGCCGGGATCTCGGGGTCGGAGATGAACCGCGGCAGGAAGCGGACCGTGCCCGGCGCCCGGTCGGCCAGCTCCCGGAGCGGCTCGACCGGCATCCGCGGCATTCCGGCGATCCAGAGCTCGGCCCCATCGACCGCGGCGAAGGCCTCGAGCAGCGTGTCGATCCCCTTGTAGGGGCGGAGCAGGCCGAAGAAGAGGATCACCGGGCCCTCCACCGCCGCGAGCTCCGCAGGCAGCGGCTCCTCCTTCGGCAGCTCGGTCAGGTAGTCGAACGGCCCGTGCGGGATCACCTCGACCTTGGCCGAATCGAGCCCGACCTCGGAGCGGAGGCGCTCGCCGGCTCCTTCGGTGTGGACGACGACGGCGTCGAAGCGGTCGAGGTAGCGGCGCTCGCGCTCGAGGCGGCGGCTGTCACCCGGCTTCGGCAACGGGTAGTGGAGGGTGACGACGCGTGGGTGGCCGGGGTCGGGCCCGATCAGGAAGCGGTCGGCGGCGGGCAGCGTCGTCCACTGCCAGTGTTCGACGTCGGCGGCGGCGAGTCGGCGGCGGGCGCCGAACATCGCGGGGAGATGCTCGAGCCCTTTGACCGGAAGGCGGAGGCGGCTGGAAGGGTCGAGCCGGGAGCTGCGGCGGTAGAAGCACTCCTCGACCCGATAGCCGGCGGCGGCCGGCACGGGCCCATAGGGGAAGTGGCTCGTCAGCAGCTCGACATCCGCGCCGGCGCGCGCGAGCGCGGCCGCGAGCGAGCGGTCGTAGGGCGGCGTGAACGCCGAGGGATCGACGAGGGAGACCCGGAGCGCCGTCATGGGCGACGATTGTCCCGATGGAGCTCAGCTACTGCGTCGTCAACACCAACGGGCGAGAGCACCTGCTCACCTGCCTGCGCGCGATCGCCGCCTGCCATCCGGCGGGCGTCGAGCACGAGATCCTCGTCCTCGACAACGCCTCCGACGACGGATCGGTCGACCTGATCGCCCAGACCGCGCAGCGGGAGCGAGCGATCGGCGACCACCTGAGGCTGATCGTCACCGAGCGGCGCCAGGGCAAGGCGCTGAACGATTCGCTGCTGCTCGAATCGGCGAAGGGCGAGTTCTGCCTGCTGCTCAACGAGGACTCGGAGGTGCTGCCCGGTTGCGCGGAGGCCCTGCTCGGCGCGCTCCGGGCCGACCCCGCGGCCGGAGCCGCGGGAGCGCAGCTGCTGGCGCCCGACGGCACGCCGCAGCCGTGCGCCTGGCGGCTGCCCGGCGTCGGGACCGCGCTCGCCCAGGCGCTGCTGGTTCACCGCTGGCTGGTGACCGAGAGCGGCGGCAGTGAGACGCGGCGGGTCGGCTGGGCGCAGTCGTCGGCGATGCTCGTCCGCCGCTCGGCCGCCGCGGAGGTCGGCTGGCTCGACCCCGACTTCTTCGTCTACTCCGACGAGACCGACTTCTGCAAGCGCCTCGGCTACGCTGGCCACCCGACGCTCTACGTCCCCGCCGCGCGCGCCATTCACCACGAGCAGCTCGCCAACGACCGCTCGGCCGGCAGCCGGCGGGTCGTCGAGTTCCACCGCAACCGCGACCTCTACATGCGCAAGCACCACGGCCCGGCGTCCGCGGCGGTGGTTCGGGCGCTAACGGCCCTCTCCTACCTGCCGCGGGCGCTGGCGGCGCTGGTGCTCCCCGGCCACGATCCGGGCTGGTATCTGCTCCACGCCCGGAAGGCGTGGCACCCGAGCGGCGAGGGGATCCGCGAGGCGGCGGAGGCATACAACGCGGGCCTGCCGGACTGAGGAGGCTGGGGGCCGGGGAGGCCGATCCGGACCGCGCTCATCAAGATTCCCAGCTGCAATAGGTCCGGATCGGTCTCGCCGGTCCCCGGCCGGGACCGCAGTCAGAAGTTGCCGCGGTCGCGGTCGCGGATCTCCTGCTCGTAGAGCTCCTCCGCCCGCGCCTGCTCGTCGCTCTCGGTGGCGCGGTCGGCGCGCATCGCCGCGAGGCGGTCGCGGAGGTTCCCCTCGCTGATCAGAGCCTTCACCTGCGCCCTCTCGCCGCGGTTGATGGCGCCGCCGAACCAGAGGACGACCGGGTAGAGGGCGAAGACCGCGAGGCGGGAGAGAAAGCCGGCGGCGCCCTCGGTCGGCAGCAGGAGATCGCCGGCGGCGACCATGACCGCTCCGGCGCCGACGATGACGGCGAGTCGGCCCCACTGCCACGGGATCGGGAAGATCCGGCGGCTGACGCCGTAGATGAGGACGATCACGATCAGGTAGGAGGCGATCAGGGCGACGCCGGCGCCGACGATCCCCATGGACGGGACGAGGATCAGGTTGAGGACGACGTTGGCGATCGTCGCGACGATCGTGACCGGGAAGTTGTACTTCGTCTTGCCGGTGCGGCCGAGGATGACGACGAGGGCGAGGTAGATGCCGTAGAGGGCGGCACCGAGGGCGAGCGGCCCGATGGCTTCGTAGGAGTCGAAGAACTCCGGGGCGGCGAGCAGGCGGACGATCCAGCGCGCCTCGAGCCACATGCCGACGACGATCAGCCCGCAGAGGGCGGTGAAGGCGGTGACGACGACGGCGTAGGTGCGGCGGGCCTCCTCGTCGTCCTGGATCGAGTAGGCGAGCGGCGGCCAGGCGAGCTGGAAGCCGCGGACGACGACCTGGATCGCCTGGCTGAACTTGAACGCGAGCGCGTAGAGGCCGAGCTCGGCGAGCCCGATCGCGCGGGAGATGATGATCCGGTCGATGAAGGCGAGCGAGTAGATCGAGATCTCGGCCGGCATCGTCGGCAGGCCGAAGTTGACCATCCGCCGCAGCAGGTCGTTCTCGAACCGGAGGCTGAGCCGGTGGCGCTCATCCCAGATCAGCCAGAGCAGGAACGGGAGGCCGGCGAGGTAGGAGCCGAGCAGTAGCCCCTCCGCCCCGAGGTCGAGGCCGACGACGAAGACGACGGTCAGCCCGATCGCCAGCAGGACGTTGCCGATCGTGAAGCCGAAGTAGGCCTTGGCGCGCTCGTCGAGGCGGAACAGCGTGACCATGTACTCGTAGAGCGTCAGCACCCAGAGCCCGCCGATCGCGATCCGGACGAGGGCCGGGTCGAGCGGGTCGCCGCTGATCACGTCGCCGATCTGTGAGGCGAACGGCAGCGCCACCAGAGCCGCGACGGTCGTCGTCCAGAAGAGCGCGCCGAACCCCGTCGCGATCACCCGGTCCCCGCGCTCGCCGGGCAGGTAGTAGAAGCGCAGAAGCGCCTCGATCAGCCCGAGCCGGATGACGATGCTCGCTGCGACGACGGTGGAGAAGAGGAGCTCGGCCTGCCCGTAGTCGGCGGTCGTCAGGTACCGCGTGTAGAGCGGCAGCAGCAGGACCGCGAGCACCTTCGAGGCGACGCTCGCACCGGTGTATGCGAAGCCGGTGGTGGCGAGTCGGCGGAGGTAGTCGAGCACCGGCCGCCCCGATCAGCCGCTCGGTCGCGGAGCGCGGACGAGGGCGGCGCCGGCGATCGCCAGGACCGCCCAGGTGATCGGGTCGATCAGGAAGGCCGCGTAGCCGAGGCTGTGGACGAACATCAGCGCGTAGATCGCAAGCAGGGTCGCAGCAAGGGCGGTCCCTCGCGCGCGACCGCCGATGGCGAGCCCCGTGGCCGACAGCAGCGCTCCGAAGGTGACGAGGAGGAACGCGGCGTAGGCGAGCAGCCCGATCGCGCCCTGCTCGGCGGCGACCGTGACCGGCTCGGTGTGGCTCTCCGCCGCGAAGCCCTCCCCCTCGTAGTAGCGGGCCGTGAACTCGTCGCCGAAGCCGCCCGAGCCGATCCCGGCGACGGGGTTGTCGCGGGCGATGTGGAGGCCGCCGTCGATCAGTCCCGAACGGCCGCTGGTCGTCTCGCTGCTGAGCCCGCCGCCGGCGATCAGCGCCACGGCGGCGGCCAGGGCGAGCACCGTCGCGATGCCGGCGCCGATGCCGCGGCCCACCCCCCACCTCGTCGCGACGAGGACGAGCAGGCCGGCGAAGAGCGAGATCGTGCTGGTCTGCGAGTAGCTGACCAGCAGCAGAAGCAGGAACAGCGCGAAGCAGGCCGCCGCGGTCCAGATCTCGCGCGGGCGCCGCGAGTAGGCGACGACCGCGGCGAGGACGGTCATCGTCACGGCCAGGTAGCGGCCGAGGATGTTCGGGTCCCAGAACAGCGAGTTGACCCGGAAGTAGGTGTGCGCCTCGTTCCCGGAGATCACCTTGTCGTTCCAGAGCAGCTCGCCCGAGACGTACTCGGCTGCGCCGACGACGAGGAACAGCAGACCCTCGATCGCCAGCACCCAGACGACCGTCCGCAGCAGCGACCGGTCCCAGCGCGCCTCCGTCAGCAGCAGGTAGAGCGCGGCGAACGGAGCGAGGAAGAAGGCGACGTTCTGGAGGCCGTGGGTGATGTCGTCGGCGTAGGCGAGCTGGAGGGCGTAGAGGACGACCATCCCGGCCAGGGCCCAGCCGATCGCCCGGATCCAGGGGCCGCGGTCGGTCTCCTCCGCGGCGGGAGCGGGATCCCGCCAAGCGCCCCAGACGGTCGCGGCGAGCCCCCCCGCGATCACCGCGTAGAGCGGGAGCAGCAGGTTCGCGTCCCCCGCGCCGAGATCGATCGGCACCCGGAAGGGCATCGCCGCGATCAGCGCCGGGGCCAGCCAGAGCGGCTTGCGACGGAAGAACCAGCCGACCACCACGAGGCCGACCACCGCGGCGACCGCTCCGGCGAGGAGCAGCGACGGGCGGTCGCGGAGGTCGGCGATCTGGCTGCTGTCCCAGCTGTCGCCGAGGACGAGGACGGGTGCGAGCAGGACGCCGGCGCTGAGCGCGAGCAGTCGTGCCCGGCGGCCGAGCAGCGGCGCGATGCCAGCCGCGGCGAGCAGGGCGCAGACGACGGAGCCGATCCAGAGCAGGGGCTCGTCCATCAGGGCTTCCCGGACGGGTCGTCGAGGAGCGGCGACGACTGATTCGACGGGACGATCACGAACCTCTTGACTTCGATGCGACCCGGAGGCTTGACGTCGCGGCCTTCGTCGCCGAGGACCACCTCGAGCGCGTAGAGCCCGGCCGGTGCTTCGATGCCGTCGTCGGTTCTCCCGTCCCAGGTGAACGTGTGCGGACCGGCTCCGAGACTTTCACCGTCGGCAAGCGTGGCGACCACGTCACCGTCGCTGTCCTCGTTGCCATCGATGATCAGGACGTCGACGTCGGAGTCGGCATCGGTCAGCGTGAACGTGACCTCGGCCTTGCCGGTCTCGAGCGTCGGCGACAACTCAACCGTGTTGACCACGTCGTCGGACGACCTTGCCGCGCGCTCGACCGCGAACGTCGCGATCGTCAGGACGAGGAGGACGGCGAAGAGGACGGCGCCGAGTTGCGCCCCGCGCCCGGCCCGGTCGCTGCTCACGGGGTCAGCCCTTGCCGGCGCCGACAGTGACGTCGTCCCCGACGAACGCCACGACCTCGGCCTGGTTGTCAGCCGCTGCCTCAGCCTCGTTGTCGAACGGCTTCACGGACTTGATGCCGAGCACCTTGGCAACGAGTTTCGCCTCGCGCTGGGCGCCGTCGGCGTAACGGACGATGCTCTTGCCGCTGCCGCCGTTGGCGACACTGGTACCGACCACGTCGAAGTCGCGATTGCCCAGCTGGTCGGAGACGTCGCCCGCCAGCCCCGACGAGGAAGAGGCGTTGAGGATGACCACGCTGACGGTGCTCGGGTCGATCCGATTCGGCGCGCTGTCGTTGCTCTCGGCGCGGAGGAAGTGCGCGGCTGCATAGAAGATCGCGCCGGCGATCAGGATCACGAAGATCGAGATCACGAGCGGATGCCGGGGGCCCCGCTCGATGACGCGCCGCCACCACGGGAGCCGCTGGTACTCGATCGCCCGCTGCTCGGCGGTCCCGATCCGCTCGAGCGCCGGGCGCTCGGAGGTGACGCGGTCGGCGGCGGCGGAACCGGTCCACGTCCCGGGCGGTGCGATCGCGCGGAACTCGCGGGTACCGGCATCGGGCTCGCGGTTCATCCATCCGGTCAGTCGTGCGATCTCGCGGCGCTGGTTGAGGAAGATCGGAAGCAGCAGCAGCATGCCGGCCATCGCCAGCAACGCCGCGATGCCGCCGAGCGGGACGAGGAGCCCCTTGCCGAGGAGCGATTCGGCGGCTGCGGTGACGGTCAGGACGGATTGCATCGCGCGGCGCTCGGCGGGGTCATCCGGCGATGCCCTGGTCGTCCTGGCCGACGACGAGCGCGAGATCCGCGCCGTTCGCAACGTCGGCGACCTCCGGCGTGATCGGGATCACCTCGAGATCCCCGAGCTGTTCGCTGAGGTCCGAGGCGAGCGTCTCGGCATCGGACTTGAAGCCGTCCTCGAACATCACCGAACTCGTCGGGAAGCTGCCGGCGTCGCCGACCTCGCCGACCTTCCAGCCGGCGTCCTTGACGAAGACGCTGGCGGCGTTGGCGGTGCCGGGCACCCCGACCCCACCCTCGGGCGCGGTGCCGTTGAGCACCGCCACCTCGGGCTTCTCCTGCTTGGCGGGCTTCGTCGCCGCCGACTTCTGCGCCGACCCGCCGCCGTCGTCGCTGGAGAGGAGACCGAAGCCGCCGGTGAGGATGACCGCGGCGATGATCAGCGCCAGGATGCCGAGGCCGAGCACGAGCGGGCTGACCGGAGAGCGCTTGTCGAGCTCCTCGTAGCGGAAGGCCACCTCGCCCCGCATTCGCGCGACCCGGCCCGGTCCCGACGGCGCCGGCGCGGCGCCGCGATCGTCGGCTCCCGGCGGCGGGATGGCCGGCATCGTCGCCTCGGAGGAAACCCCGGCGGCACGCTCCTCCTCGGCCGCGGCGCGCTCGGGCGCACGGCCGGCCCACTCCCGCAGGCGGCGCAGATGGCGCGCCTGCTGGAACGTCATGAAGACGAGCACGGCGAAGCCGCCGAAGGCGACGAAGCCGAGGATCGCACCGATCTCCTTCAGCAGGTCCATTCTCAGCGGGTGATCTTAGTCCCGCCGCCGGGGGCCAAGCCGGAGCTGATCACGCCCACCACCCGGCGAGCCAGGTCGGTCTCGTCCCCGCTGCCGATCAGATCGCGCAGCTGCTCGAGCGTCTCCTCGACCCGGACGGGGTCCAGCGGCTCCTCACGAACGGCCCTGACGATCCTCCCCTCGGCCGTCGGCTCGGAGTGCTCGCCGTCGGCGAGGAGCTGCTCGTGGAGCTGCTCCCCGGGCCGCGGGGCGGTGAACTCGATCGCGATGTCCGTGTCCGGCTCGTAGCCGGCGAGACGGATCATGTTCCGTGCGAGGTCGACGATCTTCACCGGCTCACCCATCTCGAGGACGAAGACGTCGCCGTCGCCACCGAGGTCGGCGGCGCGGATGACGAGCTGGACCGCCTCGGGGATCGTCATGAAGTACCGGGTCATCTCCGGGTGGGTGACGGTGACCGGGCCGCCGCGCTCGATCTGGTTGCGGAAGATCGGAACGACGCTGCCAGAGGAGCCGAGGACGTTGCCGAACCGGACCGAGACGAATCGCGTGTCCGGGTGCCGGGCCGCGGCGCTGCGGACGATCGACTCCGCCATCGCCTTCGACGCGCCCATAACCGTGCGCGGGTTCACGGCCTTGTCGGTCGAGATCAGGACGAAGCGGTCGGCGCCGGAGACGGCCGCCGTCTCGGCGACGACCCGCGTGGCCATCGCGTTGTTGCGCACCGCCTCGAGCGGGTTCGCCTCGACCAGGGGAACGTGCTTGTAGGCCGCGGCGTGGAAGACGACGTCGGGCTTCGAGCGCTGCATCACCTCGAGCATCCGCTCGCCGTCCTTGCAGTCCGCGAGGACGGCCTCGCAGCGGCCGAAGTGCCACTCGGAGGTGAGCTCGCGGTCGATCTGGAAGAGGTTGTCCTCGGCCTGGTCGACGAGGATGAGCTGCCGCGGGCCGACCCTGGCGATCTGACGGCAGAGCTCGGAGCCGATCGACCCGCCGGCGCCGGTGACGAGCACGACCCGGTCGGTCAGATAGGCGCCGACCCGGTCGAGCTCGATGACGACGGGCTCGCGGCCGAGGACGTCCTCGACCTGGACCTCGCGGAGCTGCCGGGTCAGCTGGACGCCGCCGCGGAGGAGCTCGAAGACGGTCGGGAGGGTCCGCACCCGGATATCGCGCTCGCGGCACTCGGAGACGACCTTGCCGCGGACGGCGCCGGGGGCGGAGGGGATCGCGATCACGACCTCGGCCGGCTTCTCGCGTTCGAGGATCGCGCCGAGCTCGTCGGTGCCGCCGAGGACCTTCAGCCCGGACAGCCGCATCCCGCGCTTGCGCGGATCGTCGTCGACGAACCCGACCGGGTTGCCGAGCTCCGGGTTGAGCCGGAGCTCGCGGACGACCATCTGCCCGCCGGAACCGGCCCCGACGACGAGGACGTCGTCGTGCTTGCGCCGGTTGTGGCGACGCATCCGGCGCTCGACGAAGTAGAAGCGCGCGATGCTGCGGGCGACGACGAGCAGGCCGAGCGTGAAGACGAAGTCGTAGATCATCACCGAGCGCGGCATCGGGCTCGAGAACGGCTTGGCGATGACGAAGAAGGCGATCAGCAGCGCCGAGGCGACCGCGCAGGCGCGCATCACCGACCAGATGTCGCCGAGGTTGAAGTAGCGCCACCACTTCTGGTGGAGCCCCATCAGCCCGAAGATGATCGTCTTGCCGAGCGCGACAAAGACGACCGAGCCCGTGAGCATGTCCACGTAGCGGTCGGGAATGCCGCCGGGCTCGTCGATGAACCGGATCGCGAACGCCAGGTAGAAGGCAATTGCGGCGAGGACCGCATCCGCCGCAAGCTGGAAGATCCGGTGCCGCAGCACGGGCGCGCGCAGGCGGTTCATCGGTCAAAGGGTAGAGTCCCCGCCGGGCTCGCGACGTGCCGGATGCGCGCTCCGCAAGCCCCTCACCCGCACCGCTGGACGCCGTTTGCCGCCCCTCCCGCTCACCGCTTCGATAACCGATCCGATCGTCAACTTCGCAGTCGACGTCGTCGACGCGATCGGGGTCGTCGGGATCTTCATCCTGATGACGTTCGAGAGCGCCTGCGTGCCGATCCCGAGCGAGGCGACGATGCTCTTCGCCGGCTTCAACGTCAGCGACGGCGATATGACCCTGTTCGCGGCGGTCGCCGCCGGCGTCCTCGGCAACGTCGTCGGCTCCTGGATCGCCTGGGGCGTCGGCTACTACGGCCGCGAGGAGCTGCTCGAGAAGAACCGGTTCTTCCACGTCAACCCCAAGCACCTCGAGACCGCCGACCGCTGGTTCCGCGACCACGGCGAGGCGACCGTCTTCTGGTGCCGGATGCTGCCGATCGTCCGCACGTTCATCTCGCTCCCCGCCGGCGTCGCCGAGATGCCGTTCTGGCGCTTCACGATCTTCACCACCCTCGGCTGCATCCCCTGGGTCCTCGGGCTGACGCTGATCGGCCGCTCGGCCGGCGACAACTGGGACGAGTGGAAGGACAAGCTGCACTACGTCGACTACCTGGTCGCGGCCGTGATCGTGATCGCCGCGGCGTGGCTCTTGATCCGGTACCTGCGCCGCCGCCAGGAGACGCCCGCGCCCGGCGAAGGCTCCTGAGCCGGTGAGCGCCGAGGGCGGCCTGACCACGACCCGGGCGGCGTTCCTCGGCGCCGTGCAGGGGCCGACCGAGCTGCTGCCCGTCTCGAGCTCCGCCCACCTGCGGATCGTCCCCTGGCTGCTCGGCTGGGACCTCGACGAGGTCAGCCCCGAGGACCGCAAGGCGTTCGAGGTGGCCGTTCACGGCGGCGCGGCCCTGGCGCTGCTGATCGGCCAACGCCGGCTGATCGCCGACGAGCTACGCCGCCTCGACGGCCGCCGCGTCGCCGTCATCGCCCTCTCCTTCCTTCCCGCGGTCGCGGTCGGCCTCGCGCTCGAGGACCAGATCGACCAGCGCCTCGGCGGGCCGCGGTCGACGGCGTTCGGCCTGATCGCCGGATCGGTCGCGATGGCGCTCGCCGACCGTTGCCCGCAGGACCGGAACGCCGTCGAGGCGACGCCCGCCGACGGGCTCGCGATCGGCTGCGCCCAAGCGGCAGCCCTCGTCCCCGGCGTCTCGCGCAACGGCTCCACCCTCGCCGCGGCCCGCGCCCGCGGCTTCCGGCGGGCGCAGGCCAACCTCCTGTCGAGGACCGTCGCGCTGCCGGTGATCACGGCCGCCGCCGTCCGCAAGGCCGTCAAGCTGCGCCGCCGCGGCGACGTCGATCCGAAGCTCGCCCGCGCCGCCACGGTCGGAGTCGGTGCCGCCTTCGCGTCGACGCTCGCATCGCAGGGGCTGATCCGGTTGATCGAGCGTGACCGCAGCCTGCTCCCCTACGCCGCCTATCGGACCGGGCTGGCCGGGCTGATCCTCTGGAAGACCCGCAAGAATCAGCCGCACCGATGAGCCAGGACGCCTACACCCGAGCCGGGGTCAGCCAGAGTGGCGCCGACGCCTCCGTCGACGCGCTCGTCGCCCACCTCTCGCGGATCGACACCGGCAAGCCGTCGCGCGTCGTGTCGCTGCCCGGTCACTACGCCAGCGTCCTCCGCCTCGACGAGCGGACCGGGATCGCCTTCGGCACCGACGGCGTCGGGACGAAGATGGTCGTCGCCGAGCAGCTCGGCCGGTTCGAGACGATCGGCATCGACTGCATCGCGATGAACGTCAACGACCTCGTCTGCGTCGGCGCCGAGCCGATCGCCCTGGTCGACTTCATCCTCTGCCGGACCGCCGACCCCGTGCAGTGCGGCGCGATCGGCGAGGGCCTTCGTCGCGGGGCGGAGCTGTCCGGGATCGAGATCCCCGGCGGCGAGATCGCCCAGGTCGGCGATGTCGTCAACGGCCTCGAGCTCGCCGGCAGCGCGATCGGGACCGTCTCCCTCGACGGGATCGTCACCGGTGCCGCGATCGCGCCCGGCGACGCGGTGATCGGCCTCCCCTCCTCCGGCCTGCACTCGAACGGCTACACCCTCGCCCGCCGCGTCCTCGCCGACATCCCGCTCGACGACGACCGCCTCGGCCGCCCGCTCGGTGACGTCCTGCTCGAGCCGACCGAGATCTACGTGCGCCCGATCCTCGAGCTGCTGAGTTCCGACGTCGACGTCCGCGGCCTCGCCCACATCACCGGCGACGGGCTCAACAACCTGCTGCGGCTCGGCGAGGGCGTCGGCTACGCGATCGACGATCCGCTGCCCTCACAGCCCGTCTTCGACCTGATCGCCGACCACGGCGACATCGACGACGACGAGATGCATGAGGTCTTCAACATGGGCTGCGGGTTCTGCGTGACCGTTCCCGAGGCCGACCTCGATGATGCGCTGGGCCTGCTCCGCGCCCATTACCCCGACGCACGCCGGGTCGGATCGGTGACCGACCGCGCCGGCGTCGTCACCCGCGGCTGAGGCCCAACCGAACGGCGTTCAGGGCCGACCGGTCCCCACAAGCCCTGCCTATACCCGTTTCCACAGATTTCCAGTCATGGCTGTCGTCGGTTCGACCGAGCCCTCGCACGCGAGCCGCCAAAGCTCGGCCTCCGTTTCCGCCCGGGAGCGCCCGGTGATCTCCTCGATCTCGCGCGTGGCTGAAGGCCCGAAGCGGTCGAGAACGGCGAGCGCATCGGGAGCCGGTGGGCCCGGTTCGCTCGCGCCCGATGCCATCGCGGCCTCGGCATAGAGCTCGTAGGGCTGCCAGCCGTAGACGCCGCGGCGGGTGCCGTCGGCGGCGACGAAGGTCAGCGACGGGAAGGTGACGCGCTCGATCGGACCGGTGCAGCCGGTCGCGTTCTCGGCGACCGCCTGGGCCGGGATCTGCCGCGCCTCCTCGAGCTGGTCGGCGAGCTGCTCGAGGATCGCGTCGGAGCGCAGATCTATCTCGAACCGGTCGGGATCGATGCCCTCTCCTTCGAGCTCGTGCGCCAGGGCGATCAGCTCGGAGACGCGATCGAGCCGGCGGCGGCCGAACATCAGGCCCTCGCGGATCCGCCGCAGGAGCAGCTCGGCGGCGGGCCTTCCCTGCTCGCCGGCGGCGATCACGGCCTGACAGGCCGGGTAGCTCGAGTCGATCCCGCCCTCGGCCCATAGCCTCGGATCGAACGGCATCCCCGACTCGACGGCGACGTTGGGCCAGACCCGCGCATACCGCGCGCGCTGCATCGGGCCGACCTCGCGGACCATCCCGCCCATCACCCAGCGCCAGTCGAGCCGGTCGCCGAACTCCCACTCAAGCCGGCGCAGCTTCGGCTCCGTCGCCCACGACCAGGCGCAGGCGGGGTCGGTGACGACCCGCACCTCAACGGCCATTCCGGTCCCTCTCGAGGGTCTGAATCCGTGCCTGTACGCAATCGTTCATGTCGCGGCGCCCACTCTTGCCACTGCGAGCGAGGCGTTGAGCCAAAATACCCGGGTCATGGCCTCTCCCGCCCTCGTTTCGGCGACCCTCCCTTGAACAGCGGGATGATCGGATCGATGCTCTCCGGGCGCTACCGCCTGGAGTCGAAGCTCGGCAGCGGCGGGATGTCGACGGTGTACCTGGCCATCGACGAGACCCTCGGGCGCCACGTCGCGATCAAGGTCCTGCACGGCGAGATCTCCGACGACGAGGACCAGCTCGAGCGGTTCCGCCGCGAGGCGCGAGCCGTCGCGCAGCTCTCGCACCCGAACCTCGTCGGGGTGATCGACGCCGGCGAGGAGGGCGGGCGGCCGTTCATCGTCTTCGAGTACGTCCCCGGCCAGACGCTGAAGCAGCGGATCTCGAGCGAGGGCAGGTTGCCGCTCGACGAGGCGACCGCGTACGCGATCGAGATCGGCCGCGGCCTCCAGGCCGCGCACCAGGCCCGCCTCGTTCATCGCGACGTCAAGCCGCAGAACGTCCTCATCGACCCCGAGGGACGGGCCAAGATCACCGACTTCGGGATCGCGCTGTCGCTCGAGGCTCACGGTCTGACCGCGACCGGCCGCGTCCTCGGCACCACCGACTACGTCTCCCCCGAGCAGGCGATGGGCAAGGAGATCGACGCCCGGACCGACGTCTACTCGCTCGGCATCCTGCTCTACGAGATGCTGACCGGCGAGGTCCCGTTCAAGGCGGAGACCCAGGTCGGCGTCGCGATGAAGCACGTCAACGAGACGGTGCCGAACGTCCAGCGCCGCCGCCCCGACGCTTCGGCGGTTCTCGCCGCGGCCGTCGAGCGGGCGACCGCGAAGGAGCCCAAGGACCGCTACCGAGACATGAACGAGTTCCTCGCCGACCTCGAGCACGCCCTCGAGGTCGAAGTAGCGCGCGCCGGCGGCGCGACCGGCGAGGCCACCTCCGTGCTCGACTCGGTGCCCGAGAAGCGGCGCCGGATCCTGACCCGGCGCCGGATCTCCTGGGCAGGCGTGCTGCTGCTCGTGGCCGCGGCCGGGACCGCGATCGCGATCGCCGCGTTCAGCGGCAGCGAGGGCCCGTCGAAGGAGCCGCCGCCCGACAGCACGGCAAGCGAGGTGATCGGGATCAAATCGGCGAAGGACTTCGACCCGGCGAGCTCCGGCGGCGACGAGGAGGAGCACTCGGAGGAGACCGGGCTGGCGAAGGACGGCAGCCCGACGACCGGTTGGAGCACCGAGGACTACACCGCCGGCCTCGAGGGTGCGGCCAAGGACGGCGTCGGCCTCTACGTCGACGCCGGCGAGTCGGTCACGCCGAGCCAGATGGGCCTGAAGACCGGAGGCGGCGCCTGGACCTTCGAGGTCTACGGATCGAACCTGGCGAGCGCGCCGACGGACATCGCCGGCTGGGGCAAGCCGCTGACGTCCGAGCTCACCGCCGAGCCGAAGCAGACCGTCGACCTCGACACGAGCGAGCCCAACCGCTACTTCCTGATCTGGATCACGAGCGTCGAACCCGGCGAGCCGGCCGAGATCTTCGACGTGCAGCTGCTCGGCTAGCGGCCGGAGACCCGCAGCGTCCTGTCGCTGAAGGACGCATCGCCCGGCTCGCAGCCGCAGTCGGCGTAGCGGAGGTCGTAGGTGTGGCCGCCGGGCGTGGTCTCGAACAGCACCGGCGATGCTCCCTGCCCCGGCGTGCCGCAGCCGAGCCCGAGTATCGGCGCTGCGGGCGTCGAGAGGGTGACGTCGCCACCCGGGCCCGCGAACGCCGAGAGCAGCACGTCGCCGAGCGATCCGCCGCTGCAGACGCCAAGTCCATCGTCGATGGGAACGCGCTCGCCGTCCTCGTAGAGGGCGACCTGGCCGTCGGAGGGGTCGTCGAACGTGACCGTGGCCCAGACCTCGATCAGCCCCGACTCGGGAACGTCGACGTTCACGTTTGGGCCGCCGAGATCCACGTAGTCGGTATCGCTGCCGGTGGTCACCGTGCCGGCGTCGGAATCCGACCGCACCGTGAGGCCGTCGAGCCTCTTGTTGGCGCGGCGCGCGTCCTGGACGGCCCGCGACGCACGCCGGAGAGCGGCGTTCCCGAGCTGGCGTGCCCGCTGCGCGGTCCGGAGCGCTCGCTCGGTTCGCTGCGAGGCGCTCCGCTTCTCGACGCTCGTGGTCGCGGCGGAAGCTCCGGCCGGCAGGAGGAGGACGAAGGCAGCGGCAAGGGCGAGGGCGGTGAGTCTGACCATGCCCAGGTATCGGCACCCGGCGGGGACCCCTGAAGCGCTGGCCCGTGGGCTAGAAGCGGTACGAGCGCTCGGCCGCGTAACGCTCGAGCGCCAGCTCGACGAGCCGCTCGCACAGGGCCGGGTACTCGACCCCGGATGCCTCGAAGAGCTTCGAGAAGACGCTCGTCTCGGTGAAGCCGGGAATCGTGTTGAGCTCGTTGACGAGGACCTCGCCGTCGTCCATCACGAAGAAGTCGCAGCGGGCGAGGCCGGTGCAGCCGCAGGAGCTGTAAACGTCGACGGCGAGCTCGCGGACCCGGGCGACGGCCTCGTCGCCGATCGGAGCCGGGACGACGAGCTCCATACCGCCGGGCTCGTACTTGGCGGCGTAGTGGTACCAGTCGGCCTTGATCACGAGTTGACCGGGCAGCGACGTCTCGGGCCTCTCGTTGCCGAGCACCGAGCACTCGACCTCGAGCCCGTCGCAGTGCGCCTCGATGATCACCCGGGGGTCGTGTTCGAGCGCGGTCTCGACGGCGGCTTCGAGGCCGCCGGGCTCGGCGACCTTGAGGATCCCGACGCTCGAGCCGAGCCGCGAGGGCTTGACCCAGACCGGCATTCCGAGCTCCTCGACGCGCTCCTGCCAGCCCTCCTCCCCGGCCTGGCAGAAGTCGACCTGGGCGATGCCGCGCTCGCGCATCAGCCGCTTGAAGATCAGCTTGTCGATCGTCACCGCGGCGGCGAGGACGCCGGGGCCGACGTAGGGGACATCGAGGCACTCGAGCAGGCCCTGGACGGTCCCGTCCTCGCCGAACGGGCCGTGCAGCACCGGGAAGGCGACGTCGCAGCCGAGCAGGCCGCCCGACGGGCGCAGGTCGATCTCGGCGCCGTCGCTGACCCAGCGCCCGTCCGACTCGATCACGACGTCGGTCGTCTCGTAGCCGGCGTCGCGGAGGCCGTCGGCCACGGCCGCCCCCGACCGCAGCGAGACCTCGTGCTCGCTCGAGCGGCCGCCGCGGATGACGGCGACCCTCAAGGGGCTCGCCGTCCGGTCGTCGCCGTGCCGCCGGTTGTCGTCGTCCCGCCGTCCGGCGGCGCCTTGTACTCGCCGACGGTCAGCGTCACGCGGTCGCCGGGGCTGAGGTTGGTGCCGCTGCTCGGCGCCTGGCTGAGCACGATGCCGTCCTCGGAGGAGTCCTCGGTGTCCTGCTTGACGATCGACACCGACAGGCCCTCGCCGGTGAGCTTGCGCTGCGCGTAGGTCAGCTTCTGGCCGACGTAGTCGCCGAGCGTGATCGTGCCGACGCCGCTCGAGTAGGTGATCGTGATCTCGCTGCCCTCCTCGACCTCCTCGCCGGCCGACGGATCCTGCTCGAGCACCTGGTCCTCGGGCTCGTCGGAGTCGCGTGGGTTCGCGTTGACGACGAACCCGGCCTTACGCAGCTGCGAAGTCGCCGTGACGCGGTCGAGGCCGAGCACGTTCGGCACCACGACGGTCTTGACACCGGTCGAAACGATCAGCTTCACGGTCGAGCCGGGGGCGACGCTGGTTCCCTGCGACGGGTTCGAGCCGATCACCTTGCCGTCGGGCACGGAGTCCGAGGTCCGCTGTTCGATCTCGACCTCGAAGCCCTTGCTGCGCAGCAGCTGCTTCGCGTCGGGCACGGGTTTGCCGGCCACCTTCGGAACGATCACGTTGGCGGGCCCGAGGCTCACGGTTATCTGCACCGTGGTTCCCTTCTCGGCCTCGTCGCCACCGCTCGGATCCTGCTCGATGACCTCGCCCTCGGGGATGTCGTTGACGACGCGCTCGGTCGTCACCTCGAACTCGGCGGACTGCAACTCGATCGTCGCCGCGTCCTCCTGCTCGCCGGTGACGTCGGGGACCGTGACCATGTCGGGCCGGGTCAGGAAATAGGCGAGTGCCCCGCCGGCGATCAGCAGGACCAGGATCGCGGCGATGATCCACCGGCGCCGCGAGCGGTCCTCGGGAATCGGCGTGAGCACGACCGGCTCGTCGGGGCTGCCCTCGGCCGCCTCGAGCGCCGCGGCCATCTCGGCGGCCGACTGGAACCGCTGGGCGGGATCCTTGGCGAGCGCCTTGAGGACGATCGCGTCGAGCGCCGGGCTCACCTTCGGGTTGATCGTGCTCGGGGCGGGCGGCTCCTCACCGACCTGCTTCATCGCGATCGCGACGGCGTTGTCGCCGTCGAACGGGACGCGCCCGGTGAGCATCTCGAAGAGGATGATCCCGATCGAGTAGATGTCGGTCGTGGGCGTCACGGCCATGCCCTGCGCCTGCTCCGGGCTCAGGTACTGCGCCGTCCCCATCACCGAACCGGTCCGGGTGATCTCCGACCCGCCGGCGCGGGCGATGCCGAAGTCGGTGACCCGGATCCGCCCGTCGCGGTCGATCAGGACGTTCATCGGCTTCAGGTCGCGGTGGACGATGCCGTTCTCGTGAGCGAACGCGGCGGCGGCCAGCATCTGCCGGGTCACCTCGACCGCCTCCTCGATCTCGAGGCCCTGGTCGATCAGCTCGCGCAGCGAGGAGCCCTCCACCAGCTCCATCGAGATGTAATAGCTGTCCTCGTAGGAGCCGCGGTCGAACACGCTCACGACGTTCTGGTGCTGCAGCCCCGCGGCCGACGAGGCCTCGCGGCGGAACCGCTCGACGAACTCGGTGTCGCGGGCGAAGTTCTCGTGCAGCAGCTTCAGCGCGACGTCGCGGTCGAGCTCGGTGTCGCGGGCGCGCCAGACGTCGGCCATCCCGCCGGAGCCGAGACGGCTCTCGAGCCGGTAACGGCCGTCGATGGTGATTCCGGGAGCGAGCTTCATCAGTCGTTCAGCAATTCATTCATGACGGCGGTTGCGATCGGCCCGGCGTCGGTGCCGCCGAAGCAGCCGGTGCAGGGGTCGGTGGTCACGGCGATCGCGATCTGCGGATCGTCCACGGGAGCGAAGGCGATGAACCACGGACGGGCGAGATCTTCCTCGATATTGATCTCCGCCGTACCCGTCTTGCCGGCGAACGTCGTCCCGCCGAGATCGCCGGCGAGGTCGGCGGCCGTTCCCTCGTCGACCACGCTGGTCATCATGTCGGTGAGCTCGGAGGCGGTCTCCTCGCTCATCACCTCGCTCTGGACCTCGGGATCGAGCTCGTCGGTGACCCGGCCGTCGGGATCGACGACCTGCTGGACGAAGGTCGGCTTCATCAGGTTGCCCTTGTTGGCGACCGTCGCCGCGACCTCCGCCATCTGCGTGACGGTGGCGAGGACCTGCCCCTCCTCACCGCCCTGCCCGATCGCGACGCGAGCGAGGTCGAAGTCGGAATCGACCTGCTTGTAGGAACCCTTGCTGGTCGGGACGAAGATGCCGCTCGGCGTCTTCTGGTCGTCCGGGAGCTGGACCTCGGGATCGCTGCCGAATCCGAAGCGATCCATGTAGTCGAGGAGGGTCTCGGAGCCCACGTCCTCGCCGAGCTGGGCGAAGTAGGTGTTGACCGAGTGCGTGAGCGCGGTCCGCATGTCGATGTCACCGAACTGCTCGCCGCCGGCGTTCGCGAGATCCACGCCGCTGAACTCCTGCGGCGATGCGCCGCTGAGCGTGGTGTCGGGGGTCGCTGCGCCCGAATCGAGCGCCGCCGCGGCCGTGACGACCTTGAACGTCGAGCCGGGCGGGTAGGCGTCCTGGATCGCGCGGTTCGTCAGGACCGGAGGGTCGGCCGTGTTGAGCTGGTCCTGATCATCGGGAACCGTGTTCGGGTCGTAGCCGGGGGTGCTGGCCATGACCTTGACCGCGCCCGTCGACGGCTCGATCGCCACCACCGCGCCGGGGCGACCGCTGGCCTCGAGCTGGTCAGTCGCGAGCTGCTGGGCGGAGGCGTCGAGGGTCGTGACGATGTCGGAGCCCTGACGCTGCTGCCCGCGGATCTGGTCGATGATCGAGACGAACTCGTTCTCGTCACCGGTCAGCGTCGCGTTCTCCGACCGCTCGAAGCCGCTCGTCCCCTGGGTGATGAAGCTGTAGCCGATCGGGTTGCCGAACAGCGAACCCATCGGGTAACGGCGGACGTACTGGTAGCCCTCGTTCTCGCCGACCTTCTTCGAGTTCGCGATCACCTGCCCGTCGGCGGTCGTGATCTTGCCGCGCTTGATCTGCTGCGCCTCGAAGAGCGGGCGCTTGTTCTCGGTCTTGGCCTGCAGGTCCTCGGCGTCGAAGACCGACCACTTGCTCGTGAACCAGACGAGCAGCCCGAACAGGATCAGGGCGACGACGAGGAGCCGGCGGATCGGGGTGTTCACTGGGCCGCCCCCGGCTCCGGCCGCCGGGCCCGGTCGGAGATCAGCAGCAGCAGGGCGACGAGCACGAAGTTCGCGAGGACCGAGCTGCCGCCGTAGCTGATCAGCGGCAGGGTGACGCCGGTCAGCGGGATCACCCTGATGACGCCGCCGATGATCACGAACGCCTGCAGCGCGAAGACGGCGGTGAGCCCGGCCGCGAGCAACTTCGAGAAGCCGTCGCGCGCGATCGAGGCGATCTTGAATCCGCGGGCCGCGATCAGCCCGTAGATCGTGATCACGCCGCAGGCACCGAACAACCCGAGCTCGTTGACGATCAGCGCATAGATGAAGTCGGTCTGGACCTGCGGAATCAGGGTGTTACCGAGGGTCTGGTGCTCGATCCCGGGCGCCCAGAGCAGCGATTCGCCGATCCCCTTGCCGAAGAGGCCGCCGTCGGCCTGGGCGAACATGGACTGAAGCACCTGGTAGCCGGTGCCGCTCGGATCCTGGTACGGATCGAGCCAGATGTCGACGCGGTCGCCGACGTGGCCGACGGTGGACGCGAAGAACCAGGCGCCGACGAAGAACATCGCGAGGCCGATGATCACGAACGAGATCCGGTTGGTGGCGACGTAGATCAGCGCCAGGAACGCGCCGAAGAACATCAGCGAGCTGCCGAGGTCGCGGATGAAGACGAGCATCACCATCGCCGCGCCCCAGACGACGAGCATCGGCCCGAGGTGCTTGAGCGGCGGGAACGTGATCCCGGCGAATCGCTTCGCGCCGACGACGAGGACCTCGCGGTGCTCGCGCAGGTAGCTCGCGAGGAAGATGACGATCGCGAGCTTGCCGAACTCGGCCGGCTGGAACGCGATCGGTCCGAGCTTGACGCCGAGGTAGGCGCCGTTGACCTGCGCGCCGATCCCGGGCACCCGCGGTAGCAGCAGCAGCACGAGGCCGCAGATCACGATGATGTACCGGTAGCGCTCGAGGACGTGGTAGTCCTTGAGGAAGGTGATCGTGAGGACGAAGAGGACGAGGCCGACGACGAACCAGTTGGCCTGATCGCGGGCGAGATCGGCGTTGATCCGGTAGAGCATCACCAGGCCGATCGCGGCCAGCAGCGCAACGAGCGGGAACAGGTAGGGGTCGGCGTTCGGCAGCCGGAAGCGCAGGAAGATGTGCGCGGCCAGGCAGATCGCGAAGAAGTAGGCGCCGAAGATCAGGCTCGTGTTGTCGAGCTGGGCGCTGCGGACGCTGAAGACGGCTGCGAATCCGGCGATCAGCAGCCCGGCGACCGGGATCAGTCCGAGCAGCTCGCGGTTGCGAGCGCTCAACCCTTGCCTCCGCCCGACGGGCCGCCGCCTCCCCCGGACGAGCCGTCGCCGCCGTTGGCCTGGCCGCCGCCGTTGCCGGTGCCGGCATTGCCGCCATTGCCGCCACTGCCCCCACTGCCATTCGGCGTCGTGGGCGTCGCCGTCGCGGCCGCGTTCTCGAGGTCCTCGAGCAGCGAGCGCGCATCGTCCTGGGAGCGAAGCTCGTGGTTGGTCGCGACCTCCCGCCGCGCCTCGGGCAGGGCATCGAGCGGGACTTCGGTCGCGCCCTGCTCGGAGTAGAGCTCGATCCCGAACGGAAGGTCGTACGGCAGGCCACGGAACAGGGCGAGCTGCTCGGAGTCGTCGGTGCCGACGAACCAGACCTGGCGGGCGCCGAGCACGGCTGCGAACGCGATCGCGGCGATCACGACCACCGCGGCCACGCCCTTCGCGATCCGGCGCGGCCACTTCCGCTTCGGCGCGGGCGAGACCGCCCCGGGGCGCCGCGGTGCGCGCCGCGGCGGGGGCTGGCGCGGCGGGGCCGCGGCTCCCCCGGTCGACGCCGCTCCGGCCCGGACGGCCTCGGCGCTGAGGCCTGCGGCGGCGGCGCTCGGCCCGACGAGGGTCTCGCCCTCGGCACTCGCCGCGGCATCGGCGGTCTCGAGCCGGAAGAGGACGACGGTGATGTTGTCGCGGCCGCCGCGGTCGTTTGCGGCGCGGATCAGCCGTCGCCCGGCCATCGGCAGGTTCTCCTCACGGGCGAGGACCGCGGCGACGTCCTCGTCGTCGAGCATCGTCGTCAGCCCGTCGGAGCAGAGCAGGAAGATGTCGCCGGGGCGGGCGCTGAAGGTCATCGTGTCGACCTCGACGTTCGGCTCGGGGCCAAGTGCGCGGGTGATGACCGAGCGCTGCGGGTGCTCGGCGGCCTGGTCCCGGGTCAGCTTGCCCTGCCGTCGCAGCTCCTCGACCAGCGAATGGTCGTTGGTGATCTGCTTCAGCTTGCCCTCGCGGAAGACGTAGGCGCGGCTGTCGCCGACGTGCCCGAAGCTGATCTCGTCGCCGTGCAGGAGCGCCGCGGTCAGGGTCGTGCCCATCCCGGAGCGGGACGAGTCGCCCTGCGCGAGGTCGAAAATCGCCCGATTCGCGTCCTGGGCCGTGCGCCGCAGGACCTCCTCAGGGGCTGCGGATGTCTCGTCGACGCGCTCGAACGCCTCGACGGCCATCCGCGAGGCGACCTCGCCCGCCTGCGCGCCGCCCATCCCGTCGGCGACGGCGAACAGCGGCGCCCGCGAGAAGTAGGAGTCCTCGTTGGCCTCGCGCTGGCGGCCGGTGTCGGTGAGCTGTACGGCCTCGGCGATCTGCAGCATCAGCCCATCCCCTCGTCGTCGAGCACGAGCTCGAAGCGGAGGACGGTGTCGCCGATCTGGATCTCGTCCATGTCCGAGAGCGGAGCCTCGCCGCGGAGCTCGCCGCCGTTCAGGTAGGTCCCGTTGGTCGAGTCCATGTCCTCGACGTAATAGACGTTGCCGCGGGTGTGAACCCGGCAGTGGATGCCGGAGGCGAAGCGGTCGGTGATCCTGACGTCGGCCTCGTCGGAGCGGCCGATGGTGACGCCGCCGAAGAGGTCGATGCGCTCGCCCGGGGTGAGGCCGCCGCCCTGGACGGCGGTCAGGGTCGCGTCGGTGGCGGCGACTCGGCCCCCGGCGACGGCGTGCATCCCGGTGCCCTCCTCGCCGCCGGCGATCGCGCGGCTGCCGCGAAGGTCCTTGAGCGCGCTGCGCGCGATTACGAGCAGGAACAGGTAGAGGACGCCGAGGAAGGCGAACTTCAGCGCTACCGCTGCGGGATCAGCGTCCACAGCTCAGGCTCACTGCTCGATGTCGAAGATGAACGAGATGGTTCCCAGGGACACCTCGTCGCCGGGCGCGAGCCGGGAGGTGTCGATGCGGCGGCCGTTGACCTTGACCCCGTTGGTCGAGCCGAGGTCGACGATCTGCCAGTCGCCGGAGCTGTTGCGGCGCAGCTCGGCGTGGCGGCGGGAGACGTTCTGGTCGTCGATGACGCAGTCGCTCTCGCGGGATCGGCCGATGACCGCCGTCGGGCCGTCGAGCACGTAGCGGCGGTCGTGGAAGGAGACGATCGCCCTCGTCTGCGTCAGCGGAGCGGCCGGGCGCCGGGCGCCCCGCGGCTCCTTCTGCTTCGCCGGCGCCGAGTAGACCATCGTGTGGCCGTGCTGGCCCTGCTCGCCGGTGTCGCCCTTGCGGACCGGCGGCTTGACGAGCCGCGGTTGGATCCCGAACTCGCCGAGCCGCAGGCGCTCGTCGACCTCGATCTTGACCTCGGGGCGGGTCAGCAGCGCGTAGTCCTGCCGGCGGGCGTGCTCGAGCAGGTAGGCGGAGAGCTCCTGCGAGAGCGATCGCGTGTAGCCCTCGAGCCGCTCGTGGTCGTCGGGCGAGAGCCAGACCGTGTAGCTGTTGGGCGCGTAGGTCTGCGAGACGGAGGCGGTCTTGTGGGAGTCCATCTCCTTCGCGAGCTTGCGAGCGATCTCGACAGGCTGGACCTGCGAGCTGAAGGCACGGCTGAAGACGCCTTCGACGAGGCCCTCGATCCTCGCTTCGAGATTGCGTAGAACGCTCATGGCACTATGGGTTCGCCGGCCCCAGCCGCACCCGCCGGAGCCCGAATCGAGGCCTGAATGCTACGGCAACCCGGCCTGCGAACCCGCCCCGTGGAGGGCGGCGCGCACGTGCCTTCTCGCCGTGCGCTGCGCGCGGATGCGCCCATCGGCCGGTGGCCCGGCGGCGGGATTGCGGGGGTTGCGCACGATCCTGCCCTCCGGATGCGGTTGCCTTCGCGGCACCGTTCTCGCGAAGCTCTCTTCATCCCGCGCTCGGACGCGCGCTCGCGCCGGGGTGCGCTGCTGGGCGCTCGGGCGCAGCTCGGGCCGCCCGGCGCGATCCCAGATCGCCCAGGCGACGCCGGCGATCAGCGCCGGTGCGAGCAGGAAGGTCGGTGCGGCTCCGTCGCCGGCGGCTCCGAGAAGCGCGGCGATTGCGCCCGCCCAGATCAGGCCGCCCACAGCCGCTCCGGCCGGCGATGCGACGTCGAGGAGGAGGCCGAGGAGGACGGCGCCGCCGACCCACGTCAGGCCGATCGCGATTGCGGTCGGGGTCAGCAGCGGTGAGATCAGGCCGTCGATCGCGGTCGGGCCCGAGCCCGCCCAGCCGGCCGCGTCGCCGGTCCCCAGCGGGACGCCGAGGGCGCGCCCGAGCAGGCCGCCGGCGATGCCGGTCCACGCCCAGGCGAGGCCGGCCATCGCGGCGCGTTCGGCGGTGCTCTCGCGACGGGCGGCGACGGCGAGGAAGGCGGGAGCGGCACCGATCAGCCCGAGGAGCGGGGCGATCGCGGGGATGAACCAGTCGCGGACGCGGTTCAGCACGAGTGCGGCAGGCGCGAGCAGGGCCGCCGTGACGATCGCCAGGCCGGGCAGGCCGGCGAGCGAACCGAGCAGGGCGACGGCGCCGACGGCGAGCAGGATCGCCAACGGGCGGGCGGGTACCCCGGGCGGGAGCGTCGCCACGCCGAGCGCCTCGGCCGGAGGCGGCACCGCCCGGTCGGGATGGAGCGCGCCCCGGACCTCGAGCAGCGCCTCGCGGAGGTCGCCGAGGGGCGGCCGGTCGTCGGGATCGGCCTCGACGCAGGCGTCGATCGCGGCACAGAGCGCGGGCGGCAGCTCGGGACGGGCCTCGGCGAGGCTCTCGACCGGTTCGCCGATCGCCCGCGCCGTCGCCGCGGGGCTCAGCTTCGCGACCGGGTTGAAGCCGGCCCAGAGCTCGTAGAGGGAGAGGCCGAGCGAGTAGACGTCGGAGGCGGGGCCGGCACCGGCGCCCGCCGCCTGCTCCGGCGACATGTAGGCGAGGGTGCCGACCACCTGACCGGTGGCGGTCAGGGTCGGGGCGTCATCGAGCGAGGCGATCCCGAAGTCGGCGAGCAGGGCGCGCTGCGCGAGGCGGCCCTTGACGCTGCGCGTGCGGACCGGGCGGACGAGGACGTTGTCGGGCTTGATGTCTCGATGGACGACGCCGGCCTCGTGGGCGTGCTCGAGCGCGGCGCAGAGCTCGGCGCCGATGTCGGCGAGGTCGCGGTCGCTGAGCGCCTCGGCGGCGGCGAGCTCGCGCAGGTTCGGGCCCTCGACCAGTTCGCTGACCAGATAGGTCGTGCCCTGGTGGCTGCCGAGCTCGTAGAGGGTGACGATGCCGGGGTGGTTGAGGCGGGCCGCGGCGTGAGCTTCGCGCATCACCCGTTCGGCGTTCTGGCCCTCGACCGACTTGACCGCGACCCAGCGGCAGAGGCGCTCGTCCCAGGCCCGGTGGACGGTGCCGTGTCCGCCGCCGCCGATCTTCTCGCCGATCGTGAACCGGCCCAGTACTCGTTCGCCTTCGACCACGGCGTCCGTTTCGCCGCCACCGGAAGCCCTCCTGCGCCCCGCTCCTGCGACCATCGGCCCTGCACCGAAGCGCCCGGATCATGCGTGCGCGCGGTCCCGCCCGAGGCAGGGGTAATACTGAAAGTGGCGAAAGGCCCGTAACCCGTGGACTTCTTCGACGAGGACGACCCACACGACGACGAGCCGCCCCCGCGCGGCGAACCGCGCGAGCCGGCGAGATCCGGACGTGCTCCGGCGGCCTACGGCGGCGGCGGAGGCGGCGGTCACCACCCGCACGGCGGTCCGCCTGCGAGCAAGGGTCAGGCCCGGGCCCGTCAGGCCGGTCTGCTGCTCGGCGCGATCGTCATCCTGATCCTGATCGTCATCGCCTTCCGCGGCTGCCTCGACGCCCGCAAGGACCGCAGCTACCAGAACTACGTCAGCGATCTCAGCTCGATCACGGCCGAGACCGAGCAGCTCAGCACGAACTTCTTCAACCGGCTCGAGGGCAAGGACGAGGGCGCCACCGGCGACATCGGCTTCGAGGGCGAGGTCAACGGCGACAAGGGCACCTCCCAGGCGCTGCTCGACCGCGCCGACGGCCTCGACGCTCCCGACGACATCAAGGGCGCGCAGGAGCAGATCGCGCTCTCCTTCGAGCTCCGCCACGACGCGCTCGAGGGGATCGCGGCGCAGCTCTCCGGCCTCAGCGCCGGCGGCAAGGAGGCGGACAAGGCCGGCAAGGCGATCTACACGCAGATGAAGGTCCTGTCGGCCAGCGACATCCTCTACGCGCGGGCCCAGGACCAGATCGAGCAGGCGCTGATCGACAACGACGTGACCGTCGACGAGGGCGTGCCCGACAGCCAGTTCCTTCCCGACGACCCGAACTACCTCGACCCGGCCGTCACCGCCTCGGCGCTCGGCGGCGTCTCGACCGGCTCCTCCAGCGGCACGGCCGACGACACGGCCTGTAAGAACGACGGCGAGACCCACGGTCTCGGCCTCGTCGACGGCAGCACGCTGTTGCAGCCGAGCGGCACCGTCCTCGCCAACGGCGGCACCGTCGCGGCGGTCAGCGGCGACAACGAGATCGAGGTCGCCGTCCAGAACCAGGGCACCGCCGACGAGAGCAACATCAACGTCGACGTCAGCAGCGACAGCGGCATCAACGAGTCCGGGACGATCGACCAGATCGCCGCCGGCGAGACGCAGACCGTGAAGATCCCGCTCCAGCCCGAGCCGAAGGCCGGCGACAGCGTCACGATCGACGTCGAGGTCGCGACCGTCGGCTGCGAGCAGGTCGCCGACAACAACAAGGCGAGCTACACCGTCACGTTCTGATCCCCGCCTCGCGGCGCACCGGCGCGACCGGGGATCGGGTACTTAACCTGTAGGCGTGCGGAACCTGGACTCGACCGTGGGAATCGTCGCGCTCGCCGCCGCGGGCGTCGCCGTGATCGCGCTGCTGCTCTGCCTCGTCCTGATGGTCCGGATCCGGCGGCTGCGCGCCGACCAGAAGACCGTGCTCGGCGACGGGCGCACCGACCTCGTCGCCCACGCCGCCGGGCTCGCGCGCGTCGTCGCCGACATGGAGGAGACGCTCGACGCCGAGACGTCGCGGGCGCACGAGCGGATCGCCGACGCCGAACGTCGCCTCGAGGCGACGGTGAGCAAGACGGCCGTCCTCCGCTATGACGCTTTCAACGAGACGAGCGGCCGCCAGTCGAGCACGGTCGCGCTGCTCGACGACCTCGGCAACGGGGTCGTGATCTCGGCGATCCTCCAGCGCGAGCAGGCGCGGGTCTACGCGAAGCCGATCGTCGGCGGACGCTCCGCCCTCGAGCTCTCCCCCGAGGAGATCGCTGCGATGGACCAGGCCCGGCGTGGCCCGGCGCGTCCGGCCGAGAGCGACGAGGAGCGATGAAGGTCGCCTACCTCGGTCCGGCCGGGACGTTCTCGGAGGAGGCGCTCCGCCTCGCCGCCGCCGGCGCCGAGTTCGAGCCGCTGCCGACCGCGACGATCCACGGCGCGGTCGAGGCGGTCGAGGACGGCACCGCCGAGCGGGCACTCGTCCCGTTCGAGAACTCGATCGAGGGCACCGTCAGGCCGACCCTCGACGCGCTCGCCTTCGACACCGACCGGGTCCGGATCGTCGGCGAGTACGACCACCGGGTCCACCAGATGCTGATCGCCGCGGCGCCGCTCGAGCCGGCCGCCGTCGAGCGGGTCCTCTCCCACCCGCAGGGCGCGGCTCAGTGCGCCGGGTTCCTCCGCGCCGAGCTCGGGGGCGCGACGGTCGAGACGGTGAGCTCGACCTCGGAGGCGGTGCGGCGCGTGACCGCGGAGCCCGGCAGGCCGTGGGCGGCGCTCGGCTCGGCGGCTGCGGCCGATGCGTACGGGGGCGTCGTCCTTCGCGAGGACGTCGAAGACGCGCGCGACAACGTCACCCGGTTCGTCTGGCTCGCCGATTCCGACGCCGAGGCGCCGGCGGAGGTCGCCGACCGGCCGTGGCGGACGACGCTCGTCTTCGACGAGCTCGGCGACGACCACCCCGGCGCCCTCGTCGACGCGCTCTCGGTGCTCTCCGATCGCGGCATCAACATGACCCGGATCGAGTCGCGGCCACGCCGCAGCGGGCTCGGCAGCTACCTGTTCTTCATCGACCTCGACGGTCGCGCCGACACCGGCGACGTCGGCGCCGGGATCGACGCGCTGCGCGAGCGCGCCGAGACGGTCCGCGTCCTCGGCAGCTACCAGGTCGGCGCGCCGCCTCCCCTCCCCCGCCGAAGCGGCTGAACAAGCCGGACCCGCGGGATCCGCGTACGGGCGGGTCCGTTCGGGACCGTGGCTAGAATTCCCGCGCAGATGAGCGTGGTGTCCGCACCGGGTTCTGAGACCCGGGCTTCGGCAGGCCCGGCGAAGGGGGCGGGTCTGGGCGGACGCGTCCTCGTACTCAACGCGACCTACGAGCCGATCCACGTCTGCAGCGTCCGCCGCGCCACCGTCCTGTTGCTGAAGGCCAAGGCGGAGATGCTCGAGACGGGCGACCGCGCCCTCCACTCCGAGCGGATGGAGCTCGAGCGACCGGTGGTGATCCGCCTCGTCACCTTCGTCCGCGTCCCCCGCGACGTCCATCGCCGCAAGATCACCCGCAAGGCCGTCCTCGCCCGCGACGCCTGGACCTGCCAGTACTGCGGGAGCGAGCGCGGCGGGCTGACCGTCGACCACGTCATCCCGCGCAGCCGCGGCGGCGAATCGGTCTGGGAGAACATCGTCGCCTCCTGCGCGCCCTGCAACCGTCGCAAGGGCAACCGCCTCCCGCGCGAGATCCACATGCACCCGAAGACGACGCCGCGGCCACCCGGCCCGAACGTCTTCATCCGGGTCGCCGCCCCGAAGCCGCCGCCGATCTGGGAGCGCTACCTCTCCCCCGCGGCAGCCGCAGCAGCGGCCGCCGCGGCCTAACCCTTTCCAAAGAGTTCGACGTCGCCGACGCTCCGCACACGATGACCCGCGCGCCGGCGAGGGGCGTGGCGGGGATGGGCCCGACGGGCACTCGCACGAGCTCTGCTCGTGCGCCCGGCGGGTCCGTCCCCGCCACGCCCTCCACCTCAGGGACTGTTTGCGTACCCGCCGTCGGGGGCGACGTCGGCGAACCGCCCGCTGGCCTTCTGCGTCGCCGCCGCCCAGCCGTAGCCGGCGCCGAGGCCGGGGACGTCGTCGATGTCGAAGCGGTAGCGCCAGGTGCGCTTCTTCGGAACCAGCGTCGCCGAGGCGACGGCCACCGGCTGACCCTTCTTCGGGACCCGGAAGACGGTCGAGCCGAAAACGATGAACTCGTAGTCGCTGCGTCTGCCGCCCCGGGTGTTGATCAGGATCGACGGGCGCTCACGGGCGCGGGACGGCTTCACCTTCGCCCGCATCGCCACGGCATGGGTGACACGCGTGAGCTTGCGCTCGGCCGTCGCCTTGGTGATGTCGAGGCGGCCGTGCTTGGAGAGGTAGGGCGTGTCGAATCGCGGGTCGCGGACCGTGCGCTGCGAGGCGGCCAGTGCGGTGTCGGCGAGGAGGAGCGCGAGCAGGCCGGCGACGACGGCGAGCAGCGCGCCGCGGCCTCGGGTGGTGTCAGTGAGCTTCCTCATCCTCGAATCCCGGAACCCGGGCGAGCGGCGAAAGTAGCAGTGGCCCGCCCGGGGAATGCCGGTAAAGCAAGAGGCCGCCCGCGGCGCGAACGCCGGGACGGCCTCTCTGGTGCGGTCGAAAGCGGGGGGACGATCCTCGATCGGTTGGGACAAGCTCCGATCCCGTCCGGTCCCGCCGGTGCCCGGGTGGTATTCGCCGGGCGGCCCGCGTGCCGCCTAGCGGCCCGTCACCTCCAGAGTCCCAACAAACATGTCACTCAATTTAGGACCACCTCCTTTCTCTGGTCTGCGGATTGAAGCAAACCGAGAGGTCGGGCTCGCCGGGCCCCGGAGCGGTCAGCCCTCGTCGGGCTCCGGCTCCTGCTCGGGCGCCTCGCCCGCGGCCCCATCGGCGGCCGGCTCGGCACCGTCGGCACCATCCTCGAGCGGGATCTGATCCTCGGAGACCGCCTCGCCCTCGGGCAGGGTCGCCGCCTCCTGCTCCTCGACGACGAGCGCCACCGCACTGACGCGATCGTCGTCGGCGATGTTCATCACCCGGACGCCCTGGGTCGCGCGGCCGTGGCGGGAGATGCCCTTGACCGACGTCCGCTGAACCATCCCGTTGACCGAGATGAACAGCAGGTCCTGGTGCTCCTTGACGATCAGGGCGCCGGCGAGGCCACCCTTCTTCTCGGTCAGCTTGATCGTCAGGTTGCCCTTCGTGCCGCGACCCTTGACCGGATAGTCGTCGATAGACGTCCGCTTCCCGTAGCCGTTCTCGGTGACGACGAAGACGTCGGTGTCGGGCCTGGCGATGTCCATCGCCAGCACCCGGTTCGGCTCGCCGTCGACCTTGTCGGAGACGTTCATGCCCTGGACGCCGGAGGTGTCGCGGCCCATCGCTCGGACCTTGTCCTCGCTGAACCGCGATGCCTTGCCCGACCGCGAGACCATGAGGATGTCGTCGTCGCCGCTGGTCAACCGGACCTGGACGAGCTCGTCGCCGTCGCGGACCTTGATCGCGATGATCCCGTCCGCGCGGATCGGCGTGTTGTACATCGGGAACTCGGTCTTCTTGATCAGGCCGCCGGCCGTCGCGAAGGCGAGGTACTTGCCCTCGGTGAAGTCGCGCGTCGGGATCACCGCCATCACCCGTTCGCCGTCGCGCAGCGGCAGCACGTTGACGAGCGCCTTGCCACGGGCAGTGCGCGAGCCCTCGGGGAGCTCGTAGACCTTGAGGCGGTAGACCTTGCCGCGGTTCGTGAAGAACAACAGGAAGTCGTGGGTCGAGCAGATGTGGAGATGCTCGATGTAGTCGCCTTCCTTCAGGTCCATCCCGGTCACGCCCTTGCCGCCGCGGTGCTGCTGGCGGTAGGTCGCGAGCGGCAGCCGCTTGCAGTAGCCGGAGGCGGTCAGCGAGATCACCATCTGCTGGTCGGCGATCATGTCCTCGATGTCGACCTCGCCCTCGGCGAAGGTGATCTCGGTGCGGCGGCCGCTCGCGTAGCGCTCGCCGAGCTCGGCCAGCTCCTCGCTGATGACGCCGTCGATGCGCTTCTCGTCGCCGAGGATCGCGCGCAGCTCGCCGATCCGCTCCATCAGCTCGGCGTGCTCCTCGCGGACCTTGTCGGACTCGAGCGCGGTCAGGCGCTGCAGGCGCATGTCGAGGATCGCCTGCGCCTGGATGTCGCTCAGGTCGAACTTCTCGATCAGGCCCGCACGGGCGTCGTCGGGGTTGGCCGAGCCGCGGATCAGGGCGATCACGGCGTCGAGGTTGTCGAGGGCGATCAGCAGTCCCTCGAGGACGTGAGCCCGGGCCTCCGCCTGTCGCAGCTGGAACTGCGTCCGGCGGATGACGACCTCGCGCTGGTGGCCGACGTAGTGGTGGATGACCTCCTTCAGCGAGAGGGTCCGCGGCACGCCATCGACGAGGGCGACCATGTTGACGCCGAACGACGACTGCATCTGCGTGTGCTTGAAGAGCTTGCTGAGCGCGACCTTCGGGATTGCGTCGCGCTTGAGCTCGATCACGAGGCGCATTCCCGACCGGTCCGACTCGTCGCGCAGGTCGGAGATCTCGGTCAGCTTCTTGTCGCGGACCAGGTCGGCGATCTTCGTGATCAGGCCGCCGTCGCCGCCCTTCTTCACCGTGAACGGCAGCTCGGAGACGATGATCGCCTCCTTGCCGTTCTTGATCGGCTCGATGTGGGCCTTGGCACGGACGCGGATCGAACCGCGGCCCGACCGGTAGGCGTCCTTGACGCCGGCCGTGCCCATGATCATGCCGCCGCCCGGGAAGTCGGGGCCCTTGACGTACTTCATCAGCCCGTCGGTGTCGATGTCCGGGTCCGCGATGTAGGCGCGGACCGCGCCGACGACCTCGCCGAGGTTGTGCGGCGGGATGTTCGTCGCCATGCCGACCGCGATCCCGGAGGAACCGTTGACGAGCAGGTTGGGGAAGCGCGCCGGCAGCACCAGCGGCTCGGATGAAGACTCGTCGTAGTTCGGACCGAAGTCGACGGTCTCGGCCTCGATGTCGCGCAGCATCTCGGTCGCGATCCGCGCGAGCCGGGCCTCCGTGTAACGCATTGCGGCGGGCGGGTCGTCGTCGATCGAGCCGAAGTTGCCCTGACCGTCGACGAGGGGCGTACGCAGGGAGAAGTCCTGCGCCATCCGGACGAGGGTGTCGTAGATCGCCTGGTCGCCGTGAGGGTGGTACTTGCCCATCACCTCGCCGGCGATCGTCGCCGACTTCCGGTAGGGGCGGTTCGGCTGCAGGCCGAGGTCGTGCATCGCGTAGAGCACGCGGCGATGGACCGGCTTGAGCCCGTCGCGGACGTCGGGCAGGGCCCGGCCGACGATCACGCTCATCGCGTAGTCGAGATACGCCGAGCGCATCTCGGTCGAGATCTCGCGGACCTCGACGTTGCCGCCGCTCAGGACGTCGGAGGCCTCCACCTACGACCCCGCCTTCGAAAGCGTCGCCGGCTGCCTAGACATCGAGTACATCCACATCCCTCGCGTTGTTGGTGATGAATTCCTTGCGCGGCTCGACCTTGTCGCCCATCAGGTCGCTGAAGACCCGCTCCGCCATCGCGGCGTCGTCGATCGTCACCTGCATCAGGGTCCGCGACTCGGGAGCCATGGTCGTGACGCGGAGCTGCTCCGCGTTCATCTCCCCCAGCCCCTTGAACCGCTGCAGCGTCACGCCCTGGCGGGCGAGGTCGAGCACGGCGCGGCGGAGCTCGCTGAACGAGTCGACCTCGCGCGTCTTGTCGCCGAGCGTCACCTCGATCGGGGGCTGCCCGACCTGCTTCAGCAGCGACGAGTGGACCTCCACGAGCTTCCGGTACTCGGTCGAGACGAACAGCTCCGACGGCAGGTGGTGGGTCCGGGCGAGGCCGGACTTCCGGTGCACTGCCTTGACGACCAGCTCCTCGCCGTCGGCGGAGATCAACTCCGTCTCGTAGGCCTCGCCCTCGGGGTCGTCGGCCTCGATCAGCTCACGGACGCCGGCCAGGCTGGCCGCGCCCTTGTTGAGGATCTGCGACTCGCTCAGGAAGCGGACGCGGTCGTGCCCGTAGTTCGCCTGCATCGAGCTGACCCAACCCTCGTACTCCTTGAACGAGCGGTTGAACCGCTGCCACTTCGTCTCCGACAGCTTGCCGGTCGTGCCGTCGTAGGAGACAAGTTCGAACTTGTCGATCTTGTCGCGCAGCAGGAATGCCTCGAGCTCGGATTCCTTCTCGAGGTAGAGCTCGCGCTTGCCCGACTTCGCCCGGTAGAGCGGCGGCTTGGCGATGTAGACGTAGCCGTTCTCGATCAGCTCCGGCATCTGCCGGAAGAAGAAGGTCAGGATCAGCGTCCGGATGTGGGCGCCGTCGACGTCGGCGTCGGTCGTGATCACGAGCTTGTGGTACCGCGCCTCCTCGATGTCGAACTCCTCGTGGACGCCGGTTCCGATCGCCGTGATCAGGTTCTGGACCGCGTCGTTGGCCAGCACCTTGTCGATCCGGTTCTTCTCGACGTTGATGATCTTCCCGAACAGCGGCAGCACCGCCTGGGTCGAGCGATCGCGGGCCTGCTTGGCCGAGCCGCCGGCCGAGTCGCCCTCGACGATGAACAGCTCGGTCAGGCTCGGATCGCGGACGCTGCAGTCGGCGAGCTTGCCCGGCAGGGTCGAGTTCTCGAGCGCCGACTTGCGCCGGGTCAGGTCACGGGCCTTGCGGGCCGCGGCCCGGGCGCGCGCCGAGTCGATCGACTTGAGGACGATCCGCCGCGCGTCGGCGGGGTTCTCCTCGAGGAACTCGGAGAGCTTGCGGTTGACGATCGACTGGACGAAGCCCTCGATCGGCGGGTTGCCGAGCTTCGTCTTCGTCTGACCCTCGAACTGCGGATCCTGGAGCTTCACCGACACGACCGCGGTCAGACCCTCGCGCACGTCGTCACCGGAGAGGTTGGGGTCCTTCTCCTTCAGCATCCCCTTCTCGCGCGCGTACGCGTTCAGGGTCCTGGTCAGCGCCGAGCGGAACCCGGACAGGTGCGAGCCGCCCTCGTGCGTGTTGATGTTGTTGGCGAACGAGAACAGCGACTCCTGATAGCCGGTGTTCCACTGCATCGCGATCTCGAGTGCACCGTCGTCGCTCTCGCCCTCGAAGAAGATCGTCTTCTTGTGGAGGGCGTCCTTGGTCGCGTTCAGGTGGGCGACGAAGTCGACGAGCCCGCCCTCGGCGTAGAACTCCTCGCTCTGACCCTCGCCGCGCTCGTCGGTCAGCTTGATCCGCAGGCCGCGGGTCAGGAACGCGGTCTCGCGCATGCGCTCGGCGAGCGTCGCGTAGTCGTACTCGATGTCGAGGAAGATCTCGGTGTCCGGGAGGAAGCTGATCATCGTCCCCGTCGTCGAGGACTTCGCGCCCTTCGTCAGCTCGTTCTGCGGCTTGCCGCGGACGTAGTCCTGCGTATGGACGGCGCCGTCGGTGTTGATCTCGAGGTGCAGTCGCTCCGACAGCGCGTTGACGACCGAGACGCCGACGCCGTGCAGACCGCCCGACACCTTGTAGCCGCCGCCGTCGCCGAACTTGCCGCCGGCGTGGAGGACGGTCAGCACGACCTCGGCGGCCGGCTTGCCCTCCTTCTCCATGATCCCGACCGGGATCCCACGGCCGTTGTCGACGACCGTGACGGAGTTGTCGGGATGAATCGTGACCTCGACCAGGTCGCAGTGGCCGGCGAGGGCCTCGTCGACGGAGTTGTCGACGACCTCGTAGACGAGGTGATGGAGACCGCGGACGCCGGTCGAGCCGATGTACATGCCGGGGCGCTTGCGCACCGCCTCGAGGCCTTCGAGGACGGTGATGTCGTCGGCTCCGTAGTTGCCCTTGGCGCCGTCTTCTTCCGTCGCCTTCGCGTTGTCCGCCACTCGTTCCTTCCCGTTCGGGTGCTCGTTCATCATGCCGTGCCCGGCGGCGGCTGAAGAGCCGCTCAAGACCCTGGCCGGAGGGGGCTCCCGATCTCGAGGAGGCCCCGTCCGAAGGTGCGCCGGTCGGTTGACATAAGGATATCAGGCGCCGCCGCCGGCCGCGACCTCAGGCGGTTACGAAATACCTGCAAATCGGCATATTTGATGAGCAGAAGCGTCGCCGAAGTCAGCGGTGGCGCGCGAGGTCGGCCGTGAACCGCAATCCGGTGACCCGATCGGCTCCGATCGCCGCGTCGATCCGCTCCCGCAGAAGGTCGCCCATCAGCTCCAGTTCCTGCGCCCACGCGCCGCTCTCGCAGGCGATCGTGACCCTGCCGTCGCGCTCGGCGACGGGCTCGGCGCGGGCCGCGATCTGCGGTCCGCAGACGCCCGGCCAGGCGGTCTGGACCTCGGCCAGGAGCGTCGCCGGAGCCTGCTCGGCGATCACCCGCTCGAACGCCGAGCCGAGCCGACGCGGGCCCTTGGGCGAGTCCGGGCGGCTCATCCGCCGGCCGCCGTCGCCACTCCGCCGGCGATCGCCAGCTCGGCGGCGTCGCGGGCGGGCACGTGGTCTGTCTCGGTCGCGGTGATCAAGGCCTGCCCCCCATCCTCGAGCATCGCGACGAGCCGCGAGCGGCGCTCGGGGTCGAGCTCGCTCATCACGTCGTCGAGGAGCAGCAGCGGCAGTTGCCGCCGCGCCGCCCGGAGCGCCTCGCGCTCGGCGAAGAGCAGCGCCAGCAGGCCGAGTCGCTGCTGACCCTGGGAGCCGTAGCGCCGCAGCGAGCGGCCGCCGAACGAGAGCTCGACTTCGTCGCGGTGCGGGCCGAAGCCGGTGAAACCGCGGGCGACGTCGCCCTCGCGGCGCTCGGTCAGCTCGGCGACTATCCCGTCGGCGTCGAGCTCCCCGGTCCGCGGCCGATAGGCGACCTCCGCCCCGCCCGCCAGCCCGAGCTCCTCGCCGGCGCGGGCGAACGGCTCGGCCAGTTCCGCCGCGGCGGCGGCACGGGCCTCGGTCAGCGGCACCGCCCGCTCGGCCAGCTCGCGGTCCCAGGCCGACAGCGACTCGGGAGACCCGCCGCGCTTGACCCGCGCCAGCAGGTTGTTGCGCTGCGCGAGCGCCCGCGAGTACTCGCGGGGCAGCTCCGCCCGTGCCGGCCAGAGTGCGCCGGCCAGGCGGTCGAGGTGAGCGCGGCGCGGCGACGGCGGGCCCTTGACCAGCGCCAGCCGGTCCGGCATGAAGATCGAGATCGCCGGGCGGCGATGGTCGTCGGACGGCTGCGCCGGCGAACCGTCGACGAGCCGGCGGCGCGCCTCGCCGCTCGAGATCGAAGCCAGCATCACGATCGGGTCCGCGTGTTCGTTCTCCTCGGGCTCGAGCAGCGCCTCGACCCGGGCCAGGTCCCCCCCGAAGGCGATCATCTCGCGCTCGCGCCGGGTCCGGCACGAGCGCCCGGTCAGCGCGAAGAACAGCGCCTCGAGGACGTTCGTCTTGCCGGCGCCGTTCGGCCCGTGGAGGACCGTCAGCCCGGGCCCGAGGTCGATCGCCTCGTCGGCGAGGTTCCGGAACGAGTGCGGGACGACCCGCGCGACCCGCACTCGCCTAGACGTTGAGGCGGATCGGCATCACCAGGTAGCTGAAGTCCTCCGACCCGGCCGGCTGCAGGAGTCCCGGCCGCAGCGGCGAAGTCAGACGGAGGACCAGTTCCTCGGTCTCGACGCTCTCGATGCCCTCGATGAAGAACTGCGGGTTGAAGGCGATCTCCATCGCCTCACCGCTGAACGCGCACGGCATCGACTCCGACGCGTCGCCGATCTCGGGCGTCTCCGCCGCGACCGTGAGCTGACCCTCCTCGAAGGCGAGCTTGAGCGGCGCGTTGCGCTGCGCGAGGTAGCGGATCCGCCTCGTCACGTCGAGCAGCTCCGAGCGCGGCAGGCGCACGTCGTGGTCGAACGCGTCGGGCAGGAGCTGGCGGTAGCTCGGGAACTGACCCTCGATCAGGCGCGAGGACATCGTCACACCGCCGGCGCGGAAGACGATCTGGTTGCCCGGCAGCGCGATCTCGACCTCCTCGACCCCGTGCTGGGCGACGACGCGGGCGAGCTCGCGCATCGCGCGCGCCGGCACGTTCGCCTCGAAGGGGCTCGGGGCGGCTCCCTCGAGCTCGGTCCGCTTGACGCTGAGCCGGTAGGAGTCGGTCGCGACCATCGTCAGGGTCGATTCCTCGACGCTGACGAGAATGCCGGTGAGGATCGGGCGGACCTCGTCGCGGGAGGCGGCCCGCGCGACCCGGTCGACCGTCTCCGCCAGCGCGCCGGCCGGCATCTTCAGCACGTCGCCGTCGAGGTCAGGCAGCCGCGGGAAGTCCTCGGGATCGAGCAGGCGCAGGTGGAAGTTGGCGGTGCCGGCGGTCAGCTCGACGTCGCCCTTGTCCTTGCGCTCGGCCAGCGTCACGGTCCCCTGCGGGAGCGCCCGCGAGACGTCGGCGAGGAGCCGGCCGGGGAGCAGCAGCTCGCCATCGCCGTCGACCTCGGCATCGAGCTCGACCGAGACCGCGAGCTCGCCGTCGGTCGCCCGCGCGATCGCCTTGCCGCCGGAGGCCACGAGCATGATGCCGCCGAGCGAGGGCAGCGTCGTCCGCGTCGAGAGCGCCCTGGCTGCGGTCTGCAGCGCGTCGAGCAGCGGATCGCGTTCGGCCTTCAGTTCCATCTGCATCCTCTTCCGGTTATCCGAGTTGATGTTAGGTCCGTGGAAACCCTTTCAGAACCCTGCGACGGCAGTGTATGAGCGCGATCGCGGGTTGTGGAAGGGGCTGTGGAGAAGTCCTGAGTCGTGGAATCCCGCCGCCGGCTCATTCGCCCTCCACCGTGATGTTGAGTCTTTCGTGGATTCGCTCGAGCGCCCTGTGGATATCGGAGCCGGGCTCGAGGTCGCGTTCGACGCGGCGGATCGAGTGGAGCACGGTCGAATGGTCGCGGTCGAAGCCGCGGGCGATCTCGGCCAGCGACAGGTCGGTCTGGTTGCGGGCCACGTACATCGCGAGCTGGCGGCCGCGGACGAGGTTCGGAGCGCGGCGCGGCGAGCGCATGTCGGCCAGCGAGAGGTGGAGGACGTCGCAGACCGCCTTCTGGATCCGCTCGAGCTTCTCGGCGGCCGGCTCGCGGACGGGCACCGCGTCGACGGGGTCGTGGTCGCTGCCGAGGGCGCGACGGACGAGATCGACGGTCGGGACCTCGCCCAGCATCGACGCGAAGGCGGTGACGCGGGTCAGGGCGCCCTCGAGCCGGCGCAGGTTGCCCGGGGCGGAGCCTGCGATCTGCTGCAGGACCTCGAGGTCGGGGACCGGGATGCCGTGCTCGGCGGCGAGCCGGCGCAACAGGGTGATCCGGGTCGCGGGGTCTGGTCCCTGGACCTCGACCGTCAGTCCCCAGGCGAAGCGGTCGCGCATCCGCTCGCTGAGCCGTTCCATGGCCTCGGGCGGACGATCGCTGGAGAGCACGATCTGGCTTCCCTGCGCGTAGAGCTCGTTGAAGGTGTGGAAGAACTCGTCCTCGGTGCGCTCCTTGCCCTCGAGGAACTGGACGTCGTCGATCAGCAGCACGTCGACGTTGCGATAGCGGCGCTTGAAGCGGTCGGTCGGTCGCCCGTCACCGCGTAGGGACATCACGAACTCCGACGTGAAGCGCTCGGCCGTCGTGTAGGCGATGTCGAGGTCGGGCCGCTGCTCGCGCAGGTAGTTCGCGATCGAGATCAGCAGGTGCGTCTTGCCGAGCCCGGGCGATCCGTAGAGGAACAGCGGGTTGTAGGACTCACCGGGGGACTCGGCGACGGCGAGGGCGGCGGAGTGGGCGAAGCGGTTGCCGGAGCCGATCACGAAGTGGTCGAAGTCGAGCCCGGCCGCGAGCCCGGCGGGGATCGGGTCGGCGCCGGCCCGGTCCGCGGGGGCGCCCGAAGCAGCGACGTCGGCGGGTGGGTCGGCGAAGGCGATCTCGGTGAAACCGGGAGCGCGGCGCCGGAGCGCGTCGGTCGCGGCGGCACCGTAGCGGCGCTGGAACCAGTCGCGGACGCGGTCGGGCCCCGATACATAGAGGCGGCTGCCCTGGATCCCGACCGCGCGCAGCGGCTCGAGCCAGTTCTCGAAGGCGGAAGGCGGCAGCGTGTGGCGGAGCTCCTCGCGGACTCCATCCCAGATCGTCGTCAGCTCTTGTCTCGAATCGCCTTGCAATGTGCCGGGGAACGACACCGCGCCCGGCCGCTGCCGGGAGGGGTGCTCCGCGGCGATCATAGGTCCGCCGAACCGGCCCGACGGGAGCCTCCGCGACCAACTCCGCAAATCGCGTCATAACCCTCGCGCCGTCCTCCCTATACTGCGCCGTCCTGCGCGCCCGAGGCATCCTGCCCGGGCCCGGGAGGAACTCACTTATGAAGCGAACCTGGCAGCCAAAGAAGAGAAAGCGCGCTCGCGCGCACGGCTTCCGTGCCCGCATGCGGACCCGTCACGGCCGCGACATCATTCGCCGCCGCCGCCGCAAGGGCCGCAAGCGCCTCACCGTCTAGGCCATGTCCAAGCCGGGAGGCGAGGGTCGCAAGCGTGGTCGCCTTTCGCGCAGCGGAGACTTCGACCGCGCCTACCGCGACGGCCGCTCCCACGCGAACCGGTTCCTGGTCCTCTACGCCTTCCCGCGTGGCGATAACGCCGGCGAGGAGGTGCGCCTGGGCGTGTCCGTCGGCAAGAAGGTCGGCGGCGCGACCGAGCGCAACAAGGTGAAGCGGGCCATGCGCGAGGCCTTCTGGAGTCTCTCCGACCGGCTCCCCGACGGCTACGACTTCGTCCTCGTCGGTCGCAGCGGCGTCGCCGGGCTGATCGACCGCGAGGGCACGGACGGCCTGACCACGTCGCTGACGGCGCTGCTGGACGAGGCCGGCGAGTGAGCGTTGCACGTGAAACGGGGGCGACGGCGACACTCGTGCCTGATTCGGGTGACGAAGGCGTTGCACGTGAAACGGGCCCGAAGGCGGGCCCGGTCGCGACCGTCGCCCTGCTCCCGATCCGCTTCTACCGCCGATTCCTCTCCCCCGCGCTCGGCCAGCGCTGCCGCTATTACCCGACCTGCTCGGCCTACGCCGAGGAGGCTGTACGCGAACTCGGGGCGTTTCGCGGCATCATCCTGGCCGCGTGGCGGGTCCTACGATGCAATCCCTTCAGCCGGGGCGGCCTCGATCCGCTGACCGAGCGCACCATCTTCCGCCACTCCCCGACCCGCACCGAGAGAGCCACTGACCGATGAGCGTCCCCGTCGCATCGATCTTCACGGATATCCCCGAGCAGATCATCCTGTTCTTCCACGACACGCTCGGCCTCGGCTGGGGCCCGTCGATCGTCGCCCTCGTCTTCGTCGTCCGGCTGGCGATCCTGCCGATCTCGATGAAGCAGATCCGCTCGATGCGGGCGCTTCAGGAGCTGCAGCCGCAGCTCAAGCAGATCCAGGAGAAGCACAAGGACGACAAGCAGGCCCAGCAGCAGGCGATGATGAAGTTCTACCAGGAGAACGAGATCAATCCGCTGGCTTCCTGCCTGCCGTTGCTGCTCCAGATCCCGGTCTTCATCTCGCTCTATTACATGCTCAAGAGCGACAGCTTCCAGAACGACGTTGCGTCCTCGCCGCCGGAGGGCTGGCTGTTCATCCCGAGCCTGATCGAGCCGCCGACGGGCGCCGTCGCGGCCGTTCTCGTCGTCCTCTTCATCGTCACCCAGCTCGCATCGGGCCTGGCGATGTCGGTCCGCGGCCAGGGCATGGAGGGACCGCAGAAATACATCATCTACGGCCTCCCGTTCCTGTTCGCGCCGTTCGTGCTCCAGTTCGAGGCCGCGCTGTCGGTCTACTGGATCTCGACCAACCTCTGGACGCTCGGCCAGCAGCAGGTCGTCCACCAGATCATGGGTCCCGTCAAGAAGCCGACGCCGGAGGAGCTCGAGGCCCAGCAGCGCGCCGCAAAGCCGCCGCCTCCGCCGCCGCGCAAGAAGAAGAAGAAGGGAAGTAGGCAGCGATGAGCGAAGTCGAAGAGATTCCCGAGGAGCCGGCGGAGCGGGTCCGCGCGATCGTCGACCGGGTGCTCGACGAGATCGACCTCGACGCCGAGGTCGAGGTCAGCGAGACCGACGACGAGATCTACGCCGACATCGACGGTCCCGACGAGCTCGGGATCCTGATCGGCCGCCGCGGCCAGACGCTCGATGCCCTGCAGCTCCTCTGTTACCGCGCCGCGTCGCTCGGCGTCAGCGAGCGCAAGCGGGTCACCCTCGACGCCGCCGGCTACCGCGAGCGGCGCCGGGCGCTGCTCGAGGAGGAGGCGGTCGTCGCCGCCCAGCGCGCCGTCCGCAACGACGAGCCGGTCCGGCTCGAGCCGATGTCGGCGAGCGAGCGGCGGATGGTCCACGAGGTCCTCAAGGACCGCAGCGATGTCGAGACCTACAGCGAGGGCGACGAGCCCGAGCGCCGGATCGTCGTCGCCCCGCTGATCTCCGATTGAGCCGCTCCCACAGCCTGAGCTGACCGACGCGGCCCGGGCCAAGCTCGAGCCCGTTCTCGCGCTGCTGGCGGCCGACGCGACCGCTCCCAGCGCCGTGATCGAGCCCGAACGGGCCCGGATCGTTCACATCGCCGACAGCCTCAGCGGCCTCGGCTTCCCAGAGCTCGCCGACGCGCGCCGGATCGCCGACGTCGGCGCCGGAGCCGGGTTTCCGGGCCTCGTGCTGGCGGCGATGCTCCCCGACGCCCAGGTCGACCTGATCGAGTCGATCGGCCGCAAGTGCGAGTTCATCGACCGCGCCGCGGCCGCCGGCGGGATCGATAACGCCCGCGCGGTCAACGCCCGCGCCGAGGAGTGGGCCGCCGAGGGCGCGCCCGGTCGCGAGGGCTACGACGCCGTGACCGCCCGCGCCGTGGCCCGCCTCAGCACGCTCGCCGAGCTCGCCTCGCCGCTGCTCCGCGACGGCGGCGCGCTCGTAGCCTGGAAGGGGAGAAGGGATCCGGACGAGGAGGCCGAACTGGAACGCGGGGCACCCCGGCTCGGGATGGTCCCGGCGGAGATCAGGAGCGCCGATCCCTACGCGGGGAGCCGGAACCGCCACCTTCACCTGCTCCGCAAGGAGGGCCCGACCCCGGCCGGTCTGCCGCGCCGACCCGGCATGGCGAAGAAGCGCCCGCGCGGCGTGATCTAGAGTCGCGCCGCGAAGCAACCATGGGTTTCGTCTACGCGATCGCCAATCAGAAGGGTGGGGTGGGGAAGACCACCACCACCGTCAACCTCGCCGCCTGCATCGCCGAGACCGGCCGGCAGACGCTCGTCGTCGATCTCGATCCGCAGTGCAACGCGACGGTGACGCTCGGCCTCGACCGCGAGGCACGCCCCTCCTCCTACGACACGCTCTGCGGCGACGTCTCGGTCGCGGAAGCTGCCCGGCCGACCGCCACCGACAACCTCTGGGTGGTCCCCGCCAACCGCGACCTCGCCGGCGCTTCGGTCGAGCTGCCGGGCCTCGAGCGCTCCGAGTACCGGCTCCGCGACGGCCTCGGCCCGGTCCGCGAGCGCTTCGCCGCCACCTTCCTCGACTGCCCGCCCTCGCTCGGGCCGATCACCGTCAACGCGCTCGCCGCCGCCGACCGGGTCGTCGTCCCGGTCCAGGCCGAGTACCTGGCGCTCGAGGGGCTCGTCCAGTTCCTCGACACCCTGCAGTCGGTCCGGCGCCAGCTCAACCCGGGCCTGGTTCTGACCGGGATCGCGATCACCATGGCCGATGACCGCACCCGCCTCTCCCAGGATGTCGAACACGAGTTGAAGGATCACTTCACCGACCTGGTCCTCGCGACCGTCATACCCCGCAGCGTCCGTCTCGCGGAGGCGCCGAGCTTCGGCGTCCCGGTGATCGCGCACGCGCCCGAGTCCCGCGGGGCCGTCGCCTATCGTGCCCTCGCCGAGGAGGTGCTCGCGCGTGGCTAGGAAGCCGGGGATGGGCCGGGGCCTGGCGGCGATCCTGCCCGAGAGCCACGAGGTCAGCGAGCCGTCCTACCGCGACGTGCCGGTCGAGCTGATCAAGCCGAACGCGGGGCAGCCGCGGAAGTCCTTCGACGACGACGCCCTCGCCCGCCTCGCGGAGTCGATCGCCGAGAGCGGCGTCGTCCAGCCGCTCGTCGTCCGCCCGCTCAGCGACGGCCGCTACGAGCTGATCGCCGGCGAGCGCCGCTGGCGGGCCGCCCAGCGCGCCGGCCTGGAGACGGTCCCGGCCGTGCTCCGCTCCGAAGACGAGACAAAACGCCTGCAAATAGCGCTGATCGAGAACATGGCGCGCGAGGACCTGAACCCGGTCGAGGAGGCCCGCGCCTGCGCGGCGCTGGTCGAGGAGCTGGACCTCAGCAAGGAGGAGGTCGCCCGTCGGGTCGGCCGCAGCCGCTCCGCCGTCTCGAACCTGATCCGCCTGCTCGACCTACCCGACCAGGTGATCGACATGCTCGAGGCCGGCGAGCTCAGCGAGGGCCACGGCCGGGCGCTGCTCGCCGCCAAGGGCCAGGACAAGCGCCGGGCGCTGGCCCGCCAGGCCGTCGCCGACGGCTGGTCGGTGCGCGAGACCGAGCGCCGGGCGAAGGGGGAGGGGGGAGCGACGGCGCGGAAGCCGCGCGAGCTCCATCCCGACGAGGAGGCCGCCATCGGCAAGGCCGAGGACGCGCTCGAGCGGGCGCTCGGCCATGACGTCCGGGTGCGCTCCGGGACGAGCGGCCTGACCGCCCAGATCCGCTTCACCGACCTCGACGAGGTGCTCGCGCTGACGAAGGCGCTGCGCCGGAAGTAGGCGGTCCCCGCTCTGTCTAGAATCCGCGACCGCGGGCGATTAGCTCAGTTGGTTAGAGCGCGTCTCTGATAAGGACGAGGTCCCTGGTTCGAATCCAGGATCGCCCACTTGCAACGAATGCAGATCTACGGCGTCAGCTTCGACATGGTCGGCAAGCAGCCGATCGTGTTGCTGAAGACGTCCGACGGGAACCGCTTCCTGCCGATCTGGATCGGGCATCCGGAGGCCGCGGCGATCCTGATGAAGCTGCAGGGCGCGAGCACCCCGCGGCCGATGACGCACGACCTGATGGCCGACGTCCTCGACAACATCGACGCCAAGTGCGAGCGGGTCGCGGTCACCGAGCTCCGCGACAACACCTTCTACGCGACCATCACCCTCTCGGTCGACGGCACCGAGGTCGAGATCGACTCGCGTCCGTCCGACGCCCTCGCCCTCGCGGTCCGCTGCGACGCGCCGATCTACGCCGCCGAGGAGGTCATCGAGGAGTCCTCGATCGAGTTCGAGCATGAGGTCGAGGACCAGGAGGAGGTCGTCGAGAAGTTCAAGGACTTCCTCGACGAAGTGACGCCGGAGGACTTCGCCGGCGGCGCCGACGAGCCACCTCAAGAGGACTGACAGGGCGCCACCGATGGATGTCTTCACCATCGGTTTCACGCAGACCACCGCCGAGCACTTCTTCGACCGCCTCGCCGACGCCGGTGTCGTCCGCGTCCTCGACATCCGCCTCCGCAACGACTCCCAGCTCGCCGGCTTCGCGAAGGCGCGCGACCTCCCGTACTTCCTGCGCGAGCTGATCGGCGCCGACTACGAGCACGATCCGCGACTCGCCCCCACGGCCGAGATCATGGATGCGTTCAAGAAGCAGAAGGGCAGCTGGGAGGATTTCGCCCCCGCCTTCACCGCCCTGCTCGCCGAGCGGGCCGTCGAGGACGTCCTCGACCGCGGCGACTTCGAGCGCCCGACCGCACTCCTCTGCAGCGAGGCCGATGCCGCGCAGTGCCACCGCAGCCTCGTGGTCGCCTACCTCGACGAGCGGTGGGGCGACATGAACCCGGTGCATCTCTAGCTGGAAAAGCCGACGCAGATGTGGTCTCATTCGTTGCGTCCGTCACAAGAGGTGTGGCGCGCGATCGGGGGAGGAGATCTCTGATGAAGCGCATGCTCGTCGCGGCAGCGGTGGTTCTGGCGGCGCTGATCGGCGCCGCGCCGGCCGCCGCTTTTCAGTTCGTCTACGCCGGCGGCTTCGAGGACGGCGATCTCGGCTTCGGCGCCCGTGTCAACGGCGGCTTGACCGAGAGCTCGCACTCGCCGTTCACCACCGGGGCGGCGTCGCTCGAGGGCCTGGCCATGTCGCCGGACGGGAGAAACCTCTTCGGCGTCGACACCGCCGGCTCGCTGCGGGCGTTTCGCGTCGACTCGCGCGCCCACCTGACGCCCTCGGCGGGCTCGCCGCAGCCGACTGGGACCAGCCCTTACGGGGTGACGCCGTCCACGAACGGCAAGTTCGTCTACGCATCGGCGAACCTGCCGCCCGCGATCTTCGGGTTCAAGGTCGCGAAGAACGGCGCGATCTCACCCACCGGCCAGGGCTCGGTGCCCGTCGCCGCGCCGACGGGTCTGGCGGTGACTCCGAACGGCAAGTACCTCTACGCAGCCACCGACACCTCGGGCGGGAGCCTTCACGGCTTCCGGATCGCGAAGAACGGCTCCCTGACGGAGCTGTCGAGCTCGCCGACGCCAGGACCCGGCGGTGCCTTCGCGATCGCGATCGCACCCAACGGGAAGACGATCTACGCGGGCAATCGTGACGACGGAACCCTCAACGCCTTCGCGATCTCGAGCAGCGGTGCGCTCGACGAGCTCGCCGGCTCGCCCTACCCGGCGGGCGGCAATCCGTTCAGCGTCACCGTCTCGCCGAACGGCCGCAACGTCTACGTCGGCGCCTACCAGGACGACAAGGTGGCGGTCTACGACGTCGGCGCCCACGGGACCCTGACCGAGCAGGCGCTCTCCCCCTACGACGCGCCGTCGAGCATCACCGCCCTAGCCATCGATCCCGCCGGGCGCTACCTCTACGAGCAGAACCCCGGCGCCGAGATCGACGTGGTCGAGCTCGACTCCCAAGGAGCGCCCGGAAGCCCGACCGGGTTCTCGTTCGAGAACCACGGCGACTTCCAGTCGATCGTCACCGGGCCCGACCAGGCGCCGAAGGCGAAGTTCAAGCCGCCGAAGCACGCAACCACCCACGAGCAGCTCTCGTTCAACGCAAGCGCTTCGCGTTCCAAGAACGGAATCGAGTACCTCTGGAAATTCGGCGACGGCACCAAGGACGACACCTTCCGCGACAAGGTCAAGCACGCCTACAGCAAGCCCGGCAGGTACAAGGTCAAGCTGACGCTGCGGACCCAGGACGGCTGCTCGACTAAGTACGTGAGCGCCGGTGTGACGCCCTACTGCAACGGCGGCAAGCAGGCGATCGCGAAAAAGACGATCAAGGTCAAGTAGTCCCGTCGACGGCGGCCTGAGCCAGCGCGCGCCGCAACAGCATCCGCGCCATCGTCGAGGGCGCGACGTCCTCACCCACGGCGAGGCTGCAGAGCAGCTCGAAATCGACGGGCGCCAGCTTCACGTTCACCTGGCGGTGTCCGCGACCACGGTCGTTCCCGGCAGTGGCGGCCACCGAGCGCGGCGCTCTGCCCGCAAGCTCGGCCGCCCGAGCTTTCGCCGCCTCGATCTGCCGCCACCCCGGCACGTCTGTGGCATCGCGCAGCTTCTCGACGGATCCGTGGTACGGAGCCGCCCGCAGCAGCCATTCCCAATACTCGTCGCCCTCACCGGCCACCGACTGACCTCCGAAGCGGCTGAGGCCCTTCGCCGACGTAGTACCCCTGGGTACTCCCGAGAACGGTGGTGAGCGCGAAACCCGCCCCGATCGGGGAGTACCCCTGGGTACCAAATCGGCGGCGACCCATCGCGCCAGCGTGGAGGCCCTGTCGTCCCGCCTCGTCCGTGATCTGTCGCCCACGACCCCTCACCGCAAGAAACACTGACGCCCACGCCGTCACACGTGGCAAGCGAATGCGCCACTTCGGTGCCGCAATCGCGGCGAAAAGCGGATCAGTCGCGCAGCGCCAGCTCGAGCGCCCGATCGACGAAGCGCTCGAAGGAGATTCCCGCGGCCTCTGCCGCCATCGGCAGCAGCGACGTGTCGGTGAGGCCGGGGACCGAGTTGACCTCGAGGACCTGCGGACCGACTTCGCCGGTGCCGAGCATGACGTCGACCCGGGCGAAGCCCTCGCAGCCGAGCGTCTCCCAGGTCCGGAGCGCGACGTCGGCGACGGCGCCGGCCTCGGCGAGCCCGAGGTCCGCCGGGCACTCGTAGCGGGTGCGGCCGATCTCGTAGCGGGCCTCGTAGTTGAAGGCGTCGGCCTGCTCGGGGATCGCCTCGACGATCGGCAGCGCCTCGCCGTCGAGGACGGAGACGGCGAGCTCACGGCCGGCGACGTGACGCTCGATCAGGACGCGGTCGTCGTAGCTGAGCGCGGCGACCAGGGCGGCGGGGACCGCCTCGGCGGTGCCGGCGAAGCGGACGCCGAGGGCCGAGCCCTGCGACGCCGGTTTCACGACCAACGGCAGGCCGAGGCCGGCCTCGATCTCGGCGAAGGCGTCGGCGGCGCCGAGCTCGCGGAAGGCGGCGGCGCCGAATGCGACCCAGTCCGGCGTCGGGATGCCGGCGGCCCGCATCCGGTGCTTGGACTGAACCTTGTCCATGCAGAGGACGCTCGCCCCGACGCCGGGGCCGGTGTAGGGGATGCCGAGGAGCTCGAGCAGCGACTGGACCGTCCCGTCCTCGCCGCCGGGACCGTGCAGCGCGATGAAGGCGACGTTGGGCTCCTCCTCCTTGAGCCGGGCGACGAGGGTCTCGTCGGCGTCGATCGGGACGACCTCGTGGCCGAGCGCCGCGACGGCGTCCTCGACCCGGGCTCCGGACTGGAGCGAGACGACGCGCTCGAGCGAGCGCCCGCCTTTCAGCACCGCAACCCTCATCGGTCGTCGGGCGGTCGCCTCTGGAACGGCAGCACCTCGCCGGTGGGGGGATCCTCAGCCGTTCGTGGCGCGTCCGCGCCCGGACGCGAAGCGGAGGACGCGGACGGGTCATCCGGCGGCCGGACAACCTCGAAGCTCCCGGTCATCGTCTCGTAGAGGCCGACCTGCTCGCCGACCACGGCTCCGATCCGGCGGATCCCCTCGGCGATCTCATCCTCGGTCTGGGCGGAGAAGTTGAGCCGCATCGAGCCGCTGCCGCGGCCGTCGACGAACGCCGCCTCGCCGGGGACGAAGGCGACGTTCTCGCGCAGCGCCTTCGCCAGCAGGTCGGTCGTGTCGATGTAGTCGGGCAGCGTCGCCCAGACGAACAGCCCGCCCTCCGGCTCCGACCAGCCCGCCTGCCGCGGGAAGTAGCTCGCCAGGGCGCGGAGCATCGCCCCGCGCCGGGAGCGGTAGACGTCGCGGAGCTCGGCGACGTAGTCGAGCCAGCGGCCCTCGCCGAAGTACTCGCGGACGAAGAACTGGCTCAGTGTCGACGTGCAGAGGTCGGCGGCCTGCTTGCCGAGCACCAGCTTGGCGCGGACCGGAGGCGGCGCGCAGACCCAGCCGATCCGGATCCCGGGGGAGAGGATCTTCGAGAACGTTCCCATGTAGAGCACGAAGTCGCCGCCGTCGAGCGAGTAGAGCGTCGGCAGCGGCTCGCCCTCGAACCGGAGCAGGCCGTAGGGGTTGTCCTCGACGAGCATGATCTCCCGCTCGCGGGCGATCTCGACCAGGCGCCGCCGCCGTTCGAGCGAGAGCGTCACGCCGCCCGGGTTCTGGAAGGTCGGCACCGAGTAGATGAACTTCGGCCGCTTGCCGGCGGCGTCGAGGTCGGCGAGGAGCTCCTCGAGCAGGTCGATCCGCATCCCCTCGTCGTCCATCTCGACCTGGCGGGTGTCGGCCTCGTAGGAGCAGAAGACCGGAACCGCGCCGGGGTAGGTCGGGCCCTCGGCGATGACGACGTCGCCGGGATCGATCAGCGCCTTGCAGATCAGATCGAGCGCCTGCTGGCCGCCGGACGTGACGACGATGTCCTCGGGGTCGGGTCGCATGTCCTCGGCCCGCATCACCTCCTCGATCACGGCCCTGGTCTCGGCGAACCCCTCGGTCGGCCCGTACTGGAGCGCCTTCGCGCTGGACTCCTGGGCGATCCGGGTCATCTGCGCCGCGAACGACTCCGGCGGGAAGGTCGAGGTGTCGGGGAAGCCGCCGGCGAGCGAGATCACCTCGGGCCGCGACGTGATCTCCATCAGGTCGCGCATCGCCGAGGACCGCATCACGGTCGTCCGCTGGGCGAACAGGCCCGCGTAGCGGGCGACGTCGGAGGACGTCGTGTGCGAGCGGCGGTGCGGCCGGCGCCCGGATTCGGTTCCGGCGTCGCCGCTTGGACGGGCGGGGTCCATCGCATGAGTATGAACTAGGCTGCGCCCGCAGATGGACCTGTTCATGGCGATCTGTCAGGGGCTCGGCCTCGCGCTCGCCGTCGGTGTCGGCGGCCCGATCGCGGCGCTGTTCATCGCCGCGATGGCGGCGCTCGGCTCCGGGATCCACCCCGACGGCACCGACTACCGCTTCCTCTCGGAGACCTGGTTCTTGGTCACGCTGCTGGCGATCGTCGTCGTCTTCATGTTCGCCCGCGGCCGCGACGCGATGCGCGGGCCCTCGATCGCCGTCCTCGCCGCGATCGGCGCGATCGTCGGCGCCGCCTCGCTGGCGGAGGAGGGCGAGCACGCGATCATCGGCATCGTGATCGGCGCGATCGCCGCCGCCTTCGCCGCGAACGTCTCGATGTCGGTCCTGTCGGGCGCGCTCGAGCGGGCGAAGGGGAACGAGCCGGGCAGCAAGGAGGCGGACGCCGCCAACTTCATGATCGTCGCCTTCGCCGGAGCCGGGATCGTCCTCGCGGCGCTGAGCCTGTTCGTGCCGCCGGTCTCGCTCGTCGCCCTCGTCGCGCTGATCTGGCTGGCGATCAGCCGGAACCGCCGCGCCGGCGAGAAGTACGAGGGCCTGCGGATCCTCCGCTGACCGCGTACTAGGTTGCCAAATTCCCGTGTTTGGTGTCTCTTGACATCAAACGATGTCGCATTACTTTGTGGCGAATGGTTGAGCGCGGCGTCGCACCCGAGGTCTCACCGCTCCACAAGCGGCTGCTCCGCGGTGCGCGCGGGCTGACGACGCCGCTGCTGCCGGACGACTACATCGAGCTCATCAACCCGATGTGGTCGACCAAGGAGCTCCGCGGCCGGATCGAGCGGATCCAGCCGGAGACGCCGGAGGCCTCGACGATCGTCATCCGACCGGCCTTCGACTGGCCCGGCCACGAGCCCGGCCAGTACCTGCGGATCGGGGTCGAGATCGACGGCCGCCGGCACTGGCGCGCCTACTCGCTGACGAGCGACCCCGGCCACCCGGACGGGCTGATCTCGATCACCGTCAAGCATGTCGCCGACGGGCGGATGTCGCCGCATTTCACGCGCCGGATCGAGCCGGGGGCGACCGTCTTCCTCGGCGGGGTTGAGGGGACGTTCGGCCTCCCCGACCCGCTCCCGGAGAGGCTCCTGCTGATCAGCGCCGGGAGCGGGATCACGCCGATCATGAGCATGCTCCGCGAGCTCGAGCGCCGCGGCGCACTGGATGACTCCGCCGGTTCCTGCGACGTCGTCCACGTCCACAGCGAGCGCAGCGCCGAGAGCGTGATCTTCGGCGACCTCCTCAACGGGATGGCCGACCGCCATCCCGGCTATGTCCGCCACGAGCACTTCACCGAGAGCAGCGACCGCCTCGGGGCCGGTGCGATCGCCGAGCTCTGCGGCGACTGGCGCGAGCGCCACACGCTCGCCTCCGGCCCGGGCGAGCTGCTCGATTCGATCACCGAGCACTGGGAGGCCGAGGGCGATCCCGAGCTGCTCGACATGGAGCGCTTCCAGCCCCGGATCGGTGGCGGCGCCGACGGCTCCGGCGGCACGGTCCGCTTCCGCGTCACCGACACCGAGGCGAGGTGCGAGGCCGGCGTGCCGATCCTCGCCGGCGGTGAGCAGGCCGGTGCGAAGCTTCAGTTCGGGTGCCGGATGGGCATCTGCCACACCTGCATCGGCAAGCTCGCCGAGGGGCGGGTCAGGGACCTGCGAACCGGCGAGGTGCATGGCGAGCAGGGGGAAATGATCCGGATCTGCATCAACGCACCGGAGGGACACGTGGAGGTTGAGCTGTGACGACGCAAGCGCAGGGACAGGAGATCGCGAGCCCGCTGAGCCGGTTCAGCGACGAGCAGCTCGAGCAGCTCGCGAAGGAGTTCGACGCGATCCACGACGAGGTCTTCGACGACCTCGGCGAGGACGACGCCAAGTACATCCGCGGCGTCATCGAGTTCCACCGCCGGCTGGTCGTCATCTCGCGGGTCGTCCTGATGGCGTCCCGCTACAAGCCCGCCTGGATCCTCGGGACCGCGGGGCTGTCGGTGGCGAAGATCCTCGAGAACATGGAGATCGGCCACAACGTCATGCACGGCCAGTGGGACTGGATGAACGATCCCGACATCAACTCCCAGACGTGGGACTGGGACACCGCCTCGCCCGCCTCGGCCTGGCGCCACTCCCACAACTACGTCCATCACACCTACACGAACATCCGCGGCAAGGACAAGGACCTCGGCTACGAGATCATGCGGATCGACCCGCACCAGAAGTGGCACCCGGTCTACCTCGCGCAGCCGTTCTACAACGTCCTGCTGATGCTGTTCTTCGAGTGGGGGGTCGCGATGCACGACCTCGACTTCGACGCGATCAAGAGCGGCGAGAAGCCGATGCGGCAGGTCAGGGACGAGCTCAAGGAGATCGGCAAGAAGGGCCGCAACCAGATCCTCAAGGACTACGTCTTCTTCCCGGCGCTGAGCGGCCGCGAGTGGAAGAAGACGCTCTACGCCAACTTCACGGCGAACCTCGTCCGCAACATCTGGTCGAACGCGATCATCTTCTGCGGCCACTTCCCGGACCAGACCTACACGTTCACCGAGGAGGAGACCGACAGCGAGTCGCGCGGCGGCTGGTACGTGCGCCAGCTCACCGGCGCCGCCAACATCGAGGGCGGCCCGCTGTTCCACCTGATGAGCGGCAACCTCGGCTACCAGGTCGAACACCACCTCTACCCCGACATGCCCTCGTCGCGCTACGGCCAGATTGCGCCGAAGGTGCGGGCGATCTGCGAGAAGTGGGGCCTGCCGTACAACACGGGCCCGTTCCGCAAGCAGTGGGGAACCGTCCAGCGCACCATCCTCCGCCTCGCCTTCCCGGGCGGGAAGCAGCGGCCGAAGCCGGGCCCCTGGAAGGAGCCCGAGGCCCAGCCGGAACCGCACCCGGCCCGCAACGGCGAGGTCGACCGGAGCACGGCCGAGGGCGCACTGACGCCGTTTCCCTAGGAGGGCCGGCTAGAGCTTGCGGATCTCGTCGCCGACGGCGACGCGGCCCGGCTGAATCACCTTCGTGTTGACGCCGCGGAGGCGCATCCGGCGGCCGACGTCGGAGTTGACGACCTTGAGCGCGTCGACCCCAAAGCGGCGAGCGAACTTGCCGCAGCCGAGATGGGGCTCGGCGGTCACCTCGAGGACGGCGTCTCCGATCGCGATCCGGGCGCCGGTCGGCAGGTTTTCGATCCCGATGTCGAGATCGACGTAGAGCTGATCCCCCGCCCAGGCCCAGTCGGCGTGCTCGCCGCTGTCGGCGATCAGCGCCGCCGCGCGGGCGTTCATCACGGTGATCTGAGCCTCCGGGTCGCCGGGCTCCCCGTCCTTGTCCGGCCAGTTGTCGCCGACGAGGCCGAGCGCGCCGTCGAGCTCGCCGCCGTCGAGCAGCTCCCGCTCGTCGATCGCGGGGCGGCGCACGAGCAGCTCGAGCGTCCCCGCCTCGGCGGGCGACGCGGCGACGTGGGCGAGACCCGCCTCGAGCTGGTCTCCGGAGACCGCGGACATGCGCCGATGATCGCAGCCCCGATGCCCGGTCGTCACCGATCCCGATTTTCCCGGTATAGCGGGGAAACCCAGATCGGTGCCGACGCCGCGCCCCGGGTCTGCAAACCTGCGCTGCCCGGATGGCCACGGCAGAGGGACAACGGAAGCTGGTGCTGGTCGTCGTCGACTCGCTGCGCGCCGACATGCTGCTGCAGACGATCGCGGCGGGCGACGCGCCGACGTTCAAGAAGCTCGTCGACCGCGGCGAGCTGGTCGGCGACTGCGTCTCCTCGTTCCCGTCGGTGACGCCCGTCTGCACCTCGGAGATCTCGACCGGGGAGCGGCCCGACCGCCACCTGATCCCGGGGATGAACTGGTACCGGCGCTCGGAGCAGCGCTACGTCGAGTACGGCTCGTCGTTCGAGGCGACGCGTGCGTTCGGCCTCTTCAGGGCGCTCTACGACACCGTCTACAACCTCAACATGGGGCATCTCAACTACGAGACCCCGACGCTGTTCGAGCGCCTCGCCGACGCCGGCTACCGGACCGCCTGTACGCCGTTTCTGATCTACCGCGGCCGGACCCGGCACGAGGTCGGGCTCGAGGGGCTGCTGAAGGCGTTCGTCAACGCGACGAAGTTCCACCACGCGGTCTGGGGGCCGGAGGAGCTCTTCTACGGCGAGCTCTACTCGTCGCGCAAGCTCGACGCGAAGCCGACCTTCGCCCGCCCCGCAACCCGCGACGCCTACTCGGCGGTCGCCGGCCGCGACCTCGTCGAGAACGACCGCTACGACTTCATGCTGTTCTCGCTGCCCGACAACGACTACTACTCCCACCGGGACGGGCCGGAGGAGACGCAGGAGTCGATCGCCCTCGCCGACGACGCCCTCGCCGAGCTGGTCGGCGCCCACGGCGGGATCGAGAAGTTCCTCGCCGACAACGCCGTCATCGTCGTCTCCGACCACGCGCAGAGCTTCGTCGAGCACCCGATCGAGCTCCAGGCGATCCTCGCCGAGCGCTGGCAGGTCCTGCAGCCGAACGCTGAGCTCACCGCCACCGACCAGATCGCGGTCGGGCCGAGCGGGCGAGCCGCCGCGATCTGGCTGCTGCCGGCCGACGACGGCGAGCGCGCCCGCCTCGGCGCCGAGGTCTCCGCCCACCTCGAGCACGAGGTCGAGGGCGTCGATCTCCTCGCCTGGCTGACGCCGGAGGAGGACGGGCGCGGGCGCTGGGCCGCGGTCAGCGGCAGCGGCATCGAGCTCCGGTTCCGGCCCGGCGGCGAGGTCGCCGACCGCAGGGGACGGACCTGGGAGCTCGACGGCGACCCGGCTGCACTCCGGGCCCGGATCGTCGGCGGGTCCTTTCTCAGCGACGATTACCCCGATGCGCTCTCGCGGCTCTGGGCGGCGCTCAACAACCCGAACGCGGGCGACATCCTCGTAAGCCTCGCGACCGGCTGGGAGTGCGTCGACTGGGGCGGCACCACCCACATCCCGGGCGGCAGCCATGGCTCGCTGCTCGCCACCGACTCGCTCGGGACGCTGCTGACCGTCGGCGTCGACGGCGAGCGGCCCGATCGCGAGCAGTGGGCGATCAGCGATGTCTACGGCCTCATCGAGGGCCACTTCGGGCTCGGAAACTAGAATCCACCCGGTGGGGAACGACCTCCCGACAGGAGAGGGGACGGCTGTGCAGCCGCCCCCCGGAAGATGGGAAGCCGCCGCCGACTGGACGTGGGGGCTGATCCGCCGCGTCCACCTCGGGACCAAGGAGCCGGCCAACTGGGTGCAGCTCTTCCACTTCGCGGTGGTCGGCGGCTCGGGCTACGTCGTCAACCTGATCGTCTTCACGCTGCTGACGAAGGGCGCAGACGTCAACCACCTGCTCGCCGCGGTCGGCGCGTTCGTGGTCGCGGTCACCAACAACTTCCTGCTCAACCGCCACTGGACCTTCCGTCACCAGGGCTCCAAGGACGCCCACGCCGGCTTCCAGGCGGCGCGCTTCTTCACCGTCAGCCTGGTCGGCCTCGGCGTCAACCTCGCGATCCTCCAGCTGCTCGTCTCCGCCGGCCTCCCGGAGCTGGCGAGCCAGGCGATCGCGGTGGCGCTCGCGACGCCGGTGAACTTCATCGGCAACAAGCTCTGGACGTTCGACCGCTGAGCCCGTCCGCCGGCCCCACCCGCCCCGGCGCGCGGGTGGGGGCTGGCATAGTTCCCCCATGGTCAACTTCCGAAAGCTCTCCTCTCGCGCGCAGAAGGCGAAGGACCTGATCGATCAGCAGGGCGGAACCGACGCCCTCAAGGACAAGGCCGGCCGGATGAAGGGAATCGCCGGCGGCAAGGGATCGGTATCCGACAAGGCGAAGGCCGCCGCCCAGGTGGCGCGCGAGAAGCCCAAGCCGGAGGACCAGGGCCCCGAGCAGTGAGCGCCGACCCGCCGGCGTGAGTCGCGCCGGGGCGATCATCTGCGCCGTCCTCGTGGCGGCGATCGGGGCGCTGGCGCTCGCCGCGGGCGCTTCGGCGGAGGGCACGACCCCGGTGCCGTCGGGCTTCCCCGCCAAGCCCGACGACTACGCGATCACGCCCGAAGCGGCGGTCAAGGTCGCCGACACCGACCCGAAGATCGTCGCCCGCAAGGCCGAGCTGACCTCGAAGGACACCCTGACGGCCAACGTCAAGGCCGAGAGCGTCCGGGTCTGGGAGGTCGGCTACTACCTGAACGGCGAGAAGGTCAACCTCGTGATCGTCGACGGCGAGACGGGGGAGGCGACGCAGTCGTGGACCGGTCCCGCGGTCGACTGGCCGATGGCCCGCGGCAAGCCGGGGCAGTTCGGCCACATCCTCAACTCGCCGTGGATCTGGATCCCGCTGGCGCTGATCTTCTTCGCCGGCCTCTTCGACTTCCGCCGCTGGCGCAAGTGGGTCCACCTCGACCTGCTGGTGCTGCTCGCGTTCGGGATCAGCCAGGCCTACTTCAACGCCGCGGAGATCGGCACCTCGGTCCCGCTCGTCTATCCGCTGCTCGCCTACCTGCTCGCCCGCATGCTCTGGATCGGCTTCCGCGGCCACGGCCTCGACGAGACGTCCGGGGAGGGCCTGCGCCCGAGCATCCCCGTCTGGCTGATGACGACCGCGGTCGTCGCGCTGATCGTGCTCCGGCTCGCCGGCAACCTCGGCGACTCGGGCGTCATCGACGTCGGCTACGCCGGCGTGATCGGCGCCGACAAGATCACCGACGCGAAGCCGATCTACGACGACTCGTTCCCCTCCGACAACCCGACCGGCGACACCTACGGCCCCGCCAACTACTTCGCCTACGTGCCGTTCGAGGCCGTGCTGCCGTGGAGCGGCGGCTGGGACGACCTGCCCGCGGCGCACGCGGCGACGATCTTCTTCGACTGCGTGACGCTCGCCGGGCTCTTCGCGCTCGGGCTGATGCTCGTCCGGCGGCGTCGCAGCGTCGAGGACGATGACCCCGACGACTCCGACGACCCGTTGGCCGCCCAGGCCGACCCGGAGGCCGGCGGCGGGCGCATCCGCCGCGCCCTCTCCGCCTGGTTCCCCGACCGCGAGGGCAACGTCCTCGGGCTGACGCTGGTCTTCGCCTGGGTCGCCTATCCCTGCACGGCGTTCGTCATGCAGAGTAGCTCAACGACGAGCTGACCCGCAGCCCTCGTCATCTGGGCGCTCGTCTTCTTCGCGAGCCCGCTCGCCCGCGGCAACCTGCTCGCGATCGCGACGATGGCCAAGTTCGTCACCCTGCCGCTGTTTCCGCTGTTCGCCGCCGGCGCTGCGGCATCCGGCTCCCGACCCGCGACGACCGCCGGACCTCGCTGCGCCCGCTCGTCCTCTTCGGGCTGGCCTTCGCCTTCTTCACGGCCCTCTTTCTCGCCTACCCGGCCGTCGACCCGGGCCTCTCGATGTTCTGGGAGCGGACCGTGAAGACCCAGATCGACCGCGAGAGCCCGTTCAGCGCATCTGGGGCCAGAACGACCTCGATGGCTGCACACCGCGCTCAAGGCCGGCGTCGTGATCCTCGGGGTGCTCGTCGCCTTCGTCCCGTGGCGGCGGACGATGATCCAGATCGCCGCCCTCGCCGCGGCGCTGACCATCGGCGTCGAGCTCGTGCTCGAGCATTGGTTCTACCTCTACATCCCCTGGTTCCTCGGTCCGCTGCTCGTCGCGATGGCGGGCCGCGACGCCGACGACATCTCCGCCGACACGCCCATCCGGTAGATCGGTCAGCATCGACCCGATGCCGTCGGCGTCACGCGCACCGTCCACAGATCGCCGCGACGCTCCCGCGAGCGCCGGCGAGGTCCGCCGCTGGAGCTCTTCTTCGACCTCGTCTTCGTCCTCGCGATCACCCAGTGCACGGCGCTGATGGCGGCCGAGCCGACCTGGGAGGGGCTCGCCAAGGGGCTGCTCGTCCTCGGCGTCCTCTGGTGGGCGTGGGTCGGCTACTCGTGGCTGACCAGCGCCGTCGACCCCGAGGAGGGGCGGTTCGGATCGTGATCTTCGCGGCGATGGCGGCGCTGCTCATGATCGCGCTCTGCGTCCCGCGGGCGTTCTCCGATCTCGGCCTCGTCTTCGCCGGCGCCTACGCGGCGGTCCGCGCCGCCCACATCGCCCTGTTCCGGCTCGCCAGCGTCGACGACGCAAACCTGCGGGCGTCGACCAACGGCCTCGCGGTCAGCGGCGCGATCGGCGTCGGCCTGCTCGCGGTCGCCTCGCAGCTCGACGGCGTCGAGCAGGGCGCCGTCTGGCTGCTCGCCATCCTCATCGACATGGCGGGGCCCTACTTCTTCGGCTCCGAGGGGTGGAAGCTCGTGCCCGAGCACTTCGCCGAGCGCCACGGCCTGATCATCATCATCGCCCTCGGCGAGTCGATCGTCGCGATCGGCGTTGGGGCGGAGGAGACCCTGACCTTCGGGATCTCGGTGGCGGCAGTGATCGGGATCGCGCTCGCCTGCACCCTCTGGTGGGCGTACTTCGACGTCGTCGCCCTGGTCGCAGCCCGGCGGCTCGCCAACGCGAAGCCCGGCAAGGAGCAGAACGAGATCGCCCGCGACTCGTTCAGCTACCTGCACTTCCCGATGGTCGCCGGGATCGTCCTGCTCGCCCTCGGGCTGAAGAAGACGATCGGGCACGTCGACGAGGCGCTGAAGGTCGAGGTGGCGACCGCGATGCTCGGCGGCATCGGCCTCTACCTGCTCGCCCACGTCGCCTTCCGCTGGCGCAACGTTCACCGGTTCAGCAGCCAGCGGGTGATCGTCGCCGTCCTGCTCGCGGCGCTGATCCCGCTCGCCGTCGAGATCCCCGCCATCGCGACCCTGGGGATCGCCACCGCGGTGATGGTGGCGATGATCCTCTACGAGCTCTGGCGCTTCCGCGAGTTCCGCGACCGCCTCCGGCACGGGCTGCCGATCCATCCCGAGCCCGAGCCCGAGCCCGAGCCCGAGCCCGCGCCGGCGCCGGCGAGCGCCGACACCTGGGACTGAGCGCCGCTACTCCGCAGTGATGAAGGAGGCCTTCGCGGCCTTGCAGACGATCTGCTTCTTGCCGACCTTGATGGTCTTCGCCGGCGCCTTCGCGACCGCCTTCTCGAAGGGGCCCTTGTCGATGAGCGGGGCGGTCGCCGCCACGGCCAGCCAGCCGCCGCCGGGGTCCGATGCGCGGGCCACGTCGAAGGGCACCGGCTTGCCCTTGACCGGAACCAGCGTCACCCGGATCTCGCGGCCTCCGACGCATTGCGGCTTCGACGAGCCGAGCGTCCCGAGCACGTAGGCCTGCTGGGGGTCGGAGGCGACGTTGATGATGCTGACCTTCGTGCCGACCAGGACCTTCGTCCCGGCGGTCGCATCGGCGACCCCGGATGCCAGGGCGAGGGCGGCGATCGCCACTGCTGCGAGTCGTCGTCGGCCCATCAGACCGCCAGCTTGTCGTCGTCGCACTTGAGGGTCTTCCCGCCCTTGGTCGTGGACCGCTTCTGCAGGACCATCTTCACCTGGTCGATGTCGGGAACCGCATTGGACTTGAAGTGGGCGAGCCAGCCGCCGTGGGTGGAGCTGACGGCTGTGTCGCGAACCTTGTCGCCCTCCAGTGAGACCAGCGTCACGGTGATCTTCCGCCCGGCCACGCATTTCGGCTTCGGCGACGTCACCTGCCCGTAGACGACGAACCCCTCGTTGGGAACCCCCGCGAGACCGAGAAACCCGAGATCGGAGGGCACCGCCGCCGCGCCCGCCGGAGCCTCGGCGACCGCCATCGTCGCCAGCACGGCGAGCGCGAGTCCTGTGGCACGACGGATCATCCAGCGCACGCGGCCGTCAGCCGCCGAAGCTCGCCGTCTTGGTCTTGCCGCCGCATGTGATCCGCTTGTGCTTGGAGACCTTCACCGTCGACTTGAGGACGACCAGGCGCACCGCGTTGTAAGCGTTGTTGGGCAGGCTCGCTTCGCTGCGGATGCCGCCCCAGCCGCCGCGGTCGCCACTGCGGGCGGTGTCGATGTAGACCGGACCGCCGTCGGTCGAGAGCAGGTAGACCTCCACCTCGCGCCCCGCCACGCATCGCTCCTCGGGGGAGGACACGCTCCCGAGCGCGTAGACGGTCCCGTTCATGGTGGTGAAGAGGTCCAGGCCCACCTTCGTCGTCACGGGCCCCGCCGCCTCGGCGGCCGGCACGAGCAGGAAGCTCACGGCTGTAAGTGCCGCGAGGACCGCGCGCCTCATGCCGGCGCCACCTTCAAGCCGCCGCACCTGATCTTGCCGCCGCCCTTCTTGACCTTGCGCGGAACCAGCTTGTAGAGCGTGCCGGTGACCCCGCCGTCGGTGTATTCGGACTCGGGAACCTTCGAGAACCAGCCCCCGCGGTCGGAGGTCCTCGCGGTGTCGAGGGTTTCCTTCCCGCCCGGCCGCTTGACGATGAACTTCACCTTGCGGTCGGCGACGCACGCCTTCTCGTCCGACTCGACGATCCCGGTGGAGAGATAGGAGCCGTTCTGCGTCCCCGCGTCGACGATCGTCAGAGACGACTTCGCGGATCCGGCCGCAGCGGCGAACGATGCGGCGATCAGGCAGGTCGCGGCCGCCGCGGCGAGGGCCGCAAATGCACGCGATCCCACTCGCGAAATCATCATGGCGAAGACTCGCACACCCGGCACCGTCCGGCAACCGGGTGGCGGACGAACGTCCAGTGAAGCAATGTCGACGGAAAGGACCATGGTAAGATGACCACGGTCATGACTGAAATCTCCGCTTCCGCGTTCAAGGCTCGATGCCTTGCCCTGCTTGACGAGGTGGCCGAGTCCGGCGCCGAGCTCGTGATCACCAAGCGTGGCAAGGCCGTGGCCCAGGTCGTTCCGGTGGACGAGGACGCCAGCCTCGAAGGGTCGGTCCGCCAGCTGGTCGACGACGACGAGCTCGTCGAGCCGATCGACGCCGAGTGGACTGCGGCCGGACCGCCGGCCGCTTGACGGTCCTGCTCGACACCCATGTCTGGATCTGGTGGGCGGCGGATCCCACGCGGCTCAGCAGCCGGGCCGCCGCCCGGATCGCGGAGGCCGGCACGATCCTCCTGGCGTCGATCTCCTGCTGGGAGGTCGCCATGCTCGCCGCGAAGGGCCGGATCGAGTTCGACCGCCCGGTCGAGCGCTGGATCCGGCAGGCGCTCGCACGGCCCGGGCTCTCCTCGGTCCCGCTGGTCCCCTCGACGGCGACCGCGGCGGGGCTCCTTCCGGAGTCCTTTCCCGGCGATCCGGCCGATCGACTGATCTACGCGACCGCCCGAGCCGAGGGCGCCGAGCTCCTCACCCGCGACCGTCGCCTCCTGGACTTCGACCCCCGGGGCACCGGCTGGTGACGACTCAGTCCGCGAGCATCCGCTCGCGGAGCAGCGAGTGGCGGTCGGTCGCGTCGGTGTTGCGGAGCGCTCGGGCGATCGCGCGGTCGTCTCCCGCGAGGACGCAGAGCTTCTGGGCGCGGGTGACGGCGGTGTAGAGGAGGTTCCGCGAGAGCAGCTGCGGCGCGTGGCTGGAGTGGAGGCAGACGATCACCGCCGGGACCTCGATTCCCTGCGCCTTGTGGACCGAGGTGCAGAAGGCGCCGCGGAGCGCCCGGCAGTCGGCGTAGGGAATCTGGACGAAGTCGCCGAGGTCGGTCTCCACCCGGAGCTGGGATCGGACGTCGTCGGCGGAGTCGACGACGAAGATCGTCCCGTTGGCGATCTCGAGCTCGGGGATGCCGCGGGTCGTGATCACCTTCTCGCCGACGCGGAAGCGGCCCTCGAGCACCCGCTCGGCCGAGCCGCCGCAGATCACGTCGCGCATCCGCCGGTGGAGCTCGTCGATCCCGAGCGCGCCCCGGTACATCGGCGAGAGGATCTGGACCTGCCGGGCCGGGTCGAATCCGAACTCTGCCGGGATCCGCTCGGTCGCGATCGTGACCACGTCGTCGGCGAGCGCCGCGGCGGTCGAGCGGCTGTGGCGGAAGAAGTCGTGGATCTCGGCGACCTCCTCGTCGCCCTCGCCGCTCAGCGGCTCCCGACGGGGCGGCTCGCCGACCCGGATCGAGTGGGCGGCGCCGACGATCATCGATCGCCGCGCCTGCCGGAAGACGTGCTCGAGCCGGACGGTCGGGACGAGCCCGGACTCGATCACCTCGCAGAACGGCTTGCCGGGGCCGACCGGGGGGAGCTGGTCGACGTCGCCGATCAGGACCAGGTGGGTCTTCGGCGCGATCGCGGCGACGAGGTGGCGACAGATCTCGAGCGACAGCATCGACGCCTCGTCGACGATCACGAGGTCGGCCTCCACCGGGGCGTCCTCGTCCTTGCCGGGGATCTCGCCGGGGATCCACTCGAGCGCCTTGTGGATGGTCGAGGCCGGGGCGCCCTCGGTGGCTTCGGTCAGCCGTCGTGCCGCGCGGCCGGTCGGCGCCAGCAGGCGGATCTTCAGGTTCCGGGTCGCCGCCATCAGCACGAGCGCGTGGGTCAGGTGGGTCTTGCCGGTGCCGGGACCGCCGGTGATCACCGACAACCTCCGGGTCAGGGCGTTCGTCACGGCCTCGGCCTGCTGGTCGGTCAGCCCCTCGGTCTCGCCGTCGAGTGGCGGCTTGTTCCAGGCCGGCTCCGAGCGGGCCATGCCGGCGAGCGTCGCCGCCAGCCAGCGCTCCGCCCGCCAGGTCCACTCGCGGTAGAAGCGCCCGTCCTCGGCGACGATCGCCTCGTCGCCGTCGAGGTGGGGAAGGGACGGCTCGGTGCCGAGCAGCTCGCGCATCACGGCGAGCATCTCCTGCTTCGGCAGGTGGGTGTGGCCGCGGTTCTCGGCCTCGCGCAGGGCGTGGACGGCGGCGGCGCGGGTGCGCGACCGCGAGCCGGGCTCGACCCCGTGGTCGACGGCGAGGCGGTCGGCGCTGTGGAAGCCGATGCCGCTGATCTGCGTCAGCGAGTAGGGATCCTCGAGCACCATCTCCGCCGCCCCCGACCCGTGCAGGGCCACCACCTCGGTCACGTAGCGGGCGAGCCCATAGGGCGCGAGCAGCGTGTAGAGGCGGCGCTCCATCCGCCGCTCGGCCCAGTCGTCGGCGGCGCGCTCGGCGGCCTCAGGGCCGACGCCCCTGAGCGCGTTGAAGACGGCGTAGGGGTCGGAGTCGATGACGTCGAAGACGTTCTCCCCGTGCTCGGCGACCAGCTCCTCGGCCCGCTTGCGCCCGATCCCCGGCAGCGAACGCAGGTAGCGGCGGGCGCCCTCGGCCCCGGTCGGGTCGAGTGGCTGGGCCTCGGCGACGGTGATCTGCAGGCCGTGGCGGCTGTGGTGCTCGACGGTGCCGCGGACGAGCGCCCGCTCCTCCTCGGTCAGATGGCCGAGCGCGCCGACCAGCGGCATCGCCGTGCCGTCCTCGAGCGTCGCCTCGCAGACCGCGAACGTCCCGTCGTCGGAGACGAACCGGAAGAAGTCGATCGTCACCTCGCCCTCGAACGGATCCCCGCCCGCCGGGCCGGCGTCGATCAGCGCCTCCTGTTCGATCGTTCGGCTCACCCGTCGAAGGTAAGCGACCGCGCGGCGCGGTCCGGGTGTCGCGGCGACGCTATCCCCGCAGAGTGCTGAATCCCGCAGCCTCGAAGTCGGCGTCGAAGGCAAGTGCGGTGTCCACGCTACGGTCTCGCATCGTCACGAAGCTGACCGCGTCCACGGATGAGTACTCGCGCTCGTCATGGCCGTGGAGCCATTCGAAGGCGCGCTCCTCGAGCCGCTGTCCGGGCGTGACGACCGTGTAGAGCCGGCTCTGGCGCACGGCCTCAAGCAGGCTCACCGCCGCTCGATGCCCGAGTCGCCGCCGGGTCAGCGTCCAGCTCTCGCCGAGTACATGCGAAGTGGTGAGGAGCCCCTGACCGCTGGCCTCATCGAGGACCGCGACGGCGTCCTCATGGCGGTCGTCCCGCCGGTCCAGCGCGGCGTACAGAAACGAGGTGTCGACGAAGAGCACGGCGCTACCGGTAGATGATCTCGTCGTGTTCCTCGGCGGCGTTCCCGCCGGGACCGGAAAAGGCACCGACCAGCGCCACGAATGGATCCGCCGATGTCGAGTTGCCGACTCGCTTCCGGAGGCATCGCCGCACGATCTCCGCCTTGGATACACCTTCGGCGGCGGCGACCCGCTCGAGCTCCTGATCGAGCTCGGCCTCGAGCGATATCTGCAGCCGCTTCATCCTCGCCAAGTTACATCACCTCTTCAGGGTAGATGTAACAATTGTAGAGCGGAAGCGTGCCGGATTCGTGACTGCCGGACTAATCGGCCCGCCACGACCAGACCGCGGTCGGCGACAGCTCACCGGTCAGCGAGACCGAGCGGACCCGGAGGCGGTGAGGTCCGGGTCCCGCCCGCAGGCGCAGCGGCGAGGCGCACTCGGACCAGGCGTCGTGGTCGAGCCGGCAGCGGAAGCCGGCGCCGCCGGAGCCGCCGGCGGCGAACGCGATCCGGGCCCGGTGGCGCCCGGTCTCCGGAGGCGGGCCGCCCGTGAACTCCACCTCCGGCGCCGGCCACGCGACCGGCAGCGAGATGTCGTCGACGCGGAAGCCGTCGCAGGTGCGTGCCGCGGGCATCGCGACCGAGTAGGAGCAGTCGGCCCGGAACGAGATCTCGTGCACTCCCGAGTAGCCGCTCATGTCGACGCTCTCGGTTCCGTAGGGGGAAGCCTGGCCACTGGACTTTCCGTAGACCGGAGTCCCGTCGACTTCGACCGACGCGGCCGCGAACGTGAGCGGGTTCTCGTAGCTGACCTGGATCGCGAACGTGAGGGTCTTCGGGCCCGGGGGCAGGTCGACGTTCTGGCTGACCGCTCCGGTCATCGAGTTGCCGGAGTCCATGTAGGCCCCGCCGAGGTTGAGGAAGCCGTTGCCGTGCGCGGCCAACGGAGCGCATTCGGGCTTGCCGCAGATACTCGCCTGGATCTCGCCCGTCGTCCAGGCGGGATCCTCGCAGTAGGGGACCGAGCCGTAGACGGTGTCGACGTCGTGGCAGGTCGAGTTCTCGAAGCCGCCGTCGGCGATCGCATCGACCGTGTCGCCGGAGGCGTGGGCAGCGGCGGGCAGGGCGAGGAGCGCGAGCAGGCTCGCAGTTGCGAGCAGGCCTGTCAGCCGCCATCCCATACGCGCAGTCTGCCCGCCCCGACGCGTGCAGTCAATTGCGTGATTTCACCTATACCGGTCCGCGGCGGGGCGGCCTAGGTTCGCCGGTATGCGATCCGCCACCGATCCCCGCCGCGCGCTGCTCGCCCTGCTGACCGCCGCAGCCCTGCTCCTGCCCGCCGCGAGCGCGACCGCGGCCAAGTTCACGGTCGACTCGAACGGCGGCGCCTCCGACACCGGGATCGACGGCATCTGCGACGCCGACCCGACCGCCGACGTCGACTGCACGCTGCGGGCGGCGATCGCCGAGGCGAACGCCACCCACGCCTCCGACGGGATCGTCTTCAAGACGACCAGCGACGCGGGCGGCGATCCCGACGACGTCGCCTTCGTCGCCGGCAAGGCGACCGCGCAGATCACGGTCGCCGGAACGCTGCCGACGATCACCGAGCGCCTCGAGATCAACGGCGGCAACTGCGAGGTGACCAGCCCGGCCACGGTCTGGCGACCCTGTGTGGTCTCCCCCGCGATCGACATCGACTCGGTGGGGGAGGTCGAGATCGTCGGGCTGTCGTTCGGCGTCCCCGAGGTCGCGATCGAGGTGGTCCACTCCGAGGGCACCGCCGTGGCGGTGCCCGACTTCAGCCTCAAGGGGTCCTGGTTCGGAGTGGCGCCCGACGGGACCAAGCTCGCGCCGCCGCTGACTGACGTCCTGCTCGAGGACGTCGACGGCGCGCTGATCGGCGGCGAGAACCCGACCGACCGCAACCTCTTCGCCCGTCACGTCAACACCGCGGTCGACATCCTCGGCGCCGACGACACCCGGATCGAGGGCAACGCCTTCGGCGTCATGCCCGACGGGACCTGGGCGCGGACGGGCGACGGCGCGAGCGCCAACGGCGACGGGATCGAGGTGACCGGCAACTCGGCGCCGAACCCCGACGACCCGGCGACGGGAACGGTCATCGGCGCCTCCTCGCCGGGCGCCGCGACCACGCCAGCATGCGACGGGCCCTGCAACGAGCTCTTCGCGGCCGGCACATCCGAGACGGCGCCCGACATCGAGCGGGCCGCGATCGACCTCAACGACGACCCGGTCGACAACGAGATCCCGGCCGACGGCGTCCTCGTGGCCGGCAACCAGATCGGCAGCACGGGAGCCGATCTCCGGAACTCGAACGGCATCGCGCTCAACGCCGACGTCGCGAACGTGCAGATCGGTGGCCCGGCGGCCCTCGACGGCGACCGCAACGTGCTGACCGGCAACGGCATCAGTCCCGGCGGAGGCAACCAGGCCAACCTGCTGATCCAGAACAACCTGATCGGCATGACCCGCGACGGGACGGCGGCGGCCCCCGACCCCGACGACCACGGGATCCAGGTGGGCGGCACCGACGGCCGCATCCTCGACAACCACGTCATCAACTCCTTCAACTCCGATGCGATCCAGCTCGGCAGCGGTGCCACCGGCTACGAGGTCCAGGGAAACGTGATCGGCGAGGACCTCGCCGGCAACCCGGAGTTCGCCGGCTCGATCGCGATCGACACCGGCGGCAGCACGATCGGCAACCTGATCGGCGGTCCGGACCCGGGGGACGGCAACACGATCACCGATCTGACCACCGCCGACCCGGCGACGTTCAACACCACCGCGATCAACCTCAACGGCGACGACAACGTCGTGATGGGAAACAGGATCGGCGTCGGCAGCACGGGGACGCCGAGCACCCTCGACCGCGGGATCGTCCTCGCGGGGGCCGCGGACAACAGCATCATCGGCGGCAACACGCCCGGCGGCGAGAACGTGGTCTCCAACGTCGACGGCAGCGCGATCGACGCAACCTCCGGCGACAACACCGAGATCCGCCGCAATCGCGGCTCCGGCAACACCGGGCTCTTCATCGACCGCTTCCCGGCCGGCCCCGGCGCCGACGACATCGACGCGCCGGTCGCAACCGGCGTCACCGAGACGTCACTCTCGGGGACCGGTGCACCCGGGGCCCTCGTCCGCGTCTTCACGAAGGCGACCGCATCATCCGGCGAGGTCGCGGGGTTCGCCGGCGAGGCGGTCGCCGACGGCCTCGGCAACTGGACGGTCACGTTCCCGGCCCAGCCGGTCGGCACCGGGCTGATCGCCACCCAGACCGGAACCGGCGGCGTCGGAACCTCCGAGCTCGGGAACGTCCTGACCGTGCCGGAGCCCCCCGACACCACGCCCCCCGACACGGCGATCACGACCAAGCCGAAGGACAAGATCAAGCTCAAGGGCAAGAAGAGGAGCGCGAAGGCCACCTACGCCTTCACCGCGACCGAGGACGGCTCGAGCTTCACCTGCAAGCTCGACTCGGCCGCACCGGCGCCCTGCACGGCACCGCTGAAGCTGACGAAGCTGAAGAAGGGCAAGCACACCTTCACCGTCTTCGCAACCGACGCGGCCGGGAACCCCGACGCCACGGCGGCGACGGACAGCTTCAAGGTGGTCAAGAAGAAGAAGCCAAAGAAGCACTAGGCGAAGAGCCGCCGGCGCGGGCCGAACTGCGACCGCCGCCGCCGCTTTCGCATAGGCTCGCCGCATGGTCTTCGTCCGGGCCATGAGAGTCGTCACGATCGGCGCCGCGCTCGCGGCGCTGGCGCTCGTCGCCGCCGGCACCGCGTCGGCCATGCCCCGCCTCGAGCCCCCGCAGGCGGAGATCACGAGCTCGCCCCCCGACGAGATCTTCATCAAGAGGTACGGGACCGCCACGGCCACCTGGGAGTTCGGCGCCGACCAGCCCGGCGCGACGCTCACCTGCAAGTTCAAGGGCGTCAAGTTCCACCCCTGCCACTCGCCGATCACCTTCAGCGGGCTGACCCGAGGCCGCTACACCTTCACGGTCTACGCGTTCAACCTGAAGAAGAGCCCGGACACGACCCGGGCCCGCGACCAGATCCGCGTCGTCAAGCGCAAGTAGAGGTAGCCGGCGCCGGACGGCCCTTGCGGAGTAGGGTCGGGCAATGGCCGACGAAGCCGAGAGGTCGCAGCTGCGGATGGCCCGCGAGGCGGTCGTCCGCGAGCACATGGACTCGGAGAACCGCCACGACTTCGACGCGACCCTCGACACCTTCGGTCACCCCCGCTACGAGATCGTGCCGACCGGCGACGTCTTCGACGGCCCCGAGGAGGTGATGCGCTACTTCGACGAGTTCCGAATCGCCTTCCCCGACCAGCGCAACACGCTCATCGAACTCCATCACGCCGACGACTCGATCCTCGTCGAGTTCGACCTCGAGGGAACCCACCTCGGCAGCTTCCGCGGCCTGCCGCCCACCGGCCGCCCGTTCAAGTGCCGGACGCTGTCGATCTTCGTCTTCGAGCCCGGAACCGACCGGATCGTCTGCGAGCGCGTCTACTTCGACAGCGCCACGATCCTCCGCCAGCTCGGCATCGCCCACGACCCGCTGAAGCTGAGCGGCCGCTTCGCGACCGTCCTCAACCACCCGCTGACCGTCGGCCGGGCCGTCGTCCGCCAGGTCACGGGTCGCTGACGCTCAGGGACGCAGTTGGAACGCCGGTCCGCCGGCGAGCGGTGCCACGGCCAGGAAATGTCGTCGGTCGAGCGTGGCCACCGTGACCGTCTCGACGCGCTCGGCCAGGGCGACGAGCGAGGCATCCGCGAGGCTCAGATCGGCGTCCGCATAACGCTCGGCGACCGTCACCGCCGTTCGCAGGGCCCCCTGCCACCAGTCGACGAGGTACGCCCCGGCGACGAGGTCGGCGCGAAGGGCAGCGCGGGCACCCGACCCACCCCGGGCACCAACGAGGTGATCGGCCTCGGCCAGGATCAGCGGCGTCGTCACGAGCTCATCGGTCTCGCCGAGCAGCCATTCGGCGACGGCGTCGTGGTGGGTGTCGCCGCTGTTCATGAACGCGAGGATCGCCGATGTGTCGATGACGATCACGACCCGCCGAACCCCGTTTCGGCGAGGTGGTCGTCGGTCCGCTCCGCCAGGTCCGCCGGTCCGGCGAAGACTCCTCGCCCGCGCGGCTTGACCCGCAGCGAGCCGGCGGCCGCCTCCCGCAGCGCCCGCCGGATCAACTCCGCCTTCGTCGTCCCCTCGGCGGCGGCGCGCCGCGAGAGCGCCACGTCGACGTCGTCGTCGATGTAGATGCTGGTCTTCTTCACGCTGGTCAATCTACCACCTACCACCTGCCACCTGTAGACGATCCCCATAAACAAGCCGCATCCGCTCCCGTCCGCCACCCTACGGGCCGGGATGTGACGTGTGGCGCCGGCAGGGTGGGGAACGGTCGACGAAGCGTCACGAATGTCGTTCCGCACCCGCAGGGCGGCGGTGGGATCATCGACCGGCACCCACGACTCGTGGCCGGCACTCGCCGGGGCCGCGGAAAGGAGCGAGATGTCCGACCGAACCACCGTCACCGCCGAGGGGGCGCCCGAGGCCGTCGGCCCCTACTCCCACGCGGTCGCCCACGGCGGCGTCCTCTACTGCTCCGGGCAGGTGCCGATCGATCCCGGCACCGGCAAGCTCGTCGAGTCCGGTCCCGGCGATCAGATCCGCCGCTGCCTCGAGAACCTGAAGGTCGTCTGCGCGGCCGCCGGCACCAGCCTCGACCGGGCGCTGATGGTCACCGTCTTCGTCACCGACCTCAGCGCCGGGCCGGAGATCAACGAGGCCTACGGCGAGACCTTCACGTCCGCGCCGCCCGCCCGGGCGATGGTCGAGGTCGCGGGTCTGCCGCTCGGCGCTGGCGTCGAGATCGCCGCGGTCGTCGCGCTCTGAGGCCCGGCCGCCTCAGCCGGCGAAGTAGCCGCTGAAGGCGCAGTCGGCCCCGTGCACATGGACGGCGGTCGCGATCCGCCCCGCCAGCACCTCGCCGCCACGCCCCTCGCCGTAGAAGTCCGTGTACTGATCCACGGATTTCAGTTGCGGCGCGGTCCCGGTCGCATCGTCCGCGGTCATGATGTCGACGCTGCCGTCGCCGGGGCCGAAGTCGGTGTCGAAGTACGGATCGCCGTCGTAGGCGTACTGCATGAGATGTTCGCGCCGGGCGTCGAGCGAGCTCTGGGCGGTGACGTCGCCGCCGCCGTTGTCCAAGCACTCGCCGGTGACGAGGAAGTTCTTGTCGCGGAACACCGTCCTGCTCTCGCCGGCGGGGACCTTGACGAGCTTCAGGAGCTCGAGGTCCCGGCTGCTCCCGGGACCGCTGAAGACGCCCGAGAACGTGCAGTCCGCCCCGCGCACGTGCACCCCGGACCCGATCCGACCCTGGAACGGGCGGCCGTTCCGGTCGACCGCGAAGAAGTCGTTGTAGTAGCTCCACGCCTGGAACTCGGGGTCGGCTCCGTGCGCTTCGTTGGCGGTCGGCGTGATGTCGACCGGGCCGTCGGCGGGATTGAAGTCGGTGTCGTAGACGTTGTACTGCGTCAGGTAATACATCGCCCCCGACCGCTTCGCGACGAGGCTCGCGCTCGCCGTGAGGTCGCCCGCACCGTTGTCGACACAGCTTCCGATCACCTTGAAGTCGCTGTTGCCGTAGACCTTGGCGGACTCGCCCGCGTCGAGCTTGATCCGCTTGGCCACATGGACGGGGCCGGAGCCGGGCGTCCCGGTGAACACGCCCGAGAAGCCGCAGTCGTCGCCCATCGAGTGGACCGTCGTCTCGATCCGCCCGCGCATCGGCCGCCCGCCCTTGCCCTCGGCATAGAACTCGTAGTACTCGGCGGCCTCGATCGCCGGGGCCGTGCCGGTCGCGTCGTAGGAGGTGATGTCGAGCGACTCGGACTTGTCGAAGTCGGTGTCGAACTCGTCGTCGAGGCCGCCGGGAGCGTAGGCGGAATAGGCGAGGTTGTTGCGCCGGGGGATCAGGAACGTGTCGGCGGTGACGTCGCCGCCGCCGTTGTCGATGCAGTCCCCGGTGACCTTGAAGTCGGGGGTCTTGAGCACGGTCACGCTGCCTCCCGCCGACGCTGCCTTGCGATCGACGACCACGATGCCGTCGGGCTTGGCGGGCTTCCGCGGGTGGCTCGACGCGTCGGCCGCGGTCGCGAGGGCGAGCAGGAGCATCGCCGCCGCCGCGTAAATCGCCGTCCCTGTAATCCGTCTCATCCGAACCTCCCCGATCAGACGTCGACCAGGTCAAGGTAGCAGCGCCATACGCCTTTTCATAGTGGAAACGGACCGCGTGCTTCGGCGCCGCAGCGACCGGTTAGCCTGGCGAGAGCCCGGGTAGCGGACCGATCCATGGCCGAGCTTCCCTCCAGCCTCCAGTCGCCCGATCTCGACGAGCTCCGCTCCGTCCACGCGGCCGCGAGCGAGCTCGTCCGCCGGACGCCGACCGTCACCTCGCGCAGCCTCAGCCGCGAGTTCGGCGGCGAGATCGTGCTCAAGGCCGAGAACCTGCAGCGGACCGGCAGCTTCAAGATCCGCGGCGCGCTCGCGAAGTTGCGCGGCGTTGAGCCGGGGTCGTGCCGGGGCGTCGTCGCGGGGAGCGCCGGCAACCACGCCCAGTCGCTCGCCTTCGCGGCGCGCGAGGCGGGGCTGCCCTGCCGCGTCTACATGCCGGCAACCGCCCCGATCGGGAAGTTCGAGGCGGTCGAGGCGTTCGGCGGGGAGGCGGTCCGCGGCGGCGAGTCGCCGATCGAGTGCATCGCCGCGGCCCGGGCGGCGGCCGAGGCCGAGGGCCTCCTCTTCGTCCACCCCTTCGACGACCCGGACGTGATCGCCGGCCAGGCGGGCGTCGGCATCGAGTTGACCGAGCAGGTCGAGCGGCTGCGCCGCGTCGTCGTGCCGGTCGGCGGGGGAGGGCTGGCGAGCGGCGTCGCGATCGCCCTCAAGCTCGCCGACCCGCGGATCGAGGTGATCGGCGTCCAGGCCGAGGGCTGCTCGCCGATGGCCGACTCGCTCCGCGCCGGCGAGCTCGTCGAGGCGAAGGCCACGCGGACGATCGCCGACGGCATCGCCGTCAAGCGGCCGGGCGAGCTCACCCTGCAGCTGATCAGGAGCTGGCTCGACGGCATGGTCACGGTCGGCGACGAGGCGATCGCAGCGGCGATGGTCCGCCTCGCCGAGCGCGCCAAGCTCGTCACCGAGGGGGCGGGGGCGATTGGCGTCGCGGCGCTGATGACCGGCGCGGTCGAGCCCGCCGACGCGAGCGAGGGAGCGACCGCGGTGATCCTCTCCGGCGGCAACGTCGACCCGCGCCTTCTCGCAGCCGCCATCAACCGCCACGAGATCACCGCCAGCCGCCGCGTCCGGATCTCGACGCTGGTGCCAGATCAGCCCGGAGGGCTCGCCGGTCTGCTCGCCGCGATCGCCACGGCCGGCGCAAACATCCTCGAGGTCTCCCACGTCCGCGACCTCGCCGAGCTCGACCTCGCCCAGACATCGGTCGACCTGGTTCTCGAGACGCGCGGGCCCGAGCACATGGCCGAGCTCCGCGAGCGGCTGGCGGCGGCGGGTTACGTGATCGAGGCGGGCTAGGGCGGAGTCGGCCGATGCTGGACGACGGCCGCCGGCACGAATAGCATCGCCGTGATGCGACGGGGAGCGATCATGGCGGTGGTGGCGACGCTGGTCGCTGCGATCGCGCTGGCGATCGTCGGCCAGGCACTCGCCGGCTCGGCGCCCGACCCGCGCCCCGGCGACAAGGTCCTCGGGAAGAGGGGCGGGATCACCTACGTCTCCGACACCGAGCATGTCGCCGACCCCGACTACACGCAGGCCCTGACCGCCTGTCCGAATGCCGGCGGAAAGTCGCGGATCACGGGCGGCGGCATCCGGGTCGCCGGAATCCCCGCCAACGTGAGCATCAAGGCGTCGCGTCCGCTCGACCTCGCAACCCTCTTCGGCGACGACGATCTGATCGTCGACGACTACTGGGAGGCCTCGACGGTCGCCCCGGTGGACACCCCGGTCACCAGCTACGCGATCTGCGCGAAGCTCAAGGGCCTCCGCTACCAGACGGTCCAGTTCCCCGATCAGTCGAGCGGCGAGCGGCTTGACACGGGCAGCTGCGCCGGCGGGCGGCGGGTCACCGGCGGCGGCGGGTTCATCGCCACCCTCCACAGCCGGGTCACGTCGATGTTCCCGGTCGGTTCCGACCGGTGGAGCGTCGCCGCCCTCGATGCCAACGGCGGCGTCGGCACCACCACCCTGGACTTCGTCTGCCTCAAGAGCAGGCATCTGAAGACGGTTGCCGCGAAGCGGAAGCTCCCCTCGAACTCGGCCGATTTCAAGTCCGTGCAGTGCCCGGGCAAGTCCCACGTCACCGGCGGCGGGGCGCTGTTGAACGGCGGGCCGATCCCGAGCCTGCTGACCTCCTCCTATCCGTACGACGGCAAGGACGGCGACAAGATCCCCGACGACGGCTGGACCGCGCTCGGCACCAACGAGGGCACGGGTCCGCAGAAGCTCAAGGTCTTCGCGATCTGCCTCGGCTGAGGAGGCCCGAGCAGACCGTCGCCAGGCCGGCGCGCCAGGTCCTCAGGCGCCGCCGTCGAGGATCCGCCGCTTCTGCGCGGTGAACTCCTCCTCGCTGAGGGCGCCCGAGTCGCGCAGCGCGGCTAGCCGCTCGATCAGCGAGAGCGGGTCGCTGCCGCCCGGGCTAGAGGGGGTCTGGGCCGCCCCGGCTCCGGTCGCTCCGGCTCCCGCTCCGGCCATCACACCGGCGATGCCGCCGTAGGGCTTCAGCGCCTCGTCGTTGGCCTGGATCTGCGCGGCGGCCTGGGCCAGCTGCTCCTGGATGTTCGCTCCGATCCCCATGTGGCTGAGCGGCCTGGCCCCGAACGGCGAGTTCGCGAGCGCCTCCTGCGCCATCCGGATCGCCGCCATCGGGTCGGTCGGGTCGTAGGCGCCCGGGGCGCCCATGCCGCCCGGCTTCGGGGCGAGCGGATCGACGATGCCGTCGGTCCCCTCGGCCGCGCCCGGGAGCCGTCCCTCTCCCTCTTCTCCGTCCGGCTGGTCCACGAGGTCGATCCTAGCTCCGGACGGCCGGCACCGGAAGAGCTCCGGCCGGGGGATCAGGCGAGGCGGAACTCGTCCGCGAACCCCTCCTCCTCGGCGATCAGCATCGTCGCGATCGCCAGGAACTCGGTCACCACGGCGAGCTCCTCGTCGAGGTGGTGCTCCGCGACGACCGCCAGCACCGCCCGCAGCCGGTCCGCGCACCGCCCGATCACCGCCGCCCCATCGGTCGCGGCGTCGTCCTGCAGCTCGGTCTCGATCACCTGATGGACCGCGCCGGTCACGTTCAGCAGCGCGGTGATCAGCCGGTCCAGCTCCGCGCCCTCCATCGGCTCGACGAAGATCGTCATGCCCCGGTGAAGCCGGGGGGACGGGACCGCGCCCCCTAACGAAGGCCGGGACGTCAGCCGATAGAGGAGCAATGGCGGGGGAGCGGCAGTCGACGCCGGCGGAGGAGCGGGAGTCCGAGCAGCAGGTCTGGCGCGAGTGGGGCCGGCTGACGCGGTTCATGGAGAGCGCGAGGATCGCGTTCGCCCGTGAGCGCGCCTACCTCGAGGCGTTGGCGCCGGGTCAGGAAGCGAAGGCACCGACGGTGATCGCGGGCGACTACTCCGTTCCGCTGGCCGGCCACCTCGAGGCCATCGCCGACGAGGAGATCCTCTACGCCGGGATCCTCATCCACAGCTACGCGCTCGCCGAGTGGGCGGCGTCGCAGCATCTCCAGGTCCCGGCCCACAGGTTCGACGGCATCGAGGACTGGGGCGGCCGGCTTCTGAGTGCCAACGGCAGGAACTGGCACGACGTCAAGGGCGGCCACGCCGGCGCCGTCGAGGTGGCGGTGATCCGCAACGGCTTCGCCCACGGCGACCGCACCTTCGACGAGAAGGAGATCGCGCGGATGCGCGCCGCCGGCGCCAACGGCTGGAGCGACGGCGACCGGGTCGTCCTCACCCACGCCATGCTGCGCCGCTACCGCGTGCGGCTGCGAAGCCTGCTCAACGCAGGCAGCATCACCTAGTCGCCCGCAGGGGCGGCCCGGCGGGATCAGGTGTTGGCGAGGCCGATCGCGATCAGCGGGAACGAAGCCATCACGCCGAGGAAGAGGCCGACGAGCATGCCGGACCTACCGCTGCTCGAGCGCGACTTGGCGCCGAGGATCAGGCCGAGGAGGCAGGCGATGACGATCAGGCTGATCGGGATCCAGAAGATTTCGTCCATTGGCCGGAAAACTACTACGCCCGCGGTCGTCTCCGGCCGCTGCCGTCGCGGTTCGCTCCGGCCCGGAAGGGTGGCGCCGCGCCGCCCATCGGGGTGGGATTAGGCCGCGCGCCTACAGTGACTGTGCATGCCTCCAGCCTCCGCGACGACCCTGACCCCCGCTCTCGACTTCCTCCGCCGCCTCACTGGCAACAAGAATGCCAACTTCCGCGACGGCCAGCTCGAGGCGATCAACCAGCTCGTCGAGCACCGCGGCCGCGTCCTCTGTGTGCAGCGGACCGGGTGGGGGAAGAGCGCCGTCTACTTCGTCGCGACCGCGATGCTGCGCGAGCGCGGCGCCGGCCCGACGATCCTCGTCTCGCCGCTGATCGCGCTGATGCGCAACCAGCTCGACGCGGCTGAGGCGCTGGGCATCCACGCCGCCACCGTCAACTCCTCCAACCGCGAGGACTGGCAGGACACGTTCGACCGGATCGACGACGGCGACGTCGACCTGCTCCTGCTCAGTCCCGAGCGGCTCGCCAACCCCCACTTCCGCCGCAACGTCCTTCCTGAACTCATCAGGACGTCCGGCCTGCTCGTCATCGACGAGGCCCACTGCATCTCCGACTGGGGCCACGACTTCCGCCCCGACTACCGCCGGATCGCCGGCCTCGTCAAGCGCCTGCCCGACACCGCCGCCGTCCTCTGCACGACGGCGACGGCCAACGATCGCGTCATCGCCGACGTCACCGAGCAGCTCGGCGCCGGCGACCACGCCGCCGATGACAGTGGGGGCGACGACCGCGACCTGATCACGATCCGCGGCACCCTCGACCGGCCGTCGCTCCGGCTCGAGGTCTGCGACCTGCCGAGCCAGGCCGAGCGGATGGCATGGCTCGCCACCTACATCCCGCAGCTCGAGGGCAGCGGCATCGTCTACTGCCTGACCGTCCGCGACACGATCAACGTCTCCAACTGGCTCGACCGCAAGGGGATCAAGGTCGAGGCCTACTCCGGCAAGGTCGAATCCGACGAGCGGATCCGGATCGAGGGGATGCTGCTCCGCAACGAGGTCAAGTGCCTCGTCGCCACCAGCGCCCTCGGCATGGGCTACGACAAGCCCGACCTCGGCTTCGTCGTCCACTTCCAGGGGCCGGGCTCGCCGATCGCCTACTACCAGCAGGTCGGCCGCGCCGGCCGCGGGCTCGAGGAGGCCGACGCCGTCCTCCTCCGCGGCACCGAGGACCGCGACGTCCAGGACTTCTTCATCAAGAGCGCCTTCCCGCCGGCCGAACAGGTCGCCCAGGTCATGGCGCTCTTCGACGCCGCCGACGGCCCGCTCTCGACCGGCGCCCTGATGAACGACATCAACCTCGGCAAGGGCCGGATGGAGCTGATGCTCAAACAGCTCGAGGTCGAGGGCGCCCTCAACAAGGTCCGAGGGGGCTGGGAGCGCAGCCGCCGCGAGTGGGTCTACGACGAGGAGCGGATCACCGCCGTCACCGCTGCAAGGCGAGCCGAGCAGAAGGCCATGGAGGTCTACGGCACCGACGGCCGCTGCCTGATGGAGGCCCTGAGGATCGAGCTCGACGACCCAGGCGCCGAGCCGTGCGGGAGATGCAGCGTCTGCACCGAGCCGAAGTTCGCCGGCAAGCTCGACCGCAAGCTCGCCCTCCAGGCCATCGCAATGCTCCGCGAGCGCCCGATCGAGATCGAGCCCCGCAAGTCGACCCCGACCGCCGTCGGCGGCTTCAAGAAGATCCTCACCCCGGAGCTGATCGAGCCCGGCCGCGCGTTGTCACTGCTCAACGACGCCGGCTGGGGCCGCTCAGTGGTCGAGGGCAAGTTCAAGGACGAGCACTTCTCCGACGAGCTCGTCGAGGCCGCCGCCGAGCTGATCAAGAGCTGGGGACCGACCCCGGCGCCGGCGTGGGTCACGGCGGTGCCGTCGCTTCGGCACCCGGATCTCGTGCCGGACTTCGCGCGACGCGTGGCCGAGGCGATCGACCTGCCCTACAGCCAGGCCGTCGGCGTCGCGAAGAAGGTCCCGGAGGAGAGCACGCTCGAGAACTCGCGCCAGCAGTATCTGAACGTGCAGGGGGCGTTCGGGGTTGACCGCGCGGCGTGCCTGCCGGGTCCCGTGCTGCTGGTCGACGACGTCGTCGACTCGAAGTGGACGCTGACCGAGGTGGGGCGGCAGCTGCGAAGGAGTGGGGCGGTTGGCGTGGTGCCGTTCGCGCTGGCCAGCGCGGTCCTTGGCGACTGATCTCCGTACGGACCGAAGGTCACTGGTCCGAGTCCAGTCGGACGCGATAAGGAATCACATGACCCGCGGACTGGGAGCGCAGCCGCCGCGAATGGGACTTCGACGACGAGCGGATCACCGTCACCTAGCCGGCGTTGCTCCGGTCGGTCAAGGACCGAGCCACTTGGTCAGAGTCCAAGAGAGTTGACCACCTGGCGCGCGACAACTGGGTACCGAGGCGAGGCTAGATCGAATGGAAATGAGGCTGACACAAGCGTGGCAGCTGCACCCCCCGGCGCAGCTAAGGCAAACCGGGGCGAGCCAGGCGCGTACGACTCGAAGAGTGTGTACTCATCGAGTATGCCTTCCATGCCCCCGACGAAGATGCCGCCGATGAGCGGACGGTCGGAGAGCATCTCTATTCTCATGGTCTCAAGGTCGCGAACGCGGTCACCAGTGCTCGCGGTGAAGCGCAGCGTTGCCCATCCTTCCTCACTGAGCCGGTGGGTCTCTTCCGGAACAGCGTCACGAAACCGCTCGGACTGGTAGACGATGAGGCTGTCCCGCGCGCCTTGCTCAGCGCAAACGTAAAGGAGTAGTGGAGTGATCGTGGGATGCCCTCCGCACACGATCAGGCCATTTCTTCTGAGGATCTCACGGCTTAGCGCGACGATCGCATCGGCCATGCTCGCTGGGTCAGATGGCGGAAAATGATCTGCCCGCTCGCCAGCGGGGAAGCTGGCCGAGAGGAAAACGCCCGATCGGTGCGAGTTCATAGGCCGAACTCGTCCGCAAGCTCGGGAAGGGACGAAACCTGCAACGGGCGGTCTTCGATCATCCAGTCAAGCAGCCCTTGCAAGCGAATGTCCCGATCTGCAACATCGTGAACGACTCGTCCTTGGCACTGAGACAGTCCGCTGTCGGCGCGCAGGTTGTCTACAAGCTGAACGTCGTACGGCGTCGGCGCTCGCGGCGTTACAAGAAACAGCTCGGGGTCTCGACCAGCGAGATCGCCCAGAATCGCCCAGGGATCGACGGGCATGCGCCTCGCCCCCGCTTGGAACAGAAAGTCACTCAGCCCACCGAGAAGCTGCTCTCGGCGTCGCCGAAGCTGGCGCGCCGCCTGCAACTCAACCTCGTCGAGCACCTGGATGAGCGCATCCTCAGTCAGCCGCCGGTCGGCCGAATCAATGTCGCCCGTGAGATCGGAAGCATTGACCTGAAGACGGAACGCATCATCGACAACCGCAAACTTGCCATCCGGATTTGCGTCTGGGAGGGAGAGAGCCAGAACGGCAATACCGTGCGCGAGTGCGTAGGACACCTCATGCTGTACCCACTCGGAGCCCACCGCGGTCATGCTCTCGAGTAGCAATACGAATGCCTTGTCTGCCAATTCAGTGTTCAGGCGCTCCTGAAAATCGTCACCAGGTGGAACGCTGAATCGATCCAGGAAGACGTCGTACCCCCTTTCCGTGAGTGAACGACGGATCTGAAGGGCAAGCTGCTCCGAATCGGTCCGGCGGTACGACAGGAAGAGCCTCCGTTCTTCCTCAGCGATTCCCAATATCCGAACGATGGCTAGAGCGTCATCGGAAGATCCGGTCCATGGAATCGCGTTGAGCCGCTTGATGGACTCGGGAATGACCGAGTACGCGTCATCCTCCGGCCTAATGAGCGGGACAACTGCAAACGATGAGGCGCGGGCCTGTTCGATCTTGAGGTCTGTTGCTTTATCCCCGGCAATACCGGCCGATGCGAGCACAGCGACCGTTGCAGGGTTGCTGGAGTCGGCTAGGGCTTCCTCAAGGGTTGAAACATGAAGCAGATCGTCACGCTGGAGGATCCTATGAACCACCTCACGCACGGCCGACCCGACCTCCTTGGCCCATTCGTCATCGTCGGAGATGAGGACAAGTCGATACATAGTGGGAGGCGAAGACTTCCTACGCTGATCCTAGATTCGCAAGTGTCCCCGAATCATGCAAGGGTATTGACCATGACTCGAAAGACCCGGGTATTCGTGAGTTTTGATTTCGATAACGATGCAAAGCTGAAGACCTTCATTTTGGCGCAAGCAAAGCATCCAGACTCTCCGTTCGAAATCGAGAACTGGTCCCTAAACGAGGCTGCGCCGCAGGCGACCTGGAAAGAGAAGGCAAAAAAGCGCATCGCTCGGTCTGACGTAGTGCTCGTGATGGTCGGGCCAGAAACGTACAAGGCTCCTGGGGTCTTGGCTGAGATCGCCGCCGCAGAGGAGCTGAAGGTCCCTGTTCGCCAGATGATCGGTTACAAGGACGCCTCGCCTCGGCCCGTACCGGGCGCTGGCAGGTTGTATAGGTGGAGTTGGCCGACGCTCAAGACGATCTTGACGATCTCGTAGCGCCCTGAATGCAGAAGTCGTTCAGATACCCACAAGAGTCCTGAAATCCTCTGCATCAGCATTCGCTTTGACAAATCGCTTTCGAGTTGAGCTGAGACGGAACCCGTAGCGGGTGGAGCGCTTCAAGACCTGGCGGGGTTCTCGCCTATGTGAGGTTTCACTCAAGCCAGTCTGCGCCGTCCCGTTGGGTAGCCTCGCGACGTGAGCATCCACGCGCGCAGCTGGCGGCTTTGAACGCGATCGAGCTATTCGATCTGCTCGACGGGCTCGACGACAGCCGCGATGCCGGTGCCGACGGGTCGGACGTCAGCCGCAGCAGGCTGGTAAACGGCATCGAGTACGCGCTTTCCGGCGCCGCTGAAGAGCGCAAGCTGCGCGCCATCTGGAAGCGGCGCCAGGGCGGAGGCGCGACGCCGTTGATGCTGGTCGCGCCGGCCGATAGCGGAGATGGATTACGAGTCCTCGGACCGGTCGGGGACGGACCATTGCGAAGTGTTCGAGCCGAGAGCCTCGCGGAGCTTGTGCGCCGGACCGTCGGCATGGGTGAGCTCGAGTCGCAGCGGTTCGTAGCCGCCGAGATTGACCGGCTCGATTCGGAGAGAATCGCCGGCGTCGTTGTGCGCGGCCTCGGGACCGAGCACCTACTCGCAAGCCGGTTGCCCTCCTCGCATCGCTGGAAAGCCCTCGATGAGGCAGCGCCCACCGAGGGCAAGCGCGAGTGGCGGGACATCCTTATCGAGCTTGGCTATGAGCTGGAGCGGCTCCCGCGGCGTGGCTGGTTGGCCCGCTATGCGGAAAGGGTGATCATGGTTGTCCATCCGAAGGGGTCCGCGAGCGAATTTGCCCGCCTCGACGAGGGCTCGCGCCTGCCCGAGGGCGCCCTGCTTGCAGACTGCGAACACCAGGGCGCTCCTTATGGGCTGATGGTGGCTGGGTCTCGCCTTCGCCTGCTACGGGCTACCGGCGAGGAGAGCGGCCAGGCGACCCGCTTTCTCGAGCTCGACGCGTCGTTGATCGAACCCGATCGACGGCCGCTTCTCGGTCTGCTTTCTCCTGCCTACCTCGCAGAGGGGGAGTTCACCGCGCTGCTGGCGGAAGCTCGTGATTATGGTGCGAAGCTTCGCCTGCGGCTCGATCGCGCTCTGCGCCAGGACGTCCTCCCGGTTCTTGGGCGCGAGCTCGGCCGCTGGGCCACCGCGAGCGACCTCGACATCGCCAACGAAGAGGTTCGTAAGGAGCTCGAAGCTGCCGCGCTCACCTTCGTCTTCCGCTTGTTGTTCCTGCTCTATGCCGAAAGTGCCGGCCATCTTCCGATGGCCAACCAGACGTACCAGCAGCGCAGTATGACCCGGATCGCGCAGCGTGCTGCCGAGGAGGCCGACAACGCGGACCCCGCCTCGACGTCACTTTGGGACGACATCGCGGGCCTCGTCAAGGCAATGAGGAGTGGTCAGCGTGCCTGGGGTGTCCCGGCCTACAACGGTGCTCTCTTCGCTGAGGATGGCTTCGAGGGCGCCGAGCTGCTCGAGCGTGCCGCGATCGGCGACGCTGCGCTCGGCAAGGCGCTCGTCGCACTGGCCCGCGACACCGACGAGGATGGCAGCGATATTGGTGTCGACTTCTCCGGCCTCGAGATCGGCCACCTCGGTCACATCTACGAGGGCCTCTTGTCGCTGAGGCTGACGGTTGCCGACCGTGACTTCGACTACGACGAACGCTCCGACCGCTACGTTCCCGATGACGAAGACGGCCAGATTGACGTTGCCGCCGGCGACCTCTTCTGGCTCACCAACGAGGGGGTCGCAAGGGGGCGGCGTCTACTACACCCGCACTGAGCTCGTTCGACACCTTGTTCGCGGCTCGGTTCGACCGGCGTTCCGGGACCACGTCGGCCGGGTTCGCGAGCTGGCTGAGACCGACCCCGTCACAGCCGCCGAGAAGCTGTTTGAGTTCTATGTCCTCGACCCAGCTTGCGGCTCGGCCCATTTCCTCGTTGAGGTGGCGGATGAGATTGCCGACCAGATTGCTGAACTGCTCGGCGACATCGCTCTGCCGGCGATTCGCGACCAAATCGAGGAGTTGCGGGCCGCCGCCGGTACATCGCTCTCCGTGGAGATTGACGACGCTGCCCTGCTCAAGAGGCTCGTGCTTAAGCGCTGCGTCTATGGCGTCGACCTCTCGCCGATGGGTGCCGAAATTGCCAAGGTCTCGCTGTGGCTCGCGACGTTCGTCCCCGGCCTCTCACTCGCCTATCTCGATCACAACATCCAGGTCGGAAACTCGCTGATCGGAGTGGCGCGGCCGGAGGCGATGGCGCCTCCTGGTGAGGAGCGAGGTACTGAGGCGCTTTTCGGCGACCCAATCGTCGATGCGATCAGAGCGGCGGCCTTGGAGGCGGCCAAGCTCCGGGGTATCGCGGATCGCACACCGGATGAGGTGCGCGCAAGTGCCGCTGCTGCCGCGAAACTTGATGACGCGACCGTCGGAGTTCGGCGGGTGCTTGATCTCTGGACTGCGGAGCCGCTTGGACTCGAGGGCGCTCGGGAGGAGGTCAACGCCAAGGGCGAGGGGATCATCGGGGGAGGAGGGTCGCTACTCGCGGAGCGTGCCAACGACCTGGCCCGGGAGAACCGTGCTTTTCACTGGCCGCTCGAGGTGGCCGAAGCGTTCGCTCGGGAGCGGCCGGGGTTCGATGTCGTGGTCGGGAACCCTCCGTGGGATGAGGTGGACGTGGAGGAGCTGGCGTTCTATGCGCGGTACAAGCCCGGGCTCCGGGCGCTCGGTGCGAGGGAACGTGGGGAAACCCTCGTTACGCTTAAGCGGGAGCGTCCGGAACTTGCCGAGCGATTCGAGTCGGAGCGCCGCGAGCTCGCTGCGATGCGTGCCTACCTCGGACCTGACTCCGGATATTCAACAGGCGCGGGAGACCCGGACCTCTACAAATTCTTCTGTCAGCGTTACCAGGAGCTGCTGCGTGACGGTGGACGACTCGGGGTCGTCTTGCCGCGTTCCGCATTCGTCGCGAAGGGCTCAGCCGAGTTCCGCCGTTGGCTCTTCGAAGAGACGGTGCCGCAGCGGGTGGACTTTTTGCTCAACAGCGGCCGATGGGCTTTTGAGATGGAGCCTCGGTACACCGTTGCATTGCTGGCAGCCGAGCGCCGCAAGCCCGGGGCGGACGAGACATTCGCGGTCGCGGGGGTCGCCGCCTCGGTGGCTGAGTTCGCCGCACAGGCGCAGTCGCCCGGTCTGCGCGTTGCTCAAGCTGCACTCGGCCCGGAACGTGAGGTGCCGCTCTTGCCGAGCCAGGCCGATGCCGATCTGCTCGCCAAGCTGCGGACTGGGCCTCCGTTCGCGTTTGGCGCGGGGCGCTGGATGTGCTTCCCCGTCGCGGAGTTCCACGAGACGAACGACAAGCAGCTCTGGGAGGACGCCAGCGACGGCTGGCCGCTCTGGAAGGGGAGCAGCTTCGACATTCTCGACCCTCACGGAGCCGATGCGCGGCTCTGCCCCCCGAGCGGGGCAGCGCTTAAGAAGGCTCGGAAGTCCCGGCCGGGCTCGGGGTCGTTCGTCGCAGAGAAGGCCGATGCAACTGGCCGGCGGGAGGCTGTTGCGCGTACGGTGGGGCGGGCCAGGTTGGCGTTTCGCGATGTAACCAACAGGACCAACTCACGCACGGTGATCGCTTGCCTCGTGCCACCGGAGTGCTTCTTGCTCAACTCGGCGCCGTACCTGACCTTCGTCGATGATGATCAGCAAGCCGAGGCCGCGTGCCTGGGTCTGATGACAAGCCTCGCTTTCGATTGGCAGGCGCGCCGCTTCGTCGAGACTCATGTCAACTTCTTCATTCTCGAAGGTCTTCGATTGCCCACCCTTGACGATGACACATTCGGGGCCCTCGCAGCGGCTGCCGCCCGTCTCTCCTGCTCCGACGAACGTTTTGTCGAGTTTGCCGAGGCCACTGGGGCCGCCTGCGGATCATTAAGTGATGACGAGCGTATCGGGCTTAGAGTGGAGATCGACGCCCAGGTCGCCCAGGCCTGGGATCTGACCGTCGATGAGCTCGACCTTGTGTTCTCGGATTTCACGCTTGATGCGGTGCCCGAGGCGTACCGCGAAGCCGTAAGGCAGCGCTTTGCCGAGCTGACGTAGGTAGTCGTGGCGCTTCCTTACATCCTCGACAACCGCACCGAGGAAACCCTCCACGCCAATGGCTTGCGGTCGTTGGTCGAGAACCACGCGGGCGACCCGCTTGCGGTCGCGACCGGCTACGTAAATCTGGGCGGGCTGCACTTGCTCGCGGAGCTTGCCGACGGCCGCTCAACGCGACTGATGCTTGGCGCCGAGCCTGATCCGGGTCTAGGCGTACCTCCTCCTCCGCGAGAACTCTTTCAGGCGCAGCTTGCGGCGCTCGGCGACGAGCGCGACTACTCCCGATTCCCACCATCGCGAGCCGGTGAGCGGCTGGCGGCGATCGAAGAGTGGCTCCAGCGTCCAGAAGTCGAAGTTCGCCGCTACACGCAGAAGTTCCTGCACGGCAAGGCCTATCTGATTGGCACCGAGGAGCTGCCACGAGCCGCACTGGTTACGTCAGCGAACCTCACCGCCGCGGGCCTGCACTCGAACATGGAGCTCGGGCTCACCTCCTACGGCGCCCCGGGTGCCGACCAGGCGATCTCCTGGTTCGATGAGCTCTGGGCCGATGCGACCCCCTTTGAGGATGATCTGCGTGCGTTGCTGTTTCCGGTCCATGGCCCGGTCGACCCCCGCGACGTCTACCTGCGGGCACTGCTTGAGCTGCATCGCCCCCCGGATGAGGATCGGGCTCGCGGGACTCAACCGACCGGGCTCGAGCTGGCCGACTTTCAGCGCGATGGCTACGAGCGAGCCCGGGCGATCGCCCAGGCTCACGGCGGCGTCGTATTCGCCGACGGCGTCGGCACCGGCAAGACCGAGATCGGACTCGCTTTCATCGAGGAGCGGATCAAAGAGGACGGCGTCTACGCGTTAATCGTCTGCCCGGCCCAGCTTAAGACGCGCTGGCAGGACCGGGTCACAGAATCGAAGCTCTCGGCGCAGGTGATCTCGTTCAACGAGCTCGCTGCTGACGAGCAGCTGGTCCCCGAGGCCGCGAACGCACACCGGGTACTGACGGTCGGGCGCGACTACTACCGCTTGATCGTCGTCGACGAGGCGCACGCTCTACGCAATGAGGACACCACCTGGTACCGGGCGATGGAGCGCCTGCTCGGCGGGACCGAGAAGCAGGTCGTGCTGCTCTCGGCAACGCCGATCAACAACGGCCTCTGGGACCTCTACAACCTGGTTATGTTGTTCGCTCGCCACGACCGTGGGCTGGCGAGTGCCGGGATCGATTCGATCCGTGAGCTGTTCCTCGCCGCGGGAGCTAACGAGCGCGACCCAGAGAGCCTGGCACCCGAGGTGCTCTACCCGATCGCCGATGCGGTCAGCGTCCGCCGCGACCGCGCTTTCATCGCGCGCGAGTATCCGGGGGCATCCTTCCCCGACGGAACACCCGTCCGCTTTCCCGAGCCGACGCTCGTGACCGAGCGTTACGACCTCGACGGCGCCCACCCTGGCCTCCTCCACACTGTTGTTGAAGCGATCGACGCTCTGACCATGGCCCGCTACCGCCCGAGCGCCTACCGGCTTGGTGGCGAGGAGCAGTCGATGGAGGCCCAGCTCGGCGGCCTTCTGCGGTCGGGGATCCTGAAACGGTTCGAGTCCTGCTGGCGGGCGTGCCTGGAGACGGTCGAGACGATGATCGGCGCCCACGATGCGTTCCTCGCCGGCTGGGAGCAAGGCCAGGTCCTGGCCGGCGATGCGCTTCGGGAGGCGGCGGCCGCAGACGTCGATGAGTCGGGACTCGCGGGTTGGATCGAGGAGGCGCTGGACGGTGGCGCCGACTCGATCCCGCGCGAGGAGTTCAGCCCGGAATATGCGGATGTCGTTGCCGCAGACTGCGAGATGCTCGTCCGGATCCGCGACGAATTGGCAGACCTAGACGCCGCCTCAGACCCGAAGCTCGAAGCGTTGCGCGCGATCCTCGAGAGCTCTCCGGCGGACAAGGTTTGCGTGTTCGCAACCTATGCGGCGACGATCCGCTACCTCGACGAGAATCTGCCCGAGGAGATCGGCGGTCGCGTGCGAGTGACCGTAATCGGAACTGAGACCTCGCCAGACCAGCGGCTCGCGGCGCTCGGGCGATTCGCGCCGAAGACGGTCGTTCGAGAGGACTACGAACCGGCCGAGGGCGAAGTTGACTTGCTCCTTTCGACGGACGTGCTCAGCGAGGGCCAGAACCTCCAGCAGGCGCAAGCGGTGATCTCCTACGACATGCCGTGGAACCCGCAGCGGGTGGTGCAGAGAAACGGGCGAGTGATCCGGCTGAAGAGTGATCACGACGAGGTGCTTCTGACGACGATGCTGCCCGAGCCCGGCGAGCTCGAGGAGCTACTCGGCCTCGAAGCACGCATTCAGGCCAAGATCAAGGCCGCTGGGCTTTACGGGATGGAGTCGGGCGTCATCGACGGGCTCGACGAAGCTGATTCAGACGGCGACCTGGAGCTGCGCAACTTCGCCGAGCGGCTGCAGGAGGGCGACGAGTCCCTGCTCGATGACGCTGAGGAGGAGTCCGGAGCGTTCGTCGGTGAGGAGCTGCGGAGAATGATTGACCGCGCCGCCGCCGAGGGCGAGATCGCCCGGGTGTTGGCGATGCCGTGGGGGATCGGTGCCTGCTTTCGGCAGCAGCCCGATGGTCGTTCGCAGGGGCCGCCAGGAGTCTTCTTTGCGACACGAACGAAACCGATGGCTGACGCCGAGGAAGGTTTCCGCTACTGGCGGCACATACCGTTTTCGGCCAACGAGGACGGGGAGCGCAAGTCGATGTCGCTCGACCTTGAAATCCTCCGGGTGATCGACCCAGGAGGTGGAGAGGCGGACGCTTCAATCGAGGGCGTTGATCTCGAGGCTGCCTGGTCAATCGCCTGCGAGAGCATCGCCGCCGCTCACAACGAGCGCAGTGACCTGCGGGCGAGACAGGAGTCCGTCGGTCCGCGCCAGCGGTGGGCTCTCGAACTTCTACGCGATCCGACGGTGGCTCTGCCGAGCCTCGATCGGGCCGAGCGGGCAATTGCGGCGCTCTCGGTCGAACGGAGCTCAGCGGTTCGGCGGGCGCTCGGTCAAGTTCAGGAGAGGCTCGATGTAGCCGAGATCAGCAGAAACGAGGCGGCGACAGCTGTCATCGAGACCGTCGAAGGATTCGGCTTGCGTAAGGTTGAGACCCTGCCCCCAGTCGAGAAGATCGAGACGGACGATCTCGGTGTTGTCTGCTGGATGGCGGTTCTGCCGTCGAGTGGTTCATAGGTTGGGGAGGTGCCCGCTTCTCTGATGATCGACGAGGTGGAGAGGTCACAGGACGGGAAGCTCAGCTTCGCCTGGCTCCGATCGCTGGGGCGAGGTCTCAATTTACCGAAGGAGTGAGCATCGAGGCTTACCTACAGACGTGGACTGATGGTGGGCAAGCGGCGCTCGAGCGAGAAGGTGAACAGCTCGATTACGCGGCCTCCAATCAATATCCGCGGATTGGTCTGCGGGCAGGCGATGTCCTCCACATCGGCTATCTCGAGGACGGCTTCATGCATCTGATTGGGGCGCATGACGGTCGCCGAGGTGATTGGTCGCTCCGAAGCACTCCGGCGCCGGGGAGACGACACCTGGGAGAGCGAGTGGTTCGCTGTGGCCGATCCCAGGTCGACTGGGCGGATCCTGCGAAACCGGTCTGTTCGCTGAGCGTCGTCCGGGAGCTCCGCTTTCGGCGGAACAATGGCGAGATCACCCGGCTCAACCCTGACCCGACAGGGCGGCTGGACGGCAAGGCCCTGCAGTCGATCCGCCGGCTGACACCGCAGTCGGCTGAGCTACTGGGCGCTCTACTGTGACAGGCGCCTCACTTCTCGGAGATAGGCTGACCGAATGAACGAGGCGCCGAAGTCAGGCTTCCACCGGCGAGAAGAGGTGGAGCGGCTGCTCGAGCAGGACGAGACGGTGCTCGGCCGCTTCTGGCGTTATGAGCAGGAAGGGCTCTCTCCTGAGCAGATGCAGGCGGCCGAAGGCACCGAGACCGCGGGCTGGACTTACAACTACCGGTCGGTTCTTGGGGTCATCCGCGATGGCGAGGTGCCGACTGCGCCAAGCCGCGCCCTTCAGGGCGCGCGTCGTATCCGTTCTTGGCTGAAGCTACCTGACCTCAGCCCCGAACTTCGGCAGGCGTTCATCGAGCAGGAGTCGCTGCTCATGTCCCGTGCCGAGGATCGGGAGGCACAGGAGGAGGAAGTCGGAGAGGCCGTCGAGAAGACGAAGGCCGCAGAACAGGCTGCAGGCCCTGGCATCTACGTCTACACGTTGCCGCATTACCTGAGATATCCGTATGAGCCGGACTCCGGCCGCACTCTCCTCAAGGTCGGGCACTCAGCACATGACGCCCTGTACCGTGCAAATGCGCAGGGAAAGCTGACTGCGCTTCCAGAAGATCCAATCTTGCTGCGGGTGTATCCAGCCGAAGAGTCGGCCAAGGCTGAGCGCAGGTTCCACGAATGGCTGCGGGACGCCGACCACGCCGGCAACCGCACCCTCCGGGGAGGCTCAGAGTGGTTCGTCACATCAACGAAGTTTCTCGATCGAGTTGCACGATCCGCGGGCCTAGATGTGCTCGTGATCAACGAGTTTGAGACGGGCGACGACTAGAGGCTGCGGCTTGTTTGGGCCGTCACCGGGGAACCGGCCGGGTCGAGGCGGGGCAGGCCTACCGACCCTATTATGAGATGAGGAACTGGTACCTCGAGGTCGACGGCTGGTGCTACTGGTGGATCCACCCGAACATACTCAACCGGGAGTGCGCCGAAGATCCGTGAGCACGTGCCGATCGGTGCAGAGATCACGGACTGGTGATAGATCCGATTGCTGGAGCACCATTGCTGGATCTATTTCGGAGCCAGGGCGAGTCCGGAACTTGCTGGACGGTGTCGATTGAATGCGGATCGACTAGTCGTCGTCCTGCGCCTGCGCGTCATAGTGGTCAGGTGAGCAAGGATCGCCGTAGCGGTCTCGGAGGCCTGGACACTGCGAAGCTGCCCTCCGTGAGGCACTGAAATGGCGCCGGCCGCCGTTGAAGAGCAGGCAGAGCCTCCGAGATTCTGGCCCGAGTGGCTCGAGGAGTCTCTCCATGTCACTCCAGGTCGTGACCCGCTGGGACTTCAAACGATCACGCTCGATCGGATCACTCCGTCGCTTGTGCCAGGAGTCCTCGCGCTTTCGAGAAGGGCCAGGTACTTCAGCATCTACCCCTACTTGTTGAGCTATTACGAGGAGCACGAGCTCGCACCCAACTTGCAGGCGCTGTCGGACTTCATTCGCACCTGGGAGTACGAGTATGCGGTCTCAGTGATGCTTTGCCCGCGAGGCTGCGGCGAGGCGGCGACCTCTGTGGTTGGCTCACAGCGCGCTCGTCCTGCCGCGAGCTCACTCGGCGACGAGCTCGCCCGCGAGCTCTCAGTGGAGAGCTCACTCGGTGGTTACGGCCTCTACTATGGCGCGCCGCTTGAGTCGTTCGGAGTTGTCGCTCGCCGCGGCACCCTGCTTGGCGACGAGCCTATCCCGATTGACGTGCTTGCGCGCAACGGGCGCGGACAGGCGCTTGCCGAAGTATTTGGCCAAGCGATCGAGCCGACTACCTATTTCCGGGACTACATGGGAGGCGGCGATCCGATTCCGAGGGAAGTTCTGGTCGAGCTCTCGACGCGGTGTTGCCTCTGTCGGCTTGACGATTTTGACGACGAGCGCGAGCTGCTTCGAGAGCTTCTATTCGAGGAGCATGACTCGGTGCCGGCCGAAGAGGTTCATCAGCGCCAAGTGAGCTTCGCTGTCCTCCTTGACGCGATCGAGCGACACCCGGAGGCCTCAGCTAACGATGGCGCGCTTTTCGAGACTGCTCTGAGCCGCTTTGAGGACGTGGCCACCGGTGCGTCTCCTCTTGATGGCGCCTATCAGCAGTGGTGCGCACTTGGACTCAAGGAGTATGTGCAAGACGGTCTCTCCTCTGTTTGGTCGCAATTCGTTCGCGACGGCTTCAGGCTCCAGCCGGAGGCCGGATACGCGCGAGATGAGATCCGTGAACTCATCCGGACCGAGCTCGCGGCGAGCGGCACGCTCCAGCTTGACCCGATCGAGCTCGATTGGTCTCCAGAAACGCCGACCACCGAGGTCGAGGAGTTCGTCGGTGAGCTCCCCCAAACCCTGGGTTGGGAGGTGCTTAAGGAACGCTGCAATGAGGAAGACAGCGCAATCTCAGGCCTGGTGCTCATGCTGGCTGTGGTCGGTCAGGCTCCGGAGGTTCCCACCGCTCCCAATGCCTGGATGGCGGTGGCAACGCAGGGCACTGATCGGCAGCCGTCACTTGCCCAGTTTCTCGAGATGTTCCGAGCCCACCTTGATGAGGAGCCGACGGTCGCCGACAGCCTCGAATGGCTAGTTGCTCGACGCGTGATTGCTCCTCACGAAGCAATTGCTTATTCGAAGCTCCCGGAGTTCACGTTTCGATTTCGTTGGGAAAGCGGGCGACTGGCCTTCTTCAACCTTGGCCTTGAAAGGTTCAATCGCGGCGATCCACGGCGGCGGGCGATGGCGCAGATCAGCAATGACCTCGGCCTATGGAACAGTGACGGCGGAGAAGCGCGGGTGACTAGCGCCGGCCAAGGATTGATTGATCGGGTCGGTGAGGCAAGTTGAGGGTCTCCCTCGCGTTCCGGGGGCGCCCTCTGCTATGGGCAACGACCTACACGTTCGATCCGGACCTATTCGATCAGTTTGTACTTCGTCGAATGGGTGAGCCGCCGCGAAACGCGGTGGTCCTAGCCGATCAGGATCGACTGTCGCTTACCTGGGATCGGATTCATCGGGAGGAGCCCTGGAGGCTGCGGTCAGCGAATTCTCGATACTTGATCCGAGGGATATCGGCTCCGCGGACGTTTCATCCCAAGACCTTTCTGGCCGCCGATGAGCGGAGGGGTAGCCTCTTCGTGGGGTCGGGCAACCTCACGCTAAACGGCATCGAGCGCGGGCACGAGATCTTCGTTCGATTCGATTCTGACCGGGGCGGCATCGGAGCAATTCTCGCCTGGTCAGCGTGGATTGAGGAGTTGGTGTCGGGTCTCGATGAGGCCGTGGCAGATCGTTGGCAGGCCCTGAAGCGGACTGCGTCGTGGATGCGAGGCGACGCGCCGCCGTCGTCTCCCTTCGTGAGCAATCTCTCCCAGCCGCTCTTGGAGCAGTTTGGATCGACTCTGCGGGCGGACGTCGAGACTCTCTTCTTAACGGCCCCATTTTTCGACGAGCGCGCATCAGCCCTCGCGGAGGTCATTGAGCGCTTGAAGCCGGCCCATGTGCGCCTGTATCTATGCCGGAAGGCGTCGGTAAATGGTGACGCTTTAGCGCAGAAGCTTCGGGTGGCAGACGCGCAGGTCGAAACGCTGCGCTACGAAGCGGACTTCGTTCACGCCAAGCTCTTGGCAGCGGTCTCAAGCTCTGGCGATGGCGTCATGCTCAGCGGTTCGGCGAACCTGAGCTCGGCTGCGCTCCTGAAGACCGGAGATCGAGACGGAGAAGGAAATGTTGAAGCCGGGGTCCTGACGAGGATGCCCCTGGATGAGATCGAGGCTCGGTTCGAGCCCGAATCGCTGCCCGTGTCCTCAGTTGATCTTTCTGCCCTGAGCGAGCTCAAATTTCACCCGAGTGAGACTCCCGGTGGTGATGGTCTGCTGAAGCTGCTGTTCGCGCGGTACGACGAAGAGGATCACGTCGAAATTGGCACAGCTGAGAGCGCTGACGTCAGTGGCCTACGGCTCGCGTACGAAGGCGGCGAGATTGCGCTGGACGGAATGAGGTCGTCGGAGGCCCTACCGGGCGATCGGCAGGACGCCATCGTGTGGCTAGTGAGGGGGGAAGGCGAGCTGGCATCAAACAGCGTGTCGGTCGATGACCCGCGTGCGCTCAAAGCCGAGCTAGCCGATCGCGGAGAGCATCGGAGCCGGCCAAAGGAACTCGATTTGTCGGACGTGGAGACGCCTGTTGGGGAGATGCTCGTCCGACTCCAGGCCGAGTGCGTATTCGACCTCGATGAGATCCCAAAGCCGGCAGCGGGGCCCGATGCAAGTGGAGACGGTGGCGACGACAACGACGATCTCTGGGAACGCCTTCAGCGCGAGGAACTCGCCCTAGATCCACGGATCGCCGCTTACAGGTCCTTTTCTGTAGCCGGGCGCGGCGTCGATGATCCGATCCTGTTGCAGCTCCAGGCAATGCTCGGTGAGGTGGCCGCCAAATCGACGCTGCGGTCCGTGCACACGGGGGAGGGTCACCCGCCGAATGGCGGGAATGGTGATGGGACCGACAAGTCGTGGAGCCCTGAGAGTCGGTTGCGCGTACGACTCTTCAACGTGCTCAAGCGCTGGTCCGTTGCCCTCGCGGATCCCCGTCTCTTCTGGATCTCGCCGACAGCTGGCGCCCGCAACTACATCGCATTACTTTCGGCGCTCGCCGAGTGCTGGCGAATGAACTATCTCCCTGAAGAGCGTGTTCGCGATCTGGTCGAGGCATTGATGGCAAGCTTCATCCGGGGCGAGCGAAGTCGCGGCTACTTGTGGCTTATGGATGACGATGACCGATCGAAGGCGGTTAGTGCTGTTAATGAGGATGCCCGAGAAGTTGCCGATGCCCTGGTCTACGCGGTGTTCCGGGACACCACGGTTGGACACCCATATATCTTCGACTGGCAGGCCTTCTTGGCTCCCGCGCTTGATCTAGGGCTCCTCCGATGTGGAGATCGAGTCCCCGCCTTGGTTGCAGACTTGTGTGGCCACAAATGCACTTGCGAGGAAGTCGAAGCTCGCCTAAAGGAGGTTGCCACCTATGTCAACGACGAGCGGTGGTGCGATCGGATGAGGAAGAGCCTTGAGCTCGAGGCGCTCTCACTTCATGTTGGACATTTCAGAGACGCCACGTTTCTCATCAGAGTGGCGGAAGACATTGATCTCCTGCGGGACGCGAGGATGCCTCGCCTGGCTCGCGAGGCGCTCGAGTACCGGAGCGCCGAATCGACGGTGATCGTTGAGGCGGGACGCAACACCAGGATTCGCGTTGAGCGGGACGGCAAGGTGGGGATCGTCAAAGGAGGCGAGGTGAAGCTCCTAGCCGAGGAGCTGAACTGGTCCGTCCTCCTGCGGCTCGATGCGATGTCTAGGCCATTTGCCGACCTCTTGAGGCCTTCCGGCGGGGTCGCTGCTTAGGCCGAATCGATCGGCCATCGGTCACGGCCCTTTCTCTTACGGGAGAGTCTGAGCGGGAACGACCGTCCTCGAGATGGTCGAGTCGACCTAAGAACGAGGCTTGGGAGCCCCAACGAGATTCTTAGCACCGTCCCATCTCAGGTGACTGGACCATGTTGATCTGCTCGACCTTCCCCATTAGGACTCGGCGCGTAGACGAGCATCCAGCTCGACTCTGCGCCGCGGACATGCGAAACGTTCTCCGGTCGTGAAGCGTCAGCGGCCCGAGGCATCCTGACGCTGCCACGTAGGAGCTCGAGGCGACACCCCGCGTCGTCTGCCATGGCGATCTGTTTCGGGGTCGTCTCCGCAAGGACCATCCCGCGGGGGTTTTGACACGAATCCTTGAAAGTCGGTTGATTGAGCCAGTGATCGCCCGAGCCCTTGCGCATCAACCAGTCCTGCGGACCAAGCAGCTCGTTAGCCTTGCGGTCGGCAGCGACGAGCCAGTTCGGGAATTGCTTTGGGATATCCGCAAGGCGAATACCGTCCAAGTCCTGCACCTTCCTGCTCCCTTCTACTGCAAGCGACCGATGACCGCACGGGGGCGGGATCCGTACGTGGCGTCACCATAGAGCCTCGATCGACCTACACGTAACCCGATTTCATCTCCGCTCGCGGTGTAGGCGCTCTAGGCAGGCTCGTCCCGCGTGGGCGGCTATTCCTTTGGCCGAAGAGCGACTAGTCGGCTCACGCTGGAACGCGCATCCGCTCGACGATCCGTGCGTCGCAGCGAGAAACAGATCGGGTCCCCGCTACGCACCGGTGACGATGGCGCATAGCCACTGCAAGACCGCCCAGGTCGCCTCAAGGTCCTCACGGTTGTAGTCGAGGATCTCGCCGAGCAGAGCATCCCGCTCGCCCTCGTCCTCACACTCCGTCGCCTCGATGTACTTGGCCATCGACCAGCTGCCGCCGAATTCCTCGAGCTGGCGCTCGTAGCCGGCGACTGTCTCAACGTCCTTGAGGCTGTAGCTCGAGACCGGGACGGCGACCGAGCCGCGGGTGATCGGGAGGAGGTCGAGGAGGTTGCCCTTGACCCGTGCGGCGATGCCGTCGGGGTCGCCGTAGCGGACGATGTACATGTCGAGCTTGACCTGCTCGTAAGTGGCCCAGTGGACGAAGGGGATGTCGCCGTACTCGTCGAGGATCGCGCGGCACTCGTCGAGGAAGGCGAACCAGCCATCGCGGTCGCCTTGCGGGCCGAAACCGGCGCCGGCGGGGCGGAAGGGACCGGCGTTCTCACCGAATACCTGGAGTCCCCAGATGTAGACCTTCTCGAGTTCGTCGACCCTCGGCGGCATTCCTTCGAGGTCGAACATGACCCAGCTCTTCGCGTCGGGGAGCTCCGGCTTGGCTAGGACGACCGCCTCTCCGGTCTCGAAGGCTTGGGCGGAGGCGAGGATCCGCTCCGCGTACTCCTCGCCGACCGGTTTCATGCGCCCGCCCCATGAGCGCTCGAGCCCGGCGAGCGTCTCGGTGTCGAACTCCGCGAGCAGCTCGGGGATCGTGCCGGCACCGCGCTTGTGGAGCTCGTAAACGGTCCCGCGATCGACCGACGGCAGGATCCCCACCTCCTGGCGCTCGATCGCCTGCGGCCAGCAGTGCTCGCGGAAGCCACACCCGTTGCACTTCGGGTTGGCGACGTGGACGTCTGGCCGCTCGTCGGTGAACCGGAGCTCGATCATCCGCCCGAGCAGGGCCAGGGTCTCCTCGACAACCTCAGGCTCGTATGGGACGTCGATGATCTCGTCCGTCCCCGAATGGACCTGGAGTGCGACCGGCGGCGCACCCATCGTCTGCTCGTAGAGCCAGCCGTAGGTGTGGAGCTGAAAGACGATGTAGTCGCTGACGCTGCGGTTGATCTTCGAGTCGCGGATCGCCCACTGTTCGCGGGCGGGGAGCATGAAGTCGGGGTGGCCTACGACCTCGACCTCGCGGCCGGCGAGGGTGGTGCGGGCGCGGAGAACGCCCTGGTAGATGACGCGCTGGCGCTCGCGGAGCAGATCGAGCGTCGCCTGCTCTTGCTCGTCCCGCGGGAGCTCGGCGAGGTCGACGGCGTGGGGGAAGCGCTCGAGGTGTCGCGCCTCGTGGGCGTGGCCGAGATCGAAAAGGACCTCGCGGAAGGCGTCGGGCGGCTCCTCCTCGAACCCGTGGCTCGCGAGCCAGACGCGCAGGTCGCAGCGGCTCGGCTTCAGCAGGTTGTAGAGGGAGCTCGGGGAGACGACGGGGATCTCCGGCTCCGGCGCTTCCTCTTCGGGTGTCGTCTCGGCGGCGCTCATCGGCCCCAATCGCGTCGACTCGGCGACTGTGGTCCCGCTCACTCTACGTCGTCGCTCCCGCGCCGCTGGAGACGACGGAGCTCGCTCCAGACGGCTCCGTAGAGGGCGGCGCGGTCGCCGCCTTGACACTCGGCGACGGCGCTCTTGAAGTTGTCGTAGTCGAGTTCGGTGACGAGCTGGGCGAGCGCGACGAGCCACTCAGCCCGGGTGACCACCGCGCGATGGCGGTAGTCGGCGGATCGATCCTCGAACGGCTCGAGCATCGGGATCTGCTCGCGCAATGCCTCGATGTCGTCGCGGGTACGGGCGCGGACCAGCAGCTTGTCGGGATCGTCGCGGTGGGCGACGACGCTGTAGAAGCCCTGCGTGGTGAGCAGCCACATTTCAGCCGGCCTCCCTCACTCGACCACCCCTCGCAGGCGCTTGCGACCGTCGGGGGTGAATCGCGAGACGCCGGCCTCGGCGAGCTCCGACCGCGTCGCGGCGAGTGCTTCTCGCAGCGGGGCCTCCGGCAGTTCCCGGTCGCGATAGCCCTGGGCGATCCGCTCGAAGTACCAGGCGGACGGCAGCCCGAGGTAGTCGTCGCCCCTCATCATGTAGGCGATGGCTTCGAGCGGGCCGGTCTCGGTTTCGACGGCCACGCTTCGTCGCTCGTTGAGGTGGGGCGCTCCCTCGTAGCGGTCGAGCGAGCGAAGGTCCTCGGACGTCAGCCGCCAGAGCGCGCCCGGGACGGAGAGGCCGGCGTGGGGCTCGATGTCGGCCACGCCGCGGAAGGTGAGCCGCCAGCCCGCGAGCTCGGCGACCGTCAGCGGCTTCGCGCCCGGACAGCGCGCGAGCATGTCGGCGCGGTTCAGGTTCGATCCGTAGGCGAAGTAGTAGGTGGGGAGTTCTGCCATACCCCTCTTGTCGCTGGCGGTGCCCGCTTCCTGACGGGTGCGCGGCTGTCAGGAATCCCGCCGGCGCTGCGACAGAGGGGGCATGAAGATCAACGCAAAGCTGGATTTCGATCTCGTCGCCGTCGAGAGCGAAGACACCGTCCACGTCCTCCTCGACCTGACCGCGCCCACCCCCGAGAGCACAGAGGCGCGACCGCCGGCGACCCTTCAAGTCGTCCTCGACCGCTCCGGCTCGATGGCCGGCGACCGGCTCGAGGCGGCGCTGGTCGCGATCGATCGACTGCTGAACCGGCTCGGGCCCGAGGACCGCTTCGGCCTCGTGATGTTCGACGACCAGGTGCAGGTCCCGGTCGCAGCGGGACCGGTCGGCGACGGGAGCCACGCCCGCGCCGTCCTCCCCCAGATCTTCGCGGGTGGGATGACCGACCTCGCCAGCGGCTACATGAGGGGTATCCAGGAGGCCCAGCGGGTCACCCCCGACGACGGCTCGGCCACGCTCGTCCTGCTCTCCGACGGTCACGCGAACACCGGCGTCACCGACTGGGCGACGCTGGAGCAGTTCGCCGCCGGCGCCCAGCGTGCGCGGGTGAGCAGCTCGACCGTCGGCATCGGCCTCGGCTACGACGAGGACCTCCTCGCGGTGATCGCTCGCGGCGGGTCCGGCAACACGCACTTCGCCGAGAGCGGGGATGACGCCGGGGCCGCGCTGGCCTCCGAGGTTGAGGGACTGCTCACCGAGAGCGTCCAGGCGGTCAGCCTGACGGTGCGACCGTCCGACGACGTCAGCGCCGTCCGCCTCTACAACGACCTGCCGGCGACCTCGATCGACGGTGGGTTCATGGTCGAGCTCGGGAACCTCCACGCCGCCGAGCAGCGCCGGCTGATCCTCGAGGCCGACGTCCCCGCGATCGCCGGCGTCGGCCTAGCCTCCATCTGCGACCTCGAGCTCCGCTGGGTTGACCTCGGGACGATGAAGAGCGAGCGCGCCGACATCCCCGTCCACGTGAACGTCGTGCCGGGGGACGAGGCCGCCGGCCGGACCCAGGACCCCGAGGTCACCACCGAGCTCAGCTTCCAGAAGGCCCAGCGCGCCAAGCGCGAGGCGTCGGACGCCCTCGCTGAGGGCGACGTGTCGCGGGCTCAGCAGATCTACCGAGGTGCCTCCGCCGTGCTGGACGATGTCGACCTCGACCAGGTCGATGCCTCGGTCGCCACCGAGGTCGCCGAGGAGCTCAAGATGCTCCAGTTGCTGGAGATGCAGGCTGAGAGCGACCAGCTGATGGCCCGCAAGCGCGGGATGGCCGACCACCACATGAAGTCGCGCAAGCGCGGACGTAAGGGGATGAGTTGAAGACCATGACCGGCTACCGTCGGTACGACCGAACGCCCGGGACACTTTGATTACCGATGGTGGCCGATGACCAGACCGAGATTCCTTGTTCAGGCAGCGAGAAGTAAGAAGTCAGAGGAGCGACTTACCGCCCTACTGGCGGTTGTCCTCTCGCAGAGTCGGAGGTTCTGCGCTGCGCTGTTCGAGGAGGCAACGCGAGAGACGAGCAATCCTTGGGAGCCTCCCGCCTCAACTCTGTATGAGCTTGACGTTGAAGTTCCGACCTTGTCAGGAAGACGAGTCGACCTTGAACTGCGGGCAAGGGACGACGCGGGTCCGGGGCTGGTCGGGCGGCTGTGGGTCGAAAGCAAACTCGACGCAGCCTTTCAACCTAACCAGCTGCCCGATTACGCCAGGGATCTAGGCCGGCTTCGGCCGAAGCGGAATCCTGAGCCGAGGTGGCTGGCGGTCCTATCGCCGCCGTGGCGGCGGGACATTCCGACTAACGATGACTGGACGTCCCTCAGTTGGAGGGACGTTGCACTCATTGCGTGGTCTTGCGGGTTCCAGGCTTCGGGTAGTAATGCCGCCTGGCGCAAGGCCGCGATGGCACCAGAAGCGTCCGCCGAACAACGCCTGTTACACGAATTGCTGATCTATATGGAGGAAGGTGGAATTGCCGTGGCCGATCCTGTTAAACACGACACCATTCAGGCTTTTGCTTTAGCGCAGAGCTCGATCGATCTGCTCTGGGAGCTGCTCGACCGCGCTGGTGAGCTGTCGGAACTAGAGCCCGACGGCGGTCCTGCCTGGAGGCCAAAGGAAAGCGTTGACGTCCTCTGGCAAACGTTCAGACCAAGTGAATGGGAGACGGATTTCGGAGGCTACCCGGAGATCCTTTGTTCTTTCGAGGACGGCTGGGCACGTACGCGTCTTGATGAGCCTGCCATCGGGCTCGGAATCACCATCCCAGGCGATCATTACGAGGTTCTTGTCGGCCAAGATCTCGCTGAGTGGAGATCCAACCTTCAGCGTGCCGACTTGAGAGTGGATGTCGGCGAGTACGCAGGATGGACCCGGGTCTTTCACACGCTGTACCTCGCTGAACTGACTATCAGTGGAGCAACCCTTGAGCAACAGGCCCAATCCCTCGCTAACCGGTTCGACTCGGTGATCTCGATGCTCCGATCGCATAGGCCAGATCTTGGGCCTTCGATGAGTCCGAATGAGGACACTTAGTGCCTATCCCGGCGCCACAACCACGCAATGGTTCCGGGCCCGCGAGAAGCCCACGTAGAGCTGTTGGTCGATCGTCTCGCCGTCGATGTCCTCGAGTTCGCAGAGGATCGTTACCGGTGACTCCAGGCCCTTGAAGCCGCGGATCGAGCCGAAGCGGACGTAGTCGCCGAGGGGCTTCGGCTCGTCGACGTAGGTGTACTTGCCGGCGCCGGCCTTGGCGACCTCGGACTTGTCGATGTTGTGGGAGCTGAGGACGACGATGTCCTGTGGGAGGACGTCCTCGTTCTCGCAGAGGTTCTCGATGACCGAGCGGACGACGGCGGGCTGGTCGTCGGTCAGGTGGAGGTCGACGTCGCGACCCTCGGGGCCGATCGCCTCCGGCTTGACCTCGCCCTCGTACTTCTTCATCACCTCGCGGTGGATCGCCTGGGTGTTGCGACAGTTGACGACGAGGTCGAAGGGGCGGAACTCGCCCGGCACCTCGAGGCGGTTCTCGTAGACGCGCTGGTTGTCGTCCATGAAGAGCCAGACGAGGGCATCGTCGGGATCGCGGAGGGTGTCGATGAGCGCGTCGAGCCAGTCGTTCCGTAGGTCCTGCGCCTCGTCGACAAAGAGCGCATCGAACTGTGGGCCGAGCTTCTCGATCGCCTCGACCAGCGCGAGCGGGAGCTCCTCGTTCCAGTAGGTGGCGTCGTACTCGCCACCGTCATCGACCGAGAGCGGGATCTCCGCGCGCCTGGCGAGCGCGAGGCAGAGCCCGTGGAAGGTGTTGAACTTGACCCCCGAGTCCTTCTCGGTCTTGCGGAGGTGATCCCGCAGGCGCTTGTTGAAGCAGACGAAGATCACATCCTTGCCGTCCGCCGCGAGCGCCTTTGCGCGCTCGACGGCGAGCATCGTCTTCCCCGAGCCCGCGGGGCCGGTGACGACCATCCGCCTCTCGCGTCCGAACATGTGGAGCAGGCGCGCCTGGTCGTGGGTGAGCGTGACCAGTTGCTCCTCCTCGTCGAGGAACCGTTCCGCCATCGGCACCTCGATCCGGACGCACGGCGCGAGTAGCTCGCGGAGCTTCTTCATCCCGCCGGCGCCCGGTCCGACCGGATCGGCCCCGGCGGGGCAGTGGTAGGCAAGGCACCGCTCGACCGCCTCGTCGATCAAATCCATGTCGTTGCGGTCGATGATCAGCTCCGGTGGCGCGTCGGGTGCGAGGACGAGGCCGTGGGCGTTGATCTGCGGAAACGCGACGGCGTGCCCGATCAGGAGTTCCCCGCCGCCCTTCGCGGGCATGCCGCCGAGCTTGCGCCTTAGATCGTGGGTGTGGTCGACGGCCTGAGTGAACGGATCGCGGATCCGCTCCCACTCGCCGTCGTGCTTGCCGTACCACTCGCCATGCCGGCACTCGATCCCGCCACCCTTGACCTCGAGGCAAAGGATCCCCTCCTCGGGATGGGCGAGAACGAAGTCGATCTCCCCGTCGTCCGACCCCTTGGTCTTGTCGCGAACGACCCAGGCGGCGGAGTGGAAGACGTTCCACTCGTCGTCGAGGCGCTCCTCGAGAGCCTCGAACACCTTCCCCTCGGCCTTGCTCTTCAGGTCCGGTTCGAAGAGCGTGCGCGGAAACATCTGCGCCATCGCCGCATCCTATGCCGGGGTATCGGCACGCGGGAGGGGCTAGCGCTGCTGTTTGGACCCCCGCTTGCGCCGATCCGCCGCGCAGGTGGCGTGGAGCAGACCGGTCGCCGTCGCCTCGCGATCGTCGAGTCCGCGCACGGGCTTGCGGCAGATCTCGCACTTCCCGAGCGACTCGCTCAGGCAGTCGAGGTGGCCGAGCTCCTTGCTCTTGCCGTCGAGGCCGCGGGGGGAGATCGGGTAGACCGGGAACCCGCACGTGCAGCAGGTGGCGATCGGCGTTGCCAGCCATTCGCGGACCTGATCGCGGCGCTCGGGCGGGATGCCCTGGAGGTCGCCGGGGTCGGGTGGGTCGTTGGAGTGGTCCGCCACGACGTTCATGTCGCGGCGCCCGGCCGGTCCCTGGCAGCCGACCGTTGTCAGGGCGCCGAGCCCGCCGGCGACTCAACCTCCGAAAGGAGCCGCAATGACAGAGATGAGATCGCTGATGGACAGACCCACATCGCGGGCGGCCGTTCCCTCGATCCTCAGGGACGTTGCGAAGGACGAGCTTGCGCTCCGCTTCGAGAGATGCCTCGACAGCGTCGATCTCCCTAGCTGCCTCGGCGCCGACCTCGACCCGATCGCCTCGGTCCTCGAGCGGGCGGCCATCGACCCGAGCGTCGACGTCAGCTCGCCGAACGTCATGAACTTCGCGACCGCCCTGCGTATCTATGGCCCACGCGAGGTCCGCCGAGGTGAAGACCTGGTCCTCGAGTGGAAGGAGCTGAGCGACGGCTCGCTGCTGGCGAGGGACCACCGGGGAACCCGCTGGGACATCGTCGGAGGCGGCGAGTCGTGGGGTGTAATCATCGCCGACTGGGATCGGCCCGACTGGTACGTGGAGAGCCTCGAGCTCGCCAAGTCGCTGGTCGCCGAGATCGTCGCTCGCCCGAGTTTCCCGCGGGAGCTGATGGAGGAGATCGGCGAGATGGAGATTCCCTTCGACTGAGGAGAGGGCTATGAGCGAAATGTTGAGCAAGCCGCTGTCGCCGAAGTTCACGGAGGCGGTCGGCTACGCGCTCGACGCTCACCGGACCCAGTCGCGCAAGGGGACCGAAATCCCCTACGCGGCGCACATCCTCGCCGTCGCCTCGCTGGTACTCGAAATGGAGGCCGACGAGGACGAGGCGATCGCCGCCCTGCTCCATGACGTCATCGAGGATGCGGGCGCCCACCACGCCGAGGAGATCGAGCGCCGCTTCGGTCCCGACGTCCTCGCGATCGTCCGCGCCAACTCCGACACCGACCAACAGCCGAAGCCGCCCTGGCTCGAGCGCAAGCGCGCCTACATCGCCGGGATCGCGACAAAGTCGCCGGCGGCGGTCCGTGTCTCGATCGCCGACAAGCTCCACAACGCCCGCTCGAACGTCGACGACCAGCAGCGCTACGGCGACGAGATCTTCGAGCGGTTCCGGAGCGACGCGGGCGGCGAGTTCGCCAGCAAGCGGGACGGGGTCGTCTGGTACTACGAGGCGCTCGTCGAGGCGTTCGAGGCCCGACGCGCCGACATCGGACCGGGCGCTGCAGCGAAGCTCGACGACCTCGCGCGTGCCGTTGGTGAGCTGCGCGCGGGCGCTGTCAGGTTCCCGCCACCGGGCGCGACTGACTCGGTGTGAAGCTGAGAGCAACCACGAGATCCGATTCCCTGACCATCGTCCCGGCGTCGGTGCCGGACATCCACGGCGGCCCCGCGGGCTGCGTCGCGCGCGCGGCGCTCCCCGGGAACGTGTCGATCGCCGACCTCAACGTCGGGATCGCGGGCGATCCGGACGAGGAGGAGGAGCGCGACGAGGACGAGCCGGAAGCCGGCGTCGTCGAGGTCGACTTCTTTGCCAACGATGTACCCGCCGCACGCCAGGTGATCAAGCGCTGGGCGGCCGTGACCGGCTACAGCCGCGTCTGGTTCAGCGACGAGGTCGCCGAGCTCGAGCCGCCCCAGCACCCCGACGGTGAGTACGGGACGACATGCCCCACCTGCGGGCTGCGCATCAGCGACTCCGGCCCCGACCTGATGGGCTTCGTCCGCGAGGCCGGCGCCTTCCCGATGACGTGCTTCGTTTGCGGCACCTTCGTCCCGCAGTGGGAGCCAGTCCGCCGCAAGCCCGCGCGGGAGGAGCGAGTCGCCGGCCGGGTCCGGCGTGGACCCGACGTGCGGAGGCTCCACGCGGTCGACAACGAGCCGTCGCGAGACTAGGCCCGAACGTGCGGGATGCCGTCGCCAGCTCCGCCGTCGGATGCGCAACCCTCGTCCGGTGACCCGCGCGCTCGACCTTCCCGGACCCCGCCGGCGCATCCGCGTCGAGCCGCTGCGGCTTCCGGAGCCTGCGCCTTTGCCCCATCCGGCCGAGCCCGCACCCGACCCGCGGGAGCCGGCGCCGGCGCCACGGCCTGAGCCGCGGGAGCCGGAACCCGTGCCCGAACGGGTCGGGCGGTGACGACCGAGGACGACGACTCCCACTTCGCCGAGCCGCTTCTCGGGTTTCGCGTCTGGACGATCAACCGCGACGCGCTCCTGCGCCCGATCGCCGTCAACGCCGCCCCCTGGACGCCGGGCGAGAACACGGCGAGCTGCATGGTCTCCACCCACGACTCGCCGCATCCCGGTTGCGGCTGCGGGTTCAACGCGTTGCACCGGTTTCCCCAGGGCTACGCCGGCGACGTCGGCCATGCGGTCGGGGCGATCGCGGCCTGGGGAGACGTCGATCTCTTCCGGACCGGCTTCCGGGCCGAGTTCGCGACGGTCATCGCGCTCGCCCAGCCGCACCGGGCGTCGCCGAACCACCAGAGCCGCCTCGAGCGCGCCGCCCGCTACTACGGCGTGCCGCTGATCGACCTGCCCGAGTTGCCGCACTTCGCCGCGGAGTTCGCCCGCTCCGTCGCGCCCGAGCAGCTGCCCGGAACGGGGCCGCCCGCACGGCGACCCGGCCCCTCCGCCTGGCACACACCGCTCCCGAAGAAGGCGCTCTGCTCGGCGATGGCGGGCAACGGCGTCTGGCTCAACCGGCACGTCGCCCTCGCCCACAGGGGCCGGGCCGTTCGCGTCGGCCCGACGCCGGCGCTGGCCGCGGCTGCGAGCGGCCGAGTCACTCTCAGCGTCCACCGTTACCAGGAGGTGGTCGCGGGGGAGACCCTGTTCGCGTTCGGCGACGACGAGCTCACCTGCCCGTCCCCGATCGACGGCCGGGTGATGAAGGTCCGCGAACCGGCCGAGCTCGACTTCGCCGGTGGACCGGCGGAGGACGGCTGGATCATCGAGCTCGAAGCGCGGAACGAGTCCCCCGACCACTGGCCGATCGTCTGGGGGATCGTCGGCGCCGACGAGTATCGGCGGGCCGTCCTCGACAAGGGCTCGGATGCCGCGGTGCTGACCGAGGTCGCGGGCGCGGGCTACGTACCTCCGCCGATCGCCGGCCAGGACGACTGGCTCCGCGACTTTGGGACGCGCTTGCACACGCTGCTCGAGGGCGACCCGTCGCTGGGCGAGGCGATCGAACGGCTCGGGCTAGACGTGGGCTTCCGGCTCGCCGACGGCGGCGGTCTGCAGCTCGCGCCAGGCGTCGTTGAGATCGGCGATCCCGGAGAGGACGTCGACGTCTGCCTCGAACTCGACCCAGAGGGGTTCATCCGCTACTGGCAGGGCACCCTGTCGCTGGCGCGGGACCAGGTCACGGCCGGCTCCTACCGGACCGGCCGCTACCAGCTCCTCGCAGAGCGCCCGGTCCATCCCGCGGCGGGAACCGCTGGGCAGGCGCGGCTCGCGATGTCGATCCACCGCCGGATGTTCCGCGGCACCAAGTCGATCCTCGACGCGATCGGCAACCCCTGGTTCCGGGCCGGCGACACCGTTCGCGACCCGCAGCGGAACCGCAAGGCGCTCGCAGGGACGCTGATCGGCTGGTAGCCGGCCCGGACCGCGGATCTCGGGTGGCGGGCAGAGGGCTGCCAGTGCGCTGCAGTAGCGTCGCCACACCGTGGACGCCATGCTCGAGATCGCGACCCTGAAGATCCACCGGGCGCAGAGTCGCCGGTGGCGTGAAGGTGACTTGGCGGAGGAATGGGCCGAGCGCTTCCCGGACCTATTCGACGAGGACGATCGACGGCTCGTCGCGAATCAGAAGCACCTTGGATTCCACTTCGTCGAATGGCTCGCGGCGATCGTTCTTCACCACACGACCGGGTACCTGTCGCTGGTCGGCAAGTACGAGTTCGAAAAGCACGCGCGAAAGCGCGAGCTGATCGAGTCGATGCTCCCTACCGAAGGTCTGGCGGCCCTCGACGATCGCGAGACCCACGGCCGGACCCAGGCGCCGGACCTCTTCATGTTCGCGCCCGACCGAACCGACTGGTTCTTCTGCGAGGTCAAGGGCCCTCGAGACAGTCTGCGACCGGCACAGGCGGCCAAGTTTGAGACTCTCGCTTCGGCGACGGGTCGTCCCATTCGCCTGTTGACGATGAAGTGGGCTTCGGGATCTGGGTCTAAAGAGGGCAGCACATGACGCCACGCAGGAACCGGGTGGACCCGTTCGGAGAGCTGGTTGCCGATCCGGCGCGCGGCTCACTCATGGGGAATCGCGGGCAGCTCCACGGCGCACACGGGGAGATCAAGCGCTTTCACCGCGGCAACCGCTGGATCTTCTGCCTGCTTGAGTTCAAGAGAAGGTGGCGGGAGCTGATGCAGCCGGGGCAGTACACGGAGCTGTTCTTCCTCGACGAGGCGACGGCCTTCGCGGCGGGGCACCGACCCTGCATGGAGTGCATGCGCGAGCGGGCGGTCGAGTTCCGCGATGCGTGGGAGTCCGCCAACCCTGAACTGACGGACGGCGGCCTCCGCCTTCCGGAGGTGGACGGTGCTCTCCAGCGCGAACGGATCGGTTCTTCCGGCGAGAAGGTGACGTTCGAGGCATCGCCTGCCGAGCTGCCCGATGGAGCGATGGTCGTGTCGGGGCCGACCGCGAAGCCATATCTGGTCGACGGCGGCCGGCTCCACCCGTGGAGCTTCACCGGCTACGGGCCGGCGATCGACGGACCGCAATCGGTGAACGTGCTGACCCCGCGATCAGTCGTGCGGACGTTCGCCGCTGGATTCCGACCTCGCTTCTAAGTCCGGATCGCCACCGGCTCAGTTTGTCCCGTCACCCTTGACCTGATTGGATAGCGCCCTTGCGGAGGAGGGCCAAGATCGGGTCGGCGGTCGCGCTCGCGTTTGCCTGCGTGCTGAGCGTCTTTGCGCTGACGGCACTCGGACGGGACGCCACGACCACGACATCGACGCCGGATCCGGTCGCGACGCCGGCGGACCTCGCCGACGAGCTCGACAAGGACACCGGCACCGACGTCCAGAAGGACGGTCTCGATACCGGACCAACGACAGCTGACACGCACGCCCACGGCAAGAAGGGCGGGCCCGACATCGTCCGGGTCGGGGCGCTGATCAACGACATCCAGCAGCTCGACCTGAAGACCCACTCCTACAACGTGGACATGTACCTGTGGTTCAAGTGGACGAACCCGGACATCAATCCGACGCGGACATTCGAGTTCCTGAACGCATACGAGTTCTGGGGGCACATCCTGACCCGGGAGACGGAGAAGCCGGAGGTGCTGCCGGACGGGACCTTCTACCAAGTGGTCCGTAACCAGGGGCAGTTCAACACGAAGCTGCCGCTGGAGCGGTATCCGTTCGACACGCAGCACCTGAAGATGGAGTTCGAGGACGCGCACGAGGACGAGACCGGCCTCCGGTTCGTTCCCGACAAGGATCCTGTTGCGGTCTCGAAGCAACTGGCGATCCCTGGCTGGGACATCGGCGAGCCGACGCTGACGGTCGTCTCGAACCGCTATGACTCGAACTTCGGCGACCCGCGGCTGAACGACACGACCTACTCACGTGCGGTGATCGACCTGCCGCTGACCCGGCCGGCGGCGACCTACGCGCTGAAGCTGCTCCTGCCGATGTTGCTGGTCGCGATGACCGCGGCGCTGTCGCTGATGGTCCACCCGAAGTACGTCGAGGGCCGGATCGGGATCGGGATCACCGCGCTGCTGACGCTCGTCGCGCTGCAGATCACCAGCAACGACGACCTCCCCGAGGTCGACTACCTGATCCTGCTCGACAAGCTTTACATCGTCAGCTACACGTTCGTGGTCCTGACGATGGCGATGATCGTCCGCAACTCGTGGGTCGACGCTTCCGGCGACGTCCCTGCCGCGATCAAGGCCGACCGCCGCGGGCTGGCGCTCCTGACTGGCAGCTACGTGGTCGTCGTCGCGCTGCTGATGGTCTTCACGCTGACCTAGATCAGCTCAGCGGCTGATGAATTGTCGAACAACCTCTCCGAGGCGGCTAACCTGAATCCGCATATGAAACTCAGGAACTTCGCCGCCGCAGCTGTCGCCCTCGCCTCACTCGCCGCCGCGGCGCTCGTTCCGTCCCAGGCGCTCGCCGGCCCCGGCGACACCGTTGCGCTGGTCAAGGATGTCGACAATGCGGGCAGCTCGGGCCCGCGCAACTTCGTCGGACTGGGCGGGAACGCTTACTTCATCGCCAAGGTCGGCGGCGCCTACCAGCTGTTCAAGACCGACGGATCGGATGGGAACGCGGACCCGGTTGGCCCGTCCTTCACCAATGAGCCGAAGGACCTGACCAGGATCGGGGACCAGCTGTTCCTCAAGGCCTTCGACGGCACCCACGGATGGGAGCTCTGGGTCTCAGATGGGACCAACGCGCACATCGTGATCGACATCCGGACCTCACCGGACGCATCGGCCTCGAGCAACCCGACGGACATCACCGACGTCGGGGGCAAGGCCTTCTTCAACGCGACCGACGACGACGGCGACATCGAGCTCTGGAAGAGCGACGGGACCGCGGAGGGCACCAGTCGCGTCGCCAACATCAACAACGAGGGCCCCAGCTCACCGAGCGAGATCACCGACGTCGGCGGTGTCGCGTACTTCCAGGCGATCGACGCGACGCGCGGATGGGAGCTCTGGAAGAGCAACGGCACGGAGGCCGGAACGACGATCGTCACCGACCTCAACACGGCCAGCCCCGCGGCCAGCAGCAACCCGACGGACATCACCGACGTCGGGGGCACCGTCTTCTGGGTCGCGGCAACCCCTGCCACGGGCTACGAACTCCGTTCCTACGACGGCACGACGGTCCGCACGATGGACATCGAGCCGGGCCCCGGGGACTCGGTGCCGGTGGCCGTCACCGCGCTCGGCAACAAGGCGGTGTTCGCCGCCGACGACGGGACCAACGGCTACGAGCCCTTCGTCAGCGACGGCCAGACGTTCACCCCGCTCGGGAACCTCAACACCGGCAGCGAGAAGTCGATCGATCAGCTCGACCCCCAGTTCGAGGCCCTCGGGAACCGCGTCTACTTCGCCGCCAAGACGCCCTCGACCGGGAACGAGCTCTGGTCGACCAACGGCACGGCGGCCGGGACGAGCATCGTCAAGGACATCAACACGGCGGGCGACAGCAACCCGGTCCAGCTGAGGGACGTCGGCGGCTACCTCTACATGGCCGCCGACGGCGGCGCCGGCACCGGCGTCGAGCCCTGGGTCTCCGACGGCACCGCGGCGGGGACGAAGAAGATCGGCGAGATCAACCCGGCGGGCCAGAACAGCTATCCGGCCGAATTCACGGCGGCCAAGAACGGCCGCGTCGTCTTCAGCGCCTTCGACGGCAGCACGGGGGTGGAGCTCTGGCGGGCGAGCGACACCGTCGCCCCGACGACCGCGATCACCTCGGGTCCCGCCGAGGGTGCCTCGATCCAGGCGGACGAGGCGACGTTCGGCCTCGGCGGCGACGAGCAACCGCTGACCTTCCAGTGCAAGCTCGACGGCGGCTCCTTCGCGCCCTGCGCATCGCCGAAGACGCTCACCGGCATCGGGCTCGGCGCCCACACCTTCCAGGTCCGCGCCACCGACGCCGCCGGCAACCCCGGCACCACGGTCACCCGCAACTTCACCGTCGTCGACACGACCGCGCCGGAGCTGACCGTCGACGGAGACGCGAAGCAGAAGAGCACCAAGCAGGTCGTGGTCGAGGCCACCTGCAACGAGGTCTGCGACCTGGCGGCGACCGGCTCGATCTCGATCCCCAAGATCAAGCGCGGGAAGGCGAAGGGGAAGAAGACCTACCCGCTCGGCGGCACGGGCCGTGACGGCGCCGCTGCAAACTCGCCGACCGCGCTCACCCTGACGATCAAGGGGAAGCGGGCCCAGAAGGCGCTGAAGAAGGCGATCAAGGCGAAGAAGGCCTCGACCGCGACGGTCACCGTCACCGCGGCCGATCAGTCCGGCAACGACGCCGGCGCCGAGACGTTCAAGGTCAAGGTCGGCAAGTAGCCGGCCCGCTCGCCGGGTCTACGGCCCCGGCGGATCCTGCTCGATCGACCTCGTCAGCCCGTCGGCCAGCTGCTGCTTCTCGCTGTCCGACAGCCGGGCGCTCGAGTGCATGACCTTGTACTGGAGGGGAGGCATCTCGCCGCCGGTCACCTTCTCGGCGATCTCGTCGATCTCCGGCTGGCTCGCCCGGTCCCACTCGGAGATGTTGAAGACGTTCCTGCCGCCGTCGACGTCCTGCTGGACGAGCCAGGAGGCCGGCGCCACGTAGCTGTCGGCCGGCCAGTGGGTGAGGTTGGAGTGGCACGCCCCGCAGGCGTCGGTGAAGAGCTGCTGGGTGCGCGGGCTGTCGAACTTGAGCGCCTGCGTCACCGGCGGGTTGTCGTGCGCGTGGCCGTAGGGGACGAACTGGATCAGGACGAAGAGGCCGACCACGACGAGGATCGCCATGCGGATCCTCGAGCCGGTGGCCCAGGTGCGGAGTCTGCTCATGGCGCCGGACCCTGGCCCTTCGAGCTAACCCGAATCTCAGCCTCGCGTGATGAAACTCTCATCCGGGGTGAGCGGGTCCACACCCGGAGGGGTGGCGAAAGCGGCTGTCAAGCCCGACACTGAACACATGCAACTCGGAGGAACCACATCCCGGCTCGCCCTGCTCATCACGCTCCTCGCTGTCGCCTTCGGGCTGACCGCGAGCTCGGCGCTCGCGACGACGTTCAACGTCAACAAGCGCGGGGACCACGCTCCCGGCGCCTGCAACGCGGCTGACTGCACGTTGCGCGAGGCCGTCATCGCCGCGACCGCGCTGCCCTCCAACGACCGGCTCAAGCTGCCGTCGACGAAGCCGTACAAGCTGAAGCGCGACGAGTCGCTGCCCGGTCCCGACGAGACCGCGGGTGACCTCGACGTCGGCGTCGCCGTCGGCCCCGGCAACACGACGAAGATCGTCCACCCCGGCAGCGGGAAGGCGAAGATCGACGCGTCGGCTACGGGCGACCGGGTGATCGAGGTCGTCGGCAACATCGACCTGCGCCGGGTGAAGCTGACCGGCGGCATCGCCGAGCACGGCGAGCAGTCCGGTGGCGCCCTGAACATCCGCGGCTTCGCGCGTCTCACCGACGTGGCGATCGTCGGCAACGAGGCGCCGGACGTCGGCGGCGGCATCTTCATCGACTCCGGCGTCCTGCTGCTCGAGCGGACCAAGGTCCGCCGCAACGTGGCCGGGGCGGGCGGCGGCATCTTCGTCAACACGGACGCCTACGCTGACGTGGTCGAGTCGAGCATCGACCGCAACAGCGCCGACGACGGTGGCGGCCTCTGGATCGAGACCGGCCCCCTCCAGGACTCGACGCGCCTGATCCGCTCGACCATGTTCGGCAACGAGGCGACCGGCGACGGCGCCGCGATCTTCACCCGCTCGATCAAGGGCCGCGTCGAGAACTCGACGCTCGCCGGCAACTCCGCCGGGGGCCGGGGCGGAGCGATCTACGCGGCGCCGGATTCGGCGACCGTCGTCGACGCCGCAACGATCGCCGACAACCGAGCCGACGCCGACAACGCGGGCGCCGGGGACAGCGGCGGCGGCATCTTTGCCGACGGCGGCAGCGACGTCGTCGAGATCCGCAACTCGCTCGTGGCCGAGAACCGGACGACCGGCGGCGCCGTCAACGAGTGCGACGCTCCGGCGCCGGTCGGCGTCGAGTCGCTCGGCGGCAACCTGATCACCACGACCGCGGGCGGCTGCACCTTCTTCCCCGACCCCGAGGATCACATCGCCGGCAACGCCGGCATCAAGGACCTCGCCGCCAACGGCGGCCCGACCAAGACGATCGCGCTGAAGGCGAACAGCCCGGCGATCGACGAGGCCGACGGTCCGGGACCGCTCACGATCGACCAGCGCGGCGAGGCTCGCGACGACGCCGACATCGGCGCCTACGAGCGCTGATTCGTCCGTCATTCGGCACGAAGGTGAGCCACGTGTACGGCTCGCCACGTCAGCATTCAAGCCATGGATGAGCAGAATGCTACGCTGTGCCACGCGCAAATGGACGTCTCCGTCAGAGAGCTGCGGAATCACACCGCGAAGGTGATCGCGGCGATCGAGAGCGGGCAGCCGGTCGTCCTGACCGTCCACGGCCGGCCGGTCGCCGACATCCTGCCGCGGCAGGTCCGCAGCGAGCGGCGTTCGAGCGAGGCCCTGCTGGCCGACCTCAGCGAGATCAGCGCCCTGGCGAAGGACCTGGGCGTCGATTCCGACCCGGCGGACTTCCGCTCGGGCTGGACCACCGACGACCTCTGATCCGTGGGCGACTACCTCGCCGACACGAGCATCTTCATCGCCGCCGAGTGCGGGCGGGAGCTCGGTGAGGCGCCCGAGGGGAAGGCCCGGATCTCGGTTGCGACCCTGATGGAACTGAACCTCGGGGTGCGGTCGGCGGCCGATCCCCCGACGAGGGACCTTCGCGAGGCGACGCTGGCGAAGGCGCGCAGCTTCGTCGCGATCCCCTACGACGAGCCGGTCGCCGAGGAGCTGGCGGTCCTCGTTCACGCCGCGCGAGAGCAACGCCGCCGGGCGCGGGCCGAGGACGCGATCATCGCGGCGACCGCGCTTGTCCACGATCTCGTGGTGTGGAGCCAGGACGACGACTTCGAGGTTCTGTCGGAGCTCGAGCCGCGGCTCCGAGTCCATCGCTGCTAGCCGACGCGACTCAGCCCGGTCCAGCGAACCACTCGCCGAGCGCACGCACGCCCTGCTCCTGGATCGCGCCGCCGCCGAGCTTGCCGAAGCCACCGGAGCCGCCGTCCATCATCCGCAGCTTCAGCTTCTCGCCGGCGGTCGTCCGGATGACGAGCATCGAGGCGACCTGATCGAGGACGAGGGCGGAGGGGTCGGCGCCCATGCCGCCGCCACCGCCGGTCGAGGCCGACGCGATGTCGGCGCGGGTGAGCGAGAGCGGCTCGCCGTCGGCCTCGAACTTCCTGGTCAGCTTCTGGAGGACGAGCCGGTCGTCAGTGATGACGATCGCGACCATCCAGCCCTTGAAGGTCTTCTGCTGGGTCGCGACGCAGGTGCCGCGGAGCTCCTCGCCGGGGCCGAGCAGCGACTCGGCGACTGGACGGAGCTTCGACTCGAGGTCGGCCATGGACCGATCCTAACCTCGCCGCGACGGTCGTCGAGGTGGAAAGACGACACAGGAGTCGCAGCGCCTCCATATAGGCTGAGTTCGTCGATGAAGCCGAGATGCCTCATTGCGCTGGCCCTGGCGTTCGCCGCGATCGCCCCGGCTCCCGCTTCCGCGTCCCAGCTCTACGAGACGGCTTTCACGACGCCGACGTCGGTCGGGGCGTACTCGGCTCCCTCCGACGGCACCCTGACGCCGATCGTCGGCTCGCCCTACGCGGTCGGCGCGTTCCCGGCGCAGCCGGCGATGACCCCCGATGCCAACTTCCTCTACGTCTCCGGCCCCGGGGTCTTCGAGTTCAGCCACGACGCCGATGGCAGCCTGACCCCATTGCCGAACCCGATCACGACGCCCAACGGCTTCTTCGGCGAGGCGGTCTCGCCCGACGGCCGGTTCCTCTTCGTCGCCACCAAGACGGACGCGAGCGTGAAGGTCTTCCAGATCGCCGCCGACGGCAACCTCAGCGAGATCTCCGGTTCGCCCTTCCCGGCGGGGAATCAGACCTTCGGGGTCGCGGTGACGCCCGACGGCGATCACCTCTACGCGGCCAACACGAGCGGTTCGATATCCGCCTACTCCGTCGCCGGGAACGGAACCCTGACCTCCGTCCCCGGTTCCCCGTTCGCCACCGGCGCCGGCCCCTTCAACTTGTCCGTGACACCCAACGGGTCCCGCCTCTACGTGGCCGCGCACGACGCCGACAAGATCTTCGGCTACACGATCGCCGCGAACGGCTCGCTCTCGCCCGTGACGGGCACCTCCTTCAACACGGGCGATCAGCCTTATTCGATCGCGATCGCGCCCGACGGCAATCACCTCTACACGGCGAACGAGGGACCGGGGAACGTCTCCGCCTTCACGATCAACGGCAACGGCTCGCTGTCGGCTGTCGCGGGCTCGCCGTTCGCATCCGGCGCCGGAGCGCGCGGGATCGCGCTCACGCCCGACGGCGAGCACCTCTACGTCGGCAACCGGATCCCGGCGACGATCAGCTCGTTCACCGTCAGCGGCAGCGGTGCGCTGAGCGCGGTCGCCGGCTCGCCATTCGCGGGCACCGCCAGCAGCTCGGCCCTCGTGACGACGCCCGACCAGAGTCCGAAGGCGGCCTTCACCGCCGACGCCGGGTCGCTGACGGTCCAGTTCGATGCCGACGACGCCACCGATCTCGAGGGCCCGATCGCCCGCTACGACTGGAACTTCGGGGACGGGACGACGCTGCCGAACGGCGGCCCGAACCCGAGCCACACCTACGCGTCGGTCGACACATACGACGTGTCCCTGATCGTCACCGACGGTTCCGGCTGCTCGGTCCCGCAGGTCTTCACCGGCCAGACCGCCTACTGCAGCGGCAACCCGAAGGGGGCGCTGACCAAGCCGGTCACGATCGACACCAAGCTCGAGGGCGCGAAGCTGAAGGCGAAGCCGGCGCAGAAGCAGAAGGGCGGGAAGGTGGTGGTGCTGGCGAAGGCCGGCGCCGCCGAGAACGTCAAGCTCGTCGCCTCGGGCAAGGTCAAGGCCGCCGGCAAGAGCTACGCGCTGAAGAAGCTGAGGAAGTCGGCGAAGTCCGGGAAGCTGAAGAAGCTGAAGCTCAAGCCCAAGGGCCGAAGTTCGGCGAAGCGGATCAGCAAGGCGCTCGGCGGCAGGGTCAAGGCGACCGTGCAGGTCAAGTTCACCGACGCCGAGGGCAACACCGCCGAGAAGAAGAAGTCGGTCCGGCTGAAGTAGGGGCCGGGTCAGCCCGCAGGCTCGCCGGCGCCGATGCCGTGCCGGTGGGCGACGGCCGCCGCCTCGGTCCGGCTGCGGACGTCGAGCTTGGCGAGGATCCGCGAGACGTGGACGCTGGCCGTCTTCTCGGCCATGAACAGGCGCTCGCCGATCTCGCGGTTCGTGCAGCCGTCGGCGACCAGCTCGAGGACCTGGAGCTCGCGGGCGGTGAGGCCGAACGGCGTCTCCTCGGCCGCCGGTGCCTCGGCGACATCGGCCGGACTGGAGTCGAGCGAGAGCCGGGCTCGTTGCGCCAGCCCCTCGATCTCGGCGAGGAGCCAGCTCGCGCCGATCGGGCCGGCGAGCTCCTCGGCCCGCGCGAGTGCCGCGGCGGCGGCCCGGCGGTCGCCGCGCCCGAGTGACGCCTGGGCGCCGCGCCAGTGGGCCTTCGCCTCCGGGTAGGGACGCTCGACGTCGCACCAGCGCTCCGCCGACTGCTCCCAGAGTTGCGGATCGTCGGCGCCGCGAGCGCGGGCGGCGTCGGCCTCGGCCGCCGCGAGCATCGCGCGGCCGATCGGGCTGGTCAGCTCCTCGACCGCGGCGCGGACCAGCTCCAGCAGGCGCTCGGCGCGCGCCTCGGCGTCACCCAGCTCGTCGGACTCGCCGAGGTCGCGGGCCCGCTCGGCGACCTCGGCCTCGGCCGCGATCCCGGCCACCGCGATCTCGGCGAGCCGGATGCCGTCGTCGCTGCAGAACTGGATCCGGTCGATCCCCTCCTCGACCGCCTTGCGGGCGGTGGCGAAGTCGCCGCGGCGGGTCGCGAGCTCCGCCTGCAGGGCCGCGAGCGGCGCGAGGTACTGAGGCTCGAGCGAGTCGCGGAGCAACTCGTAGGCGTCATCGAGGGCGACGGCCGCCTCGTCGTCGCGACCGCGCGCAAGCGCGAGCTTGGCGACCTGTATCTGCGCGTTGGCCCGGTTGATCCCGAGCGCCGGCATCCCGACGCTCGCGAGCTCCTCCTCGGCGCCGGTCCAGTAGCCGAGGTCGAAGCTCATGTCGGCGAGGTTGAGACGGATGAACCCGGCGGCGCGCGGGGAGCCGCCGTGGCGCTCGAGGCGCTCGCTGATCTCGCGGAGGCCGCGATCGGCGATCTCCCAGGCCCGCCGGGTGTGCCCGGCGAAGTGGAGCGAGTCGGCGTAGTTGGTGTAGGCGGTGGCGAGGTCGCCGTCGCGGCCGGTCGACTCGGCGAGCCGGATCGACTCCTCCATCCGCTCCGATCCCTCCGCCTCCTCGCCCATCGCGAACAGCGCGCAGCCGTAGCGGTTGAGGACGCCGGCGCGCTCGGAGTCCATCCCGAGCTTCTCGGTGGCCGCGAGCGCCTCCGGCGCCACGTCGCACGCCTCCGCGAAGCGACCCTGCAGCAACAGGAAGCGCACCTGCTGGGCGAGCAGGCGCGCCCGTGTCGGCGTGACCTCGTCATCGGGCAGCAGGTCGAGGGCGCGCTTCTGGGTCACGCGGCTCTGCTCGGAGCGCCCGAGCGTCCACTGGGCGACGGCGAGGCCCTCGAGCAGGCCGGCGACCCGCTCGGGATCGGCGTCGGGCTCCGACCTGGCGAGCCGATCGACCGCCCGCTCGAACAGGGTCGCGGCGACCTCGTCCTCGCCGGCGGAGTAGTGGGCTCGCGCCGCCGCCTCGAGCAGCTCGCACTCAGTCATCCCGGCCGCGGCCTCGGGGTCGTCGACCCGCGGCCAGAGTGCGAGCGCCCGGTCGAGGAGTGCCGCCGCCTCGTGGTTGGCGTGAAGCGAGCGGACGTGGCTCGATGCCGACACCGCCGCGCTCAACGCCCGCGGCTGATCGCCGCCGGCCTGGAGGTGGTTGGCGATCGCCGCCGCCTCCCAGGGCGAGCGCGGGCCGTCGCTCCTCGCCTCGATCGCGGCCGCGATGCAGAGGTGGAGCTCGGCCCGCTCGCCGGGAAGGAGATCCTCGTAGAGGACCTCGCGGAGGATCGCGTGGCGGAAGCCGAAGCGCTCGCCGTCGAGCACGGCGATCTGGGCGTCCATCGCCGCCCGCAGCCCGGCGGCGACGGCGGCCGGCTCGAGGCCGGTCGCCTCCCCGAGCACGGCCTCGGTGGAGGTGCCGGCCACGGCGAGCGCGCGGAGCACCTGCTGGCACTCGGGCGAGAGCCGCTCGATCCGCAGCATCAGCGCCTCGCGCATGCTGGGAGGAAGCGGGCCGAGCCCGTCGATCCCGGCGGCCAGCAGCTCCTCGGTGAACAGCGGGTTGCCCTCGCTGCGCGCGAAGAGGCGCTCGACGACGTCGTCGCCGGGCTCGCGGTCGAGGATGTCGGCGAGCTGCAGGGCGAGCTCGTCGCGATCGAAGCGCGCGAGGTCCATCCGGCGGGCGAGCGGGGTGCGCTCGAGCTCGGCGAGGAGCGGGCGCAGTGGGTGGCGGCGGTGCATCTCGTCGGCCCGGTAGGTGGCGACGACGAGGACGTTCTCCTCCCGCAGGCTCGCGGCGAGGAAGCGGAGGAAGGCGCGGGTCGAGCTGTCGGCCCAGTGCACGTCCTCGATCCAGAACAGGACCGGCCCCTCTTCGCCGAGGCGCGAGATCAGCTCGAGGAACGCTTCGAACAGCCAGACCTGCGCCTCGCCGCGCTCGCCGTCGGCGGTGGACGCGGCGCCGTTTCCGCCGATCTCGGGGCTGAGGCGGGCGAGCTGAGCCCGGCTCTCGTCGCCGAGCTCGTCCAGGACCGGCTCGCACGTCCGGTGCAATGGCCGCAGCGCCGAGACCAGAGGCGCGTAGGGCATCTCGCCCTCGGCGAGCTCGACGCAGGACCCGCCGATCACGCGGACGCCGTCGGACTCCGCCGCCGCGATCAGCTCCGCGAGCAGGCGGCTCTTGCCGACCCCGGACTCGCCGGCGAGGAAGAGGACCAGGGGCAGCGTGCTGTCCTCGCCGAGCGCCTCCCGGAGCTCGGCGAGCTGCTTTTCCCTGCCGACGAAGCGGCTGCTGCTGACCCGCTGCACTGCGCCACTGAGTATGCCCCCGATCGCCCCGTGCGTGGGTAAGGGGTCGGTCGCCGCAACTAAGGGGTCGGGAGGGTCAGGTCGGCCTGAAAGCCCGATGTGGAGCGGGATTCTCAGCCGTAGTTTCGATGGCGTCACTTCGCATCGAAAGGAATCCCAATGAACGCACTGATCGAGAGTTTCGGACAACAGCGTGCCGCCGAGCTTCGCTCCGCCGGATCCCGCCACCGCCTCGCCTCCCGCTTGCGGCCGCGGAACCGGGTACGCCGCCGCTGAGACGACCCACCACCGGCAGCCCCGTCGCCCGAGCAAGGCGGGCGGCGGGCGCCGGACTGCCCCGGGGGACCGGGCGCGCCGATCAGGCGCTGAGGAGCTCGACCGGCCTGACGTCGACGAGGTCCGCCAACCCGGCGAAGTCGCCGGGGTTTCGCGTGTAGAGCGGGAGGCCGGCCGCCAGCGCGGTCGCGGCGATGAACAGGTCCGTGGCGCGCCTTCCCTGCGGCTTACGCCCGGCCGACGCGACCGCTGCGTAGATGCGCCCGAAGGCGCGGGCCGCCGCGGCATCGAACGGGATCGGGTCGAATCCCGCCTCGGTCCGCTGGAGCCGGTCCTGGCGCCGGGCGCGCTCGGATCCGTCCCGGGCCGCGTGGGGCCCGGCGGCGAGCTCGGCGAGCGTCACCGCGGTAACGGCGATCTCCTCCGGCAGGTCGGCCGGTTCGACGCGTTCGAGGTCGATCACTACCGAGGTGTCGATGATGCCTCGGCCAGGGCCGTCAGCCACGGGGCTCCGGGTCCTGATCGACGCCGGCGTCGATGTCGGCCCGCAGCCGCTGGCCGTCGAACGCCGGGGCGCCGGCGAAGAGGGCGAGCGCGGACTCGCGGCCGACGAACTGGCGGCGCCGGAACGGCAGCAGGGACGCGACCGGCGTCCCGTTGCGGGTGACGACGAAGTCCTCGCCGGCGTCGAGCGCCCGCATGATCTCCCCGCTCTCGTTTCGAAGCTCGCGCTGGGTGATCCTCCTGCTCATCGCGAGCCAGCGTAGCATGCGTGCTACGGATGATTTGCCGGGCTGATCGTCCCGCGCCGAATAGCATCGGCCGATGGGGAGATTCCGGCGGTTGGTCGAGGGAGCGTTCGAGAAGCTCGACGAGATCAACGAGAAGGAGCAGGCGCGGCAGGTCGCCAAGCTCACCCCGGCCGAGCGCGAGCGCTACGAGGCCTGGGAGCAGCGGACCGAGGCGCTGAGCACGGGTACGCCCGAGTCCGAGCTCGAACACGCCAAGCTGGTCGGCAAGGTCCTGCAGGGGCCGGCCGGCGAGATCGTCCACGGCGTCGTCAAGGCGCCGAAGCAGGGGGAGACGATCGAGGAACAGGCGGCGTGGGATGAGCGAGCGCGGGTCGAGCGCGCCGCGCGCGACGAGGCGCGGGCGCCGTACCTGGCGGCGGGCCGCAGCCCCGTCCGGATCACCAGGGTGATGGCCCAGCGCGGTACCGAGCTCGATGAGATCTGCGCCTTCCTCGGGGCGAGTGGGCTCGCCGGGCGCCCGGAGCTCGTCTACGGCGCCGCGCGGGTCCCCGACCTGATCGAGCCGTCGCGGATCGGAGCCGGGAGGTTCGTCGAGTGGGACATCGTCCACGCCTCCGAGGGCGAGCTGGCGCCGGCCGACCCGGCGGTGGCGGTGCGCCTGAAGTCTTCCGAGCGCTGGGTCGCCCGCGGTCCCGGCGACCGGCGCCCTCTCGACGAGGATCTCGCGCTCGACCTGCTCGTTCGTGCCGGCATCGGCGGCAAGGGAGTTCTGGGGGTCTCACGCGACTACGGCTTCGAGAAGACGGGCGGCGACGGCGACGAGAGGATGCCGTCGCTGACGGTGATGGTCCGCGGCGTCAGCGTGCTCGCCGGCGGCGGCCCGGCGGCGGCCGGCGCCCTCGAGCAAGCGGTCGCGCAGCCGAAGCCGTGGCCGCTCGGCGAGGGACCGCCCGACGGTCTCCGGGTCGAGGCGCTGCAGTGGGAGCCGATCGCCCAGGCCGTCCACCCGGTCCGGCCGCTGCGGGCGCCGCTCCCGTCTCCGTTCCCATACCTGCCGCTGACGCCGCAGGAACTCCTCCGCACCTACATCGAGATCGTCGGGATCGCGCCGCCGGACTGCTTCGCCGCGGAGGTCACCTACAACCGCGCGTTCGACCTGATGGGTCGCTCGAGCGCGAAGTGGTGGCTGCGGAGGACCGGCGGCGGTCCCGACCTGCCGTGCGCCGACGGGGAGATGCGCAAGCGGCTGGCGGGCGGGCAGCACATCGTCGTCGCCTATCGCGACGACCCGCGCTACGCGGAGGGCCGCGAGCGCTTCGACGCCTACATGCGGGAAGTGCTGCGGGCCGAGCTGCGACGCAACCTGGCGCTGCGCGAGCCGGTGCCGAGGCCGGACGGCCGGCTGATGAAGGCGATCGACCGGACCGCCGACGTCGTCGAGTTCCTCACCGCCGAGCCCGGCGCCGACGACTTCTTCGAGCCGCCGCGCTACTGCTGGCCGCCGTCGCGCTGACGGACCGACCATGAGCGACGGGAACATCGAGCAGGCCGGCTGGGCGCTCGACGACCCCGACTCGACACTGCGCCGACACCGGAGCCCGCTGCTCGGAATCGTCGCCGCGGTCCTGCTCGTCGCCGGGATCGGCGGGATCGCGGGCGGCATCTACCGCCTTGCGACCGAGTCCGGCCCGGCCGAAGAGCGCGTCCTCGCCCGCGGGACCGTCGCCGCGCTGGGCGGCCCGGCGGCGACGGCCGCCACCTTCACGAGCGAGGCCGGCGGCAAAGTGACGCTGTGGATCGAGGCCGGCGACAACGATGCGACCCGCGGCACGGTCGTCGCCGGGACGAGTTGCGAGATCGCGCGCGACGACGGCACCTCCGAGCTGGTCGAAGGCCGGGTCCAGGGCGCCTCGATCGAGACCGACCGCTACGCGACGATCGGCGAGACGACCGCGACGGCCGGCCCGAACGTGGTCACCTGCCGCCACGTCCCCTTCGGTCAGCTCCGGACTCGCGGACTGCTCGCCGAGGAAGCCCCGTTCCTGGTCGAGCGCGGGACCCCCGCCGACGGGCTCGGCGGCCTCTGGCTGCTGGGCGGCGGGATCGTCGTCCTGCTGCTCGGGATCTGGGCCGCGATCCGCTGGCGCACCGGAACGCTGCGTCCGGCATAGACTCGGCCGATGGGAGCGAGCGAGGCAGAGGGCGACCTCCGGCTCGGGTGGCGCGATGTCACGGCGATCGCCCTGCTCAGCATGGGCACGTCGTGGGGGGCGGGGAACGTCGGGCCGGTCGTCCCGGACCTCGAGAGCGACTTCGACTTCTCGCTCGGCTCGATCGGCGTCCTCTCGGGGACGATCTTCTACATCGGCGTCCTGATCGGCCTGGCGATGGCGCCGAAGCTGGCCGAGCGGGCGTCGGTCGTGACCGGGATGCGGGCCGCTTGCCTCTTCGCCGGTTTCGGCAGCCTGATCTTCGCCGCCGGGTCCGGGTTCGCCTTGCTTTCCGCGGGCCGCGTCGTCGCCGGGATCGGCCTCGGCCTCGGGGCCGCGCTCGGACCCGTCTTCGGGCGGGCGGTCGGCGGCGTCAAGGGCGTCGGCGTCTTCGGCGCCGCCTTCCAGTTCGGGATCGGAGGCGGCCTCGCCACCGGATCGATCGTCAACGACGCCGGCGTCGACTGGCGGGTCACGTTCCTCGTCTCGGCGGCGATCGGCTTCTCGGCGCTGTTCTTCCTCCGCACCGTCGACATCGAGTTCGAGCTCAGCGGCGGCGGGTTTTTCAAGGCGGCCCGGAAGAGCCCGTCGGTCTACCGGCTCTCCCTGCTCTTCATCGCGATGTTCGGCGCGCCGCTGACGCTCGGCGCCTGGCTCGTCCACTACCTGACGGTGCAGGGCGACATGGCGCTCGCCGCGGCAGGTGCGCTCTCGTTCGTCCTCTTCGGCGCCTCGGCGATCCTGCGGCTGACGGGCGCCTCGCTGGCTTCGAAGGGCTTCCCCGCCTGGATCCTCGCCGGCCTCGCCCCGCTGCTGGGGACCGCCGGCATCCTGCTGATCTGCTTCGACCGCTCGTTCGAAGCCGCGCTGCCGGCGGTGATCCTGATGGCCGCCGGCTTCGCGATCCCCTATGCGGTGATGATCGTGGCCGCGCAGCGGCTCTACCCGAAGGAGCCCGCCGACCCCGTCGCGCTGATGACCGCCGCCGGCTCGGCCATCCCGATCGCGATCATCCCCGTGGTCGGCATCGCGCTCTCCGGCGGTTGGGGGGAGGAGGCGTTCGCCGGCATCGCCGTCTTCGTGGCGATCGCCGGATTCGCCAACGCGAAGCTGCCGACGAAGGCGATCCCCGGCGGCGAGGTGGCGGAGGTCCCGTAGGCGCCGGGTGTCCGTCCGGCAGGAGGTAACTGCGAACTGCGTCCCGGCACCGACCGCCGGGGCTACGATCCGGCGGCGATGAGTCGCCGCTTCCCAGTCCTGCTCGCGATCGTGCTGACCGTCCTCGCGGCCACGGCGGCGAGCGCCAGCGCCGCGACCACGTACGTCGACTGCCAGGCGCCGAGCGCCGGCGCCGACGGCAGCCGGGCGCATCCGCTGACCTCGCTCACCGACGCCTCGGCCATCCCGCTCGAGGCCGGCTCGCGCCTGCTGCTCCGCCGCGGCACCGAGTGCGCCGGCACGCTCGACCTCAGCGGGTCCGGCGCGAAGGGCGCGCCGGCGCTCGTCTCCGCCTACGGCGAGGGAGAGCGCCCGCTGGTCACCGCGACCGGGGAGGACGGCGTCCGGCTGCTCAACACCGCTCACGTGGTCGTCGAGTACCTGGAAGTCGCGAACCCCGGCGACGGCTCCGGGAAGAAGCGGGGCATCCACGTGATCGCCGCCGACCGGACGGTCCCCGGCGTCGCGATCCGCAGCAACATCGTCCGCAACGTCGGCGGCAACCTCGACAAGGACGGCGGGGGCTCCGGGGGCATCCAGATCGACTCCGAGGGAGCGGACGGACGCTTCCGTCACCTCGTCATCGCCGACAACCGGATCCGCAACGTCAGCCGCAGCGGCATCTTCATCGTCGGGACCACCGACGGCGACCGGCCGCGGGCGAGCGGCCCGTGGCCGGAGGCCTCCCACGGCGTCCGCGTCCGTCGCAACATCATCCGGCGAATGGCCGGCGACGGGATCGTCGCGCTCGGGACCGACGGGGCACGCGTCCGAGGGAACTTCGTCGCCGAGGGGAACCTCGCCGGGCGCGGCCTCGCGGACCCGCAGGGAATGATCTGCAACGCCGGGATCTGGGCCTTTCACGCCAACAACACGCTGATCGAGCACAACGTCGTCAGCGGGATGAAGTTCAACGGTTGCGACGGCTCCGGCTACGACATCGACTACGACCAGGACGGGACGGTCGTGCAGTTCAACCAGAGCTACGACAACGAGGGCGGCTTCATGCTCCTCTGCACCGACGATCAGCCCCGGACCGCCCAGGTCCGCTTCAACCTCAGCGTCAACGACGGCTTCTCGTTCAACAGCTCACCCTGCAGCCGCCCGGCCGGCAGCTACGCGGGGCTGCGGATCTACAACAACACGATCGTCGGGCCGGACCCGGGCGTCGGCACCCTCGGCTACGACTCGAGCTCCCTCTACGGGCCGCCCGGCCTCGACTTCTTCAACAACGCGATCGTCGCGACGGAGGAGGGCCGCGGCTTCACCTGCGATCCGGGCTGCCATCACAACCTGTTCTGGAAGATCCCCCCGGCGGGCACTGACGCGGTCGTCGCACGACCGGAGTTCGTGCGCCGCCGGCCGTTGGATTCGACCCCGATCTCGTTCCTGCCGAAGCCGGACTCACCGCTCGTCGGCGCCGGTGCCCGGATCCCCCGCGACGCGGTCCGCGACTTCTTCGGCACGAAGATCCGGCGCTCGGACGACCCCGACATCGGATTCGCGCAGGTGCCCTGAGCCGACCGATCAGTTTCCGTCGGCTGGGTAGTCAATAGGGACGAACCCAACGACGGAAGGAGAGCGATGAGCGACTTCACCCATCGCAACATCAAGGACGTCCACGACTCGGCGCCGGAGTTCGGCTTCGGCGACGTCGCCGAGTTGCGCTTTGCGAAAGATGCGTTCGACTGCGAATCGACCGGATTCACCTATCACCGGGTCGAGCCGGACACGCCCCCCGGATTCGGGCACCGTCACGACGAGGCCGAGGAGGTCTACGTGGTCATCTCCGGCTCGGGCCGGATGAAGCTCGACGACGAGATCATCGAGATCGAGCGGCTCGACGCGATCCGGGTCGCCCCGCAGGTCTGGCGCAGCTTCACCCCCGGGCCCGAGGGCATCGAGGTGCTCGCGTTCGGACCGCGCCACGACGGCGACGGCGAGGCCGACCCGAACTGGTGGACCGAGTAGGGGTCACCTGATCATCCGCGGGGACGGCGGGCGGATCGTCCTCGCGGCGGATGCCGCCGCGCCTCGGGTCTCCGAGGATTCCCTCCGATGCGTCCGGATCCCCGGCCGCACGTCAACTCAGGCAGGAGGGAGTACCCATGGGTACCAGGATCAGGACGCTGTTCGTCATCGCCGCGGCCGCCGCCGCGCTCGCAGCCGCCGGCTGCGGCAGCGACGACGAGACGAGTGCCACGACGAGCGCGGAGACGACCACGACGACCGCCGAGACCAGCACGACGACGAGCGAGACGACCGAGGCCGACACCGGCACCGACGCGCAGGGCGCCGGTCCGGCGTTCGAGGAGGCATCCTCGGCCCTCGAGGACGACGGCTTCGACCTCGACGACAAGACCGGCGCGGAGCTCGAGCAGCGGGCCGGGCTCCCCGAGCCGATCACCGCGGTGGCGGGGACCGACGCGACCCGCTCCGGCTCGAGCGGCGACGTGCTGATCTTCGAGTTCGCCGACGAGGCGGACGCGAAGGCCTACGCGAAGGTCAACAACGACGACCTGCTGACGACCGAGGTCGTCGGGACGCTGACGCTGACGTCGGTGACTTCGAACACCGACCTGCTCGATCAGGCGCTGGCGGCGATCGGCGGCTGAGGCCGGCCGCGCGGCCCGTCCGGCCTACGGGCCGGGCGGGTCCTGCTGGAAGGTCCGGGCGAGACCGTCGGCCAACTCCTGCTTCTCGGAGTCGGAGAGGCGAGCGCTCGAGTGCATGATCTTGTACTGGAGCGGCGGCATCTCGCCCTCGGTCACGACCTCGGGGGCTTCGCCGGCGCCCTCCTGGGGCTGGTCCCACTCGGAGACGTTGAGGATTCCGCGACCCTCGTCGACGTCTTTCTGGACCAGCCACGAGGACGGCGCGACGTAGCTGTCCCACGGCCACTTGGTCAGGTTCGAGTGGCAGGCGCCGCAGGCGTCGGTGAAGAGCTGCTCGGTCCGCGGGCTGTCCCACTTGACCGCCTGGGTGACGGGCGGGTTGTCGTGCGAATGCCCGTAGGGCACGAGCTGGATCACCAGAAAGAGTGCAACCAGGACGAGCAGTGCGATCCGGATCTTCGACCCGGTGGCCCAGTTCCGGAGCCTGCTCATCCTGGCCGCCTGGCGGGGAAGGGTGCCATTGCGGAGAGCCTTCCAGCCGCCGGTCGGCGTGTCCTCAGTAGTGAGTGCCGATCCTCGCCCCGGAGCTGAGCGGGATCAATCGTCGTCGTTCCCCTCGTGGCCGGCGGAGTCGTCCGAAGTGGATGTCTGCGGTGTGGTCGTCGCCGGCGGAGTGGTCGTCGCCGGAGGCATCGTGGTGGTCGCCGGGGGCGTGGTCGTGGGGCTGACGGTCGTGTCGTCGGTGGTCGTCGTCGAGTCGTCGTTCCCGTGGTGGGGACCGTCCTCGGGATGATCGCGTCCGCGGCCGCCGCGGTGGTCGTCCCGGTGGACCGACTTCGGCGCCAGGTCCTCCCCGGCGCGAATCGGCTCGGAGCTGAGCCCGATCCGGCTGCTGGTCAGCGCGGCAGCGGCGACGCCGACTGCGATCGCCGCGACGAGGCCGAGCAAGGCGAGGAGGATCCAACGGACCCTGACGGCGGTGCGCGGGCTCACGACGGCATCCCCGTCAGCTCGCGGCCGGCGACGGGCAACGTCAACCGCGCCTCGGCGCCGCCACCGGCCCGGTTCGACATCGCGACGGTTCCGCCCCACTGTCCGGCCAGCTCGGCGGCGATCGGCAGGCCGAGGCCCGTTCCCTCCGCTCCCTGGCGACCGGCGCGGCCGCGGTAGAAGCGCTCGAGGACGGCCTCTTCCTCACCCTCCGCGAGCCCGGGGCCGCGGTCCCGGACGGCGATCGCGCCGGCGCCGTCGATGATCTCGACCTCGCTGCCGGCGTGGGAGTAGACGATCGCGTTCTCGATCAGCGAGTCGAGCGCGCGGTCGAGATCCGCTCCGGCGACGTTGACGGTCGACCCGGCGCCGCTGCGGCGGAGGAGCGTGATCTCCTTCGCCTCGGCGGCCCGCTGCCAGCGGTCGGCGGCGCGGTCGGCGGCGGCGCCGAGCTCGATCCGCTCAGCCGGAAGCTCGTGCTCGCCGGCGCGGCTTAGGACGAGGAGCTCCTCGACGATCGCCGCGAGGCGGTCGACCTCGCGCAGCGCCGCCGCGGCCGCCTCCCGCTCCTCGCCGTCGTCGGCCAGGTGCTCGATCTCCTCGAGCTGGAGGCGCAGACCGGTCAGCGGCGTCCGCAGCTCGTGGGAGGCGTCGGCGACGAACTCGCGCTGGCTGTCGAGCATCCGCCCGACCCGCCCCGTCATCTCGTTGAAGCTCTGCGCGAGCCGCCGCTGCTCGGCCGTGCCCTCGACCGGAGCCCGCGCTTCGAGATCTCCGGCGGCGACCTCGTCGGCGGCGACTGCGAGCTGCCCGATCGGCCGCGCGATCCGCCGCGCGATCAGCGCGCCGGCGACGATCCCGAGCGCGAGTACCGCGAGCCCGAGCAGGACGATGCCGACGATCGAGCGCTGAACGGCGTCGTTGACGGCCTCGACGCTCTGGGTTACGCGGACCGCCCCGACGATCTGACCGCGCTCGAGGATCGGCACCGCGGTCGCGAGGATGTCGGTGCCGAGCGTGTCGCTGTGGCGGGTCTCCTGGTAGGTGCTCCCGGACAGGGCGGCGGCGACCTCGGGACGGGTTGAGAAGTCGGTGCCGAGCTCCCCGGTCCCGGCGCTGTCGGCGATCAGGGTGCCGGCCGAGTCGGTGACGACGACGCGGCCGCGGACCGACTCCGCCGAGGTGTCGACGAGGCGCTGGAGCGTCGCCCGGTCACGGGGCGCGAGCAGCTCCGGCGCGCTGGCCGCCAGCAGGTCGGCCTGGCTCGTAGCCTGGCTGCGGACCTCGGCGTCGACGCGGTCGCGGAGGCTGATCGCGAGCGGCACGCCGAAGGCGACGACCGCCAGCAGCAGCACGTAGGCGACCGCCAGCAGCAGCGTCCGGCGAGTGGTCATCCCGTCACTCCGCGAACCGGAAGCCGACGCCGCGAACGGTCTCGATGTGGCGGGGGGCGGCCGGGTCGTCGCCGAGCTTCTTCCGCAGTGCGCCGATGTGCACGTCGAGGGTCTTCGTCGAGCCGAACCAGTTGACGTCCCAGACCCGGGCCATCAGGTCCTCGCGGGTCACGACCCGGCCGGCGTTCCGGGCCAGCTCGGCGAGCAGGTCGAACTCCTTGCGGGTCAGCTCCAGCGGCTCGCCGGCGAGCGTTGCGGTCCGGGCGGCCACGTCGATCTCGACGTCGCCGGCGGTGAAGGCGGGCTCGAACCGGCCGCCGTCGGCGCCGGTCGCCCGGGTCCGGCGCAGCACGGCACGGATCCGGGAGACGACCTCGGCGCCGCTGAACGGCTTGACGACGTAGTCGTCGGCTCCCATCTCGAGGCCGACGACGCGGTCGAGCTCGCTGCCGCGCGCGGTCAGCATCACGATCGGCACGTCGGAGTCGCGGCGGAGGGCGCGGCAGACGTCGCGGCCGTCGCCGTCGGGAAGGGTCAGGTCGAGGAGGACGAGGTCGGGTTCGATCCGCTCGGCCAGCTCCATCGCCTCGGCGGCGGTGCCGGCCACCACCGGTTCGAACCCCTCGCGGGCGAGGACCTTCGAGAACGGCGCCGAGATCGCCTCCTCGTCCTCGACGAAGAGGATCACGCCGCCAGCCGTGTTGCCGGGTCCATCCATCGACGCTGACTGTAATCGCGGCCCTGGGCGGCTTCCAGGGTCGCCGGAAAGCTTGTCCAAGTCTTTACCCGTCTCTTTCCGGCCGCTTCCCGGCCGACCGCGAGAGTGGCCGCGATCACTTCCAAGCCACCGAAGGAGACAGAGATCGTGGCCAGCAACTTGAGAATGCGTATCGCGGCGGGGGCTACGGTCCTCGGACTGGGCGGACTCGCCGGCTACGCGCTCGGCTCGAACGACGGACAGCAGGCCGAGGCGGGGACGGCATCCGCCGAGCACCCGAAGCCGAAGGTCCACACGGAGGTAATCCACCGGACCAGGCACGTCCGCCCGAAGGCCAAGACCGAGAACGCGGCGGCCGGCTCCTCCGGCGGGTCGTCCGGATCGAGCGCGGCCCCGGCTCCGGCCGTCGCCCCCGCTGCGGCACCGACGGCGACGCCCGTCAGCGACACGTCGTCGTACTCGGCGCCGTCGACCGGCAGCAGCGGCTCGAGCTCCTCGAGCGGCTCCTCGGGCACCTCGACCGCACCGCCCTCCACCCACACCAGCGGCGGCGGCTCCTCCAGCTCCGGCAGCTCCTACGAGTCCGACGACGGCGGCGAGCACGAGTACGAGGGGGGCGAGAGCGAGGGTGGCGATGACTGAGCTCGCCGCTCCCTCACCCACCTCCGCCCGTCCGGCGCGTCCGGCGGCCGCCAACCCGGCCGCCGGGCGGAGGAAGAAGCCCGGCTTCATGCCGACGGTCTTCGTCGCCCTCGCCACCTTCGCCGTGATCTTCGAGTTCCTGGCGTTCCAGCTCAACAACGGGAACGATCCGGCGCTCGGGAAATCGGCGCTCGCCGCCAACGACCCGAAGGCGGCGAAGGTCGCCCGCCCGGTGGTCAACCGGCGCATCATCAAGACGAAGGTCGTGCACCTGCCGCCGAAGACCACGTCGACCGGCACGGCGGTCCCGGTGACGAGCTCCGCCACCGGCTCGACGTCCTCGAGCACGGTGACCAGCGCCGCCCCCGCACCTGCCCCGGCCCCCGCGCCCGCCCCGGCGCCCGTCACGTCGAGCTCATGAGCGGCGCCGACGTGACATTCAGGGCCATGGGCTCGGAGATCCGGCTGATCGTCGGCGAGCCCGGCCCGGCCGGCATCGATCCGATCGAGGCGGTCGCCGAGACCAAGTCGTTCATCGAGGAGTTCGAGCAGTGCCTGTCGCGGTTCCGACCCGACAGCGAGCTCTGCGCCCTCAACGCCTACGTCGGCGACGTCGTCCCGGCCTCGCCGCTGCTCCGCGACGCGGTCACCGCCGGTCTCACGGCGGCACGTCGGACCGACGGCCTCGTCGATCCGACGCTCGTCGACGCGATCGAGGATGCCGGCTACGTCGGCTCCCGCGAGGGATCGGAGTCAGCCGACCTGAAGACGGCGCTGCTGATGGCGCCCGAGCGCAAGCCCGCCCGGCCCGATCCGGCCCGGCGCTGGGCGATGGTCGAGGTCGACGAGGAGGCCGGAGTCATCCGCCGCCCCGCCGGCGTCCGCTTCGACAGCGGCGGCATCGGCAAGGGCCTCGCCGCCGACCTGATCGCCGAGCGGCTCGAGGGCCAGACCCGGTATGTGATCGGCTGCGGTGGCGACCTCCGGGTCGGCGGCACCCTGCCCGAGCGCCAGGAGGTGCTCGTCGAGCATCCGCTGACCGGCGCCCAGGACCGCCGCCTCTATATAGAGAGCGGCGCCGTCGCCAGCTCCGGGATCAACATCCGCGTCTGGCGGCGCGAGGACGGCCGCTACGCCCACCACTTGATCGATCCGCGGACTGGCGAGCCGGCCTGGACCGGCCTGGTCGGCGCGACCGCGCTGGCACCGACAGGCGTCGAGGCGGAGACGACCGCCAAGGCGGCCCTGCTCTCCGGCCCCGACGGCGCCCGCGAGCTCCTGCGCGATCACGGGGGCGTGATCTTCCACGAGGACGGCGAGGCCGAGCCGGTCGGACCGATCGAGCTGAAGCCGCGCATGACCGTCCGTGTCCCCGCCGCAATGCTGAAGGAGGTGGCGGCATGACCCCCGCCGTCCACGACCATCTCTGGTGGCTCGCCAGCCGAGCCTCCGGACTCGTCGCCCTCGGGCTGATCACGGCCTCGGTCGTACTCGGCCTGGTCATGTCCGGGCGGATCATGCGCAAGCCCGGCCGCGCCGCGAAGATGCTCGCCCTCCACGAGCAGCTCGCGCTCGGCGGCCTGCTCGCGATCGCGATCCACGGCATCACGCTGCTCGGAGACGCCTTCCTCAACCCGGGGATCAAGGGGATCCTCCTGCCCGGGTTCATCGACTACCGGCCGCTCTGGGTCGGGCTCGGGATCGGCGCCGGCTACCTCGCCGCCGCCCTCGGGCTCAGCTACTACGGCCGCCGCCGGATCGGCGCGCGGCGGTGGCGCAAGGCCCACCGGGCGACGATCGCCGTCTACGTGCTGGCGGTGGCTCACACGCTCGGCGCCGGGACCGACGCCTCGACGCCCTGGCTGCGAGCCTGGCTCTACGTCACTGCCCCGGTGGTCGCGGTCCTGCTGGTGATCCGGATGACCGAGCCGTGGCGGCGCAAGCGTCGGGCCGCGGCCCGGCCGGCTCGCCCGGCGCCGGCAGCCCCCGCGCCCCCGCGCCCGGTGGCCTCGCCGACCCTGGCGCGGGCCCAGGCCCGGGCGAGCCTGACCGCCGCGATCGAGGAGGCGTCGTGAGCCGCGCGAACGGCCACGGCGTTCTCATCGCCGGCGGCGGACTCGCTGCCCAGCGTTGCGCGGAGACCCTCCGCAAGCGCGGCTACGAGGCTCCGATCCGGATCGTCTGCGCCGAGGACGAGGTGCCCTACGACCGTCCGCCGCTCTCCAAGGACGTCGCGGCGGGAGCCGCCGACGGCGCGTCCGTCCGGTTCCGCGAGGAGGACTGGTACGCCGACAACGACGTCGAGCTTCTGCTCGGACGCCGTGCCTCCGGCCTCGACCCCGAGACGCGGGAGCTCACGCTCGACGACGGGTCGGTCCTCGGCTTCGACGAGCTGGTGATAGCGACCGGCGCGGCAGCGCGGATGCTGCCCGCGCTCGAGCGCTTCGAGAACGCGTTCCCGCTGCGGACGCTGGCTGACGCCGGACGCCTGCGGGAGGCGCTCGACGGCGGCTCGCGCCTGGCGATCGTCGGCGCCGGCTTCATCGGCCAGGAGGTCGCCGCCACAGCACGTGGGCAGGGGGTGGAGGTCACGATCGTCGAGGCGCTCGACGTTCCGCTCGCCGGGATCCTCGGCGAACGGGTCGGGCGCTGGATCGTCGACCACCACCGCGACCAGGGCGTCCGCGTCCTCACCGGCGCGATGCTCGATTCGGCCGCCGGCAACGGCAGGGTCGAGGAGCTGACCCTTGCCGACGGGTCGAAGCTCGGGTGCGACGCGGTCGTCGTCGGCGTCGGTGTTGCTCCGGCCGCCGACTGGGTCGCCGGCAGCGGCCTCGACCCGGCCGGGATCGCCACCGACGCCGCGGGCCGGACCGGCATCCCGCACGTCTGGGCGGCCGGCGACGTCTCGCGGCCGTTCGATCCGCGCCTGTTCGACCACGTCCGGACTGAGCTCTGGGACGCGGCGAGCCGCCAGGGTGTCGCCGTCGCCACGGCGATCGTCGGCGAGCCGCCCCGCCCGCCCGCCCTGCCGAGCTTCTGGAGCGACCAGTACGGCCTCCGGATCCAGTACGTCGGCCACGCGGAGGGCGCCGACGAGGTGCGCATCTCCGGCGAGCCCGGCGACCGCGACTTCCACGTCCTCTACCAGCGCGCGGGCCGTCCCGTCGCCGCGCTCACCGTCGACCGCCCGCGCGAGCTCGCGGCCCTGCGGCGGCTGATCGAGAGCGGCGCGGCCGGCGACGCTCGCGCCACCGACTCCCACGACTCCCCCGAACAGACCAACCAGGAGGCAACGTCATGACGCTCATCCCCACGATCGACGAAGGCGCCTGCAGCGCCCACGGCGACTGCGTCGCGATCGCTCCGACGGCGTTCGCGCTCGAGGAGACCGCGGTGGTCGTCGGCCAGGCGACCGACGAGGAGCTGATGGCCGCGGCCGAGGCCTGCCCGGCGCTCGCGATCACGTTGACGGACGCGGACACCGGGCAGGTGGTCTTCCCCTGACCTACTCCTCGACGTCCTCCAGGCCCCAGTAGGCGGTGAACTTGTAGTCCGTCTCGCTGCCGGGGTCGTGGCGGGCGATCAGCATGTAGTCGCCGCCTTCGGTCGCGAGCGTGTAGTACGCCTGCGTGTTGTCGGCACCGAGCAGGACGGGCTCGGCGTCGGGGCTGTCGCGGATGTCGGAGACGAACCGCTTCCCGTAGAGCGGATCGGTGCTGATCGTGTCGAACGGCCCGTCGCGGACGAACGAGCCCTCTTCGGCCTGATCGGCCGACAGCGTCGCGTTGAACGCCTTCGGGTCGTTGTCGCGGATCGCTGCGACTGCGTCGGCGACGTTCTCGTCGGCGTCAATGCCTTCGGGGGCCGGCATCAGACCGGTGTCGCTCTCGTAGATGGTCGATGTCGTCTCGAGCTCGCCGGTCTTCGGGTCGAGCACGAACGTGACGTACGCGTTGCTCTCGTCGGTGCCGATGAACGCCGCCCCGACGGGGCCGTACTGGGCCGTCGCGAGGACCTCCGACTTCTTCTCGGACTCCTTGAGGTCGCTGCAGTCCTCAGCCGGCTCGGCGTAGTTCTGCGTGTGGTTGGCGTCGGCGATCCGCTCGCAGTCCCCGCTCTGCAGGGCCTCCAGCCAGTCGTTCGCGGCCGCCTCGACGTCGTTGGACGGCTGCGGGGCATCGGCGGCGCCGGCCGCCGCTTCGGCGATCGGCTGCGACTCGAACCCCGGAGTCGGCTCGCAGGCGCCGGCTTCCTCGGCCGCCGCGTTGTAGTCGTCGTAGACGTCGAGCAGGTCGGGATCGTTGATCTGCTCGTAGGCCTTGTCGATGTCCCCGGTCTTCGCGGCGGCCAGGATCTTCTCGTCGCCGGCGTTGATCTTCGCTCCGTCGGCCACGAGGCGGTTCCACGCATCGCTGACGCCGTCGGTCGGCTCGAGGCTCTCGAGGTCGGCCTGGAAGGCCTCGTTGATCGGCACCCGCCGTTCGTACTCCTGGACGAGCCCGGGGGCGTAGACGCCGTAGACCGGAGCGGCACCGTAGACGAGGTGGTAGCCGTCGCAGACCTCGCTCGCGGCGGCCTGGAACTCCTCGTCGGTGTCGAAGGGGCCCGTCTGCACCGTCACCTCCTCCGGCGTCGTCGGCACCGACGCCTCCTCAGTGCTCGCATCGCCGCCGCCGCCGCAGCCGGCGATCAGCATGACTGCCGTGACCGCCAGCGCAGCGGGCAGCCGAAATCCTCTGATTCCCATTCCATCTCCCTGGTCTTTCCTGGCCGACGGCGGCACATCCGGTGCCGCCCGCAGTTCCCCACCCGGCCGTTCGGAGCGGCAGCCTATGCGAAGGGGGGCGACGAGACGCCGATCACCTGGGCGTGTCCATTCACTCTCAAGTCACCTTTGTCCTGTGTCGATGCGGACGGGGTGAAGAACAGCAGCAGCAACAACATCCGCGACCGGTTGAGCCGGGTCGACGATGCCCCGATCGGGCATTCGTTCGATCTCGTCGACCGCCGGGTCATCGAGCTCTGGCTCGGGTCCCAGCGCTCGATCTCGCTCCCGCACTTCGGTCCCTCACGGGACCTGCGCAGCGCCGGCAAGCCCGGCACCTGAGTTTCAGTGCAACCCGGACGTGCGTCGATCGGCGCACGTCCGTGACCCTCCGGCACGTTGGTCGTCCCACGTGTGCGCTCCGCTGCGGCAGAGTTGTCGCGTCGAGAGCGAGGAGGACGACGTGGCGAAGAAGAAGAACGAGCAGCTGACCGGGGCCGAGCGTGAGCGGGCGATCATCGAGCTGATCCGATCGGTCCCCGAGGGTTTCGTGACGACCTACGGCGATCTCTGTCCGGAGGCGCCGCGACTGCCGGGGCGGATCCTCGCGACCACGAGCGAGAAGGTGCCGTGGCACCGGATCGTCCGTTCCGACGGCACCTTCGCCCAGGGCGAGCGGCAGCGCCGGCTGCTGCGCCGTGAGGGCATCCCGTTCAAGGGAAAGCGGGTCGACCTCGACGCCGCCCACATCCCGCGCGAGGCGTTGATCGCGAACCGCTGAGCCCGGCCGGGCAGCCGGCCCGCGGCGCCCTCAGTCGTCGCCGTCGCGAGAGCCGACCACGCGGAGCAGCGCCTTGACGACCTGAGGGTCGAACTGGGTCCCGGCGCCGGCTTCGAGCTCGGCCCGGGCGGTCGCCTCGGGCATCGCGGCGCGGTAGGGCCGGTCGGTCGTCATCGCGTCGTAGGCATCGCAGGCGAAGACGATCCGGGCGCCGAGTGGGATCTCCTCGCCGACGAGCCCGTCGGGGTAGCCCTTGCCGTCCCAGCGCTCGTGCGCGCTGCGGACGATCGGGCGGATCGGAGCGAGGAACTCGATCGGCTCGATGATGCGCTCGCCGATCATCGTGTGCCGCTCGGCCTCGGCCCGCTCGGCGTGGTCGAGGGGGCCGGGCTTGTTGAGGACCTCGCGGCGGACGCCGATCTTGCCGATGTCGTGGAGCGCGGCGGCGTAGCGCAGCATCCGCAGGTCGTCGCCCTCGAGGCCGAGGAGAGCGCCGACCGCGACCGAGTTGTCGGCGATCGCGCGGGAGTGCTCGGCCGTGTAGCTGTCCTTCGACTCGAGCGCGGCCGATAGTGCCTCCGCCGTCCCGAGGTAGGCGCGGTCGAGCGACTCGTAGAGGTCGATCGCGTTGAAGACGCTGCCGAGGACGGCCGCGAACGCCTCGAGCAGCGCCGCGTCGTCGCTGTCGAATGCCGCCGGCTCGGTGTCCTCGAGGTTGAGTACGCCCCAGGTGCCACGACCCGTCCGGACCGGGACGGCGAGCTCGGAGCGGATTCCGCGGCCCGGGTCGGTCGCGCGGTAGCTGGGCTCGCGACTGACGTCGCCGCTGAGGATCGGACCGTCCTCGCGGACGGCGCGGCCGATCAGCCCGGCCGAGACGGGCTGGCTCCAGCCGGCCGGCGCCGGGTCGGCCCCTCGTTCGGAGCGCAGCTGGACGCGGTCGCCGACCACGGAGAGCACCTGGACGACCGTGCAGCCGAACGCCTTCTGAAGCTCGGCGGCGGCGCCCTCGCAGAGGTGGTCCTCGTCCATCGCCGTCGTCAGCCGGCCGGGGAGGGCGAGCGCGAGGTCGAGGGCGCGACTGAAGCGCCGGCTCGACGAGCGCCTGCCGCCGCCGTCGTCATGGCGGTGGGGGGCGAGCGCGGCGCGAACGGCCAGTCGCAGCGGCGCGTCGAGATCCTCGAGCGGCGAGTCGTCGAAGTCGGCGAAGACCTCGATCAGGTAGACGCCGCCGGCGTCGCCGGACGCGACCCCGAGGACACCGCGAAAACCCTCATGGGCGAGGAGCTCCCGCTCGGCCGGATCGCTGTCGGGATCGCCGGAGCGGGCGATGAAGGATCCGCTCCCCGCCCGGATCACGGCCTCCGTCGCCGGGAACTCGGAGAGCTCGTAGGACTCGTAGGCGAGATCGCTCGGCGCGACGCGGGCCCCGGTCCGCCGACGCTCGCGGTTGTCCCCGAGCGCGGCGTCGCGCAGTCGCGACTCGCCGTGGGGGGCGTAGGAGATCGCCCAGCGGGCGAAGTCGCCTGCGGTCGTGAAGGCGGTGGCGACAACCTCGAGCCGGTCGAGGGTCGGTGCCCCGGCGAGCTCCTCGTCGAGCGTCCTGGCGATCTCCTCGGCCGTCTCCCAGAAGCGGGAGCGGAAGCCGCCCGCCGGGATCGGCACCCACTCCTTCTCGCTCTCCTCCGCGACCTGGGCGGCGGTGCAGACGCGGTTCCCGCCGCGGTGCTTGGCGAGGTACTGGGCCGCGTCCGCGGCAGCGAGGAGCTGCGAGGGATTGGCGATCTCCGGCACCGCCCGCGCAACGCCACAGGAGACCGAAAGCGGGTCGTCGTCGTCGGCGAGGAGCTTCTGCGCTCCCGCGGCGAGCTCGGCGATCGCCGGGTACTCGCCGTTGGTCGCGTCCTCGGGCCGGCCTTCGAGGAGAACCCCGAACTCGTCGCCTCCGATCCGGCCGACGAACGAACCGGGGAAGGAGGCAGCGGCGCGGACGAGCGCGTGGCCGACGCGCTTCAGCGCCTCGTCGCCGGCGGCGTGGCCGCGGGTGTCGTTGATCGCCTTCAGGCGGTCGACGTCGCAGAGCATGATCGTCAGGTCGGCCGCACCGACGCCGAACCGGCGGAGGGCGCGCTCGAGCCGCTCCTCGAAGGCGCGGCGGTTGGCGAGGCCGGTCAGCGCGTCCTCGTAGGCGAGCCGCGAGACCCGGGAGAACATCTCGCCGCGCGAGACCACCGCGGCGATCTGCGCCGCGATCGCTTCGAGGAAGCGGACGTCGTCGGCGCGGAAGGGAGGGTCGCCGGCGGCCGTCGAAGCCCAGATGCCGCCCCACGGCCGCCCCTCGACCTCGATCGCGACGCTCATGTCCGAGGTCTTCTCGAACTGGTGCAGGAGCTCGATCGTCGTCGGGTGGGCGTTGGGGTCGTCGACCGACGAGAAGAACGGGGCACCGGTCTCCGCGAGGGCCTGCAGCCGCGGGTAGGCGGCGACGTCGTAGACCTCGTCGGCGGGGAACTTCTCCTCGCCCGGTGCGAGGTCGCCGACGTTGACCAGCACGCGGTAGCGGGTGCCCTCGTCCTCGAACCGGCTGATCGACAGCGAAGCGGCGCCGACGGCCGATCGCGACTCGGTCGCGATCATCTCGATGATCTCGTCGAGCTCGGTCGCCGACGAGGCAGCCGTGACCACGCGCAGCAGTGCTTCTCGCTCTTCGGTTCGAAAGGCCGTGGCGCTCACCATCCCCCTATCGGCACCCTCATTCCCGACTGTTAGAGGGGCAACGGGACCGGGCAGCAACCCACCGGCGTCGGCCCTGGCCCACAACGCAGTTACCCCGCGTTTCCCGCAGGCACGAGGTCGAATTCGGTCCCGAGCCGGAGCTCGCTGAACCGCCGCGCCCAGTCGTCGTTGATGCCGTCCGACTGCCGGCGCATCTGCGGCTCCGGGTCGAAATCCGGCGAGGGCTCGAGGCCGAGGCGGTCGAGGATGTTCAACGTGCTGGTCGCATAGTCGGCATAGAAGTTCTCATATAGAACGAGGATCGGCTTGATTCGCGTGTGCTCGAAGAATGCGTCCCAGCTCGCCTCGGCCGCCAGGGTCTGGTCGAGCAGGTGGCTGATCGCCTTGTAGTGGAAGCGGAGCTGCGGCTTGTGCTCCTCGAGGAAGGCGCGGTAACCCTCCTCGGTCGGCGCCTCGCCGCCGCGGTCGCTCCAGCTCGCCGTCTGCACCGCCTTCCAGAGCGAGACGGCCTGGCGGATCTTGTTCGCGCGGACGACCCGGACGAAGGTGAGGTCGGGGAAGGCGGCGGGGAGGAGCTCCGACAGCGGCAGATCGCGGTACTCGGGGACGCCGCGGAGCAGGCCGACGAAGTCGCCGAGGTACTGCCACATCAGCTTCGCTCCGAAGACGCCGTTGTCGGTCGTGCCCTGTTCCTTGGCCCAGTCGAGGTAGCGGTCGTAGGCGGTGCGCGACCAGGCGGGGGGCGGGGCGCCGCCGTCCTCGGGCTCGCCGAGCTCGTCGAAGATCGAGCGGTCGTCGACCCCGGCGAAGTACTCCTCGGGGCGGCGCGGCCGGCCGGTGCTGCGGAGCGCCTCGAAGTACTCCTCGGGGCGGCCGGCGACGCCGGTGTCGCGGAGCGCCTTGCAGACGAGGGTGCTGCCGGAGCGGGGCGTCGAGCAGACCAGGTAGGAGCGGGTCGGCTTCACCGGACGCCTCCGGACGCGGTCGGCGACCAGCCCTCGATGGTCGGCTCCGCCGGCGAGACCTGGTCGGGGCTGTTGACGAGCGCCCCGGCCGGCGGCTCCACCGGTCCGTCGAGCAGCGGGTCGTCGGTTGCCTCCATCCACGCTTCGAGACGGGCCGCCAGATCCGCGCGAACGTCCGCGTGCGATTCGTCGTAGGCGAGGTTGGCGTTCTCGTTCGGGTCGAGGACGAGGTCGTGGAGGCGCTCCTCGGCGACGATCTGATCGCCCCAGCCGGCGGCCACGAGCAGATCCTTGGTGGCGCTGTCGTCGCAGTTGGCGAGGACCGGGTGCTCGTAGTCGTGGAAGCGGCGGATGTACTTCCAGCGCTCGGTCCGGACCGCGCGCTGGGGCTCGTAGGCGGCGTGGAAGGTCATCTCGGTGAAGACCTCGTCGTGGAGGCGGTCGACCTCACCTTCGATCAGCGGCAGGATCGACTTCCCGTACGCGAAGTCCGGCGTCGGCACGCCGGCGATCTCGCAGAGGGTGGGGTAGATGTCCAGGTGGCTCACCATCGCGTCGAAGACCTTGCCGCCGGTGAAGCCGCCGGGTCCGCGGAGGATCGTGAGGACGCCGGTGCCGCGGTCGTAGAGCGTCGCCTTCTGGCGCGGGAATGCGAGCCCGTGGTCGGTGGTGCAGACGATCAGCGTGTTGTCCTCGAGACCGGCTCGGTGGAGCTCGTTCAGGACCGAGCCGATGCCCTCGTCGAGCGAGCGGGCGCTGGCCTTGAAGGCCGCCATGTCGTCACGGGTCGCCTCGAGGTCGGGGAGGTTGGGCGCCGGCTGCGCGTAGAGCGAGTCGCGGACCGAGGCCGGGAGTTCGAACTCGCGATGGGTCTCGAAGAAGCCGACGGACATGAAGAAGGGCTCGCTGGTCTCGCGCAGCATCGCGTTGGCGGCGGGCGCGACCTGGGAGGCGTGGTTGCTGTCGACCGGGACGACCTCGTCGTAGCCGATGACGCCCGGGTCCTCGGAGATGTGCTGCTCGCCGATCAGGATCGAGCGGTAGCCGGCCTCGCGCAGCGGGTGGATCAGGTGCTCGCCGTAGTCGTTCAGCTTCCAGCCGCGGTGGGCGAGGCCGAGCATGCCGTTGTTGTGGCAGTACTGACCCGTGAGCAGCGAGGCGCGCGAACCCGAGCAGGTCGGTGACGCGCAGAAGGCCTTGCGGAAGAGGACGCCCTGCTCGGCCAGCATCTGCAGATGCGGCGTCCGGACCCAGTATCCGTACGGCTGCACGTGCCGCCCGGTGTCATGGGAGTGGATGTAGAGGATGTTCGGTGGTCGCTCGATTGTTGAGTCCTTCACTCGACAATTCTTACCACCTCGCGGAGCGGTCCAAACGAGGATCCACCGGGACTACCCGGATTCGCGCTCAGATCACCTGATGGAGCCTGCGGCCCATCGCCGCTCCGGAGCAGTTGAAGGTCTCGCAGAGCGCCTGGAAGTCGCCGCCGGTGCGCTCGTAGTGGCGACGGATCAGGGAGGCGGGCATCAGCAGCGAGGCGGCGAACCAGTTGGCCTGCTCCTCGATCGGGTCGAGCGGCGGACGTTCGGCCGGCGCGCCCTCGTCGGGATCGACGGTGCCGTGGCGGCAGAAGAGCGAGGTCTGCTCGTTCTGATGGAGGACCCAGTGGCCGAGCTCGTGGCCGATCGTGAATCGCCGCCGCGGCGGCCACTCCCGCGCCTCCTCGGCGTTGACCCAGATCTCGCCGCGGCTCGGCAGCAGCAGGCCCGAGATCGTCTGCTCGCCCTCGAGCGGCGGGCAGCCGGGCGCCTGCGTCATGTCGTCGACGTCGCGGACGAGCAGGCCGCAGTGGCTGTCGGCGATGTCCTCGACCGGGACCGGCAGGGAGCTGCCGTCCCAGATCCAGTCGGGCACCTGGGCGAGAAGCTCCTCGGCTCGTTCCGTCACCCCCTCCATGCCGGCGATCCTAGCCCGCGCGGTGGCGCCGGCCCGGAGCGGCGTTCAGCCGTCGAGGAAGAGGGCGTCGATCTCGTCGTGGGTGGGCTCCGCCGGCACCTCCATGTCCATGCTCTCGAGCAGGCGGACGTCGGTGAACTCGGCGTTCGGGAAGGCCTTGCGGGCGAAGGCGACGTCGCCGGGATCGGCGGCCTCCGCACGGCGTGCCCCGGCCGCGGCGATCTCCTCGGCGTCGGCGCGGAGGACGACCGCGAGAGCGTCGATCACGCGCCGCGAGACCCCGTTCGCCTCGAGGCGCCCGTGCTCCATCCGGTTGTAGTAGTCGCCGACCTTGGCGATCTCGCGCTCGCCGCCGAAGCCGAGGGCCTCGGTCAGGCGCTCGACGAGATCGCGTCGCTTGATCCGTGCCTGGTTGCGGAGGCGCGGCAGGAGCTCGGGCCAGGCGCCCGAGACTCCGGCGACCGACTCGTAGACGCGGTCCGACGCCCGCTGTGCGAGCGAGCCCTCGAACGCCTCCGGATCCCACCTTCGGGTTGGCGCCGCCATGAGGTAGTTGTCGAGTGCGGCCGCTAGCTCCTGACGCTGCCCGGGATCGACCCGTTCGAGGAACGAGCCGACGTCGGTGCGGCGGCCCGCCTCCCAGTCGGCGGCGAACTCCTCGATCAGTCGGTCGATGTCAGCCATCGGGATCCACCTCATGTTCTCCGGTTCGGAGCTCGTCCCTGAGCTCGGCCTTGAAGCGGTGCCAGATCTGCTGCACGTTCGCGACGGTGACCGCCTCCCCGCGCCGCGCCAGCTCCTCGACGACCTCGGCCCCCTGCATGTCCTCGCCATCGATCGCCTCGGGCCCGTAGAGCCGGATGATCTCCCGGTGGAGCTCGCTGCGCTCGGCGAGGAGGCGGTCGACGACGTCCATGTAGAAGAGCGAGCTGGTGTCGTCCTCGGCGCCCGGCTCGCGGCCCCAGACGTCCTCGTCGTCGCCGTCGCTCCCGGGCAGCGGCACCTGCTGGGGGTCGCGCTCGAGCCGGCGGTAGTGGTCGGCGATCCGCCGCTTCGCGATCGTTGCGACGAAGGCGCGGACGGAGAGGATCACCTTGCCGTCGAACGCCGACTGGAGGAACGACGTGAGGACCTCCATGACCACGTCCTCGGCGGCTTCGCGGCCGACCTTGGCGGCGACGCGGGCCTCGACGAGCGGCTGGATCCGGAAGGCGAGCATGTCCGACGCGCGCTTGCCGGCGTCGGGCCGACCGGCCTCGCGGGCGGCCACGACGTAGGCGACGAGGTCCTCGTCGCTGAGGCGGTCCAGCGCCATCTCCCCGAGTTGCCTGAACTCACTCAAGACCTCCGGGAACCTAGCGACCCCGCAGCCGCCGAGCCGTTTACTCTTGCGGGAGGTCGGGGGGAGATCGCCCGGCCGTGTACGAAGAAATGTGTGCTTGAGGACGAGGACCACTGCCCCGCAGTGCTTTTCAATCGGGCCGCAGAACTAACGGCATTGGAGGCAATGCGAAATGGCAAGTGGAACCGTCAAGTGGTTCAACGGAGAGAAGGGCTACGGCTTCATCGCTCCTGACGAGGGTGGCGACAAGGACGCCTTCGTCCACATCAGCAACATCGTCGGCGGTGCTCGCATCGACGAGGGTGACCGGGTCAACTTCGACATGGAGGACTCCGCGAAGGGCCCCCAGGCGGTCAACGTCACCAAGGCGTAGAACCACCACAAGCGCCGTTTCTTCCGCCCACGGGAGACGACGGACCAGCGCCGCCCAGTTTCGATTGAGGCGGCGCTTCGCTTTTCGGGGCGGTTAGCGGCCCCCGAGGATCTGATCGCGCTCGGCCAGGCGGTTCGCACGCCGGACCTCGGCCTCGCGCTGGCGCCGGCGCTCGTCGTCGGACTCGGCGATCAGCTTCGGCGCCGCGACGGGCTGGCCCTCGTCGAGCGCGACCATCGTCAGGTAGGCGGTCGACGTGTGACGCGTCTCGCCGGTGAAGGGGTTCTCCGCCTCGACCCGGACGCCGACCTCCATCGACGTCCGCCAGACCGCGTTGACCGAGGCGGTGCAGCGAAGGAGCTCGCCGACGAACACGGGCGTGTTGAAGGTCATCCGGTCCATCCCGGCCGTCACCACCCGGCGGCCCGAGTGTTTGATCGCCGCCAGCCCGGCGGCCTCGTCGACCAGGCGCATCACCGTGCCGCCGTGGATGAAGCCGCCGGAGTTGGCGTCGCCGATCGACATCCAGCGGACGAGCAGCGAGCTCGAGTCGGCGACCCGCCGTGCCTCGTCCTCGCCCGACCCGCTCTCAGGCTCCGGCCGCTCGGGGGGCTGGATCGCTTCCGCCATGCCGCAACCCTATTCGCATCGCATGGAGGGCCCGGAGGCGTCCGGCGGTGCCGCCCGGGTCCTCCTCGACGACCCCGCGGACGAAGCGGTGACAGTCCCAGCCGGCCAGGGCCAGCAGCTGGTCGCGCTCCCGGTCGCGCATGGCCGAGGCCCAGTCGCCGTGGAAGCGCTGGCTGTCGAGCTCGACGACGAGCCCGATCTCGGGCCAGGCGAAGTCGACGACGAGCGGCCGCGGCTCGCCGGCAACCGGAATCGGATGGTTCTGCAACGGATGGGGCACGCCGGCGAGGAAGCAGACCGGGAGGAAGTGCACCTCCGGCCAGGACCGGGCGATCCCGGGCTCGAGGGCGAGCAGGTCGGCGAGCCGGCGCATCCCCGGCCGCCCCTCGCGCTCGGCGACGAGCTCCCCGAGCCGGCCGCGTTTGACCAGCCCGAGCGACTCGGCCGCGACGAGGAGCGTCTCGAGCTCGATGGAGTCGCAGGCGGGAGCAAGGTCGACGAGGACACGGTCGGCCGATGTGCACGGGATGCCCTGGACCCGGCGCCGGTCGCGGGTGTCCACGAGCGAGCGGTGGACCGTGATGCCTTCGCGGCTGCGGCCGGCCCCGTCGGGGACGGTGACGTGGGGGAGGAGGGTCCCGCTCTGAAGGAACCCCTGGAGGATCGCCGAGGGCTCGCGGCTGAGGAGGGCTTCCGGTCCGCAGGCGAGGACCGCGGCGAGCCAGATCTGGTGACGAGTCAGCGGGGGAGGGGCGAGTGAGTAGACGCCGTGGTGAACGCGGTACAGCCGGCCGGCGTTGCTGCGCTTGCGAACGGCTGCTCCGCTGAGACCGATTGCCGCGAGCTGATCGTTGCGGATCAGTCCAAGCTGCTGCTTCGCAACCGTCGCTATTCGCCGCTCGATGGCAGAAAACGCTCCCACAGGTTGCGTTTCATGCCACCCAGTTGCCATGGCCCCGACGCTGCCAGGAATTCCCGCACGTGTGGCGCTCCAACTCCCCCTCTATGCCAGAACAACGCCACGAACCAGCAACACGCGCTGGGCCGTCAGGCCACGCCCGCGCCCAACCCCTCAGGCCACGCCCGCGTGCAACTCCACCGCCGCGCCCGGCGCCACCGTTCCCGCCACGCTGACCCGGTTCCTGCCCCCGCGCTTGGCCTCGTAGAGCGCGTCGTCGACGCTCGTCCAAAGGGCGTCGAAGTCGAGGCGGCGGCCGGTGCCGGAGGCGCTGACGCCGCAGCTCATCGTCAGCCCGATGCCGTGCGGGAAGGGGTGGCGGGCGACGGCGGCGCGGATCCGCTCTGCGAGCTCGGCCGTCTCCGCGACGCCGAGGCCGGGGAGGACGACCAGGAACTCCTCGCCGCCGGTCCGGTAGGCGAGCTCGAACGCGCGGAGCTGGCCGCGGATGATCTCGGCGACGCGGACGAGGACGTCGTCGCCGCAGGGGTGGCCGATCGTGTCGTTGACCCGCTTGAAGTGGTCGAGGTCGCAGCAGACGAGGCCGACCGGGGCGTCGGCGGTGAGCGACTGCCGGCTGAGCTCGGCGATCCGGTTCTCGAGCGCCTTGCGGTTGAGCAGCCCGGTCAGCGGGTCGATGACCGACTCGCTCCGGTACTTGAGGTCGGAGTACATGAGGGCGGTCGAGAGGATCGCGACGCCGCAGATCAGGGCGGCGGGCATGAGCAGGATCGGCGGGTAGTCGCGGACGGCGCCCGCGTCGGTTCCGAGCATCACGGCGCAGAGGAGAACGAGCGTGATCAGCACGCCGGCGACGATCCCGCGCCCCGAGAAGCGGGTGCTGAGGGTGACGATCGGCAGCGCGAACCAGATCGCCGAGATCAGCTCCGGCGCGTCGGTGAGCAGGACCGCGGCGGCGATCATCAGCTGCGCGCCGACCCAGGCGCCGAAGATCCAGTACTCGGGCCGCTTGACCTTCTCGGCGCGGCCGTCGGCGAGCGCGAAGAAGATGCCGGCGAAGAAGAGCAGCGGGAGTGTCTGCCAGCCGATCCACGGCCCGCAGGCGATGAACGCGACCGCCAGTACGCCGAACGTCATCAGCCTGACGTTCTGCAGTCGCCGGTCCATCTCCAGCATTCGCTGCCGGTCGTGGTCCCGGGCGATCAGCCAGCTCGATCCCCCTTCCATAGACGGTTTATCGGCCACCGTCCGGAATCTGTGAATCGCCTGCTCAGGCGGGAGAAGTTCCGCTCAGGAAGCCGGCCGGAGGACCTGCTGGATCCCCTCGGCGCTGCCGTCGGCGCCGACGTCGACGACGACGGCGTTGATCCAGACGTTCTCCTCGGCGGTCCGGAACCGCGCCGGCATCTGCGTCACGAAGCGCCCGAGCGCGTCCTCGACCTCGACCCCGAGGATGCTGTCCCGGGACCCGGTCATGCCGACGTCGGAGATGAACGCCGTCCCGCCCGGCAGCACCCGCCCGTCCGCGGTCGGCACGTGCGTGTGGGTACCGACGACCGCCGCCACCCGCCCGTCGAGGTGCCAGCCCATCGCCACCTTCTCGCTCGTCACCTCGGCGTGGAAGTCGACGAAGACGACCTCGGCCCCGCGCCGCTTCAGCTCGGCGAGCTCGGCGTCGGCCGCGGGGAAGGCCGACCGTGCGACAGTGAGCTGCAGCTCGCCGCTCAGGTTCAGCACGCCGACCTTGGTCCCGCCGACCTCGACGATCGCCGACCCGCGCCCGGGATTGCCCTTCGGGTAGTTGGCGGGGCGGACCAGGCGCTCGCAGCGGTCGATGAAGTCGTAGGCGTCGCGGTGCCGGTAGACGTGGTTGCCGGTCGTGATCATCTCGACGCCGGCGGCGAAGATCTCATCCGCCGTCCGCTCGGTGATGCCGACGCCGCCCGCCGCGTTCTCGCCGTTGGCGATCACGAGGTCGGGCTCGAACTCCTCGCGGAGGCCGGGCAGGAGCTTCGCGAGCCCGCGGCGGCCGGGGCCGCCGACGATGTCGCCGATGAAGAGGATCCGCACGACCACCACCCTAGATCGGCGGCGGCCCTCCCGGCGGGCCCGGCCTCCAGAGGCATTAGGTTTAGCCGCCGTGACCGCCTCGCCGCCAGCACCAGCCGCCGACGCCGCGGCCGCCGCGATCGAGGCGGTCGGGCTGACCAAGCGCTTCGGGGACCGGACGGCGCTCGACGGGGTCGGCTTCGCCGCCGCCGCGGGCGAGGTCCTCGCCGTGATCGGTCCCAACGGCGCCGGCAAGACGACCCTGCTCTCGCTCCTCGCCGGGATCCGCGAGCCCCACGCCGGCGAGATCCACCTGCCGCGGGGCGAGGTCGGCTTCGTGCCCCAGCAGGCGGCGCTCTACCGGCGGTTGACGGTCGCCGAGAACCTGCGTCTCTTCGCCCGCCTCGAGCAGGTCGACGACATCGAGGCGACGGTCGAGCGCATGCTGGAGCAGACCGGCCTCGCCGAGCGCCGCGACGACCAGGCCGGGACGCTCTCGGGCGGCAACCAGCAGCGGATCAACATCGCGATCGGCCTCCTCTCCGACCCGGCCGTCCTGCTCCTCGACGAGCCGTCGACCGGCCTCGATCCGCGCCAGCGCGGCCGGCTCTGGGAGTTCGTCCTAGGCCTCGCCGGCCGCGGGACGACCGTCATCTTCTCGACCCACAACATCGCCGAGGCCGAGCGCTACGCCCAGCGCGTGCTCGTGATCGCCGACGGCCAGGGGCTCTTCGACGGCTCGATCGCCGAGCTCCACGCTGCGGCGCCCGCCGCCGGCACCGACGCCGCCGACTTCGAGTCCGCCTTCGTCCGCTTCCTCGCCGAGCGCGGGCACTAGATATAGGGGCACCCGCAGGGGACGACGGACGAGATGCGCTGGCTACTGCTCAAGGACCTCCAGATCATGCGGCGCTCGCCGCTGCTGACCGGACTGCTGATCGTCTATCCGATCGTGATCGCGGTGCTGATCGGCTTCGCGCTCAGCCGCGGCCCGGACAAGCCCCGCGTCGCCTTCCTGAACGAGGTCCCGGCCGACACGCCGCTGAACGTCGGCGGCGAGGAGTTCGACCTGGTCGGCGCCCGCAGCGAGCTCTGCGATCGGATCGAGTGCGTCCCGGTCTCGAGCGAGGAGGAGGCGCGCCAGAAGGTCGAGTCGGGCGACGTCCTCGGCGCCCTGATCCTGCCCGCCGACCTCGTCGACAAGCTGCAGACGCTCGCCGGTCTCAACCCGGAGCGGCCGACGGTCAAGGTCCTCGTCAACGAGGAGGACCCGATCAAGGCCGGGCTCGTCGACGACCGGATCAGCTCGCTGCTGGCGGAGGCGAACCTGCGGATCTCGCAGGAGGTCTCCGACGTCTCGACGACCTACCTGCAGATCCTGCTCGACGGCGGCGATTTCAGCTTCCTCGGCGACGACAACCTCAAGGTCCTCGGCCTGCGCGAGTCGGAGTCGATCCTCCGCGACGTCCGCAAGCAGGTCCCGGCGAACAGCCCCGACCTCGAACGCCTCGACTCCGTGATCCGCTTCAGCCACCTCGCGGCCGAGAACCTCGGAGTCGCCGACGACCTGCTGAGCTCAGTTTCGCAGCCGATCCAGGTCGACAAGGAGGTGGTCACCGGCGACGCGCCGAGCCTCGACACCTTCGCGATCGCCGTCGCGGCGACGATCACCCTGATGTTCGTGACCGTCCTGCTCGTGGCCGGCTCGCTGGCACTCGAGCGGGAGGAGAACGCCTTCGCCCGCCTCACCCGCGGCCTCGTATCGAAGACGGCGCTGCTCGGCGAGAAGGTCCTGCTCGGCGTCGTGGTCGCGCTCGCGGTGACGATTCTCATGCTCGCCGGACTCGGGCTCTTCGTCGACCTCGACTGGAGTCGCTTCGGCCTCTGGATCCCGGCGATCCTCGCCGGCGGCGCCGGCTTCGCCGCGTTCGGGGCCGCGATCGGCGGCGCGGCGCGGGAGGTGCGGGCGGCGTCGCTGCTCGCCTTCATGATCAGCCTCCCGGTCGCGTTCCTGTCGCTGATCCCGTCGGGCACGGTCGCGCCCGGGCTCTACGACGTCATCAGCGTCGTCACCGCCGCGTTCCCGTTCGACCCGGCGCTGCGGGCGCTGACCGGCGCCCTCGATGCCGGCGGCCCCTCGATCGGGATCGCGATCGTCCACCTGGCGATCCTCGCCGTCGCCTACGGCGTCCTCGCCCGCGTGGCCGTCAGGCGCTTCGTCTAGTCGGCGCCCGATCGCCCGCGCCCTGAGAACAGGGACGGCCGGCGACATGACCTAGAGGGGGGCTCTCGGGTGTCGCCGGCCGTTGATCCTGTTTCCGGATCGGCCAGAGGCCGATCAGGCTTTGGTCACGACTGCTCGTCGGCCGCCTTCACGGTGGCGGAGACGCACTTGCCGTAGGCGTTCTTGCCCTCGCCCCAGGCGGTCGCGAAGGCCTCCGGGTCGTCGGACTTCGCCGCCTTGCACTCCTTCGCGGCGTTCTTGAACTCGGCGACGTCGGCCTTGTCCTCGGCCTTGACCGTGCCGGAGACGCACTTGCCGTAGGCGTTCTTGCCATCGCCCCAGGTGGCGGCGAACGCGTCAGCGTCCTCGGCCTTGGCGGCCTTGCACTCCTTGGCGGCGTTCTTCAGCTCGTCCTGCGCCTCGGGCGTCTCGCCCTTGATGCAGGCGCGCATCGCGTGCTTGCCGTACGTGGCCTTGAAGGCGTCCTTGTCGGCCTTCTTCTCGGCGGCGCACTGCTTCGCGGCGGCGTCCTTGGCGTTCGCGGGGTGGTCGGGCTGGCCCGCGGTGGCCGACGCGACCGGCAGCGCGGTCGCGGCGATGGCGGCGCCGACGATGAACATCCTCTTCACGTTGATTACCTCCTGCTGACCGCACTTCGGGCGCGGTCATGTGGTCGGTTCGGAGGTGAAACGCGGCCGGAGCCGGTCCGTCAGGACCTACTTCGAGGAATTGCCGCCGTTGCCGTTCGCGCCCGCGGTGCCGGTGGTCGCCGGCGTCGAGCCGGTCTGGCCCGGGGCCGCGGCCGAGTTCCCGGCCGTACCCGTCTGCCCGGGGGCGGTCGCCGAGTTGCCGGCGGTGCCCGTCTGGCCCGGGGCGGTCGCAGAATTGCCTGCCGTCCCGGTCTGCCCCGGCGCCGTCGACGTTCCTCCGCCGGGACTCGTCCCGGTGTGACCCGGCGCAGTCGAAGAGTTGCCGCCCGCATTGCCGTTGCCGCCGCTCGCCTCCGGAGCCGACGGCGTCGCCGGACTGGATCCGTTGCCGTTGCCCGCATGAGCCTGCCCGGAGTTGCCCGGTCCGGATCCCTGACCGTTGCCGTTGCCGTTGCCGTTGCCGCCGCCCTGGTGATTCGGGTGCGAATCCTCCGAGGCAGCGTGCTCACCGGCCGTCGCGCCGGAACCGTGAGCGCCGGAGGCCGCGGAGTGGCCGGTCACGTCGCTGGGGCCCGTTGCCCCGTCGCCGGCCTCCGCCGCGCTCGGTTGCGACTTGCCGCCGACCGGGTTCGGAAGGTCGATCAGACCGCCGACGTCGGCGGCGCCCGCGGCGAGCGCCACCGCGGCGGCGAGCGAGGCGCCCTTGACCGCGGCCGAAGCGGCGAGGCCACCTCCCGCCGCGGCACCGCCGACGGCCGCGGCGCCGCCACCGGCGGCAACGCCTCCGCCTCCGCCGATCAGCCCGCTCAGCATCGCTCCGGCGGCCGCCGCCGGCAGCGGTGGGAACAGGGCACGAAGGTCCTGACGCCGCTGGGTGATCGAGGCCGCGAAGCCGCGACAGCCGTCGCAACCTGCGAGGTGCGCCTTGACCCGGCGGCCGCGCAGGCGCCGGCCGTCGCGATCGGAGATCGCCCGGCGGATCTGTTCACACTCCATGTCGCGTCCCTCCTCGCGCTCGCGCAGGGCGGTCCGTGCCTCGTAGACGGCCTGGCGCGCGGCGCCCTCTGAGCACGAGAGCGCCGTCCCGATCTCGCCGTAGGACAGTCCGCTGAGCTCGCGCATGACGATCGACGAGCGCTGCCGGTCGGGCAACTCCCCGAGGTCGCCGACGAGGTTCCGCAGCCGTTCGCGGGTCGCCAGTTCGGCCTCCTGCGAGACCGCCGCGTGGTCGGTCAGGTCCTCGCCGGCCTCCTCGGCATCGCGCCTCCGGCGCAGGATCGACACGGATTCGTTGTGGGCGACGCGGAAGAGCCACGGCCGGACGGCGACCTCGCGCTTCTCGCCCGGCAGCGAGCGCAGCGCCGCGGCCATCGTCGCCTGCAGGGCGTCCTCGGCGTCGTCGCGATCGCCGACGATCGCCAGGCAGTAGCGGTAGAGCTCCTGGTGGTGCTCCCGGAAGATCTCCTCGAACGCGGCGCCGTCGCCGCGGCTCGCCCGCCGGCCCAGCGTCAGGGCATGCAGGCGCCCGCCCGGCGTCCGGGCCACGGCGGCGGTCGAGGTCTGGCCTACGCGGCCTCGTCCCTGCATCGGAATCGATTATCCGACAGTCGGGCCCAGGTATCCAATCGCCAGTCTCCATGGTCCACCTGAGGGTGGAACGCCCGTTGCGCCCCGGCGTCAGGACCTATATACGCTGCCCCGCTCGAATCAACGATTAATCGGGAAGGACCCATGAAGCTCAATTCCAAGCGCGCCGCGATCGGCGCCGTTGCGGTCGCGGCGGCCCTTGTCGTCGGCTGCGGCAGCGACGACAGCACCACCAGCGACTCCGGCAACCCGGAGGACGCGGTCCAGGCTTTCTACGACGCCTCCAAGTCCAAGGACGCCGAGGCGGCCTGCGCGACGCTGACCACCGACTCCCAGGACTTCGCCGCCGGCAACGAGGAGAGCTGCGAGGCCTCCTTCGACAAGTCGGTCAGCAGCGGCCAGTCCGACGTCCCCGACTCGATCGAGATCGGCGACGTCACGACCGAGGGCGACACGGCGACCGTTCCCGTCACCGCCGACGGCCAGGACACCGAGTTCACCGTCGTCCAGGAGGACGGCGAGTGGAAGATCGACCTGACCGGCACCGCCGCCGCCCCCACCGACGTCAGCGGCGCGACGGACAGCACCACGGGCTGACCCAGCCCGCCGCCTACACTCCGGTCCGATGGCCTTCCCCGCGACAAGGATGCGGCGATTGCGTCGGACCGGAGTCCTTCGCGGCCTGACCCGTGAGACGGAGCTGACGGCCGCTCACCTGATCCAGCCGCTCTTCGTCACCGCCGGCACCGACGTCCGCGAGGACATCCCGTCGATGCCGGGCGTCCAGCGGCTGTCGATCGACGCGCTCGTCGAGGAGGCCGCCGGGGTCCGTGCGGCCGGCGTCGACTCGGTCCTGCTCTTCGGCATCCCCGCGCACAAGGACGAGGACGGTTCCGGCGCCTACGACGAGGAGGGGATCGTCCAGCTGGCGATCCGAGCCCTCAAGGAGGCCGACCCGGAGCTGACGGTGATCGCCGACACCTGCATGTGCGAATACACCTCGCACGGGCACTGCGGCCGGCTCCGCGACGACGGCACCGTCGACAACGACCTCTCGCTCGAGCTGCTGGAGAAGACGGCGTTCTCGCAGGCCGCCGCCGGGGCCGACGCGGTCGCGCCCTCGGACATGATGGACGGCCGGATCGGCGCGATCCGCGCCCGGCTCGACGCCGAGGGCTTCAGCGAGACGCCGATCATCAGCTACTCGGCCAAGTACGCATCCGCCTTCTATGGACCGTTCCGCGACGCCGCCGACTCGACGCCCGCGAGCGGCGATCGCCGCGGGTACCAGATGGATCCCGCCAACGTGCTCGAGGCGATCCGCGAGTCGCAGATCGACCTCGACGAGGGCGCGGACATGCTGATGGTCAAGCCCGCGCTGCCCTACCTCGACGTCGTCCACCGCGTCAAGGAGGCAACCGGAGCGCCCCTCGCCGCCTACCATGTCTCGGGCGAATACTCGATGCTGAAGGCCGCGGTCCAGGCCGGATGGCTCGACGAGCGCGCCGCGGTCCTCGAGGCACTGACCTCGATCCGCAGGGCCGGCGCCGACGCGATCATCACCTACTACGCGAAAGACGCAGCGAACTGGCTCGATGGCTGAGCTGACCGAGACAACCGACGAGAGCAGCGAGGCCGGCGAGGCCGACCGCGCCCGCCGCGCGCCGGCCGGGCCGAAGCTCCGCTCGCGCAAGGGCGGCGCCGCGATCCCGCTCGACGAGACCGACCGCAAGCTGATGAACCTGATGCAGTCGGAGTTTCCGCTCGACCCCGAGCCGTACGCGAAGCTCGCCGCGGCGGCGGACCTCGAGATCGGCGACTTCATGGAGCGCACCCAGCGCCTGCTCGACGGCCGGATCATCCGCGAGATCACGCCGATCTTCGACACCCGGGCGCTCGGCTACTCCTCGATGCTGGTGGCCGCCAAGGTCGACGCCGAGTACCCGCATAGACCCGCCAAGATCATCAATGCGCATCCGGGGGTCTCCCACAACTACCTGCGCGACCACGAGTTCAACCTCTGGTTCACGATCGCGACCGCGCCCGACTCGAAGCTCGGGCTCGAGGGCACGCTCGAGGTCCTCCAGGAGCTGACCGGCGCCGAGTCGATCCGCCAGCTCCCGACCCTGACGATGTTCAAGATCAACATGAACCTCGAGATGGAGGGTGGCACCGACGCCCTCGCCGCCAAGGTCGAGGCGGTGCCGCCGCGCGAGCTCGAGCCGCAGCCCTACGACGACTTCGACATCGCTGTGATCCGGGCGCTGCAGGGCCCGATGGCGGTGACCGAGCGGCCCTACGACGAGGCCGCGGCCGAGGTCGGGCTCGACACCGGCGCCTTCCTCGCTCACCTCGAAGGCATGATCGAGCGCAAGATCCTGCGCCGCGTCGCTGCGATCCTCTTCCACCGCCGGGCCGGATTCTCGGCGAACGGGATGGGTGTCTGGAAGGTCGATCCGGCCGACGTCCCCGAGACGGGCGGCCGGATGGCGGCCGTTCGCGGCATCTCCCACTGCTACGAGCGCCCGACCTACGCCGACTGGCCCTACTCCGTCTTCACGATGGCCCACGGCCGCTCGAAGGAGGAGTGCGACGCGGTCCTGCAGTCGATCGCCGACGAGCACGGCCTTCACGGCGACGATCGCGCCGTCCTCTACAGCTCGACCGAGTTCAAGAAGATCCGGCTGCGCTACTTCACCCCCGACTACGAGGCCTGGGAGCGCGAGCACGCGCCCGAGGCATTCGCGGACGCCCCGGCGCCCGCCGACGCAAGCGGAAGTTGAACGCGGAGAAGTCGGCCGAGCTCTACTCCCGGGCAGTCGGGCTGATGCCGGGTGGGGTCAACTCCCCGGTTCGGGCGATGGGCTCGATCGGCCGCGACCCGATCTTCATCGATCGCGGTGCCGGCAACCGGGTCTGGGACGTCGACGGCAACGAGTACGTCGACTGGGTCTGCTCCTGGGGGCCGCTGATACTCGGCCACGCCGATCCCGGGGTCGTCGAGGCAGTCTCGGCCGCCGCCGCCCGCGGCACCTCCTACGGCGCCGCCACCGCCGGCGAGGTCGAGTTGGCGGCCGAGGTGGTGGACCGCTTCGCCTCCGTCGAGATGATCCGGATGGTCAACTCCGGCACCGAGGCATCGATGAGCGCGATCCGCCTCGCCCGCGCGGCCACCGGCCGCGACCGCGTCCTCAAGTTCGCCGGCGCCTACCACGGCCACGTCGACGGCCTGCTCGCCGAGGCGGGCTCGGGGCTGGCGACGCAGGCGATCCCGGCCAGCCCGGGCGTCCCGCGGGCGCAGGCCGAGGCGACCGCGATCGTGCCCTGGAACGACTTCGTCGCCGTGGAGCAGGCGGTCGACATGTACGAGCCCGCGGCGATCCTCTGCGAGCCGGTCCCGGCCAACATGGGGCTGGTCCCGCCGGCCGACGGGTTCCTCGAGCACCTGCGCGCGCTCGCCGACCGCTCCGGCGCGCTGCTGGTCTGCGACGAGGTGATCAGCGGCTTCCGGGTGGCGCGCGGCGGCGCCCAGGAGCTGCTCGGCGTCCGCGCCGACCTGACCGTGATGGGGAAGGTCATCGGCGGCGGACTTCCCGCGGCCGCCTACGGCGGGCCGCGCGAGCTGCTCGAGCAGGTTGCTCCGGCCGGCGCCGTCTACCAGGCGGGAACGCTCTCGGGCAATCCGCTCGCGGTCGCCGCCGGGCTCGCGACCCTGAGCCGCCTCGATACCTCCGCCTACGAGCGGATCGGCGCCGCGACCGACCGCCTCGCGGCCGGCCTCGCCCGCGCCGCGGCCGATGCCGGCGGCGAGCACCCGCGGCTCTCCGTCGTCTCAGTGCCGGGGCTCGTCACCCCGTTCTTCGCCGCCGAGGCGCCTCACGACTTCGCCGGCTCGCAGGCCTGCGACCACGACGCCTACGCCCGCTTCTGCCGGGCGATGCTGGAGCGGGGGTTCTTCCCGCCGCCGTCGCAGTACGAGGCGTGGTTCGTCTCACTCGCCCACGACGAAGAGGCGATCGACCGGACCTGCGAGGCCGCCGCCGACTGCTTCCGCGAGGCACTGTCGTGACGACGACGGATCTCTCGCCCCGGCCCGAGGACGCGCTCGCCGATCTCGCCTCCCAGCTCCGCGAGGAGGGGCCGGTGGTCTCCGAGCACGTCGCCGAGAGCGACGCGGTCCCGGCGGTCGGGATGCTCGTCGCGGCCGGGCCGCGCTGCGCGTCCGACCCTGGCGCCTACGCCGCCGTCGTCGAGCTCGTCCGCGAGGGGTACCTCTGCCACTACCGCGAGCCGCGGCTGCTCGGCCGGCTCGACCCCGACCTGCGGTTGCTCGTCGGCGACCATCTCTACGCGCGCGGGATCGAGCGCCTCGCCCGGCTCGGCGACCTCCTCGCCGTGACCGAGCTCTCCGACCTGATTTCGACCGCCGCCCAGCTCGACGCCGCGCCCGAGGCCGATCCCGATGCGCAGGAGGTCGCCTGGCTCGCCGCCGCCGTGACGATCGCCGCCGGGCCGAGCGAGGAGCTCGCCGCGGCCAAGGAGGGGCTGCGTCGCGACGGCGATCCGGCACCGCTCTGGAAGGCGACGGAGGAGCGCGCCGAGCGCGCGGGCCTCTCCGAGCAACTGTCTCGCGCCTCCGAATCAGTAGGATTCGCGACCCCGAACCGTGGCTGAATCAGGCGAAGATAAGACCACCAGCCCGGCCGGCGAAAGCCGTGCCGACGAGCTCCCCCCGATGAAGCCAGTCGGCTACTTCGAGGGCGAGTCGATGACCCGTCGCAAGGTCTTCGCGGTCGCGGGTCAGGCGCTCGGCGGCGTCGCCGGCATCGCGATCGTCCTGCCGGCCCTCGGCTTCGCGGTCGCCCCGATCTTCGACCAGCCCGAGGAGGATTGGCAGCCGGTCGGCCCGCTCGACGATTTCGTGCCCGAGACCTACGTCCCGCGCGTGATCACGATCGTCCAGGGCATCGGCGAGGCCGGCAAGACCACCGTCTACGTCCGCCGCGGCAGCGTCGACCTGAACGAGGATCCCGACTCCTACATCGCGATCTCGACCCGCTGCGCCCACCTCGGCTGCCCGGTCCGCTTCGTCCAGGCCGCCGGTAACTTCATCTGCCCGTGCCACGGCGGCGTCTACGGCTTCCAGGGCGAGGTCATCGGCGGCCCGCCGGTGCGCCCGCTCGACCGCTTCCAGACGCGGGTCACCGACGATCTCGTCGAGATCGGCCCGCGCTACAGCGTCACCTCCCAGCTCGAGCCGGTCCGGGCGCGCGATCCCGGTGAGTTCACCGGCGGCGTCTGGGAATACCTCTACCCGCCCCGCCCGTCGACGGCCGCGCCGCCGTCCTCCTCGTAGGCACTCACAGCGATGCCCGATCTCCAGAAGCTGCTTCCGCCCCCGATGCGCCGGCCCCCGAAGCCGGGGCACTCGAATGGCGTCTCCAACGGCGACGCGCCGGCGGCGCTGAAGAACGGCGACGCGCCGGAGTCGCCCCGCACCGACAACCCCGGCAAGCGCCTGACGACCGGCGTCAAGGACGCACCCGCGGATCTCGTCGGCTGGGTCGACGAGCGGATGGGAGCGACCAGCTTCCTGACCGCGATGCTGATGCGGAAGATCCCGAAGGGGACCAACTGGTTCTACACGCTCGGGTCCGCCACGCTCTTCGCGTTCGTCGTCCAGGCGATCACCGGCGTCTTCCTGGCGATGTACTACACGCCGTCGCCGGTCGAGGCCTACGCCTCGATCACCCACCTGACCAACGACGTCTTCCTCGGCGAGTTCGTCCGCGGCATGCACAAGTGGGGCGCCTCGGTCATGGTCATCCTCGTCTTCGTCCACATGGCGCGGACCTTCTTCTTCGGCGCCTACAAGTACCCGCGCGAGCTCAACTGGGTGATCGGCGTCGTCCTGCTGATCCTGACCATGGTCATGGGCTTCACCGGCTACCTGCTGCCGTTCGACCAGCGCTCCTACTGGGCCACGATCGTCGGCGTCAACATCAACGGCACCGGCCCGATCGTCGGTCCGTACCTCTCCGACTTCCTCCGCGCCGGTCCCGAGTTCGGCGCGACCACGCTCTCGCGCTTCTACGCGATCCACATGCTGATGGTGCCCGGCGCGATCATCGCGATGATCGGCGCTCACCTCTACCTCGTGGTCAAGATGGGCACGACCGCGCCGCCGTGGATGCGGGCCGACCGCAAGCCGAAGGAAGCGCGCAGCCATGAGGTCGACGCGATCGCCAACGGCAACGGGGCGAACGGCGCCGACGGCAACGGGAGCGCTTCGTGAACACCCGCGAGAAGGAGCAGTACCTCCGCGAGTACGAGGTCCTGAAGAAGAAGGGCAAGCCCTTCTTCCCGTACGCGATCATGAAGGACTCGGTGATGGCCTGTGTGGTCGTCGGCGTGATCATCTTCATGTCGCTCTACCTCGGCGCCGAGCAGGGTCCGAAGGCCGACCCGACGACTACCACCTACGTACCGCGACCCGAGTGGTACTTCTTCTTCCTCTTCGAGCTCCTGCGCGTCATCAAGCCGCCGGAGCTGGTGCCGATCGCGACGATCGGCGTCCCGACGATCGCGATGGTGCTGCTGCTCCTGCTGCCGTTCTACGACCGCAACCCCGAGCGCAACCCGCTGAAGCGCCCGATCGCTTCGATCGCCGGGATCATGACCATCGCCGCGATGGCCTTCCTGACCTTCCTCGGCGCCAACGCCGGCTCGCCGACCGAGATCGAGATCGACGTCGCGCCCGAGTACGAGGCCGGCAAGCTCGTCGCCGCGCAATCCGGCTGTCTCGCCTGTCACCAGTTCGGCGAGAACGGCAACAACGGACCGGGACCGAAGCTGACCGAGATCGGCGCTCGCCTCAACCCCGCGGCGATCGCCCGCTCGCTCGAGATCGGGCCCGGGATCATGCCGTCCTACGCCGGAATGGCCGAGGACGAGCCTGAGAAGTTCCGCGACCTCGTCGCCTTCCTCGGCTCGCTGAACGGCGAGGAGCAGGCGACGACCGGTGAGGTCGGCGTGGCCGGTTCCGGCTCGGTCGAGAGCTCCGGCGGCAATCCCGCCGTGGTCGAGCCCGACGCCGGCAGCTCGGCCGACGGAGCGGGGGCGACCACCGACTCCGGCGCTTCGCCCTGACGACCGCCGAGAGCAAGCCCTCCCGCGATTCGGAGCAGTTCGCCTCCGAGGTCCGGGGCATGTTCGACCGGATCGCCGGCGTCTACGACGTCATGAACTCGGCGATGACCGCCGGGATGCACCACCGCTGGCGCGCACGTGCAGTCGACCGTGCCGAACTCGGGCCGGGCGATGCGGCGCTCGACGTCTGCTGTGGTACCGGTGACCTGACGCTGGAGCTGGCCCGCCGAGTAGGGCCGGGCGGCCGTGTCGTCGGCTCCGACTTCGCCGAGCGCATGCTCGACCTCGCCCGCGACAAGCAGGTCCCGGCCGGGGCCGCAAAGCCGATCTTCGAGTGGGCCGACGCGCTCGAGCTGCCCTATGACGACGGCGGCTTCGACGCCGTCACCGTCGGCTTCGGGGTTCGCAACCTCGCCGACCTCGATCGCGGCATCCGCGAGATGACCCGGGTGCTGAAGCCGGGCGGGCGCCTGGTGATCCTCGAGATCACCCAGCCGACCAGGCCGCCACTTTCGACCTTCTTCTCGATCTGGTTCGACCGCCTGGTGCCGCTGATCGGCCGCGCCGCCGGCGACAGCGCCGCCTACTCCTACCTGCCGGAATCGGTCAAGCGCTTCCCCTCGCCGCAGGGCCTCGGCGAGATCATGGACGGCGCCGGGCTCGAGGCGATCCGCTGGACGATCCTCGCCGGCGGGATCATCGCGATCCACTCGGGGCGCCGGCCGGGGTGACGACGATGACGCGCTCGTCCTCCCCGGAGCCGGTCACCGCTGTCACCGACCTGGCCTCGGCCTGGCTGCCGACGCGGATGACCGAGGTCGAGCGCCGGCTCGGCGAGACGGTCGCCGGCTGGGGACCGGAGCTCGGCTCTGACACCGGCGAGACGCTGGCCGCGGGGGGCAAGCGGATGCGTCCGCTCCTCGTCCTGCTCTGCGCCGGCCGCGCCGCCGGGCCCGAGGCGATCCGCGCCGCGACCGCGATCGAGCTCGTCCACATGGCGACGCTGGTCCACGACGACGTCCTCGACGACGCGCCGCTCCGCCGCGGCGTCCCGACGGTCTTCGCCAACTCCGGCCGCCGCCGCGCCGTCGCCGCCGGCGACCTCCTCTTCTCGCGCGCCTTCGCCGTCCTCGCCGACGACGGCGGTTCCGAGGGGGAGAGCCGGCCCGCCACCGACCGCCAGGTCGAGCTGCTCGCCCACGCCTCGGTCGCGCTCGCCCGCGGCGAGCTCGCCCAGCGCCGCGACGCCTACGACACCGGCGTCTCGATCGAGCGCTACCAGCTCCGCTGTGAGCTCAAGACCGCGGCGCTGTTCGAGTGCGCCTGCGTGATCGGCGCCTCCCGCGGCGAGGCCGAGGAGGCCGCCCTGCTCGCCTTCGGCCGGGCGATCGGGCTCGCGTTCCAGCTCCTCGACGACGTCCTCGACGTCCTCGGCCCGCCCGAGCGCACCGGTAAGGCCCGCGGCACCGATCTCCTCGACGGCACCGTCACCCTTCCCTTCATCCTGGCTCGCGACGCCGACCCGAGCCTCCGCGAGGTCGACCTCCGCGCGCTCGACACCGCCGCCGCCGAGCAGGTCTGCGACCGCATCGCCGCCACCGGCGCCCCCGAGCGCGTCCGCGGCGAGGCCCGCGAACGGGTCGAGCGCGCCAAGCAGGCCCTCCGCGACTCGGGCGTCGGCGGCGAGGAGCTGCAGATGCTCGAGCTGGTGGCCGACGGCGTGGTCGAGCGTTACAGCTAGATAGATACCTCCCGCGACTCGCAGCCCTCCGGGCTGCTCGACTGCGGGTCGGCCGGCGGGGACTGCGGGGTGCCGCCCTAGAAGTCTTCGGGGAGGATCAGGTCCTCGCCAAGGGCCGCGTTGAAGCGGTGGAGCTCGGCCTCCATGTTCGTTCGCTCGAGGCGGCGGAGGTCGGCGTAGAGCGTGTCGGTGCCGGCGTCGAGGATCTGGTCGAAGCGGTCGAGGACGCTCTGCTCGAAGAGCCCGACCGAGTGCCATTCGCACTCGGGGCAGCGGAGCGAGACGCGCCAGTGGGCGTCGTCCATCGGCATCCAGTCGAGCGGATGAACGAGGCCGGAACCGCATTCGGGGCAGATGTGGAGGTCGACGACGCCGTCGGCTCCGGCGCCCACGCCTGCGGGCTGCCGTTCACGGTGCTGTCGCTCGGATCCGTCCATCGCTTCCGGACCCATCGGCAAGGCGGCGAGCCCACATACGGCCATCCCCGCGCTCTGGACTTTCGTCCATCCGCCTCGCAACGGCCCCTTGCATAGACTCCGGCCGCGATGGTGCTCAGCGACCGCACGATCCGCGAGGAGATCGACTCCGGGCGGATCGCATTCGACCCATACGACCCGAAGCTGATCCAGCCTTCGAGCGTCGACGTCCGCGTCGATCGCCAGTTCCGCGTCTTCCACAACGCCCGCCATCCCTACATCGACGTCCGCCAGAAGATGGAGGACCTGACCGAGCTCGTCACGGTCCCCGACGATGAGCCCTTCATCCTCCATCCCGGCGAGTTCGTCCTCGGGCAGACTCTCGAGCGCGTCCGCCTCCCGAACGACATCGTCGCCCGCCTCGAGGGCAAGAGCTCGCTCGGCCGCCTCGGCCTCCTGATCCACTCGACCGCGGGCTTCGTCGACGCCGGCTTCGAGGGCAACCTCACCCTCGAGCTCTCGAACGTCGCCAACCTCCCGATCACGATCTACCACGGCATGCCGATCGGCCAGATCTCCTTCATGCGCATGGACGGCCCCGTCGAGCACGCCTACGGCTCGAACGAGACCGGCAGCAAGTACCAGGGCCAGGAGGAACCGACGGCCTCCCGGTACTACCTGAACTTCGACAAGTAGCGGCCCACTGGGCGTGTTTCGCGTTCCCATGGAACGCCATTCACGCCCGGTGGCAGCGAACGAACCTCACAGGTCCCTTTCCTGCCATCCACCAACTCTCGCGCCCCCCGGCAGCCGCCCGCCCACTTCCCCTTCCCCAGCCGAACCAACCCTCGCCCCACCGGACAGGCCGCGGCGTGAGCCGAACCGCCTCCCACACCCCCAGCTAACCTCCCGCCATGGCCACCGAGCCCGCCCCCGAAGGCAACATCGTCAAGCTGAACACGGCGCGGCGGCGGCAGGGGACGCTGGCGCGGATCCACGCCTACGGGGCAATCCTCGACGCGATCGTCCGCTCCGAGTTCGAGCCCGGTAGGCAGCTCTCCGAGAACGAGCTGGCGGCCTGGCTCGGGGTCAGCCGGACGCCGGTGCGCGAGGCGCTGGCGCGTCTGCGCGAGGAGGGCCTGGTCGAGATCGTCGCCCAGCTCGGCACGTTCGTCGCGCCGATCAGCCCGCGCGCCGTGACCGATGCTCAGTTCGTCCGCGAGGCGCTCGAGTGCGCGGCCGTCCGCAAGGCGGCCGAACTCGCGACGACCGACGACATCGCCGAGCTCGAGGCGATCGTCCGCAACCAGCACCGCGCGGTCCGGGCCGGCGACCACGACGCCTTCTATGTCCTCGACGACGACTTCCATCACGCCCTCTGCGATCTCAGCGGCCACACCGCCGTCTGGACGCTGGGGCAGCGGATCAAGCCGCACCTGAACCGGGTGCGGAGGCTGAGCCTGCCGGCGCCGAGCTACCTCGAGGAGATGGTCGCCGAGCACGAACAGGTCCTCGGCGCCGTCGAGCGCCACGATCCCGACACCGCCGAGTCGGCGATGCGCCATCACCTGCGGATGGTGCTGCGCGAGATCCCGCGCCTGCGCGACCAGCATCCTCAGTATTTCGACGAGTAGAGCCGGTTCGCCGCGATCACCCGGACCGGATGAGGCGCGCAGATGGGCGCTCGGAAACGATCATCGAAGTACCGGCACAAGGTCGTGCCACTTCAGTTACAGTCGGAGCGCAACTTTGGCGAAAGCCCGTTGTTGGAGTCCGTGGTTGGCCGGGTAGGGCCGCCGCAACACAGCCAATCAGGAGAGACATGAACCGTCGTTTGATCGTCCGCATCGCCACCGCGCTTCTCGCAGTCGCGATCCTCGCCGTACCCGCTTCCGCCGTCGCAGGCAAGAACAAGAACAAGGGCAAGGTGCTCACCGTCTGCGAGCACGGCTGCAAGTACAACAAGATTCAGAAGGCGGTCGAGAAGGCCGGCAAGAGCAGCAAGGTCGAGACGATCAAGGTCAAGCCGGGCAAGTACGTCGAGGGCGTCGTCCTCGACGGCTCCGACTTCAACAACCTGACGATCACGGGTACCGGCAAGACCCCGAAGAAGACGATCCTCGACGGGACGAACGCGAAGCTGCCGGGTGGTCTCGGCATCGCCAACAACGGCATCGAGATCGACGACGCCAAGAACGTCACGATCGAGAACATGTGGGTCCGGGACTTCGCGACCAACGGCGTCTTCTGGCGCGACACCAACACGGACGACACCAAGAACACCTGCAAGAACCCGGTCGGCAAGAACATGGCCGTCTCGTTCAACCGCAGCTACGGCCTCTTCACCTTCGGCTGCGTCGGCGGCGCGTTCATCAAGTCCGAGGGCTGGGGCCACGGCGACTCGCCGTACTACGTCGGCGCCACGCCGTTCCAGGACAACCCGGTCCAGACCGTCCTCAACAAGGTCGAGGCCTACGAGAACGTGCTCGGCTACTCCGGCACGAACTCGAAGTACATGGTCATCAAGAACTCGAACTTCTACAACAACGGCATCGGCGTGGTTCCGAACACGCTCGACTCCGAGCCGTTCGAGCCGACCGGTGACAGCGTCCTGAAGAACAACAACATCTTCTGGAACAACTTCAACTACTTCCTGCCGAACTCGCGGGTCCAGACGGTCTCCAACGGGCTCGGCACGCTGCCCCCGGAGCTCGGTGGCGGCACGCTCCAGTACCCGACCGGCGTCGGTGTTGCCCTGTTCGGCTCCAACGGCTGGACCGTCAAGGACAACAACATCTTCGGCAACTTCAAGTGGGGCGTCGCGATGTTCTCCGATCCGTTCAACGACGGTGACGACGCCGTCAGCGAGAACAACCAGGTTCTCAACAACCAGATGGGCCGCAACGGCACCGACACGAACCAGTACGACTTCTGGGCCGACGGTTCCGGTGGCAACAACTGCTTCAGCGGCAACACCAGCTCGACGAAGGCACCTTCGTCCGGCGCGATCCCGCCGGGAGCGACGCTCGAGGAGCTCTACCCCGAGTGCCCGGTCCCCAACGGCACCCAGCCGAACAACGGCGCCACCGGTACCAGCGACGGCGAGATCAACATGGTCCTCGAACTGGTCGGCTACTCGAGCACGGATCCGCCCGAGAACCAGCAGTGCTCGTGGGACGAGCACAGCCACCCGGCGTTCAAGGACTACGAGCCGCTCGAAGTGACGCCCGGGCCCGACTGCCCGTAGCACTCAGCACGTAGCAAAGAAGAAAGAAGAGAGATGAAGCGCACATTTGCGGTCGTCGCTGCCCTGATAGCGACCCTGTCCCTGGCGATGCCGGCCACCGGCATCGCCGGCAAGAGCACGAAGGTGAAGGTCGAGGACGACTTCTTCTCGCCGACCAAGCTCACGGTCAAGCAAGACACCAAGGTGGCCTTCAAGTGGCAGAAGGACAACCTCAACACGCACAACGTGACGATGACCAAGGGCCCGAAGGGCGTCAAGAAGACCAAGAAGCCGTGCGCGAAGGGCGACGTCACGAAGTGCAACAAGTCCGCGAGCGGTTCGATCGGGATCAACTTCGCCCCGACGTTCAACAAGAAGGGCTCCTACACGTTCGTCTGCACGATCCACCCGACGGTGATGAAGATCAACGTCAAGGTGACGAAGTAGACGCAACTGGAGTGCTGAAGCCATGAGCCTTCCCCCGATCGGCAGGCGCGCCTTCGTCGCCGAGGCGGGGGCGGGGCTCCTGCTCTGCACGCTGGCCGGCAAGCGGTTCAGCACCAACGAAGAGGTCTCCGTCGCGCAGTTGAACGACGGGCTCCAGGTGCCGCCGAAGGTCGCTGCGGCCCGCGCCAACGGCGGCGTGGCCCCGGGCGCCTCGACCGTGCTCGCCAAGGCGGCGAGCACGAACGAGTACTGGATCCAGGCCGAGCAGATGAAGTGGGACATCGTCCCCACCGGCCGCGACCAGATGATGGGCGTGCAGGTCAAGGGCAAGACGACCTTCAAGGCTTGGGGCTACCGGGCCTATTCGGCCAACTTCGCGCAGCCGCTCGGACCGGCGACGGTCCCTGGCCCGCTGCTCGAGGCGAACGTCGGCGAGACGATCACCGTTCACTTCCGCAGCAAGCTCGGGACGCCGGTGACGATGCACCCGCACGGCCTCCAGTACTCAGTCGACATGGACGGCGCCTACAAGGGCAAGTACACCGACCCGGGCGGGTTCGTCCAGAAGGGCGACGAGGTCACCTACATCTGGGAGGCCGTCCCGACCTCGGAGGGGGCGTGGTGGTACCACGACCACGGGCCGAGCGAGCCGCTGCCGGTCTACAAGGGCCTGTTCGGCCCGATCATCGTCCGCGACCCCAACAAGCCGCGGCCGGACAAGGAGTTCTTCGTCGGCTTCCACTCGTTCCAGCCGGCGGCGACCGGGCTCGACCAGCCCTTCTACTGCATCAACGGCCGGGCCTATACGGGCAACACGCCGACCCTGAAGACCAACGTCGGCGACGACGTCGCCTTCTACGTCTACGCGGTCGACGACTACTTCCACACCTTCCACATCCACGGACACCGCTGGGTTCCGCCCGTCGGTGGGCCGACGGTCGACAACGTCACCCTCGGGCCCGGCGACGTCATCACCGCCCGCTTCACCGAGGACAACCCGGGCCGCTGGCTCTACCACTGCCACGTCTGGAGCCACATCGTCGCCGGGATGAGCGGCTGGTACGTGGTCGAATGAGGCGGGCCGGGCTCGGACTCGTGCTGCTGGCGGCGCTGCTGCTGGTGCTTCCCGCCGCGGCCGACGCCGCCAACCGGCGAATCTCGATCAGCGACTACCAGTGGTCGAACGACGAGGTCAACCTCGACCTCGGCGAGCACGTCACCTGGTACTGGACCGGCCCCGACACGATGCACTCGGTCACCGGCCAGCCGCCGAACGCGAAGCAGTGGGACTCCGACCCGGGGTCGCTGCCGCGGCACGACATCGGCGACAACTACCAGATCACCTTCGACCAGCCCGGCATCTACCACTTCCAGTGCAAGATCCACTCGCTGGTCTCCGGGACCGTCGTCGTCTCGAACACGCCCGGCGACCCCGAGACCGAGCCCGATTCCGTCCCCAAGAGCAACGTCGACCTGAAGCCGCCGAAGCTGCGCGGCCTGCAGCTCGCGACCAAGTTCGGCCCGGACGGCTCGCCCGCGCGCTACTCCCTGAACGAATCCGGCAAGCTCGACGTCGAGTACTACCGGCTCAACCGCAAGGGCAAGGGCCGCTTCGCGGGCTGGGCCACCTACAAGGCATACGTCGGCTACAACCGGGCGCGGATCGGCAAGCGCAAGCCCCACTTCACCCCGAAGCCCGGCCGCTACGTCGCCGAGTTCCGCGTGACCGACAAGGCCCACAACACCTCGAAGGCGAAGAAGCGCAGCTTTCGGATCTGGTGAGCGGCCGCCCGGGACCGCCGTGATCGGCGGGCCCCATGTGCCGGCTCGGCTACGATCACCGGGTTATGCCGAACATCGGCCCTCTCGAACTGGCGATCGTCGCGATCATCGCGCTGATCATCTTCGGCCCCAAGCGCCTGCCCGAGCTGGGGCGCTCGATCGGTGACGGGTTGCGGGAGTTCAAGTCCTCGGTCAGCGGTGAGAACCGCGACGACGAGGACGACGAGGACGACGACGAGCTTCCGCAGACGATCGACGACGGCGTCGCCGAAGAGGAACCCGTGGACGCCGAGCCCGTCGACGCCGAGCCCGCCGACGAGGGCGAGCCCGCCGCGCGCCCGTCCTCCTGACGTCCCCGGTGGCGTCCGCCGACCGGGTCGGGAGCTGAATCGTGGCGAAGATCAAGGCAGCGACCTTCGACGACCGGATGACGCTCGTCGAGCACCTCGACGAGCTCCGCAGCCGGCTGATCGTCTGCGGCATCGCGCTCGTCGTCGTCTCGATCTTCTGCTTCTGGCAGAACCACCTGCTGCTCGACATCGCCAACGGGCCGCTGCCCGACGACGTGGAGCCGCTGACGTTCTCGCCGTCGGAGCCGTTCATGACGACGCTGACGCTCGTCCTCTACAGCGCGATCCTGCTGACGCTGCCGATCCTGCTCTACCAGGCCTACGCGTTCATCCTGCCGGCGCTGACGCCGACCGAGAAGAAGGTGATGCTGCCGGTACTGCTCGCGGTCCCGCTGCTGTTCATCGCCGGCGTTGTGTTCGCCTACTTCGTCGTCGTCCCGGCGGCGATCAAGTTCCTCCTGAACTTCAACGACGACCAGTTCAACATCCAGATCCGGGCGCGCGAGTACTACAGCTTCTTCTCGCTGAGCCTGATCTCCGTCGGGATCCTGTTCCAGATCCCGATCGGGATCCTGGCGGTTACGCGGCTGGGGATCGTCACCCCCGAGCAGCTCGCCAAGAACCGGCGCTACGCGATCCTGATCATCGCCGTCCTGGCCATGCTGCTGCCCGGCACCGACCCGATCACGATGCTGATCTCGATGCTGCCGCTGATCCTCCTGTTCGAGTTCAGCCTCGTCCTCGCCCGGATGCTCGGGAGGCCCTCCGACAGCGACGAACGGGCGGTCGAACCTGCTGATCCCCCGGTCGAATCGACCGGCTAGGCTCCCCGGCATGCTTTTCGAGCTCGGCGGCAAGCGCAAGCGCCTGATTCAGGTCATCTACGTCTTCTTGGCGTTCCTGATGGCGATCGCCCTCGTCGGGTTCGGCATCGGCGGTGCCACCTCCGGCGGCATCTTCGACGCGCTCGGAATCGGCGGCGACGGCAGCTCCTCCTCGCCCCAGTACGACGCGCAGATCCAGCGCGCCGAGGACACGCTGCAGACCAACCCCAAGGACGAGAAGGCGCTGATCACGCTGGCCCGGACGAACTTCCTCGCCGGCCAGGCGGCGACCGAGCAGGACGCTCAGGGCCGGATCTCCTACACCGACGAGACGATCTCCCGCTACCGCGACGCGACCGACGCCTGGGAGCGCTACGTGAAGACGAAGCCGCAGAAGGTCGACGACGGCGTCGCCTCGCTGATGCTCCAGGCCTACTCGGCGCTCGCCGGCACCGACCCGGCACGGGTCCAGCAGGATCTCGACCAGGCCCAGGCGGCGGCGCAGGCCGTGGCGGACGCCCGCCCGAGCTTCGGCACCTATCTCCAGCTCGCCACGTACGCCTACTTCGCGGGCGACGACAAGGCCGGCAAGGCGGCCGAGCAGAAGGCGCTCCAGGAAGCGCCGGACTCGACCTCGAAGAGCCAGGCCAAGCAGCAGGTCAAGCAGGCGCAGCAGACCGGAGAGTCGATCCAGAAGGGGATCAAGCAGAGCGCTCCGGACCAGTCGCAGCTCCAGAATCCGCTCGGCGGGCTCGGCGCCACGCCGACGATTCCCGGCGGCTGAGCGACCCGCATCGCGCGACCGCGCCCGGGCCGCCACCGGCCCGCCCGCTCTCGCTACCATCACCGGCCCGGGCGATTAGCTCAGTTGGTAGAGCAGGAGACTCTTAATCTCAAGGTCGTAGGTTCGAGCCCTACATCGCCCACTCTTTCCCGGCCCCACCTCGAGGATTCCGGCCGACCCGTCCACCGCCGCGGGCAGGATGAGCAGCCATGAACGGCGTCATCGGTGACCTGCTGCCCGCCGCCCTCGCGGTTGCTTTGAGCCCGATCCCGATCGTCGGCGTCGTCCTGATCCTCGGCTCGCCCCGGGCGCGGACCGCGGGCCCCGCCTTCGCTTGCGGCTGGGTCGCCGGGCTGGCGGCGGTCAGTGCGGTGGTGATCGTCTTGGTCGGCGGGGGAGACTCCGGGCCGGGCGACGACGGGCTCGGTTGGCTGAAGGTCGCTCTCGGCGTCCTCTTCGTCGGCCTTGCCGCGAAGCAGTGGCGCGAGCGGGGCGGCGACGAGGGGAAGGCGAAGGAGCCTGCCTGGATGGCGAGCATCGACAGCGCCTCGGCGTCGCGGGCGGCACTCCTCGGCGCGGCGTTGTCGGCGGCGAACCCGAAGAACCTCGCCCTGACCCTGGCCGCGTCGGCGACGATCGCCGACAGCGGGCTCAACGGCGGCGACGAGGCTGTGGCGGCGGCGGTGTTCGTCGCGATCGGCTCGGTCACGGTCGTCGGCGCGGTGCTGTTCCGTCTGCTCGCCCGCGAGCGGGCGGACGCACCGCTGGAGGCGGTGCGGCGCTTCATGTCCGAGCACAGTGCGGCGATCATGATCGCGGTGCTGCTCGTGATCGGCGCCAAGCTCCTCGGCGACGGCATCGCCGCGCTCTGAGCGCAGCGCGGCTCTAGTCGCCGCTGAAGCCCTCGCGCCAGGACGGGATCGACGGCTTCCAGCCGAGCTCGGCTTTCGCCTTCGCGTTCGAGGCGCCGCGGAGGTCGGTCATGAACGCGACGCTGTAGTCGCCCGCCACCTGCTTGGCCAGCCAGGCTGGTACCCGGCGCGGTTGCCTGCCGCCGAGCGCCGCCGCGAGGACCGGCAGGATCTCCGCCGCGGAGGCGGGATCGTCGTCGACCACGTTGAAGACACCGCGTGCGCCGGTGCGGAGGACGGCCACGATCGCGTCGGCGGCATCGTCGACGTTGATCATCGAGAAGACCGACGAACGGCCGTGACGGGTGACGACCGGCAACTTTCCGGCAGCGGCGCCGGCGCCCATGCCGCCGTCGCGGGCGAACGCCGTCCCCGGACCGTAGAACTGGCCGAAGCGCAGCACGGTCCCGCCGGTGCCGAGCGTCAGGCGCTCGAGCTCGGCGACCGGGGCGGCGGCCATCGTCATGACGTCGCCGGGGTCGTCCCGCAGCGGCGTCTCCTCGTCGGCGAGACCCTCGCCGGGCACGTTCACGAACGCGATGCTCTGCCCGACCAGCCAGGCGCCGCCGGCGGCGTCGGCCGCGGCGAGGAGGTTCCGGGTGCCATCGGTGCGAAGCCGGTTCGTCGGCTCGAACTGCTCGGCGGCCCGCCGGGAGTCGATCCGCGCCGGGATCGCGGTGGCCAGGTGGAGGATTGCGTCGGGACGCCATTCGGCGGCGAAGGCGACGACGGCTTCGCGATCGAGCAGGTCCAGGGCGACGAGGTCGTCGGCGCCGGCGGGCGGCCGGCGGGCGAAGCCGCGGACCTCGTGCCCGGCCTCGCGCAGCCGCGGCATCACGGAGCGGCCGAGAACCCCAGTCGCGCCCGCTACCGCTACCCGCACGGTGGGCGGATCAGCTCCGGGCTTCGCCGGACATCTGGTAGCTGACGTACCAGGCGAGGTGGCGCGCACACGCCACGCCGACGGCGGCGGGAGTGAGGGCGCGTCCGATCAGGTTCCGCATTGAGGAGAAGTTTAGCTTCAGGAGGCGCGACGGCGGCCGGTTGAACGGAACCGCCCGCCTAGACTGATTGCGATGAGAATCGGAGTCGTCGGCCTCGGGTATGTCGGACTGCCGCTCGCGATCGAGTTCGCGCGCGCCGGTCACGACGTGGCCGGTTACGACGTCGACGCCGCCCGTGTCGAGCGCCTGAGCCGCTCCGAGAGCGATATCGAGGATGTCCCCTCGGCCCAGCTCGCCGAGCTCGCGGACCGGATCACCGCCGGGTCCGATCCGGCGGTGCTCGCCGACTGCGACGCGGTGATCATCTGCGTGCCGACACCGCTCGTCGCCGAGCGCGAGCCCGACCTGACCTACGTGCGCGAGTCGACCGAGACGATCGCGTCGGTCCTCCGCAAGGGCCAGCTCGTCGTCCTCGAGTCCACGACCTATCCCGGGACCACGCGGGAGGAGCTCCTGCCGCGGCTCGAGCGCAGCGGCATGACCGTGGGCGAGGACTTCCACCTCGCCTACTCGCCCGAGCGCATCGATCCCGGCCGCAGCAACCACACGGTCGCGACGACCCCGAAGGTCGTCGGTGGGATGACGCCCGCCTGCCTCGAGCGCGCCACCGCCCTCTACAGCGAGATCTGCGACGAGGTCGTCCCCGTCAGCTCTCCGGAGGCCGCTGAGCTCTCGAAGCTCCTCGAGAACATCTTCCGTTCGGTCAACATCGCCCTAGTCAACGAACTCGCACAGCTGACCGAGCGCCTGGGGATCGACGTCTGGGAGGTCATCGACGCCTCCTCGACGAAGCCGTTCGGCTTCATGCGATTCGAGCCCGGTCCCGGAATGGGCGGGCACTGCCTGCCCGTCGATCCGTTCTATCTCGCCTACAAGGCTCGCCAGCACGATTTCGCGACGGAGTTCGTCGAGCTCGCGGGCAAGATCAACCAGGCGCAGCCGCTGTTCTGCGTCAGCAGGATCCAGCGGGCGCTTAACGACCGCGAACGGGCGGTGAAGGGAGCGAACGTCTTGATCCTCGGCGTCGCCTACAAGGCCGGAGTCGCCGACCTCCGCGAGTCGCCCGCCCTGAAGATCATCGACCACCTCCGTGAGCTCGGGGCGGAGGTCTCCTACCACGACCCGCACGTCCCCGAGCTTCCCGACAAGAACCTGTCCTCGGTGCCGCTGGCCGAGGCGGTCGCCGCCGCCGACGTCGTCGCGATCGTCACCGCCCACGACGAGATCGACTACGCGGAGCTCGCCGACGCCGCGTCGCTGGTCGTCGATTTCCGCGGGGTAACCCGCGGCCTCGACGCCGACGACATCGTCTTGCTCTGATCGTGTTCGGGCGCCGGCGGAGCCAGCTGCGCGCGTTCGAGGACCGGCTGACCCGGATCCTCGCCCCGACCGCGGGGCTCGCGACCGGAGCCGTCGTCCTCGGCGAGCTCCTGCGCCGCTACCGGGGACGGATCGCCGCCCGCCATCCCGACGACACCCACGTCCTGCCGCGCGCGGAATCCCCGGCCGAGGCGCTCGAGCTGGCCGGGCTCGCCTCCCAGGACACGGTCCGGGTCGCGGTCACGGGCTACCGGACCGCCTCGCGCGAGGAAACGGCGATGTTCAATCTCTTCGCCGGATTCATCGGCGCGTCGCTATTCGCCCGGGTCTCGACGCTGGGAATTCGCGAGGGCTGGTGGCCGCTCGGGAACGTCAAGGTCGGAGGCCGCCACATCCACCACTTCGTCCCCGGGATCCTGCTCGCCTTCGGCTCCGGAGCGGCGGGGCTGATCAGCGCCGACGAGCGGATCGAGACGACGCTCGCGATCCCGTTCGGGGTCGGCGTCGGGCTGACCTTCGACGAGGCGGCGCTGCTGCTCGACCTCCGCGACGTCTACTGGAGCGAGGAGGGGATCCTCAGCCTCCAGGTCTCGCTCGCCGCCGCGTCGTTCTTCGCCGCCGTGATCCTCGGGATGCGGATGCTCCAGCGCGGCGAGACGCGGGTCAGCGAGCAGGGCCGGCTGCCCGCCTGAGTCAGCGCGCGGTCGCGTAGCGGGCGTAGAGCTCGCCGCCCGACTCGCAGAGCCAGATCAGTTCGAGCTCGCGCGTGTGCGCCTCGAGGCCCTCGCAGAGGCCCGGGCCGGTGCCGCCCGCGAGCCGCGGCGAGCGGGTGACGAAGAGCTCGTCGACGAGGCCTGCCGCGAGCAGCTCTCCGTGCAGCGTCGGACCGCCCTCGCACAGCAGCGACCGGATCCCGCGCTCGCCGCGGAGCTCGGCGAGGAGCGAGACGAGGTCGACGCGGCTCGGGTGGCGGACGATCTCGACCGGAGTCGCCGTCGCCGGCGCCTCACGCGCGGAGGCGGTGAAGATCACGACCTCGCCGGCGCCGGCGGTGAACAGCGGCGCCTCCCAGGGGATCTCGAGGCGGTTGCTGACGACGACCATCAGCGGGTCGGGGGAGAGGCCGCGGCTCTCGCGGAGCTCGCGCTTGGCGGGGTCGGAGACGACGCGTCCGTAGCCCTCGGCGCGCAACGTCCCGGCGCCGATCATCACCGCGTCGGGATGGGTGCGTAGGCCGACGAGCATCGCCGTGTCGGTGTCGGAGCCGATCGCCCCCGAGCGGCCGTCGATCGTCGCGTGGCCGTCGACGGTCAGGGCGAAGTTGGTAAAGACGAACGGGCGCTCGTCACCGGCGCGGGCGCCGGGGTCGTAGTCCTCGAGCAATCCGGCGACGGTCGTCTCGCCGGGGTCCGGCAGCAGGCGTCGCAGCGGGGACTCGAGCCCCACGCCGCTCCTCAGCAGCCCAGCTTCTTGGCGGCGTCGCGGAGGTTCTTGACCTCCGCCGTGGGCTTCTTGGCCCCGCTCTCGAGCTTCTCGCCGCGGCGGTTGATCCAGATCACGGGGACGCGCATCTTGATCAGGGGCTCGACGTCGGTGTAGTGACCGCTGGTGATGTGGACCCAGCCCTTCTTCTTGCCGATCCTTCGGGCGCACTCCTTGAAGTGAGCGGGCTCCGGCTTGTAGCTGCGGACCTGCTGGGCGGTGACGACGAGGTCGAGCTCGGTGCGGAGGTGGCGGCGGGAGACGCCGAGCAGCTTGTCGTCGATGTTGGAGACGATCCCGAGGTTGTACTTCTGCCCGAGCCGGTCCATTGCCGCGTTGGCCTCGCGGAACGGCTGCCAATCGCCGATCGAATCCGGCAGGAACTGGGCGCGGGAGGGCTCGAGGCTCCAGCCGACCTCGCCGGCCGCCTTGACGGCCGCCCGCCGGAGGACCTCGGCGTAGAGCTCGTAGGAGCCCGCCATGACCTCGTACTGGATCTCGTAGAAGCGGTTGAGCAGGCTCTTGACGTCGAGCGTCAGCCCGTCTTCGTCGGCCTCACGCTTGAAGGCGTCGGTGATTCCCTTGTCCCAATCGATCAGGGTGCCGTAGCAATCCACGGTCACCCATTCGATCTCGCTGCGCTTCGGTAGGGGCATGACGGCGCGGGATTATGGCATCCCGCGCCGTCCGGCCCCGGCCGACCCCCCCTGCGGGTCAGCTGGCGAGTGCGAGCGGCTTCTCGTTCGCGAGCAGCAGCTCGATGAACTCGCCGATCTGCGTGCTGGTTGCGGGCGCAGCACGAAGCGTCTTGTTGGGGTGCACCGTGTAGGTGTTCCGGCGGCCTTCGCGCTTGCGGCTGAGGTATCCCTCGTCGACCAGTTCGGTCACGATCCGCTGCGCGGCCCGCTCGGTGATGTCGAGCGTGGAGGCGATGTCGCGGAGCCGAACAGTCGGATCCTGCGAGATCACCATCATCACCCGGGCGTGGTTGGTGATGAACGTCCATGTACTCATATGAATGGATTTCCCTTCTGTGTTTGTCCCGTCTGTGATCTGCAATACCCCGATCTTACGTCCGTAATCCGACTGCCTTCCGGATTCTCGAACTCAGGGCCTTCAGACCTATCCCCCGGGTTGCCCCACGGATTCCGTTAGGGTTCCCGGCCGCCGCCGGGTCGGCGGCAACACAAGTACTTAACCATGGACCTTCTCGAATTCCAAGGCAAGCAACTCTTTTCTCGCGCTGAGATTGCCGTACCGAGCGGTGAGCCGGCCGATACCGTCGACGAGGCGGTGGCCGCCGCCGACCGGATCGGCTACCCGTGCGTCGTCAAGGCGCAGGTCCTGATCGGGGGCCGCGGCAAGGCAGGTGGAATCAAGGTCGCCAAGGACGTCGACGAGGCCCGCGCGCACGCCGACGCCATCCTCGGGATGGACATCGTCGGCCCCCACGGCGAGGGTCCCTTCACGGTCCACAAGGTCTGGGTCGAGGAAGCGTCGGAGATCGACGCCGAGTACTACGCCTCGGTGATCCTCGACCGCTCCGAGAAGAAGCCGCTCGTGATCCTCTCGCGGATGGGCGGGATGGACGTCGAGGCGATCGCCGAGAGCGATCCCGACGCTCTCGTCCGCGCCCACGTCGACCCGCTCAAGGGCCTCTCCAAGGAGGACGCCGCCTCGCTGGCCGTCGACGCCGGGATCGACGAGGACGTCGTCGACGGGGTCGCCGAGAACCTGGTCAAGCTCTACGGCGCCTTCAACGACTTCGACGCGACCCTGATCGAGGTCAACCCGCTGATCGTCACCTCCGACCGTCGCGTCGTCGCGCTCGACGCCAAGGTCACTATCGACGGCTCCGCCCTCTACCGCCACGAGGAGCTGGCCGCGCAGGAGGATCCTCCCGAGGATCCGCAGGAGCGGATGGCGAAGGAGCGCGGCCTCACCTACGTCAAGCTCGACGGCAACGTCGGCATCCTCGGCAACGGCGCCGGGCTCTGCATGTCGACGCTCGACGTCGTCGCCAACGCCGGCGGCAAGCCCGCCAACTTCCTCGACGCCGGCGGCGGCTCGAAGGCCGACGCGATCGTCGACGCCCTCGAGGTAATCACCTCCGACGACAAGGTCGACGCCGTCCTCTTCAACATCTTCGGCGGGATCACCCGCTGCGACGAGGTCGCCAGGGGCATCATCGAGGCCTACGAGCGCGTCGACATGGACGTGCCGCTGGTCGTCCGCCTCGACGGCACCAACTCGGAGGAGGGCCTGAAGCTGCTCGCGGAGGCGAACCTCGAAGGGCTGCACAACGCGGAGACCATGCTCGGCGCCGCTGAGCAGGTCGTGGAACTCGCAAACGGAGCTGCCGCATGAGCATCATCGTCGGCAACGACACGAAGCTGGTCGTCTCCGGCCTGACCGGCCGCGAGGGCTCTTTCCACGGGCTCCGCAACCGCGACTACGGCACCGACCTGGTCGCCGGCGTGACGCCGAAGAAGGGCGGCCAGGACGTCGACGGCGTGCCGATCTTCGACACGATCAAGGAGGCCGTCGACGAGGCCGGCGCCAACACCTCGATGGTCTTCGTGCCCGCGCGCTTCGCAGCCGCCTCGATCAACGAGGCGATCGACGCCGGGATCGAGACGGTGATCGCCATCACCGAGGGCATCCCGGTTCACGACATGCTGCCGACCTACTGGAAGGCGAAGGAGGCGGGCGTTCGCCTGATCGGCCCGAACTGCCCAGGCGCGCTGTCGCCCGGCAAGGCCAACGTCGGGATCATCCCGGCCCAGTTCTTCTCCCAGGGCTCGATCGGCGTCGTCTCGAAGTCGGGCACCCTGACCTACCAGATCGGCAACGAGCTCAAGCAGGCCGGCCTCGGCAACTCCTCGATCGTCGGCATCGGCGGCGACCCGATCGTCGGCTCCGACTTCATCGACATCCTCGAGCTCTACGAGAACGACGACGAGACCGAGCTGATCGTGCTGGTCGGCGAGATCGGCGGCGACGCCGAGGAGCGGGCCGCCGACTACATCGCCGAGCACGTCACCAAGCCGGTCGTCGCCTACATCGCCGGCTTCACGGCGCCCCCCGGCAAGCAGATGGGCCACGCCGGCGCGATCATCTCCGGCTCCTCCGGCACCGCCGAGGCCAAGAAGAAGGCCTTCGAGGCGAAGGGCGTCCAGGTCGGGCGAAGCCCGAGCGAGGCCGCCCAGATCGCCGCCGACACCCTCCGCTGACCACGCTCCGCGCTCAGACGCGCTCGTAGACCAGGGTCAGTACCCCGTCCTTTCCGACCGGGTTGCTCTCCGCGAGCTTCCAGGTCGACTTGTCGGTGAACTCGCCGAACAGACGGTCGCCGGTGCCGAGGATCACCGGGAAGACCATCAGCCGCAGCTCGTCGACGAGGTCCTGCTCGAGCAGCTCCTGGGCGAGCCGGCGGCTGCCGGCGAGCAGGATGTTCCCGTCGATCTCGTCCTTGAGGCTCGCGACCTGCGCCGGGACGTCGCCGCTGCCGTCGATCACGGTGCAGTTGGTCCACTCCGGGTCGGTGAGGGTCGACGAGACCACGTACTTGGGCATCGAGTTGAAGCGGTGCGCGAACTCCTTCATCTCGCCCTCCCACTCCTGCTCGTAGGTGGGCCAGGCGTCGGCGAAGCTCTCGTAGGTCACCCGGCCGATCAACTGCGCCTCGGCGTTGAAGATCTCTTCCGCCTTGAACCTGCCGCCGTCTTCGCCGCGGTCGAAGTCGAAGGTCCAGCCCTCGTACTTGAACTCCTCGCCGCCGGGCGCCTGCATCACCCCGTCCATCGAGACGAACTCGGTTACGACGATCCTTCCCATCTTCTCCTCCTTCGGTGGTGGTTACGAATCCTGTGACCGCCCCGAGCCTCGAAACTCATCGCCGGGCCCCGGCCGCCCACGCCTATACTCGCCCCTCGATGCCCGAGACGATCTCATTCGCCCGCGGCGCGCCCAGCGCCGACCTCCTTCCCGTCGATGCCGTCAGGCTCGCAGCCGAGACGGCGCTGACCGAGGACGCCACCCGGGCGCTCTCCTACGGCACCGGGATCGGTCATCCGGGCCTCTGCGAGTGGATCGGCCACCGCCACGGCGGAATCGACGCGGGGCGGGTGATGGTCACGAACGGCTCGCTCGAGGCGGGGTGGATGCTGTTCAGCACCCTGCTCGCCCCCGGCGACGAGGTCGTCGTCGAGCAGCCGTCCTACGACCGGACGCTGCTGATGCTCGACAAGATCGGCGTCGACCGGATCGGGATCCCGCTCGAGGCCGACGGGATCGACGTCGACGGGCTCGAGCAGGCGCTCGCCGACGGCCACGAGCCGAAGCTCGTCCACATCATTCCCAACTTCCACAACCCCGCCGGCTGCACCCTCTCCGAGGAGAAGCGCCGCCGCCTCGTCGAGCTCTCGGCCGAGCACGGCTTCTGGATCTTCGAGGACGATCCCTACCGCGAGGTCCGCTTCGGCGGCCAGCCGCTGGTGACGATGCTCGAGCTCGCCGAGGGCACCGACGCGAAGGTCGTCCATGCCTCCTCGTTCTCGAAGACCGTCGGCCCCGGCGTCCGCGTTGGCTACCTGATCGGCCCCGAGGACGAGATCAAGACGCTCGCCAAGGGTGCATCGGAGACCTACATCTCGCCGAACATGCTCGCCGAGTCGATCGTTCTCGAGCTCTGCCGCTCGGGCGATCTCGACCGCAACATCGAGTTCGTCAACAAGTCGCTGGCCGAGCGCCGCGACGCCGTCGTGCTCGAGCTCGGCAAGCAGATCCCCGAGGCCGAGTACGTCACCCCGGGCGGCGGCTACTTCCTCTGGCTCGACCTCGCCGAGGGCACCGACACCCGCGAGATGCTCGCGCCGGCCAAGGACGAGGGCGTCGCCTTCGTCGCCGGCCCCGACTTCATGATCGAGGGCGGGGAGAACAGCATGCGCCTCTCGTTCGCCCCGGTCCCTCCGGGCGACGTGCCCGAGGGCATCGCCAGGCTCGCCCGAGCGCTGGCCACCGTCCGCGGCTAGACCCGCCGCGCGAAGACGTCCGTTCCCGGTCGGCGGTCGCCTGCCTGAATCGGCCCGCGCGGTGCCCCGACCCCTTCAACGAAAAATAACTTGCGATTCGCAATTTGTTAGCGCTTCTTAAGATGGATACGCTATTGTCGAGTATTCCGGTAAACAAAGGTCGTTGGAGGAAGAGTCATGCCAATCAGTTTCTTCGAGGGGATCCCGGAGGGTCAGCGCGCCGAGGTGACGCGGCGCAACATGGAGCGCCGCTTCTACGCTCTCGCCGCTGCCGTCCGCGATCACGAAGCCTCCGCCCGCCGGACCGCTCCGGCCAGCAAGCCGCGCGACGAGCGCCTCTACCGCCGCCTCCGCCAGATCTGCGGCGAGCCGCCGACGGAGGAGCAGAAGGTCGCGTAGCCGGAACCAGCTTGGCGCCGCAAGGCGCTGAGGCCGCGCCGGCCCTCCTCTCCAAGCCGGCGCAGTGAAGTACATCCTGCCCCACAGGAAGTCCCCGAGCCCGCCCCGTTCCGGCGGGCTCGGGCCTTTTCGGAGGCGACTAGCGGCCGTACTTGTCGCGCGAGAGCACGAGCTGCTCGGGCAGCGCGGCCCGCGGCGCGGGCGCCGGGTCCGCCACGACCGAGACGGTCTCGGCGACGCTGTAGGAGACGACGTGGTCGCCGTCGCTGGAGGTGATCACGACCTCCTCGGAGTCGGAGCTCTTCACGGTCGCCTCCATGCCGGGCTCGAAGCCCGCCTCGCGCAGGTAGTGGAGGAGCTCCTCGGCCTCGTTCTCGAAGCGGAGGATCCGGACCTTCGCGCCGACCTCGCAGTCGGCCAGGAGCGATCCGCGGATGCGGTCGCCGAGGACGATCGGGTGGCCATGGGGGCAGGTCTTGGCGTCGCCGATGGCGGCCATCATCCGCTCCTCCATCCGCGGCGACATCGCGTGCTCCATCCGCTCGGCCTCCTCGTGGACCTCGTCCCAGGGGATGCCGAGGACGTCGGTGAGGAACCGCTCGATCAGCCGGTGGCGGCTGACGATCGCCTCGGCGTGCTCCTTGCCGTCGGCGGTGAACTCGAGCGACTTGTCCGGCTTGCGGGCGATGTAGCCGTCGTCGATCAGGCGGCCGATCATCTCGTGGACTGTCGGCGGCGAGAGCTGCATGGCCCGGGCGACGTTGGCCCCGGTCATCGGCAGATCGGCCTCCTGCAGCCAGAACAGCGACTGCAGGTACTCCTCCTCGGCGTCGGTGGCGTGGGTGCTGCTCACGCGGTCAGGGTACCCGCCGACGCCGGTCGGCGGCAACGAGCGCGACCCTACTCGAGAGCCTGGCGCTGCGCGAGCCGGAAGAGCAACGCGAGCGCGGGGCCGACGATCAGCAGCGCGATCACGAAGACGATGATCAGCGCGGTCAGCGTCGCGCCGTCGCCGGCGCCCTGCTCGACCGTCAACGTCTCCGGCAGCAGATACGGGTACTGGGCGACCGCCCAGCCGGCGACGACGGCGACCACCGCCCCGATCGCGAGCGGTCGCAGCGCCCGCGACCAGCCGCGGATCAGCCCCGCCAGCGTCAGCAGGCCGAGCAGCGCCGAGGCGATCACGAACGGCAGGCCCTCCGTGAACAGGCCGTCGAAGATGAATCTCGCGTCGGCGTGGAGGACGACCAGCCCGACCGCGGCCAGCGCCCCGGTCACCACCGCAGCCGCGATCGAGCGCCGCAGGAAGTACGCCTCGAGCTCGGCGTCGTCGGCGCGCCTGCAGTCGTCGAGCAGGAAGACCGATGCGATGTAGGCGCAGCTCGAGACGAAGAGAACTCCGACGAGGATCGGCAGCGGCCCGACCCAGGCCAGGGCCGTCCCGGTCCCGCCGGCCTCGACGTCGCCGGCGGCGATCGAGCCGACGACGCAGCCGAGGAAGAACGGCGTGATCAGCGAGGAAACGGCGAAGACGGCATTGGCGCGTCGGGCACCGACGGCGCTGAACGTGTGCCCGAAGGCGAAGCCCGAGCCGCGGAGCACGATGCCGAGCGCGGCCAGCGCCAGCGGCAGGTACAGCGTCTCCATGATCGGCGCGAAGGCGTCGGGGAAGCCGGTCCAGAGGACGACGAGCGTGAAGATCAGCCAGACGTGGTTCGCCTCCCAGACGGGGCCGAGCGAGAGCGTCACCCGATGCTCGACCCGCTCCCGCAGCGAGTGGTCGCGAGAGCGGAGCGCGAGCAGCTCCCAGACCCCGGCTCCGAAATCGGCGCCACCGAACGTCGCGTAGAGCGTCGCGCCCGCGACGAGGATGACGGCGACGACGTCCGCCTTGCTCATCGCGGCGCCTCCTCGGCCGGGTCGGGCTGCGGCTGCGACTGCAGGCCGGGGGCCGGCGGCGGCGCATACGGGCCGCCTTCGGCGATGTCGGCTCCCGGCTCCTCGCGCCGGGCGATCCGCCGCAGCGCGAACGCGGCGATCGTCCCGAGGGTGGCGTAGAGGACGACCGCGCCGCCGAACCAGAACCAGAGGCCGCCGGCCTCGGTCACCGCGTCCTCGGTCCGCATCACCTCGTAGACGATCCACGGCTGCCGCCCGACCTCGGTGACCACCCAGCCCGCCTCCATCGCGACGACAGCGCCGATCCCGCTCAGTGCGACCGCCCGCAGGAACCACTTCGTCTTCGGGATGTCGCGCTTGCGCCACCAGGCGAATCCGAGCCAGGCGCCGAGCGTCAGCAATGCGAAGCCGATGCCGACCATCGCGTCGAAGGCGAGGTGGAGCATTGTGTTCGCCGGCGGCTGCTCGTCGTCGGGGATCTGATCGAGGCCGGTGACGACGGTGTCGGTGCTGAAGCCGACCAGGAACGAGTCGAGCCCGGGGATGCCGATCCCGTACTTGACCCCGTCGTCGGTGCAGATGCCGCCGAGCCACTCGGTCTGATCGGGGCCGGTCTCCTGGATGCACTCGAACCCGGCGAACTTCGATGGCTGGTGGTCGGCGACGCCGCGGGCGGCCGTGTCGCCGACGAAGAGCTGGACCGGCGTCAGGATGGCCGCGACCGTCAGCGGGATCAGCAGCCCGAGGCGATGGCGCCGGTCGCTCCGCTTCGCCGGGTTGCGGAGCATCGCGACCGCGTAGACCGAGGCGAGGCCGAAGCCGACCACCATGTAGGCGGCGAGGAGCATGTGCGGGAACTCGTAGGCGGTCGCCGGGTTGAACAGGGCGTTCAGCGGCTCGACGTTGATCGGGTCGCCGGCGGAGTCGAGCTCGTAGCCCTGCGGCTGGTTCATCCACGAGTTGACGGCGACGACGCTGAACGCGCCGCCGATCCCGGCGAGGAAGATCGGAACGCCGGTCCACCAGTGTTTCCAGCCGTCGATCCGCTTCCAGCCGTAGATGTAGATCGCGATGAAGATCGCCTCGGTGAAGAAGAAGATCCCCTCGATCGCGAAGCCGGTGCCGAAGACGTCGCCGAACCGCTCCATGAACCGCGGCCAGAGCAGGCCCATCTCGAACGAGAGGACGGTGCCGGTGACGGCGCCGACGGCGAAGAGGACGGCCGCCGCCTTCGACCACCGCTTCGCGAGGTCGAGCGCCACCTCGTCGCCGCTTCGCCGGCCCTTGAACTCGGCGATCAGCATCATCGCGGGGAGGGCGACTCCGACGCAGGCGAGGATGATGTGGAACCCGAGCGTGAACGCCATCAGCTCGCGGGCCGCGAGGAGGTTGTCGGCCACCGGCACCGACGGAGCGAAGCTCGAAAGGGCGCTCACCCGAGGGAGCCTAACCCCGCGCCCGTACGGCGTCGCCGCGAGGACTCTTCACCGCGCCGTCCCCGCGCTAGGGTGCAGAACCGGAATGCGGGACAGTCGCAACCGGCGAGCGCCCCGCCAGCTCAGCTGAGAAGGAGGGGACATGATCAATCCGTTCACCCACCGCAAGATCCTCAAGAAGGGCCGGCCGGGGACCGGGACGATCATCGCGATGTCGAACCGCGAGGCCGGCGCGTCGTCGCAGAACGTCGCGATGACGTTGCAGATCCGGGTCGAGGGGATGAGCCCCTACGAGGTCGAGGACCAGTGGATGGTCTCCTCAAAGCACGTCCTCGGATTCGGAATGGCCCTGCCGGTCAAGGTCGATCCCGACAAGCCGCAGAAGGTCGCCATCGACTGGGACGCGGCGCAGGATCAGAGCGCCGCAGAGACGGCGGCTCGCCGCGCCGCGCTCGCGGCCGAGGGCCCGGTCGGCGGCGTCGGCGCTGCGCCCATCCTCGACCCGCTCGGCGGCGACTCGGTGTTCGGCGGCGCGCTCGGCAGCCCGCAGGGCTTCCAGCCGCCCGCGGCCGAGCCGTCGATCGATCTCCGCAACGACCCCGAGCTGCGGGCGAAGATCGAGAAGGTCATCGGCCGCGAGCTGACGCCGGGGACGACCGAGCGCCTCGACTTCGCCTCCGACCCGCAGATGGGCGCGCAGGTGATGCAGGTGATCGCACAGCACCAGGCCGAGCTCCAGATGCGGGCGATGAACCCCGCCGCCACGTCAGCGCCGACGACGAGCAGCGCCGACGACGTCGTCTCGAAGATCGAGCGCCTCGACGCGCTCCGGCAGAGCGGGGCGCTCAGCCAGGAGGAGTTCGACTCGCAGAAGCGCAAGCTCCTCGAGTAGTACCTGTCGGTATCAGTGCACCCCGGCCTTGCTGGGGGAGACACATATGTCTTCCCGTCCAGTTCACCACGCCGACCGAGGGAAGCGGACGGCGAAGCCGGAGCATTTCCTCGGGGTTATCTCACCTTGCCGGTGCGCGTGATCGTCGTGAAGCCGGCCGACTCGCCGTCGACCAGGATCTCGGCGCGAAGCTTCTTCAGGCCCTTCTTGTACTTGACGATCCGCTTGCCGCTCTTGGTCTTCTTGATGACCTTGCGGTGCTTGAAGACCTTGCGGCCCTCCTTGGTCATCTCCAGCCGCTCGTCGTCGGTGTCGCCGGCGGCCGCGGTGATTTCGCTGCCGCTCGCGATCGTGACGCCGTCGCCGAGACCGCCGTCCTTCGGGGCGCCGACGAACTCGAGCTCGGAGCTGTCGCACGAGTAGAACGAGTCGCCGTCGCAGGTGACCTGGGTGCGGAGCTTGTCGCGCTTGACCTCGGCGATGCCGGCCTGGTCGATCTTGCCCTTGATCGCGACCGCGTCGGTGTAACCGGGAGCGAGCTCCACGCCGGGCCGGTCCGGGAGTACGCGCGGCGCCGGGGCGGTGACGAGGCCGCCGAGCGCGCCCGGCGACTCCAGCACCGGGACGCGGACGTCGATCTCGCCGATCGTCGCCGACTGCTGGCCGTTGGACGGCCGGCCGTAGTTGTTGAGGAAGCCGCCCGGGGTCGTCTGGCCGCTGTCGCGGGGCAGCAGCTCGAGCCGGAGGACGTGGCCCTCCTCGACCTTCCAGCCGTTGGCGAAGAGCTGGAACACCTGGTAGCCGGAGTTCTCCGGTCGCCAGAGGCCGCGCTCGATCAGTGTCTTGGTGGTCCCGTCGGGCGAGACGTCAACGAGCCGCGCGGCGATCTGCGAGTTGTCGCCGGGGAGGGTGATGTCGGCGATCACGGTCGTCGCCCCCATGACCGTGTAGCCGCCGGCCGGCGCGGCCGGGAACTCGTAGTTGGCCGTGCCCGTCTCCTTCGCACCGCTTGCCGTCGTGCAGGCGGTGGTGCCACCGGTCAGCGGGTTGAACGCGCCACCGACCGCGGTGTCGCCGCCCGCCGCGTCGACCGTCTGACCGTCGTCGTCGGTCAACCGAATCTCGCCAGGTGCGATCGAGGCCCAGTCGGGCGCCGTGTAGGGCCCGCCCGCGGCTGCGTTGTTCGGGCAGGTCTGCGTGTAGGTCGTGACGTTCGACGCCGGCTTGGTGCCCGCGCCCTTCAGGTAGTAGGCGACCCAGTCGTCCTCGAGATCCTGGAAGGCGGCCACCGTGTCGGCCTTGTTCTGGCCGCGCGCGTGACCGAACGAGCCGAAGAACAGCGCCAGGGGGCTGTCCGGGAACTCGGCCCGCGTGCGGTTGTAGAAGCGGGTGGCCTCGTTGACCGGGAACAGGTCGTCGGTGAAGCCGCTGCTGATCAGCAGCGGGGCCGGCGACTCGCTGTGGTCGACGCCGTAGGCCGAGTGGTAGGTGTTGATCTCGTCGATCATCGCCTGCACGGCGGGCTTGTCGTCGTAGGGCTCGCCGGCGTCGAGGAGGGCCTTCCAGCCGTTGATGTCGGCTGTCGGATCGGTGCCGGCATCGGCCTTGTAGCCCTGGATCGAGAGGCCCTGGACGTAGGACTCCTTCATCACGCCGGCGCGGCCGAAGTAGCTCGCGTCCTTGATGTAGTCGAGGTTGTTGCCGTTCGGGGCGAGCGCGTAGGTGAGCTCGCTCCAGGGGATGTTCGGCGATGCGACCGCGAGGCTCATGTTCGTCCCGTTCGGGCTCTTCCACGGAACCAGCGAGCCGTCGGTCATCATCACCCGGTCCTTGAGGGCGGCGAGCTCGAGCGACATGCCGCCGCCGTAGGAGCCGCCGGTCGCGGCGATCTTGTTCGGGTCGACGAGGCCCTCGTCGACGAGCTTGCCGAGCAACAGCTGCGTGTCGCGGAGCTCGTAGCGGATGTCCATCAGGTGGACGTAGCCCTTCGCGCAGTCGTCGGTCGCGGCCGCCCGGGATGCGGTGCTGCCGCAGGACTCGCCGAATCCGCGCTGGCTCAGGGTGTAGACGGCGTAGCCCTGGGAGAGCCAGTGCTGCATCGCCTTGAAGCTGAACTTGGAGCCGCCGTAGCCGTGGAAGATGCCGACGACCGGGTAGGGGGCGCTGCCGGTGCTGGGAAGGGCGAAGTTGACGTCGAGGGGAACGTCATCGAACGTCGGCGTGGTGCTGCGGACCATCGGGTCGCCGTTCGTCGCCTGCGTCGGCAGGCCGCTGCCGCCGAGGGTCGACGTGATGCCGTCGGACGCCTTGATCGAGCCGCACCACGTCTGTCCGGTCGAGCCGGCGACGTTGCCGTCGGCCGTCACCTGGGCACAGTCGATGTCGCCGCCGAAGATCGACGCCGGCGGCGCCGCGATGGCGGACGGTGCCGCGACGAGCGCGACGAGGACGACGAACAACAAACCGAGCTTGCGCAAAGCCTCTCCTTGATCTCTCTCTTCCCGCGCCCGGTCCCATCCCGGGCTGTCGGGCAGACTAGTCCAACCGGCACTGACGTGTGCCGGTTCGGGGCCGGTTCAGCCTGCGGTCAGCGACGTGACGACGGCCTCGTAGACGCCGTCGCCCATCGCGCCCTCGGTGACCGTGACGTTGTCGAAGGCGCCGATCGCGGTCCGCAATTCGGCGTCCTTCTCGTAGCCGTTGGCCATGCAGAAGAAGCGGCCGACGTACTCGGCCGATCCGAGGTCCTCGATCGAGTCGCCGGCGGCGATGCACTCCTCGCGCAGGTAGCCCCGGGCGCGCATGTGGGCGCCGACGGCCTTCCCCTTGCTCGCTCCACCCGGGACGAGGTGGTAGGCGTGGGTGACCTCGAGCCCCTTCATCGGCCGGCCGATCGCGCCGTTGTCGAGGAACCGGAGATCATCGCCCTCGGGATGGGCGGCGATCAGGTCGTTGACCTCGGCGACGTCGACCTTGCCGCGGAAGAGCAGCGAGAGCACCCGGCCCTCGTGCCAGGGCGCGTGCCATTCGAGCCGATCCGGATAGCGCTCGAAGAGCAGCTCCGGAATCCCGCTCGCGAGGATCCTGCCAGCCGGATCGCCGCTCTCGTCGACCGTCCAGCGATCGCCGGTAAGCAGCGCCTTCTCGCGGTCGATGACCATCCCGCAACCCGCCTCGTAGATGTAGGAGGTCTGACCCATCAGCCGCGAGTCGGAGAGGACCTGCGCCTCACGCCGCCCCGACATGACCACGACCTCGACGCCGGCCCGGTGGCAGGCCTCGAGCATCAGCGCCTGGTTGCGCGAGAAGTTGCCCTCGGCGTCGGCGAACAGCGAGCCGAAACGGCCGAGGAGGGTCCCGTCGAGGTCGGTGTAGAGACAGCGCAGAGCCATTCGCCGCAGCCAGCGTATTGGCGCCGGGCGGCCGGCGTTGACGGCCCCGGCCGGCGTGGGATAGTTGACGCGTGCTGACCAATCCCTTCACCGGCCAGACCCTCGAGCGGATCTCCGAGGACGACGAGGTGCTGGTCATGGAGACGACCTACGCGGCCGGGGGCGCGCCCGCCCCGGCCCACTTCCACCCCTCCCAGGAGGAGCGCTTCACGGTCGTCGCCGGCGCTGTCCGGGCCGGGATCGACGGCGAGGAGCGGATCCTCCGCGCCGGCGACGAGCTCGTCGTCCCCGCGGGCACCGCCCACGACTTCGGCGGCCACCCCGAGGAGTCCGCGATGGTCCGCTGGGAGGTGCGCCCGCCGCTGCGCACGTGGGAGTTCTTCGTCGGGCTCTTCGGCTCGCTCGAGGCCCACGCCGCGGGTCAGGGCGATGCCGTCGACTTCGACATCGCCGACTACGACGACGTCTTCCGGCTCGCCTGAGCGATGCCCGACTGGCGGCTGGCCGACCGGACCATCGCGCTCGATGCCCCCGCGGCGGTCATGGGGGCGGGGATCGTCAACGTCACCGTCGACTCGATGTACGCCGGCGCGCGCAGCGGCACGCCCGAGCAGGCGGTCGCCGACGGGCTCGAGCTCGCCGCGAGCGGCTTCGAGATGGTCGACGTCGGCGCCGTGGCCGCGCGCTCGGGGCCGCCGGTCTCCGCGGCCGACGAGATCGAGCGGCTGATCCCGGCCGTCGCGGGCCTCGCCGAGCGGGCCGGGGTCCCGGTCAGCGCCGACACCTTCGAGCCCGAGGTCGCGTTGGCGGCGGTCGCCGCCGGAGCGGCGGTGGTCAACGACATCGGCGGCGGGACCGACCCGATGCTCGAGGCGGTCGCCGAGGCGGGGTGCGGCTACGTGCTGATGCACATCGAGGGCCCGCCGCGGGTCGATCGCCCGGCGCCGGCCTACGACGACGTCGTCGACCGCCTCAAGGAGTTCTTCGGCGAGCGGATCGCCCGCGCCGTCGAGCTCGGAGTCCCCGAGGAGGCCATCGCGATCGACCCCGGCCTCGACTTCGACCTGACCGTCGCCGACGACGTCGAGATCCTGCGCCGCCTCGAGGAGCTCCACGGGATCGGGCGCCCGATCTACATGTCGCTCTCCCGCAAGGACTTCGTCGGCGCGCTGCTCGCCGGATCGTGGGAGGGGCGGCTGCCGGCGGAGCGCCGAGGTCCCGGGACGATGGCGGCGGCCGCGATCGCCGCCGCGAAGGGCGCCCAGATCCATCGCCTCCACGACGCCGAGGCACTCGACGCGGTCCGGATGGCGGCGCGGATCGCCGCCGCGGGCGCGCCGGCTTGAGCGCGGAGCCCGCAGCCGACCTGCCCTGGGGCTCGGTCGTCGACGAGGCCTGGCGTGCCGCGATCGACCCCGGCCGCGCCGACGGCCGGCTCGTCGCCGAAAGCGCCGAGCGCGAGCAGGAGGCGAGTGAGGTGCCGCTGCCCGCGCAGCTCCACCCGGATCTGCGGGCAGCTCTCGAGCGGTCCGGGATCAGGACGCTCTACGCCCACCAGGTCGAGGCCCTGCGGGCGAGCGAGACCGAGAACGTGATCGTCACCAGCGGCACCGCCTCGGGGAAGTCGCTGGCGTTCAACATGCCCGTCCTCGACGCGATCGCCCGCGACCCGAAGTCGCGAGCCGTCTACCTCTATCCGACCAAGGCCCTCGCCCAGGACCAGGCACGGAAGCTCGCCGAGATCGCTCCGGGCGGACTGCGCCCGGCGATCTACGACGGCGACACGCCGCGCGAGGAGCGTCCGGCGATCCGCCGCAACGCGAACCTGATCCTCACCAACCCCGACATGCTCCACGTCGGCGTCATCCCCAACCATCGCAACTGGGGCGACGTGCTCGCCAACCTCCGTTACGTCGTCGTCGACGAGGCGCACGTCTATCGCGGGGTCTTCGGCTCTCACGTGGCCAACGTCCTCCGCCGGCTGCGGAGGATCGCCCGCCGCTACGGCTCCGATCCCCGCTTCATCCTCACCTCGGCGACGATCGCCAACCCGCTCGAGCTCGCCGAGCGTCTGGTCGGGACCGATTTCCACGCCGTCGACACCGACGCCGCCCCCCATGCGGGACGACGGATCGCGATCTGGAACCCGCCGCTGACCGACCGCGCCGCGGGTGCCCGCCGCTCCGCGCTGGCGGAGGCCGCCGACATGCTCTGCGATCTGACGATCGCCGGGACGCGGACCATCTGCTTCGTCGGCAGCCGCCGCGGGGCCGAGCTGATCCACAAGTTCACCCGCGACCAGCTGATCGAGCGCGACCGTCGCGACCTCGCCGACGCGATCGCTCCCTACCGGGCCGGCTACACCCCGCAGCAGCGCCGCGAGATCGAGGCTCGGCTCGCCGGCGGCGAGCTCCGCGCCGTCGTCGCGACGAATGCGCTCGAGCTCGGCATCGACATCGGCGAGCTCGACGCCGCGATCTGCGTCGGCTTCCCCGGGACCGTCGCGAGCCTGCGGCAGATGTGGGGGCGGGCGGGCCGCCGTCGTGACGGGCTCGCCGTCTACCTCGCCGGCATCGACGGGCTCGACCAGTTCTTCTGCCGCCACCCGACCGAGTTCCTGACCCGGCCCGTCGAGGCCGCGATTCTCGACCACCGCAACGAGCGGATCCAGTCGGCGCACCTGCTCGCCGCCGCCTTCGAGGCGCCCCTCGGCGCCGCCGGCGACGACGAGATCCTCGGCGCGGGCTGGCGCGAGCGGGCCGATGCGCTCGTCACCCACGGCTACCTGCGTCGAGGGCGGGCGGGGCTCCTCGGCGTCAAGGGCTCCGGGTATCCGGCCGGCGGCGTCAGCCTGCGGTCGGCCTCGGCCGACGCGGTCACCGTCGTCGACGCCGAGAGCGGCGAGCTGCTCGGCACGGTCGAGGCGGAGCGTGCGTTCTCGACCGTCCATCCCGGCGCCGTCTATCTCCACCTCGGGCGCTCCTACGAGGTCCGCGAGCTGGACCTCGACCAGCGGCGGGCGATCGTCCAGCCGTTCAGCGGCGACTGGTACACACAGCCCCGGCAGGAGACCGAGGTCTACATCGAGCGGATCGAGGCGAAGCGGGACGCGCTCGGCGTCGAGCTCCACTTCGGCACGGTCTCGGTCAGCGAGCAGGTGATCGCCTTCCAGCGGAAGCGGATCGGCGACGGCCATGGCGACGAACCGTTCGACTTCGTCGCCCTCGACCTGCCCGAGCAGAGCTTCCCGACCCAGGCGCTCTGGTACGTCCTTCCGGACGAGCTCGCCGGCCCGGAGGCGCTGCCGCCCGACGTCCAGCTCGGGGCCCTTCACGCTTCCGAGCACACCCAGATCGCGGTCCTGCCGCTGCTTGCGATGTGCGACCGCTGGGACATCGGTGGACTCTCGACGAACGTGCACATGCAGACGGGCAGGCCGACGATCTTCATCTACGACGGCCACCCGGGCGGGGTCGGTATCTCGCGCCGCGGCTACGACGAGTTCGAGCAGCTGGTCGGCGACGCCGCCCGGCTCGTCGGCGAGTGTCCGTGCGCGGAGGGCTGTCCCTCCTGCGTCCAGAGCCCGAAGTGCGGCAACCTCAACGACCACCTCCACAAGGGCGGCGCGATCGAGCTGATGACCCGCATGCTCGCCACCACCGGAGCTGGACGCGCGTAAAGCGAACCGCCCGCGCGACCGAAGGGAGCGGCAGATGCTGAACCCCTTCACCAACCGGAAGATCCTCAAGCGCGGCGAGCCGGCGCTCGCGACGATCGTCGAGATGCCGTCGCTCGAGAACCGCTCCGGGCCGGTGAACGCGTCGATGGTCCTTCGCGTCGATCCCGACGACTCAGCGTCCTACGAGGTCCGGGATCGCTGGTTGGTCCCGGGCGACGAGCCGCTGACGGTCGGCGACGAACTCCACGTCGCGATCGACCCCGAGAACCGCTATCGCCTCGTCATCGACTGGCGGGCGACCCGTCAGGAGCTGAACAAGCATCGCCACGTCGTCTCGCGCGTCACCGAGCCCGGGATCCCGGTACCGGTGACCAAGGTCCGCGCCGCCGTCGAAGAGCTCGATCCCGATCACTTCTCGCGACGCCGTCCGGCACGCGTCGTCCCGGTCCCCGAGCCGGTTGCGGTGGAAGCGGTCGCGGCCTCAGTGGGAGCGACCGCGGTCGCGGTCCCCGACGCGCCCCCCGTCGACGCGCCCTCGGCCGCCGCGGCGGAATCGCTCGCGGACTCGCTCGAGCGCCTCGCGGCGCTCCACGGTGCCGGCGCGCTCACCGACGGTGAGTTCGCCGCTGCCAAGCGCCACGTCCTCGAGGGCTGACCGCCCGCCCTCCCGGGCCGCGCCCGGCGTAGGCTTCCGGCCTGCCCGCGGACGCATCGTCACCGACTTCGATCGAAGCCCGCGACCCGGCGGGCTCGATCTTCCTGCGCTTCCTCCGCTTCGGGCTGCTCGCCTGGGGCGGCCCGGCGGCGCAGATCGAGATGATCAAGCGCGAGTGCGTCGACGAGGAGGGGTGGGTCGACGAGGACACCTTCAAGAAGACGCTCGCCCTCTACCAGGTGCTTCCCGGTCCCGAGGCGCACGAGCTCTGCGTCTACTTCGGCCGGATCCGCGGCGGTCGCGTCGGCGGCCTGATGGCCGGGCTCGGCTTCATGCTCCCCGGATTCCTGCTGATGCTCGGTCTCTCGGCCCTCTACGTCGAGGCCGATCTCGCCGCTCACCTCGACGAGGCGTTCTACGGACTCAAGGCGGCGGTGGCCGCGATCCTGGCGCGGGCGGTCGTCCGGCTCGGCCGAGGCTTCATCACCGACGTCCCGCTGGCGCTGATCGCGGCCGCCGCCTTCGGCGCGACCCTGGGACTCGATGCGAGCTTCATCGTCGTCCTCCTCGGCGGCGGCGTCCTCTACGAGCTCTGGGTCAACGCCCGGGTCTGGACCGGGCGCGCGGGCTCGTTCAGCCTCACGCTTCCGGTCGCGCTGGCGCTCGTCGCCGGCACGATCACGCTCTCGCTGACCGCCGACATCTTCTGGGTGGGGATCAAGGCCGGGCTCGTCACCTTCGGCGGCGCCTACACGGTGATCCCGTTCCTTCACGACGTCGCCGTGTCGAGCAAGCACTGGCTGACCGAGGACCAGTTCATCGACGGGATCGCGCTCGGCGGCGTCCTGCCGGCGCCGGCGATCATCATCTCGACCTTCGTCGGCTACCTGGCGGGGGGCCTCGCCGGCGGGATCGCGATGACCGTCGGGATCTTCCTGCCGGCCTTCCTGCTGCCGATCTTCCTCCACCGCTGGTTCACCGCGATCGCCGAGAACGCCCGGCTGCGAGCCTTCCTCCTCGGGGTCGCCGCAGCCGTGATCGGCCTGATCGCCGCGGTGATGGTGGACATCGTCGAGGCGGGGGTGACCGACGTCTGGACCGCGGCGCTCGCGGTCGGCGCCTTCCTCGCCCTCAACCGCTGGCACGGCAAGCTGACCGTGGTCTACGTGGTGGTCGGCTGCGGCGTCCTCGGCGTGTTGCTGCAGGCGCTGGGCGCCTGACCGGCGTCAGCCTTCGTCGGTTCCCGTCACCCCTGAGAGGATCCGCAGCAACTCTTCGACGTCGGTGGCCGGGAGGTCGCTGAGGCCGGGGGGCGGCTCCGAGAGGATCTCCTCGGCGCGCGCAGCCGCCCGGGAGCCCTTCGCGGTCGCCTCGACGATCTTCGCCCGCCGGTCGGTGGGGTGCGGGCGCCTGCGGACCAGCCCGCGCTGCTCGAGATCGTCGACGAGGGCGGTTGCGTTCGGGCGCTCGATCCTGAGCTTCGCCGCGAGCTCGCCCATCGACATCGGCTCCCGCGCGATCCGGCGGATAGCGCGGGTCCCGCCGAAGCTCATCCCGAGCTCGTCCTCGACGCGCCGCCGCCGGCGCTCGTCGAGGACGAGATCGGACATCAGCAGCCACGCCTCCCGTGCTGCGGGCGGTGGGCCCGGCCTCGAGTCCTTCCTGCTCATGCGGGCAGCGCCTCCGGGTTGAGCCGGCGGGCGGTCGCTCGCGCGGTGGCTGAGGCCCGGCCGGTCGTCGCCAGCAGGCCGAGCAGGGTGACGAGCACTCCTCCCGCCGCCAGCAGCCACCAGACCGGCGGGTAGAGGGCGGCGACCCCGGAGGCGCCCGACGCGGCGGCGGCGGAGATGACAGCTCCGGCGATCGCGACGCCCAATGTCTGGCCGACCTGGCGAGAGGTTGTGGCGATCGCCGACGCGACCCCTGCTTGGGCCCGTGGCATTCCCGACACCGCGGCGTTGGTGATCGGCGCGTTGACCAGCCCGAAGCCGGTGCCGAACACCGCGTAGGCGGCGAGCAGCCGGATGAGCGGGACATCGGGTTCCACGCCGATCATCATGGCGCTGCCGAGTGCCAGCAGCACGCCGGCGGCGATCAACGGGATCCGGGGCCCGCTCCGGCCGACGATGCGGCCGGAGATCGGCGCCGCGACCACTGTCATCAGCGCCATCGGAACCGTCGCCAGCCCGGCCTCGAGCGGCGAGAAGCCGCGCGCGCCCTGCAGGTAGAGCGTGTTCAGGAACAGGAAGCCGCCGAACGCGGCGAACGCGGCGACGGAGATCATCGTCGCGGCCGAGAACGGGATCGACCGGAAGAAGCGGGGATCGATCAGCGGCTCGCTGCGACGAGCCTCGTAGCCGACGAGCGTCGCGGCGGCAACGGCGGCGATCGCGAACGACGCGACTATCGGCCCCGACGTCCAGCCCTGGTGGGGCCCCTCGATGATCGCGAAGGTCAACCCGGCCAGCAACGCGATGACGGCCACCTGACCGACGGGGTCGAACCGGCGCGGTTCCGGTGCCTTCGACTCGGGCACGAAGCGCAGGGTCAGCGAAATCGCGATCAGGCCCATCGGCAGGTTGATCAGGAAGATCGCTCGCCAGTCCGCGAAGGCCAGCACCGCGCCGCCGATGATCGGGCCGAGCGCCATCGACAGGCCGAACACGGCGCCCCAGACGCCGACGGCCTGGGCGCGCTCGCGCGGCTCGGTGAACGTGTTGGTGATGATCGACATCGCCACCGGGTTCATCATCGACGCGCCGACGGCCTGCAGGACGCGGGCGCCGATCAGCGTGTTCACGTCGGGGGCGAGGCTGCAGAGGAGCGAAGCGAACGTGAACACGGACAGGCCGGTGACGAAGACCCGACGCCGCCCGAAGCGGTCGGCGATCGAGCCGCCGAGCATCAGCAGGCTCGCCATCACGACCGTGTAGGCGTCCACGGTCCACTGCAGGCCGGCGACGCCGGCGCCGAGGTCGTGCTGCAGCGATGGCAGCGCGACGTTGACCGCGGTCACGTCGACGCCGACGATGAACAGGCTCGAGCTGCAGATCGCGAGGACGAGGAGCTTGCGCATGCGGCTGGAGGTGGAAGCGGCGGGCGTGGCGTCAAATGCTTCTAATCTCATAACAGTTATGAAACTATCACTAACGCCTCGGATCCGCAACCTGCTCAGGGCGGCCGGGTGGAAGCGTCCCTCTCAGGGGGACCGGACACTCATTGCCGGATAGGATCGGGAGCCCGTCACCGATGGCCGGGAGAGCCCGTGAAGGCGATCGTCCAAGACGCATACGGCGAACCCGAAGGCTTGGAGCTCCGGGATATCGATGAGCCGACCGTCGCGGACGGCGAGGTGCTCGTCCGGGTCCGGGCCGCGGCCGTCAACATCGGCGACTGGCACCTCATGAGGGGGATCCCGTACGCCACCCGGGCGATCTTCGGCCTGCGGCGTCCGCGGCGGCGGGTGCCGGGCCTCGATCTGGCCGGGCGGGTCGAGGCGGTCGGTGCGAATGTCGACGAGCTGCAGCCGGGCGACGAGGTCTTCGGGTGGTGTCAGGGCGCCTTCGCCGAGTACGCGTGCGTCCCCGCGGGCAACCTCCTGCCGAAGCCGGTCAGCCTCTCGCTGGAGGAGGCGGCTGCCGTCGGGGACTCAGCGCTCACAGCGCTGGCCGCGGTGCGCGATCAGGGGAAGGTGGAGCCTGGGCTCCGGGTTCTCGTCAACGGCGCATCAGGCGGTGTCGGCACCTTCGCGGTGCAGATCGCGAAGGCGTTCGGGGCCGATGTGACCGGCGTCTGCAGCACGAGGAACGTCGACCTGGTCCGCTCGCTCGGCGCGGATCGGGTCATCGACTACTCGAACGAGGACTTCACCGAAGCCGGGGAGCGCTACGACGTGATCCTGGATCTTGTCGGGAACCGCTCGCTTTCGGACTGCCGGCGGGCGCTGACCCGGACGGGGACGTATGTCGTGGTCGGGGTGAAGGATCTCGGCCGCTGGTTCGGCATGTCCCGTCAAGCGAAGGCGCTGATGCTGTCGCCGTTCGTGCGTCAGCGCATGCGGGTGTTCGTGGTCAAGCACTCCCGAGAGGACCTGGCCGTGCTCAAGGAACTGGTCGAGTCCGAAGAGGTGCGGCCCGTGATCGACCGACGCTACGAACTGAGCGAGGCCGCGGCGGCGCTGCGGCACCAGGGCGAAGGCCACACGCAGGGCAAGATCGTCCTCACCGCCTGACAGCAGCAGCAGTGGCGAGGGCGGGAATCGAACCCGCGACACCACGATTTTCAGTCGTGTGCTCTACCAACTGAGCTACCTCGCCGAGCGCCGAAAACCGCATGGAGAAGCGGTAATCCGGACCTTGGGACGGGCCATGTTATCGGTCCCGCCCCGATCGACGGCCCGCCCGTCAGGCCGCTCGGGCGACGGGCTCGAGGCCGAGCTCGCCGAGCTTGCGGTCGAACTCGGTGATGCGCTCGGTATCCGCGTAGTAGTCGTGCTGCTCGACGACCTTGCCCCAGCGGGTGCGGAGAACGAGGACGGTGGTGTTCTCGTAGATCCGGGTCCCGTCGGGCGCGTCGGCATGGTCGTCGAAGCGGACCCACATCGTCAGCGCCCAAAGCGGTCCACTCGTCGCGATTCCGCGGATCTCGCCCTGGATGCCGGCGGCGGTGAAGTTCTGGAGGAAACGGTCCATTCCCGCCTTGCCGACCCAGTCGCCCGACCAGCGGTGCGGGCCCTCGGCGAAGTGAAGGACGAAGTCGTCCGCGTAGGCATCCAGCAACGACGTGTGATCGCCGGCGTTGAGCTTGGCGACGTCGCCGGAGAACTTCGCGAGCAGCAGCCGCGGGAACAGCGCGCGGGCGGCGAGCGCGAGGGCGGCGCCGGCGACGAAGGTCTTAAAGGTCCTGGTGCTCTTGGTGTCCATCTCGAATCCCCTCCTTCGAGGAATAGGTAGATCGCTCTAGTGAGTAGCGTACACTTTCTCCATGGCCGAGACCGCCACACCCCCGAAGACCCCGACGCGCGAGCGGATCCTCTTCGCCACCGCCGAGCTGTTCCGTCGCCAGGGCTACAACGGAACCGGCCTCAAGCAGGTGGTCTCCGAGGCCGACGCTCCGTTCGGCTCGCTGTACCACCACTTCCCCGGCGGCAAGCAGGAGCTGGCCGAGGAGGTCATCGCGATGGCCGGCGCCTTCTTCCAGGAGCTGGTCACCGCCGTCTACGACGACGAGCGCACCCCGGAGGCGTCGGTCCGCGCCGTGTTCGCGGGCGCCGCCGAGACGCTCGAGGCCACGGACTACCAGGACGCCTGCCCGATCGAGACGGTCGCCCTCGAGGTTGCCAGCACCGACGACCGCCTCCGCGCCGCCACCGCCGCGGTCTTCACACGCTGGACCGAGGCGCTGAACGAGCGCCTCGGCGACCGCGACCGCGCCCTCGCCGTGATCGCCGCGCTCGAGGGGGCCTTCATCCTCTGCCGGGCGACGCGCAGCACCGAGCCGATGCTCGCGGCCGGCGAGATGGCGGCGGCCCACGTCGCCGCCGACTGACGACGCTCGGCCGACAGCGAACGGACGTCCGCTAAATTTGGTCGATGCCCCGAAGCTCACGCGAAGAGGCCGCCCGGACCAGGGACTCGATCCTGAACGAGGTCGTCGCCGAAGCCTCGGTGAACGGCCTCGACGGGATCACGATCGGCACGCTGGCCGGCCGCCTCGAGATGAGCAAGGCCGGCGTGATCGGCCCGTTCGGGAGCAAGGAGCGGCTCCAGCTGGAGGCCCTCGACCGGGCCGCCGCGATCTTCCGCGATGACGTCTGGGAGCGGGCCGCCGCCGCGCCGGCGGGAGCCGCCCGGCTCGAGGCGCTGGTCGATGCCTGGCTCGCGCACCTCTCGCGGCCGACGTTTCCCGGCGGCTGCTTCCTGACCCAGGCGGCCGCCGACTTCGATGCCCGGCCGGGCGCGGTCCGCGACGCCGTTCGCGCGATCGGCCGGCGCTGGGAGGCCGTACTCGCCGCGGAGGTGAAGACGGCCCTCGACGCCGGCGAGATCGAGGACGTCGAGCCCGAGCAGGCCGCTTTCGAGATCAACGCGATCGCCCAGGGAACGAACCAGGCGATCCAACTCCAGGGTGACGACGACGCGGTTGCCCGCGGCCGCGTCGCGATGCGAAGGGCGGTCGGTCTCAGCGGCCGATGACGAGCTCCTCGCCGGGGGCGAGGGGCTGCACCTCGGGCCCACCGGCGCAGGCCTCGGCGAAGCGCTCCAGAGGCCGCTCCGGCGGCCGGTACCAGGGGCCGCCCTCGTAGGCACCGAAGTGCATCGGCACCGCGACCCGGGCGCCGATCAGGCGGCAGGCCTCCGCCGCCTGCACGGGATCCATGACTCCCGGCAGCGAGCTCGGCGGCTGACGGTGGGGGAAGTCGAGGAGGGCGCCGTTGATCGGCGTGAAGACGGCGTCGATGGACCCGGCTCGGAGCGCGATCCGCCACCACCAGCCGTGGAAGAGCGTGTCGCCGAGATGGACGACCCGGGTCCCGTCGGCCTCGACGAGCCACGAGACCTGCGGGTCGCCGGTGCCGTCGGCGGCTGGAAGCGCCGTCACCTCGAACGGCCCGACCGTCGCCGTCTCCCACGCGCTCACCCGGCGCCGCTCCAGACCGGCGGCCGTCAGCTCGTGGTCGGCCTGGGCGAGCGCGAGCTCCTCGAGGGGCTCGCCGCCTCCCGTCCCGGGCTCGAGCACCGGCGCCCCCGGCGCCAGCCCGGCGGCGAGCGCGGCGGCGTCGGCATGGTCGCGGTGCAGGTGCGTGACGAGACCCGCCACCGCAGTCCCCGGGCGGGAGGCCGGGACCACGTCCGGCCGCGATATCGCCTCGGCGGCGTCACCCAGGGCCGCGAAGACGGCACCGGCGTCCGCGAGCGGGTCGATCAGGATCGTTGCGTCGCCGGCGGTGAGCTCGACTCCGGCCCACCCGAGCGATCGTGCGTGAATCTCCATGGGCCGACAATAACGAACGAGCGTAAGTTATGCAGACGCGGACGTGGGCTCGGCGATCCGTAGGAACCACCGACCGCGAACGGGGCGGGATGCCGATGGAATGCCGTTCCTCCGGTCGTAGGTTGGGTAGGGCCATTCCGAGGAGGAAGCGATGAGGCCATGTCGAGATCACGCCCGGATCGGCGGTCGCAAATGCCGCTGATGCACCGGAGCGCGTTCAGCGACCGGCGTGAGGCCGGCCGGATGCTCGCGGCGCGCCTGCTCGAGCACGATCTCGACGATCCGGTCGTCGTCGCGTTGCCGCGAGGCGGCGTGCCCGTCGGCTATGAGGTGGCGACCGCCCTCCGAGCGCCGCTCGACATCGGCCTGGTTCGCAAGCTCGGTCACCCGAACCAGCCCGAGCTCGGCCTCGGCGCGATCGGCGAGGACGGGACCGTGGTCCTCGACGACCGCGCGATGGACGCCTTCGGGATCACCCGCGGGCAGATCGACCCGATCGCCGCCCGCGAGGCGGCCGAGCTCGATCGCCGCCGCCGGCTCTATCGCGGCGACCGCCCGCCGGTCGACATTCGCGGCCGCACGGCCATCGTCGTCGACGACGGCATCGCCACGGGCGTCACCGCTTCCGCCGCGTCCCGGGTCCTGAAGGCCCAGGGCGCCGCGCGCGTGATCCTCGCGGTGCCGGTCTGTCCCGAGGGAACCGCCGAGCGCATCGACGGCGACATCGACGAGGTCGTGAGCCTGGCCGAGCCGCGCCACTTCAGCAGCGTCGGCACCTGGTACGAGGACTTCTCCCAGACCAGCGACGACGAGGTCATCGGGCTGCTCGAGGCTGCCGGGGAGAGAGGCCGCGAGCGCCGGCCGCCGGAGCCCGAACCCGACTCCCGGCTCGACGGGGAGGTCGAGATCCCGACCTCCGACGGTGCGGTCCTCGGCGGTGCCCTCCGGATCCCGCCGGATGCGACCGGACTCGTCGTCTTCGTCCACGGGAGCGGATCGAGCCGCCACAGCCCGCGAAACAACTCGGTCGCCCGCTACCTCGAGGGCCGCGGCTTCGCGACGCTCCTGTTCGACCTGCTCACGCCCGAGGAGGCGAGCGATCGCCGTAACGTGTTCGACATCGAGCTGCTGACCGGTCGCCTGCTCGACGCCGCCGGCTGGGCCCGTCGCCGCCCGGAGCTCGGCCGTCTCCCTCTCGCCCTGTTCGGCGCCTCGACCGGCGCAGCCGCCGCTCTCAAGGCGGCGGCCGAGCCCGGCGCCGGGGTCGGCGCGGTCGTTTCCCGCGGCGGCCGTCCCGATCTCGCCGGTGACGCGCTGGCCCGGGTCACGATCCCGACGCTCCTGATCGTCGGCGGTGCCGACACCGAGGTGCTGGCGCTCAACCGCGCCGCGGCGTCGCGGATCCCGGGGCACTGCCGGATCGCGGTCGTCCCCGGCGCCGGGCACCTGTTCGAGGAGCCCGGGACCCTGTCCCGCGCCGCGCGGACAGCCGCCGACTTCCTCGAAACCCAGATCGCCGACAGCGGGTCGTTCCGCTGGAGCGGCGCCGGGGGCGCGCGGTGAGCGTCGGCGCGCCGCCCGGTGTCGACCAGGCGGCCGTGGCGGCGATCGACGCCGAGTCGCGCCCCGTGACCGGCGCCCCCGGCGATTACGACGAGCTGATCGAGCAGGTCGGGAACGCCCGCGTCGTGTTGATCGGCGAGGCGACCCACGGGACGCACGAGTTCTATCGCCACCGCGCCGTGCTCACGAAGCGGCTGATCGAGGAGAAGGGGTTCACCGCCGTCGCCGTCGAGGCGGACTGGCCGGACGCCTATCGCGTCAACCGCTGGGTCCAGGGAGCCGACGACGATCCCGACGCCGAGCGCGCCCTCGCCGGCTTCGAGCGCTTTCCGACCTGGATGTGGAGGAATGCCGACGTCCTCGACTTCGTCGGCTGGCTGCGTACCCACAACGAGCGCGCCGACCGCCCGGCCGGCTTCTACGGCCTCGACCTCTACAGCCTCTATCGCTCGATCGAAGCGGTCGTCGCCTACCTCGAGCGGATCGACCCGCCCGCCGCGGCACGGGCCCGCGAGCGCTACGCCTGCCTCGAGCGCTTCGAGGAGAGCCAGGCCTATGGCTATTCGGCGGCGCGCGGCCTCACGCCCTCCTGCCGCAGGGGCGTCCTCCGCCAGCTCGTCGACCTGCAGCGAGCCGGCGAGAGCTACCTGCGGCGCGACGGGATCGCCGCCGAGGACGAGCAGTTCTACGCCGAGGAGAACGCCCGGCTGGTCGTCGACGCCGAGGAGTACTACCGCTCGATGTTCACGGGCCCGATCTCGTCCTGGAACCTGCGCGACAGCCACATGGCCGGAACGCTGGAACGGCTGATCGCCCACCTCGGCGAACGCGGGCCGGCGCGGACCGTCGTCTGGGCTCACAACTCCCACGTCGGCGATGCCCGCCGGACCTCGATGGGTCGTCGCGGCGAGCACAACATCGGCCAGCTCGCCCGCGAGCGGTTCGGCCTCGGCGCGGTCCTGATCGGCTTCACGACCTGCACCGGGACCGTCAGCGCCGCCTCCGACTGGGGCGCGGTCGTCGAGCGCAAGCAGGTCCGCACGCCGCGGCGGGGGAGCGTCGAGGCGCTCCTCGGCGAAGTCGGGCACGACGCCTTCTGGCTGCGGCTACGCGACGACGGGCGCGCGGCGGCGGAGCTCTACGCACCGCGGCTGGAGCGGGCGATCGGCGTCATCTACCGGCCCGAGAACGAACTCGTCAGCCACTACTTCGAGGCGCACCTCTCTGAGCAGTTCGACTACGTCATCCACTTCGACGAGACCCGTGCGGTCGAGCCCCTCGAGCGCACCGTCGAGTGGCAGCGGGGCGAGCCCCCGGAGACCTACCCGACGGCGCTCTGATGGAGGTGGGGATGGGCCGGGCCGGAGCGACCCCGGGGCGTCCGCCGTCGCGGTCCGACTCGGGGCCGATGCACGCGAGCTTCGGTCTCGGCCGCTGGGCGGGCGTCGAGATCGGAGTCAACTGGAGCTGGGTCGTCATCTTCGGGCTGATCGCCTGGTCGCTCGCCGCGGTCGTCTTCCCGGAGACGACGCCGGGTCTGAGCACCGGCGCCTACGTCGCGATGGCTGCCGTCTCGTCGGTCCTGTTCTTCACGTCGCTGCTCCTCCACGAGCTCGGCCACGCGGTCGTCGCGCGGCGTGAGGGGATGGAGATCGACGGCATCGTCCTCTGGCTGTTCGGCGGCGTCGCCAAGTTCAAGGGGCTTTTCCCGTCGGCGGGCGCCGAGCTCCGGATCGCGATCGCCGGCCCGGTCGTCAGCCTCGTGATCGGGGTCTCGATGCTCGCCCTGTCCACCGCGCCGCTTCCCGACGTCTTCGACGGGGTCGTGGCCTGGCTCGGGAGCATCAACCTGATGCTGCTCGTCTTCAACATGCTGCCGGCGTTGCCGCTCGACGGCGGTCGGGTCTTCCGGGCGCTGATCTGGCAGCGGACCGGCGACTTCACGAGAGCGACGCGGATCGCCGGTTCGCTGGGACGGCTCTTCGGCCAGCTGATGATCGGCGGCGGCCTGCTGCTCCTGCTCCTACTCGGAGCGTCGGGCGGCCTTTGGCTGGCCCTGATCGGCTGGTTCCTGATCGCGGCGGCGACGGCGGAGACGCGGATGGCGACGATCGCGTCGGCGCTCGGGCCGCTGCGAGTCGCCGACGCGATGGCGACCGCTCCGGTGTCGGCGCCGGCGCGATCGACGGTCGCCGACTTCATCGAGACCCGCTTCAGCGGCAGTCGCCACGCCGCCTATCCGGTGCTCGACGGCGACCGCGTGATCGGCATGCTCGGCTTCCGCGATCTCACCGCCGTGCCGACCGCGGAGTGGGACGACACCCGGATCGAGGCGATCGCCCGCCCGTTGGGGAGCGTGCTCGTCCTCGAGCCGGGTGCCAACCTCGGGGACGCGACGGTCGAGCTCGTCCAGGACGACCTCGGGAGAGCGCTCGTGCTCGAGGGGGAGCGGCTCGTCGGCCTGCTGTCGATGACCGACGTCTCGCGGCTGATCGAGCTCCGGACCGGCTCCGGATCCGGCCGGCCGGGGGCGACGGGGAAGCCGGCGGTCGGGAGCGCCGCTCCGCTCCGTCAGTAATCGCCGCGCGGTTGCGACTCCTTTTCGGAGAAACCGTGGAGAAACTGCCACAAACCCGCATGGGGCCTTGCATTTCGGGAACGCCGTCCGCACCCTTCCCTACCGTCCCTGCGGTCATGGACCAGCTGCAGTCACAGTTCGGCGAACTCGCCGGCGAGGAGCTCGCTCCCGCCGCCCATCAACACCTGAACGGCCTCGCCGACGGTGAGCGGGTCGAGAGCTGTTACGCGGTCCGGGACCGCAGCCGGCGTCCGACGAAGCGCGGCGGCGAGTGGCTCTCGGTCAAGCTCGCCGACCGTACCGCGACGGTCAACGCCAAGTCCTGGGACGAGATCGAGGACCGGTTCGCGATCGCCGAGCCGGGCACGGTCGTCAGGATCATCGGCCGGTTCGAGCGCAGCCCGCAGTGGGGTGACGCGCTGATCATCGAGTCGATCGCTCCGGCCGCAGAGGGCGAATACGATCCCGCTCATCTGCTCGAGACCTCGCCGCAGCCGATCGAGCGGATGGAGGAGGACCTGGTCGACCTGATCGGCACGATCCAGAACGACGACCTGCGCACGCTCCTCGACCGCCTGGTCGCTCCCGGCGGTGAGCTCTGGGAGCGCTTCCGCGATGCCCCCGCCGCCAAGCACTTCCACCAGGCATACCGTCATGGCCTCCTCGAGCACACGCTCTCGGTCGCTCAGGGCGTCAGCGCCGCCGCATCCTTCTTCCCCGGCATCGATCGGGACGTCGCGATCACCGGCGCGCTCCTGCATGACATCGGCAAGCTCGAGGCCTACAACGACAACGCGCTCGCGATCGACATGACCGACCTCGGCCGGCTGATCGGCGAGATCCCCCTCGGCTACTACCGCGTCCGCCGCGAGATCGAGTCGATCGAGGGCTTCGATCCGGACCTGGGCTGGGCGGTCCTGCACATCATCCTCTCCCACCACGGGATGCTCGAGCATGGCTCGCCGGTCACCCCCGCGACCCGCGAGGCGACCCTCGTCCACGCGATGGACAACCTCGGCGGCAAGCTCGGATCCTTCGACCGGATCGAGCGGACCCTGGCCGACGGCCAGGCCTGGTCCGGCTTCGACCGCGGAATCGCCGGATCGGCGTACTTCCGCGACCGAGCCGCCTGAGCTCCGGTCTACCGGTTCTCGGCGCGCCTCCGGGCCGCGTTGCGGGCGCTGACCCGCTCCGGGTCGATGCGGTTCTCACGGGCGAAGTACTGGGCGATGGCGAGCATTGCGTGCTCCCTTTCCGGTTGACGTAGTGACCGGTGAAAACGTTATAAAGGTCATGGTGACCTGTCAAGTTGATTTACCGGTCACGCGCGAGTAGGATCGGCGCATGGAGATCGAAGCCCTCAGCGAGTGGATCGGCGAGAAGGTCGCGCCGGTACCACTCATCGCGGTTCAGGCGTTCGCCGACACCCATGAGTCCGAGGACGAGGACGAGAAGCTGACCGACCCGGCTGCCGCACGTGAGTGGCTCGTCGGGTACGGGCTGGTGGCGCCGGCCTTCCAGCTCGACGACACCGGCCTCGCGGAGCTACTCGATCTGCGCCGCTGTCTCCGGGCACTCATCGACGCCAACGCGACCGGCGAGCAGGACGCGGCCGCGAACGCTGAGCTGGCAAGCGTCGCGGCGGCTCATCCCGTCCCGATCGCGGTCGGCCCCGACGGCGGCGTCACGGTCGACCTCGATCCGGCGGCGACGGTCGACGCGCTGATCGGCCAGCTGATCGGCTCCGTCCTCCGCGCCCAGATCGACGGCACCTGGAGCCGCCTCAAGATCTGCGCCGCCGACAGCTGCCGCTGGGCCTTCTACGACTCCTCGAAGAATCGCGGCGGCCACTGGTGCTCGATGGAGCTCTGCGGCAACCGGGTCAAGAACCGGAACTACCGGGCGCGGCAGTCGACTAGTTCGTGAAGCGCTCGGCGCACTTCTGCATCTTCGTCGTGTCGGGCTCGACACGCTGAACGCAGGCGAGGACCTTCTCGGCGTCGGTCTTGCCGACGCCCGAGAGGTTCGGCGGGTTGCTGAGGCCCGCGTCCTGGAAAGAGTTGTCGATCGAGCTTTCGATCCCGTCGAAGCTGTCGAAGGCCTTGTCGATCGTGTCGTTGGTCGTGTCGAGGATCGGCCGGACCATGAAGAAGTAGACGGCGGCGAGGATTCCGACGGTGACGATCAGTCTGATCAGGCTGCGGGCGAGTGTCTCGGACATCTGCTGTCGCGAATCTAACCGGTGTAGGGGTCGGAGGGCCGTACGGATGCCGCGCCAGAGAGCGCAAACTGCGTAAATCCCGCTCCTGGGTGCAGAGCCGAGCCCCCGGCGGCAACTATCCTCAGGTCCGTGGCCAAGGACACCGAGAAGCTGATCCGCCAGCTCTCCCTGATCTCCTTCTTGATGGCGAACCGGCGACCGGTCTCGGCCCTCGAGATCAAGCAGGAGGTGGAGGGCTATTCCTCGATGAACGAGGACGCTTTCGCGCGCCGCTTCTACGCCGACCGCGCCGAGCTCGAGAGCCTCGGGATCGCGCTCAAGGTCGACAAGCCGAGCGAGGGCTTCCTCGAGTCCGAGCTCTACGCGCTGCCGCCGGAGAACTACTACCTGCCGGCGATCGAGTTCACCGACTCCGAGCTCGCGGCGCTGCGGACGGCACTGGCCCTTCTCGACGGTCAGTTCGCCTACGCCGAGCCACTCCGGCTCGCCCTTCAGCAGGTCTCGTGGGGACGGAAGAGCCCGCTCAGCTCCGGTGCCGACGCTCCGATCGAGATGGCGATGACCGCCTCGGCCGGAGGTCGCGAGCTCTCCCAGCGCCTGGCGAAGATCGAGACGGCGATTTCGCGCCGGAAGACGATCCAGTTCAGCTACTACACGATGGAACGCGACGCGACGATGGACCGCAAGGTGGACCCCTACCACCTGGTCTTCCGCTCCGGCCAGTTCTATTTGATCGGCTACGCGCACGAACGCGACGCCGTCCGCGTCTTCCGACTCTCGCGGATCCAGGGCAAGGTCTCCTACGCGAGCAAGGCCGAGCACGACTTCAACCCGCCCGGCAGCTTCGACCGCCGCGACTACGCGTCCCGCGCCGACTGGCAGATGGGCAGCCGGGAGGGGACCGCGAGGATCTTCCTGCGCGACCGGATCGACTGGCTGGTCGAGCGCGACTACGGCGAGTACGGCGAAATCGAACCTGCCCGCAACGGCGACGGCAAGGCCGGCAAGGGCTCGGTGTTCGAGACCGAGTTCTCCTCCTCGCGTCAGCTCGTCGCCTGGCTGCTCGGCTGGCGCCAGAACGCCGCCGTGCTCGATCCACCCGAGCTCGCCGCCGAGGCGGAGGAGCGCCGCGATCTGTTGCGGACCCGGCACTCGACCGACTTCGAGACCGCGAAGCCCGTCGCGAAGCCTGCCGTCGGCGACGCCGAGCGCCGCGGCCGCTCGAACGGCAAGGCCGAGACGGTGATCCGCCCTGAGCGCTTCGCCCGTCTGGTCACCCTCGCGGGGATGCTGATCGACTCCGCTCGCAACGACCGCCGGCTGCTCACCGCCGACGTCTGCAGCGAGCTCGGGATCTCCGTCAAGGAACTCGCCAGCGACATCGACGTCCTCAACGTCGTCAACTTCGGCGGCGGCACCTACGTCCTCTACGCCGAGGTCGTCGGCGAGGAGATCGAGGTCGACCCCGAGGCCTACGGCGACAGCTTCGCGAAGCCGGCCCGGCTGCTGCCGCTCGAGGCGAAGGCGCTCGTCGCCGCGATCGACTTCTTCGGCGATCACCTGCCCCAGGCCGGCCTCGACACCGCCCGCGAGAAGATCGTCGCGGCGCTCGGCCACGACCCTTCAGAGGAGGGTCTGCAGATCACGATCGAGCGCGACGAGCCCGAGATCGTCAGCGCCGTCAACGACGCGATCGCCGCCAACTCGGTCCTCAAGATCAACTACTACAAGGAGAACGAGGACCAGTTCACGTCGCGCGAGATCGAGCCCTACCGGCTCGCCCGTGGGCCCGACGGCTGGTACGTCGGCTGCCGCGACCGCAAGCGCGACGCCGTCCGCCACTTCCGCCTCGACCGGACCAAGGAGGCCGAGGCGACCGGCGAGACGTTCGAGCCTTCCCAGGACGTCGTCGACCAGCTCTCCGAGCAGGAGTGGCTGAGCGTCGGCGAGGTCACCGACGCCCGCGTCGCCCGCGTCTGGGTCTCGCCCGAGCGCGCCCGTTGGGTCCGCGAGGAGCGCACGGTCGTCGAGGAGCTCGCCGACGGCGCGCTGATCATCGAGATGCCGTTCGCCGGGACTTCGTGGCTGGTCCGCGAGGTGTTGAAGGGCGCCGGGGACATGGTCGTCCTCGAGCCCGACGACGCGCGCGAGGCGGTCCTCGACGCCGTCACCGAGAAGGCCTGACCGGAGGCCGCGTGGAGGAGCCCGCGATCGAGGCTCCCGGCCATCCGGCCGTAGTCCGCGTCCGCGCGGGGAACCCCGGGCCGATGACGCTGACCGGGACGAACACCTACGTCGTCGGAAGCTCGCCGGCCTACGTGATCGACCCGGGCCCGGCCGACCCGGGCCACATCGAGCTCGTCCGCGGCGTCGGCGAGACGCGGGGCGGCATTGCCGGCGTCCTGCTCACCCACTCCCACAGCGACCACAACGCCGGTGTCGAGATGCTCGGCGCCCCCGTCCTGGTCGGCAATGAGGAGGGCTTCGACGATCTCGCGGCCCTGCTCGCCACCGAGCCCGTGTCGATGCCCGCGGCGCCCGAGGACGGAATCGAGATCGGGCCGTTCCGTGTCGTCGCGACACCCGGTCATGCCCCCGACCACGTCGTGCTGATGTACGGCGAGATCTGCTTCTGCGGCGACCTGGTTCTCGGCGAGGGCTCGACGATCGTCCCCCCGGCGGCGGGCGGCGGCTCCCTCGCCGACTACATGGCCTCGCTCGATCGCCTTGCCGAGCTCGGGCCGTCGCTGCTCTGTCCCGGCCACGGCGAGTGGATCACCGACCCCGCGGCCCGGATCGCGGAGTACGCCGAGCATCGGCGCGAGCGCGAGCGACTGCTGCTCGCGGCGCTGGAAGCCGGCAGCCGCGCCGAGGAGGATCTCCTCGACGCGGCCTGGTCCGACGTGCCGGAGCCGATGCGCCCCGCCGCCGCACTGGCGATGCGCGCCCACCTCGAGAAGCTCGAGGCGGAGGGCCGGCTACCGGCCTGAGCAGTCTCGCCCCCGTAGATGAGTTGCCGCGCCGTTCTCGGTCAGCGAGCATCTCGATCCACCTCAGTCGGGCGACCACGCACCTGATTCAGGTCGAACTACTGAGGTTCCGTCGGGCGGCCGGTGGAACCGTTCACGTGATGAGAACTCAGCTTCTGGTTTCAGTCCGAGGCGCAACGCTGCTCGTCGCCGCAGCAACCGTCTGCACACTCGCCTTCGCAAGCGCTGGCTTTGCGGCGACAGGAGATCTCGTACAACTTCCCGGCATCGACGGCTGCATCTCCGAGACCGGCTCAGGCGGCGCCTGCACCGACGGCACCGCGCTAGACGCCGCCAATTCGGTCACCGTCTCCCCCGACGGCAAGAGTGCCTACGTCGCCTCGGGCCGCAGCAACGCGGTCGCGATCTTCGACCGCGACCCCACGACCGGCATGCTGACCCAGAAGCCCGGCACCGACGGCTGCATCTCCGAGACCGGCTCAGGCGGCGCCTGCACCGACGGAACTGGTCTCCCGGTGCGTCCTCGGTCACTGTCTCCCCCGACGGTAAGAGCGCTTATGTCACTTCCGCCGACAGCAACGCGGTCGCGATCTTCGACCGCGACCCCATGACCGGCAAGCTGACCCAGAAGCCCGGCACCGACGGCTGCATCTCCGAGACCGGCTCAGGCGGCGCCTGCACCGACGGAACCGCGCTTGCCTACGCCTGATCGGTCACCATCTCCCCCGATGGCAAGAGTGTCTATGTCGCTTCTCAGGACAGCAACGCGGTCGCGATCTTCGACCGCGACCCCATGACCGGCAAGCTGACCCAGAAGCCCGGCACCGACGGCTGCATCTCCGAGACCGGCTCAGGCGGCGCCTGCACCGACGGAACCGCGCTTGCCTACGCCCGATCGGTCACCATCTCCCCCGATGGCAAGAACGCCTACGTCGCTTCTCTCGCCATCACTAACGCCGTCGCGATCTTCGACCGCGACCCCACGACCGGCAAGCTGACCCAGAAGCCCGGCACCGACGGCTGCATCTCCGAGACCGGCTCAGGCGGCGCCTGCACCGACGGCAGGGCGTTGATCGGTGCCGACTCAATCACCCTCTCCCCGACGGGAAGAACGTCTATGTGGCCGCTGGTCTCAGCAACGCCGTCGCGATCTTCGACCGCGACCCCACGACCGGCAAGCTGACCCAGAAGCCCGGCACCGACGGCTGCCTCTCGTGGTCACTAACGGGCGGAGCCTGCGTCGAGCATGTCACGGGATTGCTCGGTGCCAGTTCAATCACCGCCTCCCCCGATGGCAAGAACGTCTACGTCGGTTCCGATGACTCTTACGAATTCAGCAGTGCAGTCACGCTCCTCGACCGCGACCCCACAACCGGCAAGCTGACCCAGAAGCCCGGCACCGACGGCTGCATCTCCGAGACCGGTTCAGGCGGCGCCTGCACCGACGGAACCGCTCTGAGCCCGAGTTCAGTAACCGTTTCCCCCGACGGCAAGAACGTTTTCGCCGCTTCCGCCGCCACGGACTCAGTCGCGATCTTCGACCGCGAGGGCCCGACGACTCAGATCGACTCCGGCCCCTCCGGCACGACCAACAACCCGAGCCCGTCGTTCACCTTCAGCTCCGAGCCCAACGCCACCTTCGAATGCAAGCTCGACGCCGGCAGCTATTCCAGCTGCACCTCGCCGAAGGACTACACGAACCTCGCCGACGGTCCCCACACTCAGCGTCCGGGCCACCGACGAGTTCACGAACACCGGCAGCCCGGCGACCCGGGACTTCACCGTCGACACGACCGGCCCGACGACTCAGATCGACTCCGGCCCCTCCGGCACGACCAACAACCCGAGCCCGTCGTTCACCTTCAGCTCCGAGCCCAACGCCACCTTCGAATGCAAGCTCGACGCCGGCAGCTATTCCAGCTGCACCTCGCCGAAGGACTACACGAACCTCGCCGACGGTCCCCACACCTTCAGCGTCCGGGCCACCGACGAGTTCACGAACACCGGCAGCCCGGCGACCCGGGACTTCACCGTCGACACGACCGGCCCGACGACTCAGATCGACTCCGGCCCCTCCGGCACGACCAACAACCCGAGCCCGTCGTTCACCTTCAGCTCCGAGCCCAACGCCACCTTCGAATGCAAGCTCGACGCCGGCAGCTATTCCAGCTGCACCTCGCCGAAGGACTACTCGAACCTCGCCGACGGACCCCACACCTTCAGCGTCCGGGCCACCGACGAGTTCACGAACACCGGCAGCCCTGCGACCCGGGACTTCACCGTCGACTCGACCGGCCCGGCGACTCAGATCGACTCCGGCCCCGCCAGCCCGACGAAGTCCACTAGCGCGACGTTCACCTTCAGCTCCGAGCCCAACGCCACCTTCGAATGCGGGCTCGATGCGGGCAGCACCACCCCCTGCAGCTCCCCCCGGGCCTATGACGACCTGACCCCTGGACCCCACACCTTCACGGTCCGCGCCACAGACTCACTCGGAAACGTCGGCCCCGAAGCCACCTATGACTTCACCGTCGACGTTCCGCCGGTAATCGAGAGCTTCGCGGTCTCACCGCGGAGATTCGTCGCGTCCGACGAGGTCACCGCCTTGGAACGCGTCAAGGGCGCGAGGGTCGAAATCACCCTGTCCGAGGACGCCAGGGTCCGTTTCAGGGTCCGTCGCGATCCCCCCGCAGGGCGCGGAGCCCCGTCTCCGAAGAGCCCCCGGGTTTTCAAGCGCAACCTCGTGGCCGGCGAGAACAGCGTCGAGTTCACCGGCACGCTTGGCAAGCTGAAGCTGAAGCCACGGAAGTACACCCTCGCCGCCCGGGCGACCGACCCGCTTTCGCAGCGGTCGGAGCGGGTTGTCACCGGGTTCCGGATCACGAGTCGCTGAAACCCCCGGAGGTCGGCCGGCTACCGGGCCCCGCCTGAGCGGCGCTGCCGCTTGAGCTTGAACTTCTTCGCGTAGGGCGTCGGGTCGGTGTTGCCGGCGGCGTCGGTCGCCCGGACGAACAGCGTGTGCCGACCGAGGTTCAAGCGCCGCGTCTTCAGCTCGGCGACGCACGGGGCGTAGGCGCCGCGGTCGAGGCGGCACTCGAACGTCGAGCCCTCCTCCGACGACGACAGCGTGAACCGGCCGCGGTGGCCGCGCTGCTTCTTGGCGCCGGCAGCGGTCGTCTCCGGCGCGGTCGTGTCGACCGGAGGCGGCGGCGGGTCGACGTGGCAGTCGAGATCCGGCGCGACGACCTCGTCGGCGCCCATGTCGCGCTCGGCGTCGATCGGGCAGACGCCGTCGCCCTCGATCGCCCGCGGGTCGCCGTCGATGTCGACCGCGCCGCCGGCGGGTGCCGCCGGATCGCCGGCGTCGATCAGCGGCGAGTCCGCGGTCAGGTGGTAGTCGCCCGCGGCCGGGTCGGCGAAACCGGGGTCGGCAGCCGTCTGGAAGCCGTCACAGCCCTGTGAGCCCGTCGCCGCCTCGCCGCGGGAGTAGGTGATTTCGCAGGTCGAACCGGCGTTGGCGAGGACCGGGTCGTCGATGATCGAGGAGTCGATCTTCGCGTTCGTGCCGCCGATGTCGAGGTACTGCTCGCCGGCGATCGTCGTGTTAGCGATCGTCAGCGAGTCGACGTTCCCGGCGTACAGCGAGCGGTCCTTCGTGCCGACGATCAGGTCGTTGTCCAGCGTCACCGGCCCGCGGGCGTCGGCGGCGACGAACCCGATGTTCGTGGCGTCCTCGACGATGTTGTGGCTTGAGGTGATCGAGCCGTCGGCGGGAACGTTCTCGACGTAGATGCCCGAGCTCGTCTCGCCGGTTGCGCTCGAGGGCTCGGCGATCCGGTTGCCGTGCATCACGACCTGCTGCGGACCGCTGAGCTTGATCCCGGCGCCCGATATGCGCCCGTCGGGGTGGCCGCCGAGGATGGTGTTCCCGCCGATGTCGGCGGAGGCTCCGGACTGGAGAGCGATCCCGAAGGCGAAGCCGTCGCCGGCCGCGCCGATCTCGTTGCCGGAGATCGTGGAGCTCGCGCCGCCGTATGACTGGATGCCGTAGTCCTCGTCACCGGAGGCGGCGGTGACGGTGTTGCCGGTGATGGTCGGCGTGCCGCTGTGGGCGAGGATCGCCGTCGAGTTCGCGGCCTCGGCGGTCACGTGGTTGTCGAGCAGCTTCGCCTGATCGGAGGCCATCGCGACCGTCGAGGTGGCCGGGGACTCGATCGTGAAGCCCTTGGCGGAGGCGGAGGCGCTGACGAAGAGCGCGACGCCCGACCCGGACCCGACGATCTTCGCGGTGCCGGAGTCGCCCGGGACGAAGTCGTCGGCGACGAGCTCGCTCCAACCGCCGACGTTGAGCGTCCCGGGGTAGGTGCCCTGATCGACGTGGATCGTCCCGTAGTCGCCGTTCACCGCCGCCGAGAAGACCGCCTGGCTGATCGTGGCGCAGGGCTGCGCTTCCGCCTTGCAGTTGTTGGCGGAGTCGCTGCCGGTGTCGGCATCGACCCAGCGGTCGGCCGCCGAGGCGACCGCGGGGGTCGCGAGCAGCGCCAGCGCCGAAAGGGTGCCGGCGAGGGCACGCTTGAGGCCGGGGGGAAGGATTGGTTCGTTGGCGTTCATCGGGTTCACCTCTGTCTCCATGGTTCGTTGGTGATCGCACCTTCACCGCTCCCCGAGCCCCTGCCATCGGGGAAACCCCTATTCCTCCACCCCTAACCTGCGGCGCCCCCGACCCGGACCCGCATGGGGACTAGGATCACGACGCCCATGGCCAACCGCCGCGACCAGATCAAGCTGACCGACGAGGAGCGACTCGAGCTGCTCGACGAGGAGCGGATCGTCGTCTGCACAACCAACGGCCCCCGTGGCTGGCCCCATTCGATGCCCCTCTGGTACGTCGTCCGCGACGGGGACATCTGGGCCTGGACCTTCGCCAAGTCGCAGAAGGTCAAGAACCTCGAGCGGGATCCGCGCTGCACCCTCCTCGTCGAGGCGGGTGTCGAGTACGGCGAGCTACGCGGCGTCCAGATCGAGGCCGAGGCGGAGCTGATTCGCGATCCCGAGCCGGTCTACAACTTCGCCGTGGAGCTGACCCTGCGCTACGCGGAGGGCATCGACAACATCGAAGGCGACGCCGCCGCCGGGCTCCGCGCGCAGGTGCCCAAGCGCGTGGCGATGCACTTCCATCCGGTCCGCACCGCCACCTGGGACCACCGCAAGCTCGGCGGTACGTACTAGGCGGCCCCGGCACCACGCAGCCGAAGAACCTGCACCACCACCCGCAATTGCCTGCTAGCTTGATGGCGGCAATTAGGGATGGAGGATTCATGAGTAGAAGTGCCGCCGATTCTCGGACCGATTCGAAGCGTCGCGAAAGCCCGCAGCAGGCCCGCCGGGCCCGCGTCGGCCTGGTCGCGGCGGCTGTCGCCGTCCTTGCCCTCGTCTTCGCCACGGTCGGCTTCGCCGGCGTCGGCAAGCTGACCCAGAAGTCGGGCACGGCGGGCTGCATCGCCGTGGACGGCGCCGGTGGCGCCTGTGCCGACGGCATCGGCCTTACCGGCAGCAGCTCGGTCACCGTCTCTCCCGACGGAAAGAACGCTTACTCCACCGGCTCCGGCGACAACGCGATCGTCGTGTTCGACCGCGACACCTCCACCGGCGAGTTGACGCAGAAGTCCGGCACCGACGGCTGCATCTCCGAGACCGGCAGCGGCGGGGATTGCGCCGATGGCGTGGCTCTCGGCGCCGCTGCCGCGGTCACTGTCTCCGCCGACGGCAAGAACGTCTATGCCGCCACCGCGGCGGGCGTTGCGATCTTCGACCGGAATACCTCGACGGGCGTGCTGACGCAGAAGGCCGGCACCGACGGCTGTATCTCCGAGAACGGGACGTCCGGCTATCCGGAGAACACGCCGGGCGCATGTGTCGACGGGAAGGCGCTCAGCGGCCCCTCCTCGATCACCGTCACCGAAGACGGTACGAGCGTCTACGTCGCCTCTGAGTTCAGCGACGCGGTTGTCGTCCTCGATCGCAACGTCTCGACCGGCAAGCTGACGCAGAAGGCCGGCACCGACGGCTGCGTTTCGCTGACCGGAACGGGTGGCAACTGCGCGTTTGGAGTGGAGATCAACGGTCCCCAGTCCGTCTCCGTCTCGCCCGACGGCGAGAACGTCTACGTCTCCGCCTTCTATAGCGATGCGATCGCTGTGTTCGACCGCAACGCGACGACCGGGGTGCTGACCCAGAAGACCCCGCCCGACGCCTGCATTTCGGACACGGGCGGCGGCTACTGCTCGAATGGAACGGCCCTCGACGGGGCGAGCGCCGTCACCGTCTCGCCCGACGGCGAGAACGTCTACGCGACCAGTTACTACAGCGATGCGATCACGATCATGGACCGGGACGCGTCGACCGGCGTCCTGACGCAGAAGGCCGGCACCGACGGCTGCATCTCCCAGAACGGAGAGGGCGGGGCCTGCGTCGACGGAGTCGCCCTCAGCACCGCTGTGTCCGTTGCCGTCACGCCCGACGGCAAGAACGTCTACGTCTCGTCCCTGAGTCCGGTCAGCGCCATCGCGGTCCTCGATCGCGACACGTCGAGCGGAACGCTGACCCAGAAAGCCGGCACGGACGCCTGCGTCTCCGGGGACACCAGCAAGCCCTGCGGTGACGCGACGGCGCTCGACGACGTCCGGTCCGTCGCCGTGTCGCCGGACGGCAAGACCGCCTACGCCGCGGCAGCACTCAGCAACTCCGTCGACGTGTTCACCGTGAACGACGGCAAGATCGACGGTAAGGCTTCGGCCGAGAAGACGCAGAAGCAGAAGGGCAAGAAGATCATCGTGGCGGTCAAGGTGAAGACCGGCGAGGACCTCGACGTCGATTCCCGGGGCAAGATCACGATCCAGAAGAAGACCTGGAACCTGAAGCCGATCACCGAGCCGGTGAGCGGGAACAAGACGCTGAAGATGAAGCCGGCGAAGAGCAACGCTCAGAAGACGATCGCCAAGAAGCTCAAGAACAAGAAGGGCAAGGCGAACATCGACGTCGTGCTCTCCGACGACGGCGGCAACTCGAAGACGTCGAAGCTGGCGGTCACCCTCAAGGCCAAGTAGCGAGGGCCGGCGCGGGCATCGTGCCCGCGCGCGCCGCAGGGGGTCGGGATAACCCCACCACGGGTCCGGGGGATCCCGCGGCCGAAACTGGAGCATCCCCCATAGATAAGCCGTTTCAGCGGGCCTAGTTTGGCTCGCATGATGAAACGAAGCGAAGAGTTCCAGTCTCTGTCCAAACCGCAACGCGGTCTCGCCGGCTTCGTCCAGCGGGCGGCTCGAGCTTCGGGCAGGCGCCCGAAGTCGGTGATCGCGCTCTGGCTCGTGTTGATAGCGGGTCTGATCGCCGCCGGCTCGATGACCGGCACCAAGGAGCTGAGCAGCACCGACGCGGGTGTCGGCCAGTCCGGAGAGGCGGGCCGCGCGCTCGCCTCCGCCGGCCTCGACGACCCGGCGACCGAATCGATCCTGATCACCGCCGGCGACCCGGCCGCGAGCGCGGCCGCCGCCGAGGACCTGGCGGCGAAGCTCGACGGCGAGCACGCCGTCGCCTCCGTGTCCGACCCGACGACCCCCGACCTCGCCGCCAATGGCGGCCGGGCCCGCCTTGTCCAGGTGAAGCTGCGTGGCGACCCCGACCACGCGGCCGCGAAGGCCGGAGCGGTCGGCCGCCGGGTCGAGGAGGCCGCGAAGGCCAACCCCGAGGCGACGTTGGAGCAGGCGGGCTCCGCCTCGCTCGAGAACGCCGTCGACGATGTCGTCTCCGAGGACCTCGGCCGGGCCGAGATGTTCTCCCTGCCGCTGATCCTGGCGATCCTGCTGATCGCGTTCGGCGCGTTCGTCGCCGCATCGGTGCCGCTGATCCTCGGGATCACCGCGGTGGCCGGCGCGATGGGCGCGGCGGGCCTCGTCTCGCAGATCGCGCCCGACAGCGGCACGACCGCATCGCTGATCGTCCTGATCGGCCTCGCGGTCGGCGTTGACTACTCGTTGTTCTACATCCGTCGTGAGCGCGAGGAGCGCCGCCGCGGGAAGGGCCCGGTCGCAGCGCTCGACGCCGCCGCGGCAACCGTCGGCCGTGCCGTGGTCGTCTCGGGGCTGACCGTGATCGTCGCCCTCGCGGGTCTGCTGGTCACGGGGCTCGCGGTGTTCACCTCGATCGCGCTCGGGACGATGGTCGTCGTCCTGATGGCCGTCATCGGCTCGATCACCGTGCTGCCGGCGGTCCTGACGCTGCTCGGCGACCGGATCGACAAGGGTCGCCTGCCGTTCACCCGCCGGATCCGCTCCCGCGAGGGCCGCGGATTCTGGGTGCGGCTGGCGGCGACCGTCGCCGGCCGTCCGGCCGCGGCGCTGATCGCGTCGGTGTTCGTGCTCGCGTCGCTGGCAGTGCCGGCGGCGGGCATGCACCTCGGCGAGACGACGTCGGCCGACCTGCCCGACGACATCCCCGCCGTGACCGCGCTCCGGCACATCGAGGAGCAGTTCCCCGGCGCGCCGGCGGACGCGGTCCTCGTCGTCGAGGGTGAGCATCTCGGCTCGCCGGCGAAGCGCGCCGAGCTCCATCGCCTCGGCGATCGGGCCGTCGTCACGACCGGCGGCAGCGGTGAGGCCGCTGTCAGGATCGGGAAGGAGGGGAGGACGGCGGCGATCTCGGTGCCGATGCCCGACATGGCGCGGGACGACGCGACGGCGGTCGTCGACGATCTCCGCGCCGAGTTCGCGGGCGGAACGCCCGCCGGGAACGTTCTCGTGACCGGCGACGCGGCCGAGAGCGCCGACTTCACGGCGTCGCTGCACGACTCGATGCCGGTGGTGGTCGGGATCGTCCTGGCGCTGGCGTTCCTCCTGCTGGTCGCGGCCTTCGGCTCACCGTGGCTGGCGCTGTCGGTGATCGCGCTGAACCTGCTGTCGGTCGCGGCCGCCTACGGAATCCTCACCGCCGTGTTCCAGCACGGCTGGGGCGAGGACCTGCTCGGCTTCACGAGTAACGGCGCGGTTGTTCCCTGGGTGCCGCTGTTCCTGTTCGTGATCCTGTTCGGGTTGTCGATGGACTACACGGTCATCGTGCTCGAGCGGATTCGTGAAGCACGGCGGAACGGGCTCGATCCTCGGGCCGCGGTGGCTGAGGGCATCGGCGCGACGGCTGGCGCGGTGACCAGCGCCGCGGTCGTCATGGTCGCCGTCTTCACGCTGTTCGCGATGCTGAGGCTGCCGGAGATGAAGCAGCTCGGCGTCGGGCTCGGCGCGGCGATCCTGATCGACGCGACCCTGGTTCGCGGCGTCGCCCTGCCCGCCGCCGTCGCCCTGCTCGGTGAGCGTCGCTGGCGCGTCCGCCGGGTCCGCGGACGCCGTGCGATCATCGGCGGCGGCCGCGAGGCGGCCCTGAGGCCGGTGCATGATCGCTGAGCAAGCAATCACGAGCGCCGTCTCCCGGAATCGGGAGGCGGCGCTCTCGCTGCTCGTTCCGGCCACCGCCGTGGCCGGGTTCGCGTGCACGGTGATCTGGGCGGGCGCCGGGTTCGGCACCTACTGGCCGATCTGGGTTTGGTTCGCGGGTCTCGTCCCGATCTCGCTCTTCTGGATCCTGCCGCGCGTGACCGAGGAGCACGAGGGCCGGCGCCTGGGACTTGCGCTTCATGCCGGGCTGACCACTTGGGTCGTCGTAGTCATGACGATGATCTGGGCCTTCGCCGGCGGCGGCAGCTTCTGGCCTCTGGTGACGATCGTCGTCCTGATCGCAGCCGTCGTCCTCCATGCGCTGATCCTGCGTCGGTCGGAGGAGCGCGGCGAGCACGAGCTCGAGGAGCGCGTCGTCGAGCTGACGCGAACACGCCGCGGCGCCCTCGACGTCCAGGCCCAGGAGCTGCGCCGGATCGAGCGCGACCTCCACGACGGTGCCCAGGCCCGCCTGGTCGCCCTGAGCATGCAGCTCGGCCGGGCGGAGGAGCGGCTCGCCGACCGCCCCGAGGACCAGGAGCTCGTCCGCGCAGCTCGCGAGGAGGCGGGCGCCGCCATCGCCGAGCTCCGCGACCTCGCGCGCGGCATCGCCCCGCCCGTCCTCGCCGACCGCGGGCTCCCCGCCGCCATCGAGGCCCTCGGGACCCGATCGGCGATCCCGGTCGAGATCGAGGCCGCCGATGGGGACCGGCTCGCGCCGGTGATCGAGACCGCGGCCTATTTCGTCGTCGCCGAGTCGCTGACCAACGCCGCCAAGTACGCGGGGACGCCGGCGAAGGTCGCCGTCGCCCGCGAGGGCGAGGTGCTCCGCGTGGTCGTCTCCGACGACGGGCCCGGCGGCGCCGACCCGGCCGGCAACGGCCTCTCCGGTCTCCGCAGCAGGGTCGAGGCGGTCGACGGGACCCTGACCATCGCGAGCCCGTCCGGCGAGGGAACCACGGTGACCGCGGAGCTCCCATGCGAGTAGCGCTCGTCGAGGACCAGGCCCTGCTCCGCGAGGGGATCGTCGCGCTCCTTCGCGAGCAGGGAATCGAGGTGGTCTCCCAGTCCGAGGACGCCGACTCGTTCCTCAGCGCCGTCGGCGCCCACCACCCCGACGTCGCGATCGTCGACGTCAGGCTGCCGCCGACCTTCACCGACGAGGGTCTGCGGGCCGCGCTCGAGGCGCGGCGGCGGCATCCCGGGCTCGGCGTCCTGGTCCTCTCCCAGTACGTGGAGCCGGCGTACACGACCGAGCTGCTGGAGGTGGGCAGCGGCGGGGTCGGCTACCTCCTGAAGGAGCGGGTCGCCGAGGTCCGGACGTTCGTCGACGCGGTCGAGCGGGTCGCCGAGGGCGGAACCGTCCTCGACCGCGAGGTCGTCAGCCAGCTCGTCCGCGCCTCCGAGCCGGCGGGCTCCGATGCCGGCATCGGTTCGCTGACGCCGAAGGAGCGCGAGGTGCTCGAGCTGATGGCGGAAGGGCGGACGAACGCCGGCATCGCGAAGGCGATGGTCGTGACCCAGGGCGCCGTCGAGAAGCACATTTCCAGCATCTTCGGAAAGCTCGACCTCCCGCAGGGAGGCGACGACCACCGCCGCGTCCTCGCCGTGCTCACGTACTTGCGGGCCACCTCGGAGGGCTGAGCGCCGCCCCCGTTCCGCCGCTAGCCTGCGCCGGGATGGAAACGTTGAAGGGCCTGATCCTCTCGGGCGGCGCGGGAACGCGGCTGCGCCCGATCACCCACACCTCCGCCAAGCAACTCGTGCCGGTGGCGAACAAGCCCGTGCTCTTCTACGGGATCGAGGCGCTGGTCGAGGCCGGCGTCAGCGAGATCGGGATCGTCATCGCCCCCGAGACCGGCGACGAGATCCGCGAGGCGGTCGGCGACGGCTCCGCGCTCGGCGCCAAGGTCACCTACATCCCTCAGGCCGAGCCGCTCGGCCTCGCCCACGCGGTGCTGACCGCCGAGGAGTTCCTCGGCGAGAGCCCCTTCGTCATGTACCTCGGCGACAACCTCCTGCGCGACGGGATCACCGGCCTCGTCGAGGCCTTCCGGCGCAACGAGCCCGATGCCCTGATCCTTCTGACCCAGGTCCTGGAGCCCGAGCACTACGGGGTCGCCGAGCTCGACGGCGAGCGGATCGTCCGCCTCGTCGAGAAGCCGAAGGACCCGCCGTCGGATCTCGCCCTGGTCGGCGTCTACATGTTCACCCCGGCCGTGTTCGAGGCCGCCCGCTCGATCGAGCCGTCCGCGCGCGGGGAGCTCGAGATCACCGACACGATCCAGAAGCTGATCGACACCGGCCACGCCGTCGAGCAGCACCGGGTCAAGGGCTGGTGGAAGGACACCGGCCAGCTTGCCGACATGCTCGAAGCGAACCGGCTCGTGCTCGAGGACGTCGAGCCGCACATCGACGGCGAGGTCGTCGACTGCAACATCGCCGGGCGCGTCGTCGTCGAGGAGGGCGCGACGCTCGAGCGCTGCACCGTCCGCGGCCCGGCGATCATCGGCGCCGGCAGCAGGCTCGCCGACTCCTACATCGGCCCCTACACCGCGATCGCGGCGGATTGCGAGGTCGTCGGCTCCGAAGTCGAACACTCGATCCTGCTCGCCGGGGCCAGCGTTAGCAACCTGCCCTCGCGGATGGAGGCCAGCCTGCTCGGGCGCAACGTCCGGATCTCGCGGGCCGACGGCCTGCCGAAGACGCTGCGGATGCTCGTCGGCGACCGGTCCGAGATCACCCTCGCATGAGGGTCATAGTCGCCGGCGCCGCCGGCATGCTCGGCCAGGACGTGGTCGGCGCCGCGCGTCGCCGTGGCCACGACGTCGCCGCGATGACCCGCAAGGAGCTCGACGTCACCGACCCGGCCTCGATCGACCGGGCGATCGCCGAGGTCCGGCCCGAGGCGGTCATCGACTGCGCCGCGTGGTCGGACGTCGATGGAGCCGAGGACGACGAGCGCGGCGCGATGGCGATCAACGACACCGGGGCCGCGCTGCTCGCCGCCGGGGCCGCGCGCGTCGGCGCCAGCATCCTCTACCCCTCCAGCGACTACGTCTTCGACGGGACCAAGGGCAGCCCCTACCTCGAGGACGACATGCCGGACCCGGTCAACGCCTACGGGCGGTCGAAGCTCGGCGGCGAGGTCTCGGTCGCCGCGGCCAACCCGAAGCACTTCATCGTCCGCACGTCGTGGCTGTTCGGCCTCGGCGGCGGCAACTTCGTCGAGACGATGCTCCGGATCGGTGCCGAGCAGCCGGAGGTCCTCGTCGTCAGCGACCAGCGCGGGTGTCCGACCTCGTGCGCCGACCTCGCCGAGGGGATGGTCCAGCTGATCGGCACCGACGCCTACGGAATCCACCACATGGTCGGCGGCGGCGAGTGCACGTGGTTCGACTTCGCGGTCGAGATCTTCGACCAGGCGCACATGGAGACGCGGGTGATGTCGGCGACCACCGACATGATGTCCCGCAAGGCGAAGCGCCCGGCTTACTCGGTGCTCGGCCACACGAGCGAGGACGCGATCCTGCTGCAGCCGTGGCAGCATGCCCTGCGCCGTTACCTCGACGACAGGGAGCTGAACGCCCCGTGAAACTTCTCGTGACCGGAGGGGCCGGGTTCATCGGCTCCACCTACGTGCGCCGCCGCCTCGCGGAGCGACCGGACGACCGGATCGTCGTCCTCGACAAGCTCACCTACGCCGGCCGGCGCGAGAATCTCGCCGGCGCGCCGGAGCCGCAGATCGAGTTCGTCGAGGCTGACATCGCCGACCGTGAGGCCGTCGCCCGCGCGATCGACGGCTGCGACGCCGTCGTCAACTTCGCCGCCGAGTCGCACGTCGACCGCTCGATCTCCGACCCCGACGCCTTCATCCAGACCGACGTGTTCGGCACCTTCGTGCTGCTCGAGGCGGCTCGCGACGCCGGCATCCGGCACCTGCAGATCTCCACCGACGAGGTCTACGGTTCGATCGAGGACGGCTCGTTCACCGAGAGCTCGCCGATCGAGCCCTCCTCGCCGTACTCGGCGTCGAAGGCGGGCGGGGACCTGCTCGTCGGCGCGTTCCAGCGGACCTACGGCGCCGACGCGCTGATCGTCCGCGCCTCCAACAATTACGGGCCCTTCCAGCATCCCGAGAAGCTGATCCCGCTGATGGTCCTGAACGCGATGGCAGGGGATCGCCTCCCCGTCTACGGCGACGGCATGCAGGTCCGCAACTGGCTCTTCACCGAGGACTTCGCGAGCGCGATCGACGTGGTCCTCGACCGCGGCGAGGCGGGCGAGGTCTACAACGTCGGCGGGCCCGAAGAGCTGCCCAACATCGAGGTCGTCAAGCGGATCCTCGAGTTGACCGGCCGGGACGAGTCGCTGATCGACCACGTCGCCGACCGGCTCGGCCACGACCGCCGCTACTCGCTCTCGGCCGACCGGACCGAGGGCCTCGGCTGGAAGGCGCAGGTCCACTTCGACGAAGGCATCGAGCGGACCGTCGCCTGGTACCGCGACAACCGCGACTGGTGGGAGCCGATCCGCTCCGGCGAGTACCGCGAGTACTACGAGCGCCAGTACGGGACGAAGCTCGGCGCGTGACGGCCGTAGTCGAGACCCGGATCGACGGCCTCGTCGCGATCGAGCCGACCGTCCACGGCGACTCGCGGGGCTTCCTGATCGAGAGCTTCAGCTCCGAGCGGTGGCGCGAGTTCGGGATCGACGAGGAGTTCGTCCAGGAGAACCACTCGCGTTCGACCCAGCGCGGCACCCTCCGTGGAATGCACTTCCAGACCGACCCCGGGCAGGGCAAGCTCGTTCGCTGCCCTCGCGGCGCGATTTTCGACGTCGCCGTCGACCTCCGCCGCGGCTCGCCGACCTACGGCGAGTGGGAGGGCCACGTCCTCGACGACGACAGCCACCGCCAGCTCTGGGTCCCGATCGGCTTCGCCCACGGCTTCCAGGTCCTCAGCGAGGTCGCCGACGTCGCCTACAAGCTGACCTCCCTCTACGACCCCGCCACCGAATCGGAGATCGCCTGGGACGACCCAGACGTCGCCGTCGAATGGCCGATCGACGATCCGCTGCTCTCCGAGCGCGACAAGGCGGCGCCCTGGCTCTCCGAGGTCGCCGAGAGCCTGCCGTTCACCTACGCGCCCTAGTGAGTGCGGGCCTCAGCGGCAGATCCGGACCCGCTGGGTGACGGTGAGGATGCGGCCGTCGATCAACTCGGCGTCGGCCTCGATCAGCGGCTTGCGCTGCTCGCGGAGGAGGCTGCGGCTGAGTGAGCTCTTGAACGGCGAATCGGTCAGCGTTCCCGCGTCCTGGCCCGCGACCCGGAACGAGACTCGGACGAGCGAGTCCCAGGGGTCTTTGCCTGGTCGCTTGACGGCGGCGACGAAGTCGCCGGCGCGCCTGCACTTCTCGCCGCCGCGGCGCACCTCGTCCGGCAGCTGGAGCTTCATCGCCGGCTTGGTCCGGCACGTCTTGCCGGCGCAGTCGCCGAGCTTGACGAGACGCTTGTTGAGCGCCTGGCGGACCTCCGAATACGCGGGGTCGCGGGCGAGGTTGTCGAGTTCGTAGGGGTCGGCGATCAGGTCGTAGAGCTCGACCTCGTCGTTCCAGTAGCGGACGAACTTGTAACGGTCGGTCCTGATCGCCTTGTACTCGGTCCCGCGGGGTCGCCCGCCCGCCAGGTTCGGCGGATCCTGCTCGATCAGGATCTCGCGGCCGTGCATCCGTTCGGGATGGGCGGCGAACGGCAGCAGCGAGGTGCCGTCCTGCGGGAGTCCGGGTTTCGCCCCGGCGGCGTCGAGGATCGTCGGCGCGATGTCGGCGTTGACGGCCTCGTCGCCGACGGTCACCCCGCGCGGGATTCCCGGTCCCCGCATCATCATCGGTACCCGGATCGCCTCCTCGTAGACCTTGTTCTTGCCACCGCTGAGGCGATGCTCGCCGTGGAAGAAGCCGTTGTCGGACCAGTAGATGACGAGCGTGTTGCGAAGCTCGCCACTGGCGCGAAGCTCCTCGACGATCCGCTCGACGCTCTCGTCGATCGCGAGCAGTGATTCGGCCCGGCAGCGGTAGTTGTTCGTCGTCCGCGCGAGCTGCTCGGGCGTCAGCAGCTCGAGCTTGCGGATCGACCGTGGCTTGTCGGAGGTGTCGGCCTCGTTCAGGCTCGGCGGCTGGGGGAGGGGCTCGTCGTGGAGGAGCCCGACGTGGCGCGCCGCCGGCTTCGCCGAGTTGCCGCACTGGCCGCCGTTGGGCTGGCCCTCGTGCGGGGCCAGGTAGTTGAGCGACAGGAAGAAGGGCTGATCGGACGGCGCCCGGTCGGCGATGGTCGCCACCGCCTTGTCGGTGAAGACGTCGGTCGAGTAGCTGTCGGGGTCGGCGGGGGTGTCCGGGTTCTCGGTCTCCGACCCGTAGGTGACGACCTGCCCGGCCTCGAGCAGCTGGTACCCGTAATAGAAGTACGTCTTCTTCGACCCGTGCCAGTCCGACCACCCCGGGGGCACGTCGACCGCACTGTTCTCGTACCCGTTCAGGAACTTGCCGATATGGACGGTCCAGTAGCCGGCCCGCTGCAGCCAGACCGGGAGCGTCCGGTTGGCGTTCAGCTGGTCGAAGCCGCCCTGGGGGGGAGCGTTCCCGAGGACGCCGTGGTTGTGGGCGTACTGGCCGGTGAGGAAGGTCGCCCGCGACGGGCAGCAGAGCGGCCAGTTGGTGACGGTGTTCGTGAACGTCGCCCCGGCGCCGCCGATCAGCCGCTCGGTGGCGGGCATGAACCGCATCTCCTCTAGGGTCTGATCGTCGCTCAGGAGGACGACGACGTTCGGCTGCGACTGCGCCGGCGACGCGGCGGAAGCGTCCGTTTCCGTGCCGCCGCCGGACAGCGCGAGGAGCGCCGCCGTCGCGGCGAGCACTGCCACTGCAATCGCTGCCCGCATTCCGTGAAGCCTTCCAGACCGGTTCCCGTCAACTCCCCGAACACGGCTACCCCGCCCGAGTAGCGGCGCGGCCCCGGCGGGCCGGCGGACATGGCTCGCTAGAGTCGATCGTTTGGCGACCGCGACGAAACAGAGTGCGAAGTCAGACCCGCTGGCCGGGTTCAGCGAGCGGACGCGCTCGTGGTTCGAGCGATCCTTCGAAGCGCCGACGCCGGCTCAGACCGAGGGCTGGCCCGCGATCGCGACCGGCGCCAACACGCTGATCTGCGCCCCGACCGGCTCCGGCAAGACGCTGACGGCGTTCCTCTGGGGGATCGACAGCCTGGCCCGTGAGAAGACCGAGCGGCTCAACGCCGGCGAAGAGGCGCCGTCGTCGGTGTCCCTCGTCTATGTCTCGCCGCTGAAGGCGCTCTCCTACGACGTTGAGCGCAACCTCCGCGCCCCGCTCGCCGGGATCGGGGCCGAGGTCACCGTCGGGTTGCGGACCGGCGACACGCCGCAGCGCGAGCGCCAGGCGATGCTCCGCAAGCCGCCCGACATCCTGATCACCACGCCCGAGTCGCTGTATCTGATGCTGACCTCGCAGGCGCGCGACATCCTCACCGACGTCGAGGCGCTGATCGTCGACGAGATCCACGCCGTCGCCCCGACCAAGCGCGGCGCCCACATGGCGCTGACCCTCGAGCGCCTCGAGCGGCACGTCGCCGTCAACGCGAACGACGGCGCCGGCCGCGACGAGCCGGTCCAGCGGATCGGCCTCTCCGCCACTCAGCGCCCGCTCGAGCGGATCGCCAAGTTCCTTGTCGGGCCGGGCCGCGAGTGCCAGATCGTCGACGCCGGGGTCCGCAAGGAGATGGACCTGGAGATCGTCGTTCCGGTCGCCGACATGGCCCATCCGAACAGCTCCGCCCAGAACCACTCCGCCGCTTCCTCCGCTTCGCGTCCGGGAGCGGCGGACGAGTCGGACGGGGTGCAGTTGCCGGGCCCGGACCCATCGTCGCCGGGGTCCGTTCCGGGCGATTCGCCCTCGCGCGGGATCTGGCCGGCGATCTACCCGGAGTTGCTGAAGCTCGTCCGCGAGCACACCTCGACGATCATCTTCGTCAACAACCGCCGCGGCGCCGAACGCCTGGCGAAGCGGCTGAACGAGATGAACGGGGAGGAACTCGCCGGCGCCGAGGCGTCGGAGCCGGATGGCGAGGGTCTCACCGCAAAGCCGCCGCCCGCGCCCGGCGACTACGAGGAGATCGCCCGCGCCCACCACGGTTCGCTCGCCCGCGAGGAGCGCCTCAAGGTCGAGGAGCTCTTGAAGTCGGGCCAGCTGCCGTGCATCGTCGCTACCTCCTCGCTCGAACTCGGCATCGACATGGGAGCCGTCGACCTCGTGATCCAGGTCGAATCGCCGAAGTCGGTGGCTCGCGGGATGCAGCGCGTCGGTCGCGCCGGGCACGAGCTCGGCGCGGTCTCGAAGGGGCGGATCTTCCCGAAGTTCCGCTCCGATCTGCTCGAATGCGCGGTCGTCGCGAAGCGGATGCGGACCGGCGAGATCGAGGAGACGGTCATCCCGCAGAACCCGCTCGACGTCCTCGCCCAGCAGATCGTCGCGATGGTCGCCGACGAGGACTGGGAGGTCGACGAGATCGAGCGGGTCGTCAAGTCGGCCGAGCCCTACGGCGAGCTCTCCCGCGAGCAGCTCGAGAACGTCCTCGACATGCTCGACGGCCGCTACCCCTCCGAGCGCTTCGCCGAGCTTCGCCCGCGGATCGTCTGGGACCGGACCGCCGGGACCGTCCGCGGCCGCAAGGGGGCGCGTCAACTCGCGGTGACCAACGCCGGCACGATTCCCGACCGCGGGCTCTTCGGCGTCCACCTGCCCGACGGCCGCCGGGTCGGCGAGCTCGACGAGGAGATGGTCTACGAGGCTCGCGCCGGCCAGGTCTTCCTCCTCGGCGCGTCCTCGTGGCGGATCGAGGAGATCACCCGCGACCGGGTGATCGTCACTCCCGCGCCCGGCGTCCCCGGCGCGATCCCGTTCTGGCGCGGCGAGGGGATCGGCCGCCCGGTCGAGCTCGGCCGGGCGATCGGCGAGTTCTCGCGCGAGGCGGTCGTCGCCGAGCCGGAAGAGCTCGCCTCCAACTACGACCTCGACGAGCTCGCCGCCGAGAACCTCGTCGCCTACCTGCGCGAGCAGCAGGCAGCGACGCGGGTCGTTCCCTCCGACCAGACGATCGTCGTCGAGCGCTTCCGCGACGAGATCGGCGATTGGCGGCTCTGCGTCCTGTCCCCATTCGGGGGCCGTGTCCACGCCGCCTGGGGCCTGGCGCTCGCGGCGAAGATCCGGGCGGAGCTCGAGCTCGAAGCGGATGCGATCTGGTCCGACGACGGCATCGTCATCCACCTGCCCGACTCCGATCAGGCCCCCGCCTCCGACCTCGTTCTGCTCGAGCCCGACGAGGTCGAGGATCTGATCGTCGGCGAGCTCTCGGGTTCGGCGCTGTTCGGCGCCCGTTTCCGCGAGGCGGCCGGCCGGTCGCTGCTGATCCCCCGCGCCTACCCGGGCAAGCGCACGCCCCTCTGGCAGCAGCGGCTGAAGTCGCAGTCGCTGCTCGAGGTCGCGCGCGACTTCCCCCGCTTCCCCGTCACCCTCGAGACCTACCGCGAGGTCCTCCGCGACGTGCTCGACCTGCCTGCGCTCGGCGAGCTCCTCCGCGACCTCAAGTCACGGCGCCTGTCGCTCGTCGAGGTCGAGACGAAGTCCGCATCACCGTTCGCCTCCTCGCTGCTCTTCGACTACGTCGCGACCTACATGTACGAGGGCGACACGCCCAACGCCGAGCGCCGCGCCGCCGCCCTCGCCCTCGACCGCGACCTCCTCCGCGAGCTGCTCGGCCAGGAGGAGCTGCGCGAGCTGATCGACCCCGTTGCGCTCGCCGACGTCGAGGACTCGCTGCAGCACCGCGTCGAGCAGGCGAAGGCGATCGACCGCGATCAGCTCCAGGTGATCCTCCGCCGCCTCGGCGATCTCTCCGACGACGAGGTGGCCGAGCGCGTGGCCGAGGGCTATTCGGCGAAGTCGATGCTCGACAAGCTCGAGTCGGAGCGCCGCGCCGTCAAGGTCCGGGTCGCGGGGGAGGAGCGCTGGATCGCCGCCGAGGACGGCGGCCTCTACCGCGACGCGCTCGGCGTCCCGGTGCCATCGGGCCTCCCCGACACGTTCCTCGACACCGTCGAGGAGCCGATGGAGACGCTGCTCCGCCGCTACGCGCGCACCCACGTCCCGTTCCCGACCGCGCAGGCGAAGCAACGCTTCGGAGTGGACCCGACGCCGGCGCTGAAGCGGCTCGAGACCGCCGGGGAGCTCGTCCGCGGCGAGCTCCTGCCCGGCGGCAGCGAGCGCGAGTGGTGCGATCCCGACGTCCTGCGACGGCTCCGGCGCGCGAGCCTCGCCGTGCTCCGCAAGGAGGTCGAGGCCGCCGACACCTCCGAGCTCGCCCGCTTCCTCGTCTCCTGGCAGAACGTCGACGCCTACCGTTCGGCGGGCGCCGGTCCCGACCGCCTTCGCGAGATCCTCGTGCCGCTCCAGGGCATCGCGTTGACTCCCGAGGTCTGGGAGCGCGACGTCCTCCCGCGCCGCCTCGGCTCCTACTCGCAGACCTGGCTCGACCAGCTGTCGACCGGCGGCGAGATCGTCTGGATCGGCGCCGGGCCCGTCGGCCGCACCGGCCGCGTCGCCTTCTACTTCCGCGAGGACGTCCGGATCGCCGGTCCGCCCCCCGCCAACGCGAAGCTCGAGCCCCCCGAGGGCGAGATCCACGACGCGATCCGCGAGCTTCTCGCCCAGCGGCCCGCCTTCTGGCTCGATCTCGTCATCGACCTCTCCGACGGAGATACGAAATGGGAGAAGGAGGAGCTTCACTCCGCGCTCTGGGATCTCGCCTGGGCGGGCGAGGTGACCAACGACGCCGTAGCTCCGCTCCGGGCGCCGCGGCTGAAGGCGTCGGAAACCGCCGCCGCACGACGCGGCCGCCGCTTCAGCGCCCGTCGCAACGCGACCGGGCAGGCGGTCGCGGGCCGGTGGTCGCTGACCGAGTCGCTGTTCCGCGGCGCTCCGCCGTCCGGCCCGCGCCTGCGCGCGCAGGCCGAGCTGATGCTCGAGCGCTACGGCATCGTCACCCGCGAGACGGTCCTCGCCGAGGGCGTCCCCGGTGGCTTCTCGGCGCTCTACGGCGAGCTCTCCAACCTCGAGATGCTCGGTACAGCCCGCCGCGGCTACTTCGTCGAGGGGCTCGGCGGCGCGCAGTTCGCGCTGGCCGGCGCGGTCGAGCGCCTGCGCTCGCTGCCGCGGGTCGACGATGAGCACGTCGTCCTCGCCGCCACCGATCCCGCCCAGCCCTACGGAGCCAGCCTCGCCTGGCCCCGGCCGCCGTCCCGCGAGGAGGACGACGACGGCCGCGGCGGCCGCCGCCCGAGCCGCGTCGCCGGCGCTTACGTCGTCCTCCGCAACGGCGAGCCGGTCCTCTACCTCGAGCGCGGCGGCAAGGGCCTGCTGCGCCTCGCCCGCTTCACCGACGAGTCCTTTGCGACCGCGCTCGGAGCGGTCGTGGAGGCGGTCGGCGCCCGGCAGGTTCCACGGCTCGGGATCGAGCGGATCGACGGCGAGGCCGCGATCGGCCACGAGTGCGAGCAGGCGCTCGTCGAAGCAGGGTTCGAGCGCCAGCCCCGCCGCCTCGTCGCCTCGCCGTAGAACCGGCGCAGCCGGTCAGACCGACGTTGTAGCCTCCGGCCGGCAGGGCCGCGGCGGGCGGCGGGACGAACTTCCAGGGAGACGAGTTGAAGATGCGGGGACGCGCCTTGCGGCGCTCGGTCGGGATGAATCTGTTGATCGGTGGGCTGATCGCCCTCTGCGCCGCCATGTTCGCCGCGCCGGCTTCGGCCTCGCTGTCGGTCGGCGGGCCGCAGGCCCTGACAGGCGTTGAGGGCGTCGATCAGCCGCCGGTCATCCTCTACGACCCCACGGGCCGGGCCACGGTCCTCTGGGGAGCGCGGTTCAACGGAGATCCGGGCGTCAAGTGGGTCCGCATCGGGGCTGACGGCACGGCCGGCGAGGTGCAGACGCTCACGACCGGCGCCCCGGTCGGCCCGATCTCGGCGGTCGTCGACTCCGACGGCGACATCACCGCCGGCTGGGTCGACCTCAACTCGGGAGCGGTATTGGCTCGGATCGCGCAGGACGGCACCACGACATCGCCGACCCCGCTCGGGGGGTTCACCGATCCCGACCTGGTCGCTGACTCCTCCGACCGGGTGACGGTTGTCTGGTCGACCGGCCCGATCAACGCGATCCGCCTCGGCGACGACGGCACCGTCGATTACGCCGCCCGGCAGATCAGCGTGACGTCCGACAACTCATCGCCCGACGCGACCGTCGACCCTGACGGCAGGGTCAGCGTCGCCTGGCTCGACCTCGCCGGCACGGAGAAGGGCATCGTCCTCGGCCGCATCGCGACCGACGGGACGCCGGGTGCGCCGATCCCGCTCGGCACGGCCCTCGACTACACGACGCCGCGGGCGGTGACCGACTCGAGTGGGCGGGTCACGACTGTCTGGAGCCACGCCGCTCCCGACGACGATCTCGTCGCCAGGCGGGTCGCGACCGACGGGACGGCGGGGACCACGCAGACATTGCTCGACGAGAACGGCGGATATGCGAACCCCGCCGCGGTCGTCGACTCGCAGGGGCGTGTTACCGCAGGCCTGGCGACGACGAGCGGCGGCAAGCCGGCCCTGGCCCTGGCCCGCGTCGGCAGCGACGGCGCCTTCGCCGGATCCCGGACGCTCGAATTCGACTCGATCGATCCGAAGGTGCAGCTGGAGGTCGATGGGACCGATCGCGTGGTCGCGGCCTTCTACGCCAGCGGCGGAACGACGAACGGCGAAAGCGCCGTGCGGATGAAGGACGGGAAGTTGAGCCGGGTGGTCACGTTCGGAGGCTCCGATACTCGCGGCCTGACGAGAACCCCCGGGGGCGAGATTGCGATCGCCAGTCGCGCGAGCGGCGCCGTCGTGCTCTGGAAGACGGGGACCGTCGATCCCCTGGTCTCGATCGACTCCGGTCCGCCCGACACGAGCGACGACACGACGCCGACGTTCGAGTTCAGCTCGGACGAGCCGGAGGCGACGTTCGAGTGCAGCTGGGACGGCGGCGCCTTCAGCGCCTGTGCTTCACCGGTGACCTTCGGCGGCGCCTTGCCGGCGGGCAGCCACAGCTTCCGGGTCCGGGCCACGGACCCCGACGGCCGCACGGCGACATCGGCGCCCCGGACGTTCACGGTATCCGGCGGTCCGCCCGAGCCACCCGTGGTCACCAAGGCGTGTAAGCGGGCGAAGGCGAAGCTGAAGCAGGCGAACGCGAAGCTGAAGAAGGCGAGGAAGTCGGGGACCAAGGCCGACGTCAAGAAGGCGAAGGCGAGGGTCAAGAAGGCGAAGGCAGGGGTGCGCAAGGCCTGCTGAAGCGGGGCGCCGCTCCCGTCGCGTTTGCCCATTGCCGAAACTTTCTTCGGCGAATAGGGTTCCCGCGGTATGGGGATCGGGAGGTCCATACGGTTCATCGCCGGTGCGGCGTGCGGCATCGGCTGGGCGCTGGCGTCCGCGGTGTCGGCGGACGCGTTCGTCGACTACGCCCCTCCGACGTCGCTCGACAGCGGCGTCCAGCTGACGAGCGAGCCTGAGCTGCTGGTCGGGCCCGACGGCTCTCGCCTGGTCATCTGGGAATCGCTTCTGCCATCGGCCCATCCGTCGGTGGCCTACTCGCAGAGCGGTCCGACCGGACCGTTCGGTGCGGTCGAGAAGTTCGTCGACGGACAGCTGGTCGACGCCGCGATCGGCCCGGACGGCACGGCGACCCTGGTCTGGCTTCAGAGCGAGGGGAGCGACCAGGTGGTCGAGACCGCCCAGCTCGCCCCGGATGGAACGCTCGGGACGGTTCATGAGCTGACGCCCCGGTCGAACTCCCAGTTCCCCTATCCGTGGGACGTCGTGGTCGACTCGCAGGGGAAGGCGACGATCACCTACTGGTGGGAGAAGGACGGCATCGATCGGGCCAAGGTGATCACCGTTGCGCCCAACGGCAATCCGGGGTCGTCGAGGTTCCTCTCGGAGCCGTCGGGAGATGCCTGGGGGGCAATGCTGGCCGTCGATGACAACGACCGCGTCACCGCCGTCTGGGAGGTGGACGGACATCGGCTCGCGTCCCGGCGGATCGACGGTGCGGGAAACATGAGCGCCCAGGGATTCGTCGCGCCCACCACCGACGGTGAGATCGCCGAGATCCGTCTCGTTGCGGCTGATTCGGGGATCGTCACCCTGGCCTGGCGGCAGGCCGACGCCGGGAAGCAGACGATCGAGTCGCGGCTGATCGCGCCCAGTGGGAACCTGAAGCCGATCCGCAGGGTGTCGGACGGCGATCAGATCGCGGCGGATCTCGATCTTGCCCTGAACCCGAACGACCGCGCCCGGCTCGTCTGGAGTGGAGCCGGCGCCGACAATTACCGGATCCGCACCGCACTGCTCGACCGGGGCGGGCGACCCGGGGACACCGAGATCGTCTCGGCGGAGGGTCGGGACGCCGGCGACCCTTCGATCGCCTTCGACTCTTCCGGCCGGGCCCACGTGGTCTGGGACCGTTTCGACGGCACGACGCGCCGGGTCCAGGCGACCCGGCTGCAGGCGGACGGCTCCCCCGGGACCATCACCACGCTTTCCCCGACGTCGTTCCCAGCCGATCGGGGCTCCGACATCGCGGTCGGCCTGAACGATCGGCCGACTGTGGTCTGGGGTGGTGGGAGCGGCAGTGGGACCGGGTTGCTGCAGTACTCCCGCGCGTCGCTCGTCCCACCCGAGACCACGATCACCTCGGGTCCCGCTGACGGCTCCGCCACCCCCGACGACACCCCGACGTTCGGGTTCGCCTCGAACGCCGACGACGCGACCTTCGACTGCTCGATCGACGGAGCTCCGTTCAGCCCCTGCACATCGCCCCTGACGCTGCCCGCGCTCGTCGAGGGTGCCCATTCTTTTGCCGCCCGGGCCACCGATCCGGACGGGATCGACGCGACCCCAGCCGCGGTCGGGTTCACCTACGACCCCGATGCCGACCCCCTCGACACCAAGGTCGAGGGCCGGGTCGTCAAGGCGTCCGAGAAGCAGAGGCAGAAGAGCAAGAAGATCCGGATCGCGGTCAAGGCCGGAGCGGACGAGGACGTCACGGCCACCCTCACCGGCACGGTCGACCCGAAGGGCAAGAAGAAGCCGCTCGACCTTCAGAAGATCAAGGCGAAGCCCGTCGACGGCGGGGACCTCCGCAAGTTCACGCTCGTTCTCCGTCGCGACTCCGACAACCGCAAGCTCACGAAGTCGCTCAAGAAGGACGGTTCGGCCAAGGCGAAGGTCAAGGTGACACTCGTCGATCCGTCGCTCAACGACACGAGCAAGTCGGTGTCGATGAAGGTGACGCGATGAGGCGATTGGTTCGCCGTACCGCCCTGCTCGCGACTCTCGCGGGTTGTCTCGCGGGTGCCGCCGACGCCGGCGCGGCGATCACCTTCCCCGAGCCCGAGCGGATCTCCGCAGCCGGCCGGAGCGCCAGTTCCCCGGCGGTCGCCGTCGGAGCCGACAACCGCGCGCTCGTGGCCTGGAACCAGTACCAGGCCGGCCAGGGCCGCGGCGTCGCCCGCTGGATCGAGCCTGACGGCTCCCTCGGCCCGGCGCAGTACCTGCGATCGGCGGCACTCGGAGTGGCCGCACACGACGTGGTCGTCGACGGCTCCGGGCGGGCGACCGTCGTCTGGACCACCGGCTATCCCGAGCGCGAGGTCCAGTCGCGGCGGATCCTCCCCGACGGGTCGATGGAACCGGTGCAGACCCTCTACGACGGCGAGTTCGCCGACGACTATCGGATCTACGCGGTGGTCGACCAGTCCGATCGGGTGACGGTCGTCTGGCCGGACAATTCAGGAAGCGCCGTGCGCTCGGTGCGCCTCGCCGCGGACGGAACCCCGGGCTCCCTCAATCGCCTCACCCCGAGTGGACAGGGGGTGAGCCTCAGGGACGTGTCGATCGATCCGCTCGGTCGGGTCTTTGTGGCCTGGGCACGCTACGACACCGATCCCGACAAGTTCGCGTTCCGCCGGATGGAGGCCGACCGGACGCTGGGTCCGGTGACGACGATCGAGTCCGATTTCGCGGGTGGCGGCGGGGGGCAGATCCACGCCATCTCGAGTGATCAGGCGGTCGCTGTCTGGGACGAAGGCGCGCGGACCGTCTCGGGGGACGGAGCCCTCGGACCGATCCACCGGTTCACGGGCTCGGAAGGCGGCGGATACGCGATCTCCGCATACGACAACACCGACCACGGAACGGTTGCCTGGTCGCGCGACGACGGCGACGGGGGAACCGAGTTGGTCGGACGGCGTCTCGACTCGACCGGCGCCACCGACACCCCGATCCGGGTTCTCGGGCCCAGCATTTCCACCAACCAGGACCCGGCACTCGTCATCGACCAGCTGGCGCGCACCACGATCGCCTGGCCACGACCCGGCAGCGACCGCATGCTGGCCGTGCGGATGAACGCCGACGGAACTCGCGCCCCGCTGCGCACCTTCTCGAATTATCCGTTCAACTCCTACCCGTCCGCCGCCGTCGGCCCCGACAACCGCCCGGTCCTCGCCTGGCCGGTCACCGAGGACACCGAGACGAGGATCGCCTACTCCCGCGCGACCCTCTCCGCTCCCGACAGCACGATCACCTCCGGTCCCGCCGACGGCTCCGCGACCTCCGACGACACTCCGACCTTCGAGTTCACCTCGAACGCCGACGACGCCGACTTCGAGTGCTCGACCGACGCCGGCCCGTTCGTGTCCTGCACCTCGCCCGTGACCCTGCCGCCGCTCAGCGAGGGGGCCCACAGCTTCGCCGTCAAGGCCACCGACCTCGACGGCACCGATGCCACCCCGGCGATCTCCAACTTCACCTACGACCCGCTCGCCGTCGACACAAAGGTCGAGGGCCGCCGGGTCGAGGCATCGAAGACGCAGAAGCAGCGGGGCAACCGGATCGAGGTCGCGGTCAAGGCCGGGGCCGACGAGGACGTCACCCTCACCGTCACCGGCACGGTCGATCCGAAGGGGAAGAAGAAGCCGATCGACCTCCAGAAGCTCAAGGGCAAGGCGGTCGACGCCGGTGAGTTCCGCAAGCTCAGGCTCGAGCCGCGGAAGTCCAAGGACGAGAAGGCCCTGGTCAAGTCGCTGAAGAAGGACGGGGCGGCGAAGGCCAAGATCAAGGTCGAGCTGACGGACCTCGCCGGCAACGACACCTCGAAGTCGGTCAGCGTGACCTTGAAGGCCGGCTAGGCCGGCCGACCGCGCTCAGCCCGGGTTGACGGCGGTCACGATCCAGACCGACGCCTTCGCCCAGACGCCGTCGTCGCGAACGAGGTCGGCGTAGGCGTCGCGGAGCTCGGACTCGAGCTTCGGCCGGATCTTCTCGGCCTCGGCACCGGCGAGCCGGATCAACTCACCGGCCGGGCCGATCGCCATCACCACCTCGATCGCGCCGTCGAGGTCGCGTCCCATCAGGTAGTCGATGTCGCAGCGGCGCAATGCGACATCGGTGAAGCCGGCGGCGGTGACCTGGTCGGAGGTCGTGTCGGCGTTGGCCATCGAGAACGGGCCCGGGCCGCAGGTCGGCTCGTCGGTCTCCTCGGGGCGCTCGAGGTACTTGTCGGCGACGAGCTCGCCGCGATGGAGCCACTCGTTGTCGAGCTTGTTGCGCCAGACGACCATGCAGAGCCTGCCACCGGGGCGCAGCGAGGAGCGCAGGTTCCGCAACGCGGCAACGGGGTTGGCGAAGAACATCGTCCCGAAACGCGAGAACGCGAGGTCGAACGGGCCTCCGAGATCGCCGACCTGGACGTCGGCGGTGACGTAGCGGACGTTGCCGACGCCGGCCTCGGCGGCCTCGGCGGCGGCGGCCTCGGTGAAGCGCTCGCCCGCGTCGACCCCGACCACCCCGCCGTCCGCGCCGACCATCTCCGCGAGCGCGAGGGTCGTTTCGCCGAGACCGCAGCCGACGTCGACCACCCGCTCGCCGGGCTGCGGCCGGCAGAGCTCGTAGGCGGCATCGGAGAACGGCCGGATCGAGATCGCGAGGACGTCGCGATGCTTGGCCCAGCGGTCGAAGAGGACGCCGCTCCAGGCTTCGACGGCCTCCTCGTTGGCGGCGGCGACGGCTTCCATGGCTGACTCCCCTCGTTCGCTTGGACCGATGGTGGCAGAGTCTCCACGGCGACTCAACTGATCCGTATCCGGAATCGAAGTGAGGATCTAGCTGTGCCGGTCCCAGGCGTCGAGGAACGGTTCGGGATCGACCGGCTTGCCGTGGATCCGGACCTCGAAGTGGAGGTGGCACGGCGTCGAGGCGGCGTTCCCGGTCTTGCCGACGCGGCCCACGTACTGCGAGGTCTTGATGCGGTCGTGCTTGCCGACCGCGGGCGGTGCGATCAGGTGCGAGTAGAAGTAGTCCTGGCTCGTCTTCAGCCCGTCGATCAGGACGTAGTAGCCGTAGAGGACCGGGTCGTAGCCGACCTTCTGGACCTTGCCGCCGCGGGCGGCGATGAGCGGCGTCCCGCAGTCGGCGGTGATGTCGAAGCCCTCATGGACGCGGCCGCCGCTGCGCGGCGCTCCGAACTCGCCGATCGCGCCGCGGGTGCCGTGCGGTCCGTCGACCGGGAAGACGTGCGTCCGGAGCCGAAAGCGGCCGGCGTACTTCATGGCACCGCCGACGGGTCCGACCCGGAACTCGTAGCGGCCGTCGTCGGCGACGCCGCCGTGACGCGTCAGCCCGTTCCAGACGCGAGTCAGCCGCCGGCCCGGGCGCGCGTCTCGCTCGCGATAGACGCGGACGAGCTTGTCGCTCTTCGCACGCCGGACCTCGATCCGGAGGTCGACCGGCCGATTCGCGGCGAACCCGTAGCGCAGCTTGATCTTCCGCTTCGCGTCGAAGGTCGGGTGCTTGGGCGAGACCGTCGTCCGCCTGAGCTCGAAGCCGACGCCGCGATGGGCGGGCGCGCTCGCGTCGGCCGCGGCCGCGACGAGCGCGGCACCGAGGGCGATCAGGACGAGCAGGCGGATTCGCATCGCGCGCTCAGGTTAGGGCCGGGCCGCGACTACCGCGCCGCTGCCGCAGCAGCGGCCGCTTCGCAGGTGGCGAGCTCGCCGTCGCGCGGCATGTCGCGGCGGAGGCTGAAGAAGCAGACGCCGCCGGCGACCAGCGGCAGCCAGAAGAGGATCACCCGGTAGGCGAGGACGGCGGCGGTGACGATCGCGGCCGGCGCCCCGTAGACGATCAGGGTGCCGATCAGCCCGCCGTCGATCCCGCCGATGCCGCCCGGGATCGGAAGCAGGCCGCCCAGCTGGCCGATCAGGTACCCCATCAGCACGATCGAGATCTCGGGGTGGTAGCCGAAGGCGCGGAACGTCGCCCAGAGCACGGCGTTGTCGAATGCCCAGTAGCCGATGGCCCCGGCGATGACGCGGGTATTGCCGGAGCGGACGATGTCGATCGCCCCCTCGCTGCCGACGATCAGGGCCCGCCGGGAGGCGGCGATGAACCGGGTCGCCCGCGAGGCGTCGCCGTCGGGCCGATCGCCGACCGGGAACCGGGGGATGATCAGCACCGCCGCGATCACGAGGATCGACATCAGGGCGGGAAGCAGCGTCAGCGTCCACGGCTCGTCGACTCCGAACAGGCCGAAGAACATCAGCAGGCCGATGATCGCCACGGCGAAGAAGTTGACCGAGCTCTTGATCAGGAAGAAGGCGACGCTGCGGTGCGCGATCCGGTCGGCGTCCATTCCGCCCTCGTGCAGCACCCAGGCGCCGAGGGCGAGGCCGCCGGCGCCGCTGGCCGGGACGATCGAGCCCATCGCCAGCTCCGAGCCGCCGATCTGCCAGCTCCGCCGCCAGCTCAGTCCGCGGCAGAAGACCGGGGCGAACATGACGACGTAGGAGGCGAAGGAAAGCGCCTCGAAGGCGATCGCGATCGCCACCCATCCCGGCGCGGCGTCGGGCAGCAGGTCGCGGACCTCGCCGAGGCCGGGCGCGGTCCAGGCGATCAGCATCAGGACCGCGATCGCGACGAACGCGGGAATGCTCCTCTTCGCGAGGCTCTTCAGCTCCCACTGGGACGAGTCGTCGGACGAGTCGCTCGCGCTTGTGGAGCGGGTCAGTCGATCAGAACCCGCCATGCATATTCATCGTTGCACAGGCAACGAAGGCAATTGTGCTTCCGTCGTGGTGGGTCCGGGAACCGGGGCACCGATTGGGTCCCGGACGTATCCTTTGTGGCTGTGGAGGGGCGCGGTCAACACGCCGGCCGATGGGTCTCGTCGATCCTCGCCGCTGTCTGCGTCGCCGCCTCGTTGGTGGGCGCCTCGGCCGCCGCTGCTGTCGAATATTCGGCGCCGGTCAGCTACAGCGAGGGTGGTTACCCGGCGATCGCGGCAGGCCCGAGCGGTCAGGTTCGCTTCGCTTGGGAGGGCCTGTTCCCGGGCTCGGACTTCGAGGGGGGAATCGTGACCGCGGAGCTCGGCGACTCCGGAGCGTTCTCCGATGCGTCGCCGGTCGCCGCCGACGTGCCGCTCGTGCCCGGCCCCGAGCGCTCTGTGTGGGGCCCACAACTCGCCACGAACGGCGCCGGGTGGACGTGTATCGCGTTCTCGATATACGCGGGTCAGGGCAGCTCCGCGAAATTCGACGCCGGAGTGGTCACGGTCGCCCCCGATGGCACCGTCGGACCGGAGGTCGATCTGCAACCGGCGGGTGGCCTCGGCTCTTGGCAGCTTCAACGGACTCCCGCCGACGGTTTCGTCGTCCTCTGGACGTCGATGCCCGGCGGCGACCTCAGGTCCGCGGAGATCACCCCCGACGGAGAAGTGGGCGCCTCGAGAACGGTCGTCGAGGCCAGGGGCTCAGAAGTCCTCGTGCCGCTCGGTCTTGCAGATGTCGGAGGTCACTCACGGGTGGTCTGGTCGGACCGTGAGACGAGGCGGGTCGGCTCGGCGCCGCTGGACGGCTCGGCGTCGAGGACGGAGGTTCTCTCGCCCCGAAGCTTCGCCGACGGTCCCATGCCGGTTGTCTCGGGGTCCCGCATCTATGCGTTCGACAGGCGGTCGGACGGGGCGTTCGAGCTTTTCTCGGCCCGTGCCGACGGCGAGCGTCGTGCTGAGACCTACTTCAGGACCCGACCGGCCGCCTACCCGACGAGCCTTCGCATCGGTGAAGGCTCCGGGCACCGGGTGGCCGTCTGGGACGCCGCCGGAGGTGACGTCCGCGCGGCGGCGCTCGATCCTGCCGACCGTGCTCGCCCGAGGACGCTGACGCCGGGTCCCGCGCGCGGGAAGGCCTCGCGAATCGCGGTCGACAGCCACGGACGGGCGACCGTCATCTGGCGCAAGATCACGAGGGACGGCTACGTCTTCGAGGGGGTCGCGGCGAAGCTCGACCGTCGAGGGCGACCGGGGCCGGTAACGAACTTCTCACGGCGCACCGGCATCACACGTCAACTCGACGTCGTGATCGACGCCCGGGACCGAGCGGTGATCAGCTGGAACCACTACGGCGGGGATCCGACCGCCAACTCCTACGTCCGGGAGATCAAGGGTCCCTGAGCTCACGTCAGGGATCAGGCAACGCGTCCCATTGATCCCACGGGATGTCCCGCCCCGGCCAGCGGACGGACTCGAACGGCCACTCGGCGTCGAGCCAGCTCCGGACCGCCGCCTCGAGCACGTCCTCGAGATCGCCCTCCTCCTCATCGGCTCGGACCCAAAGACAGACCTCGGCGTCGGCGCCCGCCTTCTCCGGCGGGTCGACGTAGACGCAGCCCAGCAGCCGGCCTTCGTCCGGGGACATCACGGCGTAGTTGAAGGAGCGGCGGAGCATCGCCTCCTTCTGATGCCAGCCGAGGTCGATCAGGTCGTCCTTGATCGTCATGTCCGGCTCGGGCCAGCCCCAGAAGGGGAAGCGCTCGCGCAGCCGGTCGGCGCTGCTCATGACCGCGTCGTAGTCCTTGATCAGGTCGTCCACGGTGAGGATCCGGAGCCGGAAGCGCTCATGGACGATTCCGGGCGGGATCGGATGCTCGAGTGGGATCAGGCGCATGGCCCGCTTCTACCACGCGGCCCCGGCTCCCTAACCTGCGGGGGGTGAAGGACGGGACGGCAGCATTGACGATCGAGGGGCTCGCGAAGACCTACGACGACGGGACCGTGGGTCTCGACGGCCTCGACCTCGAGGTGCCCGCGGGCGAGTTCTTCGGGCTGCTCGGACCCAACGGCGCCGGCAAGACGACGTTGATCAACTCGGTCTGCAACCTGATCCGGACGACCGGCGGCCGGATCTCGGTCTTCGGGTTCGAGCACGACTCGCTCGAGGCACGACGGCTCGTCGGCGTCGCCGAGCAGGACCCGAACCTCGATCGCTTCCTGACCGTCCGCGAGTCGCTCGTCTACCACGGCGGCTACTTCGGGATGAACGCCGCCGACTCCGAGCGTCGCGCCGACGAGATGATCGACGTCTTCGATCTGCGCGCGAAGGCGCACACCCGCACCTCGAAGCTCTCCGGCGGCATGAAGCGGCGCCTGCTGCTGGCGCGGGCGCTCCTGCACGAGCCGCTGCTCGTGATCCTCGACGAGCCGACGGCCGGCGTCGACATCGAGCTCCGCCACGACCTCTGGACCTACATCCGCCTGCTGCACGAGCAGGGGACGACGATCCTCCTGACCACGCACTACCTCGAGGAGGCGGAGTCGCTCTGCGAGGACATCGCCCTGATCTCGGCCGGGCAGATCGTCGCCCGCGACACCCCGGAGGGGCTGAAGCGACGCTTCGACGCGACCAGCCTCGAGGAGGTCTACCTGCAGACGGTCTCGACCTCGCTGCCCGCGGTGATGGCGGCGGAGGAGAGGGGAGCGTGAGCACCGCCGACCGGACGGCCGCGCCGCGGCGCTCGCCGGCGCCCGTCTACGCCGCACCCGATCCCGGGCGCTCGATGCGCGCGCTCGTCCTCCGCGAGTGCCGCCGCGTCACGCGCCTCTGGACGCAGACGATCCTCGCCCCGGTCGTCGCCTCGGCGCTCTTCATCCTCGTCTTCGGACTCTCGCTCGGCAGCCGGATCTCGGAGATCAACGGGTTCGAGTACGACGTCTTCATCGTGCCGGGCCTGATCGCGATGGCGATGGCTCAGGCCGCCTTCTCGAACAACTCCTCGAGCCTGCTCCAGGCCCGGAACGACCGCTACATCAACGACGTCCTCGCCTCGCCGATGCAGCCGTGGCGGATGAACCTCGGCTACATGCTCGGCGGCGTCTTCCGCTCGTTCGCGATCGGCATCCTGCTCGTCGCGATCGCCCTGCCGCTGACCGGCGCCCCGGTCGAGCGTCCGTTCCACCTGATCGTCGCCGCAATCCTGCTCGTCGTGCTGTTCGCCGCCCTCGGGGTCGTCGTCGGCGTCTATGCGCAGAGCTTCGACCACCACAGCTTCATCAACAACATCCTGATCCTGCCGCTGACGTTCCTCGGCGGCGTCTTCTACTCGATCTCGATCCTGCCCTCGCCCTGGCAGGAGCTCTCCCACGCGAACCCGATCTTCTACATGGTCGACGCCGTCCGCTACGGCTTCCTCGGGACAAGCGACGTCGACGTGGGCCTAGCGTTCGGCTTCATCGCGATCGTGGCGATCGCGATGGTCGCGTGGGCGCAGTGGCTGTTTCAGACCGGCCACAAGCTGAAGCCGTAAGGCCGTGGGCGGCTCAGCGTTGGATCTCGCAGTCGAGCGGGTAGAAGGGCGGGTCCATCGTGCACTCGGAGAGCCGGATCTTCAGCTTCACGCTGTCGACGCCGGATGCGTTGCGGGCGCGGATCCGGACCGCGGCCGACCCGCGCTCGTCGAGCGACTTCCGGAGCAGCTTGTAGACGCCGCGGCCGCCGTCCTTGTGCTGGAGGACCCAGGGGTCGCCGGAGATGCGGTCGTCGAGGCTGGTCGGCGCCTTCGCGTGCTTGCCGTGGAAGACGGTGGCGACGCGGACCGTGTCGGCCCGCTTCACGCCGATCAGAAGCCGGACGTGAGGAAGGCTGCCGTCATCCCGCTTGAAGTAGCTCATGTCGCGGACTCGCGGAGGAGCTCCGGCGGAGGCCACCGCGGTCAGCGCGAGCAGGGCGACGACGGCGATCGCCACGACGGCTGTCAGTCGTCTCCCCACAGCGGCGATGCTACGCCTCCGATCGTGAAATTCAATGCCTGAGGGCGACACGATCCACCGTGTCGCGATGCGCTTTCAGGCGGCGCTCGTCGGCAAGGAGATCGAGACCGCCGGCGCCCCGAGCGCGCGCTCGCCGATCCACACCCGCGCCGCCGAGCTCGCCGGCCGCACCCTCGAACGGGCGGAGGCGAGGGGCAAGCACTTGCTGCTCCACTTCAGCGGCGATGCCGTCGTCCACAGCCACCTCGGGATGAACGGGCGCTGGTTCGTCCGGGCGGACGGGCGGATGCCGTACGGGCGGCCGTGGATCGTGCTCATGAGCGGCGGGGCCGTCGCGAGTCAGAACGGCGGCAAGATCCTGCGGATGACCAGCGCCGCGCGGGCGCGAAACGACCCGGTGCTCGCACAGCTCGGCCCCGACCCGCTCGCCCCGGGCTTCGATGCCGCCGCCGCCGCGGAGCGGCTGCTCGCCTACGAACCGGGCGTACCGGTCGGAGAGGCGCTCCTCGACCAGGCGCTGATCGCCGGGATCGGGAACGTGATCAGGATCGAGGCTTGCTTCCTGCCGCGGATCAGCCCGTGGCGGCGGATCGCCGACCTCGAGCCGGAGGAGGCCCGGGGCGTGGTCGACGCGGCCACCTGGGTGATGGAGACGGCGATCGCCAAGGGCAGCCGCCCGAAACAGATCTACGGCCGCAACCGCCGTCCCTGTCCGCGCTGCGGCGGCCGGATCCAGACCCGCGGTCAGGGTGACGACAACCGGGTCACCTACTGGTGCGAGGGCTGTCAGCGATAATCGCCTGCCATGGGCGAGGAACAGGCAAGCGCTGTCGACCTGCTCGCGCGCGTGCCGCTGCTCTCCGGGCTCGAGCCGGGAGAGCTCGAGCGGATCGCCCAGGTCGCGATTCCGCGTTCGTTCCCGAAGGGCGCCAGGGTCTTCCACGAGGGGGACACCAGCGACGCCTGCTACGTGATCCGCTCCGGCGAGGTCCGCGTCACCCGCGAGCATCCGGACGGCCGGGCGATCGCGCTCGCGACCCTCGGGCCCGGTGAGCTCGTCGGCGAGCTGGCGATGATTGACGGCGGCGTCCGTTCCGCCAGCGTCGAAGCCCTGACCGACGTCGACCTGCTCGCGGTCTCGGCGACCGACATGCGGGGCCTGCTCGAGCGCAACGCGCAGATCACCGCCAAGCTCGTGGTCGCGCTGACCAAGCGGCTGCGGGAGACGAACGAGCGGATCAGCCGGCAGTCGTTCCAGACGGTGCCGAGCCGGGTCGCCGGCGTGCTCTCGCAGCTCGTCTCCGAGGACAACGCCGAGCAGGGACGCGACGGCGTCACGATCCGGATGAACCAGGCCGATCTCGCGCAGCTCGCCGGCACCTCGCGGGAGAGCGTCAGCCGCTTCCTCGCCGTCCTCGAGCGGGCGGGCGTAGTCCGCGTCGGCCGCGGGCGGGTGACGGTGCTCGAGCCACCCCGCCTCCGCGCCTACATCTTCTAGATCACCGATAGGGTGGCGGGGCTGTGAGCGCCTTGTATGTCCTCAACTTCTACTCGCCGGTCTTCGTCGATCAGCTCAAGCGCGGGCGCAAGACCGCCACGATCCGGCTGGGGGACAAGACCCGCAAGTACGACCGCGGCCAGGTCGTCTGGATCACCGTCGGCTACCGCCACGGCCCGCGGGAGAAGATCTTCTCCGCCGTCATCGACGACGTCGAGGTGAAGAAGGTCAAGGACCTCTCCCCGCGCGACATCGAGCACGACAACCCCGAGTTCCGGCGGCTTGACGACACCGTCAACTTCCTCGAGCAGATCTACAGCCGCCCGATCGACCCCGACGACATCGTCACCGTCATCCGCTTCTCGCAGATCGTCGAGCGCCCGCAGTCGAACTTCGGCAACGGCGAGACCCCGTCGCAGAACTGAGCTACGGGGGTCCGCGGGGTCATGGCGGACTACGAGTTCCTGACCACCTGGCTGCTCGACGCTCCCCGCGAGGACGTCTGGGACGCGATCTGGGACTCGGGCGAGTGGCCGGTCTGGTGGCGTGGAGTGGTCGAGGCGGTCGAGACCGATCCGGGCACGCCCTGCGGCGTCGGTCGCCGCGGGCGTTACGCGTGGCGCAGCCGGATCCCCTACCCGATCCGCTTCGACGTCGTCTCGACCGTCGTCGAGCGCCCGTATCTCCTCGAAGGTCACGCCACCGGCGAGCTCGAGGGCGTCGGCCGCTGGCGCTTCCTCGAGCAGGACGGCGCCACCGCCGCCCTCTACGAGTGGAACGTCCACACGACCAAGCCGTGGATGAACCTCGTCGCCCCTCTCGCCCGGCCGATCTTCCGCTGGAACCACGATCAGGTGATGCGCTGGGGCGGCCAGGGGCTGGCGCGGCATCTCGGTTGCCGGCTGCTGGCGTCGAGCTGACCTCGTGACGAAATCACCGCTCGCTCGTAGAGTCGGTGCATGCATCGTTCGAAGCGACTCTCGTGGATCGGCGCGGCCACCTTTGTGGCCGCGCTCCTGATCGGCGGCTGCGGCGACGGGGACGACGAGTCCGGCATGACCTCTTCGGTCGGTCAGCCCGACGATCTCGTCGGCCGGACCTTCGTCTCGACGGCGGACTGGTCAGGTGAGGGCTCGTCGTTCTCGACGCCGGTGACGGTGACCTTCGACGACGAAGGCGGCATCACCTGGCGGGCCGAGTGCAACACAGCGGCGACGGACGTGAGGATCACTCCCGACCACCTCGAGATCGGGCAGGTCGCTTCGACCGCTATGGGGTGCGCGAAGCAGGCGATGGACCAGGACGACGAACTGTCCGACTTCTTCGCCGCCGATCCGGCCTGGAGCCTCGACGGCAACCGGCTGACGCTGAGCTCGGATCAGGGATCGATCGAGGTCGATCTTCAGGCCGACGGCAACTGACCCGCCTCGACTCTCAGCTGATCGTCGAGCGGGGTGTCTCCTCGGCGATCCGCATCCGGCTGCGGCGCGCCCCGATCGCCTGCGCCCAGTCGACGTTCGTGTAGTCGAGCGCCGCGAGCAGAGCCGGGAAGCCGAGCAGCGGCGGCCGGCCCTTGCCGGTCCGCTGGAGCTGGATCCGGTGCCAGCCCGTCCCCGCCGCCGCACCGAGCAGCTTGCGGACCGGGGCCGGTCCGCCGAGCCGGGGCCCGGGCCGGTCGAGCACGTCGGTCTCGCCGCTGACGAACCTGCCGGCGAGGGCGGGACGCACGGCCAGCGGCCGGCCGACGCCGATCACGTCGCAGACGCCGCCGCCGAGCGCCCGGTCGACCTCGGCCCGTGTCCGGAAGCCTCCGGTCAGCATCACCGGCACGTTGACCGCGGCCGAGGCCGCGGCGGCGCTGTTCCAGAACGGCGACTCGTGCTCGCTCTTCAGCTCATCGCCGTCGGCGTCGTAGCCCGCCATCTCCGGTCGCTCGTAATTGCCGCCCGAGACTTCGATCAGGTCGATGCCACCGGCCTCGAGCATCCGGCAGAGCTCGGCGAGCTCGTCGTCGGCACCCTCGCGGGAGTCGAGCTTCACCGACACGGCGGTGCCGGCAGGCAGCGCCGACCTCATCGCGTCGAGGATCTCGAGCAGCAGCCGCGCCCGGCCGCCGAGGTCGCCGCCGTATTCGTCGTCGCGCCGGTTCTGTTCGGGGTCGAGGAAGCTGCTGAGCAGGTAGCCGTGGGCGCCGTGGATCTGGACGCCGGGGAAGCCGGCGTCGACAACCCGGACGGCCGCATCCATGAACCGGGCCTTCACATCATCGATCTCATCGCGCGTCAACGCCCTCGGCTTCGCGAAGGCGCCGGCGATCGCCACCGCCGGACCGTCGGAGGGCGCGACCGGGTGTGAGTTGACGTAGCGGTTGACCTGGCGGCCGGGGTGGGAGAGCTGGACGAGGGTCGGTGCCGCGGCACTCGCCGCGGCCCAGTTCCGGAGCGCCGCCGCGTCGGTGGCGGCGTCGACGACGATGTTCCGAGCCCGCTCGAGGTAGCGACGGTCGATCATCGCGTTGCCCGTCAGCACGAGCCCGGCGCCGCCGCGGGCATTCGCCTCGTACAGCCGGAAGTGACACTCGTTCGGGTCGTTACGCGGCCCCGAGATCCCCTCGGTCATCGCCGCTCGCCCGAGCCGGTTCGCGAGCACGAGGCCGCAGGGCAACTCGAGTGGGTCGGTGAGAGCGGCCATCGGGTTCGGGAACCTTACGCCCTGGCCGGCCTCCGGTCACGGGCGGCGCGAGGGATCTGAGTCGTTAACACTTAGATCACTTGACAGCTATGCATCGGCCGCTACACTCGGCGCGCAGCCGTTGGCACTCTCACAGCTAGAGTGCCAAGGTACGGACGTAAGTCTTTCCAGACCACCACTGTTCAACCCTCAACGGAGGTAACTACGCATGAAGCTCAAGCCCTTGGGTGACCGCCTGATCGTCAGGGCGGTCGAAGAGGAGGAGACGACCGCCAGCGGACTCGTGCTCCCCGACACCGCCAAGGAGAAGCCCCAGAAGGGCGAGGTCCTCGCGGTCGGCGACGGCAACTGGGACGAGGACGGCGACAAGCGCATCCCGCTCGACGTCAAGGAAGGCGACGTCGTCCTCTACAGCAAGTACGGCGGCACCGAGGTCAAGGTCGACGGCGAGGACCTGCTGGTCCTGCGCGAGTCGGACGTCCTCGCCAAGGTCGAGTAACCGACCGCCTTTCCCACGGAACCAAGAAGCATCAGGAGGAATCACTGATATGGCTCACAAGGAGCTCAAGTACGGCGCCGACGCCCGCGCCGCTCTGCAGGACGGCGTCGACGCCGTCGCGGACGCGGTCAAGGTCACGCTCGGCCCGAAGGGTCGCTACGTCGTCCTCGACAAGAAATTCGGCGCGCCGACGATCACCAACGACGGCGTCACGATCGCCCGCGAGGTCGAGATCGAGGACGTCTTCGCCAACCAGGGCGCCCAGCTCGTCCGCGAGGTCGCCACGGCGACCAACGACGTGGCCGGCGACGGCACCACGACGGCGACGCTGCTCGCGCAGACGATCGTCCGCTCGGGCCTGAAGAACGTCGCCGCCGGGGCCAACCCGCTGGCGCTGCGCAAGGGCATCGAGACGGCCGTCAACCAGGTCGTCGAGAACCTGCGCGAGAAGCAGTCGAAGGAGGTCGGCGGTAAGGACCAGATCTCCCGCGTCGCCTCGATTTCGGCGGCCGACGACGAGATCGGCGACATCATCGCCGATGCCATCGAGAAGGTCGGCAAGGACGGCGTCGTGAACGTCGAAGAGGGCCAGACCTTCGGGATGGAGCTCGAGTTCACCGAGGGGATGCAGTTCGACAAGGGCTACATCTCGCCGTACATGGTCACCGACCAGGATCGGATGGAGGCAGTCCTCGAGGACCCCTACATCCTGATCGCCAACCAGAAGATCGGTTCGGTCCGGGACATCCTGCCGATCCTCGAGCAGACGATGCAGGGCGGCAAGCCGCTCGTCATCATCGCCGAGGACGTCGAGGGTGAGTCGCTGGCGACGCTGGTCGTCAACAAGCTCCGCGGCACGTTCACCGGCGTCGCGGTCAAGGCCCCCGGCTTCGGCGATCGCCGCAAGCGGATGCTCGAGGACATCGCGATCCTCTCGGGCGGCGAGGTCATCACCGAGGAGATGGGTCTGAAGCTGGAGAACACCCAGCTCAGCCAGCTCGGCAAGGCCCGTCGCGTCGTCGTCAGCAAGGACACGACGACGATCATCGACGGCTCCGGCGACAAGGCGCAGATCGAGGGCCGGATCGGCCAGATCCGCTCCGAGATCGAGAACACCGACTCCGACTTCGATCGGGAGAAGCTCCAGGAGCGTCTCGCGAAGTTGGCCGGCGGTGTCGCGGTCGTCAAGGTCGGCGCTGCCACCGAGACCGAGATGAAGGAGAAGAAGCATCGCGTCGAGGACGCGCTGCAGGCCACCCGGGCCGCCCTCGAAGAGGGCATCGTCCCCGGCGGTGGAGTCGCTCTCCTGAACGCCCAGGACGCGGTCGACACGAAGGGCCTCGAGTCCGACGAGGCGACCGGCGCGGAGATCATCCGCCGCGCGCTCGAGGAGCCGCTCCGTCAGATCTCCGAGAACTCGGGGTTCGAGGGCTCGGTCGTCGTCAACAAGGTCCGCGACATGAAGCCCGGCGAGGGTCTCAACGCGGGCACCGGCGACTACGGCGACCTGATCAAGGACGGCGTCATCGACCCGACCATGGTCACGCGTTCGGCGCTGCAGAACGCGGCCTCGATCGCCAAGAACATCCTCACCACCGAGTGCATCGTGGCCGAGCCGCCCGAGGAGGGTGGCGCCGCCGGGATGCCCGGAGGCATGCCCGACATGGGCGGGATGATGTAAGGAGTCCCTCGGGACTTCCGCGGCCTCCCCAGCCGATTCAGGGGAGCCGCACCGCTTGGAGAAAGGGCCCGGGAGCGATCCCGGGCCCTTCTCTTTCGGGGTTCAAGTCGCACCGCCGGTTCTGCCGATGGGGCGTTGTGAAGATCGATGACGCAATCGCCCGGGTGCACTCGCGCCTCGGTGGGTCCTCCGACCGCGAGCTCGCAGCGACGCTGCTGAGCGGAATCGCGATCGCCGGCTCGGTGGTCGGGTTCATCACCTACTTGTTCCCGCACCCGGAAGGGACCGACTTCGTCGCTCCCTCGATCGCCTTCGCGACCTCGATCGCCGCCGGCCTCCTGCTCTGGTTCCGGCGGCGGACGGCGCCGTGGTGGGCGATCGGCCTGGTGGTCGCCCTCGGCTCCGTCGTGGTCACCGTCGCGATGGTCTCGGTCCCGGGGCGCTCTGCGGCCTACGTGACCTACTTCGTCTGGCTCGGGATCTTCGCCTTCTACTTTCTCCGGATCCGCTGGGCGCTCGCCCAGACCCTGTGGATGGCGGCGCTCTACGCGGTCGCCGTGATCCTCGACGACCAGCAGGGCGAGATCGAGCTCTGGATCAACGGGGTGGCGACGACGCTCGGCGTCGGCCTGCTGGTGCTCGCGCTGCGGACGCGGATCACGGTTCTCGTCCGCCGGCTCGAGGAGACGGCGCGGACCGACCAGCTCACGGGCCTGCCGAACCGGCGCGCCTTCGACGAGCGCCTGGTCAGCGAACTGGCTCGCCACGACCGCTCCGGCGACGGTGTCGCGCTGCTGATTCTCGACCTCGACCACTTCAAGGCCCTCAACGACACCTCCGGCCACCTCTCCGGCGATCACGCGCTGCGGATCGTCGCGGGCGTGATCAGCTCGCGGATCCGCGCCGTCGACTGGCCCGCGCGGATCGGAGGCGACGAGTTCGCGATCGTCCTGCCGGGAGCCGACGAGAATCAGGCCATGCGGATCGCCGAGCGGATCCGGATGGGAATCGACGACGCCTTCGCCGGCCAGGAGGTGCGGGTCGCTGCCAGCGTCGGCGGCGCCGCGCGCCGCGGCGCCGAGATCGACGTCGAGGAGCTCCACGGCGAGGCCGACCGGGCGCTGTACGAGGCCAAGCGGCGGGGTGGGGCGGGCGTCAGCTTCCGCTCGCCGACGACGGTCTGAGCGATGCCGGGCCCTGCAGCCGCGATCCGGCCGGAGTGCCACCATCGGGTCCGTGGCTGATCCGACGGCCATCCCGCTGAGCCCCGAGGACAAGGCGATCCTCGACCTCGAGTGCTCCTGGATCGCCGGCCACACCTGCAAGATCGTGGCGCTCGGTCCCGGCGCCCCGGGTGTTGATGAGCTGCGCGGATCGATCGCCGAGCGGATCGCCGCCGTCCCCGAGTTGACCTGGAAGCTCGGCGGCAGCGCGGAGGAGCCATTCTGGGTTCCGGACGAGTCCTTCGAAGTCGAGCGCCACGTCCGGCCCTCGGCGCTCGGCCCGGCTCCGGACCGCGACGCTGAGCTCGACGAGATCGCCCGGCTCTTCGAGCAGCGCCTCGACCGCGACCGCCCGCTCTGGGCGATCGACGTCGTGCCGCGGGCCGGCGGCGGCACGGTGCTGGTCTGGCGGATCCACCACGCGCTCGCCGACGGCACCGCGTCGATGCGCTTCGCCGAGGAGCTCCTCTGGGACGCGGACTATGCGGCCGCCGGCACGGTGTCGCGGCCGGCCGGCAGCGGCTCGCCCGCCCATGTGGCCGGCGAGCATCCCGACCACGCCCGCCGCCGCGGGCACCTCGCCGCGTTCATCGAGCGTGAGTTCGCGGGCTCGCTCCACCGCTCCCCTTTCGACGGGAAGATCGGTACCCGGCGCCGGATCGCCGTCGCTGAAGTCTCGCTCCCGAAGCTCCACGACGCCGCCCGGGATCTCGCCGGCGCGACGCTGAACGACGCCGTGCTGAGCGTCGTCGCCGGCTCGATGCGGCGCTGGTTCGAGAGCCACCACGGCCCGCTCGCCGACTTCCGCGCCCGCGTGCCGGTCAGTCTCCACCGCGAAGGCGACGACGCCGGCAACCGCGACTCGTTCTTCTCCGTCCGGCTGCCGCTCGGGGTGGAGGACCCGGTCGAGCGGCTCCGGGTCGTCAGCGCCGAGACCAAGGTGCGCAAGGAGGAGCACGACGCCGAGCGGATCGAGCACACGGTCAGCGAGATCGGTCGCCACTCGGCGAAGCTGGCGGCGTTCGTCGAGCGGCTCGAGAGCAGCCCGCGCGAGTTCGCAGTGAACGTCTCCAACGTCCCCGGTCCCCGGCATCCCGTCAGCGTCCTCGGGGCACCGGTCGAGGGCCTCCACTCGATCGCCGAGATCGGGCTCCGACACGGCCTCCGGATCTCGGCCGTCTCGCTCGCCGACCGCCTCTACTTCGGCTTCAACGCGGACCCGGCCCTCGTCCACCACGTCGAGTGGATGGCCGAGGGCGTCGAGCTCGAGGCGGCCGAGCTGATCGGCCTCGCGGCATAGGTCCGGCGCTCGCTCAGCCGGCGCCGAGGACCGAGGCCATCCGGGCCGGGTCGACGCCGAGCTCGCGGACGTCGGCGTCCCCGCGCTCGCTGAGCATCGGGACCTCGAGCAGCTCGGCCTCCTCCCAGGTGGCGAAGGCCACTTCGCCGAAGAGGCGGCGGAGCCAGATGAGCGAGGAGCGCACGAACGGCAACGGGATGTGGATCGACGGCCGCTCGCGCCCGGCGGCGCGGGCGATCAGACGGGCCTGCTGTTCGTAGGTGAGCCGTTCCGGCCCGGCCAGCTCGTAGCGGGCGGCGGGGCGGTCGAGCGAGGCGAGGACAGCGCGGGCGGCGTCCTGCGCCCAGATCGGCTCGTATCCGGCCTGACCGCGGCCCGAGATCGGCAGCAGCGGCAGCAGCGCCAGGCGCCGCATCCACGTGACCCAGGTGTCGTCGCGGTCGTAGATGATCGAGGGGGCGAAGATCGTCGTCTCGAGCGGGGAGGAGCGGACCCGCTCCTCGGCGAGCGCCTTCGCCCGGAAGAAGCGGGTGCGCTGGAAGCTCGTCGCCCCGAGCGCGCTGAAGAAGATGAAGCGCCGGACGCCGGCATGTTCGGCGGCGGCGAGGAGGCGATGGGTCCCGAGCGCCGTGATCTCCTCGACCCGACGCGGCGGCTGGTCGCGGATCGCCGCGGCGAGGTGGATGACGGTGTCGACGCCGCGGACGGCGTGGCGCAACCCGCGGGGATCGCCGAGGTCGGCGAGCGAGAGCTGGACCCGGACCCGTTCCGGCCCGAGCCGCCGCGGATCGCGCACCAGGCAGCGGACGTCGTGCCCCTCCTCGAGGAGCATCGGCAGCAGGGCGGAGCCGACCACGCCCGTCCCTCCGGTCAGCAGGATCATCGCCGCCAACCCTACCCCCGTCGTTCCGCTCCGGCGGCTGTCCCTACAATGAACCGCTCCGCCGATCGACCGGATCGGCCCGAACTGAGCAACCGAACGAGAAGGATTCCGACCTTGACCTACGTCATCGCAGAGCCGTGCATCGGGGAGAAGGACAACTCGTGCGTCGAGGTCTGCCCTGTCGACTGCATCCACCCGACTCCCGACGAGCCGGACTACGAGGCGCAGAAGCAGCTCTACATCGATCCGGACGAGTGCATCGACTGCGACGCCTGCGTCGAGGCCTGCCCGGTGGACGCGTGCTTCGCCGAGGACCAGCTCCCCGGCGAGTGGGCGCAGTTCGCCCAGATCAACGCCGACTACTTCGCCAACAAGTAGCGACGGCACAGCAGCGCGGCCGGGCGCGGGCAACCCGCTCGGCCGGCTTCCACGTCCGCTCGTAGCGCTGTCGGCGGTCGCCGCCGCAGCGGTGATCGGCCTCTACCTGCTCGTCGTCAGGACCTACTGGGGGCAGCGGCTCGACGAGCACGCCTTCGTCGGCCACGACTTCTTCACGGCCCGCGCCGCCCAGGCCGACAGCTTCCTCCGCCTCGTCTCGATCGGGTCGCTGGTGATGGCGATCTTCCTGGTCGCCGCCGTCGCGGTCTTCCGGCGCCGGCCGTTGCTAGCGCTGCTCGCCGCGGCGTCGGTGGTCGGCTCGGTGCTGATCACCGAGGTCCTGAAGCTGTTCCTGCTCGAGCGGCCGCCGCTGGTGCCGAGCTTCATCTTCGACAACTCCTATCCGTCGGGTCACGCAACGGTCGGCATGTCGGTCGCGGTCGCGGCGATGCTGGTCGTCCCGCGGCGGTTGCTCGTACCCACCGCCGTCGGCGCCGGGCTGTTCGGCTCCGCCTTCGGCGTCGCGGTCGTCGCGGCGGGCTGGCACCGGCCGAGCGACGCGGTCGGAGCGTTCCTCGTCGTCATCGCCGTCGCGGCGGCCTGCGCCGCGCTCGGGCACGCGTTCCCCGACCGGGCCGAGACCGAGGCCCGGAGGCGCAGGGCGGCGCCGTTGCCCCGGATCCGCATCGGGTCGACCGAGCTCGGCCTCCTCGCGTTGGCGCTGGGCGGCCTCGGGCTGTTCGCGCTCGCGGCACTCAGCTACCGCGGGATCCCGTGGACGAGCACCAGCGCGGGGTTCCTGCTCTCGGCGGGGGCGATCGTCGTCGCCGGCTTCGCCGCGACGCTCGCCCTGGCATTGGCGATGCTCGCCGCCGAGGAGCCGGAGCCCGGGGGTTAGCCGCCGACCTGGGGCAGGACCTCGGCCGCGAACAGCTCGTTCGATTCGGCGAGCAGATCGGGGTCGGCGTCGAGCGAGCCCGGCACCGCGACGATCCGCTCGATCCCCGCCGCCTCGATCGCCCGGAGCCGCTCGATCACCTCGTCGGGCGTGCCGACGACCGCGAACCGGTCGATGAAGTCGTCCTCGAGCTCGCGGGCATGAGCGGCCCCTGACTGGCCGTGCCGCGCCTCGTCGTAGTCGGCACCGAGGCGTTCGATTCCCTCCCTGGTGACGTCCGAGAGTCCGTCGGTGGGAGCGCCCTCGGTCGCAAAGCGGGCGAAGATCGCGGTGCTGCCGCGGACGAGGTCGCGGGCGACGGCGCGATCGCGATGGACGCCGACGTTGACGAACGCTCCCAACGATGGCGCATCGCCGGATGCGTTCGCGCGGGCCTCGGCGACCGCCCAGCCGAGCCGCTCCGGCTCGGCGCCGACCGTGAAGTCGATGCGCTCGGCGTGCCGGGCCGCGACCGCGATCACGTGCGGACCGGTCGCCGCGATCGTCAGCGGGACCTTCGGTTGCTCCGATTGGGCGATCCACCCGATCGTGCTCGGTCCCTCCTGCAGCTCGACCGTCTCGCCCGCGAGGAATCCCTGGATCGCGACGACGGCCTGCTCGAGCTCGGCGACGCGGACCGGCTCACGGCCGATCCGTGCCAGCGCCGAATCACCGCGGCCGAGGCCGAGCACGGCGCGGCCGCCGGTCTCCTCCTGCAGGGTCGCTGCGGCGGAGGCGGTGACCGCGGGATGGCGGGTCGCGGGGTTCGTGACTCCCGGCCCGAGCCGAAGCCGCTCGGTTGCAGCGGCGGCGAGGGCGAGCTCGATCCAGACGTCGGCGTTCAGGTTCTGGCTGTCGGCGACGAGCATCCCGTCGAAGCCGCGCTCCTCGGCCCAGCGAGCGGTCCTCGCCACCCGGTGCGGGAAGGCGAACTCGTGCAGCCAGATCTCCACGAGCGTCTCTCGGCTCGTGGCCGGGCCTCAGCCTCCGGCCTGGACGACCGGCAGCTCGGTGCCGCCGATCGGCGCCTGGACCGCCGGCATGTCGGCGGCGACCGCCTGCATCAGCGGCAGCTCGACCGGCGTCGCGGCGATGATCCCGCGCGCCGCCTGACGGATCGCGATCGACGCCGAGGCGTCGGGCTCGGACGTGGCGAGCGGATCGCCGGCGTCGGAGTGCTCGCGGAGGGCTTCCTCGAGCGGGACCTTGCCGAGCAGCGGGACGTCGAGCTCGTCGGCGAGTTCCTGGCCGCCGCCCTCGCCGAAGATCGTGAATCGCTGACCGTCGGGGGCGGTGAAGCCGGACATGTTCTCGATCACCCCGAGGACCTCGAGGTCGACCTTCGCGGCCATCTCGGCGGCGCGGGCGGCCACGCTCTGGGCGGCCGGCTGCGGCGTCGTGACGACGAGGATCTTCGCCTGGGGGAGGAGCTGGGCCAGCGTCATCGAGACGTCGCCGGTGCCGGGCGGCAGGTCGAGCAGCAGGTAGTCGAGCTCGCCCCAGTCGACGTCCTCGAGGAACTGCTGGATCGCCTTGTGGAGCATCGGGCCGCGCCAGACGACGGCGGCGTTCTCCTCGACGAAGAAGCCGATCGACATCACCTTGACGCCGCTCGGGGACTCGAGCGGGATGATCTTGCGCTCGGCGTTGACCTCGGGGCGGCTGTTGACCCCGAGCATGCGCGGGATCGAGTAGCCGTAGACGTCGCAGTCGAGGGCGCCGGCGCTCTTGCCCTCGGCCGTCAGCGCGGCGGCGAGGTTCGCGGTCATCGTCGACTTGCCGACGCCGCCCTTGCCGGAGGCGACGCAGATCACGTTCTTGACCTTCGCCAGCGCTCCCTCGGGGAGGCCGCCGGGGCGGCCAAGCTTCTGCTGGAGGCCCTGCTTCTCCTGGTCGGAGAGGACGTCGAAGCCGACGCCCACGCTCGTGACGCCCTCGATCGCTCCGACGTTGTCGACGACGGCACGCTCGAACTGGGCCCGGATCGGGCACCCGGGCGTCGTCAGCGAGACGACGACGTCGACGCGCCCGTCCTCGTGGATGTCGATCGAGCGGACCATCTCGAGCTCGACGATCGATCGCCGCAACTCGGGATCGATCACGGATCGAAGGGCCTCGGTCACCTGGTCTTGAGAAGGAACTGGCATCACCACCGATCTTCTCAAAACGAGTCACTTTGTCGTGGTCAGGAGGCGCCCGGGCAAGGACGCAGGAGGCGCAGCGGCCTCCGGGCCGTAAGCCGACGAGGACGCCGCCCGGGTGCCTCCTGACCCGACAAAGACAGAGCGGGCCCGAGGGCCCGCTCTGTCGGGGAGGAGAGGTGGGGGTCGGTCGAAACCGGCCCCCGGTCTGCCCGCGAGGTATGAGAGCGGGCAGATCTCTCCGGATGCTTCCTCTCGTGGGCGGGCTCGGGGGAGGCCGCCCGGCATCCGGGCTAAGTGGTCCTAGACCAGCGCGCGGACCCGCTCGCTGACCTCGCGGACGCGCTTCTCGGCCTCGGCGCGGTTGGTCTTCAGCGTCGACTCGGCGTCGCGACGGCGAGCCTTGATGTCACGCTGGACCTGCGTCCGGGCCTTCTTGACCTCGCGCTCGACCTGGGTGCGGGTCCGCTTCGCGCGCTGGATGGCGCGCTTGCGGGCCGTGCCGCCCCGGCGCTCGACCTTGTTCAGCTCACGGCGGAGCTGGGTGCGAACGCGGCGGACCTGGACCTCACGCTTGTTCGGCGTGTTGAGGCGGTCCGAGATGTCGTTCAGGCGCTCGGCGGCCGTCAGAGCGGCACCGACGGGAACGTCGATCGCGGTCTCGGCGGCGGCGACGACGTAGTCACCGGCGGCGTTGACGCCGGCACGCGCCTGGTTCAGCGTGGCGTTGGCGTCGCGAGCGGTCGCCTTGGCCGAAGTCTCGGCCGAAGCGGTGGTGTTGGCGGCGGTCTTCTGCGCGCCCTTCTTCGCCGTCGAAGCCGTCTTCTTGGCGGTGGCCTTGGTCTTCGTGGCCTGCGCCTTGGCGGTGCTCTTGGACTTGCTGCGGGCCGTGCTCTTGGCGGCGGCCGTGGTCTTGGTGGTGGTAGCCATTTGAATTCTCATCCCCTCGGATGTCGTGGTGGATCTCTTAAGTCGATGCCCGATCTAAGTTCCTTAAAACTAAGGATGTTCGAGAGTGTAGCACCGAACGCGTGTTCTTACACACCCACGCGAAAGCAGTTACAGAGCCAAATGTGAGGCCGGTCACGGAGCCGGCGGCTCGGCGGACTGGCTCGGTTCAGGCGGCAGCGGGCGTCGGCAGCACTCGCGCTGCCCAGCGCCGCGGGTCGGCGAGCTCGTCGATAGCGGGAAGCTCCGCGGGCCCGTTCCAGGCGGCGTTGAGGCCGTCGATGTCCGCCTCGGCGACGACGGCGTCGCAGAACCGCTTGCCCTGTTCGTACTGCCGCAGCTTCAGGTCGAAGCCGAACAGCCACGAGAGCAGCCGCGCCGGGAGGCTGCGGTTGCGGCGGCGGTGGTCGAGACGGTCGCGCATCGCGGCGACCGCCGGGCCGAGCTCGTCGCCGGCGGCATCCATCACGTGCTCGGCGTAGCCCTCGATCGAAGCCATCGCCGCCTGGACGCTGTTGATCGTCTCCACCGACTCGGCCGGCGCGAACAGGCTGAGCGGATCGGAGGCCCGAACCTCCGCCAGGATCCGGCGGGGATCCCCGGTGGCGAACCGCCGCGCTCGATTGACGATGTCGCCGGCCGAGAAACCGACGGGGGATTCGGCGAGGAGCGTGCGGACGAGGCCGCCCACGTAGCCGCGCATCCACGGCGCCGACGCGAACTGGATCGCGTGGGTGGTCTCATGTAGCGCGATCCAGTCGAGCAACTCCCGCGGGTCCGCCCCGAGCTGGACCGCGGCGGCATCGATGTTCTCGCCGAGGAAGAGCAGCCGGGGGGCACGGTCACCGCCGAGGAGGGGGAACTCGTACTGCCCGAGGACGTGCCGGGCCGCGAAGGCGAGCAGGGCGCCGACCTCCGCGGCGAGCACCCGTGCCGCGATCGCCCGCAGCGGGGGCGGGCCCGGGGTGTCCCCGATCCGATCCGAGATCGCGTCGGTCAGGTCGCGGACCGAGGCGAGATTGGCGTCGATCCACTCGCGCCGGCTGACCCACTCCGGGTCGGGCAGCGTCTCAACCGGCTCGAGCCCCGTGTAGCTGCGAACGGCGGCGACCGCACGCGAGCCGGAGGCGGCGAGATCCGGCGCCGAAGCCATGGCGCCGCCCTCGTGGCCGAGCCCGAGCGTCGCGATCCGTCGCGCCAGATCCCAGTCGACGAGGTCGCTCATCCCCGCGCTCCAGCCGTCACGCGGACTGGCGGGAGACGCCCGCCTCCTGAGCGGCGAGCACGGTCTCGAGGTGTTCGGCCGAGCGTGCCGCGACGACCGGGTAGCGCGTCTCGAGATCGAGGGCCGCGGTCCCGAGCTCGAAGCCGACGAAGACCATCTCGCACCCGGCCTCGCGGACGATCAGCTGTGCGGCGGCGGCGTCGACCGAACGGCAGCCGCGGGCGGAGAGCATCCCGTCGAAGCGCCCGGACGCCACGTAGCTGAGGGTGATCGCGATCGAGCCGATCGAGCGGATCCGGTAGGCCTCGCCGCGGAGCTCCTCGATCGCTCCGAGGATCCACCTGGGATCCGACGACTCGAGGCCGACCACCTCGAGGGGCATGTCGGGCTGCGGCGGTGCGATCCGACCGTCGCCGAGATGGGCGCCGCCGCCGCGCGTCGCCCAGAAGTCCTCGCCGGCGCCGAAGTCGTGGACGAAGCCGAAGTGGACGTCCTCCATCGAGTCGCCGTCGGCGACCGCGACCGACAGCGAGTGGGAGGGGATGGTCCGGCGGACGTTCATCGAGCCGTCGATCGGATCGATGACGACGCGGTGGACCGGATCGCCGGAGCCGAGGCTGACCTCGCCGCGCTCCTCGCTCACGGCCGACATCGCGACCCCGTCTTCGGCGAGCTTCTCGAGCTCGTCGAAGACGATGTCCTCGCACTGGCGGTCGAGCTTCAGGGTCATGTCGCCGCCCTCGCCGCGCCCCTCGTATTCGGTTCGCTCGGCGATCCCGCGGGTCGCGGCGAAGAGGTCCGCCTGGCGCGCCGCCATCCGGCGACAGGCCTCGAGCCATTCGATCTCGCGCTCCACGCGGGGAATGGTATTGGGGCCCGGTTGGCGGGCCTCGCGGCCACCGGTACCGTTGGATCGATGGAGGGCAGCACCACCGCCGACGGCTTCGAGCGCGCGCTTGCGCTCGCGTCGGGCCCCGCCCTCGTCGAGGGCACCGCCGGCTCGGGCCGGACCGAGCTGCTCGCCCGCAAGGTCGCCGCGCTCGCCGAGTCCGGCGTCGGGGCCGAGCGGATCATGGTGATCACGCAGACGACGGCGAACCGGGCTCGGCTTCGCGACCGGGTCGCAGAGCTACTCGCCGGGTCATTCGAGGAGGTTTGGATCGAGACCTGGGGCGGTCTCGGCGAGCGCCTCCTCCGCGATTACGCGCTCGAAGCCGGGATCGACCCGTTCTTCGAGGTCGCCGCTCCCGCCGACCGCCTCGCGCTGCTCCTCGACCGCCTCGACGAGCTGCCGCTCCGCCGGCACGAGATCCGCGGCAACCCGGCGGGCCTGCTCGCCGGCCTGCTCGAACGGATCGACGCGCTCAGGGCCGAGGGGATCGGTCCCGCCGACATCCGCGACCGCGCCCGGGCCGCCGAGCGTGGAGCGACGGGCAGCTCCGAGCGGGAGGTCGCCCTTCGTGAGCTCGAGTTCAGCGATCTCTACGACCGCCACGACCAGATCATGCTCGAGCTCGGGATGCTCGACGAGCACGAGCTGGTGCTCGAGCTCGGGCGGGTGCTGACCCGCCACCCCGGACTCGGCACGGCGCTCGGGGACCGCTTCGAGTGGGTGCTCGTCGACGAGCTCGAGGACGCCGGGCCCCCGAAGGTCGCCTGCCTGCCGCTGCTCGCTCCGCACGACAACGTCGTCGCCTGCTGCGACCCCGACCAGGGACTGCGCTCGACCCGGGGCTACGGCGAGGGCGCGGCGCTCGCCTTCCTGCGCCGCTTTCCGGCGGCCGAGCGGATCGGGCTCGGGCCGAGCCGTCGCGCGACCGGGGCCCTGGCGACGGCGGCGGCCACCGCGACGGCGCTCGTCCCCGACTCGTATCGCGCCGAGTTGCCGGCCCCCGCCGGCGAGCGCGCCGAGGGCGAAGCCACCGCGGTCCGCTTCTGGCGGTGCGCCAACGAGCGCGCGGAGGCGCAGGCGGTCGCCCGCGAGATTGAGCACCTGCTCGCGGCCGGGGAGGGCGCACCCGGGGACATCTGCATTCTCACCGGGGCGTCCGCCCGGCAGAGCCGCCTCGTCGCGGCGGCGCTCGAGGAGCGCAACGTCCCGTTCCGCTCGACGGGCTCGGCGGCGTTCTTCGGCCGGCCCGAGGTGCGCGACGCGATCGCCTGGCTCCGCGCGCTCGCCGACCCGAACGACTCCGCCGCGGTCGTCCGCGCGCTGACCCGCCCGCCGGTCGAGTTGCGCTCGGTCGATCTCGCCCGCTGCACGACGATCGCCCGCCGCCGCAAGCTCGACATGATCTCCGCCGTCGAGGCCTCGCTCGAGAGCCCGCAGCTGCCGCCTCCCTCCCGCGACAAGCTCCGCGCCTTCCTCAAGCTCTACCGCGCCGCCGCCGGCGCCTTCGACGGCCTTCGCGCCGACGTCTTCGTCCGCCGCTTGATCGAGCGGGTCGGATTCCGCCGCCACGGCCTCTTCGCCGCCAGCCCCGAGACCGCGGAGCGGCTGGTCAACCTCTCGCGGCTCGCCGAGCTCGCGGCGGGGTGGACGCGGCGCCGTCCCGACGGATCGACCCGCGACTTCGTCCGCTACCTGGCCGCGGTCGGCGAGGCCGGGCAGCGCTTCAGCCGACCGGCCGAGCCGCCGCCCCAGGGAGCCGTCCTGCTCGCCGAGCCCGAGCAGGTGAAGGGCATGGACTTCGACCGCGTCTACCTCCTCGGCCTCGAGCGCGGAGCCCTGCGGTGGGGCGCCGAGCGCACCGACTGGATTCCGGTCGAGCTGCTCGACGGCGCCCGGCCCCCCGCCGAGGACGTGACCGACGCGCTCCGCGCCCGCCGCGCTTACCTCGCCGTCACCCGGGCGCGGACCTCGGTGGTGCTCTCGCATCCGGACGAGGTCCGCGGGACCGAGACCGCGCCTTCGCCGGTCTACGAGACGATCCGGGCCGAGCTCGAAGCGGATGAGGAGACCCACGCCGAGGAGCTGTTCGGCCCGGCGGAAGGGCTTCACGCCACCTATCGGATGCTTCGCGACGAGGTCCTCGAGGCTTCGTGGCGGGCCGGCGCCGCGCTCAGCGAGATGCGCCTCGACACCGCCGAGGACGTCAATCGCGCCGTCGCCCGCTACTTCGAGTTGCTGAAGCTCGCGGCGCTGATCCAACGCCCGGGGAGCGAGTCGGAGCGCGACGCGATCGCCGCGCTGAACGAGCTGATCGGGCGGATCGCGACCCCGGAGCAGCTCGCCGAGCTCGAGCGCTCGGCGCTCGACGAGTTCGTCCTCGACGAGGGCCGCGACCGGACGCGGCGCAGCGAGGAGCTGGCGAGCCGCGCCGAGCCCGGCCTCGAGGCGTTCCTCCCGAAACGCGCCGGCGGGCTCGCGCTCTCCGCCTCCGACGTCGACCTCTACCGGACCTGCCCGCTCAAGTACAAGTTCGCCCGCGTCTTCGCTATCCCGCAGGAGCCGACGATCAACCAGCGGTTCGGGATCCTCATCCACAACGTCCTCGAGCGCTACCACGCGGACGAGATCAGGGACGCATCCGAGGGCGACGGCGACGAGGGAGGGCTGAACCGGCTGCTGGGCCTGTTCGAGGCCGGGTGGCGGCGGACCGGGTTCGGATTCACTGACGACGAGCTCCAGTACCGGGACCGCGCGGTCGCGGCCCTCGCCCGCTACCACGAGCGCCACAACGCCGGCGCCGCCCGCCCGGTCTGGCTCGAACGCCGTTTCTCGTTCAAGATCGGCGACACGACGATCGGCGGCCGGGTCGACCGGGTCGATCGCCATCCCGACGGGAGCTACGAGCTGATCGACTACAAGACCGGCCCCGCCAAGCGCGCCGCCGATCTCGCCGACGACCTCCAGATCGCTCTCTACCGCGTCGCCGCCCGCGAGGCGTGGGACATCGAGGCCGCCGACGGCGCCTACTGGTACGTCCTCGACGACGAGAAAGTTCCGGCCGGAGGCGAGCCCGACGCCCTCGAGCGGGTCGAGCGCACGGTCGCCGAGGTCTCCTCCGGAATCACCGGGCAGGACTTCGAGCCCCGCCCGGACTTCAACGTCTGCTCGTGGTGTGACTACCGATTGATTTGCCCAGCCTCCGAGGCCTGACCGCTACGAGCAACCGACCAGTCCGACGCCGCCGTCGGCTTCGGTGATCACCCCGACTCCTCGCGCGTACGTCTTAGTCTCGAACTCGGCTGGCTTCGGCACCGTCGCGTGCTCGCGAATCTTCATGACATTGTCGTAGCCGTGGCCGCGGACCGTCTGCCGGCGTCCGGTCCAGACGATCGTGTCCTGCTCCACGGCGACTCCCGGAGCCCGCTCGGAGCGGAAGCTGCGGCCGGCCCTCGGGTGCGCGGGCATCAGCAGGCCTGCGGGCGCGCCGCGGCGACCGGCTCGCCATTGCCCTTCGTGACTGATACCACCGTTCGGGAGGTACTCGTCCACATCCTCGCCGAGGTAGTGGACGCCGCCGCGCCGGTCCTGGGCGAAATAGTCGATCGTCCGCTCGATCCTGCGGTCCTGACGGAGGTTGCGGACGGTGTCGCGGACCACGGCTGCCCGGACCCTCATACGGCCGATCTCGATCGTCTTCGTGCGCGGCCGCACGGTCCGGACGATCCGCAGCTGCTGGTGTCCGTCCCTGCCTCGCAGGACGCAGCGGTGGAACTTCGAGATCGGCAGGTAGGGATTCGTGATCCTTGCCGAGTCGCCGCCGAATCGCGGCTTCGCCGCGTGCCCAGGGGCCGATCCCGCGGTTAGAAGGATTACTACGGCCGCGATGGTGATCGCGGCTCCTGAAAGTCGGAAGTTCATGGATGCTCCTCTCGTCGGGCCGCGCCCGCGGCGCGCTTCGCTGAAGCTTCTCGCCGGGAGATGAGAGGACGGTGAGAGCAGCGTCAGTCGCTGCCGTCTGCTCCTGGTGCGACTACCGCCTGATCTGCCCGGCCTCGGAGGCCTGACTAACCTGCACGGGGAAGCGCGAACGGCTGGTAGGTTCCCGCCCTCAACCGCCGCGGCCGAATGCCGCGGCACGACGGGACTGGGGAAGAAGAAATGAGAGCAGGGACGAAGTGGGGGATGGCAGCTGCGTGCGCCGCGATCGCGATCGCGGCTCCGGCCGCGGCATCGGCGAAGACGGTGACCTACGGGGGCAAGATCTTCCCCGAGGGCCGGATGGCGATGGACGTCAAGGTCAGCGACAAGGGCGTGGCGAAGAAGGTCGTCGCGATCAGGGCCGAGAAGGTCCCGGCCCACTGCGACGTGTCGGGCGACCTCCACATCACGATCAACATCAACCGTGAGAACACGGACAACCCCGACGGCAGCCCGTTCGGGCTGAAGGTGAATCGGAAGGGGAAGTTCAACCTCGACTACACCGACCCCACCTACCATCAGCGGAAGGCCATCCACGGCGAGTTCAACGGGCGCCGGGACGTGAAGCTGGCCGGCGGGTTCAGCTACGCCAACCACTATCCGGCGGACGGGACCTACCCGGAGGAGAACTGCCACACCGACGACGACATCTACACCGCGAAGCGGGGCGGCAAGGATGTGGTCTTCCCGGAGCGGCTGAACCGCCGCTAGGGGTAGCGATGCGGGCGGCTGGCCGACGGCCGGTCAGTCGCCCGACTGCTGCTGCCTGAGGAACCGCTGGAAGTCCCGGGCGATCGCGTCGCCCGAAGGGACCTCGTCCTGGGTGAAGCCGGCGACCTCGTCCTGCTGCTCCTCGAGCTGCTCGACCATCTCCTTGATCTCCGGGTTGGCCGCGACGGCCTCGGTGACCTGGTGCTCGAAGGCGACGGCGGCCTCTTCGAGGTCGGATGCCTCGACGGCGATGCCGATCATCCCCTCGAGGCGGCGCAGCAGCGCCAGGCCGGCCTTCGGATTCGGGACGGCGGCCGCGTAGTGGGGAACGGCGGCCCAGAGGCTGGCGGCGGCGAGCCCGCGCTCGCGGCAGGCGGCGTGGAAGATGCCGAGGATCCCGGTCGGGCCCTCGTAGGCGACGTCCTCGAAGCCGAGTTGCTCGATCATCGCGTCGTCGGTCGCGAGGCCGGTGATCGGCACCGGGCGGGTGTGGGCGACGTCGGCGATCAGCGATCCGAAGGTCACGACCGACTCGACGCCGCAGGTCTCGGCCACGTCGAGGACCGAGGTGCAGAAGGTCCGCCAGCGCGTGCTCGGCTCGGTGCCGCTGATCAGCAGCAGGTCGCGCTCCGCGCCCTCGGCCTTGGCCGAGACGATCAGGTTGTCGGGCCACTCGACGTTCTGCATCGTGCCGCCGGAGATCTCGATCGTCGGCCGGTTCGCCTGGAAGTCGAAGAACTCCTCGGGATCGATCCGGGCGACCAGATCGGTCTCGAGCGTCGCGCCGATCGCCCCGAGGGCGGTGCCGGCGGCGCTCGCGGCGTCGTTCCAGCCCGAGAACGAGGCGACGAGCACCGGCGAGCGCAGCTCCGGCGGCTCCCGTTCCCAGATGATCGAATCCATCGGTTCCACAGTAGCGCCGCCGGTTCGGCTCCGGGACGGTCGACGGGCCGGATGTGGCGTCCGGTGCGCCTTGCATGATCGCGGCATCGATGAGGCCATCGCCAATCCCGCAGCCGCTACGACCCCCGAGGGGATCGCGGCGTTGCAGCCGGGTCGACCCCTCGCGGGCCGGTTCGCGGTGGTTCGCAAGGATCGGCAACAGGCGAAGAACGGCTCTGCCTACCTGAGCCTCGAGCTGCGCGACCGGACCGGGTCGATCCCGGCCCGGATCTTCCGCGACGTCGACGTCATCGGCTCGCGGTTCGAGCGTGGCGACGCCGTCGAGGTCAGGGGCAAGGTCGAGCGCTTCCGCGGCAACCTCTCGGCCGAGGTGACGGCGCTGCGCCGGATCGAGCCGGGCTCGTTCGACCCGGCCGAGTTCCTGCCGTCCGCCTACCGGTCGGTCGAGGAGCTCAACGGCTTCCTCGAGCACCTGATCCGCGAGGTCTACGGCGAGCCGCTGCGCGGCGTCGTCGAGCGGGTCCTCTGCACCGAGCCGGTCGCCTCCGAGTTCCGGCGCGCGCCCTGCACCCGGGCCGGTCATCACGCCTATCTCGGCGGGCTGCTCGAGCACACCGTCGCCGTCGGCACCCTCGTCGGCGAGGTCTGCCAGCTCCATCCGAAGCTCGACTCCGACCTGCTGATGGCCGCGGCGCTGCTCCACGACGTCGGCAAGGCCCGCGAGTTCACCTACGGCGCCGAGTTCGGGATCAGCGAGGAGGGGTCGATGCTCGGCCACCTCGCGATCGGCGCCTCGCTGATCGAGCCCGCCGCCGCGGCCCTCGAGCCGCCACGGCGACTGGCGCTCCTGCACTGCGTGCTCAGCCATCACGGCCCCGAGGCCGCCGGCCGCGCCCGCGGCGCCGGATCGGGGTTCGCCTCGGCCGAGGCCCTGGCCCTGGCCCGGATCAACGCGCTGGACGCGTCGGTGAAGGGCGCGCTGGAGCATGGGCTGAGGTAGGCGGGGGGATTCGGCTCGCGCCGGGGCGTGGCGCCGGGGCGGGCTGGGTTTGGCAGTGAGGGGCTGTGGCTGGAGGGGCGGCAGGTTCACTCCGACGGTCAATGGCGAATTACGTCCCTGGGAGGGACCGAATTCGCCATTCGTCGGCTGACTCAGGGCCTCAACTGCACGAAACCCTGCCCTGGCGGGGAGAACTTGCGGTTCGCGGCCTGACTCAGCCGTTTCACTCGTCGCCGATCGCCGGCCTTCGCCTTGCGCGCTTGCGCTCGCTCTGGCGCCGCTTGCTGTCCAGCCGCTTCTCCTTCGCCGCGCGGCCCGGGCGCGTGGCGCGGCGGCGCTTCCTCGGCGCGGCCGCGTCGGCCAGCCGTTGGCGCAGGCGCTCGATCGCAATCTCGCGGTTACGGGCCTGGCCGCGCGTGTCCTGCGCGACGGCGGTGACGTGGGGGCCGAGGCGGCCGGCGATGCGGGCCTTCTGGGCATCGGTGAGGGAGGGGGAGGCGCGGACGTCGAAGCTCGCCTCGATCCTCGATGCGGTCTTGTTGGCGTGCTGGCCGCCGGGGCCGCCGGAGCGGCTCGCTCGCAGGTCGATCTCGTCGAGCGGGATCGAGATCCCGTGTCCGATGTCGATCGCCTCGCTCACTCGGCGACCGTAGCGCCGTCGCCGTCCTCCGGCTCGCTGAGCGCACGCTTCAGCAGGCGCGCGGCGACGATCACGCAGAGCGCGGCGAAACCGAGCTCGAGTGCGCGCTCGGGGAGCGCGTTGGCGACGACGACCCCGACGACGACGCCGGGAACGGCGAGGACGCCGATCAGCGCTCCCTCCCGGAGGTCGACGTTGCCGTGACGGTGCTGGCGCCAGGTGCCGACGATCGCCATCGGCACGATCACGAGCAGAGACGTCGCCTCGGCCTCGAGCTGGTCGTTGCCGAGCAGGATCGCCAGCGCCGGGACAAACAGGATCCCGCCGCCGACGCCGAGGAGCCCGCCGACGGCACCGCCGGCGAGCGCGAGGAGGATGGCGAGCGCGACGTCCATGTTCAGGTGACGATCAGCTCGGCGGCGACGACGAGGAGCAGGAGGGCGAAGAGCAGCGAGACGGTCCGCTCGGGGATGCGCTGCTGGATTGCGACCCCGAGCCCGGCGCCGGCGACCGCGGGGACGACGAGGAGCGCCGCGTCGCCGAGCCTGACGTTGCCGTACACGCCGTGGAGCGCGGCCGCGGCCGCGGCGATGATCACGATCGCGCAGAGCGACGTGGCGGTCGCGCGGCGCTCGCCGAAGCCGTGCATGATCAGCAGCGGGACCATGACGATGCCGCCGCCGACTCCGAAGAGCCCGCTGAACGCGCCGGCGAGGATCCCGATCGCGGCGAAGCGGATCGTCCGATTCCCGGGCACGGCGCGATACTAGAGCGATGACCACCCCCGGACCGATCGCGGCGATCGAGCCGCTGCTCGCCGAACCGGCCGCCGCCGCCGTCCTCTGCGACCTCGACGGGACGCTTGCGCCGATCGTCGAGCGCCCCGAGCTCGCCGAGGTTCCCGACGCGGCCCGCGTGGCACTCGCGCGGATCGCCGATCGCTACGCGCTGACCGCCGTCGTCAGCGGCCGCCGGGCGACGGTCGCCCGCGAGATCGTCGGCCTCGAGAAGCTCACCTACGTCGGCAACCACGGCTTCGAGCTGCTGCTCCCGAACGCGCCCGAGGCCCGCGCGGCTCCCGAGCTCGGATCTCGCGGCGGGATGGCGGAGGAGTTCGCGGCCGGGCTCGACCCGGCCGAGCTCGAGGCCGTCGGCCTGCGGGTCGAGGACAAGGGCCCGATCGTCGCCCTGCACTGGCGCGGCGCCGCCGACCCGGCCGGCGCACAGGACCTGGCGGCTCGGATCGGCGCCGCCGCCGTCGAAGCCGGGCTCGTCCTGCACCACGGCCGGATGGTTCTCGAGCTGCGTCCCGGCGACGATGTCGACAAGGGAACGGCGATCGAGTCGCTGCTGCTCGGCAGCGAGGCCGCGGTCGCCCTCTACGCCGGCGACGACCGCACCGACCTCGACGCCTTTGCCGGCCTCGATCGGCTCGAGACGTCGGGCAGGCTCGCCGCCGCCGTCCGCGTCGGAGTCGCGTCGGCCGAGGGCCCGAGCGAGATCACGGCGCTCGCGGACCTGACCGTCGAGGGCCCGGGCGAGCTGATCCCGGTCCTGGCGGCGCTCGCCGGCTGATGCAGTACAAGGACCTCCTGCGCGGCACCGTCCTGCTCGTCGCGATCGAGGCCACCGGTCTCGCGGCGATCGCCGCGGTGACGATCAACTCCACCGGCGACGACAAGCTCGCGGCGCTCTCGCTCGGCTGGTGGCTGATCGCCATCGTCGGCGGCATCTGGCTCGGCCGCCCGTCGCGCACCGCCGAGATCCTCCGCGGCCCCCTCTCGGCGGCGAAGACCTCGACTCAGCTCCCGGCCGAATCCCCGGTCCGGATCGCGCTCGCGCGGCTCTGGCCGATCGCCCTGTTCGCGATCCTCGCCGGCGCCGTCGGCCCGTTCCTCCCGCAGGTGCCCGCGATCGCAACCGGGTTCGCCCTCGGCGTCGCCACCTCGTGGCGTAACCGCGAGGCCGCGGTCACCGCCGTCGAGGAGCGCGACGGCATCTGCTTCTACGTCGAGCACGGGTCGGCATTCGACCCGGTCAAGCTGATCCGGACGCCGGGCCTGCGCCACGGTGGCGCCGCCCGCCCGAGCTAGACGCGCTTCAGCTTGCGGAGCTGCGCCCAGGTTCGCGTGTTCGCGACCTGGGCGGCGGTGAGGCCGGCGCGGCGAGCCGTCGCGACCGAGTAGTCGATGAAGCGCAGCGTCGACGTCCGGTGAGCGTCGGTGTTGCAGACGATCGGGACCCCGGCCTCGGCGGCGAGGCGTGCGTGGTGGTCGTTCAGGTCCCGGCGGTTCGGGTTGCCGTTGATCTCGATCATCGTGCCCGCCTCCGCGGCCGCGGCGACGACCGCCTCGATGTCGATGTCGTAGGGCTCGCGGCGGAGGAGCATCCGGCCGGTCGGATGCCCGAGGCAGTTCACGTGGGGGTTGCGAACGGCCTCGACCACGCGGTCGGTCATCTGGCGCTTCGAGATCCGGAACGACGTGTGGACGCTGGCGACGACCCAGTCGAGACGTTCGAGCACGTCGTCGTCGTAGTCGAGCGAGCCGTCGGGAAGGATGTTCACCTCGCTGCCCGCCAGCAACCGGAACCGGCGCGTCCCGTGCTCGTCGTTGAAGGCGGCGATCTCCTCGACCCGCTCGAGCAGGGCGTCGGCCTGGACGTCGTCGCCGAACCCGTGCGTGGCCGAGTGGTCGGTGATCGCGAGATAGGAGTAGCCGCGGCCGCGTGCCGCCTCCGCCATCTCCTCGAGCGTGTTCTTGCCGTCGGAGAGCGTCGTGTGGCAGTGGAGGTCGCCGCGGATGTCGGCCGTGGTGACGAGCTCGGGCAGCTCGTCCTTCGCCGCGAGCTTGATCTCGTCGCGACCCTCGCGCAGTTCGGGCTCCACGTAGGCGAGATCGAGCCGCTCGTAGACGCCGGCCTCGTCCTCGCAGCGGGTGACCTCGCCGCTCTCGGTGTCGGCGATGCCGTGCTCGGAGACCGACAGTCCCATCTTCACGGCGCGCTCGCGGAGCTTGACGTTGTGCTCCTTCGAGCCGGTGAAGTGCTGCAGGAGATTGCCGAACTCGGCGGGGGGGACGATCCGGAGGTCGAGCGCGATCCCGTTGTGGGTCCGGGCCCGGAGGCCGTTCTCGCTCGGATTGCCGTGCTCGTCGATCAGCGGGTGTGAGGCGAGCTCGTTCGCGAGCGCCAGCGGGTCGGTCGCCGTGGCGACGATGTCGATGTCCTTGCAGGTGTCGGTCCAGCGCCGGGCGGAGCCGGCGAGCACGACCTTCTCGGCGGCGTCGCTCTCCGAGAGCGCGGCGACCAGCTCGTTGCCGACCTCGCGGACGTCGCTCAGCAGCCGCCGCTCCTCGCTGCCCTCGTCGGCCATCCGGTCGAGGCCGGCGATCACGTTCTCCTCGAACTTGGCGCCGAGGCCCCGCAGGTGGCGGAGCTCGCCGGCCTCGGCGGCGGCGCGGAGCTCCTCGGTCGTCGCGATTCCGGTGTCGTCGTAGATCCGGCGCACCGTCTTCGCGCCGACGCCGGGGATCCGCGTGATGTCGACGAGCGTCGCCGGGAATTTCGCCTTCAGCTTCGCCGCCGCCGGGATCTCGCCGTGCTCGATCAGCGCGACGATCTTCTCCTGGATCGTGTCGCCGATCCCCTGCAGGTCGGTGGCGCGCCCCTCCTGCGCCATCTCGCCGACGGGCGCCGGGCTGTCGGCGATGGCCCGGGCGGCGTCGCGGTAGGCGAGGACGCGGAAGCGGTTCGCCCCGTCGAGCTCGTAGAGGGTTCCGAGCTCCCGGAAGGCGGCGGCGATCTCGGCGTTGCGCATGGGGCAAGGGTAGGGTCAGCGTCCTCAGTGATGCCTGCCGCCGAGCCCCCGAGACTTCCGATCCGGGTCGTCCTGCCGACCTACAACGAGGCCGACAACCTCGAGGCGATCGCCCGCGCCGTGCTCGAGGCGGCGCCGGAGGGGACCGGCATCCTCGTAGTCGACGACGCCTCCCCGGACGGGACCGGTGAGATCGCCGACCGCATGGCCGCCGCCGACGGTCGGATCGACGTTCTCCACCGCCAGGCGAAAGAGGGCCTCGGCCCCGCCTACGTCGCCGGCTTCCACCGCGCGCTCGCCGGCGGCGCCGAGCGGATCGTCCAGATGGACGCCGACTTCTCCCACGACCCGGCCGACGTGCCGCGGCTGATCGCGGCGACGACCGCCGCCGGCGGCGCGGCGGACCTGGCGCTCGGTTCCCGCTACGTCGACGGTGGCGGCGTCGGCGACTGGGGCCGCGGCCGCCAGGCGATCTCGCGCTGGGGCAGCGTCTACGCCCGCGCCTGGCTGGGACTTGATGTGAACGATCTCACCGGAGGGTTCAAGTGCTTCCGTCGCGAGGTGCTCGAGTCGATCAGGATCGACACCGTCAGCGCCCTCGGCTACGCGTTCCAGATCGAGACGACCTACCGCGCCGCCCGGGCGGGATTCCGGATCGCGGAGGTCCCGATCATCTTCAGCGACCGCCGGGTCGGGGAGTCGAAGATGAGTCGTGCGATCGTCGCCGAAGCCGCATGGAGAGTGCCGATCATGCGTCTCCGCGGCTCCCGCTGGGCCTGACGGGCTTCCAATACTTCATTTTGTGTAGTAAGGTGTCCGAGGACGCCGCGACCACCGGTCCGGCTGATCAGATCGATATACACAGACCCCCACGCACCCCACCGAGGAGCACCGAGATGGCGAACCTCCCCCAAGTCACCGACAACAACTTCCAGGCCGAAGTGCTCGATTCCACCGAGCCCGTCCTCGTCGACTTCTGGGCTCCGTGGTGCGGCCCCTGCCGGGTCGTCCACCCGATCCTCGAGGAGATGTCCGGCGAGCGCGACGACGTCAAGATCGTCTCGCTGAACATCGACGAGAACCAGGAGACGGCCGGCAAGTACCAGGTCATGTCGATCCCGACGATGATCGTGTTCAAGGGCGGCGCCCCGGCCAAGACGATCGTCGGCGCGATGCCGAAGAAGCGGCTCGAGGCCGAGCTCGAGCCCGCCCTGGCCTAACGCCTAGAGCTGGCCGTCTACGAAGCCGGCGATCAGTACTGCCACTCCACCTACCTCCCCGATCATCAGCGCCCACATGAAGGCGCTGGTGCCGGGGACCGGGTCGCGGAACTGGTTGTCGGTGTCGCGCCGCGCGCCGTGGATCATGTAGCCGACGATCGCGGCGACGAAGAAGAAGATCGGTACGAACGCGGCGATCAGGTTGACCGCGGTCGAGAAGCCGCTGAGCTCGACGAAGATGGCGAGCAGCAGCGTCGCGAAGCTGTAGAGCAGCGCCGCCCGGTGGGCGATGTCGACGTAGGGATGGGCGAGGCCGTCCTCCGACGCCGCCATCTGCCGGTACTTCCAGGCGCCGAGCAGCAGCGCCCAGAGGAAGATCAGCCCGGCGGTGAGGACGACCGCCTTGGTGTCGCATCCGATCTCCACCTGGCGATCGTAGTCGCGCCGCTCAGCCCGCGCGGCTGACGGCGATCACGAGCTCGCGGCCGTCGACGGTGACCTCGATGCCGAACGGGTCGGTCTCGTAGGTCACCGTCGTCGCCAGGGTCTCTCCGGTGACGTAGGCCTCGTGCGCGCAAGCGGCGTCGAGGAGCTCGGCGTCGCCGCCGAGCCGGAGGTCGATCCGGTCGCTGATCTCGAGGCCGCTCTCCTTGCGCGCGTTCTGGACGGCGCGGACGACCTCGCGGGCGCGGCCCTCGCGGACCAGGTCGTCGTCGAGCTCGAGGGCGAGGGCGACGGCGCGACCCGCCTCGGACTCGACCTGGTAGCCGTCGAGCGGCTGCATCGCGAAGCTGAGCTCATCGGGGCCGAGCGTGTGCTCGCGGCCGTCGATCGAGATCCCGACCTGGCCGCCGGCGTCGATCGTCGCGCGGACGTGGTCGGCGTCGAGCGCTTCGACGGCGACCTTGACCTGCGGCATGTCCTTGCCGAAGCGGGGGCCGAGGGCGCGGAAGTCGGGCTTGACGGTCCAGCTCGCGAGCTCGCCCTCCTCGGTGACGAACTCGAGCTCGCGGACGTTGAGCTCGGCGCGGACGACCTCCGAGAGGCCCTCGATGGTCCGGCGCTCGGCCTCGGTCGCGACGATCACGGCCTTGGCGAGCGGCTGGCGCATCTTCACCTTGGCCTGCGCGCGGGCGGCGCGGCCGAGCTCGACGGCCCGGCGGGCGGCCTCGACCCCCTCCTCGAGCGCGACGTCACGCGCGGCGGCGTCCGCCTCCGGAAAGTCCTCGAGGTGGACCGACGCCTCGAGCTGCGGCTCGGCACCGTGGACCAGGTTGAGCCAGATCGCGTCGGCGGTGAACGGGATGAACGGGGCCAGCAGCTTGGCCGTCTCGACGAGGCAGTGACGGAGCGTCTCGAAGGCGGCGGCGTCGCCCTCCCAGAACCGCCGCCGCGAGACGCGGACGTACCAGTTGGACATCTCGTCGACGTACTCGGCGAGGGCCTTGCCGGCGCCGGTCGAGTCGAAGTCGTCGAGGCGGTCGCGGACGGCTTCGGTCGTGGCCTGCAGACGCGAGACGAGCCAGCGGTCGAGCGCGGCCTCGGCCTCGCTCGGCTCGCGCGCGGCGTCATCGTCGGCGGCGTTGGCGTAGAGGACGAAGAACGAGTAGGTGTTCCAGAGCGTCAGCAGGAACTGGCGGACCGACTCGCCGACCGTGTCGGCGCTGAAGCGGTAACCGGCCCAGGGCTGCTGGGAGGCGAGGTAGTACCAGCGGAACGCGTCGGCGCCGTGGGCGTCGATCACCTCGTGCGGGTCGACCAGGTTGCCGAGCCGCTTGCTCATCTTCCGGCCCTCGGGGTCGAGGATCAGCCCGAGGCAGACGCAGTTGAGGTAGTCGGTCTGGTCGAAGAGCAGGACCGACTCGGCGAGCTGGGAGTAGAACCAGCCACGGGTCTGGTCGATCGCCTCGCAGATGAAGTCGGCCGGGAAGCGCCGCTCGAACTCCGCCTCGTTCTCGAACGGATAGTGGAGCTGCGCGAACGGCATCGCGCCGCTGTCGTACCAGGTGTCGATCACCTCGGGGACGCGTCGCATTTCGCCGCCGCACGACTCGCAGGCCAGGACGACACCGTCGATGTAGGGGCGGTGGAGGTCGACCTCGCCCTCCTCGGATCGGGGCAGCTCGCCGCCGCGCTCTTCGATCTCGGCGATCGAGCCGATGCAGACCTGTTCGTCGCAACCCTCCGCGGTGCACTGCCAGACCGGCAGCGGCGTCCCCCAGTAGCGCTCGCGTGAGAGCGCCCAGTCGACGTTGCCCTCCAGCCACTTGCCGAAGCGACCGTTCTTGATGTGCTCGGGATGCCAGCCGATCCGCTCGTTCTCGGCCAGCATCCGGTCGCGCACCTCGGAGGTGCGCAGGTACCAGGAGGCCTTCGCGTAGTACAGAAGCGGCGTGTCGCAGCGCCAGCAGTGCGGGTAGGCGTGCTCGTAGGGCACCTCCTTGAAGAGGCGCCCGGAGGCTTCGAGGGCGGCGACGATCTCGGGGTTGTGGTCGCGGACGAGCTTGCCCTGGAAGTCGGGGACGCGCTCGTCGTAGGTGCCGTCGAGGCGGACCGGGTTCTGCAGCGTCATCCCGTACTGCTCACCGAGCCGGAAGTCGTCCTCGCCGAACGCGAGCGCGGTGTGGACGAGGCCGGTGCCGTCCTCGGTCGTGACGAAGTCGGCGGTCAGGACCGAGTGGCCATGGGGTCCGAACTCGGAGCCGGCGATGAAGCCGAACGGCGCCTCGTAGCGGGCGGCCTCGATCTCGGCGCCCTTGAAAGTGGCCAGCGTCTCGTAATCCTCACCGAGCAGGCGCTCGGCGAGCGCCAGTGCGACGACGACGATCTCGCCGCCCGGCAGCGCCGCGCGGACGTAGTCGATCTCGGGGCCGGCCGCGACGGCGGCGTGGGCGATCAGCGTCCACGGGGTCGTCGTCCAGACGAGGAGGTTGTCGCCCGCCTCGATCGGCCCGACGGCCTCGGTCACCGGCAGCCGGACGTAGGCGGAGGGGTCGACGACGTCCTTGTAGCCCAGCGCCACCTCGTGCGAGCTCAGCGCCGTCCCGCAGCGCGGGCAGTAGGGCACGACCTTGTGGCCCTCGTAGAGGCGACCCCGGTCCCAGTTCTGCCGCAGCGACCACCAGACGGACTCGATGTAGTCGGTGTCCATCGTGACGTACGGGTCGTCGAGGTCGATCCAGTGCCCGATCCGCTCGACCATCCGGTTCCAGTCGCCGACGTAGGCGAAGACGGACTCGCGGCAGCGGCGGTTGAACTCGGCGATGCCGAAGGCCTCGATCTCCTCCTTCGAGCTGATCCCGAGCTGCTTCTCGATCTCGAGCTCAACCGGCAGGCCGTGGCAGTCCCAGCCGCCCTTGCGGGGGACGTCGAACCCGCACATCGACTTGTAGCGCGGGTAGATGTCCTTGAAGACACGGGCGAGCACGTGGTGGGATCCGGGCCTGCCGTTGGCGGTCGGCGGGCCCTCGTAGAAGCTCCAGAGCGGCTGCCCGCGCCGCGACTCGAGCTGGCGCCGGAACGTCTCACCCTCGCGCCAGCGCTCGAGTACGCCCTCCTCCAATGCCGGGAAGGACTGCTTCGGGTCGACTGGGGCGTAGCGGGCCATGGGGCGGACGATTCTAGGTGGCAGCTAGCCTTCGTCCCGGTACCCCCAGATCAATGAAAGAGAGAACCGGAAGTGGCTGAGGATTCGACGAGCAAGGCAACCGAGGGCGAAGACAAGCTCTGGGGCGGAGAGACCGACAAGGCGGTCGGCAACTTCCCGGTCTCCGGTCATCCGATTCCGGCCCCGGTCGTGCACTGGCTGGGGAAGATCAAGGCCGCGGCCGCCCGGACGAACGCGGAGCTCGAGCTCCTCGACGCCGATCACGCGGAGCGGATCGCGGCCGCGGGCGATGCCGTCGGCAACGGCGAGCACGACGACCAGTTCCCGGTCGACGTCTTCCAGACCGGCTCCGGCACCTCCTCGAACATGAACGCCAACGAGGTGATCGCGAACCTCGCCGGCGACGGCGCCCATCCGAACGACCACGTGAACATGGGCCAGTCCTCCAACGATGTCTTCCCCTCCGCCGTTCACCTCGCGGCGCTCGAGCAGACCACGAGCGACCTGCTGCCGGCGATCGACGCGCTCGCCGCAACGCTCGACCGCAAGGGCGAGGAGTTCGCCGGCCACGTTAAGTCCGGCCGCACTCACCTGATGGACGCCGTCCCGGTCACGCTCGGGCAGGAGTTCTCCGGCTTCGCCTCCCAGATCCGCCTCAGCGCCGAGCGGATCCGCGGCACCCTCGACCGGGTCGGCCAGATCCCGCTCGGCGGCACCGCCACCGGGACCGGGATCAACACCCACGCCGAGTTCTCCGATCGCGTCCGCGAGAAGCTCACGCGCGACAGCGGCCTCGAGATCTCGGCTCCGGCCGACCGCTTCGAGGCGCAGGCGAACCGCGACGCGCTCGTCGAGCTCTCGGGTGCGCTCAAGGTGCTCGCCGTCTCGCTGATCAAGATCGGCAACGACCTCGCGCTGATGGGCTCGGGCCCTCGCGCCGGGCTCGCCGAGATCCGCCTGCCGGAGCTTCAGAAGGGCTCTTCGATCATGCCCGGCAAGGTCAACCCGGTCATCCCCGAGGTCGTGATCCAGGTCGGCGATCAGGTGATCGGCAACGACACCGCGATCACCCTCGGCGGCGCCCAGGGCCAGTTCGAGCTCAACGTCCGCGTGCCGCTGATCGCGCGCAACCTGCTCGACTCGATCAAGCTGCTCGCGTCGGCCTGCCGTCTGCTCGACACGAAGTGCGTCGCCGGCATCGAGCCGAACGAGGAGATGCTGCAGAAGCACGCCGAGTCGACCCTGCAGGTCGCCACGGCCCTGAACCCGCACATCGGCTACGACAACGCGGCCGAGATCGTCAAGGAGGCCGCCGCCTCGGGCCGCACCGTCCGCGAGGTCGCGCTGGAGAAGGGCGTCGACGAGGCGACCCTCGACGAGGCGCTCGACTTCGTCGGAATGGCCCACCCGCACCGTTGAGCGGGGGGCCGCCGCGGCCTAGCGCCTGATCGCGACCTTCGCTTGGATGCGGGCGCCCGGCGCGTTGTCCGCGGTCGCGCGGTAGGTCACCTGGATCCGGCCGCGGGCGCGGCGCTTGGCCGAGACCTTCACCTTCGTGCGGAAGGTGCCGCCGGCCGCGACGCTCTTCGCCTGCTTGCAGGGGCCGGTCCTCGCGAGGGACTTCGGCACCCGGCCGCAGATCTCGAGCCCGGTCGCGGCGGTGCCGCCGGTGTTCTCGACGCGGACGGGGATCCGGACCGATCCACCGGGGCGGACCCGCTTGCTCGCCGCGTGGAGCTTCAGCTTCGGAGGGACGGGCTCACGCTGAGCTGAGGCGGCGACCGTGAGCGGGCTGTCGACCTGCTCGGAGCGAAGCGCGGCCAGCGCCGCGTCGCCGCCGGTGCCGTAGAAGATCGTGCGCGTGCCGGCGAACGAGTAGGCGGTCCCGAGCGTCGGGTCGGTGTTGATGCCGCCCGACACGGCCGGCATCGAGATCACCGAGCCGCTCGCGCCCCAGGCCTGGTCGTCGGCGTAACCGCCGCACTGCTGGGTCGTCGGCGAGGTCGAGTCGTCTTGGTAGTAGGAGCCGAGCGCGAGGCCGCTGATGTCGGTCGTGTAGCGGTTGACGATCGAGAGGGTGCCCTGCGGCCCGGTCACCTGCTCCCACTGCACTGGCGGGCCGAGCGAGTTGCCGGTCTCGAGCGCCGGATCGGGGACGCCGTCGATCGTCACCCCGGCCGGGTCGGCTGAGCTCCTGTAGGTCATGCCCGAGGCGGCCGGCGAGTAGTCGAGGAACTGGCTGATGACGTTGATCCCAGGGTGGACGCGGAGGTCCGTGTGGGTCACCTCCGAGCGTTCGTAGTAGATCCGGTCCTGCTGGGTGTAGGTGCCGCTGTTGGCTCCGATGTAGGAGCGGATCGCGCGGACCGGCCCCGACCTGTTGGCGATGAAGCCGCCGCCGCCGCGACTGAAGGTCAGCTCCGAGCGGCCGCAGCCGTAGGACACCTGGTCCTTGTCGCCGTCGAGGATGTCGACGCCCGTCCCACCCTTGACCTGAAGCCCGTCGTGGATCCACCTGGACCCGATGTGCTGGTGGTAGTAGCCGGTGTCGACCGTCGAGTCCTCGGGGTTCCCGGGCCCGCCGGTCGGGTTTCCGGAGTCGCCGCCGGGCACGCCCGAGAAGCTGTAGGTCGTCTTGTAGTCGCCGGAGTCGAGCTTGAAGTCGTAGTCGACGTAGGTCCTGCCGGCGGCCGGGTCGAGGCCGGAATCGGTCTCGAACAGGTAGACGAAGCGCTCGACGCCGGGGTCGAGAGGATCGCTGACGGCGACCTGCGTCCGGGTCGAGGGGACCACGCCGGCCGGACTGCCGACGTCGGTCGCGTCGAGCCCCGCGTCCTTCGCCATCAATGCGATCTCGTCACCGTCGTCGAGGGTCGGGTCGGGATCCGCCCCGGCGAACGTGCCGGCATCGGTGTAGGCCTCGTGCGTGAACGGCCGACCGCTGGTCTGGTGGTTCTGACGCACCGTCGGGTAGTCGACGACCGCGCGCTCGTCGACCTGGACGGGGATCTGCCGCCATTCGCCCTCCCATTCGAACGCCACGACCGAGCCGGGATCGGCGCCCTCCAGCTGTGGGACGTCGGCGCCGACGAGCACGACCGGGTCCGCCTCCCGATCGGGCAGGCCGGCGGGAGCGGCGAGCGCCGCGGGAGCCGCAGTCGCGAGAGCCGCGATCGCGGCAAAGGTCATCGAGATCGCCCGGCGCCCCACCACGAAGCCGAGAATATGGAGATCAGCCGGCGGCGGCGCCGGTTCCGTGCGCGCGAGCCGAGGCGACGGCGTCGGCGTGCGGGACGAGCGCGTGCGGCAGCGACACCGAGACGCGGTCGGGAGCGACGGGGAGGCCGGTGGCGTCGGCCACGGCGGCCGCGGCCTGCGGGCTCGAGAGCCTCATCACGCCGGGCTCGAGGCGGCAGCCCATGGCCAGTTCGAGCGGCGTGCTGCCGTCGGCTCCGGGTGGCGGCAGCTGAGCGAGGCCCTCGTAGCTCTGGGCTTGGCGAACCTGGTTGACGAACTCCAGCAGGTACATCTCCGGACTCCCTATCGGGACCGGCTTCCGGATACTTGAATCCGTCCAGGACGCCTGGACACCCCTGTCATCATCGGTGCACCCCGATCGCAAGGAGATCAGAGATGAGCGACGCCCCGAATCAGACGCAGGGAACCGCCGTGCCCGGTGCCGAGACGCCGGAGACGGCGGAGGTCGCGACGTTCGGCGCCGGCTGCTTCTGGAAGCCCGAGGCGCTCTACCGCGAGGTTCCCGGAGTCGTCGACACCGCCGTCGGCTACGAGGGTGGCCACGTCGAGAACCCGAGCTACGAGCAGGTCTGCAGCGGCACCACCGGCCACGCCGAGGTCGTCCGGGTCACCTACGACCCGGCCAAGGTCAGCTACGACGAGCTGCTCGACCGGTTCTGGGACATGCACGACCCGACCCAGGTCAACCGCCAGGGGCCGGACGTCGGCGACCAGTACCGAACCGTGATCTTCACCCACACGCCCGCCCAGGAGGAGGCGGCGCAGGCATCGAAGGCCGCGCGCCAGACGCAGTACCGCGACCCGATCGCGACGTCGATCGAGCCCGCGACCGGCTTCTGGATGGCCGAGGGCTACCACCAGTGCTACTTCGAGCAGCGCCGCTCCGGCAGCGGGCTGCTCGGCTCGTTGCTCGGGCGCTGACCCGAGTCAGGAGGCCTTCTTCTTCCCGTCGCCCGGCTTCGGCCGCGGCCAGTCGCTCGCGCGCAGATCCTCGGCGGCCAGCGTGACGGTCTCGGCGATCCGCCCCTCGCGGGTCGCCGGCCGCTTCGCCGACGTCACCCACTCGAGGATCGCCCGCCGGCTCGACGGCGGGAAGGCGTCGTAATGGCGCCGAGCCTCGGGGACCGCGTCGAGCGCCGCCCGGAGGTCGTCGGGCTCCTCGAGGCGCTCGACCGCGTCGAGGGCCGTCCAGGTCCCGGTCTCCTTCGCGAGCTCGACCATCGCCATCCCCGGCGCCTCCATCCGGCCTTCGGCGATCAGCCGCTCGACCCGCTCCTTGTTGACCCGCGACCACTTGCTCTTCGCCTTTCGCGGCGTGATCTGGATCTTCGAGCGGTCCTCGTCGAGCCGCTTCTGGACGCTGTCGACCCAGCCGAACGCGATCAGCTCGTCGACGATCTCGGTCCAGGAGACGTAGGTCCCTGAGACGCTCGTCTTCTTGTGGGTCACGAGCCAGACGCCGTCGGAGGCGTCGTGGTTCGACTCCAGCCAGGCGCGCAGCTCCGCCGCGGAGTCGACGTGGACCTCGGGCCGGTCCTCACTCATCTGGCGGCAGCCTCAGACGTTGATTGCGACGTACTTCGTCTCGAGGTATTCGAGGATGCCTTCGGTGCCGCCCTCGCGGCCGAGGCCCGACGCCTTGACGCCGCCGAACGGGGCGCCGGCGTTCGAGACCAGCCCCTGGTTGAGGCCGATCATCCCGGTCTCGAGCTTCTCGCAGACGCGCAGTGCCCGCTTCAGGTCCTTCGTGAAGACGTAGGCGACGAGCCCGTACTCGGTGTCGTTGGCGTGGGCGATCGCCTCCTCCTCGGTCGAGAACGTGGCGACCGGGGCCACCGGCCCGAAGATCTCCTCCCGCAGCAGGCGGGCGTCGTCGGGGACCGGGGAGAGGACGGTCGGCTCGTAGAAGGAGCCCTCGCCCTCGACGGCCTTGCCGCCGACGAGCGCCTTGGCTCCCTTCTCGACCGCGTCGTCGACGAGCTCGGCGACCTTCGAGCGCTGGTCGTCGTCGATCAGCGGCCCGATCTCGATCCCGTTCTCGGTGCCGCGCCCGACCTTGAGGGCGCCCATCCGTTCGGCGAGCTTCTCGGCGAACGCCTCGGCCACTGACTCGTGGACGTAGAAGCGGTTTGCGGAGGTGCACGCCTCGCCGACGTTCCGCATCTTCGCGATCATCGCGCCGTCGACCGCCTCGTCGAGGTCGGCGTCGTCGAAGACCAGGAAGGGGGCGTTGCCGCCGAGCTCCATCGAGGTCTTGAGGACGTTCTCGGCCGACTGCTCGATCAGCATCCGCCCGACCTCGGTCGATCCGGTGAAGCTGAGCTTGCGCAGCCGCGGGTCGGTGATGATCGGCTTCGAGACCTCGCTCGAGGAGGTGCTGGTGAGGACGTTGAGGACGCCGGCGGGCAGGCCGCACTCCTCGAGCAGCTTGGCGAGGGCGAGCATCGAGAGCGGCGTGTTCTGGGCCGGCTTCATCACCATCGTGCAGCCGGCGGCGATCGCCGGGCCGATCTTCCGGGTGCCCATGGCGGTCGGGAAGTTCCAGGGGGTGATCAGGTAGCAGGGGCCGATCGGCTGGCGCATGACCATCACCCGGCTGGCGCCGTTGCCGGCGACCTTGAAGTCGCCGTTGAGCCGCAGCGCCTCGCCGGCGTTCCAGCGGAAGAACTCGGCCGCGTAGGCGATTTCGCCCTTCGACTCGGTGACCGCCTTGCCCATCTCGAGCGTCATCAGCAGCGCCAGCTCGTCGCTGCGCTCGTTCATCAGCTCGAAGGCGGACTGGAGGATGTCGTAGCGGGTGTTGGCCGGCGTCGCCGCCCACTCCTCCTGGACGCCGCAGGCGGCGTCGAGGGCTGCCTTCGCGTCGTCGGCGGTGGCGTCGGCGATCTCGCAGAGCGTCGCGCCGGTCGACGGGTCGTCGACGCCGAACTTCTCGCCGTTGCCCGAATCCCGCCACTCGCCGCCGATCAGCAGCTGCTTGGGGACCGACTCGATCACTGATTGCTCGGTCGCGCCGCTCATCTTCACCTCTCCGTTCGCAGAATCAAACTGCGGTTGAGACTACCCGTCCCCGAACGGCTGCAGGGGGATCCCGTGGTCGGTCCGGCGGGTGCCGAACTCGTAGCTGGCACCGCCCTCGACGCTGATCCTGAGATCGCGGCGGCCGTGTCTGCGGACATCCACGTGGAGGTCGGCGATCGAGCAGTTCAGCGAGTGGTGCTCGGGGCCGACCGGGTCGGCGTAAAGCCAGCCGACGAAGTGTTCCGGCGGCCCGCTGACCGAGCCGCGGGCGACGAGCTTCTCGCCGCCGACGGTGAACTCGCAGCGGGTCGGCTCGGCGTCGACGCGCGTCTTGAGCTGGCGCCCGAGGCCGCCGACCCGGAGGCGCTCGCCGCGGTGGACGATCTCGCCGTTGACGACCCACGGCGTCACCAGCGGCCCGATCCGGACCCGGCCGGCGCCGAGATCGACGTAGCCGCGGGAGCCGTCGTCGCCGACGGTCGCGCCGTGGATCCAGATCCAGCTGTCCGCGTGCTCGGCGCCCCAGTTGTGACCGATCATCCCGGGCCAGGCGTCGAGGACGACGCGCTCGCCGCCGACGTCGAGGATCCCGTCGAAGCTGGCGCAGGGATGCGGGCTCAGCAGCTTCGTCTTCGGAAGCGGCCGCTCGTACATCCACTGGGCGGGGAAGTGGTGCAGCGGCCCGCCGTGGTCCTTGAAGCGGAGGCTCCAGCTCGCCGAGGTGCCGTCGGCGATCTCACCCTGGACGCGGCCCGGCGCGATCTCCGACTCGGCGACCCGGATGTAGGTCTTGTCGGGAATCGAGATCTCGCCGGCCCCGACCTGGCGCTTGGCGGCGAGCGGCCCGGGCCGCCCAGCGTCGAACCAGGTCATCCAGACGGCGCCGGTCGGCTCCTCGCCGGGTCGCTTATGGACCGTGTGGCGGATCCAGATCGCGCGGCCTCCCTCCGGTGCGGCGGCCTTGAGGTAGAAGCTCTCGTAGTGGCCGGCATCCGCCGGGACCTTGGGGTAACGAGCTTCCGTGCGCACCGCGGAGAGCGTATTCCTCCCGCGCGGCAGCCGAGGTGCCGGGGCTGTCACAGTGACCGGATGACTGGGCGGGAACCTGGACGCAAGCCCCTGGGCCGATCTTCGGCTCGCCCCTGGGCGATCGCGGGGCTGATCATCGCCGCCCTCGTGCTGATCGGGGTCGTCCTCGTCGTGACCGGCGTGATCGGGGGCGATGACGGCTTCGACGCCGACCGGGTCGCCGAGGCGGGACGCGACGACGGGGCCGACGACCCCTTCGCCTGGGAGGCCGACCGCAACGCCGACTTCGAGCGCCGGGCGGCGCTCGGCCTCTCACACGTCCTCTACGAGAAGAGCCCGGGTGGGATCGTCGCCAGCGCCCGCCGGACCGCCCGCTGGCGCGATGAGATCGAGCGGGCCGCAGCCGACCACGGAGTCGACCCCGACACGATGGAGGCGATGGTCCTGCTCGAGAGCGCCGGACGGCCGGAGGTCATCGCCGGCGACGATCCCGAGGTCGCCAGCGGCCTCGCGCAGATCGTCGCGAGCACCGGCATCGACCTCCTCGACATGCGGGTCGACCTCGCCCGCAGCCGGGCCCTGACCAAGCAGATCGCCCGGGTCGAGACGGAGATCGAGAAGGCGAAGAAGCAGGCGCGGAGCAAGAAGGCGAAGGTCCGGACGAAGGCGCTGATGGAGCTGCGGAAGCTGCCCGGTCAGGAAAAGAAGCTGCGCGAGCGCCGCGCCGAGGTCGACGAGCGCTTCGACCCCCAGCAGGCCCTCGACGGGATGGCGCGGTATCTGGAGATCGCGAACGACCGGTTCGGGCGCACCGACTTGGCGACGACCAGCTACCACATGGGCATCGGCAATCTCGAGACCGTGATCTCCGACTACGGCGACGGGACGCCGCCGGAGGACCCGACCTACGCGCAACTCTTCTTCGGCTCCTCGCCCCTCGCCAACGAGAAGGCCTGGAAGTTCCTCTCCTCGCTCGGCGACGACAGCTCGACCTATCTCTGGCGCGTGCTCGCCGCCGAGCGGATCATGGAGCTCTATCGCGACGATCGCGGCGAGCTCGAGCGCCTGGCGAAGTTGCAGGCGAAGAAGGCGACGCAGGAGGAGGTCTTCCATCCCGAGGCGGACACGACCGTGTTCGAGAAGCCGTCCGACATCGAGGCGGCGCTCGACGACGGCGAGCTCGAGCGGCTCCCACAGGGCGCCGATTACGGCTACACGATCGACAAGAACATGGGCGAGCTCGCTCCCAACGTCGGCGCCGAGCCCGGCAACTACCGGGCGCTGAAGCCGGAGGCTCTCGCGGCCCTGATCTACATGACGGCGCGGGTCCAGGAGATCAACGACGGCAAGGGCGTGCTCAACGTCACCAGCACGGTCCGCGATCAGGAGTACCAGGACGCTCTCGTCGACGTCAACGACCAGGCGACCCCGGCCTACTCGCTGCACACGACGGGCTGGTCATTCGACATCGAGCGCAAGTACTCGAGCGATCGCCAGGCCCAGGCGTTCCAGTTCATGCTTGACCGCCTCCGGGCGCTCGACGTCATCGACTACGCCTACGAGCCCGATGCGATCCACGTCACCGTCTCCGACGAGGCGAAGCCGCTGCTGGATCCCTGACGAGGGCGAGAGGCCGCGGATCAAGGAAGAGGCCGGCGACGCGGCCTTGGGGGCCGCGAGCCGGCCGATGACGCCGAGCCGCGGTCTCTCGCCCCGTCAGGTGTGCTTGACGGTGAGGACGTCGCCGTCCTTCATCACGTAGTCGCGGCCCTCGATCTGGAGCACGCCGCGGTCGCGGGCGGCCGTGTAGCCGCCGCATTCGATAAGGGTGTCCCACGGGACCACCTCTGCCTTGACGAATCCCTGCTGGATGTCGGTGTGGATCTTCCCGGCGGCGTCCCACGCCGATCCGCCACGGCCGAGGCTCCAGGCGCGGGCCTCGACTCCGGGACCGGCGGTGAAGAAGCTGATCAGGTCGAGCAGCGAGTAGGCGGCGCGGACCATGCGGTCGAGGCCCGACTCGGCGACGCCGAGCTCGTCGCGCATCATCGCGGCCTCCTCCTCGTCGAGCTCGACGAGCTCCGACTCGATCTTGGCGCTGAGGGCGATGGCCTCGTCGCCGCTCTTGCGCGCGTGTTCGACCAGCGCCGCCGGGGGCTGGTCCTCGCCCTCGTCGACGTTGGCGACGTAGAGGACGGGCTTGGAGGTCAGGGCTTGCAGGTTCTGCGGGCCGACCGGATCGACGGCGCCGGGGACCGGGACCGAGCGGACGGGCTCGCCGCGCTCGAGGGCGGCGACGACGTCGGTGAGCCAGTCGCGCTCGGCGATAGCGTCCTTGTCGAGCGTCTTCGCCTGCTTGGCGACGCGGTCGAGCCGCCGGGTCGCGGTCTCGAGGTCGGCGAGCATCAGCTCCGCCTCGACCATCTCGGCGTCGGCGACGGGATCGATCTCCCCCTCGGGATGGGGCACGCCGCTGTCGGAATGGGCGCGGACGACGTGACAGATCGCGTCGGTCTCGCGGATCGAGGCGAGGAACTGGTTGCCGAGACCCTCCCCGGCGGAGGCGCCGCGAACGAGACCGGCGATGTCGTGGACCTCGAGCGACTCGTGGACGACCGGCGCCGACTCGAGCAGGGCCGCGAGCTTGTCGAGGCGCTCGTCCGGGACCGGGGCGATCGCGACGTTCGGTTCGATCGTCGTGAACGGATAGCCGGCGGCCTCGGCGCCGGCCTGGGTCAGCGCGTTGAAGAGGGTCGACTTGCCGGCGTTCGGCATCCCGACGATTCCGACCTTCATCGCTCCTCCTCCGGCTCGGTTGGGGCGGCCGGCGGCGAGGCGGGCCGAGGCTTGGAGGCCGGCGGCAGCGGCCAAAGGCGTCCGATCGCGAAGCCGATCCCGACCCCGGCGAGGACGTCGCTCGGGTAGTGCATGCCGAGATAGGGACGGCCGATGCAGACGAGTGCGGCGAGGCCGCGAAGGATCGGCCTCGAGCCGGGAGCGACCCGTCCGAGCGCAACGGCCCCGGCGGTGGCCGAGGTGGCGTGGGCGGACGGGAAGGAGAGCTTGTTCGGGGCGGGGCCGAGTGGCGGATGGCCCGCGATCACGGGTCGCTCCCGCCCGATCGCCGACTTGATCGCGAAGTTGATCGCGATCGCCGCGGGGGCGGCGGCGGCCGCCGCCAGAAAGCGCGGCCTCCGGCCCGAGTCGAGACCCGCGCCGACGACGCCGAGGGCCGCCCATCCGACTCCGAACTCGCCGAATGTCCCGAGCGACCGGGCGATCCGTTCGACGACTCCGCTGTGTCCGTGCGTGCGCAGCGCGACGAGAGCGGCCTGGTCGAATCTGCCGATCGTGAGCGCGAGCGGCCCCAGCGGAGTTCGCTGCGCCTCCGCCCACCGGCGCAGGCGGCGGCCCCGCTCGAGCGGGGGAGGCATCCGCAGGCGGTGCGCTCGTCTGTCAGCCAAGGCCGGCACGGCCGGGCAGCATAGGCGTCGCCCGGCTCAACCAGTGATCAGCTCGAAGCCGTTGCGCTCGGCGGCGAAGCTGAGCCGGCCGTCGCCGTCGAGGTCGCGGGCACGGACCAGCTCACCGTCGACGTTGAGCTTCTCGGTCGGGTCCAGCCGCATCGCGATCGCGCTCCCGCGGGTGGAGACGACGCCCCTGTGGCCCTCGACGCGCCCGATCCGCAGCCCGTAGGCATGCTTGATCAGGCGTGCCCGGCCGCCGTGCTCGATGACGACGACATCGAGCAACCCGTCACGGGTGTCGCCCTCGAGGCTGGCGCCGCCGCCGAAGGCGCCGCTGCTGGCGACCGAGACCTGCCAGACGAGGCCGTCGTGGATCACCTCACCGTCGACTTCGACCGCGCACTCCACCGGATGGGCCCTGAGGCCGACCCTGACGGCGCCGATCGGGTAGGCGAGCGCGCCGAGCCGCTCCTTCAGCGAGTGCGCCTCCTCGGCGGCGGCCGGCGGCAGGCCGGCCGCGGCGACGTTCACGAACGGCCGGCCGCAGACTTCCGCCAGTTCGACGTGCTCGGTCCGGGTTCCCCCGGATGCGATCGCGCAGGCGGCTTCGAGCGACCCCGGGAGGCCGTGGTGGGAGGCGAAGTCGTTGGCGGTGCCGGTGGCGATCACCGCGAGCGGGATGTCGGCACGCGAAGCCACCTCGGCGGCACATCCGACCGAGCCGTCGCCGCCCGCCACGGCAATCCGCTCGGCGCCGGACTCGCCGGCACGCTCGGCCTCGTCGATGGCGAACGACACGACCTCGGCGCCGGCGTCCTCGAGCAGCGAGGCCACCCGCTCGGCGTCGCCGGAGCCGGAGTCCCGGTTTGCGATCAGCGCGATCTTCACGCCAGTGACCCTAGAGACGCCGTGATCCCGGCCATCGGCGCCGACGTGCGGCGACCGTCCGGGGCGGACGGTGGAATTGCCGGCGTGGAGGGTGGCCCCGACGCTGCGGAGGAGGAGCGCGATGCGCGGATCGCCGAGTGCCGGCGACGGTTCCGCGATTCCGGCCTGCCGCTGTTCGACGAGGACTTCTCGGCTTCGACGAACGTCTTCAACCGGGCCGCGCCGCTGCTGGCCCTGGTCTTCCTCGGCGAGATGCTGGGTGCGATCCGGCTCGACTGGTCGCTGGCGGGAAACCTCGCGGCGCTGGTCGGCGGGCTGGCGATCCTGCTCGGGGTCGCGATGGCGATCAACCGCTACCGCGGCCGCCCTTCGGCGTCGCTGCCCGAGGACGTCGGCCGGATCGAGCTGGCGGCGTTCGTCCTCGTCCCGGCGCTCCTGCCGCTGATCTTCGGCGGCCAGACGCGAAGTGCGTGGGTGACGGCGCTCGCCAACCTGGCGCTGGTCCTGCTGATCTACGCGATCTTCGGCTACGGGCTCGTCTCGATCGTCCGCTGGGTCGGGCGCCGCCTCTGGCACCAACTCCTTGCCTCGTTCATGTTGCTCGCCCGGGCGGTGCCGCTGCTGATGATCTTCGCCCTTCTGGCCTTCATGAGTACCGAGATGTGGCAGGTGTTCTCGGCGATCACCGACGCCGACCTGGTCGCGATCGCGCTGCTGTTCGCCGGACTCGGGACCGCTTTCCTGCTCGCCCGTCTCCCGCGGGAGGTCCGGGCGCTCGAGGCCGAGGTCGGGGACGTCGGCGAGCCGCTCAACCGCAAGCAGCGGCGCAACGTCGAGCTCGTCCTGTTCACGAGCCAGGCCGTCCAGGTGTTGACCGTGAGCCTGCTTGTGGCGGCGTTCTTCATCGCCTTCGGGCTGATCGCCGTGCCCGACAGCATCCGCGAGTCCTGGGTGGGTACCGACTGCTGCGACCAGCTCTTCGCGTTCGAGATCGGCGGCGAGTCGTTCGAGATGACCGTCGAACTGCTCAAGGTCGCCGCCGGCCTCGCCGCGTTCACCGGCCTCTACTTCGCGATCGCGATGCTCACCGACTCGACCTACCGCGACGAGTTCCTCCAGGAGGTCACCGCCGAGCTGCGCTCGGTCTTCGCGGTCCGCGCCGACTACCTCAGGCTCCGCGGCGAGAGCACGCCTCCGGGCTGAGAGACTGCCGGGCATGGCGCTCGGCCAGACCGTCCTCGTCCCCGGCTTCGAACACATCCCCGGCCACCACTGCGGCTCGACGGCGCTGCGGAATCTGCTCGCGTTCCACGGGACCGAGATCTCCGAGGAGCTGGCGTTCGGCCTCGGCGCCGGCGCCTGCTTCTACTACTTCGTCTCCGACGACCTCTCGCCGACCCGCTTCACCAACGGGCGGACCGGGCGACTCGAGGAGAGCTTCCTCGAGCTGACGGGCGCGCCGCTCCGGCTCACCACCGAGCCCGATCCCGAGCGGGCGTGGGAGGCGGCCCGTGCCGTCGTCGACGACGGCCGCCCGGTGTTGCTGATCACCGACCTCTTCCACCTCGACCACTACGGCAACTCCGCCCACTTCCCCGGCCACGCGGTCGTGCTCGCGGGCTACGACGACGATCACGCCTACGTCTCCGACACCGGCTTCGAGGACCTGCAGCGGACGTCGCTCGCGGGGCTCGAGAAGGCGCGGCACGAACAGCACCCGTTCTACCCGCTCGCCGGGCACATGCTCGACGTCCCCGGCGAGCCGCCGACGGTCGACGAGCTACGCGCGGCGGCTCCGGCCGCGATCGATCGGGCGGCCCAGCGGATGCAGGAGCCGGACCTCGGCGAGTTCGAGGGGCTGCCGGCCCTGCGCCGCTTCGCCTACGAGGTCGGCGACTGGCCCGGCGCGACCGCCGACTGGAAGTGGTGCTCCCGCTTCAACTACCAGGTGATCGAGCGCCGCGGCACCGGCGGCAGCAACTTCCGCGCGCTCTACTCGCGCTTCCTCGCCGAGGTCGGCCGCGATGCCGAGAGCGCCCTGGCCGCGACGGCCGCCGAGCACTGGACGACCCTCGCCGGCGAGCTCTTCGCGGCGAGCGAGACCGACGAGCCCGATCCCGCCGGCTGGGAGCGGATCGGAGCCGCCGCCGACCGCGTCCTCGATGCCGAGGAACGACTCTGGGACGCGCTCAGGCCCTGAGCCGCTCGGCCAGGATCGCGGCGATCTCGGCCGCGACCTCGGCGCTGCGGGACATCGCCCGGCTCGAGTAGCGACGGACGAGGTACCCGGCGCGGCCGAGCGCGATGTCCCGCTCGTTGTCACGATCCCGCTGGGCCGGTGAGAGGTGATCGTCGCCGTCAGCTTCGACGACGAACTTCGCCTCCATCCAGAGCAGGTCGACCTCGTAGCCGAGCAGCGGCACGTTCACCGCGGGCGTCGGCAGACCGTGGTCGCGGCAGGCGGTGAGCGCGAGCTCCTCGAGCCAGGAGCGGGTCTCCGACAGCGGCACCGACCGCTCGGCGAGGAGCTCGCGGAGCCGGCCCGCCCCGCGGTGGTTGGGGGTCGCTGCGAGGAGGGTGGCCAGGCGCTCGCGTTCGAGGAGGCCGAACTTCTCAGCCTGCTCGAACGCCCGACGGAGCTGGGCCGGGGAGAGGGAGGCGGACAGATCCCAGACGGTCCGCGTCGGGGTCGTGACCGGGATGCCGAGGCGGACGGTGGTGTCGGCGAGGGGAAGCGATCGCGGGTGGTGGGTGACGATGCCGGCGGGGGATCTGCCGGTGCGCCCTCGGCGGGAGACATGGAGCGCGAACCGTTCCCGCCGGTTGACGAGTCCGAGCAGTTGGCCGGCAGGGCCATGGCTGAGAAAGGAGCCGGGTCCACAGGTGAGCACGGCGGCAAGCCACCGTCCTTCCTGCGAGATACGGGGATGCCCGACCGCGTAGACGCCGCGATGGAGCCGGTGGAGGTGACCGTGCCTGAGCCAGCCATCGATCCCGGACGAGGTCAGCCCGGCGGCCAAGAGCTGCGGACGGGAAACGACGCCGTGCTGGCGGCCGGCCAGCTCCGCAGCCACCTCCGGCACTGGTCGCGATTTTGCCCACATATCGGCAAAACCCCATCCAGTGAGGTGGCGCCCCCTCGGAGCGCCCCTTCTATGCAAACCAGCCCGGCTCGAACGCCGGCCGCGGCTTACGTCTAGAAGCCGACCTTCTGGCCGTCGCCGGCGGTCTTGATGAAGACGAGCTTGTCGAGGAAGAGCTCGACCTCGGCGTCGTCGCTGGTCAGCCGGTGCCAGCCGCCGCGCTGGAGGGCGCCGCGGAGGGACTCGAGCTCCTCGTCGGTGATCCGGAGGGCGAGCACCTGGCCGCCGTCGAAGCCGACCTCGATCCTGCGTAGCGCGGTTGCCATCGGCGGTCTCCTCAGTGGTCGTGGGGCTGGACGATCTCGGTCAGGACGGCACCGGTCGAGCGCGGGTGCACGAAGGCGACCTTGCTCTGGCGGATGCCGATGCGCGGCGTCTCGTCGATCAGCTGCACGCCGGCCTCGGAGAGCTGGGCGAGGGCCGCCTCGATGTCGGTGACCGCGTAGGCGACGTGGTGCAGGCCGGGGCCCTTCTTCGCCAGGAACTTGCCGACCGGCGTGTCGTCGCCGAGCGGGCTCAGCAGCTCGACGTGCCCGTCGCCGACGTCGAGCAGGACCGCTTCGACGCCCTGTTCCTCCACCACCTCGCGGTGGACGAGCGGCATCCCGAGGACGTCGCGATAGAGCTTGATGGCGGCGTCGAGGTCGTCGACGGCGACGCCGGTGTGGTCGATCCGGTCGAGCATCGGCCGCAGTCTAATGACCGCCGGGTGCGGCCCTCGGGGAGGTCAGCCGCGGCCGGGGGGAGGGGGCTTCGAGCGGCCGGTCCGCTCGTCCTCCTCGTCGCTGGCGCGCGCGATTCCGGCCGTCGCCCCGTTGCCGGCGGGTCCGGGGGAGCGGTTCTCGACCGGGTCCGGGAACGGCCCGGGCTCGGCGACGGAGATCTCGTGACGCTCCATGATCTTGGCGATCTCGCTCTGCTCGATCACCTCGTCGACGAGGAGCTGGCGGGCGATCTCGTCGAGCAGGTCGCGGTGGTCGCTGAGCAGGCGATGGGCGCCCCGGTAGGCCTCCTCGGCGATCTCGTTGACCTCCTCGTCGCGGCGCTGGCGCATCATCTCGGAGACGTTCCAGTCGTTCGCCGGCACCTGGTGGGAGCGGATCGACGTCCCCATGCCGTACTCGTAGACCATCGAGCGGGCGATGGTGGTGACCTTGGCGAGGTCGTCGGAGGCGCCGGTGGTGACCCGGCCGAACGTGATCTGCTCGGCCACCCGCCCGGCGAGCAGGACCTTCATGTAGTCGATCAGCTCGTGCCTCGACTTCAGGTACCGGTCCTCCTGCGGGAGGTTGAGCGTGTAGCCGAGAGCCTTGCCGCGCGGCACGATCGAGACCTTCTGGACCTTGTCGACGGTCGTCAGCAGCTCCGAGACGAGCGCGTGCCCGGCCTCGTGCCAGGCGACGACCCGCTTCTCGTGGTCGGTGATGACCTTACGGCTCTGGAGGCCGGCGACGACGCGTTCGAACGCGTTGTCGAAGTCGGACTGGGCGACGAACGGGCGCTTGTTGCGGCCGGCCTGGATCGCCGCCTCGTTGCAGAGGTTGGCGAGGTCGGCGCCGGTCAGCCCCGAGGTGTGCTGGGCGACCCGGTGCAGGTCGATGTCCTGGCTCAGCGGCTTGCCGCGGGTGTGGACGCCGAGGATCTCCTCGCGGCCCCGGAGGTCGGGCGGCGGCACGAAGACCTGGCGGTCGAAGCGGCCGGGACGGAGCAGGGCGGGATCGAGCTTCTCGAGCAGGTTCGAGGCCGCCATCACGACGATGTTCTCGCTCGCCTCGAAGCCATCCATCTCGACGAGGAGCTGGTTCAGCGTCTGGTCGCGCTCGCCCGAGACGTCGTTGCCGCGGGTGGTGCCGACGGCGTCGAGCTCGTCGATGAAGAGGATCGCCGGGGCGTTGTCGCGAGCTTCCTTGAACAGGCGCCTGATCCGGGCGGCGCCGAGGCCGGCGAACATCTCGACGAACGAGGACGCCGACTGGCTGAAGAAGTTGGCCCCGGACTCGTGGGCGACGGCCTTGGCGAGCATCGTCTTGCCGGTGCCGGGAGGGCCGTGCAGGAGGATGCCCTTCGGCACCTTCGCGCCGAGGTTCTTGAAGCGCTTCGGGTCGGACAGGAACTCGACGACCTCACGGAGCTCGTCCTTCGTGCCCTCGACGCCGGCGATGTCGTCCCAGCGGACGCCGCTGCGCTTCGAAGCCTTGATCTCCTGCGGCTTCGTCTTCGGCATCACGTTCAGCATCCGGAACATGACGTAGACGAGAAGGCCGATGAAGACCAACGAGAAGACGGATGCCCACTGGTCCGCGAAGTCCTTGAGTCCTTCCAGGACGGCAGTTGTCAGCCAGGGCGTCACCGGATGCCCCATCGGCAGATCGGGCCTCGGGGCTTAACCCTGCTCGGCGGCGAGCACGGCATCGAGCGCCGCGACCGCGACCTCGAGCTGCTCCGGCGTCGGCTCGCGGGTCGCGAAACGGGCCTGGATGAAGTGCCCGGCACCGTGCACCGCACGGCCGATCAGCGAGTCGGGACGGCGCTCGGCGGCCACGAAGACCTCGACCGAGAGCGACAGCCCCGCGATCCCGCTGACGCTGCGTTCGAGCCGGCCGGGATGCTCGAAGAGACGGTCGACGACGAGCTGGCCGAGCGCCGAGAAGATCAGCATCGGGCCGACGAGGTTGGATCCGCAGCGGTCGTGCTCCTTCGGCACCTCGGCCGGATCGCGACCCTGCTCGTAGCCGGCGATCGACTTGTGCTCGGCGCCGTGGTAGGCGGCGAGGTCGGAGCCGGTCAGCGAGACGAGCGCCGGCACGAAACCGACGAGCGCGGCCGCCGCCTCGCGGACGGGCGTCGCGGGACGGCCGCGGCCGCGGATCGCGTTGCCGGCGACGGTGGCGGCGAACGCGGCGCCGGCCACCCGGGGGTCCTCGAAGGGAAGCCGCGAGGAGGGCACCGACATCCGGGCGATCGGGATCACGGCGAAGGCCTCGGCGAGACGCAGCGGCCCGCGCATCCCCGGGATCTTCGCGAAGCGGTTGCCGCCGAAGTTCGGCTTCTTGCCCGAGGCGACGTCGATCGAGCCGTCCTTCGCCCGGGCGGCGGCGCCCCAGCAGGTCGGCCCGTGGATCAGCAGGCCGTTGCGCAGGGCCATCCCGCCGAGCCGGAGCTTCTCGGGCTCCGGCGGCGGCCCGCCGTTGGCCGAAGCACCGTTCGTCGAGACGGCGACGCTGCCGAGTTCCTCCGCGCCTCCGGCTGTTTCTCCCTCACCCATCGGCGGCAGATTACCGGCGGGCGGCTCCGGGGAGCCCGGGCCGTTCCCGGTTCGCGTCACCGCGCAAGGGGATACTGAAGCGGTGAGCGATCAGCTCTTCGGCAGCGACGACCTCGGCGGCGGCGAGGCCGGCCCCGGCGCGGGCCAGCCCCTGGCCGTCCGGATGCGCCCGCGCAGCCTCGCCGACCTCGTCGGCCAGGAGCACCTGCTCGCCGAGGGTTCGACCCTGCGGACGGCGATCGAGACCGGCGAGCCGCACTCGATGGTCCTCTACGGACCTCCCGGTACCGGCAAGACGACGATCGCCCGGATCGTCGCCACCGCCGCCGACGGCGCCTTCGAGGAGGAGTCCGCCGTCAACGCAGGCCGGGCCGAGGTCAGGGCGATGCTCGGCAGGGCCGAGGAGCGCCGCCGCTCCGGCCGCCGGACCGTCTTCTTCCTCGACGAGATCCACCGCTTCAACAAGGCCCAGCAGGACGCGCTCCTTCCCGCGGTCGAGGACGGCCTCGTCACGCTGATCGGGGCGACCACCGAGAACCCCTACTTCGAGGTCAACTCGGCGTTGCTCTCGCGGTCTCAGATCTACGAGCTCCGCGGCCTCGGAGACGATTCGGTCGTCGAGCTCCTGCGGCGGGCGCTGGCGGACCCCGAGCGCGGGATCGCCGACCCGCCGGCGGTCGACGACGACGCGCTCGAGATGCTCGCCGCCCGCGCCGGGGGAGACGCCCGGGCGGCGCTCGGGGCCCTCGAGCGGGCCGCGACCGCGGCGGGGCCCGGCGGGCACGTCGACCTCGCCGCGGCCGAGGATGCCCTGCAGAAGCGGGCGGTCCTCTACGACAAGGGCGGCGATCGCCACTACGACTACATCTCCGCCTGGATCAAGGCGACGCGGAACTCCGACGTCGACGCCTCCATCTACTACCTCGCGGCGATGCTGGCCGGGGGCGAGGACCCTCGGTTCATCGCCCGCCGGATGGTCATCTTCGCCTCCGAGGACGTCGGCAACGCCGCTCCGCAGGCGCTCGCCGTCGCGACCGCGGCCGCCGCGGCGGTCGACCGGGTCGGGCTCCCCGAGTGCCGGATCAACCTCGCGCAGGCCGCCGTCTACCTGGCGCTCGCGCCGAAGTCGAACGCCTCCTACAAGGCGCTGCTCGCCGCCGAGGAGCACGTCCGCCGTAATGGTGCCGCCGAGCCGCCGCAGGCGATCCGCGACGGCCACTACGCGGGTGCGAAGGAGCTCGGCCGCGGGGTCGGCTATCGCTACCCACATGACGAGCCCGGAGGCGTCAGCGACCAGCGCACGTTGCCGGATGCCCTCGGCGACACCCGGTTCTTCGTGCCCACCGACCGTGGATTCGAGGCCGAGCTCGGCGCTCGCCTCGAACGGCTCCTCCAGCTTCGGAGCTCCGGGCGCGGCGGCGGCCCCGATTCGTGACGATTGACGCTATCGTCGGGCCATGCGACGAGCGATCCTTGCCGTGGCACTGGGAGCGATCGCACTCCTTCTGCCCACATCCGCGTCGGCCTCTTTCCACCTGATCAAGATCAGCGAGGTCGGCAACGCCAATCCCTCCGACTACGTCGAGCTGCAGATGTACTCGACGGGCGAGAACTTCGTCCAGGGCCACCTCATCCGCACCTATGACCAGACGGGGGCGGTCCTGGGGACGTACGCCTTCTCGGCCAATGCCGGCAGCGGCGAGGACCAGCGGACCATCCTGGTCGGCCGCGACGAAGCGGTGACCTGGCCGGTCGAGCCCGACTTCACCACCGACCAGATGATCATCCCCGCCGACGGCGCGGTCTGTTACCTCAACACGCTGGCACTGGCACCGCTCGATTGTGTCTCGTTCGGGAACTTCGCGCCGTCGACGCCGCTGCCGACCGGCGATCCGGCGCCGGCGATCCCGTCCGGATCCGGCATGAACACGCTGCAGCGCTCGATCGCCCCCGGCTGCGCGACGCAGCTCGAGCCGGGCGACGACACGAACGACTCCGCGACCGACTTCGCCCTCGCGCCACCGAGCCCGCGCAACAACGCGACCAAGCCGACCGAGAAGCCCTGCGACAAGACCCCGCCGGAGACGACGATCACCAAGCATCCGCCGAAGCGCTCGGCCAAGGCCGCGGCCAAGTTCGAGTTCAAGTCGAGCGAGGGAGGGTCGACCTTCGAGTGCAAGCTCGACGACGGAGCCCTCGAGTCCTGCGAATCGCCGCTGCGGGTCCGCGTCAAGCCCGGCAAGCACAGCTTCTCGGTCGTCGCCACCGATCGCGCCGGCAACCGCGACGGGTCGCCGGCGAAGGTGAGCTTCAAGCGGATCCGCAAGGGCTGATCGCGGAGCGAATAGCCTGCTGCACCGATGGGCAGCCTCGAATCGTTCAACCCGGCGACCGGCGAGCTGATCGGCTCCGTCCCGGCGATCGACCCCGGCGACGTCCAGGCCGCGGTCGACGAAGTCGCCGAGGTCCAGCCGTTCTGGGGTGAGCTCGCGCTCGCCGACCGCGGGCGCTATCTGCGGCGGACGGCGGAGATCCTCGCCGGTGACCTGGAGGAGGTGACCCGCCTGCTCACCACCGAACAGGGCAAGCCGATCACCGAGGCCCACACGATGGAGGTGGTGCCGACCATCGACGCACTTCACTGGATCGCCGAATCGGGCCCTGAGATCCTCGCCGACCGGCAGGTGAAGATGGGCGGCGGGCTGTTCTTCGGCAAGCGCGCAACCCACAGCTTCGAGCCGCTCGGGGTCATCGCCGTCATCGCCCCCTGGAACTACCCGTGGTCGATCCCCTTCGGCGAGGTCGCGATCGCGCTGATGGCGGGCAACGGCGTCGTCCTCAAGCCGTCGGAGCTGACGCCGTTGATCGGCGACCGGATCCGGGTCGCGTTCGAGAAGGCGGGGGTCCCGGAGGGGCTCGTCCGTGTCCTCCAGGGCGACGGAGCCGTCGGCAAAGCCCTCGTCGAGTCGAGCGTCCGCAAGGTGTTCTTCACCGGCTCGGTCGCGACCGGCTACTCCGTCGGCGCGGCCTGCGCCGCCCGGATGAAGGGCGCCGTGCTCGAACTCGGCGGCAAGGATCCGGCGATCGTCTGCGCCGACGCCGATCTCGGCAACGCGATCGACGGCATCGCCTGGGCCGGCTTCGCGAACTCGGGGCAGACCTGCTCCGGGGTCGAGCGCGTCTACGTCCTCTCCGAGGTGGCGGACCGGTTCGTCAACGGGATCGCAGCCAAGGCGGAGCGCCTCGCCGTCGGGGATCCGCAGAACTGGACGACGGAGATCGGCCCGATGGTGTCGGCCGAGCAGGCGGCGATCGTCACCGATCTGATCGAGGACGCCGTCGGCGCCGGCGCCGAGCTGGTCTGCGGCGGGCCGGTCGAGGTCGCGGGCTCGCCGGGCAGCCACATCGCGCCCGCGGTCCTGACCGGGGTCACGCACGAGATGCGGATCATGCGCGAGGAGATCTTCGGCCCGGTCGTGCCGGTCGTCGTCGTCGACGACGAGACCGAGGCGCTTCGACTCGCGAACGACTCCGAGTTCGGGCTCGGCGCGTCGATCTGGACGAGGAACCGCGCCAAGGGGGAGCGGATCGCGCGCCGGCTCGAATCGGGGATGGTCTGGATCAACGACCACGCCTACACCCACGCGGCCGTCCAGTGCGCGTGGGGCGGCGTCAAGGACTCCGGCCTCGGCCGGTCGCACTCGGAGTTCGGCTTCTACGAGTGCGCCGAGGTCAAGACGACGACGTGGAACTCGTCCCGGAGCCGAGACTTCTGGTGGCACCCCTACGACGAGACGCTCGGCCGCGCCGTCCGCGCGAGCTCGGGCCTGCTCTACGGCGGCGGCGAGTCGAAGGTCAAGGTCCTCCGCGACGGCGGCGGCTCGCTGTTGCGGACCGGCGCGCGGACGATCCGCGGCCGCTAGGCCTCCGGCCTGGAGTTCCGCACGTACATGAGTCGAGCGAACAGCCCGGCGGTCACGAACATGAAGCTGGCGTAGACGGCCGCGGGGATCGTCAGCACGGTCGCGAGGCTCGCCCCGACGGCGATCGCGAGCGTCGAGTTGTGGACGCCGAGCTCGATCGCGATCGCGGTCGATTGCCGGTTGTCGAGCCGGGCGATCCGCGCGACCGTGAACGAGATGGCCATCGCCGCCACGTTCAGGGTCAGGGCCGCCGCAGCGACGTCGTCGAAGTTGTCGAGGACGAGGTCGTTCTCGGCGATGATCACGCCGACGACGACCAGCACGAAGATCGTCAAGGAGATGCGCTTGAAGGGTCCGGCGATCCGCTGGGCGAGCTCGGTCCGGTTCGCGTGGACCCACATGCCCACGGCGAGCGGGATGACCGTTACCAGCAGGACCCTGACGACGATCCCGAGCATCCCGACGTCGCCGGTCAGCTCCTCCGCCCCGAAGCGGTCGATCGCAAGCTGGAGGAAGACCGGGACCGTGACCACCGCGGCGGCGCTCGATGTCGCGGTCAGCGTGATCGACAGCGCGGTGTCCCCGCGGGCGAGGTGGGTGAGGAGGTTCGCCATCGTCCCGCCGGGCGAGGTCCCGAGCAGAACGAGCCCGACTGCCAGTCCCGCCGGAAGCGAGTAGATCTCCGCGACAGCGAAGGCGAGAAGCGGCGAGATCACGAGCAGGTTGAGCAACCCGATCGCGGCGCCACGGGGCTGGGATGCCACCCGCCTGAAGTCGCCGGTCGTCAGCTCCAGCCCGAGGCCCACCATGATCACGGCGAGCGCCGCGGGCAGGACCACGGTCGCCATGATCGAATCTTCCACGCCGCGATCCTATTGGTGTCGCCGCAATAAGCCCGCCGGTACCCGGCTCGGGCCGGGCGGCCGGGCCGCGATCGGACCCGCGGTCAGCTGCGCTCGCGAAGCAGCGCCAGGGCTCGCTGCTCGTCCGGGAACGCGGGATCGGGGAAGTCGGCGAGGCTGAACCACTCGGCCTCCGCGGACTCGTCGGAGATCTCCTCGGTGCCGCCGGCGACCCGGCAGAGATAGGCGAGGCCGAGGATCGGCTGGGCGCCCTCGCCGGTCCCGTAGGTCGAGGGGAAGGCGCCGAGCGATTCGACGACGTCGACCTCGAGCCCGGTCTCCTCGCGGACCTCGCGGGCGACCGCCTCGGCGCCCGACTCGCCCTGCTCGACGAATCCGCCGGGCATGTTCCACTCGCCCTTCATCGGCTCCTGGTTGCGGCGCAGCGCCAGGTACTCGCCGTCGCGGTCGATCCAGGCCTGCACGGTCGGAGCCGGGTTCTCGTAGTGGACGAAGCCGCAGCTCGGGCAGGCGGGGCGATCGGGGTCGGGCCCGTCGGAGGGCCTCATCTCGAGCTCGGTCGCGCAGCGCGGGCAGTAGCGGAAGTCCACGGCGGCGAAGCTACACGCTGCCCCGGATCAGGAGCGCGAGAGCCGCCGGCGCTCGAGCGCGTGGCGGGACATCGACTCGAACGCCGCCGTCAGCTCCGCCTCGCTCGTTCCGGTCGCCGACGTCAGTGCCGCGGGGATCCCGTCGACGAACGCGGGCCGCTCGCCACGCGAGTACGCGGCGCTCAGCTCGGCTTCGGTCGCCTCGAGTGCGCGCTCGACCGACCGGGCGTCGGCGCCGCCGAGCTCGGCGGCGAGGGCGCCCGCGAGCTTGCGGCGGTGGCTCGCCATCTCGGCGCGCCTGCTGACGTCGAGCGACAGCTGCGCCTCGGCGCTGTCGGAGTGGACGAGCCGGGTGACCGGGTCGCCGCCGGGTCGCGGCGGCACCGGCGTTCGCGTCGCAGCGGGACGGGCCGTCGCCGCCGCGGGGCCGCTGAGGGCGAGCGCCGCGGTGGCGGCGGTGGCCGCGATGCGGCGCTTGACGCGCCGGTCCCGTTGGTTCTCGTTCGCCATGGCGGTCGATGATGAGCGCCGCGTCTAAGCCGAGGCTCAAGGGAGCGACCCCGTCGGTTTCCGCCGACCCGTTTTCGGGAATCAATCCTCCGGGGGGAACATCGACCGAAGGGAGAGTCCGTTGATCATCGGCGGCATCATCGTCATCTGCATCGTCCTCGCGATCCTCGCGTTCCTGGTTCCGCGGCTCTCGCACGGGCCCCAGAAGGGCGTGGACCGCACGCTCGGAGTCGGCCAGCGCGCCGGCGGCAAAGCACCGGGCCCGCTCGGCAGGCTGTTCCAGAAGCCGTTCTCGACATCGCGCAAGGCGACGAACAAGAGCGCGCAGAAGGGCCGCGAGGGGCGTTCGAAGCTCCCCCTCTGAGCACCGGGGGATCGCGCCCGCTGCGGCCCGACCGGCGGCCGGTGGGGGCGCTCCCCATCTAGCCTTCGGGCCGTGTCCGACCCGGTTCCGGAGCCCGCCGACGCGCCCGCGCTACGGGCCGACGGCCTCAGCCACGCCTACGGTGACCGCTGGGTCCTGCAGGATCTGACGCTGTCGCTTCCGCGCGGCCGGACGCTCGCCGTGCTCGGTCCCAACGGCGCCGGCAAGTCAACGCTGCTGCGGATCGTCGCGACTCTGCTGCGGCCGACCGAGGGCGGGATCGACGTGCTCGGCTGCGCGCTCCCGAAGGAGGCCTGGCGGCTGCGCGGGCGGATCGGTTACCTCGGACATCAGCCCCTGCTCTACCGCGACCTCGACGCGACGGAGAACCTCGCCTTCCACGCCCGCCTCTTCGCCCTTCCGGGCGGAGGGTCGGAGCGCGCCGGGCAGCTCCTCGAGCAGGTCGGTCTCTCGCACCGGGCGAGCACGCGCGTCGACGAGATGTCGGCGGGGATGGTCCGCCGGCTCGCCGTCTGCCGCGCGGTCCTCCACGAGCCCGAGCTACTGATCCTCGACGAGCCGCTCGCCAACCTCGACCCGGCCGGTGTCGAGACCGTCGCGCCGTTGATCGGGCCGGCGCCCGGGCGGACGCGAGTGCTCGTCACCCACGATGTCGACGCCGCCCTCGCCGAAGCTGACCGGGTGCTCGGGCTCGAGCGGGACGGCACCGTCGCCTTCGAATCGCCGGTGGCCGAGGTCGACGCCGAGCGCGCCCGCCGGGTCTACGCCGAACGGGCCGGAGCGGGCCGGTGACGCGCCGCGGGCCGTCGACGTTCGCGGTCGCTCGCGCGGTCCTCGCAAAGGACCTCCGGGTCGAGCTGCGGACGCTGCAGTCGGTACCGGCGATGCTCCTGTTCGCGACGACCATCTTCGTGATCTTCCGCTTCGGGCTCGACCGGACCCGGCTCTACGGCGGCCTCGCCGCCGGCGTCCTGCTGGTGACGATCCTGTTCGCGGCGCTCCTCGCGATCAACCGGATCTTCGTCGCCGAGCGCGAGCAGGGCGGCTTCGAGGCGATCAGGCTCGCCCCCGCCGATGCCACCGCGCTGTTCTTCGCGAAGGCGGCGGCCCTGCTCATCTACCTCGTCGTGCTCGAGGCGTTCGCCCTGCCGGTGTTCTGGTTGTTCTTCCTCGACGGCGGTGCCGGGCTCGTTCCGCTGATCCCCGTGCTGCTCCTGCTCGACCTCGCTCTGGCGGTGACCGGCGCGCTGATCTCGCCGATGGCGACGAACTCGCGGGCGCGCGATCTGATCGGCCCGCTGATCCTCCTGCCCCTGTTGATCCCGGCGATGATCGCTGCCGCCGGCGCCGGGCAGCACCTGCTCGCGCCCGGGGGCGTTTCCTACGAGCAGTACGGGACATGGCTGGCCGTGCTCGGCTTGTACGATCTGATCTTCCTGCTGATCGGCTGGGCTGCCTTCGACTTCCTCATCGAGGATTGATCCAGGGGCGCCCGGAACTCGATTCGCCGACGATGAAGCCGTCCACCCTGAGGACACTCGCCCTGCTCACCGCCCTCCTCGTCGGGGCCGGATTCGCGCTCGTCTTCTTCTACGCCCCGAACGAGGCCGACCAGGGCTTCATCCAGAAGATCTTCTACCTGCACGTGCCGCTTGCGATCGTCGCCCTCGGCGGGTTCGTCGTCGGGGCGATTCACGCGATCCGACACCTTCGGACGGGCGACCCGGTTCACGACGCCCGCTCCTACGTCTCGATCCACGCCTCGATCATCTTCGGCGTCGCGGTCCTGCTCACCGGTGCGATCTGGGCGAAGGCGTCGTGGGGCAAGTGGTGGGTCTGGGACGAGCCGACGCTGGTCAGCTTCCTGATCGTCTTCCTCCTCTACTGCACCTATTACCCGCTGCGCTACGCGATCGAGGACCGCGAGCGCCAGGCCCGCTACGCCTCGGTGTTCGCGATCACGGCGGGCGCGTTCGTCCCGCTCAACTTCATGGCCGTCCGCGCCGCCCAGTCGCTCGTCCACCCGCGCACGTTCGGGACCGTCGACGGCGGGCTGCCCGGTGACATGTGGCTGACGTTCCTCGTCTGCTTCGCCGGGATCGCGCTGCTCTGGGTGACGCTCGTCAGCTTCGAGCTGACGGCCAAGCGGACCCGCGGGCAGCTGTCGCGGCTGCGCCGCTCCCTTGACGAAGGCGAGCGCCTGCCGCCCGCCGCGACCGGGGTCGCCGGCCGGATCGCCCCGAGCGGAGTCGCGCGCTGATGCCGGCCCTCCCGCTCGACGAGGCCGGCAAGTACGTCGCCGCGGCGTACATCGTCTTCGTCGTCCTGCTGCTCGTCTACATCGCGATCATGGCCTGGCGCCTGGGCCGGATCTCGACCGAGATCGAGGAGATCACCGAGCTGTCGGAGCGCCGCCGCGCCGACGCCGAGCCCGCCGCTCGCGACGAGACGCCCGCGGAGGCGGAGGAGGTCCGCTCGTGAGCGACCTGCTCGCGCTCGGGATCTCCCACAAGACGGCGCCGCTCGAGCTCCGCGAGCGCCTGGCGCTGACCGAGGGCCGCGCCGCCGGCGTCCTCAACGATCTCCGCACGCACGGGCAGGTCAGCGAGGCCGCCGCGATCTCGACCTGCAACCGGACCGAGCTCTACCTCGTGGTCTCCGACCAGGTCGAGGCCGAGAACGTCGCCCTCGGAGCGCTCTCCCGCCAGGCGGGGATCCGCCCGACCGAGCTGATCGAGAGCCTCTACTCCTACCGCGGCATCGAGGCCGCCAAGCACCTTTATCGGGTCGCCGCGGGCCTCGACTCGATGATCGTCGGCGAGGCCGAGATCCAGGGGCAGGTGAAGCGCGCCTACGAACTCGCGCTCGTCGAGGGCGCGACCGGAGCGATCCTGAACCGTCTCTTCCGCGGCGCCCTCGCCGCCGGCAAGCGCGTTCGCGACGAGACCCGGATCGGGGAGGGGAGCATCAGCGTCCCCTCGGCCGCGGTCGAGCTCGCCACTCGCACGCTCGGCGACCTCTCGGGCCGTCACGTCCTTCTGATCGGCGCCGGCGAGACCGCCGAGCTGACTGCGAAGGCATTGACGCTGCGAGGGGTCGAGACCGTCTTCGTGGCCAACCGCCGCTACGACCGGGCGATCGGCCTCGCCGAGCGCTTCGGCGGGAACGCGGTCAGGCTCGAGGACCTGCCGGCACAGCTAGAGGCCGCCGACATCGTCGTCTCCGGGACGAACTCGCCGCACCACATCGTCGAGCGGGAGGAGCTGGAGCTGGTGGCCGCCGCCCGCGAGTACCGGCCGCTGCTGCTGATCGACCTGGCCGTGCCCCGCGACATCGATCCGTCCTGTCGCGACATCACGGGCGTGATCGTCCGCGACGTCGACGACGTCCAGCAGATCGCCGACCGCAATGCGACGGGCCGCGAGGTCGAGTCGCGCGGAGCCGAGGTGATCGTCGCCGCCGAGCTCGCGCGGTTCGAGCGCTGGCTCGGCTCGCTCGAGGTGCTGCCGACGGTGGCCTCGCTGCGCCTCCGGGCCGACGACATCGTCGGCCGCGTCCTCGCCGAGAACATCGGCCGCTTCGACGATCTCAGTCACTCCGACCAGGTTCGGATCGAGGCGATGGCGCGGTCGATCGCCAGCCGCCTCCTGCACGAGCCGACGCTACGGCTGAAGCGCGCCGCCGAGGAGTCCGACGCCTACCAGCAGGTCGCCGCCCTGCGCGAGCTCTTCGGGCTCGACGCCGGGACCGAGCCCGAGGGCGCCGGTGCCGAGGTCACGCAGCTGCGCCGGCGCGCCGACCGGTCCGGGGACTGAGACCCTGAGCGCGTTGCGGATCGGCACGCGCGGCAGCGCGCTGGCGCTGGCGCAGGCGGGCACCGTCGCCGACGCGATCGGCGATGCTGAGCTCGTCGTCGTCCGGACCTCGGGCGACGAGGGCGGTCCCGCCGCCGCCGCGACCGACGACAAGTCGCGCTTCGTCCGCGAGATCGAGCGGGCGCTGCTCGACGGCGACGTCGACCTCGCCGTCCACAGCGCCAAGGACCTGCCCGGCGCGCTGCCCGACGGCCTCGGGCTGGTCGGCGTGCCCGCCCGCGAGGATCCCGCCGACGTCTGGATCGGTCCCGGCGACTCGATCGCCGAGGTGCCGGAAGGGGCCCGGGTCGGCACCGCCAGCGTCCGCCGCCGCTCGCAGCTCCTCGCCCTCCGGCCCGACCTCGACGTCGTCGAGCTCCGCGGCAACGTCGACACCCGCCTCGGCAAGCTCGCCGCGGGCGAGGTCGACGGGATCGTCCTCGCCGCCGCCGGACTCCGCCGGCTCGGCCGCGAGGAGGAGATCGGCTTCCGGTTCGGGCTCCGGGCGCTGACGCCCGCTCCCGGCCAGGGATCGCTGGCGCTCGAGGCATCGCAGGGCTCCGACGGCGCCGCAGCCGCCGCGGCCGGCGTGACCGACCGCGAGGCGCTGATCGAGCTCAGCGCCGAGCGCGCGGTCGTCGCCGGGATCGAAGCGAGCTGCGACACGCCGGTCGGCGTCTGCGCCCGCCACGCCGACGGGACGCTCGTGATCCGCGGCTACGTCGGCCTGCCCGACGGGAGCGAGCACTTCTACGACGAGGTCGAGGGCGACTCCGAGCAACCGGTGGCCCTCGCCGAGGCGATGATCGAACGGATGCGCGACGGCGGTGCGCTCGAGCTGCTCGAGCGGGCGGCGGGATGGCAGGCGTGAGCAGGTCCGGCTACACGCCGGGCGACGCCGGGCCGCGACCCGGGGTCGCCTACCTGGTCGGCGCCGGCCCGGGCGACCGCGGGCTGATGACCAGCCGCGCCCTCGAGCTGATCGCCGGCGCCGACGCGATCCTCTACGACCGGCTGATCCCGTCCGGAGCCCTCGACGGCGCTCGCGAGGATGCCGAGCTGATCTACGTCGGCAAGGCGCCGGGCCGGGTCGCGATGGAGCAGGAGGACACCGAGCGGCGTCTGGTCGAGATCGCGCAGGAGGGCCGGTCGGTCGTCCGGCTCAAGGGCGGCGACCCGTTCGTCTTCGGGCGCGGCGGCGAGGAGGCCGAGACGCTGCGCGCCGCCGGGGTGCCGTTCGAGGTGGTCCCCGGCGTGACGGCCGGCATCGCCGCGTCCGCCTACGCCGGGATCCCCGTGACCCACCGCGACGACGCGTCGGCGGTCGCCTTCGTAACCGGTCACGAGGATCCGGAGAAGGAGTCCTCGGCGATCGACTGGGACGCGCTCGCGTCGTTCCCCGGGACCCTCGTCCTCTACATGGGCGTCAAGAACCTGCCGCGGATTAGCGAGCGGCTGATCGCCGCCGGCCGCGATCCCGCCGAGCCGGCGGCCGCGATCCAGCGCGGCACCTGGCCCGACCAGCGGACGGTGGTCGCGACGGCCGCGACGCTGCCCGGCGCAGTGGCCGACGCGGGTCTGAAGGCGCCCGCGATCCTGCTCTTCGGCCCCGTCGCCGCACGTCGCGAGGAGATCGCGTGGCTGGAGCGGCGCCCGCTCCACGGTCGCCGCGTCGTCGTCACCCGCGCCCGCGCGCAGGCGAGCTCGACGGCCGCGGTGCTGCGCGGGCTCGGCGCCGAGGTCGTCGAGCTGCCGGCGATCCGGATCGAGTCGCGGATCGACAGCGATGCGGTCGCGACGATGGTCGAGAACATCCACTCCTACGCGCTCGTCTGCCTGACGAGCCCCAACGGCGCCGAGCTGCTGATGCGGGCGCTGGCCGAGCGCGGGCTCGATGGCCGGGCGCTCGCGAATGCGACGCTGGCGGCGATCGGGCCCGGAACCGCCCGCCGGCTCCGCGAGCTCGGGCTGATCGCCGACATCGTCCCGCCGCGGTCGATCGCGGAGTCGCTGGTCGAGTCCCTGCGCGAGGTCGAGGTCGAGGACCGCCCGGTCCTGATCGCCCGCGCCGCCGAGGCCCGTGACGTCCTTCCCGAGGCGCTCGCCGAGCGCGGCGCCCGGGTCGACGTCGTGCCCCTGTACGAGACGGTCCGCGAGCCCGCGGACGAGGAGCAGATCGCCGCGGTCGCCGACGCCGACTACGTCACGTTCACCTCCTCCTCGACGGTCAGGTATTTCCTCGAGACCGTCGGCGACGCGTTCCCGCGCCGGGCGCGGGTCGTCTCGATCGGGCCCGTGACCAGCGACACCGCGCGGGAGCTCGGGCTCGAGGTCGCGGTCGAGGCGGAGCAGCACGATCCCGACGGGCTCGTTGAGGCATTGCTGAGGGACGCCGCCGACTAGAGTCCGGGCCGGGATGGCGCTTCCGATCACCTTCCTGACCGACTACGGGGTGGCCGACGATTTCGCGGGCGTCTGCCGTGCGGTGATCGCGCGGATCGCACCCGGTGCGCAGGTCATCGACATCAGCCACGGCATCGGCCGCCACGACGTCCGCCAGGCCTCGGCGATCCTCGCCGACTCGCTCCCGTACGCGCCCGTCGGCGTCCATCTGGCGATCGTCGACCCGGGCGTCGGCGGCCCGCGCCGCGCGGTCGCCGTCCGGACCGAGGGGGAGGGGCACCTGCTCGTCGGTCCCGACAACGGCCTGCTTCCGCCGGCGATCGACATCCTCGGCGGGGCGGCCGAGGCGGTCGACATCAGCAGCTCCGACTACCGGCTCGACCATCCCTCGGCGACGTTCCACGGCCGCGACCTGTTCGCACCGGTCGCGGCGCAGCTGGCGCTCGGCAGGGAGCTGAGCAGCGCCGGCGTCCCGATCGAGCCCTCCAGCCTCGAGCGCCAGCCGGTCTCGCGCCCGCGGCTCGAGCAGCTCCGCGCCTTCGCCCACGCCGAGCGGATCGACGGCTTCGGCAACATCTCGCTCGACCTCTGCCGCGACGACCTCGACGGCCACCCGCTCGCCGGAGCCACCCGCGTCTCGGTCGGCTCCCGCAAGCGCCGCCGCACGGCCACCCGCGCCAACGCCTTCGAGGACGTCGCCGACGGCGGCTTCCTCTTCTACGAGGACTCCTCCGGCCGCATGGCCATCGCCGTCAACCGCGGCGACGCCAGCGAGGTCCTGGACCTGAGGGTCGGGGACGTGGTCGAGCTCGAGCCGGCGCCTTAGTGGGCCCGCGCGGCCGGCACCGATCGGGCTAGTGGCTGCTCAGCAACCCAAATCCCGATCAGTGGGTCAGCCGCGCACCCACGAGGGCGCTTCGAGACCCTCACATCCCCGTTCCCCAGCCAAACCACCGACCGCCGCTCGGCGAGGCCGCACGGCTCAGCACGCCCCCGCCTACTCCGTCCGCCTCCGCAGCGTCAGCGCGCCCAGTCCCAGGCTCGCGATCGTCGCCCCGACCACCACGAGGACGTCGACGGCGAAGCCTCCTCCCAGCGATCCCGGCTCGGTCGCGCGGGCCAACGCGTCGTAGGCGTAGGTGAGCGGCAGGGCGTACGAGGCGGCTTCGAGCGCTGGGGCCATGGCGTCCCTGGCGACGAAGAGGCCGCAGAGCAGGAGCTGGGGGAAGATGAAGGCGGGCATGAACTGGACCGCCTGGAACTCGGTCCGCGCGAAGGCGCTGGCGAGCAGCCCGAGAGCCATCCCGAGGATCGCGTTGGCGATCGCGAGCAGACCGACGAGCCAGGCCCCGTGGGGTGAGTCGAGGCCGAGCGCGACGAAGCCGACGAAGCAGACGACGATCGCCTGCAGCCCGGCCAGCAGCCCGAACGCGATTCCGTAGCCGAAGAGGACGTCGGCCTTTCCGAGCGGCATCGTCATCAGCCGCTCGAGGGTGCCGCTGGTGCGCTCGCGGAGCATCGCGATCGAGGTGATCAGGAACATGACGATGAACGGGAAGAGGCCGCAGAGCGGAGCCCCGATGCTCTGGAAGGTGGCGTTCTGGCCGTCGAAGATGAAGTAGAGGAGGACGAGCAGGCCGGCGGGAACGGCGAGCAGCAGCGCGATCGTGCGCGGGTCGCGGCGGATCTGCCGGAGGACGCGCCACGCGGTCGCGCCGGTCGCGTGCGCGCTCACGCGTCCCGCTCCGAGCGCTCGATGATCGTCAGGAACGCCTTGCCGAGATCCTCCTGCCCCGACTCCTCGCGGAGGGCCGCCGGCGTCGTCTGCCGGAGCAGCCGCCCCTCGCGCATGAGCAGCAGCTCGTCGCACTCGGACGCCTCGTCCATGACGTGGCTTGAGACCAGCAGCGTCACCCCGGCGGCGGCGAGGTCGTCGAACGTCTTCCAGAGCTCGGCGCGCAGCACCGGGTCGAGGCCGACCGTCGGCTCGTCGAGGACGAGCAGGTCGGGCTCGTTGAGCAGCGCCGTCGCGAGCGAGACGCGCGACCGCTGCCCACCCGAGAGGGTGCCGGTGATCCGCCCCTCGAAGCCGCCGAGCCCGACGGTCTCGATCGTCGCCGCGATCCGGTCCGCGCCGACCCGGTAGACGGCGCCGAAGTAATCGAGGTTCTCGGCGACGCTGAGGTCGCCGTAGACCGAGGGTGCCTGGGTGACGTAGCCGACCCGCGGGCGCAGCGCGGCCGAGCCGGCCGGAAGACCGAGCACGTCGATCTCGCCGCCGGCGACGATCTGGACGCCGACGATCGCGCGCATCAGCGTCGACTTCCCGCACCCGCTCGGTCCGAGCAGGCCCGTGATCTTGCCCCGGGGAACCTCGAGCGAGATGCCGTGAAGGACGTGGTTGTCGCCCCGGACCACGTCGAGGTCGCGGACCGCGATCGCGCTGGCGGACTGCTCGTCGGCGCTCATCGCCGCCAGTCATACCATTGACGCCGTGCGGTTCGGCTCCCCCCATCACCATCACGACCTGCTCGACTCGACGAACCTGCTCGCCAAGGATCTCGCGGCTGAGGGCGCGCCGTCGGGGACGGTGGTCACGGCCTCCGAGCAGACGGCCGGGCGGGGGCGCGGCGATCGCGTCTGGACGGCCCCGGCCGGGTCGGCGCTCCTCTACTCGGCGATCCTCCGACCGCTCGACCTCGGGCACCTGCTGCTGCCGCTCGCAGCGCCGCTCGCGGTCTGCGAGGCGTGCGAGTCGCTGGCGCCGGTCCACTGCGAGGTCAAGTGGCCGAACGACGTCTGGGTCGACGAGCGCAAGCTCGCGGGCGTCCTGATCGAGGCCCGCCCGCCGGACTGGGCGGTGATCGGGATCGGGATCAACCTCGCGATCGCCGAGGACGAGTTCCCCGACGACATCCGCTGGCCGGCGATCTCGCTCGGCCACGGCGTCACGCCGGACGCGATGCGCGTCGCCCTCGACGCCGCTCTCTCGAAGTGGGTCGGCGAGCCGACCGAGCACGTGCTCGACGTCTTCGCGGCGCGGGACGCGCTGCGGGGACGCGAGCTCGAGTGGGACGGCGGGCCCGGCGAGGGCGGCCGCTCCGGCTCGGGCGAGGGGATCGACGAGCGCGGGAACCTGCTCGTCCGGACCGCCGCGGGCGAGCTCGTCGCCCTCGGGTCGGGTGAGGTCAGCCTGAAGCTGCGCTAGGAGCGCCGGGCCTGGCCGGACCTAGGGGCGCGCGATCCGCCGGAAGCTCCGAAGCAGCGGTTTCGGTTTCCCGTCGGCGTCGACCAGGCCGGCCGACTCGCACCACCTGCAGGCATCGTCGGGGCCGTCCCGCCACTGGTACCAGATGACCCGCTCGATCCCGAGCGAGCGGCGGTTCTTCAGCGCCATCTCGAACGTCCGCTCGAGCATCCGGCGCTGCTTGGAGGGCGTCATGTTCCAGCGGCGCTCCGCCGGCAGGGTGGAGGGGCCGGGGCGCTTCGCCCGACGGCCCGACGAGCCGGGCGTGGTGGAGCCCCAGCCGATCTCGCTGATCCAGATCGGGGTGTCGTCCATGCCGGCGCGATCGAGCGCCTCCCGGGCCTCGACGACCGCGGCCTTCGCCTCGTTCGCGTTCTTCGCGTAGGGGTGGACCGCGACGACGTCGACCGAGCGCCGCACCGACTTCAGCCGCAGCATGTCCCGCAGGAACGCCGCGCCGGTCTGGAGGTCGGGGTTGAGCGGCGCCGAGACGACGCCGGCGGTCACGACCCGGGCTCCGGGGTCGGCGGCGTGGATCACTCGCGACGAGCCGGCGAGGAAGCGGCCGAACTCGCGGCCGTCGGGGTCCTCCCAGTTGACGGTCGAGTTCGGCTCGTTCCAGATCTGCCAGTCCCTGATCGGGTGGTACTCGAGGCCGGGGTGGAGCTGCCAGAAATCGCCGTCGGGTCCGTAGCGGTCGACGAGCTCGGTCAGGTACGTCTGCCAGGCGAGCTGGACCGGGTCTCCGAGGATCGCCCCGAGGCCCCCCGGCAGCCAGTCGGGGACGCCGTAGACGACGGGCAGCATCTCCATGCCGTTGGCGGCGGTCCCGGCCACGTATGCGTCGAAGTGGGACCAGTGCTCGGGAGCGGCGACGCTCGGATGGAGGGTGAGGTAGTTGAAACCGGTCCGGACGATGCCGGCGTCGGCGTGCCGGACCTGCCCGAAGTCCGTGTCCTGAAGGTCGCGGACGTGAACGCCGAAGAACCCGCGCGGTGCCTGCGGCGGCTTCGCCGCATCCGCCGACGCGGCGATCGCGAGGGCCGCGGCCAGCGCGACGAATGCCGCGACTGCCCTGGCGCCCGTCCGCCTCACGCCGGTCCCCCTAGGCGGCGCGGCGGCGCCTGCGGCTCGAGCCCGAACGACGGCCGGAGCCGTCGCCGTCGGGCTTCTCGTGGTCGGAGGCCGAGATCGGCGGCGAGAACGGCTCGAACTCCTCCTCCTCGCCGGCGGCATCGTCCTCGTTTTCGAGCTCGCCGGCGTCGTCGTCCCCGCCCGGATCCTCGGCGGTGCCCGGCATCGGCTCGTCCGTGCCCTCGACCTCGCCGGCCCCGTCCTCGCTCGCCTCGACGTCGAGGGTCTCCTCGGCCCCCTTGTCCTCAGCCTCGGCTCCCTCCCCGTCGCGCGTGCGCTTGTTGCGGCGGCGGCGCTTCTTGCCGCTGCCCTTCGGCAGGTTGCGAAGCAGCTCGCGGGCCACGGCCGACGGCTTTCTGGCCATCCGCATCCGGGCGCCGCGAAGGACCTCCTCGGCCTCGGGGGTGTGGGCGACGGCCGCGGCGAGCAGGGCGACCGCGAGGCGGCGGTCCTGGTTGCGGGCCGCCTGCACGAGCCGGCGGGCGTTCTTGCCGTGGGCGCGGCCGGAGGAGTTGACGAAGAGGCCGAGCAGGCGCTTGGTCTCGGGCCAGCGAGCCACCGCGTACTCCTCGTGTGAGTCGCGCGTGAACTCGGCGAGGCGCCAGACCCAGGCCTGGGCCTGATCGCGGCGGCCGATCCGGCTCTCGGCGAGCGCCTGCAGGAGGATCCGGACGCCGGCGCGCCGCTGGTCCCGCTGCCAGGTGCCGACCATGTCGATCGCTTCGTCGAACGGCTCCGCCTCGCGGGTCGCGGCGAGCTCGGAGAGCGCCTTCAGCTTCAGCTGGGTCGAGCGGTTGCGCTGGATGCAGGTCAGCAGGAAGCGGCGGCGAAGCTCCTTCGCCTGGTCGTGCTGGAGCATCGCCTTCGCCTTGCGCCAGGAGTTCGGCTGGACGCGGGCGCCGGCGAGCGCCGCCCAGACGTGCTGCTCGGAGTAGTCGAGGCGCTCGACGGCGATCCGCCACATCTCCCGCTCGAGCACCTGCAGGCGGCGCTCCGGATCGGCCGAGACGGGGACGACGCGCTTCTCGACCCGGACGCGGCGCCCGCGCCCGCGGCGGACCGGCCCGACGACGATCGCGCCGCCGCGGTAGACGTCGCGGTCGAGCAGGCTGTGGAGGGTGACGATCGCCTCGTCGTGGCGGGTGGCGGGGTGGACGAGGTCGATGACCAGGCCCGCCTCCTTGCCCGGGTTGCGGCGGGTGACGCGGCCGACGCGCTGCTGGTAGATCCGCTTCGAGGCGGTCGGCGCGAGGTGCATGCAGATCGTCGCCCGGGGCGAGTTCCAGCCCTCGGCGAGCAGCATCGCGTTGCAGAGCACGTCGACCTCGCCGCGCTCGAAGGCGGCGAGGATCTCCGCCAACTCGCGCTTCGGCGTCTCGCCGGAGACGGCGCGGGCGTTGATGTCGAACTCGCGCATCGCCTCGGCGACGTTGTTGGCGTGGGTGACGCCGGCCGTGTAGATGACGCCCGGGACCTTCTTGAACCGGGAGGCGTAGAGGTCGGCGATCGCGACGTTGAACGGGCCCTGGTCGAGGAGCTTGGCCAGCTCCTCCTGGTCGAAGTCCTGATCGACCTCGCCGCGGCGGAGCGGCACATTGGCGAGCGTTCGCACCCCCGGTCCCGGCGGGATCCGGATGCAGCGGAGCGGCGCGATGACGCCGCGGCGCGCGGCCTGCGCGAGGTCGAAGCGCGAGGTCTGGGTCGGGAAGAGGTCGGCGACGTGGCGGGCGATCAGCGCGCCGGTCGCGGTCATGCCGATGAAGACGGGGCCCTGCCAGGCGCGGATGCAGGCGGAGGTCTTCTCGCCGAGCGCGGTGTGGGCCTCGTCGCAGATGACGATCGAGTAGGCGTCGGAGATCTGCCCTGCGTTGCGGACGAACCACTGGTAGGTCTCGACGGTCACCGGCCCGTAGGCGTTGTCCTTGCCCTTCAGCAGCGGCGGTGAGAGCCGGTCGCCGTAGCCGCGATCGGAGATCTCGCCGATGAACTGGTCGACGAGGTTGCGGCGGTGGGTGAGGATCAGGATGCCGCCGGTGCGTGAGGACTCGACGAAGCCGACGGCGGCGACGGTCTTGCCGGCGCCGGTCGCGTGCTCGAACCAGAAGCGGCGGCTCGCGTAGGGGTCGTCGGCGGCCTCGGCGACGACGTCCTCGTCCTCGTCGGCCACCGGCTCGTCGGCCCAGTCCTGCGGCTCCTCGTCGTCGGCGAGCGCGTCGTCGTCATCGCCGTTGGCGCCGGCCTCGGCGTTGCGTGCGGCGGCACCGTTCCCGTTCCGGTTCGACCCCGGCTCCTCGATCTCGGCAATGACCGCCGCGAGCGTTCCCGAGAGCGCGTCGATCTGATGCTCGGAGAGCTCGGCGCCGTCGCGAAGCAGCGGATGGTCCTCGGCGAGGACCCGCTCGAGGCCGAGCAGCAGCGAGTACTCCTGCCGCCACTTCGGCGACGGCTCCTCGAATCCCTCCTCGATCTCGACGAGCGCCGCGTCGAAGGCGAGGCGGCGGGCCGTGCCCGGGTGCAGGTCGGCGAGCGTCTCGCCGTCGAGCAGGATCGGCTCCCGCGTGAACTTCTGGACGCGTTCGAGATCGGCGCCGGAAGGCGCGTTGGCCGCATCGGCGGCAAGTGCGGTGGTTTCTGCCATCGGAAAGGCTGTGAGCGCGCCGCAAGCTCCAAGACGGAACGAGCCGCGCAGTAAGCTCGTGAGGCGAGGCGGTCAGGTTTGCTGATGCTGGCCGCGGCCCCGCGACCCATTCCCCTCGGGTCGCATGACGCATTAAAGCAGGGCGCAAGGCCGGATGAACACCCACAAGCGCAAACGGACGATTGCGACCGTCGCGGCCCTCCTCGCCGCGCTCGCCGCGCTGGCCCTCTCCGCCTGCGGCGGCGACGACGACGTCGACCCCGGCACCGACCCTCCCGATTACGCCCCCGCGATCGCCAAGGCCCCGCCGAAGCTCAGGGCGCTCTACGAGAAGGGCGGGGTCCTCGCCCCCGGCGGCCTCGAAGGGTTCTCCGAGCAGCTCGCCGCCGTCCGCGGCTTTCCGGCGGTCGTCAACAACTGGGCGTCGTGGTGCGGGCCGTGCCGAACGGAGTGGCCGTGGCTGCAGCAGGCGGCCGCCGACAACCTCGACGAGGTCGCGTTCATCGGCGTCGACGGCGACGACTCCGACGATGCCGCTTCGACCTTCCTCGACCAGCATCCCGTGCCGTACCCGAGCTTCGCCGACCCCGACAAGTCGGTCGGGAGCGAGGTCGGAGCCACGCTCGTCGGCGGCTTCCCGAACACCCTCTTCTTCGACCGCAACGGGGAGCTGATCTACACGCATCAGGGCGTCTACCCGGACCAGGCCGCACTCGAGGCGGACATCCGCAAGTACGCGCTCGGCGAGTCCTGACCGTGACGGCCCCCACGGTCCCGAGAACCCTGCTCGCGGCGTTCGCGGTGCTCGTCGCGCTCGCCGCGGCGTTGCCGCTCGCGGCCTCGGGCCAGCAGGAGCAGGTGATCCCGTCGATCGAGCTCAACGGCGATCTCACACCCGCGCAGGCCGACTGGATCGGCCACGCGCTGACCAGCGCCGCCGACGACGGCGCCGAGTTCGCGATCGTCCGCCTCGACACGCCCGGCGGCCTCGACTCCTCAGCGAGTGAGATCGTCGACAGCATTCGCTCGGCGTCGATCCCGGTGGTCGTCTACGTCTACCCCGGCGGAGCCGAGGTCCGCGACCCCGGCTCGTCGATCGTCGATGCGGCCGATGTCGCGGCGATGGCCCCGGGGACGACGCTCGAGTACGAGGGCAACGACCTCGGCGAGAACACCGCGGTCAAGCAGGGCCGGATCGACATGATCGCCTCCGACCAGGACACGCTGCTCGAGAAGCTCGACGGATACGAGGTCGCGGGGCCGAAGGCGGAGACGCTGAGCACCGCCGGCGCCACCCTCGACGACCAGTCCATGACGATCCCCTACCAGCTGATGTCGGTGCTGGTGAACCCGAACGTCGCCTACCTGCTGCTGGTGCTCGGCCTGATGGGGTTGCTGCTCGAGGCCTTCGCCCCGGGCACGATCATCCCCGGGACGGTCGGCGCGCTCGCGCTCGTTCTCGGCCTGATCGGCGCCATCCAGCTGCCCGTGGCCGCGGTCGGGGTAGTCCTGCTGATCGCCGGCGCCGCGTTGATCGTCGCCGAGGTCAATTTGCCCACGGCCGGCGTCCTCGGCGTGCTGGGAGTTTTGGCCCTGATCGGAGGGGGCCTACTGATCTTCGACACCAACACGAGCGAGATCGAGGTCTCGGTCCCGTTCGTGGTCGTGGTCGCGTCGGCGTTCGGGCTGGCGACCGTCTGGGCGGGCGCGAAGGGACTCCAGGCCCGCAATCGTCCGGTCCGGACCGGCGTCGAGGAGCTGCTCGGCTCGATCGCGACGGTGCGAGTCCCGCTCGATCCGGCCGGACAGGTCTTCGTCGAGGGAGCGCTCTGGGAGGCGCGGGTCGATCCCGCTTCGAGCCCGGTCGAGGCCGGGTATAGAGTCAAGGTCGAGGAGATCGACGGGCTCGAGCTCGTGGTCAGCCCTCTCGATGACGGTTCCGCCCCGCGGGGCGACGCCGTCGGCACCGAACCGGAAGGAGCCTCGTAGATGGTGGCATTGGGAATCGTCGCGGCGCTGGTCATCATCGGCCTGCTGATCCTCTCGGCGTCGGTGCGGATCCTCCGCGAGTACGAGCGCGGCGTCGTCTTCCGTCTCGGCCGGCTGATCGCACTCAAGGGCCCGGGCCTGCGCTTCCTGATCCCGATCGTCGACCAGATGGTCCGCGTCGACCTGCGGACGGTGACGCTCAACGTCCCGCCGCAGGAGGTCATCACCAAGGACAACGTCACCGTCCGGGTGAACGCCGTCGCCTACTTCCGGGTGCTCGACCCCGACCGGGCGATCACCGAGGTCGAGAACTACCTCGTCGCGACCTCGCAGATCTCTCAGACGACGCTGCGGTCGGTTCTCGGCAAGGCCGAGCTCGACTCGCTGCTGAGCGAGCGCGAGCGGCTCAACCAGGAGCTCCAGTCGATCATCGACGAGCAGACCGAGCCGTGGGGGATCAAGGTCTCGACCGTCGAGGTCAAGGACGTCGAGCTGCCCCAGGACATGCAGCGCGCGCTCGCCCTGCAGGCGCAGGCAGAGCGTGAGCGGCGGGCGAAGATCATCGGCTCCGAGGGCGAGTACCAGGCCGCCCAGAAGCTCGCCGACGCCGCCGACATCATCAGCCAGAACCCGGCGACGATCCAGCTCCGCTACCTGCAGACGCTGCTTCAGATCGGCGTCAACAACACGACGATCGTCTTCCCGCTGCCGATCGACCTGATGGACGCGTTCAAGCGGATCGGCGAGGGGGCGCCGTTCACGACGAACGTGCCCGAGGGGCCGCGGCCGGAGATCACGCCCGAGCCCGGCGATCCGGAGCCGCCGGTGCCTCCGCCGCCGCCGGAATCGCCGCTCTGAGCCCCGACCCGTCCGAAAGCGCGGGCGAGGCGCCGCCCGAGATCCGGATCGATCAGCTCACGGGCCAGCGGGCGCTGCTGGCTCCCGGCCGGGCCGGCCGACCGCGCGCCTTCGAGCGGGCCGCGGCCGAGCCCGCCGCCGACGCCGCCGAGACCTGCCCGTTCTGCGAGGGCCGCGAGGACCGGACGCCGCCCGAGGTCTGGGCGAACCGGCCGGGCGGCGGGGCCGCGGATTCGCCGGGCTGGCGGCAGCGGTCGGTCCCGAACCTCTACCCGGTGCTGACCGGCCCCGATGCGGAGGCCGCCACCGCGCGCACCGGCGACGACTCCGGGCTGACGAGCGCCGCGGATCCGCTGCGGAGCTCGGCGCGGGCGAGCGAGCCGGAGCTCTTCCGGACCGCCTCCGCCCACGGCGCCCACGAGGTGATCGTCAACTCACCGCGACACGTCGGCTCGCTCGCCGACCTCGACGCCGCGGAGCTGGCCGGAGCGCTCGGCGCCTGGCGGGCGCGGATCGCGGCCCGCGCCGACGAGGCGTCCTACGTCCACCTCTGCGTCAACGAGGGGCCGCTGGCCGGATCGACGCTGCCGCACACTCACGCTCAGCTCTTCGCGCTCCCGTTCGTCCCGACCGAGGTCGCGCGCGAGCGCGAGCGGTTCACCGCCTACCACGAGCGGACGATGGGAAGCCACCTGCTCGAGGACGTGCTCGTCGAGGAGGTGCGGCGCCGCGACCGCCTCGTCGCGATCGACGGCGAGGCGGCGCTGATCTGCCCCTGGGCATCGCGTTCGCCCTACGAGCTGCGGCTGCTGCCGCGGTGCGTCGAACCGCGCTTCGACCGCGACGAGCGCGGGGCCGCGCTGCTCGGCCGGGCGCTGGCGGCGCTGGCCGCTCGATTCGACGGCATCCCCCAGCTCAACCTCTGGGTGCGGACGGCGCCGCGCTCGGCGGGCGAGTTCCACTGGCACATCGACATCGCGCCGCGACTCTCGGTCCGGGCCGGGTTCGAGCTCGGCACCGGGATCGAGATCGACTCGGTCGCACCCGAGCGGGCCGCGGCGGAGCTCCGCGAGGCGTTGCCGGCGGAGCCGCCCCGATAGCCTGCGCCGTCGTGCCGCCGCTCTCCCGCCCCTATCCGCGCTTCATCGCCGACAGCGCCCAGGAGTCCCGGCCCTACGGACGCTGGGAGGAGCGGCTTTCGGCGGCCTTCGCCGGGGCCTGCGAGGCGCTCGCCTCCGAGGCCGGCACCGGTCCCGACGTCGAGTCGGTGCGGTTCTTCCCCGAGCGGACCTGGGGCGGGCGGACCTACGTGCCCGCGGTGGCGCCCGGCCTCGACGAGGTCGACGGCGTCGTTCCCGAGTTCTTCGGGCACGTCTCATTCCTGCACGAGCCCGGCGGCGAGCCGGGCGAGATGACGGCGACGGCCGACTTCACCGACATCACCGCGGCCGAGAACGCGGACTGGCAGGTCGACCTCAATGACGACGTCGTCGGGCGCTGGCGCTCCGACGGCGGCCGCGGCGGCGAGATCACCCTGATCTGGGGAACGCCGCTCGTCCGCGGCGCGCTCGCGGTCACCGCCGAGCTCGGCGAGGAGGTGCTCGACCAGGCCGCGGTCAACGAGGGCCGGTTCACGCTGATGGCGGTCGACGCCGTCCACGGTTTCGGCGACGAGCTCTTCCTCGAGATCAAGCTCTGGAACCGCAAGCTCCAGGAGATCGCCTCCGAGAGCCTCTACGCCGACGACGAGGACGAGGCCGAAGAGGCCTGACCCCGCTGCCGCCCGCTCAACCCGGGCGGTGATACCAGACGGGCGCGTCGATGGCCTCGCGCAGGCCGTCCTTGCCGCCGCCGAGGATCGAAGGCCCGTGGGTGAACAGGAGCCGGTCGAAGTCGAGATCGAGCAGCGGCACGAGCGTCGGTGTGAACTTCTCGTCGTAGAAGCGGCGGACGTGGTCGTCGACCTCCTTCTCCGACCAGATCCGCGGCCCCTCGGGGGCGCCGACGACCGCGTCGGCGAAGACGAGCGCGTCGTAGGACGGAATGTGAAGGGGGGTCTCGTAGCGGCGTGGCTTGCCGATCGCGTGAGCGGTGACTCCGGCGGGCAGCTCGTCGCCCGGACGGAAGGGGTGGAAGCCCGCGGTCGATCCGAGGCGCTTCGCGACCGCCGGGTGGCCGTGGATCGTCACCTCGCGCTCGTCGCCGAAGCGGTCGCGGACGGCTTCGGAGCTGCGCACGTGGTAGGTGATCGTGATCAGGATCCGCAGCGGCCCCTCGGCCCCCGCGATCAGCTCCCACGCCGGATCGTCGTCGGCGAGCAGGGGGTCGATCAGGAGCGTCTCCTCGGGCGTCGACGCCATGAACGCGACCACCTCGGCGCCGAAGTCGCCGGGGTGCCACTCGGGATGGCGCCGCGACCAGCTCCAGAGGCCCGGCGCGAGCTCCTCGTTCCGGTCGGCGGCATCCATCGGGGCAATCTATCGGCCGCTGCTCGATTCGATTCTCGCTCCGAGCATGAATCGACCCAGATCTTCACCGACGAATAACGGGCGGGACACAGAGCTTCAACAAGAGTGGAACCTCGGCTCCTTAGAACACCGGAAGAAGCCATCAGGCATTTCATTCCGAAGGGAGCATTTCGATGTCGATCCGAACGAAGGCGGTTCTGGCCGCCGTGAGCGCGACGTTGGTCGCGGGAACGGGAGCCGCGCTGGCGGCGCCCACGGGCACATTCACCGGCCCGAGCACGACGACCGCGCCGTACGTCCTGCCGGCGGCCGACGGCGTCTCGACCGAGTCGCTGCTGACGGTCGGTGACTCCGGCTCCGCCGGTAACGGCTACGAGATGGTCGGGATCCCCGACGGCCTCGGCGCCTACAGGGAGCGCGGCAGCCGCGACTTCACGCTGTTGATGAACCAGGAGCTGAACAGCAGCGTCGGCGTCACCCGCCGCCATGGCGCGAAGGGCGCGTTCATCTCCGAGTACTCCGTCGATCCCGACACGTTCGAGATCGAGGACGGCAAGGACATGATCGATCCGGGCGTCAAGTACTGGGATTACCCGACCCGCTCGTACGGCACGAAGCCCTCGAACGGCGGCGTCAACGGGCGTGACAACACCGATACGTTCATCGCCCAGGTCAAGGAGTTCTCGCGGTTCTGCTCGAGCTCGCTCACGGACCCGGGCATCCTCAACGGCAAGGACGGTCGCGGGTACCCCGGCCAGCTCTACTTCGCCAACGAGGAGAGCGGCAACGAGGGCCGGGTCTTCGGGGTAACGCCCGACGGACAGGCGCAGCAGCTCCCGCGGCTCGGGCTCGCCTCCTGGGAGAACACCAACGTCGCAAAGACCAAGACCAACACGACGGTCTCGATCGGCAACGAGGACGGCGCCGACGGTCAGCTCTGGGTCCACGTCGGCACCAAGCAGCGGTCTGGCAACCCGTTCGACAAGGCCGGGCTGACGAACGGCTCGCTCTACGTGGTCGATCTCCAGAACGAGGCGATCAGCACGGATGCCGGGTTCCGATCCGCGTTCGGCAAGGGCAATCCCGCGCCGGTCACGATCGGTGCGAACGAGCTGGTCAACTGGGATCGGTCGGGCGCCCGTCAGAACTCGGACGGCATCGCCAAGGGGCTGAGCCTCAACCGCGTCGAGGATGGCGCGTTCGATCCGACGCGTCCCAACGACTACTACTTCCTCACCACGGAAGGTGGCGATACGACCCAGGTGGATCCGCCGACCTCCCGCGACGGCGGCGGCCTCTGGCGGCTGCGGTTCAACGACGTCGCTGATCCGTCCCAGGGGGCAAAGCTCGAGTTGCTTCTGGACGGCTCCGAGGCGCCGTACCTGAACAAGCCCGACAACATGACGATCGATGGCAAGGGCAACCTCCTGATTCAGGAGGACCCGGGCAACAACGCGCATCTCGCGCGGATCGTCGCCTACAACACGAAGAGCGGTGATCGCGGCGTCGTCGCGAAGTTCGACCCCGCTCAGTTCATCACCGGCGCGCCCGGGTTCATCACCCAGGACGAGGAGTCGAGCGGAATCATCGATGCCTCGAAGCTGATCGCTCCGGGTTGGTTCCTGTTTGACGCGCAGGTCCACAAGGCGAACCCGGACACCGCGGCGGTCGAGTACGGCCAGCTCCTGGCGATCAACGTCCGCCAGTTCAAGGACGTCTACGACATCGACGGCTGACCTGCCCCGTCACAGCGATGATCGGAGCCCCCGGCCCGCTTGGGCTGGGGGCTCCGTTTCGTGAGCCCCGACGGGCTCTCAGCCGAGGCCGTAATAGGCGCGCGCGGCTTCGATCAATTCCGCTGATGCGGGCGCGCCCGGCTCGACCCCCGGAGCCGCCTCGATCCTGTCGGCCGCGAAGGGCAGCATGACCTGACCGCCGCCGCCGATCGCGCCCGCCACGGGCGCGAGCAGGTGGTGGGAGCGGTGGTGCTTGACGACCAGCCATTCGGGCCGCCCCTCGACGTCGTAGACGCCCTCGACCTTGCCGACGTGGTGACCCGTCTCGTCCGTCACCCGGTCGCCGGTCCAGCCCGCGATCTCCTCCGCCGTCGGGGCGTGGGCGTGCTCGCCGCCGGCGAACTCGTCGTCGCGCGGATGGGCGACCGGCTTCGCGCCCATCGGGCGCAGCGGATTGTGCGAGTGGCTCTCCGACTCCATCGGGCGGGAACCTATCGCGAGGACCGGCGCGGTTCCCGGTGGTGGCGAATACGCTTCCCGAATGAAGCTTCCAGGGATTGCGCCCGCGCGGGTGTGCGCACTGCTGCTCGTCGGGCTCGCCGCGCTTGTGCCGTCGGGCGCCGCCGCGGCAGGGCCCCATCCGGTCCTCTCCGCGACCGGTGGGGACGAGCTCGTCCCGGGGTTCAAGTGGGGTGTCCGCACCTATGCGGCGCGCTGCGGGGACGACGGCCTCGCGCTTGCCGTCGCCGCTGCGCCGGGGTGGAAGGTCGCCGTCGGGGACGACCCGGCGCGTGCGGGCGACTTCGACGCGATGGCCGACATCGCGAGCGGCGAGGGAACCGAGATCGAGTTCCGCGAGCGCGGTGGCGAGCGGCGGACGGCCTTCGTCCGGTGTATGCCGCAGGACATGGTCCTGCCGGCCTTCGAGCGGTTCCGCAAGGGCGGGCCGAGCCTGTTCGCGATCCAGACCCCGCCGACATACGGGGTCGTGATGAGCAGGGCCGGCGCCCCCGTCTGGTGGCTGCGCTCGAGCGCCTTCCCGTTCGACACCGAGATCTACAAGGACCGGACGATGGCCTGGAACCAGGGCGGGCAGGAGGGCAACGTCGACTTCGGGATCCTCGAGTTCCGGACGCTCACCGGCCGGATCATCCGCACCGTGACACCGCCGGAAGGCGGGTACACCGACGTCCACGATCACCTCGTCCTGCCGAACGGCAACGAGCTGATCGGCGTCCCCACCTACGAGGACGGCGTCGACATCTCCGCCTACGGCGGGTCGACCGAGGCGCGGGTCCGCAACACCGCGATCGAGGAGGTGACGCCGGACGGGGACCTCGTCCGTCGCTGGGACTCCGAGGACCACATCGGCCTCGACGAGACCGTCGATCCGTGGTGGGGGCCGGTCGCCGCGGGCAACCCCGCCGACGTCTCCCACTGGAACGCGATCGACGTCGTCGGCAAGTACATGTACCTCTCCTTCCGCCACCTCGACGCGATCTACAAGGTCAACCGCAAGACCGGCAAGATCATCTGGAAGCTCGGCGGCACCGAGACCAACAAGAGCCTCGAGATCCGCGGCGACCCCCGCAAGCCACAGCACTTCAACGGCCAGCACGACGTCAACGTCCTTCGCGACGGCACGATCACCTTCTTCGACAACTCGACCGCCTACGGCGGCCGCCCCCGCGCCCTCCGGTTCAAGATCAACGAGGATCGAGGCGTCGCCCGGATGATCGACGAGGTCAAGGACCCCGAGGTCACCGTCTCGGGCGCCGGCGGCTCCGCCCGCCTGACCCACGGCGACTGGCTGATCAACTGGGGCGTCAGCAACCCGGGCAGGGTCGGCGCCTACGACGATCAGGGAAGGCCGATCTTCCGGCTCATCTATCCGGTCGGCGCCGCCTACCGCGCCAACCCGGTCCCCGGCGCCGTCAATTTCAAGGACCTGTGGCGGGCGATGAACCGGATGAGCGGCTGAGGCGACCGACGGGGGGAACGTGCGGGTTAGGCCGGACGCGACCTTGGTGCCGTCGAATCGGCGCCGGTGGAGGGCATGATCAGGGCATGAACCGCCGCCTGATGCTCCTGACCGCCGCTCTCATCGGACTCGCATTGACCGCTCTTTGGTCAGTCGCGGCCGCGGCCCAGGCGAAGGTCGTCACCTGCCACGGCGAGCGCGCGGACATCGTCGGAACCAAGGGCCACGACTATCTCTACACCGACGACATCGACACCGGCGACGTCATCGCGACCGGCCGCGGCAGGGACGACGTGACGGTGGGCAGGGCGAACCACGTACTGATCTGCGCCGGCCCCGGAATCGACGACGTGTCGCTCAATCGATCCGGCCGCGGCATCGTCGTCGACGGCGGCCCGGGGAACGACCTCCTCGGCACGTGGCGCATGGAATCGCCGGTGACCCTGTTCGGCGATTCCGGCGACGACTACGTCAGCGGCACTCCGGAGCGCGACACCCTCGACGGGGGCCCGGGGTCGGACTCCGTGCTCGGAGGGCACGGCAAGGACGACATGAGCGGCGGCACCGGCCGAGATCTCCTCGAAGGCGACAAGGGGGCGGACAGGATGTTCGGCGGACCCGGCGCCGACGACCTCCTCGGCACCTCCTACGTGCCGCGCGTCAAGGGCAAGGGCGACACGGCCGACGGTGGCGAGGGTCGCGACTACTGCCTCGCCACCCACCGCCGCCGGTGCGAGCGCAAGACGCCGGTCCCGGTGACGCGCGCCACCTCCTCGCCCTCCGGAAGCGGCTCGCGGTCGGGGTAATCTGCCCCGAGGCCCCGATAGCTCAGCTGGATAGAGCGACTCCCTCCTAAGGAGTAGGCCGCTGGTTCGAATCCAGCTCGGGGCGTGGGTGTTCAAGCCGTTTGCGCTGGGCGAGCCGAAAGCCGACCACGGAAACGGACACAAAACGGACTCATGGTCAGCGCGCAGCTTCGCCGTCGGTCGTCGCCCTCGCGTACCACCAGGCCGAGACTCGTCCTGCTGGCTAGATCGTGGTTGCGAGGACCCTCCGCCTCTTGAACAGCTCCCGTTTCGGGACCCAGATAAGGGCGAACCGCTTATAGAAGTTCGACATCGCGTCGACCGACAAGGTCACTGCCTCGAAGTTCCGGTCAACGTGGTGCCAGCCACGAGGGGCCTCACCCGGCCGCGTATGGGCTACGAACGTGAAGGGGCTGGTGGTCATCACCCTGGGCCACGTCCCCGGGTGCTCAAAGCGTTCCAGCCATGACCTTGAGCAAATGGCCTCGAACCGACGGAACGCCAGCGGCTCTCGGGAGTGTGCACTTGTGTCGAGCACGACCCCCGCGACGGCCGCGGAATGACTCTCGACGTAGCGCCTGAAAGCTGCGTGCCGCGACGCGCCGAACAACTGCGCCAGTTCGACGATGGCGGCGCACCCGATCGCATAGTCAGCAGCCATCTCGGCAAAGAGGGACCGCTGGAAGAGCAACTCAGCCGCTCCTTGGTTTGCTTCCTGTTCGAACAATTCGGCCGTTCGTGCTGAGAGCGTGAACGCGTCGTCTGCGAATCCGTCGCGGTGGAGGTGCTGCCAGGGAAAGAGATCGTGCGCGGTTTCGTGCAAGCGCTTGAAGGATCCTTGGGCTCCACGGTCGACCTCCGGGTTGATGAGAACTTCGCGTGTTCTGCGATCGAGGGCAGCGTGAACCTTGGAGCGGACGCGGCGCAGCGCCGCACGGAGATGGGCCGGCGCCTCGGCAATGGAATTGCTGGAGAGAAACATCGGCGACGCCTCTGTTAGCCCAGCCGTGCGGACTATCTGCGGGACTGGCGTCGGCAGCGTGCCGTAGGCGTCCGCGTCTCGCAGGAGCCGCTCGGTGAGGCGGATGATTTCTCGGCGACTAGCCAGATCGTCAAGCATCGTTCCCAGTCGGCCCTCTCTGGCTCCGCAGGAACCCGAGGTACGAAGTCAACGCCTCTTCCTCGTCAGCTGTGAGCGGCTCACTCGACAGCGCGTGCGTGAGTTCCACGGTGCCGATCCGGGGTGTCTCGCCTGCGTCGGCTGGGAGCAGATATCCAGCGAGCCCCATGAGCTCTCCGTAGTCCAAGTCCAGTTCGTCGCTCAGGCGATAGAGGATGTTCGGCGACGGGTCCTGGACCTGTCCGCGCTCCAGTTTCTGGAGGTAGGTCGGCGAGATCTCTGCTGGTTCGGCCACGGCTCTCAGGGAGAGCCCTTTCACGGCCCGCCTCTTCCGCAGCTTCCTCGCAAGTTCCTCGCTGTTCCCCGACATGATCGCCTCCATGGTGTGCTCTTCGGTGCAGAGCGTACACCATAGTTGACAGGCCGCCCACGATCTGTTATCTCTAGTGAACATCGTCAACCAAAGTGAACCTGGAGGTTCCAAATGAGCCAGACATCAGAAGCCAGTAACCAGCTCAAGACTCCGAAGGCCCCGAAGACGGTTGAGGTGATCGTCAACAACAAGGCCGTCTTGGTGCCGAAGCGCGTGACGGGGGCGCAGATCAAAAGTGCGGCTGAGGTTCCGCCCGACTTCGACCTCTTTCAGGTCAAGGGAAGGCGAGAAATTGAGGTCGGTGACACCCAGCTTCTCACCGTCAAGAAGGGCGACAAGTTCACCGCCTCGCCTACGCTGGATCCGTCGTTCATCGAGCATCCGGCTCAGGCGGCTGCCGTTGAAAGCGTCAGGGAAGCGTTCCCAGATCTCGACGTGGACGTGGAGCAGCCTGGTGATGGGACCGCCATCGTCACGCTTCGCGCGGTCAACCTCGCGGAGGGCTGGAATAGACCGATGGCCGATCTGGAAGTCCGCCTTCAGGTGACGTTCCCCTCGACACCGCCATACCCGTTCTATGGCCCAGCAGGATTGGCGCGTCTCGATGGGGCCGGTCTGGCGCCCCTTCAGCAGGTTGATCTCGACGGGCAGGTCCGCACCCAGATTTCGCTCACCAAGCCGTTCGACCCGGCAGCCGAGACCCTCGGGTCTCGGCTCGCCGCCGTAGTCCGGTGGTTGAGGAATCCCCGATGAGCTGGTCAATCCGCATTCCGCAGCACCTCTACGAGCAGCTGCGCTCCCATCTTCACCAAGCGGATCGGGATGAGCACGCCGCCTTTCTCTTCGCCGGGCTGGCCTCGATCAATGATGAAAGACGACTTCTCGTTAGACGGGTAGAACCGATTTCGGCGCAGGACTTCGGACCAAGCGATCGGGGTGCTTACCGTCAGGTCGCCTCCCGGGCAATCGCTGCGGCAGCGCGTACGTGCGAGGAGCGTGGAGAGCGGCTGCTCTGGGCCCACAGTCACCCGGGCGCCCGGTCCCGAGTCGCGTTCAGCGAGGACGACCTCGCGACGCATCGCAGGGCGCACCCACACCTCATTGACATGACCGGCGGGCGGGCAGTCACCTCGCTTGTGATGGGAACGGACGCTGCCGCTGGGGAAGTCTGGGCACCGAACGGCGACGTGAGCCCAGTAGATCACGTGGACGTCGTGGGTGCTCGCATCGAGCGATTGACGCCGGCTCCCACTAGAGGTGCCGGATCCACCGCCGCCAGGTTCGATCGACAGGTTCAGATGTTCGGTCGGGAGGGGCAGGAGGCGCTCCGCCGCACGACTGTTGCCGTGGTCGGCGCAGGTGGCGGGGGATCGCTGCTTGTCCAGTCCTTGGCGCACCTCGGAGTAGGACGACTGATCGTCCTCGACTTCGACCGCGTGGAGGCGTCGAATCTTTCACGGATCGTCGGTGCCAGGCCGCGGGATGCTCGTGTTCTCCGACCGAAGATCGCCGTTGCCGAACGCTTGGTTCGGTCTGTTGACCCTGGAATCGTCTTCGATGGCCACCCTTGCGACATCACGTACGTGGACGACGCTCGTCGACTGCTGGAAGCAGACTTCATCTTCTCAGCAAGCGATACGCAGTTCGCACGATTCGCGTTCAACGCGGTCTGTCACCAGTACCTCATCCCGGGCGCGCAGGTAGGGGCGAAGGTCATGGCGGACAGTCGTGGGCACCTCCGTCTCGCCTACGCGATGCACCGGCCAGTTGATCTTGCGGGCGCCTGTCTCGAGTGTGGGGGCGCCATCGGCGCCGAGGCGCTGCGTAAGGAGCAGCTGAGTGACGATGAACGGAAGGGCCAGCAGTACGTTGGTCTGGACGAAGTAGAGGTCATCCGCGATCCATCGGTGATCACGCTCAACGCTGCTTCGACTGCGATGGCAATGCTGGACTTCCAATTCAGCATTACCGGGCAGCACCCCCCGTACACAAGACTGCATCAGCGCCTCTATCACGCGCCTGAGCGCGAGCTGAGAGAGCGCGAAATGCTGCCAGGGGACAGGTGTCGTTGGTGCGGCCGTGGCGAGGAAGGGGGCGCTTCGTACGGGCGCGGTGATGATCAGCCCCTGCCTCTGAGGCCGGGCTCGTCCGCGGGCCTCGTTCGTATTCCTTGGAGGCAACGATTTCAGGGGGCCCGGCTCGGCCGTCGAGAGGCGATCGAGAATGTCTAGCTGTCGCGTGACTAGGAGCATCTCGGGCTCGCGCGCGACAGGTCCCAGGCTGCTCCGTCCGCGTGCAGGTCTACGTTGTCGGTGTAACCATGGTCGCGAGCGGCGTGTAGTCTGCGCCGTTGGGAAGGAAGATCCGCCTCTGGCGGGTATTCTCGGATCAAGAATGGCGACGGGTGATTCCGACATCATGAGTGCTTACGTCCTTGGCGACGCGCAGCGCATCCAAGAGGCCACGGAAGACTTTTCTTCCCTCCGGGATGTCCTCGGCGATGTACAGGCTGCTTGCGAGGCGTTGCCCGAAGCCGAGCAAGAGCGGTATCGGGAAGCGCAGCTCAGCGTCGTTAACGCGAAGCGCAGCGCGGAGACGAACGAGGGCCTCCTCCAGGTTTGCTGACTTGCCGGCGCACTCGACTGCGCCGTGGGTCTCGCCCACATCTAGCGCGGACATCATTCACCCCGCCGACGATGGTGAATGGGCCGACTTTGTTAGGTCCTATGCCGAACCAAGCGGCGCCTCGAGCGCGCCTTTTGGTCGAGTCGTTGATGTAGCACGTGAAGCCGGGTGCCGGACCGTTGTAGTCGAGCACCGCTACATCGATGTTGACTACCGTGGCGAGCACGCGGCGTTCTGGTCCCTCCGATTCGAGGTCCCTCCTCCGTTTGCGCGCCGCGTTCATTTCTTTGAGGCAGAACTGCAGGAGAGTCAACTCCATCAACTTCCCGACGACTGCGGGTACCTCGGATACAGCGTTCTTCGACCCGTTGAGATGGGCCGCGTAGGGCGGACGGTCATGGCTCCTCCGCCGCGTCTCGCGGACGCTACGTTGACCCTGATTGACGAGACCGTGTCCCTCTTCGGCAACGACCTAGAGGTGCGGGGCGTGCCGTTCTGTGAGCAGGATGGCGAGTATCTCCGTTGCGCGCATGCTGCCGCCTGGATCTGCCATTACGTCGCGGTGCGGCGTGACTTGGTTGGAAGAACCCCGACCTCCGAGCTGGTGAGACTGACACCCGACGTCCTCTCCGAAGAGCGGGCTTTGCCTTCGAAAGGCATGAGGCTGAACCAGCTCCAAGCTGTATTCGGAGCGCTTGGTCAGCCAGCGCTGCTCTACGGCTTCTCGTCCCTGCCGGACGTCAGCGGGGTGGTACCTGCGACGCCGCTGACAGACCCGACAACGGGCCAGCGAAAGGCCCCAGGTCTCTGGGACACGAGATGCGTGAGCATCATCTGCCGCTATCTGAACTCCGGCTTTCCGGTGCTGATCGGAGGCGAAGGGCATGCCTTTGTGCTGGTTGGCTGGAAGCGAGCCTCCGATGGTTCAGTCCGGTTCATCGCGTGCGATGACCAAGTTGGTCCCTATGAGGAGATCCCCTCGCCGTTCACCCACTATCGAGCGCCGTGGCACAGCATCATGGTCCCGTTGCCTCCGAAGGTCTTCCTTACCGGCGAGACAGCTGAGAATGACGCGTTTCGGACTCTCAGAGGCGTCTGGCGAGCGCGCCCGGGTACCCAGCCTCTTGCTGACGCCCTCCAATCGGAGGACATCCAGCTCAGAACCCGCCTGAAAAGCGTTCGCGCCTTCAAGCGGGAGATCGCCAATCAAACTAGTTCGGCCGACGTCCTCCGGGCAATTCGGTTGGCTCATCTACCTCACTTCGTCTGGGTCGTAGAAGCGCATCTTCGCGCGGCGTGCCGTAAGTCGAACTGCGTCATCGGCACGGTGCTTTACGACGCCACATCGAGCGATTACGCGCCGCGTATGTGCGCTCTCGCGATTCCCGGAGCTGTGGCGGTGTACCCGCCGGACGACATTCCGCCGACCACGGTCCCGGGGTCAACGGACCTGTGGAAATCCATGCTCCAGGTGCACTGACGTCTCCGCTCGAGGTTCTGAGCGCCGTGAAGTCTGATCCATTCGTCACGGCTGGTACGCAACTGTGCGCTGCAAGTCGAAAGCCGGCGAGGGCCGCCACAAACACGCTCTCGCATCGCATCCCCCTCAGCGGAGGTGGCGGCGACGAACACGCTCGCTGACCCTGTCGCGTCGAGCCCCACCTGCGCCGGACACTAAACGGACACATCGGGACGGGTCCCAATGTCATCGAGTGCCAGGATGCCTTGGGCTGCTGCGCTTGCTTGAGCCCTCTTCGTGGCCCGCCGTACCCGCGTGTCAGTCTGCGGGCTCCCTCCTAAGGAGTAGGCCGCTGGTTCGAATCCAGCTCGGGGCATGGTGATTCCGGCAGCCTGAGTCGGGGTAGGGAGCGGGGCCATGCCGACTCACTACATCGACAAAGCACGTCTGCTGTTCCTCACTGCCGCCGGTCTTTCGTTCGTGGCCTCGGTGGCGCTCTACTTCCTCGACGACAAGGTCAACGGAATATTCGTTGGGCTCTGGGTTCCCTCGATCCTCGCGCTCGGGTCGCTGATCCTTCCTTCGCCCGGCAGTTCACGGCGATGATCGGGATCTTCGTCTTCGGCTGTTTCGTGACGGCTATCGTCGCGGCGGCATGCGTGATCGTCGTGACCGGGATCCGCGAGGACCAGAGGGCGCGCGACACGCTCCCGGAGAGCCAGGACCACAAGATCTGACCACCGGGGTCGGCTGGATCGTCGAGGACGTCATCGAGCCTGGGCTCGCGGTCGTGTTCTGCGGCACCGCGCTCGGAGCTGAGTCGGCGCGGCGGCGGGCCTACTACGCGGGGCCGGGCAACAAGTTTTGGCCGACACTGGCCGCGGTCGGATTGACGCCGCGGCGGCTCGCGCCGGAGGAGTACCCAGGGGTACTCGAGTGGGGCATCGGCCTCACCGACCTCTGCAAGACACGGTCGGGATCGGATGCCGAGATCGGTCTCGGCGGATTCGATCCGGACGCTCTCCGGGAGAGGATTGCAGCAGCGGCTCCCGCCTGGCTTGCCTTCACCAGCAAGCACGCGGCGAAGAACGCGCTCGGCCTGAAGGCCGTCGACTACGGGGTCCACGAGCAGCGGTTCGGCGGCGCCGCGGTGTTCGTCCTCCCGTCGCCGTCGGGCGCCGCCAGCGGGCACTGGGACATCGGCCGCTGGCAGGAGCTGGCGGATCTCGTGGCCTCGGCCAGGGCAAGCTGACCCGCGAGCCGCGGACGTTCGTCCGTGCCGGACCGACCCGGCTTCGGCCCGCCGGCGCCCACGCCGATCGTTCGTCCGATGAAGCAGTGCGCGCAGTGCATGGCCCAGGTCGACGATCGGCTCGGCTACGAGGCCGGCCGGGGAAGCGGGGAGATCCTCTGCGGCCCTTGCTACTTCGCCCTCTGGGGGCCTGCCGGGAAGGACGACCTGAGCCTGGCGAGCGAGGAGAAGCGACCGCAGTCGCGCCGGCCGAAGCGGAAGACCGTGTGGATCCCCGGTCCGACCGGCGAGCTGGCGCCGCCGCCGCGTCGGCGATTTCCGCGTCGCTGAACACCGAGACGTCAGAAAGCTGACCCCAGCGGGAGTTTCTGACGTCTCGCGGGGTCGGCTCGCCGAACCTGCAGAAACCGGCTGTGGTGTTGGGTTTCTGCAACCTCGCGGGCCGCGGTGGGACACTGACGGTGAGATGGAGCTGTTCGCCTCCCCGCCGGAGCACTACGACCGGTTCATGGGCCGGTACTCGGCGCCCTTGGCCGCGGAGCTCGCCGAGGCCTCGGGGATCGATGGCGATCTGCGTGTGCTCGACGTCGGCTGCGGCCCGGGGGCGCTGACCGCCGAGCTCGCCCGACGCGTCGGTGCCGAGCGGGTCTCAGCGATCGACCCGGCGGAGCAGTTCGTCGCAGCGTGCCGCAGCCGCGCGCCCGGTGCCGACGTGCGGGTCGGCGCAGCTGAGCAGATGCCGTGGGCCGACGGCGAGTTCGACGCCGCCCTCTCGTGCCTCGTCCTCGCCCACGTCGCCGACGCCGCGGCGGTGACCGGCGAGATGGCCCGGGTGACGCGTCCGGGCGGGGCCGTCGCCTCCTGCATGTGGGACTTCGAGGAGGGCGGGATGAAGATGCTGCGGATCTTCTGGTCGGCGATCCGCGACGTCCGCCCGGGGACGGAGCGGACCGAGAACCGCCCCGGCACCGACCGCGGCGGGATCGCCGCGCTGCTCGCCGGCGCCGGGCTGACCGAGATCGTCGACTCGGAGCTGACCGTGGCGGCGGACTACTCCGACTTCGACGACTTCTGGGTCCCGTTCACGTTCGGCGTCGGCCCGTCCGGAAAGGCACTTGCCTCCCTGACCGAAGACGAGCACACGGCCGTCCGCGAGACGTGCCGCTCGGCGCTCCCCGGCGGCCCGTTCACGCTCGACGCGCGAGCGTGGTTCGCTCGCGGCACCGTCCCGGGCTGACCGCTACTCGAGCAGCTCCGTGTCCTCGTGCGAGTAGGCCGGGGCGCAGACGCAGAGCAGGACGAGCTGCTCTCCACCGGCGACGAGCTTGTGCGGCGTTCCCGGCGGGATCACGACCGCGTCGCCGGTGGCGACCGCGAACGTCTCCGCGCCCAGCGTCATCGACCCGCTGCCGGCGGTGAAGACGTAGATCTCCTCGGAACGGCGGTGGCGGTGGGCGATCGTCTCGCCGCCGGCCGGGACGACGGCCTCGGCGACGCTCTGGCCGACAACCTGGCTGAACGAAGGGTGGATGAGCTCGGTGACGACGGAGCCGTCCTTGGTGGTGAACGGCTCGCGGTCCGCGCGGCGGATGATCGGACCCTCGCTCATCGCCCGGAGCCTAGTCCGCGCCGGACCCGCTCAGGGAGCTTCCGGCCGCAGCTCCCAGAGCTTCCCGCCGCCGCTCGTGTAGTAGAAGCGGCCGCCGAAGCCGGGCATGACGATGTTGCCGGGGGCCGGGCCGGGGGCGAGCGTCTCGCTGCGCGCCCGCTCGGTGCCCGTCGCCTCGTCGAGCCAGACGACCTGATCGCCGCCCTGGCTCGAATCGGGGATGACGATCTGCCGGGAGCGGGCGGGCCCGACGAGCGCCGAGAAGCTCAGCGAGGTGAGGTCGTGGCGCCAGAGGATCCGGAACCCGCGCTTCGGGCTGAGGTGGATCGCGGCCATCTTGCCGGCGGCGGTGTCGTGGGTAACGACCGTCGAGTTGGCGGCGTCGAGCGCGGCCTTGGACACGATCCAGCTTCCGCTCCGGTGGCGGAACGGCTGGATCCGGAAGACGTGGCTCGAGTCGCGCGTGTCGACGGCCGTGATCGTCATCGGCTCGGCCGCGCTGACGAAGTTCGTCTGAACGACCATGAAATGGCCCATCTGACCGGGGCCGGTCCCCGGCTGCTGGGCACCCGTCCGGTAGGTGACCTTGCCCCAATCGCGGTCGAAGCTGAGTTCGCCGTGGTCGTAACGGAAGCGGAACAGGGAGTCGCGCCCAGCGCCGTAGATGTAGTCGTCCCCGGCGGTCCGGCCGGCCGTGATCCGGCCGGTGATCGGCTCCGGCGGCGTCGCCCGGGAGAGGATCCTCAGGTTGCGCGGGCTGATCACGACGATCTTCGATGGCAGCCCGTTCTGGGCCGAACAGAAGAGGCCGCGGATCGCGGCGGCGCTCGCGGTGGCGTCGGCCGGCGTCTCGCACGGACCCCGCTCGATCTTCTTCGCGGCGATCCGGCCGTCGGGCAGGATCACGAGGCCGTTGTAGGCGGCGCCGGTGCCGTTCGGGTCCTCGGGCAGCTCACGTCGCGCCACCGTCTCACCGGTCTCGGGATCGATCTTCACGATCACGCTCGCGTAGTCGGCGTAGACGTAGCCGTTGCCGTGGATCGCCATCACGCCCGGGTAGCTCCAGCCGTCCGCCGGGGAGGTGTCGAGGATCGGCGTCCGCCACTCCTCCTCGAGGGTCTTCGGGTCGACCTTCGCGACGAATGCACCCTCGGTGGCCGGGTTGCGCCGGTAGCCGTAGACGAACAGCTCGCCGCGGTTGCGGGTCGCAGAGATATAGGGGGTGGAGAAATCGGCGGCCGACGAGCGAGCGGCGATCTCCGGCGAGCGGACGCCGGTCAGCTCCCGCAGCGTGCAGGTGTGAGGGAAGACCTGAGCGCGGTCGGAGCTGAAGTGCTCGAAGGGGGAGACCGTCGAATAGAAGGGTCCGTCGGTCGTGCCGACGTCGAGGTTCGCGGTCCGGGAGCAGGGGTCGGCCGCCGTGGCGGATCCCGCGGCGGCGAGACCGGCGAGGGTCCCGAGCGCGGCGATCACGAGCAGACGGATTCCGTTTCGCATATTCACGATTACTCAGATAATCACAATTAGCTAGAGTCTGCGTCGGTGGCACCGGCGATGATCAGCAGGCGCGAGCAGCAGGAGCGGACCCGCGAGGCCCTGCTCGACGCAGCCGCCGACGTGTTCGAGCGCAGCGGCTTCCACGGGGCGAAGCTCGAGGACGTCGCCGCCGAGGCCGGGGTCACGACCGGCGCCGTCTACTCCAACTTCAGCGGCAAGGAAGACCTCTTCCTCGCCCTCGCCGACCGCCAGATCGAGCGCCGCCTGGAGATGATCCGGGCGGTCGCGGAGGCCGGCGCACCGGCGGTCGTCGACGCGGCCGTCGAGGACCAGTACGAGGCGTTTTTCGGCGAGGCGGCGGGCTTCCCGCTCCTCTTCCACGAGTTCTGGTCCTACGGAGCGCGCAACCCGGCGCTGCGGGAGGAGTTCGCGAGCAGGCGCGACGCGATCCTCGACGCGATCGCGCAGGCGGTGTCGGCGGCCGCCGACGCCCGCGGGCTGCGGCTGACGATGCCGGCGGAGTCGATCGCGGCGGCGATCCGGGCGACCATGAACGGACTCGCCTTCGACCGTGCGATCGACGGCGAGAAGCTGCCGATGGAAGCGATCGGCTGGACCCTCGGGTCGCTGATCAGGGCGTCGGTCGAGCCCGCGGAGGTGAGCTGAGATGCCGGTCCTCGAGCTGCCCGGAGGGCGCGAGCTCGCCTACGAGACCTGGGGCGACTCGGACGGCGCGCCACTCCTCTTCAACCACGGCACCGGCGACTCCCGGCTCGCCCGCCACCCCGACGAGGCGCTGACCCGCGACGCCGGCGTCCGCCTGATCACCGTCGACCGCCCCGGCGTCGGCGGATCCTCCCGCCTGCACGGGCGCAAGCTCCTCGACTGGCCCGCAGACATCGCCGCCCTCGCCGACGAACTCGGGCTCGACGAGTTCGCCGTAGCCGGCTGGTCCGGCGGCGGGCCGCACGCGCTCGCGATCGCGCACGAGCTCGGCGACCGGGTCAGCAGGGTCGTTCTCGCCTCGCCACTCGGCCCGTTCGACCGGCCGGGCGCCCACGACCTGGTCGAGAACGACGACCTGCGGATGATCTGGAAGCTCAGCCATGCGAAGTGGATCGCCGGAGCCGCCGGCCGCGCCGAGTCGCGGCTCGCCGTCCACGACCTCCACAAGTTCGTCGCGTCGATCGCGGCCGGCGCGCCGAGCGACGCCGGGGTCCTCGCCGACCCCGAGCTCGAGCCGATGTTCGAGGAGGAGATGGGAGCCGCCCTGGCCCAGCACGGGGCCGGCGTCCTCGACGACATGTGGGCCTTCCTCGACTGGGGCTTCACCCCCGAGGAGATCACGCAGCCGACGCGGCTGTTCCTCGGCGACTCCGACGAGATCCTCAGCCCGGAGATGTATCGCGACCTCGGCGCCCGGATCCCTGACTGCGAGCTGACCGAGTGGAAGGGGGGCGGCCATTACGCCCTCTTCCACCACTGGTCCGAGCTGCTCGCGGCCTGAGTCGCTTGGCGCCGCCACCGCTACGAGCGGCCGCGGATCCAGACCATCGACGCGACGTAGACGATCGTGCCGACGCCGAGGATCCAGGTGATCCCGGCCGCGTCCTCGCCCTGGGTCAGCTCGTAGCCCCAGGCGGCGATGATCGCCACCGCCATCGCGCGGCCGGCGGCGGCCATCGACCGCGTCTCGATCCGCGCGAACCGCTCGTCGCCGTCGACGCCGCCGATCCCGCGCAGCGACTCGCTGCGCTCGGCGACCGCGAAGGCCACCGCGACGACGAAGAAGCAGCAGGCGATGATCAGCCCACTCGTCGTCTCGCCGCCCGCCGCCGCTGCCGCGAACAGCACCAGCCCGAGGCCGGCGCTCCAGATCGGCAGCCACCATCGGCCCTTCCACAGCGGCCGTGCCGCCGCCCTGCCATCAGCTCTCATCTTCGAACACCTCTTCCACTCGCTTGCCGAAGTGCCGGGCGAGCTTCATCGCCAGCGGCAGGGAGGGCGTGTAGCGCTCCTTCTCGATCGAGTTGATCGTCTGCCGCGAGACGCCGACGGCGGCTCCCAGATCCTGCTGGGACAGCCCCGCCTCGTTCCGCAGTTCCCGCACTTCGTTCTTCATACGGATGTCAAGTTAGCTTGACATCGAGAAGATGTCAAGCGAGCTTTACGTCGCGACGGCGGCGGGCTGCCGGGCCGGGGCCCGCGAGAACTCCATGCCGTCATCGACCGACCCCCAGCGGAGCATCGCGATGTCGTAGGGGTAGTTCTGCTTCAGGCTCCACGGCGCCTCGGTTCCCTGCTTCGGCAGCCGGTCGAGAGCGCGCAGCACGTACCCGGACTTGAGATCGACCACCGGGACGAGCTCGACGCCCGGGCCCGGGGGCTGCGGCGTGCAGTAGGCGAAGCCGTGCTCGTCCATGTGGTTGATCAGGCGGCAGGCGTACTTGGAGACGAGGTCGCACTTGAGCGTCCAGGAGGCGTTGGTGTAGCCGACCGAGAAGGTGAGGTTGGGGACGCCGGAGAGCATCAAGCCCTTGTAGGCGACGGTGTCGGCGAGGTCGATCTCGCGCCCGTCCACGGCGAGCTCGATGCCGCCGAAGAAGAGCATCTGCAGGCCGGTCGCGGTGACGATGACGTCGGCATCGAGCGTGCGGCCCGAGGCCAGCTCGATCCCGTCCTCGGTGAACGTCTCGATCCGGTCGGTGACGATCTCGGCCTGACCCGATCGGAGCGCCTTGAAGAGGTCGCCGTCGGGAACGAGGCAGACGCGCTGGTCCCACGGGTCGTAGTCGGGGTTGAAGTGGGTGTCGACGTCGTAGTCGGCGGGAAGGCTGTCGACGACGCCCTTGCGGAACAGCCTTCGCATCAGCTTCGGGAACCGGCGGCTCGCCCGGTAGCTGAGCGACTGCAGCGCGACGTTCTTGACGCGGGTCAGCGAGTAGGCGACCCGCGAGGGCAGCCGCCGCCGTAACGCGATCGCGATCCGGTCCCGCGCCGGCATCGAGACTACGTAGGTGGGGGAGCGCTGGAGCTGGACGACGCTCGCCGCCGTTCCCGCGAGCGCCGGAACGAGCGTGACCGCGGTGGCGCCGCTGCCGATCACGACGACCCGCTTGCCGGTGCAGTCGAGGTCGGCGGGCCAGTGCTGCGGGTGGACGATCTGGCCGCGGAAGCGATCGCGGCCGGGAAAGTCGGGCGTGAAGCCCTCGTCGTAGCGGAAGTAGCCGGTGCAGCCGCAGATGAACCCGCAGGTCAGGGCGAAGCGCTCGGTCGAACCGTCGGCGCCGTCGCGCTCGACCTCGACGTGCCAGAGCGCGTCGTCGCTCGACCACTCGGCCCGGACGACGCGGTGCCGGAAACGGATCTCGTCCCGGACGCCGTACTCGGCGGCGGTGGCTTCGAGGTAGGCGAGGATCTGCGGGCCGTCGGCGATCGCCTCGGGCTCCTCCCACGGCCGGAACGAGTAGCCGAGGGTGAACATGTCGGAGTCTGAGCGGATGCCGGGGTACCGGAACAGGTCCCAGGTGCCGCCGATCGCGTCGCGCGCCTCGAGGATCGTGAAGCTCTTCGACGGGCAGCGCTCGCTGAGGTGACAGGCCGCGCTGATCCCGGAGATCCCGGCACCGACGATCAGCACGTCGACGTGCTCGGCCCCCTCCCGGGTCTCGCTCTCCGTTGCCGTTGCCGGCTCCACGCGGTGGACCCTACCCCGGCACGGAGGCGCCGTAGTGTGAACCCGACACGGAAGTCAGGCTTCGTTGACGGCGACCTCCGTAGCCACGACGAGGTCACCCTCGGCCGGCTCCTCGGCCGGACGCGACGGCAGCAACGCCGCGACGAAGACCGATCCGACCGCGCAGACGCCGGCCGCGACGAGGCAGCCCGCCGCCAGCCCGTCGTAGAACCCGGCGCTCGCGATCGTCCGCAGCGCTTCGCCGGCGCTGCCGCCGAGCTGATCGGAGATTGCGAAAGCCGCCCCGACCGAGTCGGAGGCCGCGCCGGCGGGCAGCGCGGCCGGAGCTCCGTCGAAGCCCGCCGCGTAGAGCGAGGCGAACACCGAGCCGATCACCGCGACCCCCAGCGTCCCGCCGAGCTCGCGGGTCGTGTCGTTGACGCCGGAGCCGACGCCGGCGTTCGCCGCGGGCACGGCGCCCATGATCGACTCCGTCGCCGGCGCCGAGGTGAACCCCATCGCCGTGCCGAGGACGACCATCTGCGCGGCGATCTCGAGGTAGGAGGTCGAGCCGTCGACCTGCGAGGTCCAGGCGAACATGACCGCCCCGAGCGCGAGTCCGGTCGCGACGACCGCCTTGTTGCCGACCCGGACCGCGAGGATCGTCCCGACGACTGCGGCCGTGCCGGTCGAGAGTGCGACGGGCAACAACCGCACCCCGGTTTCGAGTGCCCCGTAGTCGCGGAGGATCTGGAAGTACTGGGTGATCAGGAAGATGAACCCGAAGAGCGCGAAGAACGAGAACGTGATCGCGGCCGAGGCGGCGCTGAACCGCGGGTTGCGGAAGAGCCTGACGTCGAGCAGCGGAGCGGCGGCCCGCGACTCGTAGACGACGAATGCCGCGAGTGCGGCGATCGCCACGGCGAATCCGGCCAGCGTCCGCGCCGCCAGCCATCCGTACTCGGGGGCCTCGATGATCGTGAACACGAGCGCGAGGACGCCGAGCGTCGAGAGCCCGAGGCCGACCCGGTCGATCCGGGGGCGAGCCGGATCCCCCGACTCGGGGACGACGGCGACGACCAGGGCGAAGGCCGCGGCGACGAGTGGAAGCTTCATCCAGAACGCGGCCTGCCAACCGCTCGCCTCCAGCAGCGCCCCGCCGGCGATCGGCCCGAGCGCGACGGCGATTCCGGTCGTCGCGCCCCAGAGCCCGATCGCCTTGGCGCGTGCGCCGCGCTCGGTGAACAGATGGACGATCGTCGACAGCGTCGCCGGGAAGATGACCGCCGCCCCGACCCCCATCAAGGCCCGCCAGGCGATCAGCCCGTCGCTCGAATCAGCGAGCGAGGCCCCGAGGTTTCCGGCGAAGTAGATGCCGAGGCCGACGAGGAGCAACCGCCGGCGTCCGAACCGGTCGCCGAGCCCCCCGGCCGCGAGCACGAGCGCGGCGAAGGTGAGGGTGTAGGCGTCGACGATCCACTGCAGGTCGCGGGTCGAAGCGTCGAGCGCCGTCGAGAGGGTCGGCAGGGTGACGTTGACGATCGTCGTGTCGACGTTGACCGCAAACGCACACAGCAGCAGGACGACGAGGGCGGGGGTGCGGTTCATCTGTGGTTCCTCGGAGCGGGGGTTGCCATCTTCGGCAGCATAGTACAAAAAACAATACTGCTTGGTTTTGAAAGCGATATCACGCTAGAATGGCAGCGGAATGACTCAGCGGAGCTACAGGCAGATCTGCGGCGTCGCGAAGGCGCTCGACCTGATCGGTGAGCGCTGGACGCTGCTGATCGTGCGCGAGCTCTTGCTCGGGCCGAAGCGGTTCGGAGTTCTGCGCGACGCGATGCCGGGAATCAGCGCGAACCTCCTGAGCGCCAGGCTGCGGGCGCTGACCGACGCGGAGGTGGTCGAGCGGATCCAGCTGCCGGCACCCGCCGCGGTCGAGGCCTACGCGCTGACCGCCCGTGGCGAGGAGCTGCGGCCGGTGATCGAGTCGCTCGCGCTCTGGGGCTTCGAGCTGCTCGAGCCCGAGGCCGAGTACGAGCAGGGCTGGGAGGCCCGGCCCTCGTGGCTGACGTCGACGCTCGCCGCCGGCGCCGAGCCTGCGGCTCTCGCCGACCTCGACGGGCGCACCTACAACTTCGCGGTCGACGGCGACCGGTTCTCGGTCAGGGTGAGAGAAGGAGTGGCCCAGGTCCGTCACGGTGAGCTGCCCGAGCCGGACGTCGAGTTCACGACCGACCTCCGGGCCTACGCGGACCTCGCGACCGGCGAGGCGGAGACCGACGACCCCCTGCTGGCGCCGCTCTTCGTTGCTCTTGCCGGCGGCGTCCCTGCGCGGAGCGGCTGAGACTCCGGGCTAGAGCCCGGAGGGGTGGCGGGTCCGGAAGCCCTTCGCTTCGCGCATGTACTCGGACCACCCGGGACCGGACTTGTCGCCGTCGGTGATGTAGGAGGTGTCCCAGCGGAGCCCGGCGATGACCATGTAGACGTGCTCCTTGCTGGCGAAGATCGAAACCCACTTACCGCGGCGCTTCGATCCCCACTTCATGAAGCCGCCGGAGGCGAGCGGGTAGTCGAGGATCCCCGCCTTGTGGAGGACGTAGGAGACGGCGCCGGAGCAGTCGTAGCCCTTGTCGTTCCAGTCGCCGTGGCCACCGCCCCACTTGTACTTCTTGTGGCGGATCTTGTTGCCGGCCCGGATCATCCGCTTGACCGCCTTCGGGGCCGACTTCGGCGCGACCGCGCGGCTGCCGTCGAGGTGCGCGACGGGCTTGGCGGCGGTCGCAGTCGAGGCCCCGCCGATCGCGACGACGAGCGCCAGGCAGGCGCAGGCGAGGACGGCCGGGGACGGATTGCGGCGGCGGAACATCCCCACTCCGGTCGGCCTCCGCTTCGGAGCGCTTGAGCTTTCGGCGCCGGCGTCCAGGAAGGTCCGTTCATAACTCGAGCTTCGCTTTCCCTTGCGCCGCCGGATATGCGAGGCTTCCGCAAGCGATGAGCGAAGGCCCACCGACTTCAGGATCCGGCGCCGAGCCGGGAGCAGAGCCGGCCCAGCCCGCAGTCCCCGCAGGCTGGTACCCGCACCCGACGGCGCCCGGCTGGGAGGCCTACTGGACGGGCACCGGCTGGGGCACCGAGACGCGCCAGGCTCAAGCAGCTCCGGCTCCGGCCGCCCCGGAGACGCCGGCTGAGCCGCAGGGGCAGACCGAGGTCCAGCCGGACGCCGGCGTCGCCGCGGCGGGTGCCGGTCAAGCCGCTCAGGCTCAGCCCGCCGCCCAGACGCCCGCCCAGGAGGCATCCGCCCAGGGCGCGACCGATCAGACCTCCGCCGCCGCGGGCGGGGCGCCTCCCGGAGCCGCGGCGACCGCCACGGCGGCCGGTGCGACTGCAGCCGCCCCCAAGGAGCGCTCGAACAGCTCGCTGCCGGTGGTTCTCGCCGTGCTCGGAGCGATCGTCGCGATCGTCGGATCTTTCCTGCCGCTGGCCACGAGCAGCTTCGACGGGATCGACTTCGCCGACAACACGATGATCGGCCAGAGCTTCGGGCTCGCCGTGATCGCGGTCGCCGTGATCGGCGCCCTCCTCGCCGTCTTCAGCTACCTGAAGGGGAACCGCACCTGGCTCGTGGTCCTCGCCGGCGTCGTGATCATCGCGATCGCCGCCTACATGGGCCTCTCCGGCATCAACGACCTGACGCCCGACATCCCCGTCCCGACCGGGGTCGGCGGCGGTGGTGGCCAGGGCCAAATCCAGATCTCCGGCGACCTCTCCGAGGCGATCAACCCGGATGCCTCGCCCTCGACGGGGATCTTCGCGGTCGCCGTCGGCGGACTCCTGATGGCCCTCGGCGGCATCGGGCTCGCGCGCGAGAACCGCTAGCGGGCACGACACAGACCGCCCGCACCGGCAACCGGCGTGCGCCGGTGAGCGGCCCGGTAGGCTGCCGCGCGGCAATTCGCCACGGGATGGAGACGGTGCAACCGGGAGGTATGGAATGAGTGAGAGCTTCGATCCGGACGCGGGCGCTTCGCTGCGCAGGCGCGAGTTTCTGATCGCCGGCGCGGCGGTCGGTGCGGCTACGGCCGTTCCCCTCAACTACGCCTCGGTCGCCCGCAGCGCCGCGACCCCGGTCGCGAAGAACGGCAAGTTCGCGCACGGCGTCGCCTCCGGCTTCCCGTCGCCGAAAGGCGTGACGCTCTGGACCCGCCTGACCGAGGTCGAGCGCTCTTCGCGCCTGTCCGTCGAGGTCGCTACCGACGACGACTTCCGCCGGGTCGTCAAGCGCAGCCAGGTGACGGCCGACGCCGGCGACGACTTCACGGTCCACAAGCGGATCACGGGTCTCGAGCCGGGGCGTCAGTACTACTACCGCTTCGAGACCAAGAACAAGCACTCGCGCGTCGGCCGGTTCCGGACCCTGCCGCCGCCCGACTCCAAGCAGCCGCTGAAGATCGGCTACTTCTCGTGCCAGGACTACGAGGCCGGCTACTACAACGCCCAGGCGGCGATGGCCAAGGAGGACCTCGACCTCGTCATTTGCCTCGGCGACTACATCTACGAGCACAAGTACTACGACGGCCCCGCCGACCGCGTCGACAAGACCGGCAAGAACAAGGACGGCGACGTCCAGAGCCTCGCCGAGTACCGCGAGAAGTACCGGATGTACCAGGCCGACAAGCAGCTCCAGGAGCTGCACTCGGCTCACTCCTGGGTGACGATCTGGGACGACCACGAGGTCGAGGACAACTACGCCGGCGACCAGGCCGACTCCGCCCAGCCGAACCCGGACCTCGAGAACAGCGGCTACCCGCGCCGGGTCTCGTTCAAGAAGCGGCGTCGCAACGCCTACAAGGCCTACTTCGAGGCCCACCCGCGCCTGCAGCGCAAGGGCATGGAGAAGAACCAGATCTACGGCAGCCTCCGCCTCGGCGGACTGGCCGAGCTGTTCCTCACCGACCAGCGCCAGTACCGCGATCCGCAGCCGTGCGAGGACGGGATCCTGACGCCGTGCCCCGACGCCCAGGCGCCGGGTACGACCTTCCTCGGCGAGGACCAGAAGAAGTGGTTCAAGAAGGCGGTTCCCGCCTCCGACGCCAAGTGGAAGCTCTGGGCCAGCGAGTTGATGGTGATGAGCGTCGACGTGCCCGCGGGCCAGGCGGCGATCCTCGACTCGTGGGACGGCTACCAGGCCGAGCGCGGCGAGATCCTCACCCACTGGAAGGACAAGGGCGTCGACAACCTCGTCGTCCTGACCGGCGACATCCACACGTTCTTCGCCGGCGACGTGACGACGACGGGGCGCCAGGGCGGCGACCCGGTCGGCGTCGAACTCGTCGGCGGCTCGGCGACCTCGCTCGGACTCCCCGAGTACCTCAACGTCAACTCGGCCGTCCTCGAGGCGCTGGCGCAGGCCAACGACCCGCACGTCAAGTACTACAACTTCGATCGCCGCGGATACGCGGTGATCGACGTGACCAAGAAGCGGGTCAAGGCGGAGTTCAAGGCAGTCGATGCGCTGACGAAGGGCGCGACCGCGACCGATACCATCGGCCGGTTCCAGGTCGACGCCGGCGACCCGACGCTCCACCAGGTCAGCTAGCCGGAGGCGCTCCGGGGCGCCGTCCCCGGGCAGGACACGCGGGGCGGATAACGAAGGGGGCGACGTGAACCCCTCCGAGTTGCCAGCGCCCGCGGCGCCCGCGGCGGGTCCCCCCGCGGCTGGTCGCGCCGACCCCGACGCGCTGACCCGGCTGCCGACGAGGCGCCAGTTCCTCGACCGCCTCGGCGCCGAGATCGAGTCGCTCGGCGAGGGAAGCGGGTCGATCGCCGTTCTGCTCGTCGACATCGACGGCTTCCGCCGGGTCAACCGGGACTACGGACACGCGATCGGCGACCAGCTCCTGTTCTCGGCCGCGCGCCGGCTGCTCTCCGCAGTCCGCAGCGACGCCGTCGTCGCCCGCGCCGGCGGCGACGAGTTCGTCGTGATGAGCAGCGGCCTTGCCGCCGGCTCCGACGTCGTCGACCTCGCCGGTCCGATCCTCTCCGCCTTCGACGATCCGTTCGACCTCGGAGTCGAGGTCGTGACCGCGACCGTCTCGGTCGGAGTCGTCGTCTCCGACGGGCCCGGCGCCTCGGCCGAGTCGCTGGTCGGCGACGCGGAAGCCGCCCTCGAGCGCAACCGCTCGGGGAGTCGCCGCTTCGAGGTCTTCGACGAGGAGTTGCGGGAGCGGATCCGCTACCGCGCCGAGATCGGCCGCGAGCTCGCCGCCGCGCTCGCCGCCGACCAGCTCGCCTTCCACTACCAGCCGATCGTCGACATCGCCTCCGGCCGGGTCGCCTCGGTCGAGGTCCTGGCCCGCTGGCACCACCCCGAGCGAGGAGCGATCTCCCCGGAGCTGTTCGTGCCGATCGCCGAGGAGTCCGGCTGCGTCGGGGATCTGCTCAGCCGTCTGCTCGCACACGCCTCCGCCGACTTCCCGCTGATCGCCGCCTGCGATCCGACCCGCTCGATCTCGCTCGCCATCAACGTCTCGGCGAGCCAGCTCACCTCCGACGGGCTGATCGAGGCCGTCCGCGGACTGGTCGAGGGGCTCGACGTCGATCCGGAGCGCGTGATCGTGGAGATCTCGGAGTCGGCGCTGACCGGCGCCGCCGAGGCGTATCTCGCCCGCGTCACCGAGCTCCGCGCGCTCGGCGTCCGGATCTCGCTCGACGACTTCGGCACCGCCTCGACGTCGATCGCTCAGCTCCGCTCGTTGCCGATCGACCAGATCAAGCTCGACCGCTCCTTCGTCGCCGGCCTCGGCGAGGCCTCGGCCGACGCGGCGCTGGCGGCCGGCGTGCTGCCGCTCGCCCGTGCGCTCGGCATCGAGGTCGTCGCCGAGGGGATCGAGACCGAGGGTCAGCTCGCCCACCTGTTCGCGCTGGGCTACCGGAAGGGGCAGGGCTACATGCTCGCCCGCCCCGGACCGGCTGCCGCCGCGGCCGAGCTCGTCGCCGCCGGTCCGCTCGCCGCCACTCGGACGACCGAGACGGCGACGCTGAGCAGCGCCCGCGAAGAGTTCCGTCAGTCCCTGCTCGCCGGCGACGCGAAGCGTGCGGAGACGGTCATCGCCGATGCCGTCGCCTCCGGCATCGAGCCGATCAAGATCCAGAGCGAGGTGATCGGCCGCGCCCTGCACTGGATCGACTCCGAGTGGGAGGCGGGTCGTCTGCGCGCCGCCGACGAGCACCTCGCCGCCGCGATCTGCGAGCGGCAGCTCGCTGCGGTGCTGGACTCCCACATCGGCGGCGAGCCGCGCTTCCGCCAGGACGATCCGAGCCGGGCCACCGGGACCAGACACGCCTGAGCGGAGCCGCTCGGGTGTCGTCCGTTCCACCCCGCGGGGTGGTTGTGTCTCAGCGAGCGTCCATCTATAACCGTCGTTGCAGTCCGGTGAGGGACCGGTTCAATCGTCGTTAGGGGATCAAGTGTCTCGTCTCAGAAGTCCGTTCATCTTCATCGCCGTGCTGCTCGGGCTGCTGATCCCGGCCGGTGCGCAGGCCGATCCCGGTTCGCTCTCGGTGCGTCTCGACGCGCTTGCGGGCAAGGATCTCCGCAACGCCTCCGCCGCCGAGCAGGCCGACGCGGTGTCGCTGCTGCCGCGCGGCGCCGGCAGCCTCACCCGCGACGGCGGCCGGATCGTGGTCCAGGCACGGACGACGGGCGATCCCCACGCGAGCGTCCCCGCCCTCCGCGACGCCGGCGCCGACATCCTCGACGTGTACGAGCCGACGCACGCGATCACCGCTTCGGTCCGCGAGCAGGACCTGCGGGCCGTCGGCGCCGTCGACGACGTCGAATACCTGGAGGAGGTGATCGCGCCGATGAGCGGCGCCGAGCTCGACGGGGCCGACGGGCACGCTCGCAAGGGCGGCGTCGTCGCCCGCGCGAACAACACCTGCGCCACCGGCACGTTCGTCTCCGAGGCCCTCACCCAGCTCCGCGCGAACGTCGCCCGCAGCCTCTACGACGTCGACGGCACCGGCGTCAAGGTCGGGATCCTCTCCGACTCCTACGCGAAGCGGGTCGGGCCGGCGACCACCGCCGCCCAGGACGTCGCCGCCGGCGATCTTCCCGGTCCGGGGAACCCGTGCGGGCGGACGACCCCGGTCCAGGTGCTCGACGACGGCTCGGTCTTCTCCAAGGCCGACGAGGGGCGGGCGATGCTCCAGGCAGTGCACGACGTCGCTCCCGGTGCCGCTCTCGCGTTCGCGACCGCGGAGAACAGCGACAGCTCCTTCGCCGGGAACATCGTCGACCTCGCCAATGCGGGAGCCGACGTGATCGCGGACGACTACATCTACTTCAACGAGCCCTTCTACCAGGACAGCGTCATCTCGAAGGCGGTCGCCGACGTCACCTCGGCCGGCATCCCGTACTTCTCGATGGCGTACAACAACAATCGCCGGCTCGCGGGCAACGACAGCAACTCCTGGGAGGCGCCGGCCTACCGGCCGACGGCCTGTCCGGCGATCGTCAACGCACTCCCGGCGACCGATCCGGTCGACTGCATGGACTTCAACCCGGGTGCCCCCGCCGACAACCAGTTCGGGATCACCGCCACGGCCGGAGGGACCAGCCTCCGGTTCGACATGCAGTGGGCCCAGCCCTGGTTCGGCGTCAACACCGACTTCAACATCTACGTCATCAACGTCGCCACCAGCTCGGTCACGGCCAGCTCGACCAACGACAACGTCAACACGTCGAAGATCCCCTTCGAGTTCGCGGCGTTCAATCCCGGCAGCACCGCCGCCTTCAACTACCAGGTGGTGATCGGCCGGATGGCGGGAACGGCGACGCCGCGGATCAAGTGGATCAACTCCGACAACGGCGCCGGGTCGATCGCGGCGCTCGAGTACCCGGTCTCCGCCGGCGGCGACACCGTCGGTCCGACGATCTTCGGACACAACGGATCGACCTCCGCCCAGACGGTTGGCGCGGTGCCGTACAACAACGCCGCCACCGTCGAGGACTACTCGAGCCGCGGCCCGGTTACTCATCTGTTCGGTCCGGTCAACGGCGTCACGCCGGCGCCGGCCCTCGGCAGCCCGCAGGTGACCAGCAAGCCCGACGTCGTCGCCACCGACGGTGGGCAGAACACCTTCTTCGGGTCGAACTTCGGCGGCGGCCTGTTCCGGTTCTTCGGGACCTCGCAGGCGTCCCCGCACGCCGCCGCCGTTGCGGCGCTGCAGATCGACGCCGAGCCCTCGATCACCCAGCAGGAGGTCAAGCAGGCCCAGGTGTCGAGCGCGAAGTCGATTCCAGGCTTCGGGCAGCAGGTCCAGGGAGCCGGGCTGATCGACGCCGAGGGCGCGCTGATCGCCGGGGACGAGACGGCGCCGACCCTGCTGATCTCGAAGAAGCCGCCCAAGACCACTAAGTCGACGAAGGCCAAGTTCGAGTTCCTCACCGACCACAACGCCGATCTCGCCTGCAGCCTCGACGACAAGCGCGCGAAGCCGTGCGCGGCGCAGTCGACCTTCAAGGTCAAGCCCGGCAAGCACCGGCTGATCGTCCAGGCGACGGACCCGGCCGACAACCTGACGGCGGCCAACTACTCCTGGAAGGTCAAGAAGAAGAAGCGGAAGTAGGGCCCGCGGCCTAGCGGTCGTCGCGGTCCGGGTGGACGTCGTCGATCGTCGCCAGCGGGGTGTAGGGGGCGCCGCCGGATGCCTCGACGATGTTCTCGCCGCCACCGGCGAGGCGGTCGAGGACGGAGACGGTGCCGACGATGTCGAGTCCCTCCTCGCGACAGCGTTCGATCGCCTTGACCGTCGAGCCGCCGGTGGTGACGACGTCCTCAACGATGAGGACGCGGGTGCCGGGTTCGAGGATCGGTCCCTCGACCCAGCGCTGGAGCCCGTGCTGCTTCTTCTCCTTGCGGACGAAGAACGCGACGAGGTCCTTGCCGGCCGGGTCGGAGATCGCGGCGCTGGCGATCGGGTCGGCGCCCATCGTCATCCCGCCGACGGCGGTGGCGCCGAGCCGGACGGCTTCGGCGGCGACCAGTTCGGCGAGGGCGCCGAAGGCCGGCTGGCGGAGGATCGCGCGCTTGGCGTCGACGTAGTAGGAGGCGGTCGCGCCGCTGGTCAGCGTCACCTCGCCGAGCACGAGCGCGTGCTCGCGCAGCTCTTGAATCAATGTCTCCCTTGCGGTCATCGAAACGGTGATGGCGAGGCTGAGGAGTCGCTGGCCGCGGACGCAGGAGGCGAAGCGTGCGTCAGCACGTGAGCCGACGAGGACAAAGGCCCAGCGCCTCCCTCAGTCCGCCATCACGGGTAGACGTAAATCGGGTCGCCGATGTCGATCCAGTTGTAGATGTGGACCGAATCGGGGATCGGGTTCCGCAGGCAGCCGTGGCTCGCCGGGTAGGTCGGCACGTCGTGGTAGCCGTGAGTCGCGTAGCCGCGGATGAAGTAGACCGAGTAGTACATCCCGAGGCTGTTGTAGCCCGCGTCCTTGCGGTAGAAGCGGAACTTGCCCTGGATGGTCGGTGTGGCCGGCGCGCCCGAGGAGATCGTGTAGATCTCGTCGACCTTGCCGTTCTTGGCCAGGACCATCACCTGACGGGAGAGATCGGCCTCGACGTGCTTGCCGGCGCCCGGGTGCTTGAGCTTGAAGCCGCCCTTGCCCATCGCGAGCTTCTTGAAGATGCTGCCGGTCGCCTTCTCCTTGCGGGCCATGTCGTTGACCTTGCGGTACGCGAGGACGGCGCGGCCGGTGGCGGAGCTGTACTTCGAGCCCTTGCTCGAGACGTAGCCGAGGTCGTTCAGGAGGTCGTTCAGCAGCGACGGGGCGGAGCCGCGGTCGCCCTTGTTGAGGCTGGGGTAGCGGATCCGGAAGTTGCGGCTCGAGGTCTTCGAGCTCGCCCAGTCGTTGCCCTTGTGGAGGATCGCCTGGACCCGGTACATCCCCGGCGCGATCATCTTCCGCGACCAGTGGAACTGGCCGAGGTCGGAGCCCTTGCCCTTGTCGCGGACCTTGACCGTCTGGCGCTTGACGGTCTTCTTGCCGCGGTAGAGGACGATGGTGACCTTCTGGCCGACGTTGAAGCGGCGGACGGTTCCGGCCACCTTGACGCGGTTGCCCGCCGTGACCTTGCCGCTGCGGATGCCCTTCAGCCGGACCTTCGTGGTCGTCGGCTGCAGCGCCGGGGCGCCCTTCTTCGACTCGGCGGCGCTGGACTGCGCGGCCGAGTCGGCGGCCTGATCGTCGGCGCCGGCGGGGTCGCCGTCGGCGGGGTCGGCCGGTGCGCCCGGGTCGGGCTCGCCGGGGGCGATGGTCGTCGAGGTCGCTTCGTCGCCGGGATCAGGTGTCGTCGATGACGGCTCCTGAGCCGACGCGACGGCGACGAGCACCGCCAGCGACAGGACGAGAGAGAGGACGAGGACCGAACGAAGACGCATTCCCTGGCTCATTGCGGCCGCAATTGTAGGGGCCGGGACGGCTGATCGGGACGGGTGCGTCAGACGACGTCGGTGACGAGCAGCACGAAGGCGATCGTGTTGTTGATCGCGTGCGCCAACACCGGCGCCCAGAGCGTGCCGCTGCGCTCGTACAGCCAGGCGAGGATCACCCCGAAGACGGCGAGCTGGATCGCGACGCCGATGTTCCCGGCGCCGAGGTGCAGCGAGCCCCAGACGGCGGCCGAGATCAGCGCCGCGGGCCAGATCGACATCGCGCGTCGAAGGCCGGCGAACATGAAGCCGCGGAAGAACATCTCCTCCGAGAGCGGCGCGGCGATCACGATCAGGAAGGCCGCCACGGCGACGCTGCCGAGCTCGTCCTTGTTCGTCCCGAGCTCACGGGTCACGTCCTCCTGGTCGGGCTGCAGGAGGGGGGTGAGGATCCCGGCGCAGAGGATGTAGACGAACCAGGCGAGGACGGCCAGCCCGATCGCGCCGAGGGCGATCCGGGGGCCGAGGCCGAGCTTCCCGAATGACTCCTTGATACGCCCGCCGGCGTCGAAGAAGGCGAAGCCGAGCGCCGTTCCTCCGAGGCTCAGCGCGACCGCGAGCTGGGCGGCGTTGCGTGCCGCCGGCGAGTCGAGCTCGGGATCGAAGATCGCGACCATGATCGTCCCGATCAGCATCGTCCCGGCCGCGATCAGGACGCCGAGCGCGACCATCCCGCCGCCCCAGCCGACCTCGGGCAGGCCCGCGTAGCGGGTCAGGAAGCGCCCACCCTTCGAGGCCCGGTCGGGTTCCTCCCCGCCGGGGGGCGGAGTCGAGGCGACCGGCCCGCCCGGCGGCGGGCTGGACGCGGGCTCGCCGCCCGCGCCGGGCGGCGGGCTCGAGCCGACGCGCGGCTGCTCGGGGGCGTCGCCCCGCTCGTCGCTCATCGCTTGCTCAGCTCCGGCAGCTCGACCATCTCGGCGAGCGAGGATACGTCGGCGCCGTCTTCGCGGTCGATCCTGATCACGTCGATGCCGGCTGCGCGGGCCCCTTCGACGTCCTCGTCGCTGTCGCCGACGTGGAACGCGTCGGCCGCCCCGCAGCCGGCGATGTCCAGCGCCGCGGCGAAGATCGCCGGGTCCGGCTTGCGGGCGCCGACGGCCGCCGAGGTGACGACGCCGTCGAGCGCCGGCGCGAGCCCGATCCGCTCGAGCACCGTGCCGAGCGCGTAGTCCCAGTTCGAGACGCAGACGATCCGGAGGCCGCGTGCCCTGAGCGCCGCGAGCGCCGGCGCCGCGTCCGGATAGGCCTCGAAGCGGATCGCGGCCATCATCGAGTCGACGGCGACCTCGCGGCCGAGGCCGGCCGAGAGAACCTGGGCCGCATCCGCCCGCAACTGCGCCAGCGAGTCGGCGTCGCGGCCGCGCTCGGCGTTGTCACGGTAGAAGCGCATCTCGGCCTCGAAGGCCGACCGGATGCGTTCGGCCGGCACGCCCGCCGTCGCCGCGGCGTCGAGGTACTCCCACGGCGGCAGCAGCCGGACCATGGTGCCGAGCGCGTCGATCAGGCAGGCGCGGTAGGGGGCGGGCACGAATACATTCTCACCGAGCTGATGGAGGAGACCCCGGCCACCCCAGCGACGGCTCCCGCGCGGCGGCGCCTCGTCGCGCGGCTCGCGGCGCTCGCGCTGATCGCGGTCTCGTTGCCGCTGGCGACTCCGTCGATCGATCCCGGCTTCGTCCCGGGAGGCGGATTCCGCGGCGAGGGCGAGGGGTGGGCCAACGGCGTCCTCGGGCTGTTCAGCGACGGCTTCGTCTCGCGGCCGATGGTCTACCTCTGCCTGCTCTGGCTCGCGATCGCGATCTGGGTGGTCCTGCTCGCCTACGCCCGCGACCTCGGCCTGCGCTGGGTCGGGTGGGTCGCCGGAATCCTGATCACCCTCTTCGTCCTCGCCCCGCCGCTGCTCTCGCTGGACCTCTTCAGCTACATCTCCTACGCGCGGCTCGGCGCCGAGCACGGGCTCAACCCCTACGAGTATGCGCCGGCCGCGATCCCCCAGGACGATGCCGCCGCCCGCGTCGTCGACTACCGCGACGCGGTCTCCGTCTACGGGCCGGTGTTCACCCTGGGCACCTATCCGCTCGGCCTGCTCGGCGTCCCGTTCGCGCTCTGGTCGCTGAAGCTGCTCGCCGGCCTGTCGGTCGCCGTGATCGCCTGGATCGTCGCCCGCCTCGCGCGGCTGCGCGGCGTCGCCCCCGCCGGCGCGGTCGCGTTCGTCGCGCTGAACCCGATCGTCCTCGTCCAGCTCGTCGGCGGCGGCCACAACGACGCGCTGACCGCCGCGATCGCGATGGCCGCGATCGCGGCCTCACTCGCCGCCCGGCCGCTCACTGCCGGGGCCGGCTATGTCCTCGCCGCGGCGACGAAGATCTCCGGGGCGATGTACGCGCCGTTCGCGATAGTCGGCACGCGGGGCCCGGGGCAGCGTGGCCGGCTGATCGCCGGAATCGCGATCGCGGCCGTCCTCGTCGGCGCCGTCTCCCTGGCTGCGTTCGGTTCGAGCGTCACCGAGGCGCTCAGCGTCGCCGGCGGCAATCACGGGCAGATCAGCCGCTGGAGCGTTCCCTCCGTCCTCTCGCGCGGCAGCGGGATCGACGTCGACGTCGTCAGGACCGTGGCCGTCGTGGCGTTCGCGATCGCGGTCATCTGGCTGCTGGTCGCGGTCGCCCGCGGGTTCGACTGGGTCCGCGCAGCCGGCTGGGCGGCGTTCGGCGTGCTCGTTGCCTCCGCCTACATCGTCCCCTGGTATCTGATCTGGGTGCTCCCGGTCGCCGCGATCTCGCGCGATCGGCTCCTGATCGGTGCGACGATCCTGCTGACGGTGTTCCAGGCGATCAACGGCATCACGGGGATTTCGCTGTGAGCGAGCCGCGCATGCGCAGCTCGCCGGAGTTCGACCTGATCGCCGCGATCCGCGACCGCCTCGGCGGACCCGTCGAGCGGCCCGAAGTCCGGATCGGGATCGGCGACGACGCCGCGGTGATCGAGGAGCCGGGCGGGGGAGGCCGGGCGGTAAGCGTCGATGCGATCGTCGACGGTGTCGCCTTCCGGCGGAGCTGGTGCCCGCCCCGGGCGATCGGACGCAAGGCCGCCGGAGCGGCGCTCAGCGATCTCGCGGCGATGGGCGCCGAGCCGGTGGAGCTCTACGTCTGGGTCGGCATCCCCGAGGACTTCGGCCGCGACGACGCGCTCGAGCTCTGCGAGGGGCTCGCTGAGCTTGCCGAGCTGTCGGGAGCGGCGCTGCTGGGCGGGGATCTGACCGGCTCGGCGGTCCTCGCCGTCGCGGTGACCGCGATCGGCCGGACGCCCGCCGCCGACGCGATGGTCGGCCGTGCCGGCGCCGAGCCCGGGGACGCGATCTGCGTCACCGGCGCGCTCGGCGGCGCCGCGGCCGGGCTGATGCTGCTCGAACATCCCGAGCTCGCCGAGTCGGTCCCGGCTGCCGTGGCGGACGCGGCGAGGGCCCGCCAGCTCGAGCCGCGGCCGCAGCTCGACGCGGGCCGGGCGCTGGCGGCGGCGGGAGCGACGGCGATGATCGACGTCTCCGACGGCCTCGGTGCCGAAGCCGAGCACCTCGCGGCCGCAGCCGGCGTCGGCATCGAGGTCGAGGTCGACCGGGTGCCGGTCGGCGCCGGCGTCTCCGAGGTCGCGGCGGCGGCCGGCCGCGATCCGAACGAGCTGGTCGTCTCCGGCGGCGAGGACTACGAGCTTCTCTGTGCGATCCCGCGGGCCCAACTGGCCGGATGCGCGGACGCCGTCGCTGCGACGGGCGCCGAGCTGACCGAGATCGGCCGGGTCCACCCCGGCGCGGCGGTCCGGCTCAGACTTCCCGGGGGACGTTCAGTTCGCCCAGGAGGCCACGACCACTTCCGCGGCCCCTGACCGGGTCGCGACTCTGGATCACGCCGATCCGTTCGAGGATGGCGACCGCGACGCGCTGCGAGTTGACCTCGTACTCGCCGCGGGAGACCTGCTGCTGGACGTCTGCGAGCTGTTCGGCTGTGGCACCCATTTGAACTGAGCTCGTTTTCTTTCCTGACTCGTTGGAGGGGTGGACGCGTACCGCCTCCATCGGTCCGAGACGGCGCTGCTTTAGCCGCTTCCGACGAGCGTCCAGAAGGGCGTCCAGATCCGCGTCCAGAGCGGGATCCGCGCCTGGGGGCCAGCCCCTAGTCGCGACGCCGGACCGCCGGTGGGCTCGCGCCCAGAGCCCCCGGTCCGGCGTGGCTGCCGGCGCCTCTGATGCTCCCGCGCGGGCCGATCGGCGGCAGCGACCGCGCGATCCCGCCCGCCGAGGAGACGACGGCGATCAGCCCGCCGAGGACGCCGCACCAGAGCAGCCCGAGCAGGAATCCGATCTGGTGGTCGGCGATCATCAGCAGCAGGTGCCACGGCGCCGAGAGCCCGAGGCCGAGCTGGGCCGCCCAGGTCGCGAACCCGAGCAGCGCCGGCACCAGCGAGACGAGCCCGGCGATGCCGAGCACGACCGCGCGAGGGGGACCGGCCGCCCGGGCCGCGAGCAGCCAGATGTGCGCGGTCGGGGTCAGCAGCAACGCCAGGTACGGGTTGATCAGCCAGATGCAGAGGACCGAGACCCCGGTCAGCAGCCCGGCGGCGGCGGCGAGCGTCTGGGGCTCGGCGTCTAGCGGCGTCCGCATCGGGCGCACGAGCAGGGCGGCGATCGCGACCGCGCCGGCGAGAGCGGCGAACGCGACCGGGCCGGCGGCCCCGGGAGCGTGCAGCGCCGGGTCGTAGGGAAACGCGGGGTCGGGGATCAGCCCGACGAACCCGAGCAGGTAGGTGAGCACCAGCGCCGCGAGCGGGATCAGCACCCGCTCGCCGGCCCAGAACAGCGTCTTGCGGACGCGCCAGTCGTTGCGGTGCTCACGCAGCCAGGTGTCGCCCGCGGTCAGCAGCGGAGCGAGCAGCAGCGCGACGGCGAGGAGCGACAGCGTCCAGCCGGGGACGAGGTTGTCGCCGATTCGGATGTACTCGTCGGGTCCCTGGTCGACCGGGTCCTCGGCGTGGTCGAGGGTGAGCATCAGCTCGAGCATCGTCGCCCCGGACGCGTCGAGGGTCTCCGAGGAGATCGCCTCGGGTCCGGCGTCGCCGGCGGGCACCGGCCGTTCGCCGTGCGCGCTGATCCCGAGCGCCTCGATGCCGGCGCGGCGCAGTGCGACCTGCTCGCCGAGTCCGCCGGGGAACGCCAGCCGGGAGAGACCGACCCACGGTCCCGGCGCCGGGTCCCGCTCGGCGAACTTCGCCGTGGCGATGTCGCGCGCGGTCTGGACGAGCTGGGCCGACGGGCTGTCCGGGCCCGAGCCGGATCCGATCACGAACGGCGCCTCCGGCACCGGCACGCCGGGCTGCGAGATCGCGAAGGCGGCCTCGACGTTCTCCGGCTGCGGGAGGGCGTCAATCAGCTCATCGACGCCGTCGGTGCTGTCGCCGCCCCCGTCGGTCGAGGCGAAGATCATCGTCTTCTCCCGCCGCGAGCGGCCGAGGTCGTCGGCGAGGCCGAGCAGCGTCGCCGTCGCCGACGCGCTCGTCGTCGCGCCGGTTCCCTCGGGCGCGTCGCGCGAGGCGACGACGAGGATCGTCCGGTCGGAGATCCCCGGCAGGGTGAGGATCACGTTCTCGAGCTTGACGTCCTCGCCGTCGAAGCTCGAATCGAAGGACTGGGTCGAGACCTGGCCGCCCTCGATCCCCGTGAACCGCTCCTGGACGAGGTCGGCAACCGCCCGGTCGCCGTCGGATCCCGGCGTGCGGTCGGGTGCGAGGGAGACGATCGAGCGCGCCGTGCGGGCCGCCTCCGACCCGTCGAAGGTCGGCGTCGCGACCGGCGGCGGCAGCGGATTCGGGATCGGCTGGAAGGAGAACATCACCACCGCGAGGGCGGCGACGGCCGGGAGCAGGGCTGCGCGATAGATCCGCGGGTCGAACATGAGTGAAGCGGTGAAACTAACCTCTCGGCATGAGCGAGGCTTCGGCTCGCATCCTGCTCGTCGACGATGAGGAGTCGATTCAGACGCTTCTCGCGTACCCGCTCCGCAAGGAGGGGTACGAGGTGGTCGTCGCTCGCGACGGTCGCGAGGGCCTCGATCAGTTCGCCGCCGGGCGCTTCGACCTCGTCGTGCTCGACGTGATGATGCCCCGGATCGACGGGATCGAGGTCTGCCGCCGCCTTCGGGCCCGCAGCCAGGTGCCGATCATCATGCTCACCGCCCGCGACGACGAGGTCGACAAGGTCCTCGGCCTCGAGATCGGCGCCGACGACTACATCACCAAGCCGTTCAGCGTCCGCGAGTTCCGGAGCCGCGTCAAGGCGGCGCTGCGCCGCACCCGGATGTCCGGCGAGGAGCCCGCCGAGGGACCGATCAGCGCCGGCGAGCTCGCCGTCGACCCGGCCCGCCGCCAGGTGACGATCCGCGGCGAACGGGTCCAGCTGACCTACGTCGAGTTCGAGCTGCTGGCCGCGCTCGCCCGCAGCCCCGGGCACGTCTTCGACCGGCGGGCGCTGCTCGAGCGGATCTGGGGCGACAGCACCTACCGCGACCCGCGGACGATCGACGTCCACATCCGCCACCTGCGGGAGAAGATCGAGACGGAGCCGCGCGAGCCCGAGTACCTTCTGACGGTTCGCGGCGTCGGCTATCGGTTCCGGGACGAGGACGTGGCCTGAGTTGAGCACCCCGCCGCCGGTCTCCCGGCTCGACAGCGTCCGGACCCGCCTCGTGCTCCTGTTCTTCGCGATCACCGCGATGGCGATCGGGTTCGTCTATCTCTACGTCGTTCCCCAGCTCAGCTCGCGACTCGAGTCCGAGCGGCTCGACCGGCTCGAGCAGCAGGGGACCGAGGAGCTCGATCGCCTGCGGTCGGCCGCCCGGCGCGGGCTCGAGCAGCGCGAGCTCTCGGCGCTCGTCCGCCGGACCGCGGCCAACGTCGACTCCCGGATCACCCTGCTCGGCCTCCGCGAGGGCGAGCCGGCCTTCGTCATCGCCGACTCCGAGCTCGAGAGCGACGCGCTCGATCCCGAGTACCCGGCGGCGACCGGCGCGGCGGCGAGCAACGACGTCCGGTCGGGAATCGAGACGGTCGCCGGCAGCCGGATCGGCGAGACCGCCTTCCCCGTCTCCGGGAACGCCCCCGGCGGCGCCGGCGGATCTCCGGCCGGGGAGGGGCCGGGTTGGGTGATCGTCCTCTCGACCCCACTCGACGACGTCGAGGCCAACGTCGCGCTGATCCGGCGTCAGACGCTGATCGCCGGCGGGATCGCCCTCGCCGCGTCGCTCTTGGCCGCGTTCATCGCCGCCGGCTACCACGCCCGCCGCATCCGCCGGCTCGAGGAGGCCGCCGAGCGGGTCGCGCAGGGCGACTTCTCGGTCCCGATCCCGGTCGGTGCCAACGACGAGCTCGGACAGCTCGCCGAGACGCTCGACCAGATGCGGCGGCGGCTGCGCGGGCTCGAGACGGCCCGGCGCGACTTCATCGCCAACGCGTCGCACGAGCTGCGGACGCCGATCGCCTCGCTCGGCGGCTTCATCGAGCTGCTCGACGACGACCCCGAGCCCGACGCCGAGACCCGCCACGAGTTCGTGCGGACGATGCGCGGCCAGATCGAGCGGCTGACGAAGCTCTCCACCGACCTCCTCGACCTCTCCCGGCTCGACGCCGACGCGCTGAGCCTGCAGAGCGAGCCGATCGATCTCGGCGGCCTCGCGGCCGAGGTCGCGGCGGAGTTCGCGGCGGCGGCGGAGCATCACGACTCGCGCGTCGAGATCGAGGCGGGTGCCCAGGAACCGCTTGCCCAAGCCGATCGTGCGAGGACAGCTCAGATCTTGCGTATTCTCATCGACAACGCGCTGAAGCACACCGCGCCCGGAACGGAGATCTCCATAGCCCCCGCCAGCACCCCCACCGAAGCCTGCTTGACCGTCTCCGACGACGGCCCCGGCATCGACCCCCGCTCCCGCGACCGGATCTTCGATCGCTTCTACACCGCCGACTCGGTCAGCGGCTCGGGGCTCGGGCTCGCGATCGCCCGCGAGCTCGCCCGCGCGATGGGCGGTGACGTCTGCCTCGTCCCGCGCCGCGGCCGCGGCGCCAAGTTCAACCTGATCCTTCCGCCGGCCGGCGCGGCGAGCAGCAGCGAGCTCGACGGCCCGCTTGGAGCGCCCGCGTGAGCGGCGCAGAGCGGAGGGTCCGCCCGGCCGTCATCGCCGGGCTGCTGGCCCTGCTCCTCGCCGTCGGCCTCGCGGCCTGCGGCGACGACGACTCGGGTTCGAGCGGCTCGGTCGCGACGACCACCACGACGACGACCGCGGCCGACTCCGGCTCCGGCAAGCCGGTCGTCGGCTCCGGCTCCAACTTCGACGCACAGGCCGTCTACGCCGAGGCCGCACCGAGCGTCGTCACGATCCTCTCGCTGGTCGGCGACGCGGACAACCCGACGTCGGCGGGCCAGGGCTCCGGCTTCGTGATCAGCGACGACGGCGAGATCGTCACCAACGCCCACGTCGTCACCGACGCCACCGAGGCCGGCGGCGGCACCCCGATCAACGAGGCCGACGAGGTCTACGTCGAGTTCGGGGACCGCAACCAGGTGCCGGCCGAGATCGTCGGCACCGATCTCAACGCCGACGTCGCCCTGATCAAGGTCGATCCCGACGGCCTCGATCTCAACCCGATCGAGCTCGGCGATTCCGAGAGCGTCCAGGTCGGCGCGCCGGTCGCGGCGATCGGCAGCCCGTTCGGCCAGGAGCAGTCACTCTCGGTCGGAATCGTCTCGGCGACGGACCGGTCGATCGACTCGCTCACCCAGTTCAAGATCGACGGCGCGATCCAGACCGACACCTCGATCAACCCCGGCAACTCCGGCGGCCCGCTGATCGGCGCCGACGGCAAGGTGGTCGGCATCGACCAGCAGATCAACACGACCTCGGGCGGCAACGAGGGCGTCGGCTTCGCGGTCCCGATCAACCTGGTCAAGCGCTCGGTCGAGCAGCTCCGCGACAACGGCAAGGTCGAGTACGCCTACATCGGCGTCAAGAGCCAGCCCCTGTATCCGCAGCTCGCCGAGAAGCTCGGCATCGACGCGCCGACCGGGTCGCTGATCTCGAGCGTCGTCTCCGGCGGCCCCGCCGACCAGGCGGGCCTCCAGGGCAGCGGCTCCGGCGAGGACTCGAAGGTCGAGTTCCAGGGCCGCAAGGTCGCGGTCGGAGGCGACACGATCGTCGCCGTCGACGGCCAGAAGCTCGAGGCCGAGAACGACCTCTCGCGGCTGATCGCCACCTACAACCCGGGCGACGACGTCACGCTGACGATCATCCGCGACGGCAAGGAGATGGACGTCGACGTCAAGCTCGGGGCCCGCCCCGAGTCCTGAGCCGCTGACCGCCGCCGCCCACCCGATCGGCAGCCTCGTCGCCGAGCTGGCGGCGGACCTGCGCGAGGTCGTGCTGCCCGAGCTCGGGCGCAACGAGGGCCGCGAGCACGCCGGCGACGGCGCCGGCGGCGATGTCACGTTCGCGATCGACGAGCGCGCCGAGGCGCGGATGGAGGCCTACCTCGCCGAGCACGCTCCCGATGTCGCCTTCTACTCCGAGGACCGGGGGATGGTCAACCCCGGCGGCGAGCCGCGCTGGGTCCTTGTCGTCGACCCGATCGACGGGACGCGCCCGGCGCTGGCCGGGTTCGAGTCCGCCTGCGTCTCCGTCGCCGCGGCGCCGTTCGGCGAGCGGCCGACGATGGCCGACGTGGAGGTCGGCTGTGTGGTCGAGATCAAGTCGGGCGACCGGTTCCTCGCGGTCCGCGGCGCCGGCGTCGAGCCGGCCCCGCGCCCCTCGGGGCAGACCGACCCCGAGCGGATGCTCTGGACCTACGGCTTCCGCGGCCGCCCGGTGGTGGCGACGACGATCGTGCTCGAGGAGCTGCTCGACGGCTCCTCGGTCGCCGGCGGGACGTTCGACCTCGGCTCGGCGACCTACGACATGACCCGGCTCGTGACCGGTCAGCTCGACGCCTACGTCGAACCGGGGCCGCGGATGATCGAGGAGATCGAGTGGATGCGGCCCGAGTTCGAGCGGGTCGGGCGCGGGGCCGTGCTCAACAACTCGCCCTACGACCTCGCGGCGGCGGCGCTGATCCTCGACGAGGCCGGGGTCGTGCTGACCGATGCCCGCGGGGAGCGCCTCGACGACCGGCCCCTGCTCGGATCGGGGCACGAGTTCCAGATGTCCTGCGTCTGCGCCTCGACGCCGGAGCTCCACGCGACGATCATCGCCTCGCTCGATGCCGGGATCGAGCGGCTCCGTGCCGCGGGCCCGCGCTGAGCGTTTTCCGCCTCCACCGCGACGGCGATAGCCTGCGGGCGTGACCGAGTCGCAGCCGCTGATCATCGTCTCCAACCGCGGTCCGGCGCAGTTCGACCGCGATGCCGACGGCAACCGGGTGATCAGCCGCGGCGGCGGCGGGCTCGTGACCGCGCTGACCGGCCTCGCCACCCACCGGCAGGTTCTCTGGATCGCCTCGGCGATGACCGAGGAGGACGCCGTCGTCGCCGAGGAGGCCGACGGGCCGACGGAGATCGAGCTCGAGGGCGGCTCCTACGAGGTCGACCTGGTCGCCTCCGATCCGGACGCCTACGACCTCTTCTACAGCGTCATCGCCAACCCGCAGCTCTGGTTCACCCAGCACTACCTCTGGGACCTCTCCAACGCGCCGGACATCCGCGCCGAGGAGAAGGCGGCCTGGCGCTACGGCTACAAGGTCGTCAACGACGACATCGCCCGGACCGTCCTGAAGCGGCTCGAGGGGCAGGAACGGCCGCTGGTGATGTTCCACGACTACCACCTCTACACGGCGCCGGCGATCGTCCGGGCCGAGCGGCCGGAGGCCTTCCTCCATCACTTCGTCCACATCCCCTGGCCGCACCCGGACGCGTGGCGGATCCTGCCCCGCGAGTGGCGCGACGAGATCTTCGACGGGCTCCTCAGCAACGACATCATCGGCTTCCACACCGCCGCCTACGTCCACAACTTCCTCGACTGCTGCCGCGAGCTCGTCGGCTGCGAGGTCGACTACCGCAACGAGGTCGTCCGCTACGGCGACCGCGAGATCTGGATCCGGGCCTATCCGCTCGGGATCGACGCCGAGCGGCTCCGCCGGGTCGCGGCGACCGAGGAGGTCGCCGACTACGAGCGCGAACTGCTCTCCCGCCGCCGCGAGCACCTGATCATCCGGGTCGATCGCGCCGACCTCTCGAAGAACGTCCTCCGCGGATTCACCGCCTTCGACCAGTTCCTCGCCGACCACCCCGAGTTCCACGAGCGGGTCACGTTCATCGCCCACCTGCAGCCCTCGCGGCAGGACGTCGCCGAGTACCAGGAGTACCTCGAACGGATCGAGGCGCTCGTCGCCGTCGTCAACCACCGCCACGGCACGACCGACTGGATGCCGATCGACCTCCGGATCTACGAGAACTTCCACGAGGCCGTCGCCCGCTACAAGCACTTCGACCTGCTGATGGTCAACTCGCTCTTCGACGGTATGAACCTCGTCGCCAAGGAGGCGCCTGCGGTCAACACCCGCGACGGCGTCCTGATGCTCTCCGAGAACACCGGCGCCCACGAGGAGCTCGGCGAGTGCGCGCTCAGCGTCAACCCCTTCGACATCGAGGAGCAGGCCGAGGCGATCTACCGCGCCCTCAGCATGGACTTCATCGAGCGCCGCGAGCGGGCCGACAAGCTCCGCGACATCGTCGACGGCCGCGACCCGGGCGACTGGGTCGACGACCAGCTCGCCGACATCAAGGCCAAGCGCGGGAGCTGACTCACGGCCCGAACTGCCGGACGCCCGGCGGCGGGCCGGGAGCCGGAGAGGGACTGGGGGCAGGAGCCGGCGGCGGCGCGGCCACCGGTGCCGGCGCGACCGGCGGTGGGGCCGACGCCGTCGTCGTCACCGGCGCCGGCTGGGAGGGCGGAGGCGCCGGAGCCGGGGAGGGAGAGCGCTCCGGCTCCGGCGCAGCTTGGTGGTCGTGTTCCCGTTCGTCCTCGTGCCTCGGCTCCGCAGCCTTCGCCCGCTTCGGCTCCTCGTCACTCCCGCGCTTGCCCTGTTCTCGCGGCTTCGGCCGGCGCTTCGCGGCGGGCGCCGGAAGCGGCTCGGCCCCCGCGGCGAGGCCGGTCAGCCCGACGTCGGGATCGAGGGGCGGCGGGTCCGGGGTGCGGAGCAGGGTGGGCAGCAGCGCGATGGCGGCGATCGCCGCGATTGCGGCTGCAGCGGTGCGTGCCGCGTGACGCCAGCTGACGCTCATGCCTCCCATGCCCCCTCAATCCCGTGCGGAGGGCCTTCGCCCCCGGCCGGAACCCCGCTATAGTCCCCCGCCGCTCATGGCCAACCTCACCTACGAGATGATCCTGATGCTCGACCCGGAGTCCGGGGACGAGCAGCGCGACAAGGTCGCCGCCGACGTCAAGTCGAAGCTCGAGTCGGGCGGCGAGCTCCTGCACGAGGCCAACTGGGGCCTGCGCAAGATGGCCTACGAGATCGACAAGCGCGAGTCGGCCGACTACCGGTTCTACAAGTTCACCGGCGGCAAGGACCTGCTCGACGACTTCGACCACTCGCTGAAGATCACCGACGGCGTCCTCCGCTTCCGGATCTTCAAGACCGAGCCCGACTCGCCGGCGATCGTGCCTCCGGACACGGAGCAGATCATGCGCCGTGACGAGGACGAGCGCGGGGGTCGCCGCGAGGGCGGCCGCGGCCCGCGCCGCCGCTACGAGGACGACTCCGCGGGCGACCGCGGCAGCTCCGAGCCCGCCGCCGCTGCGGCCGGCGCCGACTCCGAGTAGCGCTCCCCTCCGCCGCTTTCCCCGGTGCTTCCGGCCTTTTCGGCCCGGGGCGAATTTCCCGCGTGCGGGGTTGCCTAGACTCGTCGAGGACTTAAGCGAATCAGGAGGAGCACGAGAAAGTGGCGAACATCAACCGGGTCACGATCACCGGCAATCTGACGAGGGATCCCGACTTGCGGTCGCTGCCGAGCGGGATGGCCGTCTGCGAGCTCGGCGTGGCGGTGAACCACCGGCGCAAGGACAACGCGACCGATCAGTGGATCGAGGAGCCGAACTTCTTCAACGTCGTCGTCTTCGGCTCGCAGGGCGAGAACTGCGCGCAGTACCTGTCGAAGGGCCGCCCGGTCGCGGTCGACGGTCGTCTGCGCTGGAGCTCGTGGGAGGACAAGAACGGCGGCGGCAAGCGCTCGAAGGTCGAGATCGTCGCGCAGACGGTCCAGTTCCTCGGCGGCCGCGGCGACGACAACCAGGGCGGCGGCGGCCAGCAGCAGCAGGCGCAGTCGAACCAGGGCTTCGCGAGCTCCGACGTTCCCGCCGACACCTCCGACTTCGGCGATCCCGTCGGCGCCCCCAGCGGCGGCGGCGCGGACGACGACATCCCGTTCTAAGCGAGCCAGGGCGTCCGGAAAGCGCGGTGCGGCCCCCCGGCCGCACCGCCGACGCCTGCGCCCGGCGGCATCGGAGCGGCCGGGCTCGGTGTCATCGGACGGCTTGCGGCCCAAGGGCCGCGGCGCCGTCCTCTTCCTTGATCCGGCGGCTCCGATGCTCGCCGGTATGCGCGACGCGCTTGGACGGCGCGGTCCCTACAATCCACCGCCGCCGATGAACCAGACTTCAGACAACAACGGGACGACGCGCTGATGGCCGCCACCGCACCACCGCGTCGCGGCGGCCGTCGCGGCCTCGACCGCAACCGCCCCCGCAAGTACACCCGGATCCCGGTCGAGAACATCGACTACAAGGATCTGACGACGATCCGCCGTTTCATCTCCGACCGCGGCAAGATCCGCTCGCGCCGCGTCACCGGTCTTTCCCGTCGCCACCAGCAGCAGCTCGCGCTGGCGGTCAAGCGGGCCCGTGAGGTGGCGCTGCTGCCTTACGTCGGCGACCGGTAGGCCCCATGGCTCAGGCGATCCTGCTCAAGGAGGTCGAGGGACTCGGCGACGCCGGGGACGCGATCGAGGTTTCCCCCGGCTACCTCCGCAACTACCTCGTGCCCCGCAAGCTGGCCCAGCCGGCGACCAAGGGCGCCCTCGAGGAGGCCACGCGTCGCCGCGAGGCCGCCGACCGTGCCGCCCGCGAGGCGCTCGAGCGCGCCGGCGAGACCGCTGCACTGCTTTCGAAGACCGTTCTCACGATCACCCACCGCGCCGGCGAGGACGGGCGCCTGTTCGGCTCCGTCACCTCGAAGGAGATCGCCCAGGCGATCCAGGAGGCGCGCGGGCTGAAGATCGACCGCAAGCGGATCCGCCTCGAGGAGGGCATCCGCGAGGTCGGCACCTACATGGTCGAGATCGAGGTGCCGGGCGGCGCCACGGCCTCGGTCAAGACGATCGTCGCCGAGCAGCGCTGAGCGCTTCCTCGCCCGGTTCGTCGCCCGGTGGCGGGTGTCGCGTTGCGCGCGAACTGCGCCGTCCGTGCCGATTGCCGCGCGCCTTCGTCTCTTTCCCGTAAATAGGCCCTTCAGCGATCGCGTCACGCCGCCGCGTGTGCTTGTCTCGGAGTGGCGATGGAAGCGAGTGAGATCGGCATGATCGACGGCGACATGAACGGCGGCCCGGCCCCGCTCCTGCAGCCGCACAACCTCGAGGCGGAGGAGTCGGTCCTCGGCGCGATGATGGTCTCCGAGGCCGCCATCGACCCGGTCATGGGCGAGGCCCGCCTCCGGGCCGAGGACTTCTACCGCGGCCGCCACGGAACGATCTACGGCGCGATCCACGACCTCTACGAGCGCAACGAGCCGGTCGACGCGCTGACCGTCGCCGAGCTCCTGCGGAGCCAGGGCAAGCTCGAGGAGGTCGGCGGGCAGGAGGTCATCAACTCGCTCGCGGCGACGACGCCGGTGCCGGGCAACGCCGGCCACTACGCGCAGATCGTCAAGCAGAACTCGATGCTGCGGCGCCTGCTCGGGGCCGCCCAGCGGATCCAGCAGTCGGTCCAGGGCCGCGAGGGCGAGCCGCAGGACCTAGTCGAGCAGGCGGAGGTGATGCTGTTCAACGTCGCCCGGGCCGAGCAGGCCGGCGACTTCAGCTCGCTCGAGGAGATCCTCGATCTCGAGCTCAACAAGCTCGACAAGCTGGCCAGCGGCGAGACGCAGATGACCGGCACGCCGTCAGGCTTCAAGAAGCTCGACGAGATCACCGGCGGCTTTCAGCCCGGCAACCTGATCGTCCTCGCCGCCCGCCCGGCCATGGGCAAGTCGAGCCTGGTCTGCAACATCGCCGAGAACGTCGCCTGGAAGACGAAGCGCCCGGTCGCCTTCTTCTCGCTCGAGATGTCCGAGACCGAGCTCGCACACCGTTTCATCGCCTCCCGTGCCCGCGTCCCTTCCGACCGGTTGCGCAAGGGCAACGTCCACAAGGATTGGAACAAGGTCCTGAAGGCCTGCAACGAGCTCGCCGAGACGCCGCTCTTCATCGACGACTCCTCCGACCTGAGCATGCTCGACCTCCGGGCCAAATGCCGGCGGCTGCACTCCCAGCAGGGTGGGCTCGGACTCGTGATCGTCGACTACATCCAGCTGATGCGGAGCGACGATCCGCGCGCCGGCCGCGTCGAGCAGGTCGGGCAGATGAGCCGCGGGCTCAAGATCCTCGCCCGCGAGCTCGAGGTCCCGGTGATCGGGATCTCGCAGCTCTCCCGTGCTCCCGAGCAGCGTCCCGACAAGGTGCCGATCCTCAGCGACCTGCGCGAGTCGGGATCGATCGAGCAGGACGCCGACATCGTCTCGTTCATCTACCGCGACGAGTACTACAACCACGAGAGCGAGCGACCCGGCGAGGCCGACCTGATCATCGCCAAGCACCGCAACGGCCCGATCGGCACCGTGCCGCTCGCCTTCCAGGATCAGTTCCCGAAGTTCGCGAACCTCGCGAGCTCGGCCGCCTACTCCGGTGCTCCCGAGGCCGAGCCCGGTGAGGCCGCGTGAGCGCGGACGAGCCGAAGCGCGGACCGCTCGGGGGCCTGCGGGCGGCCCTGCCGGAGCAGCCCGCCGAGCGTGATCCGCTCGCGTCGGTCCTGCCGCGGGCGGGCGCCACCGGTCCGGTGGCGGTGCCCGATCCGGCCGGCGACGTCACCGCGCGGGCGACCTGCCCGCTCGGTGTTTGCGACGGCTCCGGCTGGCTGATCGACGACGAGGACACCGCCCGTCCCTGCGACTGCCGGCAGCGGCGGATCGAGCGTGCCCGCTCGAGCGGGCTCAAGAGCTCGCTGCCGAAGCGCTACCGGGGCGTGTCCTTCGAGCGCCCGCCGGTCTCCGACATGGCGCGTCAGCCGGGGCTGAGCGCGACCGTCGGGGCGGTGCGCCGCTACTGCGAGACGATCGAAGAGCAACTCGACGCCGGTCACGGACTCTGGCTGATGGGCGGGCCGGGAACCGGCAAGACCACGCTGGCGATGCTCGCCTCGAAGGCGGCGATCGACGCCGGGCGGACCGTGGCGATCTACTCGACCCCGGCGCTGCTCGCGCGGATCCGGCAGACCTTCGACGCCGAGGGCGGGGAGGACGGCTACCTCGCGTTCTTCGACCGGCTCGTCAACGTCGACCTCCTCCACCTCGACGACCTCGGCGCCGAGCGCAGCACCGACTGGGTCCTCGAGCAGCTCTACGCGATCGTCGACCGCCGCTACAACGACGAGCGCTCGATCGTCTTCACGACCAACCTCGAGGAGCCGGAGCTGACCGAGCAGGTCGGCTCGCGGACCGTCTCGCGGCTGGTCGAGATGTGCGACGGCAACCCGCTGCCCCTGTTCGGCCAGGACCGCCGGGTCGAGATGGCGCCCGGTACGGGTCCCGCCCAACCTTCATAATCGCCTCGACATGCCGGGATTGGTGATCGTCGGCGCCCAGTGGGGTGACGAGGGAAAGGGAAAGGTGACGGACCTGCTCGCCGAGCGGGCGGACGTCGTCGTTCGCTTCCAGGGCGGCAACAACGCCGGTCACACGATCGTCCGCGGCGACGAGGAGTTCAAGCTCCACCTGATCCCGTCGGGGATCCTCCACGAGGGGACACTGTGCGCGATCGGCAACGGCGTCGTCATCGACCCGAAGATCCTCACCGACGAGATCGAGGGCCTGAAGCGCCGCGGCGTCCCGGCCGCGAACCTGCGGATCTCGGCGAACGCGCACATGATCATGCCCTACCACGTGCTCCTCGACACGGCGGGTGAGGCCCGCCTCGGCTCGAGCAAGATCGGCACGACGAAGCGCGGTATCGGGCCCGCCTACGCGGACAAGTCCGCCCGCCTCGGGATCCGGGTCCAGGACCTGCTCGACGAGAAGATCCTGCGGAAGAAGATCATGGCCGCGATGGAGCCGAAGCGGCAGCTCCTGCGCCCGCACGCCAAGGATCCCGAGCTCGACCTCCACTCGATGACCGAGGAGTACGTCACCTACGGCCATCGCCTCGAGCACTACATCGCCGATACCGCGCGGCTCTGCTGGGACGAGCTCGACGCCGGCCACTCGGTCCTGTTCGAGGGCGCGCAGGGCGCTCTGCTCGACCTCGATCACGGCACCTATCCGTTCGTCACCTCCTCGAACCCGATCGCCGGTGCGGCCTGCGTCGGCGCCGGGGTCGGGCCGACCGACATCGACGACGTCTGGGGAATCACCAAGGCCTACACGACGCGCGTCGGCTCCGGCCCGTTCCCGAGCGAGCTCGAGGACGAGACCGGCGAGCGGCTGCGCGAGAACGGCGGCGAGTTCGGGACGACCACCGGACGGCCGCGGCGCTGCGGCTGGCTCGACCTGGTCGCGCTCCGCTACGCGGCGCGGCTGAACGGGATGACGGGGCTCGTGATCACCAAGCTCGACGTGCTGACCGGGATCGGGCCGATCGGCGTCGCGGTGCGCTACCGCCATCCCGAGGGCGCCACCTTCGACCAGTTCCCCTACCACCAGTCGGTCCTGCACCGCGCCCGCGCCGAGTACGAGGAGCTGCCGGGCTGGGATGAGGACATCACCGGCGCCCGCAGCCTCGAGGATCTGCCGCAGGCCGCCCGCGACTACCTCGACTTCATCGCCGACTTCATCGGCGTCCCGGTCACCGTCGTCGGGGTCGGTCCCGGTAGGGACCAGGTGATCTGGGTATCCGATGAGGAGGAAGCGGTTCTCGAAGCCGCCTGAACGGAGTCTCATGAAGCTGATCTACAAGCCATTCGCCCTCGTCGTCGGCCTGCTCGCCGGCATCCTCAGCAAGAAGGCATTCGAGAAGGTCTGGGCGGCCTTCGCCGACGAGGACCCCTCCGATCCCGACGATCGCGACGCGACCTGGACGGAGGTCCTGATCTCCGCCGCGGTGAGCGGCGTGATCATCAAGGTCGTCCAGGCCTTGGTCCGCCGCGGCGGCGCCGTCGGGTTCGAGCGCGCGACCGGCTTCTGGCCCGGAGACCAGACGAAGGGTTGACCTGAGGATCGGACCCGCCGCGAAGCGGAGGATCCGATCGGAGTCAACTATCCTCCCCGGCCGCATGTTCGAGAAAGTTCTGATCGCCAACCGCGGCGAGATCGCGATCCGCGTCATCCGCACGCTCAAGGAGATGGGCATCGGCGCCGTCGCCGTCTACTCCGAGGCCGACCGCGATGCCCGCCACGTTCGCGAAGCCGACGAGGCCTACCTGCTCGGCCCCGCGGTCCCCGCCGAGAGCTACCTGAACATCGAGAAGATCCTCGAGGTCGCCGCCGAGTCGGGCGCGCAGGGGATCCACCCCGGCTACGGCTTCCTCGCTGAGAACGCGCCCTTCGCTCGCGCGATCGGCGAGACCGACATCACCTGGATCGGCCCACCCGCCGACGCGATCGACGCGATGGGGTCGAAGACGCGAGCCCGCGAGATCATGCAGAAGGCCGGGGTGCCGATCGTCCCCGGCGCGACGGAGCCGTCCGAGACCGTCGAGGACGCCGCCAAGCTGGCCGCCGACATCGGCTTCCCGATCGCCTGCAAGGCGGCGGGCGGCGGTGGCGGCAAGGGTTTCCGCGTGGCCTTGACGCCCGACGACCTCGCCGACGCCTTCGAGGGCGCCGCGCGCGAGGGTGAGAAGTTCTTCGGCGACGACACCGTCTACCTCGAGCGCTACCTCGAGGACCCGCGCCACGTCGAGGTCCAGGTACTCGCCGACTCCCACGGCAACGTCATCCACCTCGGCGAGCGCGACTGCTCGATCCAGCGCCGCCACCAGAAGCTGATCGAGGAGGCGCCCGCACCGCACGTCGACGAGGAGATGCGCGAGCGGATCGGAAAGATCGCGACCGACGCCGCCGAGGCCGTCGACTACCGCGGCGCCGGCACCGTCGAGGGCATGCAGGTCGGCGAGGAGTACTTCTTCCTCGAGATGAACACCCGCGTCCAGGTCGAGCACTGCGTGACGGAGATGGTCACCGGCATCGACATCGTCCGCGAGCAGATCCGGATCGCGGCCGGCGAGCGCCTCTCGATCTCCCAGGACGAGATGGAGATGCGCGGCCACGCGATCGAGTGCCGCATCAACGCCGAGGCCGCCCACAAGAAGTTCGCCCCCGCGCCCGGCAAGGTCGGCAAGTACCTCGAGCCGTCCGGTCCGGGCGTCCGCGTCGACTCCGGTCTCGAAGAGGGCGGCGAGGTGACCCCGCTCTACGACCCGATGGTCGCGAAGCTGATCACCTGGGACGTCGACCGCGAGCACGCGACGCGGCGGATGATCCGGGCGCTCGGCGAGTACAAGATCGAGGGCCTGACGACGCTGATCCCCTTCCACGAGACGATCCTCGCGACCGAGCAATGGGCGAAGGGCGAGACCTGCCGCGACCTCCTCGAGGACAAGGACTGGATCAAGAACCTGCCGACCGGCGATCCCGCCGCCCCGCCGGAGGGCGACGACGAGGCCGAGACGACCGAGCGCGAGTACAAGGTCGAGGTCGGCGGACGGCTCTACCCGGTCAAGGTCATCGGCGCCGGGCTCGGCGGCAACGGCGCCGCGGCGCCCGCCGGCAAGCGTCCGCCGAGGCGGGAGCGCAAGGCCGGAGGTGCAGCCGCTTCGGGCAACGACGTCGTCGCTCCGCTCCAGGGCAGCATCTTCAAGGTCGAGGTCGCCGAGGGCGACGAGGTCGAAGAGGGCGCCCTCCTCGTCGTCATCGAGGCGATGAAGATGGAGAACGAGATCACCGCCCACAAGTCGGGCAAGGTCACCTCGCTCGCCGTCGAAGTCGGCGCTTCGATCAACGCCGGCGAGCCGATCGCCACTATCGAGTAGCGCGCCCGGCGACCGGGCGCGCGCCGCTCAGCCGCCGATCCGGCCGTTGCCCAGTTGCACGAGCGGCCACTCCGCCGGGGCGGCGGGAATCGTGCCGATGACACCGTTGCCGTCGATGTCGTGGGAGACGGTGCCCGGATCGATGTACTGCGACAGCGGCGGCATCCAGAAGGGTGCGCCGTCGCAGTCCCAGTCGATATCGGCGTTGGCGGGGCCCTGAGCGCTGAGCCCGCCGCAGTAGTGGGTGCCGTAGAAGCGGGCGATGTAGGCCTCGCCCGCGGGCGTCGACTGGTAGCCGTCGGCCTCGGAGAGACTCGCCTCGTTCAGAGCGCTAATCGGATAGCGGTTGAAGTCGAGGATCGGCTCCTGCGTCGGCACCTTGAGCAGGCCCTGCGACATGACGCTGAAGCTGTTGATGTTGCCGTGGTCGAGGCCGAAGACGTGTCCGAGCTCGTGCATGAAGACGTGACCGAATCCGAACTGGCCGTTGAGCATGAAGTCGGAGCTGGTGGCGATGCCCTCGGCCCCGCACAGCGCCCCCGGCCCGACGACGCCGGCGATGTGGAAGACCTTGAGCCGGTCGATGGCGAGTGTGTTGCCGATGTCGTTCGGGTTCGCGCACGGCGTCGACGCCTGAAAGCGCGACGAGCCGCCGAACGAGTAGCTCCGGGACGGGCACTTGAACCCGGCGTCGATGTGGAGCCGGATACCGCCCTTGCCATCGGGGTTCGTCAGCGGCGCGCCCGCGAAGGCGTCGACGAGGCCGTCGAGGTCGCCGCAGGATACGTTCGAGCGGTCGAAGCCGTTCGCGTAGTCGACCTCGACGAAGACGTCGCGGTGATCGGGGCGGGCACCGAGCTTCCTCAGGTTCTTGAGTGGCCCCGCCGGCTTCTTGCCGCGCTTTGGCTTCTGCTCCCAGCGGTCGGGGAGGCCGTCCCGGTCGGAGTCGCGCGCGGCGGTCGCGGCGGACGCGAGGAGCGCGAACGCCAGAAGCGCCGCTATGGCGGCGCCGACGACCCGAATCCCCCTTCCCCTCAACATGCGCACAAGGTAGTCGATCGCCGGGGACGCCACGCCGGTCGGGCGAAGCCGGTCGATCGGGTGTTTCCACGCATACCGGCTTCGCATTCGCGTGCCTAGGTTCGGGGGTATGCGATACGCCCAGACCGCCCGCCGTGCCCTCCTCCTGTGCCTCGTCACCTCTGCGTTGCCCGTCGCGGGCGCCGAGGCGGCGACGTTCAGCGTCGACTCGATCGGCACCGGGTCCGATCTGTCGATCAACGGGACCTGCGACAGCGACGCAACGGCCGACACCGATTGCAGTCTGCGGGCGGCGATCGAGGAGGCGAACGCAACCACAGCCGCCGACAAGATCTTCTTCAAAGGGGGGTCTGACTCGCCATCCGATCCCGATGACTTCGTCTTTGACAGGAACTCGAACGGCGTGATCGGCGGAACCCTGCCGACGATCACCCATCCGCTGACGATCGACGGCGGCGACTGTCTGCCCTCACCCGACGTCCCGCTGAATCCGTGCGTCCGCCTCAGCACCGGCGTGACCGTCGACTCCGACGGCGAAGTCGCGATCAAGGGGCTCGCCTTCAGCAATGCAGCGGTCGCGATTCACGTCGTCCACGTCGCCAGCACCCTCCCGGGCGCCGACTTCGTGCTGGCCGGAAGCTGGTTCGGACTCGACGTCTCCGGCGCCAAGCAGGCTCCGCCCGGCACCGCCGTGCTGCTCGAGGACGTAACCGGAGCAGAGATCGGTGGCCCGCTCCGCGACCAGCGAAACCTGTTCGCCCGGCAGGGAACCGGCGTCGACGTGCTCGGCGCCGACGACACCCTGATCAACGGGAACTGGTTCGGCCTCGCGCCGGACGGCTCGTTCGCCCGGACCGGCGAGGGAGCGGCCGCCAACGGTGACGCGATCGAGGTGACCGGGAACTCGGTCCCGAGCCCCGACGACCAGGCCACCGGCACCGAGATCGGCGCGGCGGCGGGCGGCTTCGAGAACACCGCCGAGTGTGACGGGTTGTGCAACACGATCGTCGGCGCCGGGCTGACGGGTGCCGGCAATCCGGCGAGCGGAACGGGCATCGATCTCGGCGGCGAATCGGGGGACGGCGAGATCGCAGCTCAGGATGTGAAGGTCGCCGGCAACGTCGTCGGAACGGATGCCATCCCGAACAACGGCGGGATCAACGTCGGCAACGCCACCGACGTGACGATCGGCGGGGCGGCACTCGCCGCTCGGAACCAGATCCAGTCGATCGGGAGCGAAGCCGGCGCCACCGGCCTGTCGATCCGTAACAACGAGATCGGTTCGTCCGCCTCTTCGGCGGCCCCCGTGACCCTCAGCGGCAGCGGAGAGGTGATCGGGAACTTCGTCGGCAGCGGTACTGCGAGCGCGGCGATCCAGCTCGTGAACACCCCGGCGCCGGGCTTCGTCGTTCAGGGGAATGTGATCGGCGAGGACGCCGACGGCAACGCCGTCAGCTCGGGCCGCAACGGGATCCTCGTCAACAACAGCGCCACGGGCAACCTGATCGGAGGGGCCGGCGTCGGCGAGGGGAACGTCGTGTCCAACCTGCACAGCACTGCGCCGCCCACCTTCAACACGGGGATCGTCATTGCCGGCGACCAGAACGAAGTGGTCGGCAACACCGTCGGCGCCGAAACCGACGGAACGCCGACCCCGCTCGTCAACGGGATCCTGCTGATCGGCGATGCCGACGACAACTTGATCGGCGGGAACACGGCTGCCGACGAGAACGAGATCGTCAACACCGCTCAGGGTGTGGCGAACATCCCGGCGGCGGCGATCCGAGTGACGAATGCGAGCGCCGCGGTGACGAGCAGTGGCAACCAGATCCTCCGCAACCACGGCTCCGCCAACGAGGACATCTTCATCGACCTTGGCGACGACGGCGCGGGCAACGCCGCCGGCGGCCCGAATGGCGGTATCCAGGCACCGGTCATCGCCGATGCGTCGCCGACGACGGCATCCGGGACGGCCGCCCCCAACTCAGTAGTCCGGATCTTCACGAAGACAGTCGATTCACCGGGCGAGGTGGAGGGCTTCCTGGTGCAGGCGACGGCGGACGCGGGCGGCGACTGGACGACGACCTATCCGTCGCAGAGCGCCGGCCGGCGCCTCACCGCAACCGCGACCGGCGCCGCCGGGACATCAGAGCTCTCGGCGGTCGCTCTCGTCACCGAGCCTCCGCCTCCCGACACCACACCCCCCGACACTGCGATCACGACGAAGCCGAAGGACAAGATCAAGCTCAAGGGTCGGAAGAAGACGGCGAAGGCGACCTACGCCTTCACGGCCACCGAGGGCGGCTCGACCTTCACCTGCAGGCTCGACGCCGCCGCTCCGGCACCGTGCGCCTCACCCTTGAAGCTGACGAAGCTGAAGAAGGGCCGGCACACCTTCACCGTCTTCGCCACGGACGCGGCCGGCAACCCCGACGCCACCGCGGCCACCGACACCTTCAAGGTCGTCATGAAGAAGAAGAAGAGAAGGCGCTAGCCGGCGTCGGCCGGCGCCGCGCGACGACTAGGGTTCGTCCGTGGCCAAGGACCGCACAGACGCACTCGCCTCGTTGCCCTGGCGAGGGCCCGGCGAGGCCCGCCCGGAGCTGCCGCTGCCGCCCGGGAAGCTCCCGATGCGGTTCGCCGGCACGTGGCGGAAGCGCTGGCGTTACGTCGGTGCCTTCGGGGAGCGGGTGATGCTGTGCGCGGCGAACGTCAGGATCGGCCCGCTCGGGCAGACCTTCTGGGCGGTCCTCGATCGCGAGAGCGGCGAGGTGATCGAGAACACGAAGATGCTCCTGCCCGCCGAGCGTGGCGAGGTCTGGACCGAGCGCGGCGGCGGCCATGAGGTCTGGGATCTCGGCTCGGCAGGCGACAGCCTGCGGACGAAGATCGACGCCCGCGAGGCAACCGCAAAGCTGTCGTTCGCCGACTGCGGTGTCTGGGCCGAGTCGGTCTGCCCGAACGGCGCCGGCGGTTACGTCTGGACGCGCAAGCGGCCCTCCTGGATCGAGCTCGACCTCGACCTCGGGGAGCGCGGGCGGATCCGCGAGTCGCTGCGCGGGATCGAGGACGAGTCCGCGGGGTATCACCCGCGGCACACGGTCTGGAACTGGTCGGCGGGCGTCGGCACGAGTACCGACGGACGCCACGTCGCCTGGAACCTGGTCGAGGGCGTGAACGATCCCGCGAGCGGGAGCGAGCGCGCGATCTGGGTGGACGGCGAGGAGGAGGCGCGCGAGCCGGGTCCGGTCAGCTTCGACGGACTCGACGCGGTCGACTTCGGCAACGGATCCCGGCTCGGGTTCGAGGCCGACGCCGAGCGCCGGGCCGAGGAGAACCGGCTGGTGGTCAAGTACAGCTATCGGCAGCCGTTCGGCCGCTTCAGCGGCTCTCTGGACGGCATCGACCTCGCCGAAGGAATCGGCGCGATGGAGCACCAGGACGCGCTCTGGTGAGCAGGTGACCTTGGGCGGGAACCCACGGCAGGCCGAACGGAGGAGCGAAATGGACATTCTCGAGATCGAGCAGAAGGAGACCCTGAGTCGCGAGGAGGCCGCCGCGCGGATGCACGCGATCGCCGACATGCTCGCGCGCAACAACGAGATCGAGCTCGAACGCGCCGGGACCAGAATCGTCGTCAAGGTGCCCGACGAGGTCCACTTCAAGCTCGAGGTCGAAGTCGAGTCCGACGAGCGCGAGCTCGAGATCGAGCTCAAGTGGTGATCTGAACCGCCGACCTCACTCGGCGGTCACGGCTCAGCGGAGGATCTCGACCAGCAGGACCCAGGCGTTGGCCACGCCGGCGACGATCGCCCCGACGACTCCGGCCAGGACCCAGTAGAAGCCCCCGCCGGTCTCCGCCACCAGGCTGAGGCCGGCGATCACGAACGGGATCACGCCGAGCGCGCCGAGCGCCATGTGCTGGGTCAGCTGACCCCGGGTCTGGTGCTCGGGGTCGTAGGCGGCGGCGAACTGCCGGAGCACGATCAGCGTCGCGAGGCCGCCGACGAGCAGGACCTCGATGCCGATCGCCGTCGTCGACTGCCCGGGCGCGAGCGCGAAGATCGACACGATCGTCACCTCGAGCAGGAGGACGAGCGTCGCCAGGGCCCGGCTGGGCAGTCCACGGAAGCTGAGGATCCGATCGAGGTTGATCGAGACGGCGACGAACAGTAGCCCCGTCAGCGCCGCCGCCGCGCCGGCGGTGGCGACGAAGAAGTCGCTCCACAGCTCCGGGTCGTACGCCGCCATCGCGGCGATGCTATTCGCCTATCGGGTCAAGGGCGCGGCGCGGGCGCCCACTCGGGCTCGAACGCGCTTCCGGCGAACCCGTCGGTGATCGGGTCGGCGAAGCCGCCGGGTCCGGCGCCGTAGGTCCCGTCCATCATCCAGAGCTCGCTCGTCGATCCGCCCGGTGCGACCGAACGCCCGACCAGCCGGGTGCCGTCGGGGGAGAAGACGAGGTTCTCGTAGGAGACGAAGGCCGAGCCCGGCGAGATCTCGCGCAGGTCGGAGCCGTCGCTGTCGATCATCCAGTTGCGATACGGCGCGTAGAAGGCCAACCGGGAGCCGCTCGGGTGCCAGTCGAAGTCGGTTGGCGTGCCCGCCGTGCCCCCGCCGTGGTAGATCGTCCGCTGTTTCCCGGTCTTCACATTGACCGCCATCAGCGACGAGTCGTTCCAGGCGTCGAGGAACGCGATCTCGCGGCCGTTGGGTGAGTAGACCGGGTGGCTGAGACCCGTCCGGTTCTTGCCGAGCAGGTACTTCAGCCCCTTGCCGTTCGACTTGATCGTGTAGATGCGGCCGTCGTTCTCGCCCGAGAAGGCGAGACTCTTGCCGTTCGGAGCCCAGGACACCCAGTCGACCCCGGCGAACTTGGCGACGGTCGAATAGCGGCTGAGCAGGTTCTTGACCTTGCCGCCGTTGACCGTCGTCAGGAAGAGGCCGTCGTGAGCGAACGCCATCCGCTTGCCGTCGGGCGCGACGTCGATCCCCCATGCGGACTTCTTCACGACTCGCTTGATCCCGGTGCCGTCCGGCTTCATCCGGTAGATCGAGTTGTAATCCGTGAACAGAATCGGCCCGTTCTTGACGGCGGCGCCCGCCCCGGGCGCGGCGGCGACGGTGAGGATGATCGCCGCAGCGACCATCGCGATGACTCTTCTCAAGTCGACTCCCTGGCGTGGTGGTGATCCCGGGAAAACCGGGGCGGGTCCCTCGCCCGCGGGGAGCATTATCGGCCATCGTCCGGAATCGGGAGCCGGGTCCCTGCCGGTCACCGTCCCCAGCGGCTCTCGATCCGGTTCCGCCAGGGCGGCTCCTCGCCGGCGCGGAAGGCTGCATCGTCGCGGCCGAGCAGCGTCTCGAGCGGGACGAGCGCCGGGTCGGCGGAGTCGGGGAGAGGCGTCTTCGCATAGGCGTCGACCTCGCCGGCGTCCACGGTCCGGCTGACTCGCTCCCAGCCGATCGTCGGGCGGTAGATCCAGTAGTCGATCGTCACCGACCCGGCTGAGCGGCGGTCGTCGCGGACCGAAGTGAACGCCGTCGTGCGCCGGTTCGCCGTGGTCAGACGGTCGCTCGCCGCGATCGCGCAGCTCGCCTGCCGGCAACGGCGGTAGTCGACACCGACGATCGACTGCCCATCCGGTCCGAGGCGCGACTCGGGCGGCGGCGCCAGCGCCCTGATCGCGCCGGCGAGCTCGCGGCCGTAGGCCTCGGTCAGCGGGTCCTGCCAGCACGGTTCCGGGTAGCGGACGGCGCAGCGCTGCTTGAAGGCGATCGCCGCGGCGAGTGAGCCGTCGTTCTTGCCGGGGCCGATCGCGACCACCGCGACGACCGCACAGGCCACGAGCGCGGCGAGCAGGACCAGCGCCGCGTGCTCGACGCTCGCCGATCCCCATTCCCCGCGGCTCTCGCTGTCCATGCGGCGAAGCTACGCGCCGGCGCCGTACGCGTGGGTGACGTCCGTGCCGCCTTCGTGCCGATCGCGGCACGGGCCTGGGTCAGAGGCCGTTCGTGACCAGGCCGACGACGACCGTGGCGATGACCCAGGCCGTGGCGAGGCCGGCGAGCGCGACCACGAGCCAACCGGCGGCGGCGAGCAGCCCTCCCACCGGCCGGTCCTCGCCGGCCTGCGCGATCGGCGGCGGTCCTTCCGGCGCCGGGCCGGCGCCGCGACGGAGCCGGATCGCGTAGGCGATGCCGGAGGCGAGGAAGAGGGCGGCGCTGATCAGCAGCCACTTGCCCAGGTAGCCGTCGACTCCGAGCCCGGTCGTCTCCTCGTAGTGGGAGGGGTCGATCCGGAGGATCAGCGGCGCGTAGACGACGAGCAGCAGCAGCGAAAGGGCGGCCGGCACCCGGACGTGGTTCAGCGCCGCGACCATCGCCGCCCGGTCGGGGATCGCCCGCTCCGCGGCGCCGTGGGTCAGCCGGAAGAGGCCGCTGTACAGCGGTAGCGCGACGAGGTCGTGCAGCAGCGCCGCGGCGACGAGCCAGATCAGCACCCGGCCGCCCCCCGGGATCCCGCCAACGCGAAGCAGCGCGTAGCCACAGAGCAGGAGGCTGGCGACCACCGCGATCAGGTGCAGCGGCTGGGCCCCGTACTCGTATCGGAAGCGCTCGCTCATCAGGCGCTGAAGGTCATCCGCTTGACCCACTTCGTGTTGTGGACTCCGGGCAGCGCCGGGACGATGACCCGCGCCGGATAGCCGTGGTCGGGGGAGAGGTCGACGCCGTTGACCCGCAGCGCGAGCAGCGATTGCGGGTCGAAGATCTGGTTCGCGGCGAGCGTCGCCTGCGAGAAGGCGCCGCCCTCCTGCAGCGACTCGACGAGGACCTCGGCGTCGCTCCCGGAATCGACGCCGGCGAGCGCCGCCAGGTCGGCGAGGCGGACGCCCTCCCAGTCCTGCCAGGTCGTCCAGCCCTCGACGCAGGCGATCGGCAGCCGCTCGCCGTGCTGGGGCATCGACAGCAGGTCGGCCCGGGTCAGGCTGACGTCGCGGCCGGCGCCGGTCAGCGTGAGCCGCCAGGACGATCCGGTCTTCGCCGGGTTGATCCCGGCGAGCGCCGCGGTCTTGTTGACCTGGAAGTCGTTCGGGCCGTCGCCGTAGCTCTGTCCCCGCGGCGAGAGCAGCGCGATGTCACGCAGCGGCGAGAGCAGGTTGGACCCCGCGGTCATGACGAGCAGGCCCAGCGATCCGGCCCCGACGGCGCCGAGCATCCCCCGTCGCGAGATCGTCGGCGCCGCCGGCTCGACGGGGGCGAGGTCGTCGACGTCCGGATCGGCGACGCGCATGCGCTCGATCCCCTCGCCGAGCGGCCGGAAGACCCCGTCGCGGCGAAACGTGCGGGCGACGATCGGCAGCTTGAGGACGAGGTGCAGGGCCAGCGCGGCGACGAAGATCAGCGCCGCGTAGTAGTGGGCCGGGACGAACGAGAAGCCGAACGGCAGCCAGTACTGGACGTTGATGACGCCGGAGACGAAAAGGAACAGCGCCGAGCCGACGAGGGTCAGCAGGCTGAGCCGCTCGAGCGCGTGTGCGATCGAGCGCGTGGCGGGTCGCTCGAACAGCTTCGGGATGACCGACCAGAGCTTTGCGAGGAGGATCGGGATCGCAGCGAAGCCGGCGATCACGTGCAGCGACTGCGTCAGCGAGTAGAGCCAGGCGGGCGAGGTGGGCCAATCGAAGAAGTAGAGGTCGACCTCGAACCCGCCGCTGACGTCGTTGGCGCCCAGCCCCGGGTTGTAGGCGGCGTGCGAGAGGAAACCGGTCAGCGCCGCGACGATCACGAGCGGCAGCAGCGTCGAGCCGAGGAACGACGTCAGCCACTGCCCGCGCAGGGGACTGCGCCAGAAGCCGCGCCGGAACGGTCCGGCGTCCGGGATCGGCGGGTTCGGCGGCGTCCGTGACTCCTCCGCTTCCGCGACTCGGTCACCGAGGCGGTCGAGCCGGCTCACGGCTCCGCGTTCGCCCGTTCGGGATCGAAGATCTGGACGTCGCCGGAGTCCCGACCGACGACGATCACGCGGCCGCTCCGCTCGTCGACGGCGACGCTGTTCGGCTGCCTGACGGTCGGGTAGGTCGCGACGATCTTCGGGGCGATATCGGTCACCTCCATCTCGACTACGCGGTTGCGCGCCGTTTGGGTCACCCAGAGGTGTCCGCGCCGGTCGTCGACGGCGATTCCGTACGGGCTGCCGGGAACATTGGTCCGGTCGAGCAGGCGTGGTTCGTCGCCGCCCTCGTAGACGAGGACCGCGTCGCCGCCGGTGTCGGCGACGTAGAAGCGGCCGGTTCCGTCGTCGGGCCCGGCGACGACGTGGCTCGGGCCGGCGCCGCCCTCGACGGTCGCGGTCCGCTTCAGGGTCGTGGCGTCGATGAAGGCGATCTCGCGCGCGGCTACCGCGACCACCGCCACGGTGTCGCCGGCAACGGCGATCCCGCCCGGCTGCTCGGGGGAGGGGAGTGCGATCGCGACCCGGTCGCCCTCGACGACGCTGATCGTGTCGCCGCCCTCGTCGCTGACGAAGACCCGTCCGTCGGCGGCCTCGGCCGCGTCATGGGGAAAGTCGCCGACGGCGACGCTCGATGTTCGGCCGGAGGGCAACTCGATCCGCAGGAGCTCGTCGCGGTACTCGATCGGAGCGAGGACCGGCCCCCCGGGCTCGGCGAGCGAGAGGTGGCGGGCCGGGTCCCCGGTCGGGATCCGCTTCACGGTTCGCCCGGTGGCGACGTCGATCAGCTCGATCCGGTTCGGGTCTCGGAAGGAGACGGCGGCGAGGCCGCTGACCGGGTCGGCGACGACTCCCTCGGCCTCCGAGCCGACCCGCCGGACCTGCCCGGCGGGTCGTTCGGTCAGCGGTGGGGAAGTGGCCGGCTCGGCCGGTGGCGGGTTCTCGTCCGACGACCCGCAGCCGGCGGCCAGCAACCCGGCGACGAGGAGGGCGGCGACTGCGCCCGGCGACCTCACGTCGCCTCCCGCAGGGCCGCCGCCATCCGGGTCCAGGGCACGACCGCGGCGACGGCGCGCGCGTCGTCGACCGTGTCGATGTCGCGGAGCTGCTCGAGCTCCTTCACCCTGAGCCCGAGCTCGCTGAGGCGTTCGCGCTGATGCTCGACGGTGTCGTCGGCGCTCATCGGGACGCCGGCGAAGGCGGACGGGGCGGGACCACGAAAGCCGATCGCCCAGTAGCCACCGTCGGACGCGGGCCCGAGGACGGCATCGACGTCGTCGGCGCAGAGCTGGGCGCAAGCGTCCTCGAGCAGCGGCGCGGTGATCTGGGGAGTGTCCATGCCGACGAGCAGCGCCGGCGCCGCGGCCGAGTCGGCGAAGGCCCCGGCGAGACGCTCGCCGAGCCCGCCCTCGCGCTGGGGCAGGACCTCGAAGGGACGCCCGTCGGCCTCGGGTAGCCAGTCGGCGCCGTCGGCCTCGCCGTCGAGGACGAGGATGCGGCGCGCCGCCTTCGCCTCCGCGACCGCCCAGAGGGTGTCGGCGAGGGATGCCGCGGCTACCCGGGAAGCCCCGTCGGCACCGAGGTCGGGGATCAGCCGGGTCTTGGCGAATCCGGGGAGCGGTGCCTTGGCGATCACGATCAGTGAGACGTCCTCGGGGCGCGGCGCGCTCATCGCATCGCCTTCGTCATGTCGGCGATCGTCCGGACCGTGCCGCGGACGGTGCCGGTCACCTTCGACCGGCCCTCGCGGCGCCGGTAGGTGACTGGGACCTCCTCGATCCGCCAGCCCTCGTCGGCGGCGCGGAGGACCATCTCGAGCGGCCAGCCGAAACGGCGGTCGCGGAGCCCGAGCCCGAGCAGCGCCTCGCGGCGGGCGGCCCGCATCGGGCCGATGTCGGTCAGCCTGCCGGCGCGACGGCGGACCATCAGCCCGAGGGCGCGGTTCGCGATCCGGGCGTGGAGGGGCCAGGCGCCGGCCTCGGCGATCCGCGTGCCCAGCACCAGGTCGGCGTTCCCGGTGGCTACGGGTGCGCTGACGCGATCGAGCTCGCCGGGATCGAGCGAGCCGTCGCAGTCCATGAAGCAGACGACATCGGAGGCGGCGGCCGTGAGCCCGGCGAAGCAGGCGGCGCCGAAGCCGCGCTGCGGCTCGTCGACCACCTCGGCGCCGAGCCCGGCGGCGATCTCATCCGATCCGTCGGTCGATCCGTTGTCCACCACGATGGGCCGATACCCCGCAGGAAGGGCGTTCAGCACTCCCGGTATGGCGGACGCCTCGTCGAGCACCGGCAGGATGACGTCGATGGTGTTCACGGTCGGCAAAGCCTCCGGGGAGGCTAACGCTGTGAAGATGGACGGCCGATGAACGCGCCCGGAACCCGCACGGCCGTCGGCCTGACCGTGGTCGGCCTGCTCACGGTCGCCGTCGGTCTCGCCGTCCACGCCGGGGGTGGGGGCCTCGGCACTCCGCTGCCGCCGTTCTTCGCCACCTGGGATCCGCATGTCGATACATACGCGCTGATCGGCCTTCCGGTTGTCGCGATCTCCCTGCTCGCCGCCGTGCCGCTGCTCGCCGGCCGCGGGGGCACCCTCGCGTTCGTCGGGGGCGTGTTCGCGATCGCGCTCGCGGCTCGGCTCGGCCTGTCGCTGGCCCGCGACGGCGCCGACGGCTGGTACGCGGTCTTCGGCAGCGATCCGGAGGCGGCGAACGAGTACCTGCCGGTGCTCCCGGCGATCGATTCGCTCGGCCTGCACGCCTTCCTCGACCGCTTCGCCGAGCTGTCGCCGACGCTGCCGATCCATCCCTCCGCCCACCCGCCCGGCCTGCTGGTCCTGCTCGAGGCGACTGGGATCGACAGCCCGCGCGCTTTCGCGGCGCTCGTGATCGCGATCGGAGCCGCCGCCGCGCCGCTGACCTGGCTGCTCGCCCGCCGGCTCGGGATGGCGGACGGGCGCGCCCGGGCGGCCGCGATGCTGATCGCCTTTTCGCCGGCGGCGCTGCTCTACGGGGTGCTGTCGACCGACGCCGTCTTCGCGACGCTCGGCCTCGTCGCGGCGTCCCTGCTGGTCGGTTCGGGCCTCGGGTCGTGGATCGCCGGCGCGCTCGCGTTCGCGTTCGCGTCGTTCTTCTCATGGGCACTGCTCGCGATCGGGGCCTTCGCGGCGGTCGTCCGCCTGCTCCGTGGCGGCATCCGTTCCGCGGTCGGGATGGCGCTGGTGGCCGGGGTCGTCCTGGTCGGCTTCTATCTCGCGCTCTACGCGCTGACCGGGTTCGACCCGATCGGATCGGTGCGCGCCGCGGGGGACGCCTACTCGCTCGGAATCGCCAACGCCCGGCCGTATCTCTTCTGGCTGTTCGGCTCGCCGGTCGCCTTCGCGGTCGCGCTCGGGATCCCGACGGCCTGGTACGCGGCTCGAGCCCTCGGCACCGGTGACCCCGCCGCGGTCGGGCTCGCGGCTATCGTCCTCGTCTCGGTGCTGATCGGGCTCACCAAGGCGGAGACGGAGCGGATCTGGCTCTTCATGGGACCGCTCGCGGCGGTGGCCGCCGCGACCCTCGTCCCGCTCCGGTGGGCGCCCGCGATCTGCGCCTTCCTCGTCGCCCAGGCCCTGCTCACCCAGATCCTGCTGGACACGGTCTGGTGAGCCGCGTCCTCGTCACCGGCGGCGCCGGGTTCATCGGCTCCCATCTCGTCGACGCCCTGCTCGAGGCCGGCGAAGAGGTCCGCATCCTCGACAACCTCGACCCGCTCGCCCATCCCTCCGGGCAGCCGCCGGTGCATCTCGATCCGGCGGCGGACCTGCGGATCGGCGATCTCCGCGACCCCGACGACGTCGCGACCGCCCTCGACGGGGTCGACCGGGTCTTCCACCTCGGCGGCATCGTCGGCAACGGCGAGTCGATGATCAACGTCCGCAAGGCGATCGACTCCAACTCCGGCGGGACCGCGACCCTGCTCGAGGGCGTGATCGCGCGGCGCGACCGGATCCGCCGGGTCGTCGTCGCCTCGTCGATGGTCGTCTACGGAGAGGGCGCGTACCGCTGTCCCGACCACGGCGTCGTGCTGCCCGGGGTGCGGCCGGTGGCGCAGTTGCGCGAGCGCCGCTGGGAGCCCGTCTGCCCGGAGTGCGGGCGCGAGACCGAGCCGGTGGCCCTGAGCGAGGACAAGCCGCTGCAGCCCGTAAGCGTCTACGGGGTCGGCAAGCGCGACACCGAGGAGCTGGCGCTCGTCCTCGGCGGCGCCTACGGGTTCGAGGCAGTAGCGCTGCGCTACCTCAACACCTACGGACCGCGGCAGGCGCTCGCGAATCCGTACACCGGCGTCGCCGCGATCTTCTCCTCGCGCCTGCTCGGCGGCGACCCACCGCGGGTCTTCGAGGACGGCGGGCAGATCCGCGACCTCGTCCACGTCGCCGACGTCGTCGCCGCGACGCGGGCCGCCATGGATGCACCCGGGGCACCGGGGCGGGCGTTCAACGTCGCCACCGGCCGCCGGGTCGAGATCGGCGAGCTGGCCCGGCGCCTGTGCGATCTGCTCGCACCCGGGCTCGAACCCGAGATCACCGGCGAGTTCCGGACGGGGGACATCCGCCACTGCTTCGCCGATGTATCGCTGGCCCGCGACGTCCTCGGCTTCGAGGCGGAGACGACGCTCGAGCAGGGCCTGCCCGAGCTCGTCGAGTGGGTCGCCCGCCAGAGTGCCGGCGAGTCGGGCGACGCCGCTCTCGAAGCGCTGCGCCGCGCGGGGCTGGTGGGGTAGCGGCCCGGCCTCCGGCGCCGTAGCATCGGCGCCATGTGCAGGAACATCAGACAACTCCACAATTTCGAGCCCCCCGCCTCCGACGAGGAGGTCCAGGACGCAGCGCTTCAGTACGTCCGCAAGATCAGCGGATCGACGAAGCCCTCGCAGGCGAACGCCGAGGTGTTCGAGCGCGCCGTCGCCGAGGTCGCCGAGGCCACCCAGCGGCTCCTCGACGGACTCGTCACGAATGCGCCGCCGAAGGACCGCGAGGTCGAGGCAGCCAAGCGGAAGGCGCGCGCCGAGGCCCGGTTCGCGGCCTAGCTCTCGCGGAAGTTTCGGGTGAGGGTGTCCGAGGACGGGCGCGTTCGCCTAGAGGTGCGCGGTGTTCTTGGCTGGGGAGAGGTCGTTGGCGGGGGGAAGCGAGAGGCACTGGGCAGGGGTAGGCGTCTATATGACGCACAATCCGGCCCAACGGTCCGCTGACCCCGGTCTACTCCCATATGCGGGCATGAACCTCCTCAGCGGGTCGACCGCGACCCAACGAGGGAACTACCGCGAGCTCTTCGCTCCCTTTCCCCAGCCAAAACCACCGTTGGGAACCGCGCAGCGCCGGCCGGCCGTGGCCGCCGAAAGACCCGCGTCTAGCTGAGGCCCTGGCGGGCTTCCGAGACGAGCGTCACTGCCTCGGGGAAGATCATCCGGATCACGTCGCGGACCTGCGTTGCCTGCTCGTCGGAGGTGCCGCTGAGCTCGACCTGGCCGATGGCCGCAACGGTCATCGTCACCGCGAGCTGGATCGCCTGGTCGGCGAAGGCCACCTTCTGGGCGCCCTGCATCGACTCCGCGAGCTCGCCGAGGCGTGCCTGGAGGTCGTCGGGGTCGCCGAACATTCCGAATCCACCTTCCATGCGGAACAGCATAGGCGCTCGGGATCACCGGCATGCGTTGATGTAGGTTCAGCGCCGCGATGGGCGATTCATCCGGGCGAACAGGCCAACTCGGGGATCGAATCCGCGAGCGCGCCGACCGGGACACGATCAAACCGCGGTTCGCCGCCGGGTTGATCGCCTCGATCTGGCTGATCGCGGTGATCATCTTCGGGATCGTCGAGCACCTCGTCGACGAGAAGAGCTTCCCGACGATCTGGCTCGGCATGTGGTGGGCGTTACAGACCGTGACGACGGTCGGCTATGGCGATGTCGTCCCCGCGAGCTCGGCCGGCCGGATCATCGCGTCGCTCGTGCTGCTCGGCGGCCTTGCCCTGCTATCGGTGGTCACGGCGACGATCACGAGCGCCTTCGTCGCCCGGGCGCAGAAGAGCACCCGCACCGACGCCGACGACGAGCTCCTCGCCGAGGTCCGCGAGCTCCGGGCCGAGGTCCGGAGCCTCAGCGAGCGTCTGGAGCGCTCCTAGCCGTCGCCGTCAGCACGCCGCCGCGGGCGAAGACCGTGGCGAGCAGCTCGGCGGGCAGCGCGAACATCGCAGCCGGCACGGCGACGAGGATCGTCACGATCCAGTCGAGCCGGTAGAGGAACTTCTCGCGCCCGGTCTCGGGTTCCGGGAGGCGGCCGGCGCGGCGGTTGCGCATGAAGTTGTCGCGGTAGGTGAAGGCGTTGACGACCGTCTGCCACATCAGCTTGAACGAGCGGTTCCGGAACGGCGTGCCACTCTCGGTCACCTCGAGTCCCTGCTTCGCGAGCAGCAGCTTCAGCGCGGCCGGCGTCAGGTGGAGCCGGTGGATCTCCGGCTCGAGTCCCGCCCACTGGGCGCCGCCGAGGCTGCCCTGGAAGCTGCGCCGGTTCGGGGCCACGATCTCGACGACGCCGGCTTCGTTGCGGTCGAGGAGCGCGTGGATCTCGGCCTCTGCATCGGGCGGCTCCCGCCGCCGGGTGACCGCCAGCCCGCAGCTCTCGCAGCGGTCGAGAACGACCTTGCGGCCGCGGTCGAGAGGATCGTGGGCGGCGGTCCAGCCGTAGAGGGTCGCGCCGCATGCCGGGCACGGGTAGTGGGCGTCGCGCTGCTGGTGGCCGGCCATCGCCTCGGTCCTCAGCGCGGGTCGATCTCGGTCGTGATCCCGTACGGCTCGAGTGCCGCGAGGAAGTCGGCGGGGTCGAACGCCTGCGACGGCGCCAGCGCTCCGCTCCGGTCGTAGCCGGGCTCCGCCATCCGGGCGGCACCTTCGGCGATGATCCGGGCGGTGATCCCGTAGACGTCGCCGCCGCGGAGCACCCCGGTCCGGGTCCCGGCCGGCGTTCGCGCCTCGCAGACGATCGTGTAGCGCGCCTTCTGCCGAGCGCTCTCCGGCGGTCCCTCCGGCAGCCTTTCGACCACCTTGGCCGCGAGGGCGCGCAGCGGCGTCGCCATCGCGTAGCCGCTCGCGGTCATCAGCGGTGCCGCCGCTGGTCCGAGCTCGGCACCGATCAGCCCTCGCAGGCCGATCACGGTCCGGACCGTGTCCACCTCGACGTGGCGCGGCACGGTGATCTGCTCACCCGACGGGTAGCGCCCGACGCGCTGGACGCCGATCGGCGCCGGGAAGCCGAAGCGCCCGCGCCCCGCCCGCCGTGATGCCTCGACGTAGCGGCGGTCGCGCCACTCGACGTCGCCGCCCTTGATCATCTCGAGCGCCGAGAGCGTGGTGCCGCGAGTGGTGCCGAGGTCGTCCACCTGGTAGGCGAGGGTCAGCTCGTCGACGTGACCGAGCCCGTCGGCGGTCAGGGCGGCGAGCATGTCGCCGGGCACGTAGTCGAAGCCGAACCCGCTGACGAGAGCCGCGCCGGACGCGGACGCCGGCTCACCCCAACGGTCGAAGGAGTCGCGGATGAACGGCTGCTCGCCGGTCGTGTCGAGGTAATGGGTGCCCGTTCGGGCGGCGGCCTCGATCACCGGGGTGCCGTGCAGCGTGAACGGCCCGGCGCAGCCGATCGCGACGGCGGCGGGCCCGATCAGGTCACGCAGCCCGGCGGGATCGCTGACCGGCACCGCCGCGATCCGGATCTGCGCGTCGGCCTGGAGCCCGGATGCGACGGCCTCGAGCTTGGCGCCGTTGCGTCCCGCGAGCACGATCGGCATGCCGCGACCGGCGAGCTCGGCGGCGATCAGCCGGCCGGTGTAGCCGCTCGCGCCGTAGATGACGATCTCGCGCCCGGGTGTCCGCTCCGCTTCCATCGGCGCCAATGCTATTGAGGCTCGCCGGGCTCGCGGGGGTGTGGCCGGTCGTCTAACTTGCAGCGCTCGATGGCGCACATGACTCCCGGACAGCTCGCCAATCGCGACCGCGTCGAGGCCGTGATCGGTCTCGCCGCACCCTTCCTCGACCTGGTGCTCGGGGTCGGCGAGCGGATCAGCCGGATCGTCGAGCCGGCCGACAACGAGTACTACCCGATCCGTCCCGGCGGACCGGTGCCGCTGCCGGGGGAGCCCGGCTACGAGGAGGACGGCGGGCTTCCCGCCCCGGAATCCTCCGAACCCGCGTAGCGCTTCCGCCGGAAGACGTCGTCGACGAGCGACGCGACGCGATCGAGGAAGAGGATCCCGTCGAGGTGGTCGATCTCGTGCTGGATGCAGCGCGCCTCGAAGCCGGTCGATTCGACGCTGCCGCCGGCGTGCTCGACGCTCACCGCGGTCGCGCGGCGGACGTTGGCGGTCAGGTCGGGAATCGAGAGGCAGCCCTCGCGGCCGACATCCGAGCCCGACGAAGTGACGATCCGCGGGTTGACGAGGACCAGCCGTCCGTTGTTCTCCGGAGCCTTCGGGTGGCCGCTGACGTCGACGACCACGATCCGTGTGAGCTCGCCGAGCTGCGGCGCCGCAAGGCCGACGCAGTGACCGAGGGCATCCATCGTGTCGAGGAGGTCGGTGGCGACGCGCTCGCTCTCGCCGGGCTGCGCAGGGGTCGCGACCTGCTTCAGGCGGCGATCGGGGTAGAGGAGGACGTCGCGCTGGGGCATTGGGCCGCCGACGGCCTAGAGGGCCTCGGCGTCGAGCGGCCGCAGCTCGATCTCGACCTCGCTCCGCGACCCGATCCCGCGCAGCTTCTCGGCGATCGCGTCGGCGTCCCGGCCGGCGAGCTCGACCTCGAGGATCATCATGTAGATCGGGGAGTCCGGGGCGCCGCCGACGCGGGTCTGGAGGTCGGCGATGTTGACGCCGCTGTCGGCGAGGCCGCTCGTGACCGCGTGGACGATGCCGGGATGGTCGGCGCCGTAGACGGTGATGACGTGATCGGGCGACGCGGTGGCCGCGGCGTCGGCGACCGGCGCCACGGTCAGCGCCTCGAGCTCGAGCTCGGCCCGGACCGGCGCGAGGGCCGCGGCGACCGCCTCGCGGTCGGCTATGGGGGTCGAGACGAGCAGCATCACGGCGAAGTGCCCGCCGAGGTTCGTCATCCGCGAATCCTCGATGTTGCCCTCGACCTCGAGCAGCCCGGCCGCGATCGCGGCGGCGATCCCGGGCCGGTCGCGACCGACGGCGCTGACGGCGAAATGTGCCACGCGCCTAAGATACGCGCCACGAACAGCCCGCATTCCGGCGATCGCGCCCGCGGGAACGATGAGCCCGAGGAGCCGAGATGGAGTCGCCCGAACTAAATGAAGAGGTTGTGCGGTCGGAAGGTGGCCGCGCCAACTTGGTGATGATCGGGACCCTGGCTGGAATCCTGGCAGTGTTCTTTGGAAATCTGCTCCAGAGCACCGGCGCCGAAGTTGACGCCGATGATGCCGAGCAGCTGATCAACCGGTCCGAGCATTCCTCGACGATCCTCATCGGATCAATCGTGGCCGGCTTGGGATTCGTTGTCCTCGGACTCGTCCTTCTGTTCATCTTCTCTGCCGCGCGGCGCCGGAATCTGACCCTGCCCACGACATTGCGGCCTCTGTTCCTCATTGGGCCGATCCTGCTCCTGGCCTCGAACATCATCACCGGCGTCGCCTACGACTCGGTCGCCACCGACTTCATCAATGCCGGGGCCACCACCGGAGATGACGCTGCGGAGAGGGCGAAAGACCTGATCGCTAACTCGGGTGGGCTCCAGGCGGGTGCCTTTGTTGGATTGGCCGGAGTTGCCGCCTTCTCGGTCACCGTGATCTATACGGCATTTCAGGCCATGCGCGTCGGACTCCAGACCCGCTTTTGGGGAACGCTTGGCATGGCGTTCGGCGCTGCGTTCCTATTGTCCTTTGTTCTTGGGCCGATCGGATTCCTCGGGATTCTTCTGTGGTTCCTCCAGGCCGGTCTACAGCCGAGCGGCCGATGGATTGGTGGGAAGCTGCCGGCGTGGGAGATGGGGGTAGCCGTTCCGTGGCCTGATTCAAAGGCGTCGCCTCCCAAGAAGGAGGACGAGCTCGCCTCACCCTCCGACTTCGAGGGGACCGCGACCGAGATCGAGTCCGAGCCGGACCCGAGCTCCGGCGAGGGCCCGCAGAAGCGGAAGCGCAAGCGGCGCAGCTGATCCGATGCACGCGCTCGGAGCACCCCGGGCGGTCACGCGGCTGATCCTCGGCCTGCTCGCCGCGGTGCAGGCGACCGACGGCTTCTACGCGCTGCTTGCGCCGCGTTCGTTCTACGAGGACTTCCCCGCCGGGCGCGGGTGGGTGGAGGCGCTGCCGGCCTACAACGAGCACCTGCTGCGCGACGTCGGGGCGCTGTTCCTGGCGACCGCCGTCGTGCTCGCCGCCGCCGCGATCTGGCTCGACCGGAGACTGGTGTTGGTCGCGCTCGTCTCGTTTCTCGTCTTCTCGGTCCCGCACACGATCTACCACCTGTTCAACCTCGACGGGCTCGGCGCCGGCGACGCGATCGCCGAGGCCGTCTCGCTGGTGCTGACGGTGATCGCGCCGCTCGGCCTGCTCGCGGTGATGCTCCGCCCCGGTCGCGACGCCGGTCCCGGCGGCTGACCCGCGTCAGAGGAAGCTCGCGACCAGCGCGACGACGACCACGATCGCCGTCGTCCATGTGACCGCCTCGGCGGTCGTCGCGAGGTCGAGCCCGTAGGCGTGGGTCACGATCATCGAGTTCAGCCCGCTCGGCATCACCGCCATCAGCAGGTAGGTATCGGGAAGGTCGATCAGCGGCAGCGCCAGCAGGTAGAGCAGGAGGGGGAGGACGAGCAGCTTCGTGCAGATGACGAGCACGGTCGAGCGGCTGACCGGCGGCGGCATCCGCAGGCCCTCGGCGCCGGCGTCCTCCATCAGCGCCGCGCCGACGGCGAAGAAGCCGATGGGCAGGATCGCGATCACGACGACGCGGGAGATGTCGACGAGCACGTCCGGCGCCAGCGAATCGGGGGCGAACAGGGCGAGGATGGCCGCGTACAGCGGCAGGTTGCGGGCGAAGAACGCGCCGGTCCGCTGCCGGGCGCCCTCGCCGGCCTTCGTCCCGAACGCGGCGCCGGCCGAGAACGCCCCGAGCAGCAGTGCCGGGGCGCCGACGGCGACGTCGTAGGCGACGGCCTCGCCGAGCTGGTCGCTGCCGAGCAGGGCGATCGTCAGCGGATAGCCCAGGTAGGCGGTGTTGGCGACGAGCGTGCAGGCGATGACCGCGCCGATCTGCGGCCGGCTGAGGTCGAGCATCCGCGACCCCGCCAGGTAGGCGACGCCGGCCGCCGCCGCGGTCGCGATCCACGCAAGGCCGATCCCGCCCCCGAGGTCGGCGTCGAAGGACACGTGCACGAGGTTGAAGAACGTGACCGGCGGCAGGACCAGGTAGAGGATCCAGAGCAGCGCCCGCCGCGAGTCGGGCCCGGCGCGGTCGGGCCAGCGCCGCTCGGCGGAGATGCCGGCGGCGGTGGCGACGACGATTGCGGCGATGATCAGGATCAAGGTGCGGCGGCTCGGCGGTCAGTGGCTTCTGGGGCGGCGGCCATCCTCCCCGACCGGGGATGCCCGCCGCAGAGCGGTGCGCCGGCGATCACGGATGGATATCACCATGAGTGGAACTGTTGAACAATCTAGCTATTCAGTTACGATGCGCGTTCCGCCCCGGTTCGTCGCCGGGCGGAGAGACTGAAGCGATGCCGATGCCGGATACACCCGATCTCCCCGAACGCCCACGTGTGGAAACCGAGCTGCCGGGTCCGCGCTCCCGCGAGCTCCTCGCCCGCGGCGAGCGCGTCCTCTATCGCGGGCTGTCCGAGGAGCTCGCGCCGCTGATCGTCGACTCGAAGGCCGCCTACACGGTCACCGACGTCGACGGGAACGTCTTCTTCGACCTCGCTTCGGCCTCGGGGTCGGTGCCGCTCGGCGCCGGGCGCACGGACCTGATCGACCCTGCGGTGGAGTGGATCCGCCGGGTCGGCAACGAGGACTCACATGCAGTGGCGACGGCCGGGATGATCGAGTTGGCCGAGCGCCTCGTCGCGATCGCTCCGGGGCCGATCGACCGGGTCGACATCGCCCTGAACGGGACCGAGGCCGTCGAGACCGCGATCCGGATCATGCGTCGCGCGACCGGCCGCCCGATCGTCCTCGCCTTCCACGGCGGCTACCACGGCGAGTCGGCGGCGACGGCGTCCCTCGGCGCCGAGGCGCACGAGATCAGTTGGGGCGAGCGCGCGCTCGGCGGCGGCTTCATGCATGCGCCGTACCCGAACCCGTACCGGTCGCCGTTCGCAGGCCCGCGCCCGGGTGGCAGTGGCGACGCGACGGTCGACTACATCCGCGACGAGCTCCTCTTCCACGTCGTCGACCCCACCCTGGTCGCCGGCGTCGTGATCGAGCCGGTGCTCGGATCCGGTGGGTGCATCGCGCCGCCGGAGTCCTTCTGGCCGGCGCTCACCGCCCTCTGCCGTGAACACGACTGGCTGTTCTGCGCCGACGAGGTCAAGACCGGGATGGGGCGGAGCGGGACGATGTTCGCGGTCGAACGCTGGGATCTCGAACCGGACCTGATCTGCATGGGCAAGGCTCTGGGAGGCGGCGTGATGCCGATCGGCGCGCTGCTCGGGACCGATCGCGTCCTCGGGACCGTCGGAGACCTCAGCACCGGCAGCACCTGGTCATGGTTGCCCGGGTCGGTGGCCGCTGCACTCGCGACGCTCGACGCCTACGAGCGCGAGGACGTCCTCGCGAACGTCGCGGCGCTCGAGTCCGTCGGCGCCGCGCGCCTCGGCGCCCTCGCCGAACGGCACGACCGGATTGGCGAGGTCCGCACGATCGGCTGCTTTCAGGCGATCGAGTTCGTCGTCGATCCGGACACGCGCGAGCGTGACCCCGGTCTTCAGGATCGGGTCGCCGCCGGAATGCTGCGCCGCGGGGTCCTCGCCGACTCGAGCACGACCTCGCTCAACATCCAGCCGTCGCTGCTGATGCCGCCGCCGGCGTTCGAGGTTGCGCTCGAAGCGGTCGCGGAGGCGGTCGACGAGGAGCTCGCGTGAGCCTCGATGCCGAGCTCCGCGACGAGCTCGCCGCGCTCGAGGCCAACGGGGCGCTGAAGACATTCCGCGAGATCGCTTCCGCGCAGGGCCCGGAGATCAGGTTCGCCGACGGCACCGAGGCGATCTGCCTCTGCTCGAACGACTACCTCGGCCTTGCGGCGGACCCCGACGTGGTCGGCGCGGCGGCCGAAGGATTGCGCGAGTACGGCGCCGGAACCGCCTCGGTCCGGTTCATCTGCGGCCTCTTCACCCCGCACGCCGAGCTCGAGCGCGACCTCGCCGGGTTCCTCGGAACCGAGCGGGCCGTCAGCTTCGTTTCCTGCTGGAACGCGAACGGGGCGCTGCTCGACACGCTCGCGTGGGAGCGGACCTGGATCCTCTCCGACGAGCTCAACCACGCATCGATCATCGACGGCATCCGGCTCGCCCGCCCGGCCGGCAAGGCCGTCTACGCGCACGCCGACCCGGACGCGCTCGCGGCCGAGCTCGAGCGCGTTCCCGCCGGGCATCGCTGTCTCGTCGTCACCGACGGCGTCTTCAGCATGGAGGGCGACCTCGCGCCGCTGCCGGAGATCGCCGACCTGACCGAAGCCCACGGCGCGACCCTGATCGTCGACGACTCCCACGGCCTCGGCGTGCTCGGCCCGACCGGCCGCGGCACCGCCGAGCACTTCGGCGTCCTCGATCGCGTCGACGTCGTCACCGGGACGCTCGGCAAGGCCCTCGGCGGCGCGGCGGGCGGCTTCGTCGCGGGCAGCGCGGCACTCTGCGAGGTGCTCGAGCAGCGCTCGCGCCCGCAGCTCTTCTCGAACGGCCTGCCTCAGTCCGTCGCCTGCGGTGCTCGCGCCGCGCTCGGCATCCTCCGCGACGAGCCGTCGCGCCTCGAACGGCTGCGCGCCAACGTCGCCCGGTTCCGGGAGGGCGTTGCGGCGGCGGGCCTGCGGCCGCTCGAGGGCGAGAGCGCGATCGTGCCGATCGTCGTCGGCGAGACGCGCGAGGCGATCGCGATGAGCGAGCGCCTCCTGGACGAGGGCGTCTTCGCGATCGGGTTCGGCTATCCGGTCGTGCCCGAGGGCACGGCCAGGGTCCGGGTGCAGCTGTCGGCCGCGCTCAGCGACGAGCAGATCGATCGCGCCGTCGCGGCGTTCGAGACGGTCGCCCGCGACCGCGGGCTGCTACCGGCCTAGGCCGAGACGATCACGTAGACCTTCGTCAGCGTCTCGTGGACCGTCCAGCGCGTCTCGGCGTCGGCCGGGAGGACACAGACGTCGCCCGGCCCGACCTCGTGCGTCTCGCCGTCGTGCTCGATCGTCGCCCGGCCCGAGATCACCACGAACGTCTCGTCGGCCTCGACGTCGGTGACCACTCCCGGCGTGCAACTCCAGACGCCGGTCTCGAGCGTCGCGCCGTCGGGCAGCGGAACCGCCGCGATCTCGCCGGCCGAGGTCCGGGGGTCGCCGTCGAGGATCGTCCCCGGGTCGAGCGGCTCTTCGGTGAGCGCGACCGACCCGGGGGAGGAGACGACGATCCGTCGGCTCAGAGCCAACCCTTCTCCCAGGGCCCGGTGATCGCGTAGGTGATCCCGGGGATCTGGATGTGGACGAACAGCCACTTGCCGTCGGGGCTGTAGCAGGCGCCCGACCACTCGCTGCGGCCGACCGTGCCCTTCTTCTCGCCCTCGTAGCGGTGGAGGTCGAGTGGGGTGCTGTTGACCGCGAAGGTCTCCATCTTCCCGGCCGGCGTCAGCACGCGGAGGTTGTTGGTGCCGCCGTCGCGGTCCTCGCCGTCGCCGTCCTCGCCGAGGAGGACCCCGCCGCGCGGGCTGACCACGATGGCGTCGGGCTGGTCGAGGCGGGCGCGGTTGCTCGACTCATAGACCAGCTGCAGCGTGCCGTGCTTGAGGTGCTTGGACGGCGTGTAGCGCCAGACCTGTCCGCGGTGGATGTCGCCGGCCTCGCTGGCCGTGAACCAGACGCTGCCCTGGCCCCACGACGCGCCCTCGAGGCCCATGAACCGGGCGGCACCCTTGTCGCGACCCTGGTCGTAGACGCGGGTCGAGTGGCGCTCGGCGTCCTCGGGGTCGGGGTCGTCGATCGTGACCCACTCGCAGCGGAGCTTCTTACCCACCTTCTGGCCGGTGACCGTGTCGTACTTCGATCGCCCGTTGACGCAGAGCATCTCCAGCCGGCCGCCGCGATGGAGCTGGCCGCGATGGTTCGGGACGTAGCGGTAGAAGCCGTCCGGCCCGTTGTCCTCGGTCATGTAGACGATCCCGGTCCTCGGATCGACCGCGCAGGCCTCGTGGACGAACCGGCCCATCGCCTTGATCGGCTTCGGATCGATCGGGCTCCTGGCTCCGTGCGGGATCTCGAAGACGTAGCCGTGCTCCTTCTCGTACCCCTTGAACTTGCCGACCGTCGACTCCTCGCAACTGAGCCACGTCCCCCACGGGGTCTTGCCGCCGTTGCAGTTGTTGTCGGTGCCGTTGAGGACCAGCGAGCTGCCGACCAGCTCTCCCTTCTTCGTGTCGAAGAGCGAGGTGGTCACGCCTCCCTTGGCGTGACGGTCGTAGGCGTTGTGCTTGCTCAGCGCCTTGCCGTGGCCGGCGTTCTCCTGGTTGCGGATCAGCGTCAGGCGCCTGCCGTGGGCCTTGAAGACGGCGGAGCCGTCGTGATGCTTCGGCGTCCTCAGCCCGTCGCTCATCGGCGATCCCGCCTTGCCGAACTCGAAGACCTCGAATCCCTTCGGGAGCTTGAACGGGCCCTTGGCGACCAGCGGCCCGTACCCGGGCTTGTTCCCGGCGCGCGCGGCGACCGACCGCACCTGTCTCGCGACGGCGGTCTCAGCGCCCGTCGCGGCCATGATCTGCGAGCCGATTCCGGCGGCGAGGACGAGCTTCGCCCCGTTCCTGAGCGATTCGCGACGGGTCATTCCGGCGAGTTCGGGGAACTCGCCACCCGGGCTCATCGGTCCCTCGGTGGGGCGATTGACGTTGGCCATTGACCTCTCCTGTCCTCAGTTAATTGCCGATCCCGGCGCGACTATAACGCGCTTGGAGGAATTGTTCAACAATTCCTCCGACATGCGAGTCCTGACCGTCCGGGCGGCTGAGGCTAGGGACCCGGCGCCGGTTGCGCGCCGGTTCCGGGTCTCCGCGGCCGCTTAGGCGACGAGCTCGGCGGCGATCCGCTCGAACGCGGTCGTGTGGGCGTCGACCTGGTCTGCGGTCGTCGCCGGCGACATCAGGGCCATCATGTGGAACGGGGTGAAGAGGATCCCCTCGTTGAGCATGTAGAGGTGCATGAGCTCGTCGATCGGACCGCCGATGACCGCCGCGGCCGCAGCCCCGTCGTGCGGCGGCTCGGGGGAGAACATGTACTCGACCCGGCAACCGAGGCGGATCGCGCTCCAGCCGAGCCCGTGCTCGCCGATCGCGGCGTTGACCCCGTCCTCGTAGCGCTCGGCGAGGCCGATCATCCGCTCGTAGGCCTCGTCGGTGAGAACCTCGCCGAGGGTCGCGCGGACGGCCGCGAGCTGGAGCGCGTTGCCGGCGAGCGTGCCGCCGACCCCGCCGACGTCGGCGGCCTCCCAGAACGTCGAGTCGAGCACCTTCTCGGCGACCTCGTCGGAGAGCCCGTAGGCGCCGGTCGGGATGCCGCCGGCGATCGGCTTGCCCATGCTCATCGCGTCGGGCTCGAGCCCGTGGGCCGCCGTGTAGCCGCCGGGGCCGCAGCTGAGCGTGTGCGTCTCGTCGATGATCAGCAGCGTCCCGTGCTTGCGGGTCAGCCTCCGGACCTCCTCGTGGTAGCCGGCATCGGGCAGCACGATCCCGATGTTGGTCAGCGCCGGCTCGATCAGGACGCAGGCGACGTCCTCGTGGGCCAGCTCGCGCTCGAGCGCCTCGAGGTCGTTGATCTCGACGACCCTGGTGGTCAGTGCCGGATCGACCGGCGGGCCGACGCTCCCCCAGCGCGGCTCGACCCCGCCGTCGGCGCCGATCGTCACCACCGTCTCGTCGACCGAGCCGTGGTAGCAGTGGTTGTGGACGAGGATCTTCGGCCGGCCGGTGATCTGGCGGCAGAGCCTGATCAGGAATCGGTTCGCGTCGGTCGCCGAGACCGTGAACTGCCAATGGCGCATCCCGAAGCGCCCGGCCATCAGCTCGCCGACCGCGGCGGCATCCTCGCTCGGCAGCATCGTCGTGATCCCGCGAGCGAGCTGGCGGTCGATCGCCGCGACGGTGGCGGCGGGAGCGTGACCGCACATCGCGCCGGTGTCGCCGAGGCAGAGATCGGCGTAGGTGATCCCGTCGACGTCGGTGACGACCGCGCCCTGCGCCTCGTGCACGTAGATCGGATACCGGCCGGGCCACCGGGTCATCCAGTTCATCGGCACCCCGGAGAGCAGGTCGTCCTCGGCGCGCTCGTGGATCTCGCGAGAGCGGGGGTGGAGATCCTCGAATCGGTCCTGCTCCCGGATCAGCAGCTCGGTCACCCGCGTCTCGTCCACGTTCTCTCCCATGTTGAACCCTCTCGATTCTGTGCTATCGTCGAATTGTGGAACAATCTACCACGGCCTCGGAGCCGATCCCAGAGCCCTCGTCATCCGGATCTCCGGACAAGGAGATCCGCCTACGCACCGTATCCGTAGTCGACGCCGCCGCGGACGCACTCCGCCAGATGATCCTCGACGGTTCGCTCGAGCCCGGATCCCGCCTCCGCGAGACCGACTTCTCGCAGCGGCTCGGGATCGCCCGGCACACGTTCCGGGCGGCGACGCAGATCCTCATCAACGAGGGCCTGCTGCGCCGGCTGCCGAATCGCGGCGTCCAGCTCACCGTCCTCGACGGCGACGACATCGTCGACATCTTCCGGCTTCGCGAGGCGCTCGAGATCGAGGCGATCCGCCAGGTGATGGCGGCCGACAGCGAGATCCCCGACGCGGCACTCGCGGTCGAGCGCTTCAACGCCCTCGGGGACGACGCCTCGTGGCGGACCGTCGTCGACATCGACATGGCGTTCCACCGGGCGATCATCGACGCGACCGGGAGCGCGCGGATCAACCGCGCCTACGCCGGCGTGCAGTCGGAGATCTTGCTCTGCATGGCCCAGCTTCGCCCCCACTACGACCGACCCGACGAGGTCGCGGCCGAGCACCGTGAGTTGCTCGCGGCGATCGAGTCGGGCGACATCGCGGCGACCGAGGCGCTGTTCCGAAAGCACCTCGGCGATGCCGCGGACAACCTGACGACTGCGCTCGAAGCGCGAGAGGAGGTGACCGCGTGAGCGGTCTGGAGATCACTTCGATGAGGGCCCGTGAGGTCCTCGACTGCCGCGGCCTGCCGACGGTCCAGGTCGACGTCGAACTCGATTGCGGGGCGACGGGCAGGGCCGACGTGCCGTCCGGCCGATCGACCGGCTCGAACGAGGCGGTCGAGCTGCGCGACGGCGGCGACCGCTTCGGCGGGTTCGGCGTCCTCGGCGCGGTCGGCAACGTCAACGGCGAGATCGCCGACGCGATGCTCGGCTTCGACGTCGGCAGCCAGCGCGCGCTCGATGCCGCGCTGATCGCACTCGACGGAACTCCCAACAAGGGGAGGCTCGGCGCCAACGCGGTTCTCGGAGTCTCACTGGCGGCGGCCCGCGCCTCCGCTGAGGCGCACGGGAGTCCGTTGTACGCGCATCTCAATGGCAACGGGCACGTCCTGCCGGTCCCGCTGGTCAACCTGATCAACGGCGGCAAGCACGCGTCGAACGACCTCGACTTCCAGGAGTTCATCGTGATTCCGGTCGGCGCGGACTCGATGCTCGAGGCCCTGCAGATCTCGACCGAGGTCAACCTCGCCCTCGCCGAGATCCTGCTCTCCCGCTACGGCAAGAGCGCCCTCAACACGGGCGACGAGGGCGGGTACGCGCCGGCGATCTCGAGCCCGCACGAGGCCCTCGGCCTGCTGCACGAGGCGGTCGCCGACGCCGGGCACAGCGGCCGGTTCCGCTACGGGCTCGACTGCGCAGCGACCCACTACCACTCCGCCGGCAGCTACGAGCTCGCCGGTGAGACGCGCGACACCGCATCGATGATCGAGCTCTACCAGGAGCTGATCCGCGAGTTCGACATCGTCACGATCGAGGACCCGCTCGACGAGGAGGACTACGAGGGCTTCGCCGAGCTGACCCGCGTCTCGGGGATCCAGATCGTCGGCGACGACCTCTTCGTCACCAACCCGGAGCGGCTGGCCCGGGGCGTCGAGCAGGAGGCGGCCAACTCGCTGCTCTGGAAGGTCAACCAGATCGGGACCCTGACCGAGGCGCTCGACGCGGCCGAGCTCGCTCACCGCAGCGCCTACTCAGTCGTCGTCTCGGAACGTTCCGGCGAGACCGAGGATCCGATCATCGCCGACCTCGCGGTGGCCCTCAACGCCGGTCAGATCAAGACCGGCGCGCCGGTCCGCGGCGAGCGGACGGCGAAGTACAACCGGCTGATCGAGATCGAGGAGCAGCTCGGAGCGACGGCCCGTTATCCGGGCGACGTGTTCCCGGCGCCGGTCGCCGCCTGACGAATGGACGGAGCCCTCTCAAGCGAGCGGGAGCCGGACGGGCCCCGAGTCGCGCCGGCCGCGGTGGCCGGAGCGCTCAGCCCGCCGGCGATCGCGAACCGGGAAGAGCTCCTCGCACACGGCCTGCGCGGCCCCCGCGAGCTGGCGCTCCGGGTGGCCGAAGCCGGGCTCGTCGCCTGCGACCCCGGACTCGCCGTCGACCGCCTGGTGGCGCTCGACGGCGACGACCTCGTCATCGACGGCACCCGGCACCGGCTGCGGCCCGGCGGACGCGTCGTCGTCCTCGGCTCCGGGAAGGCGAGCCTGAAGATCGCGATCGCCCTCGAGGGGATCCTCGGCGACCGCCTCCACGGCGGCACCGTCGTCGTCCGCGCCGGGAGCGCCGCGGCGACTCCGCGGCGCGTCGAGGTGCTCGAGGCGGCGCATCCGCTGCCGGACGAGCGCAGCATGGCCGCGGCGGTGTGCCTGCTCGAGCAGGCCGGCGAGCTCGGGCCGGACGATCTGGTCATCGCCTGCTTCACCGGCGGCAGCTCGGCGCTGACCAGTCTGCCGCCGGAGGGGGTCAGCCCGGAGGAGAAGCGCGACCTCCACCGGATCCTGCTCGGCGCGGGCCTGCCGATCTCCGAGGTCAACACCGTCCGCAAGCAGGTCTCCGGCTTCAAGGGAGGGCGGCTGGCGCTCGCCGTCGCGCCCGCGCGCCTGATCAACCTGACCGTCTCCGACGTCGCCGGCGACGCGCTCGACGCGATCACCGATCCCTCCGTCGCCAACGACTCGACGGTCGCCGACGCGACCGCGATCCTCCGCAGCCACGACCTCTGGGGTGACGTCGCCGCCAGCATCCGGAGCCACCTCGAGGACCCGCGACTCGAGGTTCCCGACCTCTCGGAGGTCGAGATCCACAGCACCCTTCTGGTCACCGGCGAGACCGCCTGCGAGGCAATGGCCGCCGAGGCGCGCGCGGCCGGCGCGAACCCGGTCATCCTCTCGACCGGGATCGAGGAGGAGGCCGCGGCGGTCGGGCGGATCCTCGGCCAGCTCGCGTTCGAGAGCGCCGAGCTCGGCCGGCCGTTCACGCCGCCCGCGGTGCTGATCGGGTGCGGCGGGGAGAGCACCGTGCGGCTCGGGGCCGAGCACGAGTTCGGATCCGGCGGCCCGAACCAGGAGGTCGCCCTCGCCGCCGCCGGCCGCATCGAGGGCGCCGACGTCAGCGGCGTCTTCATCGACACGGACGGCTCCGACGGCGGCACCGATCTCGCCGGCGCGATCAGCGACGGCGCGACCGTCGCGCGGGCGGAGGAGGCCGGCATCGACCTCCGCGACGCCATCGCACGCCACCGCTCCGGAGCCGCGGTTGCGGCGCTCGGCGACGGCATCGAGACGGGGCCGACCCACACCAACGTCAACGACCTGTTCGCGATCGCGATCGAAAGGGGGAGAGGATGAGCGAGGCGGCCGGCGAGGGACCGATGATCGCCCTCGAGCGCGTCTGCAAGCGGTTCGGGGAGGCGACCGCCGTCGACGACGTCTCGATCGAGATCGGCCGCGGGGAGTTCTTCTCGATGCTCGGGCCGAGCGGTTGCGGGAAGACGACGACGCTGCGGATGATCGCCGGCTTCGAGGAGCCGTCGGCGGGGCGGGTCTGGCTCGACGGCGAGGACGTGACCCTGACCTCGCCGCGCCACCGCAACGTCAACATGGTCTTCCAGGACTACGCGCTCTTCCCGCACATGACCGTGGCCGAGAACGTCGGCTTCGGACCGAAGCTGAAGCGGGTGCCGCGCGGGGAGCGCTCGGCGCGGATCGAGGAGATGCTCGCCGTCGTCCAGCTCGAGGGCCTCGGCGGCCGCCGCCCGGCTGAGCTCTCCGGCGGCCAGCGGCAGCGCGTCGCTCTCGCCCGGGCACTGGTCAACCGGCCCGCGGCGCTGCTGCTCGACGAACCTCTCGGCGCGCTCGACCTGAAGCTCCGCCGCGAGATGCAGCTCGAGCTGAAGCGGATCCAGAAGAGCACCGGCACGACCTTCGTCTACGTCACCCACGACCAGGAGGAGGCGCTGACGATGTCCGACCGGATCGCCGTCATGGACGGCGGCAAGGTCGAGCAGCTCGCCGATCCGAAGACGCTCTACGAGCAGCCGCGGACCTCGTTCGTCGCCGACTTCATCGGCACCTCGAACGCCCTGACACTCAGCGTCGACCGCCACGACGGCGAGCACGCGATCGTCGAGCCGGCCCCCGGATACCGGATCGTCGTCCCGGCGGAGTGCACGGTCGGCGACGACCTCCAGGTGACCATCCGCCCGGAGAAGATCAGCATGCTCGCCGGGCATGGCCACCCGGCCAACGGGGGCGAGGGATCCCGGGTCGAGGGGGTCGCCGTCGAGCGGGTCTACCTCGGGTCGGTCTCGCAGACCGTCGTCGAGCTCCCCGACGGCGGCAGGCTCGCCGTCCATGAGCTCAACGACGACTCCGTCCCCGCCGTCGAGCCCGGTGACCCGGTCACGCTGCTGTGGGCGACGCGGCACAGCCTCGTCGTCGCGAAGGACCTCGGGGCGGCGCCGTGAGCCCGGTCCGGATCCTGGGCCTCGGCGTCCTCTTCGCGGGGCTCGTCTCGGCGTCGGGTTGCGGCGGCTCGACGGGGACCGATGCGGTCGCGCCGCCCCCCTCGGATCCGAAGGCGCCCGCGACCGGCACCCTCAGCGTCTTCGCCTACCAGGACTCGATCACCGACGAGCTCCTCGACCCGTTCCGGGAGGCGAACCCCGACCTCGAGCTGAAGACGGCGGGCTTCGGCTCCAACGACGAGGCCGCGGCGAAGATGGCCGGCGGCTTCCGCGCCGACGTCGTCGAGGGCTGCCTCGACGAGATGAGCGCGTTCACCGACCGCGACCTGCTGCGGCCGATCGACCCGTCGGGGATCGCCAGCTGGGACGACCTCGTCTTCCGCGACGCCGACGGGGTCCGCGACGGCTCCGACGTCCTCCTCGTCCCGCTCTCGGCGGGGCCGCAGGGCCTGATCTACGACGCCGGCGAGATCCGGCCGGGCGCGATCGATTCGTTCGCCGACCTGTTCGACCCCGCGTACGCCGGCCGGGTCGCACTCGAGGCGGACTATGCGTTGCCGGCGATCGCAGAGACTGCCCTGGCGCTCGGGATCGAGGACCCGATGAACCTGACGCCCGACCAGCTCGACGAAGTCACGCAGAAGCTGATCGACAGCCGTGACCAGTTCCGCTCGCTCTGGCGCTCCGACGCCGACGTGGTCAACCTCTTCCGGTCCGGCGAGATCGCCCTCGCCGACGGCGGCCCCGGACTGACCGAGCGGATCCGCGACACCGGCGTCGACGCCCGCTGGATCGCCCCGGAGGAGCGGCCGCTGTCGTGGGTCTGCGGCTTCGCGATCACGAGCGACGTGGAGAACACCGACGCCGCCTACAAGCTGATCGACTGGCTCGCCTCGCCCGAGGCGCAGGCGATCCGCGCCGACGACGGCTATGTCGTCACGAATCCGAAGGCCGTGCCGCTCGCCGATCCAGCGGCGCGGAAGACGGCCGACCCGAAGTCGATCGCCGATGCGATCCCGGAGACGGAGCCACCCGACTACCAGGACTGGGTCCGGGCCTTCCGGGAGTTTCAGGCGCAGTGAGGAGACCAGGGAAGTGAGGAACCAGGGGTGAGGGAAAACAGAGGACAGAAGACGAAGCAGGCGGTCGCCGCCGTCGCGATCGCGGCCGGCCTCGCGATCGCCGGCTGCGGTGGCGGCGGCAACACCTCGGTCGCGCCGTCGCCCAAGGATCCCGACGCGCCGGCGACCGGCACGCTGCGGTTCTTCGCCTACGGCGACACGATCGTCGACCAGATGCTCGATCCGTTCCGGAAGGAGAACCCGGACCTCGACCTGAAGACGGCGAGCTTCGACTCCAACAAGGCCGCGGCGGCGAAGCTGGCCGGCGGCTTCGAGTCCGACGTCGTCGAGGTCTGCACCGACGAGATGCAGCCGCTCACCGCCCGCAACCTGCTGCGGCCCCTCGACCCGCGGGGGGTCCCGGCCTTCAGCGACCTGGCCTTCTCCGATCAGCCCGAGGTCCGCGACCCGAGCGGCGAGGTCCTCTTCCTGCCGGCGTCGGCGGGCCCGCAGGGGCTGATCGTCAACACCGACGAGATCGACCCGAGCACGATCAGTTCGTACGCCGACCTGTTCGACCCCCAGTACGCCGGCGACGTGGCGATCGAGGCGACCCCGCTGACCGCGATCGGGGCGACCGCGCTTGCGATGGGGATGGACGACCCGATGAACCTGAGCGACGAGCAGGTCACCGAGGCCAAGGACTACCTGCTCGACCACCGCGACCAGTTCCGCGCGTTCGCCGAGTCGGACGCCTCGATGGTCAACCTCTTCAAGTCGGGTGAGGTCGTCCTCGCCGACGGCGGCAGGGGGACCGCGCAGGCGATGGTCGACGACGGGGTGCCGGTCGAGTGGATCCCGCCTTCGGAGGGCTCGCTCTCCTGGGTCTGCGGCCTCGCGATCACCTCGAAGGCGCAGAACATCGACGCCGCCTACAAGCTCCTCAACTACTACGCCTCGCCCGAGGCGCAGGCGATCTCCGGGGACATGGGATTCGTCGCGATGAATCCGAAGGCGCTGCCGCTGGTCAGCCCCGAGTTCAGGAAGACGGCCGACCCGCGGAACCTCGAGAACGCGATCCCCCAGACCGAGCCCGACAACGCCGAGGCCTACGACCGCGCCTGGCAGGAGGTGCAGGCCGGCTGATGGCGGGCGCGGCGGCACCCCCGGCGGGGATCGGGGCCCGGCGACCGGCCGGCGCCGCCGAGGACCTGCCGCCGCCGGTCCGGCGATCGGTCGCGCACCGAGTCAAGTCGCGGCTGCCCGGAGTCGCCGGCGGCGCGCTGGTCGCGTTCGTGATGCTCGTCCTCTTCGGGCCGGTCCTGATGCTGGCGCTGTTCAGCTTCAACGACTCCTCGATCATCTCGCTGCCCTGGGAGGGCTTCACGACCAAGTGGTACGAGGAGGCCTGGTCGAACGGGCAGGCACGCGATGCGGTCGCTAACTCGCTGATCGTCGCGACCGTCGTGATGGTGCTCTCGGTCGTCCTCGGGACCATGGCGGCCTGGGGGCTGACCCGCCTCCGCTTCCGCGGCCGCGGCTTCGTCGCCGGCCTCAACGGCGCCGTCCTCGTCGTCCCCTGGCTGATCATCGGCGTCGCCGGGCTGATCTTCTTCAGCCAGCTCCAGGTGCAGCTCTCGCTCGAGACGATCGCGCTGATGCACCTGGTCGTGACCTTCCCGCTCGTCGTCGCGATCGTCTCCGCCGGGCTCGTGCGCTTCCAGCGGTCGCTCGAGGAGGCGGCGATCGACCTCGGGGCCACGCAGATGCAGATGCTCCGCTACGTGGTCCTGCCGCAGATCGGGCCGTCGATCGCGGCGGCGTCGATCTTCGCCTTCGCCTGGTCCTTCAACAACTTCGAGATCTCGTTCTTCACCGGCGGCTTCGAGCAGACGTTCCCCGTCTGGGTCTTCTCGATCCTGCGCCAGTCCGAGAACCTGCCGGTGGTCAACGCCGTCTCCACGGTGATCGCCGCCGCGCAGATCCTCGCCGTCTTCGCCGGCTGGGTGCTGATGAAACGCCTCTCGCGGAGCGACGACGAGGACCTGACCGGCCTGCTGACCGGGGGGACGCGCTGATGGAGGCGGCATCGATCCCCGTTCACCGCGGGTCGCGGGCCAAGCGGCTCGTCCAGCCGCTCGCGTTCCTGGCAACACCGACCGCGCTCCTGCTCGCCTTCTTCCTGGCGCCGATGCTGGTGATGCTCGGGGTCGCGTTCGACCGCGGCCTGCTCGACGGCGGCGCCGGCTTCAACTTCACGCTGACCAACTTCACTGACGTGATCAGCGATCCGCTCAACCGCAAGGTCGCGCTGACCACGTTCGAGATCGCGACGACGGCGATGCTCGTGCAGTTGATCGTCGCCGTGCCGCTCGCCTACGTGATCGCGTTCAAGGCGGGCCGCTGGCAGGTCCCGATCCTGCTCTTCCTCGTCCTCGCCGACGAGCTCAACCCGATGGTGCGGATCTACGCGTGGCGGATGCTGCTCGGCCGCGAGGGTCTGATCAACGAGGGCCTGATGAGCATCGGGATCATCAGCCAGCCGATCGACGCCCTGCTGTTCAGCCAGTTCGCGGTGACCGTCGTGCTGTCGACGAGTTACCTGACCTACACGGTAATCCCGATCTACGGAGCGATGAAGGCGATCGACGGCAACGTCTTCGAGGCGGCGCGCGACCTCGGAGCGGGGTGGTGGACGACGACGCGGCGGGTCCTGCTGCCACTGATCGCGCCCGGGATCTTCATCTCGCTGCTGCTCGTCTACGTCCCGCTCTTCACCGACTTCGCGAGCCCGGCCCTCGTCGGCGGGACCAGCGGCTACATGCTCGGCAACGTCGTCAACGACTACGTCCTCGAGGCCGGCGACCTCAACCGCGGGGCGGCGATGAGCATCATCATGCTCGCGCTGTCGGCTCTGTTCGCGCTCGTCGCCTACCGCCTTGCGCGGATCAACCGGCTGGAGAGCTGATGGCCGCCGCAGGTCGATACGACGCCGTCATCGTCGGCGGCGGTCACAACGGCCTCGTCGCCGGCTTCTACCTGGCGAAGGCCGGGCTGCGCCCGCTGATCCTCGAGCGCCGCGACATCGTCGGCGGCTGCTGCGTCACCGAGGAGTTCGCCCCCGGCTACCGCGCCTCGACCGGCGCCTACGTCATCAGCATGCTCCGCGAGCCGGTCTGGCGCGACATGCGGCTCGCCGAGCGCGGCATCAGGATCGACGCCGCCGGGCCCTCGCTCTACGGCTTCCCCGGCGGCGAGCGCCTGCTGCTCGGTGACGACATCCCGGCCGCGCAGGCCGAGATCGCCCGCCACTCGGCCGCCGACGCGCGCGCCCTCCCCGAGTTCGAGGATGCCCTCGCCCGGCTCGCCGCGGTCGTCGCGCCGCTGATGGACTCGACGCCGCCGAACCCGGCGCACGTCCGCCCGGGCGAGGTGCCGGCGCTGTTGCGGATGGCCGGGCTCGCCCGCCGTCACCGCTCCGACATCAACGACGCGCTCTTCCTCTTCGCCACCTCCTGCACCCAGTACCTGGGGGAGTTCTTCGAGTCCGAGGTCGTGATGGCGGCGATGGGCTGGCACGCGATCAACGACTCGGTCGCCGGACCGTCGACCCCGGGGACGGCCTACGTCCTCCTCCACGATCACGCGGCCGAGCAGGCGGGCGGCGGCCTTCGCACCTGGGGCTTCGTCCGCGGCGGCATCGGCCTCGTCACCGAGGCCATGGCCGATGCGGCCCGCGAGGCCGGCGCCGAGGTCCGCACCGGCGCCGAGGTCGAGCGGGTGGTGATCGAAGGCGGCCGCGCCACCGGCGTCGTGCTCACCGACGGGACGGTGATCGCGGCCGACCGGGTCCTCTCGAACGCCGACCCGCTGCGGACGTTCTTCGGGCTCGTCGGCGCCGACGCGCTTCCCGACCCGTTCGTGGCCTCGCTCCGCAACTACCGGTGCGAGGGCACGAGCATGAAGATCAACCTCGGCGTCGACCGCCTGCCGCAGGTGACCGGCATGCCCGCGGGCGAGCGGGAGCCGTACCTTGGCGGGATCATGGAGTTCGGCGGCTTCGTCGCCGACATGGACCGTGCCCAGTTCGAAGCGCGTTCGGGGCGGCTCGGGACCGACCCTCATGTCGAGGCCTGCATCCCGACCTTCCACGATCCCTCGCTCGCGCCGGCGGGCAAGCACGTGCTGACGATCGACGTCAACTCCCAGCCCTGCAACCTCGCCCCGGGCGAGGGCAGCTGGGACGAGCATCGCGACGCGGTCGCGGACCGCGCGATTGCGACCCTCGAGGGCTACATGCCGGGGCTCACCGACTCGATCGAGCAGCGCCAGGTGCTCAGCCCGAAGGACCTCGAGAGCCTTCTCGGCATCACCGGCGGGCACGCTCTGCACGGGGACATGTCGTTCGACCAGCTCTTCAACCTTCGCCCGGTTCGCGGCCACGCCGACTACCGGACTCCGGTCGAGAACCTCTATCTCTGCGGCGCCGGCACCCATCCCGGCGGTGGCGTCAGTGGGGCGAACGGGCGCAACTGCGCCCGCGAGGTGCTCCGCGATGCGCGCGGACCGGCCGGGCGCCTGCGCCGGCGCTTCGCCTGATCAGACTTCGACGTGGGCGAAGCGGAGCTCGCCGCCGACGAGCTCCAGCGTGCCCATCGTCCGCGCCGGGGCGCGGCGGCGCTCGGTCGGCGAGCCCGGGTTGAAGATCGTGAAGCCGTCGCCGGGGTCGGTCTCGAGCAGCGGCAGGTGGGAGTGACCGAAGACGACTGCCGAGGCGTCCGGGAACGCCGCTCGCATGCGGGCGAGCCTGTCGCGCTTCGGCCCCGCGTCGTGGACGACTCCGATCGAGTGGCCGCCGAGCTCGAAGCCCGCCCGCTCGGGGAGGCGGCGGCTGATCGCCGCGTCCTCGACGTTGCCGTGGACGCCGACGACCGGCGGGCCGATCGCCTCGAACATCTCGAGGATTGCGAGTTTCGACCAGTCGCCCGCGTGGACGATCAGCTCCGACTTCCGCAGCAACTCGTGGCAGCGGTCCGGGAGGACGCGGGGTCCCTTCGGCATGTGGGTGTCGGAGACGAGCGCGACCAAGGGCGACCGGGGAAGGCTCAGACCGAGAGCTGCTTCTGCAGGCTCTCGACGACCTCGGGGTCGCGCAGGGTGCTGACGTCCCCGAGCTCCTCGCCGGCGGCGATGTCGCGCAGCAGGCGCCGCATGATCTTCCCGGAGCGGGTCTTCGGCAGGTCGTCGGCGAACGCCATCTGCTTCGGCCGGGCGAGCTTGCCGATCTTCTCGGCGACGTGGTCGCGGAGCTCGGCCTCGAGCTCGTCGTCGCCCTTCGCGTCGCCGGACGGCGTCACGAAGGCGAAGATCGCCTGGCCCGTGTCCTCGTCGGGGACGCCGATGACGGCGGCCTCGGCCACCTTCGGGTGGCTGACCAGCGCCGACTCGACCTCCATCGTCGAGAGGCGGTGGCCGGAGACGTTGATGACGTCGTCGGTCCGCCCGACGATCCAGAAGTAGCCGTCCTCGTCGACCCGGGCGGCGTCGCCCACCTGGTAGGTGTCGGGGCCGAAGCGCTTCCAGTAGGTCTCGACGAACCGGTCCGGCTCCTTGTAGAGAGTCCGCGCCATCGACGGCCACGGGCGGGTGAGCGCCAGGTGGCCGCCGCCCTCGGTGACCTCGTTGCCGGAGTCGTCGAGGATCTTCGCCTCGATCCCCGGGAACGGGACCGTCGCCGAGCCCGGCTTCGTCGTCGTCAGCCCCGGCAGCGGCGTGATCATGATCGCGCCGGTCTCGGTCTGCCACCAGGTGTCGACGATCGGGCAGCGGCCGCCGCCGACATTCTCGTGGTACCAGAGCCAGGCCCGCGGGTTGATCGGCTCGCCGACCGAGCCGAGCAGCCGGAGCTTGCTCAGGTCGTGCTTTTCGACGTGCTCGACGCCCCACTTCATGCAGGCGCGGATCGCGGTCGGGGCGGTGTAGAAGATCGTCACGCCGTAGCGCTCGGCGATCTCCCACCAGCGGTCCTCGGCCGGGTAGTTGGGGGCGCCCTCGTACATGACCGACGTCGCGCCGTTGGCGAGCGGCCCGTAGACGATGTAGCTGTGGCCGGTGATCCAACCGATGTCGGCGGCGCACCAGTAGACGTCGTCGTCCTTGAGGTCGAAGACGAGCTTGTGGGTCGCGGTGACGCCGGTCAGGTATCCCGCGGTCGTGTGCTGGATGCCCTTTGGCTTCGCGGTCGAGCCCGAGGTGTAGAGGATGAAGAGCGGGTCCTCGGAGTCCATGGCCTCGGGAGCGCAGTCGGCGTCGGCGCCGCCGATGAGCTCGTCCCAGTGGTGGTCGCGACCGTCGGTCATCGGCGGGTTGGAGCCGGCGCGGTCGACGACGATCACGTGCTCGAGCGTGTCGAGGTCGGCGATCGCCGGGTCGAGCGCCTCCTTCATCGGCGTCGGCTTGCCGCGGCGGAGGGTCGCGTCGGCGGTGATCAGCGCCTTCGCGCCCGACACCTCCATGCGCTCGACGACCGAGCCGGCGGAGAAGCCGCCGAAGACGACGTTGTGGATCGCGCCGATCCGCGTGCAGGCGAGCATCGCAACCGCCGCCTCGGGGACCATCGGCATGTAGATGCCGACGACGTCGCCCTTGCCGATTCCCAGCGACTTGAGTCCGTTGGCGGCCTTCTGGGTCTGCTCGAGCAGCCACGCGTAGGTGATCTCCTTGCGGGTGCCGTCCTCGCCCTCCCAGTGGTAGGCGACGCGGTCGCCGTTGCCGGCTTCGACGTGGCGGTCGAGGCAGTTGGCGGAGACGTTGAGCTTGCCGCCGGAGAACCACTTCGCGAACGGCGGCTCCGACCAGTCGAGGATCTCCTCGAACGGCTCGATCCACTCGAGCTTCTCGGCCCAGGATCCCCACCAGGCCTCGGGATCGGCGTCGGCGCGCTCGTAGATGCCGGGGTCGGAGGCGTTCGCCTGCGCCGCGAACTCCGGCGGCGGCGGGAAGGTCTGCTCGGTGTGGAGGAGGACGTCGATGCCGCCTCCGTCGGACCCCGTGGACTGCTCGTCGCTCATGTCTTCTCCTCGCTCGTTGCCTCTCCGCCGGCGCCCAACCTATCCCACCGCTCTCCGAAGCTTTACCCGGTCCGCCGTGTTTGAACGCGAGACGGCGGCGCCACCGCTACCGTCGCGACCCCAGATGAACCCGTTCCGCACGATCCTCGCCGCGCTGCTCGCAGCCACCGTCCTCGCGACGTCGCTGCCCGCGTTCGCGCCCGCTGCGGTCGTCACACGCGACGTCGCCAAGTCGCCTGCCGCCGTGCGCGACTACTGGACGAAGGAGAGGATGCGGGAGGCCGAGCCCGTTCCGGTCGATCCCGATGCTGCAACCGCGCCGGCGCCGGGTCCCGCCGAGGCTCCGGCCGCTCCGTCGTACGTCGCCCCCGCCGGCCCGGGTGACGCCGGCCCGGCGGCGCTCGAGCGCGGCGCGGCGAGCTCCGGCCTCGCCAGGGGCGCGGGCGCGGCGAGCCTGATCGCCAACCCCGCCGCCACCGGGACCCGGGCCCACGGGAAGGTGTTCTTCACCGTCAAGGGCGGCAGCGCGCCCGATGACTACGTCTGCTCCGGCACCGCCGTCAACAGCCGCAACCAGAGCCTCGTCTGGACCGCGGGACATTGCATCTACGACTGGGAGGACCAGGGCGGCAAGTCCGTCAACTTCCAGTTCGTGCCCGCCTACAGCGGCAAGGGCAAGCCGTTCGGCGAGTGGCCCGCGAGCGAGCTCGCCACGACCAGCCAGTGGAAGCGCGACGGCAACCTGCGCTTCGACATCGGCACCGCGGTCGTGGACCGCAACCCCGGTGGGCGAACCCTGCAGTCGATCGTCGGCGGCCGCGGGATCGGCTTCGACCAGCCGCGCGATCAGAACTACAAGCTTTTCGGCTACCCGGTCGAGGGCATCTACGCCGACAGCCTCGACGAGTACCGCTGCAAGAGCGCCCTCCGCGGCTCCGACGTCCCGCCCGGCACCGGGCCGAACACGTTGCGCGCGTCCTGCGACATGACCGGCGGCTCGAGCGGCGGCGGCTGGATCGCGCGCGGGCTGTTGCTCTCGAACACGAGCTACGGCTACGGCACCTCGCCCTACCTCTACGGGCCGTACTTCTCGCAGACCGCGAAGAAGCTCTACAAGCGCAGCAGCCGCTAGCTACTGGGCGAGCGCCGCACGCTTCCGGTGCGTGCGGATCTCGCTCATGATCCGCTCCAGCCGCGGCTCCGAGCTCGAGTCGACGTGGCGCATCGCGGCTCCGATCGCCGGGTGGACGGCGCTGATCTGCTCGTGCATCGCCTGCGCGACTGCCCGGTAGGTGGGATGGCCCTCGCGGCCGGAGCGGAGCTCGCAGACGTGCATAGCCTCGCGGGCGTTCATGTCGAGGACGTAGCGGATCCGGTAGCCGAGGCAGAGGGCGTAGGGGGCGGCCTCGGGCATCCCCACCTCCTCGAGCCGGTCGAACTCGGTCCGGGAGATCTCGAGCGCGCGGCTGTAGGCGTCGCCGCAGCCCGCGTCGGCTACCTCCTCCGGGACCCCGGCGCCGAGGTCGGGGTTCAGCGACTGCCATTGGCAGGTCAGCATCCGGTGCCGCTGCATGTCGCGGAACCCGCCGTAGTCGGAGACGATCTCGAAGCGGTAGCGGACCGACTCCCAGCCGCGGCCGGGGCGGTGGCGGCGGTTGCCGCGCTCGCCGACGAGGTCGGCGAGGATCTCCTCGCGCTCGATCGGGTCGAGCGCCGCGATCCGGCTCGCGATCGCCGCCTCCGGCAGGCCGGTGGCCTCGTACAGCGACGCCGCCAGCAGCATGTCCTCGTCGCCGTCGACGTGGGTCAGCTCGACGGCGGGCGCGTCGGGGCCCTCGCGGCGGTCGAGGCCGAGGCGGGCGACCCAGCGCTCGGTGTCGCGGCGGCGTTGCTCGAGGTAGGAGATCCACTCGCCTCCGCGCTCGGGCCGTCCGACCCGCGAGATGAAGCTCGGGATCACGGCGCCGAGCTCCTCGTGGGCCATCGCGCCGACGGCGCGGGCCTCGGGCGGGGAGAGGACGCGAGGCGCAGCAGGAGCTGCTCGTAGGCCTGCCCGGAGGCGTAGATCCCGACGTGGGAGAGGGTCGAGGCCGGCAGCAGTCCGCGGAGGAGGTCGAGCGCCTTCGCCTTGATCGAACGCTCCCATGCGCTCTGCGGCTCGTCGCCGCGGGGCCAGCGCTGCTCGGCCCAGGCGCGGACCTCGCGCAGCGTTTGCGAGTAGATCGAGAAGATCTCGTCCATCGCCCGGCCGAACTCGGGGCCGAGGTCGTCGTTGCGCCAGTAGCGCCAGCTGCCGGGCGAGCCCTGCTCGACGCCGGCTTCCATCGGGACGTCATAGGGGATGTAGCGGGTCGACTGCTCGAGATAGGCGGCGAGGCGGCCGCGCTGGAGCACCTTCGTCAGCACGTTGCTGACCCACTCGCAGGCGAGGTGGGCGCCGCCGAGCTGGGCGACCGAGTCGTCGCCATAGCCGATGAAGATCCGTTCGTAGAGCTGTGCCGCGCGCTCGCCCTCGGCGCCGTCGAAGGGGCGGGTGCCCTCGGGCGCGTCGGCGGCGAACTCGTCGAGGTAGAGCCGCCGCAGCGTGCCCTGGTAGCGGGAGTAGCGGGCGAACAGCGCCCCCTTCACGGTCTCCGGCAGGTTGGTCAGCGCGAAGACGGGCCGGTCGAGGTTGCTGAAGTGGGGCTCGAGGGCTCGCTGCTCCTCGGCGGTGAAGGTTTCGACCGGATAACGCAAGGGCGACGATGCTACGAACTCGACCGGCGGGGCGCTGCGCGGTCAGCCGGGGCCCGGCGGAGCCTCCATCAGCTCGACGCGGTGGCCGTCCGGGCCGGCGACGGTGACCCGCCGCGCACCCCAGTGGCGGCGCCGCTCGGAGACCTCGAATCCGTGTCCGGCGAGCCGCTCGATCGCCGGCTCGAGGGGTGCCACCACGAACGCCGCGTGCCCGGTCGGCGGGACCACCTGAGCGCCGACGACGGCCAGATGGACCTGGCTCCCCTCGCGCTCGAACCAGCGGTAGCCGTCCCGCAGGGCGGGGGGCGGCTCGATCTCGGCGAACCCGATCGCGCCGAGCAGCTCGGCGAAGCGCTCGGCGCCGGCTTCCGTCACCTCGATGGTTACGTGGTGGAGCATCCGGGAAACGTAGGGGCAGGCGGTCGACGCGTCCAGCGTCCCGCGTCCGCGGCCTGGCAGGGCCGGCAATGGAAGGTCAACACACGGAAGTGGAGGGATGCGCGTGAGCGTGAGCCGGAGTTCGAAGTGGGTAGTCGCGGCCGTCGTCGCCGCGGGAATGGCGATCGCACCGGCTGCGGCCGAGGCGGAGGGCGGCGGGTACGTGATGATGCCCTCGTCTCATTCGCTCGGCCGTGAGGCGGCGAACGACTACTGGACGCCGGAGCGGATCGCGAAGGCGAAGCCCCTCGCCGTCCCCGACGCGGGCGCCGGCACGGCTGGAGCCGTCCGTGCGGCTACGACCGATCCGGCGGTTGCGACCGGCAGCGCGCTGAAGAGCGTCTGGGTCCGGAAGACACGCAAGTACCCGAACCGCGTCCACGGCAAGCTCGTCGGCACCTACCAGGGGGTCGGCAACTTCGCCTGCTCGGCGACCGTCGTCAGCTCACAGTCGGGCAACCTCGTCGTCACCGCGGGGCACTGCGCGATCGATGCCGGCGGCAGCGGCGTCTTCGCGACCAACCTCTCCTTCATCCCCGGCTTCGCCCGCAACAAGATCCCCTACGGCGTCTGGCCGGTCCAGCACATCATCACCCCGGGGGCCTGGGCCCGGGGCGGCAAGTTCGACTACGACACCGCGATGCTCCAGGTCAAGCAGAGCCCGTTCGGCTCGCTGCAGAAGGTCGTCGGCTCGCGCGGCATCGGCTTCAACCAGCCGCGTGGCCAGCACATCGCGGCCTACGGCTACCCGGCGCGCGGCAAGCGGGCCTACAACGGCTACAAGCTGATCCGCTGCGACTCCAAGCAGATCAAGGATCCGGGCCGCTCCGGCGGGCCCCGCGGGCGCGGGATCAAGTGCGACATGAAGCAGGGCTCCAGCGGCGGCGGCTGGGTCGCCCAGGGCAGCTTCATCGTCTCCGACACGAGCCACCTCTACGCGCGCCGGCAGAAGAGCCTGTTCGGGCCCTACTTCGGGAAGACGATCAAGCGCATGTACTCGGCCAAGAAGCGCGGCTGGCCCTCGATCGGCCCCGTCCGCTGTGGCGGCAAGGTGGCGTCGATCGTCGGCACCAGCAAGTCCGAGACCCTCCGCGGCACCGGCGGCCATGACGTCATCGCGGCCCTCGGCGGCAACGACCAGGTCGTCGGCGGCAAGGGCGGCGACCGCCTCTGCGGCGGCAAGGGCAAGGACCGCCTCGTCGGCAGCGGCGGTCGCGACACCCTCGAGGGCGGCGCCGGCAAGGACGGCTGCAAGGGCGGCGGCGGCCGCAACCAGACGAAGAGCTGCCGCTTCGGGGTCTAGGGGCGCGCGAGTCGGCGGCCCGGCGGTTCGGCTCACGCCGGGGCTCGGCGCGGGCCCGGACGTTGGTTCGGCTGGGGAAGGGGACCGAGGCGGTCGCTGAAGGGCGGCCGCGGGCGGTCACTGATCGGGATCGTGGCTGCTCAGCAACCCCAATCCCGATCAATGGCCGGGCCACGTTCACCGCGCCGGCCGGAGAGACCGGACGCGAAGCGGAGTCCCCGGCTGGGGGAGACACACATGTCATCCCGCCACGTTCACCGCGCCGGCCGGGGAGACCGGACGGCGAAGCCGGAGGATCTCCCCGGAGTTATCCCCTAGAAGCCGAGCATCGACGTGATCGCCTCTCCCGCGTGGATCGAGAAGTCGATCAGCGGTGAGGGGACGATGCCGAAGACGATGGTGGCCGCGCTGGCGATGACGATCGTGCCGAGGACGAGGGCGCAGCGGCCGCCGCTCGGGCTGCCGTCGAGGGCGCGGCCGGCGCGGCCGGTCCGGCTCGGCAGGTCCGCCTCGGCCTCGTCGGCCTCCGGGGCCGCGCCGGCGATCGCCGGGGCGAGGCGAGGTGCGGACCGCATCCAGACGGCTGCGATGACCCGCAGGTAGTAGGCGAGGGAGATCATCGAGCCGACGACGATGAAGACGCCGAGCCAGGTGTAGTCGCCGGCGACGGCGGACTCGATCAGGAAGAGCTTGCCCATGAAGCCCGCGGTGCCGGGTAGCCCGGCGAGGGCGAGCATCGAGATCGTCAGCGGCCAGGCGAGCTCGGGCCGGTCGCGGCCTAGTCCCTGGACGGAGGTGATGTCGTCGCCGAGCGGCGTCTCGCGCTCGCGGATCGCGATCACGGCGAACGCGGCGAGGTTCATCAGCGTGTAGGCGGCGAGGTAGAAGACGAGGGCGTCGATCCCGGCGATGCTGCCGACGAGCAGCCCGGTGAGCATGTAGCCGGCCTGGGCGACGCCGGAGTAGCCGAGCATCCGCTTCAGCGAGTCCTGGCCGAGCGCGCCGACGTTGCCGACGACGATCGTGATCGCCGCGAGCGCGGCCAGCGCCGGCTGCCACTGGTCGGCGGACGGCCCGAGCGCGGTGATGAAGAAGCGGGCGAAGACCGCGAACGCGGCCGCCTTCGTCGCGACGGCCATGAACGCGGTGATCGGCGTCGGCGCGCCCTCGTAGACGTCGGGCGTCCACTGATGGAACGGCGCGATCGAGACCTTGAAGGCGAGCCCGACGGCGACGAACGCGATCCCGATCAGGACGAGCGGGTCGTCGGCGAGGTCTGTCCCGATGCCCTGGGCGATCGCGGTGAAGTCGGTGGCGCCGCCGGAGCCGCCGTAAATGAAGG